>CAWBSA010000009.1:0-390209 GCA_963791255.1 uncultured Alphaproteobacteria bacterium | reverse complement strand
GACTTGACGAAAGGCCCCGAGAAGCGCGATGAATGGCCCTCGTGGTGATTTGGCCGGCCGGCTTGCAGCCACGTTAAACAACTTGCTAAAAGGCCGTGCGAGGCGATTATCTGCCGATCCCGGTCTTTTGGCTCAAGCCAAGGAGCGGGTTTTTTGTGCCCGGGCCTCGGCTCCAGTCAAAGGAGTGACGCCCATGGGGGCAGCAAAAGACGATAAGAGCGCCTGGCGCCCGGCAACGCGGCTCGTGCATGAGGGCACGCTGCGCAGCCAGTTCGGCGAGACCTCGGAAGCCATCTTCCTCAACTCGGGCTACGTCTATCAGAGCGCCGAGCAGGCCGAAGCGCGCTTCAAGGGCGACGAGGAAGGCTATGTCTATAGCCGCTACGCCAACCCGACCGTATCCATGCTCGAAGGGCGCATGTGCGCGCTCGAAGGGGCGCCGGCCGCGCGCTGCACATCGAGCGGCATGGCCGCCGTCTCATCCTCCCTGCTCTGTCACCTGAAGACCGGCGACCACGTGGTCTCGGCGCGGGCGCTGTTCGGCAGCTGCCGCTACATCGTCGAGGACCTCTTGCCGCGCTACGGCATCCAGACGACCCTGGTCGATGGGCGCGATCTCGACGCGTGGCAGAAGGCAGTCAGGCCGAACACGCGCGTGTTCTTCTTCGAGACGCCGACAAACCCGGTGCTCGAGCTGGTCGACATCGCCGGCGTGTCGGCGATCGCCAAGAAGGCCGGCGCGCTGGTGGTGGTGGACAATGTGTTCGCCACGCCGCTGCTGCAGCGGCCGATGCAGCTCGGCGCCGACATCGTGGTCTATTCGGCGACCAAGCATATCGACGGCCAGGGGCGTTGCCTTGGCGGCGTCGTGCTCGGGCCGAAGGAGTTCATCGAGGAGAAGCTGCATAATTACCTGAAGCACACGGGCCCCTCGCTCAGCCCGTTCAATGCCTGGGTGCTACTGAAGGGGCTCGAGACGCTCACGGTGCGCGTCGACCGCCAATGCGCGTCGGCGGCGGCGATCGCCGATTTCCTTGCCGAGCGGCAGGAGGTGGCGCGCGTCTATTATCCCGGCCGCGCCGATCACCCGCAGGCCGCTCTCGCCAAGAGGCAGATGGCGGGCGGCGGCCCGATGGTCGCCTTCGAGGTCAAGGGCGGCAAGGAGGCAGCGTTCCGTTTCACCAACGCGCTCCAGATCTTCAAGATCAGCAACAATCTCGGCGACGCCAAGAGCCTGATCACCCATCCCGCGACGACGACGCATCAGCGGCTGACGCCAGAGGTGCGCGCTGAGCTCGGCATCTTCGACACCAGCCTCCGCCTGTCGATCGGGCTCGAGGACGTCGAGGACTTGAAGGCCGATCTCGGCCAGGCGCTGGCCGCAACCAAGTGAGCCTCGCCTTGTCGCTGCCCGACCCGTGTGCCACCCTTTTCGCGATCGATGGCCGTTCCAGCGAGGGCGATCATGTGCCGAAACATCAAGATGCTGCATAATTTCAACCCGCCGGCGACCGACGAGGAGATCCATCTGTCATCGCTGCAATTCGTGCGCAAGCTGTCGGGCTGCACGCGGCCGTCGAAGGCTAACGCGGCCGCCTTCGACCGCGCCGTCGACAAGGTTGCGCGCGCGGCGCGCGAGCTGATCGACTCCCTCGTCACCGATGCGCCGCCGCGCGACCGCGAGGCCGAGGCGATGAAGGCCAAAGCAAGATCAGCCGAGCGCTTCGGCACCCACGCCTCTTAGCTCATAACCGGACACGGAGTTCCCTTGGCAGCCTCTTTGGAAACAGCGACGGAGCTGCTGACAGCGCTTGTCGGCTTCGACACGACCAGCGCCAAGTCGAATCTCGAGCTGATCGGCTTCGTCGAGAGCGTGCTCAGGGGCCACGGCATCGCCGCGACGCGCGTCGCCTCGCCCGACGGCACCAAGGCCGATCTGTTCGCCACCCTCGGCGGCGAGGGTGGAGGCGGCGTCGGGCTCTCGGGCCATAGCGACTGCGTGCCGGTCGAGGGCCAGCGCTGGACGTCAGATCCGTTCACGCTGACGGAGCGCGGCGGCAAGCTCTATGCCAGAGGCAGCTGCGACATGAAAGGCTTCATCGCCTGCGTGCTCGCCTCGGTGCCGCTGTTCAAAGCCCGCGCGCTGAAGGAGCCGGTGCATCTCATCGTCTCCTATGACGAGGAGGTCGGCTGCACCGGCGTGAGGCCGCTGATCGCCCGTCTCGGCAAGGATTTGCCGCGTCCGCGCGCGATCATTGTCGGCGAGCCGACCAGCATGGCGGTGATCGACGCGCATAAGCGGATCGACGCCTACCGCACGACCGTGCATGGCCGCGAGGCGCATTCGAGCCTGCCCGCGCTCGGCGTCAACGCCATCTCGGCGGCGGCGGCGCTGATTGGTGAGCTTGACCGGATCGGCGCCGGTATCGCCCAGACGGAGAACGATCCCCGCTTCGAGCCGCCATTCTCGACCGTCAGCGTCGGCACCATCAAAGGCGGGACGGCGGCGAATATCGTGCCCAAGACCTGCGCGTTCCACTGGCAGGTGCGGAGCCTGCCCTCAGCCACTCCTGCCGTGGTGCCGCGCGACCTCACGCGCTTCGCCGAGGAGGCGTTGCTGCCGCGCATGAAGCAGGTGACGGACGAGGCCGGGGTCGAGACCGAGAGCCTGAATTTCGTGCCGGCCTTCGTCGCGGGGAGCGCGTCGGAAGCCGTGGCGCTCGCGCTGAAGCTCACCGGCGAGACCGAGACGCGGGCCGTGTCCTACACCACCGAGGCCGGGCTGTTCGAGCTCGCCGGCTGTCCCGCCGTGATCTGCGGACCGGGCGACATCGCCCAGGCGCATGCCGCCGACGAATATGTGAGCCTTGAGCAGCTCGAGGCCTGCCTTGCCTTCCTCGACGGCCTCGCGCAAGAGCTGAGCGCGTAGCGGCCCTCAAGCGTCGGCGAAGGCGGCGGGGTCGAAGCTGTAGCGGCTGTTGCAGAACTCGCACGTCACCCACACCTCGCCGTCGACCACCATGTCGGCCAGATCCTCCGCCGAGAAGCGCTTGAGCAGATCCTCAACGCGGGCGCGCGAGCAGCTGCAATAGGTCTCGAGCGGGATGGCGCGGTAGCCGCGCACCTGCTCCTCGTGGAATAGGCGATAGATCAGCCGGTCTGCCGGCAGCATCGGGTCGAGCAGCTCATGGTCCTCGACCGTCTCGGCGAGCGCGCGGGCGCGCGTCCAGTCCTCTTCCTCGAAGGCCGCCTCGCGCGTGCTGGCACGGCCGCCCTCGCGCGTCAGCTTCTGCACCAGCAGGCCACCGGCTCGCCAGGTCCAGGGCCGGCCGGCCGCCTTGTCGGCGCGATAATGCCGCGCCACGGCAAGCCTGATGAAGGTCGGCAGCTGCTCGGATTGGCGGAAATAGGTATCGGCAGCCTCGGTCAGGCTCTCGCCTTCGAGCGGCACCACGCCCTGATAGCGCTCGGTCTCGACGCCGCGGTCGATGGTCATGGCGAGATGGCCCTCGCCGAGAAGACGCCCGTCGGGAGGAAGCTCGGCCAGCCTCTCGGGCGAGAAGCGCGCATAGCCGCGCAAGCCGCCCGGCACCTGATAATCGGCGACGAGGAGGTCGACCGGTCCGTCGGTCGATGCCTGGAGAATGAACTTGCCTTCGGATTTGAGCGAAGCGCCGAGCAGCGCGGTGAGCGCCACGGCTTCGCCCAAGAGCCGTGACACCGCTTCCGGATAATCGTGGCGCGACAGGATCGTATCGACCGTGGGCCCGAGCTTGACCAGACGTCCGAACACTTCGGCCTGGTCGGCCTGGAACGGCAGGATCAAATCGTCGCTCGGGATGCTGAGCTCGACCTGCGGCTCGCGCGATTGCTCGGTCATCGCGTGGCCCTGCGCGGCTTGGTCTTCTTGTACGACTTGGCCTTACGCGACTTTGCGCTCGGCATCTTGGCGCCGAGGCACCAGGCGATGATCGCCTTCTGCACATGCAGGCGGTTCTCGGCCTCGTCCCACACCGCCGATTGCGGCCCGTCGATCACCTCGGCCGTCACCTCATCGCCGCGATGGGCGGGGAGGCAATGCATGAAGATCGCATCCTTGCCAGCTTTGCCCATCACCGCGCCGTCGACCTGGAAGGGACGGAGCGCGGCGTTCCGCCTATTAGCGTCATTGTCGCCCATCGACACCCAAACGTCAGTCACCACGCAATCGGCGCCTCGCGCGGCCTCGAGCTTGTCAGCGCTCACCTCGATCTCCGCGCGCTGCTGTTTCGCCCAAGCGAGCAGCTCGGGCGACGGCGCGAAATCCTTGGGCGCGGCGATATTGAGCCTGAAGCCGAACCGCGCCGCGGCGTGCACCCACGAGGTCGCAACATTATTGGCGTCCCCGATCCAGGCAATTGTGCGGCCTTTGATCGGGCCCTTCAGCTCCTCGAAAGTCATGACGTCGGCCATGACCTGGCAGGGATGGGAGCGGCAGGTGAGGCCGTTGATCACCGGCACGCTCGCGTGGGCGGCGAGCTCGGTCAGAGTTTCCTGCGGCCCGGTGCGGAGCATGATCGCATCGACATAGCGCGACAGCACGCGCGCGGTATCGGCCACGGTCTCGCCGCGGCCAAGCTGCATATCCTGCGGGTCGAGCACGATCGAGCTGCCGCCGAGCTCATGCATGGCGACCTCGAAGGAGACGCGCGTCCTGGTCGAGGGCTTCTCGAAGATCATGGCGAGCACGGCGCCCTCGCCGACGCCAAGCTCCTTCGGCGGCTTCCCCTTGATCCGCTTGCGCTTGATGGCGGCGGCCTGATCGAGGATCGCGCGCAAGGTCTTGGCGTCCAATGCGTCGATGTCGAGGAAGTGCTTGGGCGGCATGGATTTGGTCTTTGACTTAAGTCAGGCCGGAGCCGAGGCCTTGGCCATTGCGGCGCAGGCGGCATCGAGCTTCGTGGCGGCAAGCTCGATCTCGGCCTCGCCGATGATCAGCGGCGGCAGCAGGCGCACGACATTGTCGCCGGCCTGCACGGTGAGCATCTTCTCGGCGCGCAGAGCCTCAAGCAGTGCCTGGTTCGGCACCTTGCATTTCAGCCCGAGCATCAGCCCCTGGCCGCGCACCTCCTCGATGATGTCGCCATGCTCGTCCTTCAGCGCGGCGAGGCTCTGCTTCAGCCTGAGCCCCATCTGCGCGACGCGGTCGAGGAAGCCGTCCTCGAGCACGACGTCGAGCACGGCGTTGCCGACGGCCATGGCGAGCGGATTGCCGCCGAAGGTCGAGCCGTGGCTGCCGGCGGTCATGGCCACCCCGACCGCCTCGGTGGTGAGGCAGGCGCCGACCGGAAAGCCGCCGCCGAGCCCTTTGGCCGTGGCGAGAATGTCAGGCTCGATGCCGGCCCATTCATGGGCATAGAGACGTCCGGTGCGGCCCATCCCGGTCTGCACCTCATCGAGCAGCAGCAGAATGCCCTTCTCGTCGGCGAGCGCGCGCAGATCCTGGAGGAAGCGCCAGGAGACCTCGCGCATGCCGCCCTCGCCCATGATCGGCTCGATGAGTATCCCGGCGGTCTCATCGGTAATCGCCGCCTCGACCGCCTCGATATCGAGCGCCGCGACCTTGTCGAAGCCCTCGACCGGAGGGCCGAAGCCTTCGAGATGCTTGGCTTGACCGCCTGCGGCGATGGTGGCGAGGGTCCGCCCATGAAAGGCGCCCTCGAAGGTGATCAGGCGATAGCGCTCGGGCGCGCCGTTCTTGAAATGATAGCGGCGCGCGGCCTTGATCGAGCATTCGACGGCCTCGGCGCCGGAATTGGCGAAGAACACCCGATCGGCGAAGGTCGCCGCGCAAAGTCGCTCGGCGAGACGCTCCTGCTCGGGGATGCGATACAAATTCGAGACGTGCCAAAGCTTGTTCGCCTGGCCGGTCAGAGCCGCGATCAGATGCGGATGCGCGTGGCCGAGCGCGGTGACAGCGACCCCGCTGGCGAAGTCGAGGTAGCGGTCGCCCGACGCCGTGTAGAGAAAGGCGCCTTCTCCCCGCGCGAAGCTGAGCTCGCTGCGGGCATAGGTCGGAAGGAGGGCCGACATGAAAGTTGAGTGTCCCTGAAACAAAATTGCCGCCGGGTGGGCGGCAGCAAGGAAACTCAGAGCATTAGGTCTCGCGCTTTGGCCTGTCAATCGGCGCCCACACGGGCTTATCCCACGCTTCTCCACGCTTCTATCAACTGTCACGTTTGTGTTCTTGCAGGAGAAGTGGCAGAATCCCCTTGTTCCGGTGGAAAACGGAGTCACAAGCGTGGCGGACGCTTGCCGGGTTTTTCCGGATATAGTAGCGTAATAACCGCTCGGCTACCAGATTTCGTGGGTGCTGCGTTGCGCCCGGGCGGTCATTCTCACCCAGTAACTCCGAGTGTTGAAAGCGCCGTCTCTAGCGGGACGGGGGGATTCTGAGTTCAAACGAGGAGGCCAAACCATGGGTTGGACCGATGAGAGGGTTGAACTGCTTAAGAAACTCTGGGCTGAAGGTTTAAGCGCAAGCCAGATTGCGGGTCGTCTTGGCGGAGTGACTCGCAACGCGGTGATCGGCAAGGTGCATCGACTTGGGCTCTCGGGGCGGGCGACCAGCTCGCGCTCGTCGAGCCCGCGGCCGCGGCGCACCCATGTGCCACGAGCCAATCGCGCGCCGTCGCTGATGTTCGGAACGCGCGGCAACGTGGCTCTCAAGCCGCAATTCGAGACCGAGGTCGAGCCGATGCTCACACCGATCCAGGAGCTCGTCATTCCGCTCGCCGAGCGGGCGAGCATCCTCACGCTGAAGGAAACGATGTGCCGCTGGCCGATCGGCGATCCCGGCGAACCTGAGTTTCATTTCTGCGGCCGCAAGAAATGCGGAAACGCGCCCTATTGCGAGCACCATGCGCGCATGGCCTATCAGCCGGTGCAGATGCGCCGGCGCGAGAAGCGCTTCGCCATCGGCTAGGCGCTGGGCAAGAGCGAACGACGAGAGGCGCCCCGTCCGGCGCCTCTTTTCTTTTGGCTAAGCGGGTTCTTCGAGCTTGTCGGAGAAGGCGTAGCCGGCGCCGCGCACGGTGCGCACCGGATCGTGCTCGTTGCCGCGCATCATCGCCTTGCGCAGGCGGCCGATATGCACATCGACGGTGCGCTCATCGACATAGACGTTGCGGCCCCACACGCCGTCGAGCAGCTGCGCCCGGCTGAACACGCGGCCGGGGCTCTGCATGAGGAACTCGAGCAGGCGGAACTCGGTCGGGCCGAGATGCACCTGGCGGCCGTTCCGCGTCACGCGATGCGACTCGCGGTCGAGCTCGATGTCGCCGACACTGAGGACGGAGGCGATGCGCTCGGGGTTGGTGCGGCGCAGGATGGCGCGCACCCGCGCCATCAGCTCCGGCAGAGAGAACGGCTTGACCACGTAATCATCGGCGCCGGTGGTGAGCCCCCTGATGCGGTCGCTCTCCTCGCTCCGCGCCGTCAGCAGGATGATCGGGATGTGGCGGCTATCCTTGCCGGTGCGCAGGCGCCGGCAAAGCTCGAGCCCCGACAGGCCGGGCAGCATCCAGTCGAGCACGATCAAATCGGGTGAGCCCTCGGCAATGGCCACCTCGGCCTCGTCGCCGCGATGCACCACGTCGACCGCGTAGCCCTCGGCTTCGAGGTTGTAGCGAAGCAGAAGCGCCAGCGGCTCCTCGTCCTCGACGACCAAGACCTTGGCTCCTGGGTTCATGGCGTTCGTCTCAAGCATGGGCTAGCCCGCCGACCGCTTCAGCGCGACCGGTGTCGAGCTCGTGGTATCGCCCTTGGGGCGCTGGTCGGTGATGGCGGTGCCATGCACCAGGTAATAGACGTTCTCGGCGATATTGGTGGCGTGGTCGCCGATGCGCTCGATGTTCTTGGCGCCGAACAGAAGATGGGTGCAGAGGCCGATATTGCGCGGGTCCTCCATCATGTAGGTCAGGAGCTCGCGGAACAGCGAGTTGTACATCGCGTCGATCTCCTCGTCCTTGTACCAGACCTTGAGCGCGCGGTCGGCGTCGCGCTCGATGAAGGCGTCGAGCACCTCCTTCAGTTGGCCAAGGGCGAGCTCGCCCATATGCTTGAGGCCGAGCATCAGCTGCTTGGGCTGCTGCTCGCTGACCACGGCCACGGCGCGCTTGGCGATGTTCTTGCCGAGGTCGCCGATGCGCTCGAGGTCGTTGGCGATGCGCAGCGCCGCCATGATCTGGCGGAGGTCGTAGGCCATGGGCTGGCGCCGGGCGATCATCACCACGGCCTGCTCCTCGATCTCCCGCTCGAGCGCGTCGATCGCCTCGTCCTCCTGGATGGTGGCGGCGGCGAGCTCGGGGTCGCGGCGCTCGAGCGCCTCGATCGACTGGCCGAGCACTTGCTCGGCGAGGCCGCCCATCTTCGCGATCTTATTGTTGAGGAGGGAAAGCTCCTCCTCATAAGACCTGACAATGTGTTCGTGCTGCTTGTCCATGCGATCCGTCTCCTTGGCGCGCGGCGGGCCTAGCCGAACCGGCCGGTGATGTAGTCCTGCGTGCGCTGCTGCTTGGGATTGGTGAAAATCTTGGTGGTGTCGTCGTACTCGACAAGCTCGCCGAGATACATGAAGGCCGTGTAGTCGGAGGTGCGCGCCGCCTGTTGCATGTTGTGGGTAACGATGGCGATCGTGTAGTCCTGTTTCAAGACGTCGATCAGCTCCTCGATCTTGGCGGTCGAGATCGGGTCGAGCGCCGAGCAGGGCTCGTCGAGCAGGATCACCTCCGGCTTGATGGCGACGGTGCGGGCGATGCACAGTCTCTGCTGCTGCCCGCCGGAGAGGCTGAGGCCGCTCACATCGAGCTTCTCCTTGACTTCCTCCCACAGCGCCGCGCGCCTGAGCGCGTCCTCGACGCGGGCATCGAGTTCGGATTTCGGCAGCTGATCGTAGAGGCGCACACCGAAGGCGATGTTGTCGTAGATGGTCATCGGGAACGGCGTCGGCTTCTGGAACACCATGCCGACCTTGGCGCGGAGCAGGTTCAGATCCTGCTTCGGGCTGAGGATGTTCTGGCCGTCGAGCATCACCTCGCCGTCGGCCCGCTGACTGGGGTAGAGGTCGTAGATGCGGTTCAGGATGCGCAGCAGCGTGGACTTGCCGCAGCCCGAGGGACCGATAAACGCGGTCACCTTGTTCTTGTAAAGATCGACGTTGACGTCGGCCAACGCGCGGTACGCCCCGTAAAAGAAGTTCAACCGCCTCACCGACACCTTCTGCTCAAGACGAGCGGTCTCGTCCGGAACGGTCGAAGGTTCTTTCAACTCAGTCTGAATTGCGAGACTCATATCTGCACCTTCTTGGAAGACAGGGACCGCGCCAAGATGCTCAAGCCCAGCACCGTGACCGTGATAAGCAGCGCGCCGGTCCAGGCGAGCTGCTGCCAGTCCTGATAGGGGCTCAGGGCAAACTGGAAGATGACGACCGGCAGGCTCGCCATCGGCGCATTGAAGTTCCAGCTGAAGAACTGGTTGTTGAGGGCGGTGAACAGCAGCGGGGCCGTCTCGCCGGTGATGCGGGCAATGGCGAGCAGCACGCCGGTGATGATGCCGGCGCGCGCCGCCCGATAGGCGACATGCCGGATCACCAGCCATCGCGGCAGCCCGAGCGCGGATGAGGCCTCGCGCAGCGTGTTGGGAACGAGCAGCAGCATGTCCTCGGTGGTCCGCACCACGACCGGGATGACGATGATGGCGAGCGCCACGGCGCCGGCCCAGCCGGAGAAATGCCCCATCTGGACGACCATCATCTCGTAGACGAACAGGCCGATGACGATCGAGGGCGCGCTGAGCAGAATATCGTTGATGAACCGGACCACCATCGTGAGCTTGGAATAGCGCCCGTATTCCGCCATGTAGGTTCCGGCCAGCATGCCGAGCGGCGTGCCGAAGATGACCGCGAGCACGGTCAGGATCAGGCTGCCGACGATGGCGTTGAGCAGGCCGCCGGCGCTGCCCGGAGGCGGTGTCATCTCGGTGAACACCGCAAGCGAGAGGCCGCCCACGCCCTTCACCACCAGAACGATCAGGATCAGCACCAGCCAAGTCAGGCCAAAGACAGCGGCGCCGACCGACAGCGCCGTCGCCATGCGATCGCCGAAGCGCCGGCGATAAAAGCGGGGGGTCTTGGTCATGCTTGCCATGCTACTTCCCCGCTTTCCGCTCGATGCGCATCAGCATGAACCTGGCGCAGGCAAGCACGATGAAGGTGATCAAGAACAGGATGAGGCCAAGCGCGATCAAGGACGCGGTGTAGAGATCGCCGGTCGCCTCGGTGAACTCGTTGGCGATCGACGCCGAGATGGTGGTGCCGGGCGCGAGAATCGACGGCATGATGTGGTGGGCGTTGCCGATGACGAATGTCACCGCCATGGTCTCGCCGAGCGCGCGTCCCAAGCCGAGCATGACACCGCCGATGATGCCGACCCTGGTATAGGGGATGACCACGCGGCGCATGACCTCCCAGCGGGTGCAGCCGATACCGTAGGCGGCCTCCTTCAGGACCGGCGGTACGGTCTCGAACACCTCGCGGGTGATCGAGGTGATGAACGGCAGCACCATGATGGCGAGGATGAGACCCGCGGTCAGCATGCCGATGCCATAAGGCGGACCGGCGAACAGCTGGTTGAGAATGGGTATCTCGGCGAAGGTATCGATCAGGAACGGCTGCACGTGAACCTGGAACCACGGCGCGAACACGAACAGGCCCCAGATGCCGTAGATGATGCTCGGGATGCCGGCGAGCAACTCGATGGCGATGCCGATGGTGCGGCGCAGGCTCTGCGGGCAGATCTCGGTGAGGAAAATGGCGATGCCGAGGCTGACGGGAACGCCGATCAGCATGGCGATGAAGGATGTCAGCAGCGTGCCGTAGATGGCCGGCAGCGCGCCGAACTTCTCGGTGACCGGATTCCAGCTCTGCGAGGTGAAGAATTCAAAGCCGAAGGCGCGCCATGCGGGAAGCGAGCCATGGACAAGCGCCAGCATGACGCCGGCCAGCAGCACGAGCACGGTGATCGCCGAGAACTGGGTGATCGCCTTGAAGGCGCGGTCGCCAATGGCGAACCGGCGCAAGGTCTTGGCGCGTGCCGCGTCTTGATGGACGAAAGCGAGATTTCTCTCGGCGACGGTCGCGTCCATCATCTTAATGATCCCACTCTCAAGCGCAGTCAGCTTCCTGGAAAGTCGAGGATAGGACGGCCTCGTGCCGCCCTATCCCCGTCAACAAACGCAAACTCTAGTTCATCGCGAAGACAGGCTTGCCAGCCGTGTCCTTGATGTTCTTCCACGCCGCATGCACGAGCTCGACGACGGCGTCGGGCATGGGGATGTAGTCGAGCTCTTCGGCCATCTTGTCGCCCTTGCTATAGGCCCAGTCGAAGAACTTGAGCGCGATGGTCGAATCCTCGGCACTGACCGGCACTTGCTGCATCAGGATGAAGGTAGCGGCGGTCAGCGGCCAGGACTCAGCGCCGGCCTGGTCGGTCAAGATCACGCCGAAGCCGGGCACCGACTTCCAATCGGCGCTGGCGGCAGCGGCCGTGAACGACTTGAGCTCGGGAGCGACTGTCTTGCCGTCCTTGTTGACCATGCTGGTATGGGTCATCTTGTTCTGCTTGGCATAGGCATACTCGACATAGCCGATCGAGCCCTTGGTCTGGGCCACGTTGTTGGCCACGCCCTCGTTGCCCTTGGCGCCGATGCCGACCGGCCATTCGACCGAAGCGTCAGAGCCGACCTTGTCTTTCCACTCGGGGCTTACCTTGTTCAGGTAATTGGTGAAGTTGAAGGTGGTGCCCGATCCGTCGGAGCGGTGCACGACGGCGATGGCGCTTGAGGGCAGCTTGGCCTTCGGATTGAGCTTCTTGATCGCCTCATCATCCCACTTGGTGATCGTGCCGAGGAAGATCTTGGCGAGCGTCGGACCGTCGAGCACGAGCTCGCCGGGGGCCACGCCCTCGACATTGATGACCGGAACGATGCCGCCCATCACCATCGGGAACTGCACCAGACCGTTGTCGGTGAGATCCTTCTCGGCGAGCGGCTTGTCGGTGGCGCCGAACGTGACCGTCTTGGCCTCGATCTGCTTGATGCCGCCGCCGGAGCCGATCGACTGATAGTTCAGGCCGATCCCGGTCTCTTTCTTGTAGGCATCGGCCCACTTGGCATAAATCGGATAGGGGAAGGTCGCGCCTGCCCCTGAGATATCGGCGGCAACCGCCGTGTTGACGGTGAACACCGCGGCAATCGCCGCAGCCGCCGCATAAGACATGAACCTCATATTCGCTCTCCCTTGAGGGTGGAGACTAGCGGTCCGTACCAAACGGACCCCGCGATGGAGGACCCCTCCCCTATCGTTGGCGCGAGCGATAGCGCCGCGTAATAAAGCTACTATGTCAGTTAGATGACAGTTGGGTGACAGCGCCGGAAGTGGCGGAAGTGCACGGCAATGGGCTGTGGAAAGTCTCGACTTCTCGCCCTGCCTCGCCTTGGGGCGCCTAGCCGGCGGCGGCGCCCCGGTCGGGGACCGCGTTCTTGGCCTCGCTCAGCATCACCGTGAAGGTCGAGCCCTTGCCCGGGGTGGAGGCGATGGCGAGCTCGCCCTTATGCCGATTCAAGATGTGCTTGACGATGGCGAGGCCGAGACCGGTACCGCCCTTCTCGCGGCTCGAGGCGACGTCGACCCGGTAGAAGCGCTCGGTCAGGCGGGGCAGATGCTCGGGCAGGATGCCCGGCCCCTTGTCGATCACGGCGATGGCGTAGCGGCCGGCCTGGCGGCCGAGCGAGGGGATATGCTTCGCCTCGATACGCACCTGGCCGCCCCGGTCGCCATATTTGAAGGCGTTCTGCACCAGGTTCTGGAGCACCTGCACCAGCTCGTCGCGGTCGCCGCGCACCACCGCAGGCCGCGGGAAGCGGACGACGTCGAGGCGGAAGCCCATCTCGCGAGCGAGAGGATCGAGCGTGTCCTTGGCATGATCGATGACGTCGTTCAGATCGACGAGGTCCGACGGCGGCACGTGGGCGTTCATCTCGACGCGGCTCAACGACAGCAGAGCGTCGATCAGCCGCGTCATGCGCGAGGCCTGCTCGGCCATGATCGGCAGGAAGCGCTCGCGCGCGCCGGGATCCTGCTTCGCCGAGCTTTGCAGGGTCTCGATGAACCCGCGCAGCGAGGCGAGCGGGGTGCGGAGCTCGTGGCTCGCATTGGCGATGAAGTCGGCGCGCATCTGGTTGATGCGCTCGACCTCGGTCAGGTCGCGCAACAGGACGAGGATGTTGCCGGCGCGGTCGGTGCCGCGGCTGAGCGGCGCGACCGTGGCCGCCATGCGGCGGCCGACCGGCACGCGCTCGGCATAGGTGACGGTAACGGCGCGGCCGCGCTCGGGCGCTATGCTCACCGCGTCGAGGAATTCCGGCGTGCGGATCACCGAGGAGATGTGGCTCCCATGGCGCAAGGAGGCGAACAGGCCGCGCGCCGGCGCATTGCAGAACAGCACCTGCCCCGCCTGGTCGAGCAGGATCACGGGATCGGGCAGCGCCTCGGCCATGACGTTCATGGCGGCGGCGGTCCGCCCTGATGACGCCGGGCGCTTGGCGTCGGGCTCTTGCGCTGGCTCGGCGTCATGACGCGGCAGCAACAGCACTGAGGCGACGAAGCTGGTGAAGGCGATCAGGGCGAAGGCCTTGGAGAGGCCGGCGATCAGCACCAAGGACACCATGATGACGCCGACGGCGACGATCTGCCAGAGCGAGGTCCAAAGCCGTGTGTAGAGCTCGCGAAAGCCACGTATGACGGCGTTGACGACCCGGCCGATAACACCCTTCGGCAGCGCCGGGACGCCGTGTTCTGCCTGATCGCTCAAGCGCTTCTCCCCGCAGCTTCGTCGAATCGACAGCTATTCTGTCGTACATGATTGCGCTTGGATTATCACGCTTTTGCGACATTCTTCCGCTGCCTCCGTGACGCATCCATGACGGGTGGGATGGCCCGTAATCGTCCTGCTATAATCGCCTGACTGGGGGAGACTGACGGAAGCGCGACCGGATCGCTCAGTCGTCCGATCCGCTGCTGGTCGGCTCGGGTCCCGACTTCTTCGCCACGACGTAGCCGAGCCCAACTCCCATCCCTCTAGCGAATGTGATCGCCGCCATGGCGAGGAGGCGACCGACTGGTTTTCGAGTTTGACCGCAAGGATCGGAGTGCGCGGCCCGTGCCGGCGGCGTAAGCGTTCAGCCAACGCAAGCGATCGTTCAAGGACCAAGACCATGCGCCATACGCAGGATGCGCTCAGCCTGCCGCCCTCGGCGGCACCTATGCTCGACGATGCGCGCTGGGGGGCGGTGCTCGCGCGCGACGCGGCGTTCGACGGTCATTTCTATTATTCGGTCGAGACCACCGGCATCTATTGCCGGCCGTCCTGCGCCGCGCGGCGCCCCAAGCGCGTCCATGTCCGCTTCCACCACACCGCCGAGGACGCCGAGGCGGTGGGCTTTCGCCCATGCAAGCGCTGCAAGCCGAATGCGCCCTCGCTCGCCGAAGCGCATGCGAGCATGGTGGCCGGTGCCTGCCGGCTGATCGAGGCGGCGGAGGACGCGCCGAAGCTCGACGAGCTCGCGCGGCAAGTCGGCTTGAGTCCCTATCATTTCCACCGCATCTTCAAGTCGGTACTCGGCGTCACGCCCAAGGCCTATGCCATCGCCCACCGCAACAAGCGGGTGCGCGCGGCCCTGGCGAAGCCCCAATCGGTAACCGAGGCGATCTATGACGCCGGCTACAGCTCCAATGGCCACTTCTACGCCACCTCCTCGGAGACGCTTGGAATGACTCCGAGCCAGTTCCGCTCCGGTGGCGCCAATGCCGAGATCAAGTTCGCGGTTGGCGAAAGCTCGCTCGGCTTGGTGCTGGTGGCATCGAGCGACCAGGGCGTGTGCGCAATCTTCTTCGGCGACGACCCGGACGGTCTTGCGCGCGACCTCAGAACGTGGTTCCCGAACGCGCGGCTCGTCGCCGGCGACCCAGCCTTCGAGCAGCTCACCTCGACAGTCGTCGCCTTTGTCGAAGATCCAACGATCGGGTTCGATCTTCCTCTGGACATTCGCGGAACGGCCTTTCAGCACCGCGTGTGGAACGCGCTCCGGCAAATACCCGTGGGCTCCACGGCAAGCTACGCGGAGATTGCCAAGGCGATCGGTGCGCCCCAATCGACCCGCGCGGTGGCACGCGCCTGCGGGTCCAACAAGATCTCGGTGGCAATCCCCTGCCACCGCGTGATCGGATCGGACGGCTCGCTGACCGGCTATCGTGGCGGCATCGAGCGCAAGCGCGCCCTGCTCGCCAAGGAGGCGAAGGGCTAGAGCGCTATCGACTGCGATTGAATCACGACAGCGCTCTAGCTTTTCGTTTTGAGCATGGTCTTTTCGGAAAACCGGTTCCCACTTTTCCGGATCATGCTCTAGCGGGCGAGCTTCTTGGCGGCGAGGTCCTGGAGATAGTCCTGCCAGCGCGCTTCCTTGTGCTCGCCGAGCTCGCGCAGATAGGCCCAGACATAGAGGCCGGTATCGTGGGTGTCGTCGAACACAATGCGGACGGCGTAATTGCCGACCGGCTCGAGCCTAACGATGCCGACATTCTTCTTGCCGGCGACGGTGACGCGCTGCTCCGGCGAATGGCCCTGCACCTCGGCGCTCGGCGACAGCACGCGCAGGAACTCAGCCGGCAGCTCGACACGCACCCCATCGTCGAAAGCGACGGTCAGCAGGCGGCGGTCCTTGCTGAGCTTGAGCTCGGTCGGCCACGGCTCGGCCTTGGCCGGGTGCAACCTATGGTTCTCAGCCAAGGTCGATCTCGCCTTCGACGACATGATTGAGGCCGGTGCCCTTGGCGGTCAGGACCACCTTCATCTTGAGCTTGCCCTTGCCTTCCAGGCCCTCGTCGCGCACCACCTTCTCGATGGCCTGTTGCGAGGTGACGCCCACCTCCTTCAGATATTTCCGCATCGACATGTTGAAGCGTTGCTCGTCCATTTCGCGGGTACTCCTTGCGCCACGCCCTTTTCGCTCGCGCCAACCATGATATGGAAAGCCGGGAACACCTATATTAACGACGAAAGCGCTCGGTGCTAAGGGTCGGAAGGTGGCGAAGCGGCAAACCGGTCGCAAGGTGACGGCTAAGAACCCGGTCAAGCGCCGGAGCGCCGCCGCCGCGGCACTTGGGAGCCCGATCTACCGCAAGCGCGTGGTCAAGAGCGCCAAGGCCTATCGGCGCAAGACAAAGACGCCGGCACGGGAAGGAGACGACGAGCAAAATGGCTAGCGGAGCAGACAGGCTGATCGATCGGTTCGGCCGGAGCATCAGCTATTTGCGCATCTCGGTCACCGACCGGTGCGACTTCCGCTGCGTCTATTGCATGTCTGACACCATGACCTTCCTGCCCCGGCAGGAGCTGCTCAGCCTCGAGGAGATCGACCGGCTGGGAAGCGCCTTCGTCGCGCGGGGCGTGCGTAAACTCAGGCTGACCGGCGGGGAGCCGCTCGTCCGCCGCAACATCATGTGGCTGATCGAGGCTCTGTCGCGCCACCTCGGCAACGGGCTCGACGAGCTGACGCTCACCACCAATGGCAGCCAGCTTGCGCGTTATGCGCAAGCGCTCGCCGATTGCGGCATCGTCCGGCTCAACGTGTCGCTCGACACGCTCGACGCGGCCAAGTTCCGCGCCATCACCCGCTTCGGCGATTTCGGCCAGGTGATGGGAGGCATCGACGCCGCCGACCGCGCCGGGCTCAAGATCAAGATCAACACCGTGGCGCTTCGCGACGTGAACGAGGACGAGATCGTCGATCTGATCGGCTGGAGCCACGGCCGCGGCTTCGACCTCACGCTGATCGAGACCATGCCAATGGGCGACATCGACGGCGACCGGACCGCGCAGTATCTGCCGCTGTCGCTCGTCCGCGCGCGCCTGAACCAGCGCTTCACGCTCGAAGATATCGACTACCGCTCGGGCGGCCCGGCGCGCTACGCCCGGGTGCGCGAGACCGGCGGCAGGCTCGGCTTCATCACGCCGATGACCCATAATTTCTGCGAGTCGTGCAATCGGGTGCGGGTCACCTGCACCGGCACGCTGTTCATGTGCCTCGGCCAGGAGGATGCGGCGGATCTTCGCGCGCCGCTCCGGGCAAGCACCAGCGACGATCTGCTGCACGCGGCAATCGGCGCGGCGATCGCGCGCAAGCCCAAGGGGCATGACTTCGTGATCGAGCGCGGACAGAAGCCGTCGATCGGCCGCCATATGTCGATGACGGGCGGGTGAAGCTTCGCAACGCGGTTAACCGATCGTTACGCGCGGAGGCCCTCTTTGGGCCCAGATAAAGCATTCAGCCGGCGGACAAACCGCCCCGTCAGCCCTCGTTAAGCTCTTTGCTTACGGCGTTTTTAACCCATCGATCGATAAATTGCCGCGTTAATCGGGGACTCGGCGGGTCCTCGGGAGGCAACGGCAAAAATCGATGTTGGCTTTGGGTTCGCTCAAAAATCAGTGGCACTGGACCGGATTGGCGCTGCTCTGCGCGTTGATCGCGGTCACCGCCTTGGTTGCGCCCGCGCGCGTGAGCCAGCTCGAGCTCAGGCGCGAGGCCGGGGTCGCCGCCGACCGCATCCGCGCACAAATGCTGCAAGAGCCGGACGCCGTGTTCGATGCTCTCGCGCGCCCGGGGCTTGCGCCGCAACTCGCCAACATCATCGAACGTGCCGGCTACGCTCACCGCGTGCTCCGCTTCGAGCTCTACGATGAGAGCGATCGCCTGAAATTTACCAGCGGGATGTCCGGACTGAACCTGTCGAGCGCCGCCGTGGCGGGCCCGACGCCCGAGACGCCGGAGATCGCCTTGTACCAGAGCGCGGGCGAAGGCGGCGCGCCGACCAACTTCGCCGTGCTCACCCTGCCGCTCCAGCTGAACGGCGTCCCCAACGGAACGCTCGTCGTCTACCTCAACCAGACCGACCAGGCGAGCGTTCTGTCCGACTATTTCGGCGTCATCGCCGCGATCACGCTACTGCTGCTCGGCGTCGGCATCGCCACGCCGCTCGCCTTCGCCTGGATGCGCAGCCAGGAGCGACGCCAGGCCGAGGAGCAAGTGCGCTACCTCGAGAGTCACGATGCGCTGACCGGGCTCGCCAACCGCAAGGCATTCGGCGACGGCCTCGCTGAAGCCATCGTGCGCATGAACCGCGATCACACGCATATCGCCGTGCTCTGTCTCAACATCGACAAGTTCAAGGAAATCAACGACTCGGCCGAGCCCGGCGGCGGCGACCAGGTGCTGCGCGAGATCGCTGCGCGCATCAAAACGAGCTTGCGCGAAGGCGACCTGCTGGCGCGGCTGAGCGCCGACGAATTCGCCATCGCCCTGGTCGACATCACCAATCTCGGCGACGTGATGGCCTTCATGAACCGTCTGGTCGAGGCCTTGCGCCGGCCGTTTCAGGTCGGCGACAAGGAGGTGCTGTGCACCACCAGCGTCGGCATCGCGCTTGCCCCTGCCGACGGCGACAAGGCATCGACCGTGCTGCGCCATGCTGCCATCGCGCTCACGCGCGCCAAGGGCGACGGCGGACAGCGCATGTGCTTCTTCGAGCCAAGCATGGACAAGGCGCTGCAACGCCGCCGCACCGTCGAGCATGAGCTTCGCTTGGCGCTCGGCCGCGACGAGTTCGACGTCGTCTACCAGCCGCAATACGATCTCCTCACCGAGCGGCAATGCGGCTCTGAGGCGCTGATCCGCTGGCACCACCCGGTGCACGGCAAGATCGCTCCCGGGCATTTCATCTCGGTCGCCGAGGATACCGGGCTGATCGTGCCGATCGGCGAATGGGTGCTCAGGCGCGCTTGCAACGATGCCATGACGTGGTCGGAGCCTTTGACGGTCGCAGTCAACCTGTCGCCGGCGCAGTTCCGCGACGGCGATATTGCCGAGACGGTCGCCGAGGTGCTGAGGGAGACCGGGCTAAATCCGGCGCGGCTCGAGCTCGAGATCACCGAGAGCCTGCTCATCAACGACACCGAGGAGGTGCTCGGCAAGCTCAACCGGTTGCGCGATCTCGGCGTCGCCATCGCCATGGACGATTTCGGCACCGGCTATTCGAGCCTGAGCTATCTCGCCCGCTTCCCGTTCTCCAAGATCAAGATCGACCGTCAGTTCATCCGCAACATGACGCGCGATCCCGCGATGCGGGCGATCGTCAAGACCATCATAGCGCTCGGCAGGTCGCTCGACGTGACGATCACCGCCGAAGGTGTGGAGACCGAAGAGCAAGCGGCGATGCTGCGCGAGTTCGGCTGCCCGCAAGTGCAAGGCTTCCTGTACGGCTATCCCGGCGCCGCCGAGCAGCAGAGCAAGTCGCACCAGGACAAGGTCACCTCGATCACCTCGCGCAGCAGCGCCGCCTGATCACCGTCCTCTAGCGGGCATCGGCGGCCGACGGCGACGCATTGAGCAGCGACGTCCACGAGCCTTGTGCCGGGGTCTTCACGCTGGCGCGGGCGCCGGTTCCCTTGAACAGCGGCTTTCCCGGCTTCCCCCGCGCCAGAATCGACTTCTTCGGCTGAGACGCGCGTGCGGTCTTGGCGGCAGGCTTGAAGCTCTTCGCTTCGACCTTGGGCTTCACCTTCTTTGCCGGCGCGGCGGAAGCGGCCGGCTTGTCGCTCAGCGGCGCCGCCTGCAAGGCGTCATCGGGGGAGGCATCGGGGCTGACATCGGCGAGCGGGCTGCCGCCGGCGGCAGGAAGCGCAGAGGTGGCATCGTCGGCGGCGGGATGCATCGAGGCGACGTCGGGCACGACCGGCCGCGGCGGGGCCTTTGCGCTGACATCGACCTCGATATTGACCGGCCTTTGCGGGTTGTCGCCGGTTCCCGGCAGGGTGATCAGGAGCGGCAAAAGGATGGCGATGCCGATGGCGTGGACGACGCCAGCGCCAATCGCGAAGACCGGTAATTTTGCTCGATCGGGCCTGATCACGGCGGCTTATAGCGAAGGTTGCGTTGGGCACTCGCTACGCCTGAACCGAGTTAGCTGAGTCGGCTGCCTTTGAACAAGCCTTTAGTTTTCCATCACAATTTGGGGCGCAGCGCGCGCGGAGCCCTTTTCGCGCTGCAACTCGGCGAGAACCCTGCCGGCGATCTCGCGATAGGCCTGCGCCGGCGGTGAGGTCGGATCGGTCGCCATCACCGGCCGCCCGGCGTCGGATGTCTCGCGGATGGCGAGCGTCAGCGGCACCTCGCCCAAGAAGGGAACCCCGAGCCTCACCGCGTCGGCGCGCGCGCCGCCATGACCGAATATGTCCGAGCGCTCCCCGCAATGCGGGCAGACGAAGGTGCTCATGTTCTCGACGATGCCGAGCACCGGCACGTTCACCTTGCGGAACATGGCGAGGCCCTTGCGCGCATCGATCAGCGCGAGATCCTGCGGCGTCGAGACGATGACCGCACCGGCGAGCGGGACCTGCTGCGCCATGGTGAGCTGCGCGTCGCCGGTGCCGGGCGGCATGTCGACCACGAGCACGTCGAGCTCGCCCCAGGCGACATCCTTCAGCATCTGCGACAGCGCCGACATGACCATCGGCCCGCGCCAGATCATCGGCGTCTCCTCATCGACGAGGAAGCCCATCGACATGACCTTCAAGCCGTAAGCCTGCATCGGCTCGAGCTTGTTGCCGGAAAGCTGTTGCGGTTGGCCCTTGAGCCCGAGCAGGCGCGGCATCGACGGGCCGTAAATGTCGGCGTCGAGCAGGCCAACTCGCAGCCCCAGCTCTTTCAGCCCCAACGCCAAGTTGACGGCGGTGGTCGATTTGCCGACGCCGCCTTTGCCGGAGGCGACGGCGATGATATTGGCGACGCCCGGCAAGCCGCCGGGGCGATGCCGCGCATCGCGCGCAGCGCCCGGGCTAGTGAACGACGGTGACGACGCGGCCGCGCGGCCGGCCGGTGGGGGAGCGGCGGCGCCATGGCCGTTGCCGTTGCTGCCTGTCCGCTGAGCCCCCGGCGAGCGGTCGGCAGTCAGCGTGACGGCCACGCCCTCGACCCCCGGCACCGTGGACACGGCCTTCTCTGCCGCCGCGCGCAAGGCTTCGAGCTCGCCGGCCCGCGCCGGGTCTACGGAGATGGCGAAATAGACCTTGCCCTTGTGGATCACGACCTCCGAGACGAGGCCGAGAGAGACGATGTCGTCGCGAAGGTCCGGGCCCTTGACGCGCTTCAGCGCCTCAAGGATGCGTTCTTTGGTGAGAGGTTCGGTCATGACACGTCTATTTATGCCTGCTTCGCGCCAACACCAACCGTCTCGTTAGCGGCGGCAGGAGGGCCGCGCCTAGACTAAGGCACGAAGCAGCTCTGGCCGGAGCAGTCCTTGAGCGCGTCGTTAAGGCTTCGGAGCGTGGTGAGGTCGGCCGCATAGGCTCCCTCGTCCGCCGCATTATGAAGCTCTTGCGGATCGGCTTGCAGGTCGAACAGCTCCTCGAAGCCGCTCGCATATTTCACGTATTTGCGGGTCGTGGTGCGCACGCCGGTGAAGCGATTGTTCGGCGTCTGGAAGCGGTTGATCGGGCTTTCGAACCCGATTGCGCTCCGCCACGGCGCATGCACATCGGCGAGGAGTGGGGTGAGCGACTTGCCGTCGAGCGCATAACCGGGCGCGGCACCCGCGATCTCGGCAATGGTCGCGACCACATCGAGATTGTTGACGAGCCCATCGCGCGTCTCGTTCTTCGGGATGCCGGGACCGCGCATGACGAGCGGCACCTTGAGCGATTCCTCGTAAGCCGCCGACTTGCCGATCAGCCGGTGCTCGCCGAACAGGAAGCCGTTGTCGGAGGTGTAGATGATCACCGTGTCGTCGAGCTTGCCCGCCTGCTTCAAGGCCTCGACCACCGCCTCGACCAGATCGTCGACCGATTGCAGCGACTGAAGCTCGGCGCGGTAGCTCTTGATCAGCTCCTGCTTGGTCTCACCGTGAATGAGCGGGGCCTTCAGCGCCTTGCGCGCAATATGCTCCTCGTTGAACGACGACTTGAAAGGGAGCCCAACATCCTTGAAGGCGTCGGCATATTGGGGCGCCGGTATCGCGCGCTTGCCTTGGGAGTGCGCCGCCTTGGGGGCGATATAGAGGAAGAACGGCTCGGGCTTGCTGGCCTCATCGGCGATGAAGCGCACGGCACGCTCCTTCAGAACGTCGGTCGAGTAATCGACCGGGCGATGGCCGAAGCTCAGGATCGTGCCGTTCTCGTTGACCTCGTAGTCGTAGTAGCGGGCGCGCGAGCCCGTGAACGCGTACCAGAGGTCCCAGCCAGCCGGCACCCAATCGGCGGGATTGCCGATGCTCGGTCCCTTCAAGGCGATGTCGAGATAGTTGCCAGCCCAGGCCAGCAGCGCGCCCCATTTGCTCTCCTGGCCGTAGCGATTGAGATATTTGCCGATTAGCGCCGTCTTGTAGCCAGCCTTGTCGAGCCACACCGGGAGCGCATTGTCCTCCTTGGCCTTGAACGCGTCCCAGCCGCCGCTGTCCTTCGGGTTATTGGCCTTGATGCCGGTGTTGTGCGCGCTCTGCCCGGTAAAGAACGAGGCGCGGCTCGGCGCGCAAAGCGGCAGATTGACGAAGCTGTTGGTGAAGGTCACGCCCTGCTCGGCGACAAGGGCGTGCAGCTTCGGCATATAGGCCATGGAGCCGGTGTCCTCCTGGTCGTCGGTCATGATGACGACGACGTTGGGCGCGGCCTCGGACGCACTGACCGAGGCGAGCAGGACGAGAAGCGCAGCGCAGAGACGCATGGGTCTGGACCTTCAATCCCCAAATTCCGGGATTGGCCTAGCGCGCGATTGGGGAAACATCCGGACTGGCACATGCGGTACCGCGCCGCACGCGAGCGGGACATCGGCGGGGCGCTACCACCAGGTATCGTTTTGCAGAATCTCTCGCGGACCCTCCAGGCTTAAGCCCATACGCGCCAACCAATAGGCCGATCCGAGACAGGCGACGGCGCCGATCAGACAGGCAATGCCAAGCCCGAGCATCCATCTGCTCTTGTCGCCGAGCTCCGCCGCGCGCGCCTCCTCCGAGTTGACGCTGATGAGGAAGCGCTGCCCCTTGGCTCCGGCTGGAGGAGCTCCGATGCAGCGGTCCTCGCCGACGACACCGAGCACGTAAACCTCGACGTCGAGCGGCAGGTGCATTTCTTTGTAGCGGAAGCCAAGCGTCCGGTCGGTATCGCTGCCGCCCCCGAGCGCGGCCTGCATCACGCTCTCGTTGCCGTCTTCGACATGTTGGCGGGCGACCGATTCGATCCCTTCGATGATCGCGTCAGCGGGTGAGACGGCGGCCCTGCCGCTGTCGTCCTCGATCTCGAAGGGCGCAAAGAGCGTGTTCGACTGCACGATTTCGGTCTTCCGCGCGCGGTACGAGGTCTGATGTTTCGCGTCATGTTCCCAGACCTCGTAGTCGCGCTCGACGGTGGCTACGAAATGAGCGCATGGGCTCTTCGAAAGCTCCCCGGTCAACGGAGCGGCGCAGCGGAGCTTGCCCTTGACCTCGACCAGGCTTCCGCTGGGGAGCTTGGCGACGTCGGCAGCGCGGGTCGTCTCGGTCGCCCGCATCAGGACCATGTCGTTGCGGGAGCTTCGCCAGCTCCACAGCAGGAAGCCAGCAGTCGGGACCAGCACGATCCCGATCAATACAAGCCATGCCACCATGCGCGCCCCCTCCCTCGCCCGGCACCCGGATTGTCCGGTCTCGGACGAATATATCTTTTTGCCGCAATTTGGTTGAGAGCCGCTTTCGCGAGGCCAACCCGCGAAAAATTTTGACAGGCGCGTGAACCGAGTCGCAGCCCGGACGTTCGGATTCAGGGCATGAGCGCCCGGGGTTTGTCGGACGGGGGTCTGGCCCGGGCTCAACCAGGGATGCCGAGGCCGGAAATCGGCCATCCACCGGCAGAGGTCTTAGCGTTTGGCGTATCTCAAAAGGCCCGCGATCAAGCCTTCCTTAACCCTGTTCTTGCTATTCATGGCAAGCCACGGCCAAGCGCCATAGCGTCTGCCCGGCAGCCACTTCCACGAGACGAGGGGACAGAATGCGCGTTGTGGTCGGTTCGGGAAGTTCGAGGGATTTCAAGCAGGCCGACCTCGATCGGCATAGCGAGATGGTGTCGCGATTCGTCGCGCGCATGCGGGACGCCGGCAAGGCGCAGGCAACGTTAACCCTGATCTTGCGCTCGGCGAGCTCATGCCCCGCCAAGGCGCTGGTCGCCATGAAGGACGAGCTGATCGGCGCCTCGATCGGCGCCAAGGCGATTCTCGCCAGGCTCGAGCCCGCCGAGGATCTCCGCGAGCTGTTCGCGAGCCTCTCCGAATTGGCGCCGCGCGAGCATTCCGGCGAATTGATTCGCTGGGCGCGCAATCCCCGCCTGCTCGATGCGCATGAGCAAGTGACCTACGGCGAGATGATGTGCTGGTCGGGCGACCCGATGCGGCGCGACGCCGACAAGCGGAACGCGCTCGCTCTGTTCGACGAGGGCGCCTCGGTCAGGGTCATGCATGGGCGGCTCGCCTTCGAGGCGCTGTGGGCCGCCTCCGCCGCAGTGCCGGAACGCCGTCTACTCGGCCCGGCGACACCCAAGCCCTCGGGCGCCTATCAGTCTTCGCCGGAGACCCCGGTCGCGGCGCTCCGACCAAACCTTCAGGGCTGGCCCCTCGTCCGCCACTAGCAGCTGGCCCTCGCCCGCAGCGAAGCCAAGGCTTGGCTGCCGACCTCTCGCCGCCGGGGAGAGGTATTCTTGCCTCCCTTTAACGTGACGCTTTCGCGGTTTTTCGCTAGGCTTGCGGCAATCGTATCCGCGTGACCGGCCGAAGATGACCTCAAGCGCCAGCCCAAAGCCTTGCCGCCCGGTTCCGGCGGCCGCGACACTTCCATCCCCCACGAATAGGAAAGGACGGCAATGAACCGGCGCGAGTTCGTGACATGCGCAATCTGCGCGGGCCTGGCGAGCACCGTGGCAAAGGTCGGCGCGTTCGCCGAAGATGCGCCCGGTGGCGACAGCGGACCGATCGATGTCGGTGGCACGCAATACGCGAACCGCTCGGCGTTCTTCTCGAGTGGACGGCGCTGCGGCACGCCGCTGCCGACCCTCTACGACATCAGGCGGACCCAGCGCGTGCGCTCGGCGCTCCGCAGCAACAACATCGATTTCAACACCAAGACGGTGATCCCGGTCCACTTCCACGTCATCCATGACGGGGCGAGCGGCAATCTGCCGGACCGGCAGCTCCAGGCGCAGATCGCCCTGCTCAACCAAGTCTATGCGCCGGTGCTGCTCGAGTTCCAGACCGCCGGCATCGACCGCACCGAGAACGCGAAATGGTACAAGGTCGGCATCTCGACGCCGGAGGAAGCGACCATGAAGGCCGAGCTCGGGCGCGACACTCCCGGCTCGCTCAATTTCTACACGGCCGACCTGCCCGACGGGCTGCTCGGCTGGGCGACCTTCCCCTGGTATCTGGGGGCCTATCCGGTGATGGACGGGGTCGTCATCAACCAGATGTCGCTGCCCGAATCGAGCCAGCGATCGCCCTACAATCTCGGCATGACCGCCGTGCACGAGATCGGCCATTGGGCCGGACTGTTCCACACCTTCGAGAACGGCTGCAACGATCCGGGCGACGAGATCACCGATACCGCCTACGAGGCCAACTCGGCGGCGGGATGCCCGCTGGGGCAGAAATCCGTCGTGCGAGCACGAGACCCGGCTCGAACCCGGTCGAGAACTACATGGACTATTCCGACGATGCCTGCATGAAGCAGTTCACGCCGCTCCAAGTGCAGCGCATGAAGGACATGGTCGGCTATTACCGCTACACGATGAAGCCGCAGACGCAGCGCTCGGCGCTGCTGACGCGGCTCCGCGAAGAGTTGGATTGAGCGCGCTCCGCATCGCTGTCGCTGCCTTGGGCGTCGTCGCGTGCTCGGGCCAGGCGCTGGCGTTCAAGAACCTGCAAGCCTGCGACATCGTCATGTTCGCGTCTGGCGCCGCGCCGAGCGAGATCGCGCCCGAGGCTTGGCTCGCCTACAGCGACGAGATGGTGACGCTGTTGAGCGTCGCGCCGGCGGCTGGCGATTCCAACGCGACGCAGGGAATGGCCGACCGCGTGATCGAGGCGCAGAACAGCCTGCTCGCGCCGATCGCCAACTCCGACGGCTACAAGGATTATCTGGCCGGCGGCAGCTGCCTCGTGCTCAAGAGCCTGACCAATGCTGGGATCGACGCGGCTCTCGGCGCCGTCGATGCCGCGACGCCGGCGATCGCCGTGCAGAACGCCCGCGCGCTCGCCAACGCGGCGCGGGCACAGATGGACATGATCTCGCGCTCGGCGCGCTTCCGCTCGACGCTGGACCGCACGCTGCTCGCGGCGCGCTATTATTGCTTCGCCGCCGGCACGATCCAGGCGCTCGTGCCCCCGGAAAAGCAGAGCAGCATCAGCCTCGGCACTTACGGGACGACCGTAGGCTGCAAGGACGCGGGCAGAGTAGAATAGGCGCTCCGGGAAGCTCATGGAGGTCACGATGATCGTCAGACGTCTCGTTCTTGCCGTGCTGCTGCTTGCAGCGCCGGCGGCCAACGCCATGGATAAGGACCCCTATCTGTTCGATATGCTGAAGGAGCCGTCATACCTCGCCGCGTGGAAGGCGATGCTCAAGGGTGAGCAGGTGCCCTCATGGGTCGCCAGCTACGCCAAGACGTTTGACGGGCCGTCGACGCCGTCGAAGACGGTTCAGGTCGGCGGGAAGGCTTATCTGCTCGGCTATGTGTGCAAGGCGCACGACTGCGGCGACAATCAGCTGAACGTGCTGTTCGCGCCCGCGGGCAAGCAGGCTTGGGGCTTGCTTCACACCGGCTCTGACGAAAAATGGCTCGGCAAGCCCGACGCCGACATCCAGGCGGCGATCAAGAGCAACCTGGATCAGTAGCCGGAAAGGAGTTGCTCGTGGAGGAGGCTGAACCGCTCGCTCCGCTCTGCTTCGTGCTGATGCCGTTCGGCAAGAAGCTCGACGCCGCAGGCCGCGTGACCAATTTCGACGCGGTGTACGAGCAGGTCATCGCGCCGGCGGTCGCCAAGGCCGGGCTCGAGCCGATCCGCGCCGACGAGGAGAAGATCGGCGGCACCATCCACAAGCCGATGTTCGAGCGGCTGATGCTCTGCCACTACGCCGTCGCCGACATCACCGGCGCCAACCCCAACGTGTTCTACGAGCTCGGCATCCGCCACGCGATGCGGCCGCGCTCGACCGTGATCGTGTTCGGCGAAGGCACCGTGCTGCCGTTCGACATCGCTCTGGTGCGCGGCATCTCCTACAAGACCGACGGGCTCGGCGAGCCGGTTTCGCCCGAGACTACCATCGCGGCGATCGCCGGCCAGCTGATCGCCGCGCGCGGCAACCCGCATGACGACAGTCCGATCTTCCAGCTGATCGAGGGCCTGCCGCGCGTCGAGGTCGATCACAGCAAGACCGACTCGTTCCGCGCGCAGCATGACTACTCGAAGAAATACAAGGACCGCTTGCGCGCCGCGGTGCGCGACGGCCCTGACGCCGTGCAGAAGGTCGCCGGCGAGCCGGCGCTTGCAAACCTGCTCGAAGTCGAGAGCGGCGTGGTGGTCGATCTGTTTCTGTCGCTCCGCGACGTGAAGGCGCACCGAGCGATGATCGAGCTCTACCAGCGCATGCCGCTGCCGCTCCAGCGCGCCAAGATGATGCGCGAGCAGCTCGGCTTCGCGCTGAACCGCGAGGGGCGCTTCGCCGAGGCCGAGAAGGTGCTGACCGAGGTGATCGCCGAGTTCGGCCCGTCGAGCGAGACCAACGCGCTTCTCGGCCGCATCTACAAGGACCGCTGGGAGCTTGCCAAGAAGGAGGGGCTGCCCGAGGCGCGCGCGCTGCTCAAGAGCGCGATCGATGCCTATCTCGCCGGCTTCGAGGCCGACTGGCGCGACGCCTATCCCGGCATCAACGCGGTGACGCTGATGGAGATGATGCCGAAGGCCGACCCGCGCCAGGCCGAGATCCTGCCCGTGGTGCGCTATTCGGCGGCGCGCAAGGCGGCGCGGGCGCCGGACTATTGGGACCATGCGACGCTGCTCGAGCTTGCCGTGCTCGCGCGCGACGAGGACGATGCCGAGGAGAAGCTCGGCGAGGCGCTTGCGGTGGCGCGGGCCTCGTGGGAGCTCGAGACCACGGCGCGCAATCTCGGGCTGATCCGCGCGATGCGCGAGGGCCGCGGCGATGACATGGCCTGGCTCAAGCGGATCGAGGACACGCTGCGAGAGCGGGCGAAGCGCCTCGAAGCGCCCAAGGCCGCGGGGTGATCGTGTCATGCCGCCGCAATCCATGCAGGCGATGGTGCTGGACCGGGCGGGGACGCCGCTCAGGGCTGCGGAGTTACCGGTGCCCGCTCCGGGCGCGAACCAGGTCCTGATCAAGGTCGCGGCGTGCGGGGTGTGCCGCACCGACCTGCATATCCTCGACGGCGAGCTCACGCAGCCGAAGCTTCCGCTCGTGCTCGGGCACGAGATCGTCGGGCGCGTCGAGGCCCTGGGCGACGGCGTCGAGGGCTTCGCTCCGGGGATGCGCGTCGGCGTGCCGTGGCTCGGCTATACCGACGGCACATGCTCCTATTGCCGCGAGGGCGCCGAAAATCTCTGCGACCATCCGCGCTTCACCGGCTACCAGATCGACGGCGGCTATGCCCAATACACCGTGGCCGACGCACGCTACGTGTTTCCGATTCCTGACGGCTATGGCGACGCCGAAGCCGCGCCGCTGCTCTGCGCCGGGCTGATCGGCTACCGCTCGCTGAAGCTCGCTGGTCCTGGCAAGCGCCTCGGCATCTACGGCTTCGGCGCGGCTGCGCATATCGTGGCGCAAGTCGCGCGCCATCAGGGCCGCGAGATCTACGCCTTCACGCGCGACGGGCGACGCCAAGGCGCAAAGCTTCGCGCTCAGCCTCGGCGCGGTGTGGGCTGGCGGCTCGGACGCGAAGCCGCCGGAGCCGCTCGATGCTGCGATCATCTTCGCGCCCGTCGGCGCGCTCGTCCCCGCGGCGCTCAAGGCCGTGCGCAAAGGCGGCATGGTGGTTTGCGGCGGCATCCATATGAGCGACATCCCGAGCTTTCCCTACGAGATCCTGTGGGAGGAGCGCGTGCTCCGCTCGGTCGCCAATCTGACGCGCGACGACGCGCGCGAGTTCCTGGCGCTGGCGCCCAAGGCGAGCGTCAAGACCACGGTGGTGCCGATGCCGCTGGGCGAGGCCAACGAGGCGCTGGAGCGCCTGCGCAGAGGCGAGCTGACCGGCGCCGCAGTGCTCATCCCGTACGATGTGTTGGGCAAAGCCGCGCAGCGGGCCCGTGCCGTGCCCACCTCTTATCGATCACTGCGTGGGCAACGGCGCCACCGTTAGCCCACCGCTACAGATCTGAACCTAGCGGTCTTTGCCGATCTGGATGTCGACGCCCTTGTCCTTGCTGATCTCGCCCTGGAAGCCGGGCACGTCGATCTTCACCACGTCGCGATGCGTACGCTGATAATAGAGATAGCCGAGCACGATCCCCACGACCACGGCTGCGCCGAGCACGAAGGCGAGCACCGGGTTGATGCCGTTCTGGGTTGCCATAACATTCCCTCCAAAGCTGTTGAGCTGCCCCGCCAACGTCTTGAAAGCTGCGGGGTTCCGCCGCCGCTCCCACGCCTTACATTTCACCCGTAGGTTCCGCTTGACGCAGGTCAAGGCAGAGGACCAGGATCAGCTCAGAAGAGCCAAAAAAGCGGCTTACGTCCAAGGGAGAAAACAATGCTTCATCAGGTCATAGAGACTCTGAATGCACGCGTGGCCCTCCGGTCGCGCTACGACAATTTCATCGGCGGCAAGTGGGTGGCGCCGGTGGACGGCCAGTATTTCGACAATATCAGCCCGATCACCGGCAAGCCGGTATGCCAGATCGCCCGCTCGCAGGCGGCGGATGTCGAGCTTGCGCTCGACGCGGCGCACAAGGCCAAGGACGGCGTGGGGCAACATGGCGCCGGCCAAGCGCGCCGAGATCCTGAACAAGATCGCCGACCGCATGCAGGAGAATTTGTCGGTGCTCGCCGCGGTCGAGACCATCGACAACGGCAAGCCGATCCGTGAGACGAGCTTCGCCGACATCCCGCTCGCCATCGACCATTTCCGCTATTTCGCGGCTTGCGCTCGCGCCCAGGAAGGCTCGATCGGCGAGCTCGACCACGACACGGTGGCTTATCACTATCATGAGCCGCTCGGCGTCGTGGCGCAGATTATCCCGTGGAACTTCCCGATCCTGATGGCGTCGTGGAAGCTCGCCCCGGCGCTCGCAGCCGGCAATTGCGTGGTGCTGAAGCCGGCCGAGCAGACGCCGATGTCGATCATGGTGATGATGGATCTGGTCGGCGACCTGCTGCCGCCCGGCGTGCTCAACGTGATCAACGGCTTCGGCGTCGAGGCCGGCAAGCCGCTCGCCCAGAACAAGCGGATCGCCAAGGTGGCGTTCACCGGCGAGACGACGACCGGCCGGCTGATCATGCAATATGCGTCGGAGAACCTGATCCCGGTCACGCTCGAGCTCGGCGGCAAGTCGCCCAATATCTTCTTCGCCGACGTGATGGCCGAGGACGACGACTTCTTCGACAAGTCGCTCGAAGGCTTCGCCATGTTCGCGCTGAACCAGGGCGAGGTGTGCACCTGCCCGTCGCGCGCTCTGGTGCAGCGCTCGATTTACGACCGCTTCATGGAGAAGGCGATCGCCCGCGTGAACAAGATCAAGCAGGGCAACCCGCTCGATGCCTCGACCATGATCGGCGCGCAGGCCTCCAACGACCAGCTCGAGAAGATCCTGTCCTATGTCGATATCGGCACTAAGGAAGGCGCCAAGCTGTTGACCGGCGGCAAGCGGGCCTCGCTCAACGGCGAGCTCGCCGAGGGCTATTACATGCAGCCCACGGTGTTCGAGGGCAACAACAAGATGCGCATCTTCCAGGAGGAGATCTTCGGGCCCGTGCTCTCGGTCACGCCGTTCGACGATGAGGAGGATGCGCTGTCGATCGCCAACGACACGCTGTACGGGCTCGGCGCCGGGGTGTGGACGCGGAACATCAACCGCGCCTACCGCTTCGGCCGCGGCATCCAGGCCGGTCGGGTGTGGACCAATTGCTATCACCTCTACCCGGCGCATGCGGCGTTCGGCGGCTACAAAAAATCGGGTATCGGCCGCGAGAACCACAAGATGATGCTCGACCACTACCAGCAGACCAAGAATGTGCTGGTGAGCTACAGCCCGAAGGCGATGGGCTTCTTCTAGGCCCGCAGCAACCTTTGCAAATAAATCGGGACCCGGCCTGCACCTCAGGCCGGGTCCCTTTGTTTTTGACTATGCAATGCGCCGCTCAGGCCTATGGGCAGTACCAGAACGGGCCAACCGCGACGCAGCCGATCGTCTGCCAATTGTAGGGACGCGCGACGTAGCGGTGACCCCAATAGCGATTGCCGTAATAATATTTCCCGTTGGCGCTTTTGCGGAACTGGACGTGATCGTGGTGATGGTGGCTTTTGCCGGAATGGCTTTTGCCCTTGCCTTTACCTTTGCTCGACACCTGCACCAGGTCGGTACCATCGCGATGCGGCGCTCCGATGGTACCCGGCAACGCCCACGCGGCGGTGGTGACGGTGAGCACCGCGACCGCGCCAGCCAAAGCATATCTCTTCATGTCGTCTCCCTCCATAAGGGCCGGAACAAGCGAGCCTTCGTGCATGTTCCCCCTGACAGGTGCATGAAGCCGCCCGCGTCTTTCGTCAATATTGCGCTGCAATCAACGGATTGGGCCTATACTGTTCAGATGGTCGAGAGAGTACTCGCAACCCCCCAGCTTTGGCCCTTATCGACCAGTTGAGGGCGAAACACGGGCCGCTGATGTTCCATCAGTCGGGCGGCTGCTGCGACGGCTCGGCGCCGATGTGCTACCCGAAAGGCGAGTTCCGCATCGGCGGCAACGACGTGCATCTCGGCGCGATCGGCGGCTGCGACGTGTTCATGGATGCCGACCAGTTCGATTATTGGAAGCACACCCAGCTGATCATCGACGTGGTGCCTGGGCGCGGCTCGGGCTTCTCGCTGGAAGCGCCCGGAGGGCGTGCGCTTTCTCACGCGGAGCCGCGTGTTCACCGACGATGAGGTGGATGCGCTGGCGAAGGGGCTGGCGAGCGTCCACGGCAAGGTGGCATAGTCCGCCTCGCTCTCTCCAAGCGAGGATCGGCCACGTCCTCTCCCCGTCTGCCATATCTCTCGCGCCGCGAGGCGCTCAAGCTCGGCGCTGCCTTGCCGCTTGCGCTCGCTCTGCCGGGGCTCGGCCTGCTCTACGCGGGGGCCGCGCAGGCCGACGGTGCGACGCTCAAAGTGCGCGACAAGGTCCCCGACCCCGAGAACGTATTCTTCGACGTGACGTTTCCTGGGAAGCCGCCGATCAGGCTCGCTGGCCATTTCTGGTACAACGCCGAAACCGCAAAAGCCGGCACCAAATGCCCGGCGATCGTCGAGTTCAATCCGTATCGGCGGCGCGACGGCACCATGATCGGCGACGCCAAGATGTATCCGTGGTTCGCCTATAACGACTATCTCTGCTTCCGCATCGACCTGCCTGGCTCCGGCGATTCGGAAGGCGTGCTCACCGACGAGTATAGCGAGGAGGAGCTGCTCGCCTGCGTCCAGGTGATCAACCAGGTCGCCGGGCATCCTTCGTGCGACGGCAATGTCGGCATGATGGGCAAGTCGTGGAGCGCCATCAACGCGCTGATGATGGCGGCGCGCAAGGACCGCCCGCCGGCGCTGAAAGCCGTCATCGTCTGCGACGGCTCCGACGACCGCTACAACGACGACGTCCACTACATGGGCGGCGCCATGATGTTCGACAATTTCGGCTGGCCGTCGCAGATGTGGGGGTGGCTGTCGCAGCCGCCCGACCCCGCGGTGGTCGGCGATGCGTGGCAGGAGATGTGGAAGACGCGCATCGACAATGCCGACTTCATGTTCAAGCAGTGGGCCGGCCATCAGGCGCGCGACGACTATTGGAGCGCGACCGCCGTGCGCGACCATTACGGCGATGTCGGCGTGCCGGTGTTCATCATGTCGGGCTGGCAGGACGGCTACAAGAATCCGGTCGAGCATGTCATCACCGGGCTATCGGCGCTGGGCAAGCCGGTCGGCCGGGCTGATCGGCGCCTGGGGCCACAAATATCCGTTCAACGGCTATCCGGGGCCGCGCGTCGATTGGCTGAGCTACATCGTCACCCATTGGTGGGACCGCTGGCTCAAGGGCAAGACCCCGCCGCAAGAGACCGAATGGCCGCAGCTCCCGGTCTGGCTCGGCGCGTCCAAGGAACCGAGCAAATCGACCTGCGACGACGAGATCGGCAAATGGGTGGCCGAGGACGGCATGTGGCAGTCGCGCGTCAAGGAGACGGTGCTGTATCTGCGGCCGAACAAGCGGCTCGGCAAGAAGCCAGGCCACGCCACGCTCGCAAGCTCCGGCAAGCCGGTGCTCGACACCGAGATGCTCGAGACGAGCTCATGGGGCGAATGCGGCAATGACGACCTTCCCGGCAATCAGGCGCCATTCGACAAGGAGTCGCTCACTTTCGATAGCGATCCGCTGCCCAAGGATCTCGACGTGTTCGGCGCGCCGATCGTGACGCTCACGGTCAGCGCCGACCGCCCGATCGCCGCGCTCGCCGTTCGGCTGAACGAGGTGAGCCCGAAAACCGGCGCCTCGCATCTCGTCTGCTACCGCTTCTGCAATCTCGCCGATCGGGGCGGCGATCTCGCCGCGCCGGAGCGCGTCGAGCCGGGCGTACCGTTCAGCTTCCGCGTGACCCTCAACATGATGGGCCACAGCTTCAAGAAGGGCTGGCGCATCAGGCTCGCGCTGTCGCCGTCATTCTATCCGACGCTGTGGGAGTCGCCCGAACCCGTCACCGTCACGCTGCATTTGGGCGAGGCCGACGGCCTGGCGGCGAGCGCGATCATGCTTCCAGGGCGTCCCCCGCGCGACGACGACAAGCGGACCGCTGAACTGCTGCCGCTGAAATCGGCCGGCGCCTACGTCAATCCTGACGATTATCTTCCCACCCTCGCCGAGGTCAGGCCGGCCGAGACCACGCGCAAGGCGACCCCCGTCACCATCAACGGCAAGCCCGGCATCCTGACGCGGAAAGTGTTCGACTCCGGCCGCTATCAATATGGCGGTCCGCTGCAAGGCTTGTGGGTCGATCAGGTCGCCGAGGAGAATTTCGAGATGGTGATCGGCGATCCGCTCTCGCTCAAGGGCTTCACCAAATCGTCGACGACGTTCGAGCGGCCAGATCAAGGCTTCAAGGCGCGCTCCGAGACCACGACCAAGGTGTGGAGCGAGGCGAACGGCTCGGGCGGCTATGTGTTCCGCTACCTCGCCACCATCAACGCCTTTATCGGCCAAACACCGTCAGAAGATCGGCCTTTCCAAACCAAGACCGTCGAAGGTGTGATCGAGCGTACTTGGATTTGATCGGCTTCTCGGGTTTGACCGCGTCGACCGGCTTGGCATCGTCGGCCTGCCTGGAATCCTCGACCGCCACGGCCTGTCCGGTGGACGTCGTCCCATCAAGAGCTTTCGTCACGGTGCAGCCAGGGGCTTTGCCCTCCGGCACGCCAGCCTTCACGGCTGACGTGCCGGCGCCACAAAAGGGTTTGTTTCGACCGCCCTTTCATTCTTGGCGACGCATTGCTCGAGCCGGTCGAATGCTGCCGTGCTCTTGTCGAGCGGGACGCGGATGGTGGCGCCGGCGGCGACCACGTTGAGCGCGCTTGCGCTGCGGAGCCCGGCGGCGAACTTCTTGTCATTCATGTCAAGCGAGACCGAGCCTGACTCGGCGGCGACCTGCTCATCCAAGCTCACCGCGCCGAGCGCCAGCTTCACGGGATAGAGCTTGCCGCGCTCGAGCTTCCAATTCGGCGAGGCGAGCTCGAGCGTGAACCCGTCGCTCGTGCGCACGAAGGTGGCGACGATGTCGTCGTCCAGCTTGCGCGCGATCGAGCAGCGGTCGAACTTGTCGCCCTTGAAGGTTGCCTCGATCTGCCAAGGTCCGATCGTGTCGGTCTTGCTCTCGGCGGCAGCCTGACCGGCGGCCAGCGGGACCACGATTAAGGCAGCAATTGCAACGCCATAGGGAACGAGATCGGAACTTGAAATCAGACCAGTCTTGCGCATGGTTGGTACCCCGTCGCGACTGATGATATCAGCAAAACGCACGATCCCGGCAACTAGTTCCTGACGCGATATTTCGCGTTGCTGCGCGTGCGTTTGAAATGCTCCTCGAGCAATCGCGCATTTCTCCGGTTGGCCTTGAAGGCAAAGTCGAAAATATCGCCGAACAACGGAATGACGCCGACCAGGAAATCGGCGGCAACGTTGCCGAGCATGCGGGCTAGCGTCAGCGGCGACGCGCCGGTCTGCCAGGCGTGATGCACGATGACGAGCGAGATGACGCTGGTCAACGCGTCGCCAAGCCCCGGCACCATGCCGATGATCGAGTCGAAGCCGAATCTGAGCCGCGTGCCGGGAACGGCGAAGCGGTCGTCCATCATGCGCGCGAGCCATTGAACCTGCTCGAGCCGCTGCTGATGCGTCATGCCGGCGGTGAGGCCGCTCAGATACTCGAACGTGCTCTCACCCGGGATCTTCGTGCCCGGCGGGTAAATCTCAACGCGGCTGGTCATCGGTCTCTGGCTACCTCGTAATGTTAGCGGGTGCGCATATGGTGACTGTGGGCCGCGCATCAAGTGCAAGGCGAACGTCCGGGCTCGGCTCGACGTTCCGCCGCCCTGCTTGGGGCCCATCACGGCCTCTCACGCTCTTCTCGCTGCTTTGTGTTGATGCTCCCCCGATTGTGTTTGCCCCGCCCCTCGCCTGACCCGACAATCGGCGGCGCAAGACCGGCTTGAGGGGTTGGCGAGATGGCGGGCGAAGCCTATGACGTGGTGATCCTGGGCGGCGGCAACGCTGCGTTCGGCGTCACCGGGCCAACGCGCAAGGCCGGTCTCAAGGTCATCATGATCGAGGACCGCGATCTCGGCGGCACCTGCCCCAATCGCGGCTGCACGCCGAAGAAGGTGCTGGTCGCCGCAGCACATGCGCTGCACGAGATCGGCCAGGCGCATGTCCATTGCATCAGCGTCGGCAGACCCTCGCTCGACTGGGCTGCCCTGATCGACCGCGAGAAGGAGATGATCTCGGGCATCCCCGACTCGCTCGCCGAGACGCTTCAGGAGCGCGGCGTCGAGCTGATCCGCGATCAGGCGAAATTCGTCGGCCCCAACACCGTCCAGGCCGGCGGACGGACGCTCGAGGCCAAGCACATCGTCATCGCCACCGGTTCGAAGCACCGGCCGCTGCCGATCCCGGGCGCCGAGCTGATGATCACCTCAGATGAGGTGTTGAGCGAGCGCGAGCTGCCGGAGAGCGTGCTGTTCGTCGGCGGCGGGGTGATCGCGCTCGAATTCGGCCATGTCTATGCGCGGGCCGGCGCCAAGGTCACCATCCTCGAAGTGCTGCCCCAACTGCTGCCGGCGATCGACGCCGACGCGGTCGAGCAGGTGCGGAAGGAGAGCGAGCGCATCGGCATTGACGTGCATACCGGCGTCAAGGTGAAGCGCGTCGAGCGTACGAGCCGGCGCTTACGCACCGTGTTCGAGGTCGACGGCAAGGAGATGAGCGTCAAGAGCGACCGGGTGGTGAACGGCGCTGGCCGCATCGCCAATGTCGATCAGCTCGATCTCGAGGCCGGCAACATCGCCCATGAGGGGTTCCGCGTCGCTGTCGACGAGACGATGCGCTCGACCTCCAACCCGTCGGTGCATCTCTGCGGCGACGTGCTGTCGGGCCCGCCGCAGCTCTCGCCGATCGCGACCTATGAAGGGCGGCTGGTCGGCGCCAACATCGTCGAGGGGCCGAAGCAGAAGCCCGACTATGCGAACTTGCCGACCTGCGTCTACACGGTGCCGGCGCTCGCCACGGTCGGCCTGTCCGAGGCCAAGGTCAAGGAGAAGGGTCTCAAGACGCGGGTCCAGGTCAACGACATGGAATATTGGTTCTCGACGCGGACCTTCGCCGAGACGGTTGCCTGGTCGAAGATCATCGTCGATGAGGCGAGCGACGCGGTCGTCGGCGCGCATTTCGTCGGCCATTCCGGCGAGGAGCTGGTCAACATTTTCGGGCTCGCCATGAAGCACGGCATCAAAGCGAGCCAGATCCGCGATTTCATCTTCGCCTATCCGACCTTCTCGGCCGACATCAAGCACATGCTCTAGGCGAGTTGGCCGAGCATCGCCTTGGCGATCTCGTGCTCGCCCATCACCACGAGGGTGGCGCCGTGGCGGAGCAGATGCTCGCTCTCGGCCTCCGAGTGGGAGCGGGCGACGATCGGCAGCGTCGGGTTGATGGCGCGCGCCTGCTGCACCACCTGCCCGCCCTCGAAGGCGTCGGGAATAGCAACGAACAGGCAGCGTGCCTGACCGAGATTCGCCGCGGCGATGATCTCGGGGTCGGCGGCATTGCCGGCGAGCGCCTCGACGCCTCCCTGCCTCAAGGTGGCGACCTTGTCGCTATCGTCCTCGATGACGAAGAGCGGGGTGCCGCCGCCGGCGAGCGCCTTGCCGATAAAGCCGCCCACCCGCCCATGTCCCACCAGCACGACATGGCCTGACTGGCGCGTCGGACGGATCGGCTCGCGCGCTATGGCCTCCTCTTTGGCGGGAACCGCTTCCTCGCCCTTCGCCTTCTCGCGCCACTCGAACCACCGATCGAGCGCGGCGAACAACAGCGGGTTCAACAGGATCGAGACGATGGCGCCGGCGAGGATGAGATCACGGCCCTGCTCGGGGAGCAGCAACAGGCTGACCCCGAGATTGGCGAGGATGAAGGAGAACTCGCCGATCTGCGCGAGCGATGCCGAGATGGTGAGAGCGGTCGAGCGTCGGATAGCGGAAGGCGCGCACGATGGCGAAGGCCGCGAGCGACTTGCCGAGCAGGATGATCAGCACGGTGGCGAGCACGGGCAGCGGCTCGCGCACGAGGATGGTCGGATCGAACAACATGCCGACCGAGACGAAGAACAGCACGGCGAAGGCGTCGCGCAGCGGCAAGGTTTCCTCCGCCGCCCGCTGGCTCAGCGGCGACTCGCTCAGGATCATGCCGGCGAAGAAGGCGCCGAGCGCGAACGAGACGCCGAACAGCTCGGCTGCGGCGAAGGCCGCGCCGAGAGCGATCACGAACACCGAGAGGCGGAATAGCTCGCGGCTCCCGGTGTGCGCCATGGCATGCAGCACCCACGGAATGACCCGCTTGCCGACGATCAGCATGATGGCGACGAAGGCCGCGATCTTGGCGATGGTGATGCCGACCTCGAGCGCGACCGAGGCGAGATCGACTTGCGCGGCGCCCTTCCCGCCCAACAGTCCGGCGAAGGCCGGCAGCAGGACGAGGGTCAGCACCATCACGATGTCTTCGACGATCAGCCACCCGACGGCGATGCGCCCGCGCGTGCTCTCGACCAGCCGGCGCTCCTGGAGGGCGCGCAGCAGGACCACGGTGCTTGCCACCGAAAGCGCGAGGCCGAACACCAGCCCTGCGCCGATCGGCCAGCCGAGCCAGTGGGCGAGAGCCATGCCAAGCACGGTCGCGCATAGAATCTGCACGATGGCGCCGGGAATGGCGATGCTCCGCACCGACAGCAGATCGTTGAGCGAGAAGTGCAGGCCGACGCCGAACATCAGCAGGATCACGCCGATCTCGGCGAGCTGGCTCGCGAGATTCTGGTCGGCGACGAAGCCCGGCGTGAACGGTCCGATCAGGATGCCGGCGACCAGATAGCCGACCAGCGGCGGCAATTTGAGGCGGTGCGCGAGCGCGCCAAACACCCAGGCGAGCGTCAAGGCAATGACGATGGTCGCGATCAGCGGGGAGTCGTGGGGCATGAACGGAGTTTAGCCAGCCGCCGGCTTGTGGGCCAGCACCGCCGTGGCCAGCGCGCCGAGCTCGCCCACGCTCCGGGCCTCCGCCTTGCCGCGATCATCGATGTTCTCGATCATGGCCTTGGCGATCTCGTGCTCGCCCATGACGACGAGATTCGCGCCGTGCTTCATCAGGTGCTCGATCTCGGCCTCGGAATGAGCCCGCGCGATGATCGGCAGGGCCGGGTTCATGGCGCGCGCCTGCTGCACGACCTGGCCGCCCTCGAACGCGTCGGGGATGGCGACCAGCAGGCAGCGTGCGTGACCGAGATTGGCGGCGACGATCACCTCGGGGTCGGCGGCGTTGCCCGACAGCGCCTCGACGCCGGCCTGCCCTGAGATCGGCGACGGCGTCCTCGTCGTCCTCGATGACGAAGACCGGCATGCCCCGCTCGCGCAACACGCCGCTGATGAAGCTGCCGACCCGGCCATGGCCGATCAGCACGACATGATCCTTGAGCGTGGTCGGGCGGATCGGCTCGCGCGTCGGCATGGCCTCCTGCTCCGCCTCTCGCGCCACCTCCGCGGGCTTGTCGCGCTTCGCCAGAATCACGTCGAGCGCGGCGAACAGCAGGGGATTGATCAGAATCGTGATGATGGCGCCGGCGAGGATGAGGTCGCGGCCCTGCTCGGGGAGAACCTTCAAGCTCAGACCGAGTCCGGCCAGGATGAAGGAGAACTCGCCGATCTGCGCCAGCGAGGTCGAGATGGTGAGCGCGGTCGCCGGCGAATGGCCGAACAGGCGGACGACGAGATAGGCGGCGAACGTCTTGGCGAACAGGATGATCAGAACCGTGGCGAGCAGCGCCAGCGGCGCCTGCAGCACGATGGCCGGGTTGAACAACATGCCGACCGAGACGAAGAACAGCACGGCGAAGGCATCGCGCAGCGGCAGCGATTCGGTGGCGGCCTGCTGGGAGAGCCGCGACTCGCTCAGCATCATGCCGGCGAAGAACGCGCCGAGCGCGAGCGAGATGCCGAACAATGCCGCCGCCACGTAAGCCACGCCAAGCGCGATGGCGAGCACGGCGAGGCGGAACAGCTCGCGGCTGCCGGTATGGGCCACGTAATGCAGGATGGCCGGGATCACCCGCTTGCCGACCAGCAGCATGATGGCGACGAAGATGGCGAACTTGCCGAGCACGACGATGATCGAGAGCAGCACCTCGCCCATGTCGGGGGTGGCCTCGACGCCGCGAAACATCCCGGCGAGCGCCGGCAGCAACACGAGCACGATCACCATGGCGAGGTCCTGGACGATCAGCCAGCCGACGGTGATGCGCCCGCGCTCGGTCTCGACCAGGCGCCGCTCTTGCAGCAGGCGGAGCAGAACCACCGTGCTCGCGACCGACAGCGCCACGCCGAACACCAGCCCGGCGCCGAGCGTCCAGCCGAGCCACAAGCCGACCAGCATGCCAAGCGGGGTCGCGATCAGTCCCTGCGCCAGAGCGCCCGGGATGGCGATGGCGCGCACCGACAGCAGGTCGTCGAGCGAGAAATGCAGCCCGACGCCGAACATCAGCAGGATGACGCCGACCTCGGCGAGCTGGTTGGCGATGTTCTGGTCGGCGACATAGCCCGGCGTGAACGGCCCGATCAGAATCCCGGCGAGCAGGTAGCCGACCAGCGGCGGGAGCTTGAAGCGATGCACCAGCACGCCGAGGGCGAAGGCGAGCACGAGGCCGATGGCGAGGGTGGAAACGAGCGGCGGGACATGCGGCATGTAACGGGTTCTCGGCCGTAGGCAGCTTGCTGGTGCGAGGCGCATAGCCTGACAACGATTGCCGCCGCCGACAACCCTCTAGCGCAATGAAACGGCGGCCAGTTTTGGGCCGGGGGGCGCTTGCCGCACCGGCCAAGGCTGGTCTCGACCCCCCTCTCCATGCTTTAATGGAGGGGTGGGCGCGTTCAATTACAAAGCTCCTGCCGAGCTGTACGCAAGCTCGAGCAAAACCGGCAAGCGGCCGATGCGCTATACGCGCTTTAAGAGCGCCGCCGAGGCGATCAAATATGCCGTCGAGGTTCTGCCGCCCGAGCTTCTGCTCGGCAGCACGCTCGAGGTCAACGAGGAGCGATTCGACGGCTTCGGCATCCGCGCGCTGTATGACAGCTCGCGCTACCCGTTGCGGCGGCGGAAGGCCGGCTAGGCAAGTTTTCCGCTCCGGAACAGCCACGAAACCATTGAGATTCCTCAATCCTTAACGCTCGGTCACGCATCTTTGCTTGACATTGTGGCAACCTTTCCCGCATGGTCCGCGGACATCGATTGCTCGCGATCGCGCGCAGCTGCCGCAACCCTTGCGGCGCCTCGTCCCGAGACAATTCCTCTCTTCTTCGTCTGCCCTCAGATAAGCGCGTGGGGTGAGGCGTTAACGCCCCCGCTTCGAGCCCCGCATGACATGCGGCTGGTGGGCGAGGGCATATAAGGAAACGTAGTGACACCATCTTCTTTCGACGGCCTCGGCCTTGCCGAGCCCTTGCAGCTTGCGCTGAAGACCGAAAATTATACGAAGCCGACGCCGATCCAGGCGCAATGCATCCCCCTTCTCACCGAAGGGCGGGATCTGCTCGGCATCGCGCAGACCGGAACCGGCAAGACTGCCGCGTTCGCGCTGCCCATTCTTCACCGCCTCTCGCTCGAACCGGCGCACCGCGTGCCGGGATCGCCGCGGGCGCTCATCCTCGCGCCGACGCGGGAGCTTGCCCGCCAGATCGGCGAGCGGTTCACGGCTTACGGCCGCAAGCTGTCGCTGAAATCGACAGTAATCTTCGGCGGCGTCAATCAGCACCATCAGGTGAACGCGCTGAAGGCCGGCGTCGATATTCTGATCGCCACGCCGGGCCGACTGCTCGACCTGTTCAACCAGCGTCACGTCAAGCTCGACAAGGTGTCGATCCTCGTCCTCGACGAGGCCGACCGCATGCTCGACATGGGCTTCATCCATGACGTGCGGAAGGTGGTCGCCGCCTGCCGCAAGCAGCGCCAGACCTTGCTGTTCTCGGCGACCATGCCGCCGGCCATTGCCAAGCTCGCCAACGACATCCTCAACAACCCTGCGCGCATCGACGTGTCGCCGAAGACGGTCGCCGTCGACCGCATCGAGCAGGGCGTGTTCTTCATCGGCGCCAAGGACAAGCGCCAGCTGCTGGACGAGCTGCTCGTAGACCCCGCGTTCGACCGCGTGCTCGTGTTCACCCGCACCAAGCGCGGCGCCGACCGGGTGTGCAAACAGCTGAAGCAGTCCGGCGTCGCGGTCGACGCTCTGCACGGCAACAAGGCGCAGAACGCGCGGGTGCGCGCGCTCGAGGATTTCCGCAAGGGCAAGGTGCGCGTGCTGGTCGCGACCGACATCGCCGCGCGCGGCATCGACGTGCCCAACATCTCGCACGTCATCAACTACGAGCTGCCGAACGAACCCGAGAGCTATATTCACCGCATCGGCCGCACGGCCCGCGCCGGCGCCGGCGGCGCCGCGCTGGCATTCTGCGATCAAAGCGAGCGGCCATATCTTCGTGACATCGAATCGCTGATGAAGCGCAAGGTGCCCGTGGTGGAGCATCGTCTGGTCGAGAGGCCGTCCGAGGCCGCGGTCGAAGCGCCGCGGCGTGGACGGCCTCAGCAAGCCCCCAAGGGCCGGCGGCCGCAGCGCTCGCGGAGCCCGAACATTGCCGAAATCCCCATGCTGGCGGCGCCGACCAACAGGCGCGGTCAGGTCTCTCGCCATTCAGGAGGAGGACATAGATGAGCAAGCCGACGTCCGGCGTCTCGGCCGCAAGGCGCAATGCCGAGGCGCTCCTCAACAAGACCAAGAAGCGTGAGTCCGATTTCAAGATTGAGCAGGAGCGCGAGAGCGAGGCGATGGCGCTGAAGACGGCGCGGCTGCGCGAGCTTCGTCTCGCCAAGGAAGCCGCTGACCGGAGCGCCGCGGTGTCGAACCCGCCGGCCGCGCGGCGTCCCAAGCCGCGGCGATCGAAGCAAACCTGACCTCGGCAAGAGGAAGGATTAGAGATGGCTTTCAAACCAAACTACAACCAGCAGCGCGCGGACCGTGACCGGGCCAAGGCGCTAAAGAAGCAGGAAAAGCGCAAGCGTCTCGACGACGAGACGGCGAAGCGCAAAGCGGCACGCGGCGGGCCGGGCGACCCCGACCCCGACAAGGGGCCGCAGGGCGTCTAGATCAGGACGCCTAGATCGCGGACGCCGCCCAGATCGCGACGCCGCCTATCTCACGAAGTTTAGACAAGGAGCCGATTCTCATGGCGAGGAGACAGCAAGCTCAACCGAGCGGCTTCGTGCTGTTCGACGTCTTCTATGAGGACGGATCGCAGACCTCCAACCGCAAGGTCCCGGCCACCGATCTCGGCGGGCTGGACGGCGACGAGCCGGCGCGGACCTTCGTCGAGGTCCAGGATCGCAAGATCGGCGAAATGTCCGGCAGACCGCGCGGGCGGATCAAGACCATCGCGCGCTCGCGCAAGGCCTAGCGATTTTCATCCCCACCAGGGCTGACTGCACACAATCGATTTGGTAAGAAGCGGGGCGCCGGCGGAGGTCAATTTCCGCCGGTAACTCTGGCAGTCTCGTTCAAAAACCAAAGTCAGTCTGGGGAGGTGGTTCATGCAGGTGCTCTTCGCGTCAGCGCGATTCATGCTCGCGCTTGCCGTCGCTGTTGGCCTTTCATTGGGGCTTGGCGCCGCGGCCAAGGCCGAGACCGAGGTCGCCGCCATGGGCGGCGTCATCACGGCGATCGCCACGGTCCAAGCCATCGACGTCACCAACCGCTTGCTCACCGTCGTCATGCCTGAGGGCAACGTCATGGTGATCAAGGTCGGTCCCGACGTGCAGCATATCGAGAAGATCAAGGTGGAGGACAAGATCACCGTCACCTATTCCGAGGAGGTGGCCACCTCGCTGCAGAGGCTCGCCGGGCCGCCGATCAACAAGGACAATTCGATCACGCGTGCGGAGGAGTCCGGCATGAGCATGAATGCTCCGACCCGCGCCGAGCAGGATTGGGTCGAGGTGACGCCGAGCGGCGATAGCAGCTTCACCACCGTCGAGATCACCGACACCGTCGCCGCAATCAACTACCACAAGCGCCTGATCACCTTCGCCGGCGTGAACGGGCAGAGGCGCACCATCGCCGTCGATCCAAGCGTCCCTGGTCTCGATCAGATTCATGTCGGCGACAGCGTCGTGCTGCTGGTGACGCGCGCCGTCGCGGTCAACGTGCAGCCGGTCTAGCGCTCGCTTGCGCGCTGTTGCCTCGGGAACTCCTTTTGGACGCCCGGCGTTTTTTCCGTCGGCCTCAAAAGGAGTTCACCCCATGGCACGCAAATATTCCAAGTCAGCGTCGCAAGACGTCGAGCGCGCGATGCATAAGGAGAAGCGCGGACAGCTCAAGAGCGGACGGAGCGGCAAGACCGTGACCAGCCGCAAGCAGGCGATCGCCATCGGATTGTCGGAAGCCCGCAAGAAGGGCAAGACGGTGCCGAAGAAGAAGGCGAGCTAGCAGCTAGCGCGTAGGGTGGGCACGCTTCGCTTTGCCCACTCTACAGAACCTCGTAGCCGTATTCGGCGGCGGACGCGGTCAGCCAGCGCCAGAAGCTCTCCGAGAGACTGCGGAAGATGGCGATGTCGTAGCTCCGCGTGTCGTCGATCTGCCAGATCTGCACGCCCATATGCGAGATGGCGCTGGTGGCGGCGCTGCCGAGCGGAAAGGCGCGCGGGTCGAGGTCGATGGGCAGGCCCTTGGCGAGGACTTCGCGGGCGCGCCTGCCGCTGATGCGGAGCACCGTGCGCCCGCCGCTCTGGTCGGAGATCGAGGCGAGGCCTTGCAGCTTGTCCTGAAGGTCGCGCGCGAGCGCCTCGCTGGCGAAACTCTCGGAGACCGCGAGCCATTGTCCCGGTCCATAGCCGATGAAGCTTACGGCCGATCCTTGGGCGTCACGCCCTTCGGCGACGCGCGAGCTCGCAGGCAACTGGACGCCATAGGCGCTGGCGACCGCCGCCTTCAGCGCCTCGGCCTGGCCTTTGCGGGCGGCGACGGTGGCAAGCCCGAGGCCGATGCGCTCGCTGACGACGATGCCGGGCTCGCCATCCTTCCTGCCGTAGCGGCCGGGGACGGCGATGCCGGCAAGCGCCGATTTTGCCTGGAGCGGGCTAGACACGGAGCCGCCCCCCTTCCGGATCGATGAAGCAGGGCGGGACGACCTCGGCGAGGGTGTCGCCGCCGCGCACCGGATCGTAGGCGCGCACGATTTCGCCCATGCGCTCAGGCCCGCGCGCGAGCAGGCCTAAGCCCAGCCAGTGGCCGAGCGACGGCGAGAAGGCGATCGAGGTGACGTAGCCCTGATCGTTCTTGGCGGTGGCCTCGGTGTCCTTGGGCAGGAGATGGGCGCCGGCGCGGAGACGACCTTCCGGCTCGACCGGCTTCAGCCCGACCAGAGTCGGACGCGCGGGGTCGGTGAGAGCGGAACGCGCCGCCATGAAGCGGCCGATGAAATCCTTCTTGGTCGAGAGCAGCTTGGCGAAGCCGAGATCGTGCGCCGAGGTCTGGCCGTTCAGCTCGCCGCCGGCCGGGTGGCCCTTCTCGATGCGGAGCACGCCAAGCGCCTCGGTGCCATAGGGCGCGATGCCGAGCGTGCTGCCTGCTTCCATGATGGCGCGCACCAGAGCATCGCCGAAGCGGGCCGGCACCGCGACCTCATAGGCAAGCTCGCCGGAGAAGGAGAGACGGAACAGGCGCGCCCTCGTCCCGCCGCACACGCTCACCTCACCGACGCCGAGATACGGAAAGGCGGCGTTCGAGATATCGTGCCCGGGATCGACCACGCGCTGGAGCACCTCGCGGGCGCGCGGCCCGGCGACGGCGAACTGCGCCCATTGCTCCGTCACCGAGACCATCTCGACGTCGAGCTCGGGCCAAAGCACCTGATGGCAGAATTCGAGATGCTGCATGACGCGGACCGCATTCGCGGTGGTGGTGGTCATGAAATAATGGTCGTCCTTGAGCCGCGCGGTCGTGCCGTCGTCGAGCACGAAGCCGTCCTCGCGCAGCATCAGCCCGTAACGCGCCTTGCCCACCGGCAGCGTCGAGAAGGTGTTGGCGTAGACGCGGTCGAGGAAGATGCCGGCGTCCTTGCCCTGCACGTCGATCTTGCCGAGGGTGGAGACATCGCAGATGCCGACGCGGTCGCGGACATTGGCCACCTCGCGGTTGACCGCGTCTTGCGGTTCTTCCCCTGCCCTCGGGTAATAGAGGGCGCGGAGCCAAGGCCCGGTCTCGACGAACACCGCACCCTGCTCCTCGGCCCATCGATGCGAGGGGGCAAGCCGCGCCGGGCGGAAATCCCTGCCGCGGTGATGCCCGGCAAAGGCGGCGATGGCGACCGGCGTGAAGGGCGGACGGAAGGTGGTGGTGCCGACCGCGCCGATATAGCGGCCGGTGACGCTGGCGAGCACGGCCGACCCGCTCAAGCTCGTGGTCTTGCCCTGGTCGGTCGCCATGCCGAGCGTGGTGTAGCGCTTCAGATGCTCCGGCACGCGGAAGCCTTCGCGCGCGGCGAGCTTCACGTCCGAGACCGCAACGTCGTTCTGGAAATCGACGAAGGCCTTGCCGCGTCCGCCCTCAACCTGCCACACCGGGCTCGCGGCGAGATCCTCGTCCTTGACGATTGGGACGGGCCGCCGAGCGGGCGTGAAACCGCACGCCTTGGCCGCCTCAGCCCCCGCCGCATCGCCGTTCGCCAAGCACGCGCCCAGCCCGAACTCCCCTGCCGCGGCGCCGGCAACGCTCATGCCGGGCGGAAGCTTGCCCGGTAGCTGCGCCGCGAGCTTTTCGTCCCATACCGGCTTGCCGTTCAGATGGGTGGTGAGATGGATGGTCGGGCTCCAGCCGCCCGACATGGCGATCAGGTCGCAGTCGATGCGCTCGGTCTTCCCGCTCGCATCCTTGATCTCGACGCCTTTGACCGACTGGCGCCCGCGCACGGCCTGGATCACGGCGCCGTCGAGATAGCGCGTCTTGGCCTGGACGGCCGCCTGGCGCGCGAACGGCGAGCCGCCGCGCCTGGCATCGACCATTGCCGCGACATCGACGCCTGCGGCGGCGAGATCGGTCGCGGTGCGGAAGGCATCGTCGTTGCCGGCGAATACGATTGCACGGCCACCGGGTGCCACGCCGAAGCGGTTGACGTAGCTGCGCACGGCGCCTGCCAGCATGACGCCGGGGCGGTCGTTGTCGCCGAACACGATGGCGCGCTCGATGGCGCCGGCACAGAGCACGGCGCGCTTCGCCACGATGCGCCACAGGCGCTGGCGCGGCTCGTGCTCGGGCGGGACCGCAACATGGTCGTTGACGCGCTCGAGCGCGGCATAGGTGCCGCCGTCATAGACGCCGACCACCGAGGTGCGCCGCATGATGCGGCAATCGGGAAGTCCCTCGAGCTCGGTCTTGGCGGCGGTGACCCATTCGATCGCCGGGCGGCCTTCGATCTCGCAATGCTCGGCGAGCAGGCGCCCGCCGAGCCGGAAATCCTCCTCGCACAGGATCACCCGCGCGCCCGACCGGGCCGCGGCGAGCGCCGCCGCGAGGCCCGCAGCGCCGGCGCCGACGACCAGCACATCGCAGAACGCGTAGGCCTTCTCGTAGTGATCGGGGTCGGCGACGCCTGCGCCGCGCCCGAGCCCGGCGGCGCGGCGGATGGCCGGCTCATAGAGCTTCTCCCAGAACGAGGCCGGCCACATGAAGGTCTTGTAGTAGAAGCCGGCGCCGAAGATCGGCGCGAACAGCTGGTTCACCGCGAGCAGATCGAATTTCAGCGACGGAAAGCGGTTTTGGCTCGCAGCGTCGAGCCCGTCATAGAGCTCGATGGTGGTGGCGCGGGTATTCGGCTCACGCCGCGCGCCTGAGCGGAGCTCGACCAGCGCGCTGGGTTCCTCGGAGCCGGCCGAGAGGATGCCGCGCGGGCGATGATATTTGAACGAGCGGCCGACCAGGCGCACGCCGTTGGCGAGCAGCGCCGAAGCGAGCGTGTCGCCGGGATGGCCGGTCATCTCCTCGCCGTCGAAGGTGAAGGAGAGCGAGCGCGTGCGGTCGATCAGGCCGCCGGTCGCGGTGCGATGGGCTTGCGCTTGCGCCATGCTCAAGCGCCTTTGTCCGCGAATTCGACGGCGGTGATCTCGTGCGTGGTCATGTCCCGCGTCACCACGAGCCAGGCATGGCAGCCTTGGCTGTGATGCCAATGCTCGCGATGGAGCCCTGCGGGGTTGTCGCGGAAATAGACGTAATCCACCCAAGCCTGCTCGGCGCTGGGCTCGAGGCTCGTCGGCCTGCTGACCGTGGCGTCACCGCGATAGGTGAACTCCTCGAGCGCCCGCTCACCGCAATAGGGACATGGGATCCGCATGGTTTCGGCCTCAGTGCAAATTGGGCTGCGCGCCCATGCCCTTCTCGTCGATCACCGCGCCGCGCGCGAAGCGGTCGAGACGGAAGGCGGCGGCGAGCGGATGCGGCTCGTCCTTGGCGATCAGATGGGCGAAGCACCAGCCCGAGGCCGGCGTCGCCTTGAACCCGCCATAGCACCAGCCGGCATTGAGATAGAGCCCGTCGACCGGCGTGAAGTCGATGATCGGCGAGCCGTCCATGGTCATGTCGAGCAAGCCGCCCCACGAGCGCAGGATGCGCAAGCGCCCGATCAGCGGCATCAGCGCCATGCCGCCCTCGCAGACATCCTCGATGACGGGCAGATTGCCGCGCTGGGCGTAGGAATTGTAGCCCTCGATGTCGCCGCCGAACACGAGCCCGCCCTTGTCGGACTGGCTGACGTAGAAATGCCCGGCGCCGAAGGTCATCACCACGTCGATGACCGGCTTCACGCCTTCAGTGACGAAGGCCTGCACGGCGTGGCTCTCGATCGGGAGCCTGAGCCCCGCAAGCGCCGCGACGCGCGATGAGTTGCCGGCGCAGGACAGCGCGACCTTCTTGGCGGCGATGTAGCCCTTGTCGGTCTCGACGCCAATGATGCGCCCGTTCTCGATGCGGAAGCCGGTCGCCGCGCAATTCTGGATGATGTCGACGCCGCGCGTATCGGCGCCGCGCGCATAGCCCCAGGCGACCGCGTCGTGGCGCACCGTGCCGCCGCGCTTCTGCAGCAGGCCGCCGCGGATGGGGAAGCGGGCATTGTCGAAATCGACGAACGGCACGAGCGTTCTCACCTGCTCGCGGTCGAGCAGATCGGCATCGACACCGAATAGCCGCATGGCGTTGCCGCGCCTCGCATAGGCGTCGCGCTGCGGGTCTGAGTGGAAGACGTTGAGCACGCCCCTCTGGCTGACCATGGCATTGTAGTTCAAATCCTGCTCGAAGCCCTCCCACAGCTTCATCGACCATTCGTAGAACGGCAGGTTGCCGGGGAGCAGGTAGTTGGAGCGGACGATGGTGGTGTTCCGCCCGACATTGCCGGAGCCGAGATAGGATTTCTCGATCACGGCGACATTGGTGATGCCGTGCTCCTTGGCGAGGTAGTACGCGGTGGCGAGACCGTGCCCGCCGCCGCCGACGATCACGACGTCGTAGGCCTGCTTCGGCTCGGGCTCGCGCCAGAGCGGTTTCCAGCCCCGATTGCCGGTCAGGGCATTGGTGAGCAGGCTGCCGACCGAGTAGCGCATGGACCACATTCTGCGCCGGCCGCTACGGCCTGATTGACATTTCACGACGCTTGCTTGACATTTTGCGACATGGCTGGTGAGCAAAATTCGGCGCAGACGGTCGGCTTCCTGCTGGTGCCGGGCTTCGCGCTGATGTCCTACGCCGCGGCGATCGAGCCGTTACGCGCGGCCAATCTCCTCTCGGGCAAGGAGCTTTATCGCTGGTGGCACGCGGCGCCGGGCGGCGAGCCGGTCTTGGCCTCGAACGGCGTCGCCATCATCCCCGATTGCGGCACCGACAAAGACCGCGCCGCCGACATGGTGTTCGTGTGCGCCGGCGGCAACCCGGCGACCTTCGACGATAAATCGGTGTTCGCCTGGCTGAGACGGCTCGCGCGGAAGGGCGTCGCCATCGGCGGCATCTCCGGCGGACCTTATGTCCTCGCCAAGGCCGGGCTGCTCGGAGAGCGCCGCGCCACGCTGCATTGGGAGCATCTGCCGGCCTTCCGCGAAGCCTTTCCGGACATCGAGGTGGTGCCGTCGCTGTTCGAGCTCGACGGCAACCGCATCACCTGCTCCGGCGGCATCTCTGCGCTCGACATGATGGTGGCGCTGATCGAGCGCGATCACGGCCGCCAGCTCGCCGCCTCGGTCGGCGACTGGTTCCTGCATACCCACATCCGCGAGGGCATGGGGCCGCAGCGCATGGACCTCCGCTACCGGTTTGGCGTCGCCGACGAGACGCTGATCGGCGTGCTGCGGAGCATGGAGATGAGTCTGGAGACGCCGCAACCCCGCGCGACGCTTGCCAGTGAGGCCGGCATCTCGCTCCGGCAGCTCGAGCGGCTGTTCCAGCATCATCTCGGCCGCGGCATCCACCGCCATTATCGCTTCCTCCGGCTCGAGCGCGCCCGCCAGCTTCTGCGCGAGACAACCCTCCCCGTGCTCGACGTCGCGCTTGCCACGGGCTTTGCCTCATCGAGCCAGTTCGCCCGCGCCTATCGACGTGCCTTCGGCGAGCCGCCAAGCGCGACGCGCTCAATCCAGTGAAGCTGTCACGCCTGGAGGGCGTGGCCGTGCTCGGTGCGATCATGCTAGCTTCGCTTGCGAAGCAACGGCCTGCGATGGAGGCGGGATGGCGACCAGGACCATAGCGCGGAAGCTGCCCAAGGCGCCCCCCGGCACCAAGCGTCGCACATCGCCGGCGAGCCCTGCCCGCGCCAAGCCTGAAGACGACAAGCCCTACGTCACCGGCTCCAACGCGCCGACCACGGGCGAGCTCAAGCTCGAAGTCTCGATCGGGCGGCGGGTCAGGGTGCTCCGCCAGCGCCTCCAGCTCACCGCGACGGACCTCGCCGCGGTCGCGGGACTTTCACCAGGCATGCTGTCGAAGATCGAGAACGGCGGCACCTCGCCCTCGCTGTCGACGCTGCAAGCTCTGGCGCGGGCGCTCAACGTGCCGATGACCAGCTTCTTCGCCGATTTCGAGGAGCGGCGCGACTGCTCCTATGTCCGCGCCGGCCAGGGCGTGCTGATCGAGCGGCGCGGCACCAAGTCGGGCCACCGCTACGAGCTGCTCGGCCATTCGCTGTCGGGCGACATCGTGGTCGAGCCTTACCTCATCACCTTGAGCGAGGACGCCGAGCCCTATGTGCTGTTCCAGCATGACGGGGTCGAGTTCATCTACATGCTCACGGGAAAGGTGGTCTACCGCCACGCCGACAAGCTCTACCCGATGTCGGCTGGGGACGCGCTGTTCTTCGATTCGGGCGCGCCGCACGGCCCCGAGGAGCTGCTGGAGCGGCCGATGACCTATCTCTCGATCATCATCTATCCGCGCAGTTGAGGGCTGGGACAGTTTCACCCACAGGAAACTTTATTTCATGTGGGTTGACGAGCGCCGCGCCGCCGTAGCATGGTGAAGGCCCATTTACCCCGGAGCTTTCCTGCCATGTGCGGCATTGTCGGCCTGTTCCTGAAAGACCCCTCGCTCGAGCCACAACTCGGCAGTTTGACCGAAGCCATGCTCGCCACGCTGTCTGACCGCGGGCCCGACAGCGCGGGCTTCGCCGTCTATGGCGAGGGACGGAGCGGCGAGACCAAGATCACGCTGCGCGCGGCCTCGCCTGAGGCAGCCAAAGAGCTCGTCGACCGCATCGGCAGGGCGTTCAGCGATGCCAATATCCTGCTGAATGACACGCACGCGGTGATCGGCATCGGCGACATCTTGGTCGGGCAGTTCGACGAATGGCTCGCCCGCGAGGCGCCGACCGTGGAGGTCGTGGGGCGCGGCAAGCGCATGGCCCTGTTCAAGGAAGTGGGCCGCCCCGAGAAGGTGGCCGAGCGCTTCGGGCTCGGCGCGATGCACGGCACGCATGCCATCGGCCACACCCGCATGGCGACCGAGTCGGCGGTGACCACCGACGGCGCGCATCCCTATTCGACCGGCTCGGATCAGTGCCTGGTGCATAACGGCTCGCTGTCAAACCACAACAATCTCCGCCGCATCCTGAAGCGCGAGGGGCTCTCGTTCGAGACCGAGAACGACACCGAGGTCGCCGCCGGCTATCTCACCTGGCGCATGCGCGAGGGGCTTTCGCTCGGCGATGCGCTGAAAGTGAGCCTCGACGACCTCGATGGCTTCTACACGTTCGTGGTCGGCACCGAGAACGGCTTTGGCGTGCTGCGCGACGGCATCGCCTGCAAGCCGGCGATCATGGCCGAGACCGACCGTTATGTGGCGTTCGGCTCGGAATATCGCGCGCTCGCCACGCTGCCGGGCATCGAGCAGGCGCGCGTGTGGGAGCCCGAGCCCGCCACGGTCTATTTCTGGGAACGCTAATCATGCCGGACGTCGATCTCGGCACGACGCCTCTGCGCACGCTGAACGCGGCGCTGCATGGGCTCCGGCAAGACACCAACGAGCGGCATTGGATCATCGCCAACCCGGCGGGGCGCCACGCCATCGCCGCCGGGCTCGATGCGCCGATCACCGTCGAGATCAACGGCCCGGTCGGCTATTACTGCGCCGGCATGAACAAGCACGCGACCGTGCTGATCCATGGCAGCGCCGGCACGGGCGTCGCCGAGAACATGATGTCGGGCTTCGTGCATGTGGCGGGCGATGCGAGCCAGTCGGCTGGCGCCACCGGGCGCGGCGGAGTGTTGCGCATCGACGGCAACGCGTCGTCGCGCTGCGGCATCTCGATGAAGGGCATCGACATCGTGGTGCGCGGCTCGGTCGGGCATATGAGCGCGTTCATGGCCCAGGCCGGCAATCTCGTGGTGTTCGGCGACGCCGGCGATGCGCTCGGCGATTCGATCTACGAGGCGCGGCTGTTCGTGCGTGGCGCCGTCAAGAGCCTCGGCGCCGACTGCATCGAGAAGCCGATGCGCGATGAGCACAAGCAGGCGGTGCACGACGTGCTCGGCCGCGCCGGAATGAACGGACAGATCGATGTCGGCGAGTTCCGCCGCTACGGCTCGGCCCGCAAGCTCTACAATTTCCACGTCGACCACGCCGGGGCCTATTGATGGAGTCAACGCCAAGGACCGTCCCTCGCCCGTCGGCGACGTTCGACGAGGTCTCGCTGTCGGAGATCAGGCGCGCTTCGGCGACCGGCCTCTATGACATCCGCGGCTTCGGCGCCAAGCGCAAGGTGCCGCATTTCGACGATCTGCTGTTTCTCGGCGCCTCGATGAGCCGCTATCCGCTCGAAGGCTATCGCGAGAAATGCGCGACCGATGTCTGGCTCGGCACGCGCTTCGCCGAAAAGCCGATCCATATCAAGATCCCGATCACCATCGCCGGCATGAGCTTCGGCTCGCTGTCGGCGCAGGCCAAAGAGGCGCTCGGGCGCGGCGCGTCCAAGGCCGGGACCTCGACCACGACCGGCGACGGCGGCATGACCAACGAGGAGCGCGAGCACTCGACCATCCTGGTCTATCAGCTGCTGCCCTCGCGCTACGGCATGAACCCCGACGATCTCAGACGCTGCGACGCGATCGAGATCGTCATCGGCCAGGGCGCGAAGCCCGGCGGCGGCGGCATGCTGCTGGGCCAGAAGATCTCCGACCGCGTGGCCGAGATGCGCACGCTGCCCAAGGGCATCGACCAGCGCTCGGCCTGCCGTCATCCCGACTGGACCGGCCCCGACGATCTCGAGATCAAGATCGAGGAGCTGCGCGAGATCACCGACTGGCAGAAGCCGATCTATATCAAGATCGGCGCCTCGCGGCCCTATTACGACACGACGCTTGCGGTCAAGGCCGGCGCCGACGTGGTGGTGCTCGACGGCATGCAGGGCGGCACGGCGGCGACGCAGGAAGTGTTCATCGAGCATGTCGGCCTGCCGATCCTCGGCGCCATCAGGCCAGCGGTGCAGGCGCTGCAGGATCTCGGCATGCACCGCAAGGTGCAACTCATCGTCTCGGGCGGCATCAGGAACGGCGCCGACGTGGCCAAGGCGCTGGCGCTCGGGGCTGATGCCGCCTCGATCGGCACCGCCGCCTTGATCGCGCTCGGCGACAACGATCCGGCGCTTGAGACGGAATATCGCGCACTCGGCACCACCGCCGGCTGCTACGATGATTGGCATGAAGGGCGCGACCCGGCGGGCATCACTACGCAAGACCCGGCGCTCGCGGCGCGGCTCGATCCGGACCTCGCCGGGCGGCGGCTCAGCAATTATCTCGCCGTGCTGACGCTCGAGACGCAGACCATCGCGCGCGCTTGCGGCAAGAGCCACGTGCATAATCTCGAGCCGGAAGACCTCGTCGCACTCACGGTCGAGGCTGCCGCCATGGCGAAAGTGCCGCTCGCCGGCACCGATTGGATCCCTGGGTCGAAGTCATCGAACGGGGGGATCGAGTAGAGTTTCAGGCATGATCATAGTGGGAAGCCAATTCCCCGATCGTGCGGTGTAAGCAAAAGGGGAATCATATGGCGGTCGATCTTGCAATCGAGGCCCGCGAGCGCGGGATCAAATATTTTCTGATCTCCTATGTCGATCTGTTCGGCACGCTCCGGGCGAAGCTCGCCCCGGCCGCGGCCATCGGCGACATGGCGAAGGACGGCGCAGGCTTCGCCGGCTTCGCCAGCTGGCTCGACATGACGCCGGCAGATCCCGACGTGCTCGCCATCCCCGATGCGTCGAGCCTGATCCAGCTGCCGTGGAAGCGCGAGGTCGGCTGGCTCGCCGCGGACCCCTATATGGGCGGCAAGCTGGTCGGTCAGGCGCCGCGCAACATCCTGAAGAAGATGCGCGATAAGGCGGCGCAGGCCGGCTACCAGATGAAGACCGGGGTCGAATGCGAGTTCTTTCTGGTCTCGCCCGACGGTTCGGCGATCGGCGACGCGGCCGATACGCAGACCAAGCCCTGCTACGACCAGTCGGCGCTGATGCGCCGCTACGACGTGATCAGCGAGATCTGCGACTCGATGCTCGAGCTCGGCTGGGCGCCGTACCAGAACGACCATGAGGACGCCAACGGCCAGTTCGAGATGAACTGGCACTACGACGACGCGCTCGTCACCGCCGACCGCATGGCGTTCTTCAAATACATGGTCAAGGCGATCGCCGAGAAGCACGGGCTGCGCGCGACCTTCATGCCGAAGCCGTTCATGAACTTGACCGGCAGCGGCTGCCACGTGCACGTCTCGCTGTGGAAGGACGGCAAGAACGTGTTCGAGGACGGCAATGACGGGCTCGGGCTGTCGCGCGACGCCTATAAGTTCATCGGCGGGGTGATGGATGCCGCGAGCGAGCTCTGCGCCATCACCAATCCGACCATCAACTCATACAAGCGCATCAACGCGCCGGTGACGCTGTCAGGCGCCACCTGGTCGCCCAACACGGTGACCTATGCCGGCAACAACCGCACGCACATGATCCGCATCCCGGGCGGCGGGCGCTTCGAGTTCAGGCTCGCCGACGGCGCCACCAATCCTTATCTGTTGCCGGCGGCGCTGCTTGCCGCGGGGCTCGACGGCATGGCGCGCGGCGTCGATCCCGGCAAGCCGCTCGACATCGACATGTATACCGAGGGCCACAAGGCGCCTCCCGGCACCAAGAAGCTGCCGCTCAACCTGCTCGATGCGTTGCGGCTGACGGAGAAGTCGGCGCTGCTCCGCCGCGAGCTCGGCGATGAGTTCGTCGATTCCTACGTCAAGCTCAAGAACCGCGAGTGGAACGACTATTCGCGCCACCTGACCGAGTGGGAGCGCGCCGCGACGCTCGACTGCTAGCCGTCGTCGTCCGGCGGGTGTTCGTTGCCGCGCTCAAAAGTGAGCTGGCGGAGCTTCGCCACGCGGAAGGCCTCGGGCAGACTGAGCGCATAAACGAACAATCCGCCGGATATCTTGCCGACGAAGCTCGCCGTGGACGGCGCGAGCTGCCAGGTGATGAAGCCGAGCGCGACCATGAACAGCTGCATGATCAGGCCGCGCCGCGCTTGGCCGTTCAGCACGTGGCCGAAGCCCGGCAGCAGGATCGCGGCGAGCAGCACGAGATAGGGATTGAGCGGCGGGCGTGGCTTTGGTTCTTGCTGGGACACTGTGCGTGCTGGGCTTGACGGCACGTCAGGCCGCCTGCTCGACCGAGCCGGCGTTGGACAGCGTATCGGCAATGTCGATCGCGCTATCGAGCAAGGTCTTGGCGATGACCGGGTCGAGATAAATCTCCTCGAACGTGACCTCCCGCAACACCATGTAGTGCAGCCGCTTGGCCTGCCAGATCATGCGCATGAGGCGCACGCCGCGCGAGGTCACCACCAGCTCCTTCATATAAACGTCGGCAAACACGCCCATATGCGGCGTGATCAGCTCGAGCGGCGGGATGGCCGACGGATCGTCGGTGCAGAGGAGCGCCTGCTCGGGCCAGCCCGCCGGCACGGAAAGGTGATGGTAGAGCTCATCGCTCGGCGAGTAGACCTCGACACCGCCGGGACGCACCAAGAGATCGAGAATGGCCTGGTAGGAATTGGGCTTCAGCACGGTGACCTTCAGCCACAGCACCGGCACCTTCCGCCAAGCCATGTTGTCGATGAGAGGCTGGAGTCGCACCTCGTGATCGCGATAGCGGCCGCTGAGCAGGGGATAAACGGGACCGTCCTGGGTGACGCGATAGGCCTTGAACAGATCCAGGCAGAGGTCGAAGAACTTGGCGCGCTGCGCCTTCAAAAGCCTGCGGTCGCGCCGGTAGAGCAGCACCAATAAGGCGACGCCCACCAACGCGACCGCATAACTCAACATCCGCTCCTCAGTAGCCGACGGGCTTCGGCCAGGGCATGGTGAACTGCCCACCGCGCTTCACATAGCGATAGCGGTAGAAGGCGAACCACAGCGAAGCCACGATGTAGAACGCCATCATCGCCAGAAGCTGCCGCCCGTAACCGAGATACACCGCGAAGAACGTCGCCGCGCACAGAATGAGCAGCGTCAACGCCGGGAGCGGGTGGAACGGATGGCTGAAGCCGCGGCGGATCGAGCCGACCGGCCATTTCTTCCGGAAGTTCCACATGTTGATGGGCATGAAGGTGTAGTTCAGCAGGCCGGACAGGATCGAGAAGGTGATGATCTGTGCGAGCGGAATGTAGAGCGCGAAGATCAGCACGATCGGCGTCAGGAACAAGATTGAGCGGAACGGCGTCCGATATTTCGGATGCACGGCCGCAAACCATTCCGGCAGATAACGATCCCGTCCCAAGGCAAACCAGGCGCGGGCCTGATCATTGGTGCATCCATTCGAGGATGCGATCGCCGACAGCAACGTACCGATGAACAGGAGCACGATTAGGACCGGGCTACCAGTCATCCGCGCCGAGTCGTAGAGCGGGGCGAGCGTGGCGTCCCAGCCGATATATTCCCACGGCATGAGGCCGCAGGCGATGTACCAGGTGATCGCAGCGGCGATGAGGAGCGTAATGATGCCGCTCATCGTTCCGAGCGGCAGCGCGCGGCCCGGCGAGCGGACCTCCTCGGCAGCCTGACAGGTGCCCTCGATGCCGAGATAAAACCACATGCCGAAATGCAGCGCGGCGACGACGCCGATCCAGCCATAGGGCAACGGGGTCAGCAGCTCTTTGTGCAGGAGGACCTCACCCGGAGCCCAGGGCTTAACGCCGACGAACAGGATGATGATGCTGAGGAATGCCGCTGCCGTGATCACGAAGTTCACGGTCAAGGTCGCCAGCACGCCGCGGTAATTTAGCAAGGTCAGAATTGCGAGGAAAAAGACCGTAAAGGGCTGCCAGGGAATGTCGTGGCCGAGCTGCTGGGCGCCGATCTGCACCAATTGCCCGGCAACCAGGACATCGCCGGCGTTCAGCATCAGATAGGTGAGCGTCATGAACAGGCCGACATTGAAGGCCATCAACGGGCCGATGGTGTGCTTGGCCTGAGCGTATTGGCCGCCCGCCGAAGCGACGGTCGAGGTCACCTCGGAATCGATCTTTGCCACGCAGGTGTAGAGGATGCCGCTGACAAAGCAGGCGATCAGAGCGCCGAAAGCGCCGCCCTTGCCCGCGGCGTAGTTCCAACCCATGAACTCGCCGACGAGAACGATGCCGACGCCGAGCGCCCAGATGTGCGCGGGGCCGAGGACTTTCAGCAGGTTGAGCGATTGCGACTGTTGAGACGTGGTGGTGGAAACCGTTGTGTCGACCATGGCTTTATTTCTTCTTCTTTGCAGTGGATTGATCGCCCGCAGGGAGAAGCTCATCGAGGCCCTCGCGGGAGCTCACGAGAACGTTCTCGTCGTATTTTCGATTGACGACGAAAAAGTCCCAAGCCATCCAGAGGAAGATCGCCGCGGCAATGACCCAGGCGACATTTGCGAGAATGTCCCACATTGACGAGTCCCCCTTTACATTGACCGTCGGTCAGCCGTTTCGTCGAACTTCTCGGCGATGACTTGCCGGTATTCGCGATCGGACATGACGACGAGGAAAATGAAGAAGCCGATGACCACAATGCTGGTGATTACCAGACCCGCCGTGTCGATGGTGTAGTCGAACCGCTGGGTGATGATGTCGGCGGCCGACTCGACGGTGTAGCCGAGCTTCTCCCACTGAGCCTGCATGGTTGGGTTCTGACCGAGCTTCTCCCAACTGAGCCCTGTCCATTGCTTGGTCGTGCCGTCGGCGGCAAGCGTGTAGCTCACGCCTTCAGGCAGTTGCTCGACGCGCGATGGCACGGCGATCTTGAGCCAGAGCGGAAGGAAAAGCGCGGCAAAGACCAGCGCGAGCAGGAAGGCGACGTCGAACAATTGCCCCGCGACGCCTTGCCTTGGAGGAACGTAGATTTTCGCCATAGAGCCCTCCCTAGCGGCCGGCGTCGAGATGGTGGATGTCGATCGGGTAGATGTGCGCCTTATCCTCCGAGTAATGCCGGAGCATGGCCACGATCGAGGCTGTGTTGTAGAGGAGCAGGAATGCCGCCGCGATCCAGCAGACCGGCTCGACGCCGGGCGGCATGTACGGTCTCACGGCGAGGATGACGAAAAAGATCGTGAACCAGAGAACGACGACGAGCGTGATTGCTGCTCTCGCATCACGCTTGAACATTCGATCGACCCGCGCGCGCAGATGCTCGGGCACGTCTGCCCTTACCGCGACTTCAGCCATAGCTCCACCTCCAATGTTGGATCCACGGCGGCCTGCCAAGGCCGTCACTTGCTCTAATTTGTTTCGGTAGTCCCCCTCACGAGTCGTCTGCTCCCGCGACTTCGCTATGATATAGACTGTAAGCTCTTGGCTCGGAAGGCCGTCAACCGATATGAAATAAGTTTTCCTGAGAGGAAAATGTGCATCCGCTTTTGTCAGGTGCAGGAGTTGACCAAAACCTATGCAGTATCGGACGCCAACTCCGTGAGCTCGCGAAATCGGCGTGAAAAGCCGGCATCTCGGGATTGCGCGACGACTTCATCGCCTGGCAGTGCCGCATCCGGCAGATCGCCACGCGTGCCGACGGCGGGCGCCCATCGCCCGGCATGCGGCCGCGCGTGCTCGATGATTCCGGCGGCGAGCTCGCGCCTGCGCTGACCGTGCTGCTCGTGCCGAGGGAGCCCGAGGAGTCGACCGCCTTCTTCCGCTTCCAGGTGATGCGCTCGGCCGATCCGCGCGATCTCTATGAGCGCGGGCTGGCTTACCTCCAGGCCGACTATTTCCATCGGTCGCAAGGTTTCAGCGACCGGATGACGGCGGTGCTCGATGCCGTCTTCGCCGCTCGCGGCAAAACTTCTCGCCGAGAAACATTGCGTGCTCGCGTTCGACCAATTCTCGCAAGGCTGGCGGCTGCCATGCGCCGTCTCACGGCTCGGCGCTGACGACGCCGCGCGCGCGGCGAGCCTCTGGCATAACCGCATCTTCAATCCGTCGCTGCCCGACGATGCGAGCGTGCTTCAGTTCAGGCCCGACTGGGCGTCGGCCGAAATCGTGAAATGATCCCGGCCGTATGATGCCGACGTCCGGGTGCTGGTGAGCTTTCTTGATCCGGGCCATGGCCTCCGCTAGCGTGTGAACGACCCTCACCGAACCATGGAACGCAGTGTTGGTTGTTTCCAGCGACCAGATCTTCCGGCCAGGTCCGCCACGGCCCTCGCTCGTCATGCGGCCGGCATGCTTACCCTTGCTCGGGGCGAAGAGCGCTACACCGTGCCGGGCGGAGGTGCCATCGCCGTGCCGATCCATGAAGGCGATCGCGTGCGCGTCGTCGATGTGGAAGGCCTGCAGCGCTGCGAGCTCGTGGCGGTTGATGTCTCCGGCACGATCGATCCCGCCATTCTCGGCGCGCGGGGCGACGGCGATGCGCACGGCCTCAAGCAGATTCTCAGCGCGGATCGCGAGTGCGCGCGTTCCGTCCGCTCGGGGCTCGAGCGGCGAGGCATCGATCTCGCCAGCGCCCGCGCCGTCACCCTGTTCGGCGCACGACTCCCGCCCCGGGGATGGAGGCGAGTTCACCGTGTCGCGCGATGGTCTCTTGATCGTTGCCGCGCCTGGCGGCGCGATGGATGTCGGCTCGCAAGATACGGCGACGCCAATTCGCCTTCACATCCTGCGCAGCAATATTCGCCCGGCGAATGAAACGTACCTTGCCCGAGCCGCTGGCCGATCCCGTTCAGGACATCCGCGTCAACCGGGCGACGGCCGAGGCCTATGTCGTGCGCGCCGGCGAATATATCCAGATCGTCGACGTCGCCGGACGCCAGTGCACCGATTTCCAATGCTTCGCCGCGCGCTCCCTCGACAAGGGGCTCGAGCATCCGCTCGATGTCACCACGACGCGCACGCTGACGGGCCAAAGCTATCCGCGTCCCGGCCTGTTCTCGAAGGCCTTCGATCAGAACATGCAGCCCCTGGTGGAGGTGGTGCGCGACACGGTCGGGCGCCACGATGCCTTCGGGCTTGCCTGCAGCGCGCGCTATTACGACGACCAGGGCTATCCCGGCCACGTCAACTGCACGGACAATTTCAACACCGCGCTCGCGCCTTACGGCATCGGCGCGCGCAGGGGCTGGATGGCGATCAACTTCTTCTACAATACCGGGATCGATGCGCATAACGTGCTCTATTTCGACGAGCCCTGGTCGCGGCCGGGCGACTACGTGCTGCTGCGCGCGCTCACTGATATTGTCTGCGTCTCCTCAGCCTGTCCGGACGATATCGATCCGGCCAACGGATGGGAGCCGACCGACATCCATGTGCGCACCTATTCCGGCAAACAGAGCTTCTCCAGAGCGGTAGCCTATAGAATGACCCCCGATGCCGAGCCACAGCTCACCCGCGAGACGGCGTTTCATCCCCGCTTCTCGGCGCTGACGCGCAACTACACCGAATATCGCGGCTATTGGCTGCCGACCCGGTTCGCGAACGACGGGCCGGTGGCCGAATACTGGGCCTGCCGCGAGCGCGCGGTCATCATGGACCTGTCGCCCTTGCGCAAGTTCGAGGTGACCGGGCCCGACGCGCTAGCGCTGTTGCAATACGCGCTCACCCGCAACGTGCGCAAACTGGCCACCGGCCAGGTCGTCTACACCGCCATGTGCTACCCGCATGGCGGGATGATCGACGACGGCACGCTGTTCCGCCTCGGCGACAACAATTTCCGCTGGATCGGCGGCGACGACTATAGCGGCATCTGGCTGCGCGAGCAGGCTGAGAAGCTCGGGCTTGAAGGCGTGGGTGCGGTCCTCGACCGACCAGCTCCATAACGTCGCCGTGCAGGGGCCGAAGAGCCGCGACATCTTGCGCGAGGTCATCTGGACGCCGCCGGCGCAGCCTGCGTTGGACGAGCTCGGCTGGTTCCGCTTCACCATCGGGCGCGTCGGCGGCTTTGACGGGCCGCCCGTCGTCGTCTCGCGCACCGGCTATACGGGCGAGCTCGGCTACGAGGTGTTTTGCCATCCCAAGGACGCGCTCACCGTGTTCGACGCCATCTGGCAGGCCGGCGCGCCGCACGGACTGATGCCGTTTGGGCTCGAAGCGCTCGACATGGTGCGCATCGAGGCCGGCCTGGTCTTCGCCGGTTACGAATTCTGCGACCAGACCGATCCGTTCGAGGCCGGTATCGGCTTCACCGTGGCGCTGAATTCGAAGAACGAGGACTTTATCGGCCGCGAGGCGCTGATGCGCCGGCTAGGAGCATCCGCAAAAGAAGCTCGTCGGCCTCGAGATCGAGGGCGATGAGCCGGTCGGCCACGGCGATTGCGTGCATGTCGGCCGCGCCCAGATCGGCGTGGTCACCAGCGCCACCCGCTCGCCGATCCTGAACAAGACGATCGCGCTCGCCCGGCTCGATGTTAGCCATTGCGGACTTGGGCACCGAGGTCGAGATCGGCAAGCTCGACGGCCAGCAGAAGCGCTTGCCGGCGCGCATCGTGCGCTTCCCGCATTACGACCCGGACAAGACGCGGGTGCGTGCCTGAGACGGCGAGGCTGGCCTATTCCGCGGCAGCCTTGCCCTTGACCGCAAGAAAAGTCTTCATGGAATCGTCCATCGCCTCGAGCCAGGGCGTGTGATGGACCGGCGCGATGGTGCCCGTGCAAGGCGATTTGAACGCCTTGTTGCGGTAGCCGACGATGGAATCTGCCTTTGTCGTGCTCCCACTCCTTGAACTCGTCGACCGTCATGTCGATGTCGAACTTCGGATAGTCGGTGTCCTTGCAGAGGTCGCGCACATAGTCGGCCTGGAACTCGATCTTCGCGAACGCGTCCTGCAAGGCCTCCTCGCGCTTCACCCACGCGGCATCGTCCTTTTCCATCTCCGTTTTCGACGGCAGCTTGATGCGGCCCAAGATCACGTCGCGCGCATACCAGGCCTGCGCATCGAACATCGAGAAGGTGTAGAACTGGTCCTGCATGCCGAGATAGATGAGCTTCGGATTGTCGATCCAGAAAATGCCCTTGTAGATATGAGGCGGGTGCATGCGGTTATGCGTGCGCAGCTTCAGCTCGTCGGCGAGGTACGGGAAGTGATGCTGATAGCCGGTGCACAGGATGATGGCGTCGAAATCCTTCTTTGACCCGTCTTTGAAATGAACGGTCTTGCCGTCGATCTTGGTGAGGAGTGCCCGCTCGTCCATCGTCGCCGGCCATTTGAATCCCATCGGTACAGTGCGCCAGCACATGGTGACGGATTTCGCTCCGTATTTATGGCATTGCAGCCCAATATCCTCCGCCGAGTAGCTGGCACCGACGATCAGGAGATCCTTGCCGGTGAACTCGTTGGCGCTGCGGAAGTCGTGGGCGTGAAGGACGCGGCCGGGGAACGACTCGATGCCCGGAAATCGTGGGACGTTCGGCACCGAGAAATGGCCGCTCGCCACGATCACATAATCGAATGGCTCCGTGTGCAGCGTATGATCCTTGAGCCGCTCCACCGTCACCGAGAATTTGCCTGAGGCCTTGTCGAAGGTGACCTGACGCACGGCCGTGGTGAATTGGATCCACGGCCTGACATTGGCGTCCTTGGCGCGACCGATAATGTAGTCATAGAGCACTTCGCGCGGCGGGTAGGAGGGTATCGGCTGCCCGAAATGATCATCGAAGGTGTAGTCGGCGAACTCGAGAACCTCCTTGGGTCCGTTCGACCACAGATACCGGTACATGCTGCAATGCACCGGCTCGCCGTTCTCATCGAGGCCCGAGCGCCAGGTGTAGTTCCACAAGCCGCCCCAATCGCTCTGCTTCTCGAAGCAAACGATCTCGGGGATGCTCGCACCCTTCATCTTCTCGCTTGTTGGAAGGCTCGCATTTGGCCGAGGCCGCACGGCCCTGCGCCGATGATGGCAACACGAACTGTCATGACCCCACTCCCTCGCTCGTTCCGACCCTCGGTGGTCGGCATTTGCTCGACGGATCAAGGCAAAACCAATTTGCCGTCTAGAGATGCCATTCTAGACCAGTGTCAGACCAATTTGTCAAAGTAAAGAGGATTGGTATTGTCCTAAGTCAACAAGAGGTCTAAGCTTTTGCCGTCCAAGAAATACAGCTGCCAAACAGCTTTGGAGCGGGGCGATAAAACCACTTTGGGCGCATTGACAATACCACTTTGGGCTCATCGCGTAGGCCTGCGCAACTCACGTCTGCTGCTGTGTTACGGGCATAGGGCATGTCCATGACGTGCCATCATTCGTGAAACCCTCTGGGGGTGGCCATGAGCACCGCGATAGCAGCGAAAGGGACTGAAAGTGCAGAAGAAGCGGGCCTAGGCCTGCAGCGCAAAATAGATTGGACGGGCGCGTTCTGGGTCGCGAGCGGTGTTCCCGCGCTGGTGCTCTTCTCGATCGGCGGCATTGCCGCCACGGTGGGCAAGGCGTCCTGGCTCGTTTGGACGATCTCCATCATCTTCGGTTTCATCCAATCCTTCACTTACGCGGAGATCGCCGGGCTCTTCCCCGGCAAGTCGGGTGGCGCCTCGGTTTACGGCGCCGTTGCCTGGGTCCGCTACGCCAAGCTCATCGCTCCGACCTCGGTATGGTGCAACTGGTTCGCCTGGTCGCCGGTGCTGGCGATCGGGTCAGGGCTAGGGGCCGGTTACATCCTCAGCCTGTTTTTCGCGCCCGATGCGGCCATCAACACCTGGCAAATCACCCTGCTCGACCTCGGCTCGGTCAAGGAAGGGCTGACGCTCCGCATCAACGCGACCTTCTTCATCGGCCTGGTCCTGATGCTGGCGTGCTTCTTGATCCAGCATGGCGGCATCCTGCGTTCGGCGCGTGCGACCATGATCATGGGCGTGGCGGCGCTGCTGCCCCTGATGCTGATCGGCATCGTTCCCTTGCTGACGGGCGATCTGCCTCGTGCCAACTTCTTGCCGCTCGTACCGCTCGGTCACGACGCCGCCGGAGCCCCCATCGACGGAGCCTGGGACAAAGCCGGCTGGATCCTCTTCATAGGAGGTCTGTTCATCGCCGCCTGGTCGACCTACGGGTTCGAGACGGCCGTCTGCTACACGCGCGAGTTCAAGGATCCGAAGCGGGATACGTTCAGGGCCATCTTCTATTCCGGCCTGGTCTGCCTCGCCGTGTTCATCCTGGTGCCGTTGTCCTTCCAGGGCGCTCTCGGTCTGCAGGGAATGCTCGCGCCCGACATCTACAGCGGCATGGGCGTCGGCAAGGCCATGGCGAACATGCTCGGCGGGGGTCCCTTCATCGAGACCGTGGTCGCCATCCTGCTGATCTTCGCCCTCATGCTGACGATCATGACGGCGATGGCGGGATCCTCTCGCACGCTCTATCAGGCATCGGTCGATGGCTGGCTGCCGCGCTATCTGTCCTATGTGAACGAGCAGGGTGCGCCCACGCGGGCGATGTGGACCGACCTCACCTTCAATCTGATCCTGCTGATGATGTCGGACTATTTGTTCATCCTGGCAGCTTCAAACGTCGGCTACATCATCTTCAACTTCCTGAACCTCAACGCGGGCTGGATACATCGGATGGACCGGCCGGGCTGGGAACGGCCTTACCGGGCGCCGACGATCCTGATCACGATCGGTGGCGTATTGGCCTACGTCAATGCCGCTCTGATGGGCGCCGGCGCCGACGTCTGGGGAGCGCACACGCTGTGGACTGGGCTCATCTTCGCGGCGCTGATCATCCCGGTGTTCCTGTTCCGCCATTACATTCAGGACAAGGGCGTGTTTCCCAAGGACATGATGGAAGACATGCATCTCGGCAAGGAAGAGGGCGTCAAGAGTCAGGCCGGCATGCTCCCCTATGTGGCGCTTGCCGCCGGCGTGGTGATCGTGCTGGTCACGCACTACTGGGCCTCGAGCTAGGCGCACAAGGCAAGAAGCGATCCGAACCTCCGGCCACGGCGAGCGCCCTCACCGTGGCCGGGGTTCCTTCGCGTCGTTCGGACCCTGATCACGGCCCGCGGCCCAGCGCCGTAGTCAAGCATCGGCCGGAGGGCGCGCATGAGCCTGGTAGACGCCGTCGACATACCCTTTCTCCGACTCTCCGACCCGACATTCTCCATTCGCTCGACTGAGGTGCGCGAAGCGCGCGAGCTGAGCTGGTATGCGCGCACGCCCTATGGCATCGCGGTCCTGCGCTATGACGACGTCGGCAAGTTGCTGCGCGATCCGCGTCTGCGGCAGGGGAGCTATGCCTGGCCGGCCCATAACAACGTGACCGGCATCTTTGCCGACTGGTGGCTACGCATAATGCTGAACCGTGTCGGCGATGACCACGCGCGGCTGCGGCGGCTCGCCAATCCGGCCTTTTCGCCGAAGCTCATCATCCCGCTGCAGCCGCGCTTCGCCGAGCTCGTCAGCGACATCGTCGACGCCTTCGCCGCACGCGGCAGCTGCGACTTCGTGGCGGAATTCTCCGAGCCCTACGCGGCGCGGGTCACCTGCCTTCTGCTTGGCCTCGATCAGAGCGAGTGGCGGCGGCTGGCCGACATTACCGCCGACATGGGGCTCGCGCTTGGCGTCACCTTCAAGGAGGACGTGGCGAAAATCGACGCCGCGACCACCGCCTTGTTCGCCTATGCCCACCGCATGATCGAGGAGCGCCGGACGCGGCCAGCGGGCGAGGACTTCATTTCCCAATTGCTGCAGGCCAACGAGGATAAGGACACGCTCAGCGATCAGGAGCTGTATGACATGGTGGTGCTCGCCGTGTTCGGCGGCATCGACACGACGCGCAACCAGCTTGGGCTGGCGATGAGCATGTTCGTGGAGCATCAGGACCAATGGCGTCTCCTCGCCGGCCGGCCCGATCTCGCGAGAAACGCGGTCGAGGAGGTGATGCGCGTCCGCCCGACAGTGACGTGGGTCACCCGCGAGGCGGTTGAAGACTTCGCCTATCGCGACCTCGAGATCAAGCAGGGCATTACCATTCACCTCTTCTCCGAATCCGCCGGGACCGACCCGCGCCACTTCGCGCCGGGCTTCGACATCGCGGCAGAGCGCAAGCCGCATTTCGGGTTTGGCGGCGGCGTGCACCATTGTCTCGGTCATTTCATTGCCCGCGCCGACATGACCGAAGCGCTGAAGGTTCTGCCCCGGCGCATTAAAAATCCGCGCTACGACGGCGAGCCGACCTGGCTGCCGGACAGCGGGAATACCGGCGCCGTCAAGCTGCCGATCGCTTTCGATGCGGAACCCTGAGTGGGCCAAGCGAGGAGTCGAAGGTGCTGGCCCTAGAGCCGGACACTCATGCTTCGACACCTGCTATTTCGACGAGATGTTTGGTCACTCGCTGCGCTAGGGCCCTACGTCGTAGAGCGCTCCCTGCCCCTTAGAATTTGCGATAGGCCTTGTTCAGGTCGTTCAGCGGGTGTTTCGGCGAGGTCTGGAAGCGGACCAGGAGCTCGCGCGCGAGCATATCGCGATCCTGCTGGTTGTCGGGCAGTTTCATCGCTTTGGGGATGCGCACCCAGCCATTGATGTTGCGGTCGAAGATGGCGGGCTGGCCGGCCTCGTAGCCCATATGCACGTCCTCGAGCCAGTTGAGGTCGTCCCAACCCATGAACTCCATATAGTCCTTGAGATAGGGGGTCAGCCGATCGTAATCGGGGACCAGGTTGACGTCGTAGCGATAGCCGATGTGCTGGCCGATCTGCTGCTCGCGCGCGGTGTCGAGGCCGGCTAAGTCCTTCAGATATTTGTCGACGTCGTTGCCTGGCTTGGCCTTCTTGACGGCCTTGGCCGGCTTGCCGCTCTTCGCGCTCTTGCCGTTCTTGGCGCTCTTGCTCTTGCTGGCCATCAGTCGAGCTCCACTCATCCGATCCGGTGATAGTCGTCGACGCCGACGGTGAAGTCGGTGCCGGCGAGCGGTACTTGCGCCATGGCCGACGCCTCCATGGTGAGCGCCGCCAGATCCTCTGGCTCGAGGCTATGCACGGACGTCTTGCCGCAAGCGCGCGCCAGCATCTGGGCCTCGAGCGTCAGGGTGTGCAGGAAATTGTAGACCCGCTCGGCGGCCGCGTCTGGATCGAGCCGCTTTCTCAATTCGGGGTCTTGCGTGGCAACGCCGACCGGGCAGCGGCCGGTATGGCAATGATAGCAGTAGCCGGCCGGTACGCCGATCTCGCCCTCAAAGTCCGAACTCGGGGATTTCCTTGTTGCAGTTGAGCGCCATCAGCACCGAATGGCCGATCGCCACGGCGTCGGCGCCGAGCGCCATGGCTTTGGCCACGTCGCCGCCGTTCCTGATGCCGCCGGCATAGACGAGTGAGATCTCGCCGCGCTTGCCGAGCTCGTCGATGGCGCGGCGCGCCTGGCGGATGGCGGCGATGCCGGGCACGCCGGTATCCTCGGTGGCGATATGCGGGCCGGCGCCAGTGCCGCCCTCCATGGCGTCGATATAGATGGAGTCAGGCCCGCATTTCACCGCCATGCGCACGTCGTCATAGACGCGCGCGGCGCCAAGCTTGAGCTGGATCGGGATCTCCCAATTGGTCGCTTCCCTGATCTCCTCGATCTTGAGCGCGAGGTCGTCAGGGCCGAGCCAGTCGGGATGGCGGGCCGGCGAACGCTGGTCGATGCCGGCGGGAAGCGAGCGCATCTCGGCCACCTGGTCGGTGACCTTCTGTCCCATCAGATGGCCACCCAAGCCCACTTTGCAGCCCTGGCCGATGAAGAACTCGCAGGCGTCGGCGAGACGTAAGTGATGTGGGTTGAAGCCGTAGCGCGACTGGATGCACTGATAGAACCACTTGATCGAATAGCGGCGCTCGTCGGGGATCATGCCGCCTTCGCCCGAGCAGGTTGCCGATCCCGCCATGGTGGCGCCGCGGGCGAGCGCCATCTTCGCCTCATAGGACAGCGCGCCGAAGCTCATGCCGGTCACATAGACCGGGATGTCGAGCACCATCGGGCGCTTGGCGCGCGGGCCGATCACCGTCTTGGTGTCGCATTTCTCGCGATAGCCCTCGATGACGAAGCGCGTCAGCGTGCCGGGCAGAAAGGTGAGATCGTCCCAATGCGGAATCTTCTTGAACAGCGAGAAGCCGCGCATGCGATAGCGGCCAAGCTCCGACTTCACATGGATGTCGTTGATGACCTCGGGCGTGAAGATCTGGCTATGCCCGAGAATGAAGCGCTGAGCCTCGGCCGGAACCTTGGCTGCGCCGTTGCCACCCTTCTTGCTTTTTTTCATTTAGCCCAGCCCTTCGCGCTTTACAGCACCAGTTTCTTCTCGGTCGGCTCGAGGTTGTCGTAATTCCACAGCTGCTTGCCGGCGACAATCTTGCGGAACGCGCCGATGCCGCCCTTAGGCATCACGTCGTACAGGCGGAGTTTGCGCTCCAGCCATTTGCGGTCGAAGTCGGTGACCTCGCTCCACACCGCATCGACGCCGAGGCTCGCCGGCTCGCCGGCGATATAGATCGTACCGTCATACATCGAGTCGCCGAGATTCTTGCCGGCATTGCCGCAGATCACCATGCGCCCGCGCTGCATCATGAAGCCGGTGAAGGCGCCGGTGTCGCCGCCGACGATGATGTTGCCGCCCTTCATGTCGATGCCGGTGCGCGAGCCGACATTGCCCTTGCAGACGAGATCGCCGCCGCGGATCGCAGCGCCGAATTGCGATCCGGCATTCTTCTCGATCAGGATGGTGCCGCTCATCATGTTCTCGGCGCACGACCAACCGACGCGCCCGGAGATGCGGACATTAGGTCCGTCGATCAGGCCGAGGCCGAAATAGCCGAGCGAGCCCTCGATGATGAGATTGAGGCGATTGAGGATGCCGACGGCGATCGAGTGCTTGGCGCCGGGATTCTTGATGACGATCGTGCCGTATCCGTCCTGCATCAGGCCCCGCAGCCTCAGATTGACCGCGTTCGAAGAGAGATCGGCGGCGTCGATCTCGGCCCGCTTGTTGAAATCGACATCGAAGGCGCCGGGCAGGGCAAAGCCGTGGCTGGTCTCGTTGAGGTCGATATCGAAGAATTTCTGGAGCGAGCGACCGCCGAGCTTCTCGGTATGCATGCCCATCTCATGGGACATGCGTTCCTGCTCGGAAGGCGCAGACCGGGTCAGCGCTGCCATACGCGAACCTCCTCGTCATATGGGTCCGAGGTGTCGATCTCGTGCGGAATCAAGGCGCGGATGGCAACCTCCTCGGAGGCGAGCGCGACCAGATCGTCGCTCTCGAACAGCACCATCGGCTTGGCGGCCATGGTGTCCTTGGCCATGCCGAGCTCAGAGGCGGTGGCGACCAGATAGGTGAACACGCCGTCGATGTCCTTGATCGAGGATTTGAGCGAGTCCTCGAGGCTCGCGCCCTGCTCGAGATTGTTGGCGGTGTAGACCGCGAGCAGCTCGGAATCGCAATTCGACATGAAGCGGTGACCGAGCCGCTCCATCTCGCGGCGCATGATCCAGTAATTGGTGATCTGGCCGTTATGGACGACGGCGATGTCGTTATAGGGGTAGGCCCAATAAGGATGCGCCGAGCGAATATCGACGTCGGACTCGGTTGCCATGCGGGTATGGCCGATGCCGTGCGTGCCCTTGAAGGTGCCGAGCCCGTATTGATCGGAGACCTGGGTCGCGTCTCCCAAATCCTTGATCAGCTCGAGCGCGCTGCCGAACGAGAGCACCTCTGCCCCCTCGATCTGCTCGATCTCGGCGGCGAGGCGCCGCGTGTCGCCGGCGTAGCGGAGTCGATAGCGGAAGGCGTAGGGCGTCGCCTCCGAGACCTCGATGGTCTCGGCGCCAAGCTCCGCCAAGCGGCTGTCGACCTCGGCCTGCCGCTCCCTGATCTTCTGGCGGATATGATGGTCCTTGGTCAGATCCTCGGCTTCGGCGAGCTTCAGCCGCATGACATATTCGTCGGGCGTGGACGTGCCGTAGATGGCAAAGCCGGTCGAGTCGGGACCGCGATGCCGCAAGCTCAGCAGCATCGCCGTCATCTCCTTGCCGACGCTGGTCGCGCCGTCGCGGTGAATGAGCCCAGCAATTCCGCACATTGTTCTTATTCCTCCCAGCTTCGCACCCGCCGTTAAGGCAGGCAGTCGAGATACGTTTTGAGGTCCCACTCGGTCGTGGTGTGCAGGAAGCGCTCCCACTCGTCGCGCTTATATTCGTCGTACAGGCGGTACATCTCGCCAGGCAGCGCCGAGCGGATGACTTCGTCCTTCTCGAGCGCGGCGAGCGCATCGCCGAGCGTCATCGGCAGCTTGCGCACCTGCTTGCCGGCTTCCATCGCCTGATAGATGTTGCGCTCCTCGGGCGGTCCCGGATCGAGGTTGCGCTTGAGTCCGTCGTCCATCGCCTTGATCAGCGCGGCGGCCATGATATGCGGGTTCACCATGGCGTCGACGGCGCGGTACTCGAAGCGGCCGGGCGCGGAGACGCGAAGGCCGGTGGTGCGGTTCTGGAAGCCCCAGTCGGCGAACACCGGCGCCCAGAAGCCGGTATCCCACAGCCGCCGATAGGAGTTGACCGTCGAGCAGCCGATCGCCGTCAGCCCGCCGAGATGGGCGACGATGCCGCCGATCGCCTTGAGCCCGACCTTGCCGGGCAGCTGGATGTCGTCGGTGTCGGGCATGAAGGTGTTATCGCCGCCTTTGCGGTAGACGTAGTTCTGCTTCATGCCGGGCAGCTTGCCCTCGTCGTTGCCGAGCGGCTTCACCTCGTCCTCGCCGCCGCGCCACAAGGAGATGTTGTGGTGGCAGCCATTGGCCGAGACGCCCATGAAGGGCTTGCACATGAAGCAGGCGATGATGTTGAACTCGCGCGCCACCTGGGCGCAGATCTGCCGGTAGGTCGACAGCCGGTCTGCCGTCCGCAGCGCGTCGTCATAGGTGAAATTGAGCTCGAGCTGGCCGGGCGAATCCTCGTGATCGCCCTGGATCATGTCGAGGCCCATCTTGCGGCAATAGTCGATGACGCGGAGATAGACCGGACGCAGGCTCTCGAACTGGTCGATGTGATAGCAATAAGGATTGGAATAGCCGCCGGCCGGCTTACCGTTCTCGTCCTTCTTGAGCCACATCATCTCTGGCTCGGTGCCGTGCCGGAGCTCAAGCCCATGCTCCTGCTTGAACAGGTCGTGGATGCGGCGGAGATTGCCGCGCGCGTCGGCGGTCAAGAACGCGCCGGGCTCGGAGCGCTCCTCGCGGTTGCTGAACAGCGTGCACCACATGCGCGCCACGCGCTTGTCCCAGGGGAGCTGCATGAAGGTGTCGGGCTCGGGGATGCCGATCAGCTCGGCGGCCTCGGGCCCGTAGCCGAGATACTCGCCGCGCCGGTTGACGAACAGGTTCATGGTGGCGCCGTAGACGAGCTGGAAGCCCTTCTTCGCCACGCTTTCCCAATGGTCGGCCGGGATGCCCTTGCCCATGATGCGGCCGGTCACCGACACGAACTGCAAGTAAAGATAGTCGATGCCGAGCTCGTCGATCTTCTTGCGGACCTTCTTGACGAGCTCCTTGCGCTCAGGGTCCTCGACGAACCGCTCGATATCAGTCTCCCCAGCCTGACTCATGTCACACCCCTTCTACTCAGCTCCACGGGAATGGGCTGTGGGAGGTCGGATGCAACTCGCCCTTGGCGAACCGCGCAAAGCGGAACGGCTCAAGCAGCGCGCTCTTCTCGCCCAACAGCTCCTGCGCCACCAGCTTGCCAACGCCGATCATCTTGTAGCCGTGATTGGAGTCGGCGATGACGTAAACATTCTCGCGGAACGTATCGAACACCGGGAAATTGTCGGGCGTGAAACAGCCGAGTCCGCCCGAATTCTCGTGGTGCTTGTACAGCGAGATCTTGCCTTCGAACCGCTTCTGGCAATGCGCCAGCATCGAGCACCACATATGGATGAAGTGGTCGCCGACGACGAAGTCGGGTGAATCGGGACCGTAGGGATCGACCGCGACGCTGTCGGCGTCTTGATCGACCTTGTAAGGCGAAGAGCCGCCCTGCACGCCGCCGAAATTGAAGTCGGGCTTGTAATACAGTCCCCACAGCTTGTCGGTGATCAGCGATCCGTCGACGTCGGAATAGAGCGGCGCGTCGGTATCGACATGGATGACGGGCGGCATCTGGCCGTCATTGGTCTTGTGGATCTTCGGGTCGACGCCGAGAGTGCCTTCCTCGAGACACCAATAGGTCCACATCGGCACGTCTTGGTGGACCTTGCCGTCGCGGCCCTTGACGGTGATGCGCTTCGGCAGATCGAGCATCTTCCAGAGCCGCGACACCCATGGGCCGGCGCCGATGATGACGTGGTCGCAGGCGATATTGCCGCGGTTGGTTATGAGCGCCGTCACGGCGCCGGAGTTCGAGCCGAACTCGAAGCCTAGCACCTCGACGCCGGTCAAGATGCGCACGCCTTCCGCCTCGGCCTTGGTGGCCAAGCCGTACATCGAGGCGGTGTTGTTGGCGTAGCCGCCGCGCTTCTCGTGCAGCACCGAGGTGATGCCCTTGGCCTGCCAATCGTCGAACAGGCCAGTCATATATTTCTGGCTGTCGGCGGCGCCCTCGATGAACACCGAGTCGTAGCCGATCGCCTTCTGCTGCTCGTAGATCGTGCCGACCTGCTCGTGCATCACCTCAGGGCTGATCTGCATGTAGCCGACAGGATGATAGCTGTAAGCCTTGGGATCGCTCTCCCAGACATCGACCGAATGCGCCATCAGCTCGCGCATCGCCGGCTGGTAGTAGTTGTTGCGCACCACGCCGCAGGCGATGCCAGACGCCCCTGCCGCGATCGCGGTCTTGTCGACGATGAGAATGTCGGCGCCTGAGCCCTTGCCGGTCGCCTTAAGCCTCTCGGCAAGGTGGAGTGCCGTGCTCAGCCCGTGAACGCCGGCGCCGACGATGGCGTATTTCGCTGAGGACGGGAGGCTCATGCACCACCGCCGTCTGACGCCGAATTGGTCCGTATGCGGGCCATATTTCCGAACCAAATTGTTGCAATGGACCACATTGGTATGCGAACCTCGATTGGGACCTATTACCGCATGGTCGCGTACCGATTGTAAACCAATTTCTTCATTTGGGCCCAAAGTGGCATCCCGTGCTCCCGTTGCCCGCAAGGAGGAGAACGATGACCGATCCGCAAACCAGAGCCAGCGATGCCGTCCTCGTCACGCTCGTCAAACCGAGCAGAGGCGTCGGCGCCATCTCAGCCTATCTGCAACGGGCGATCGAGACCGGCGCCTATAGCGAGGGCGACCGGCTGCCGCCGGAGCGGCAATTGGCCGCGACGTTCCAGGCGGCGCGAAGCACCGTGCGGCGCGCGCTCGACCAGCTCGAAAAGGCGGGATTGGTGTCACGGCGCCTCGGCAGCGGCACCTTCGTCGGCGCGACGGCCGCGTCGAACCGCAGGGCCGCCGACCTCGCCGATCAGGTAAGCCCGCTCCAGCTCATCGAGGCGCGCATCGCCGTCGAGCCCTACACCACGCGGCTCGCGGTGCTGCACGCGACGCGGCGCAATCTCGACGACATGGAGGTGGTGCTGGCGCATGCCGAAGGGTGCGTCACCGACAAGGACGAATTCTCCAAGTGGGACGGCGAGTTCCATCTCCTGGTTGCGCACGCATCGGGCAACCCGCTGCTGATCAACGTCTACCGCCAGATCAATCACGTGCGGCTGCATGCGCAGTGGGACGCGATGAAGGAGAAGATCCTGACGCCCGAGGTGATCATCGACTACAACCGCCAGCACCGCGCCATCTACAACGCGCTTCACCAGCGCGACGCCCAAGGCGCGCAAGCGCTGATCACCGAGCATCTGGAGAAGGCGCGCGACGACCTCGTCAGGGCGAACAGCCCTTAGCCACCCGCGCGCACGGCGGCACCCGCAGGCGTGCCCGCCCGATTGGGCTTTGTCGGATTCATTAACTAACAAGCTACACCTGTCCTCAACCCTCGTCCGGTCATGGTCCCCTTCTCGTCAAGGGGGACGGCATGTCGGTCAAGGGTAGCGCCGCCGCAGGAGCGAAGCGGCAATACGCGACGGGGGCGCGAGCCAGACGCCTGCCGCCCAACTCCGCTCGCCGCTCGGGGGGAGCGAGGCCTTCCTCACCAGCATGGTCGAGAACATGCCCGCCGTCGTGTTCGCCAAGGATTCGGCGACCGGCCGCTTCGTCCTGCTGAACCGCGCCGGCGAGGAATTTCTCGGCGTTCCGCGCGCCGCCATCATCGGCAAGACCGACCACGATTTCTTCCCCAAGGAGGAGGCCGACCGCTTCATCGCCCGCGACCGCCGCGCACTCCAGTCGCGCCAGCCGCAAGTGGTCGAGGAGGAGCCGGTCCATACCCCGCATAACGGCATACGCTGCCTGCGCACGCGCATCATCGCCGTGCGCGACAGCGCCGACCGGCCGCTCTATCTGCTCGGCATTTCCGAGGACATCACCGAGCAGAAGCTTGCCGGCGAGCGCATGAAATACATGGCGCATCACGACGGTCTGACCAGCCTCGCCAATCGCGCGCTGTTCCGCCAGCAGCTCGACGCCGCCATGGCCGAGTTCCGCCGCAGCGGCCGTCGGGTCGCGCTCTATTTCTTCGATCTCGACGGCTTCAAGAAGATCAACGACACGCTCGGCCACCCGATCGGCGATGCCTTGCTGCGCATGCTGGCAGACCGCTTGCGCCAATGCGCGGGTGACGGCGACACGGTGGCCCGGCTCGGCGGCGACGAGTTCGCCATTCTTCATGCCGCCGGACCCAATGCGAAGGATGAGAAGGCGCTCGCGCGCGAGCTGGTGCAGCGCATCGCCAAACCCTACGACGTCGGCGGCAACCGGCTGAGCGTCACCGCCAGCATCGGCATCAGCGCCTCGGGCGAGGCATGCACCGACTCTGACCGCATGCTGCGCAATGCCGATGTCGCGCTCTACCGGGCCAAGGGAGACGGCCGTAACGCCTTCCGCTTCTATGACCCGAGCATGGACCATCATCTCGAGGAGAAGCGCGCGCGCGAGCTCGCGGTGCGCAATGCGCTGGCCCGCGGCGAGTTCGAGGTGCACTACCAGCCCTTCGTCAGCGTCGTCAACGAGCGCATCTGCGGGTTCGAGGCGTTGCTCAGGTGGCAGCATCCCGAGCGCGGCCTGCTGCCGCCGTCCGAGGTCATCCCCATCGCCGAAGAGGCGGGATTCATCGGCGCTTTGGGCGAGTGGGTGTTGCGCAAGGCGTGCAGGACGCGGCCACCTGGCCGGTCTATATCGGCCTTGCCGTGAACATCTCGCCATCGCAATGCGCGCCGGCTCTGACCCAGACGGTGATGAGCGCGCTTGCAGCCTCGCGCCTCTCGCCCGGGCAACTTGAATTGGAGATCACCGAGTTGGCCTTATTGCAGGACAGCAGCACGACCGTGTCGGTGCTGCATCAGCTGCGCGGCCTCGGCATCAAGATCTCGATGGACGATTTCGGCACCGGCTATTCCTCGCTCAGCTATCTGCGCAGCTTTCCCTTCGACAAGATCAAGATCGACAAGAGCTTCGTGCAGGACCTGCTCACCGACGGCGATTCGCTCGCCATCGTCCGCGCGGTGGCCGGGCTCGGCGCGAGCTTCGGCGTGCCCACGACGGCCGAAGGCGTCGAGACGGTCGAGCAGTTCGAGAAGGTGCGCGATGCCGGTTGCACCCACGTGCAGGGCTATTATTTCGGACGCCCCATGCCGCTCGAGCAGGTGCACCAGGTGCTGCACAAACGGCGCGCCGATATCCGCAAGCCCGGCTACGCCTAGCATTTCTGCCAGATTGGCGGGGGCAAACCGGGCCTGCGTCACGACGGGTAGCGCGGCAAAACCTTTCAGGCTAGAACTCGTCGACTTCTTGGCACGAAGTGGCGGGGGCAATCGGTGTGGGGGCTTTGGATAATTGCGGCTGCGCGCCCGCAAGTGGCGCGAGGACACCTCCACAACAAGCTCCGATCGCCTGAAATGGCGGGCCGCGTTCCGCCAGATACGGAGCAGGCTTAGTCATGGCGCTGCTGGTCATCCTCGCCTGCGCCGCCGTTCTCATCGTGCTTTCCGCGCCCGCCATCGTTCTCCATGCGACCGCTATCGGCCGCGTGCTGGTCTATGGCGGCTCGCTTCTTGCCGCCGCTGCCGGGCTCGCCGTCGCGCTCTACGCCCTGCTCGGGCAGACGCCGACCGAGACATTGGTCCTGCCGGTCGGCCTGCCATGGATCGGTGCGCATTTCCGCCTCGACGTGCTATCCGCCTTCTTCCTCGTCGTGGTCAATCTCGGCGCCGCGGCGGCGAGCCTATACGCGCTCGGCTACGGCCGGCACGAAAAGTCGCCGCAGCGCGTGCTGCCGTTCTACCCGCTGTTTCTCGCCGCCATGAACCTCGTCGTCATCGCCGACGACGCCTTCACCTTCCTGTTCACCTGGGAGTTCATGTCGCTGTCCTCCTGGGCCCTGGTGATGGCGCACGACCAGGTCAAGGAGAACGTTCGCGCCGGCTACATCTATCTGGTGATGGCGAGCTTCGGCACGCTCGCGCTCCTGCTCGCCTTCGGCCTGCTCGGCGGCCCCGACGGCGCTTACGCGTTCGACGCGATCCGCGAGAGCCCGAAATCATCTGGGCTCGCCGCGCTGGTGCTCATTCTCGTGCTGATCGGCACCGGCTCGAAGGCGGGTCTCGTGCCGCTGCATGCCTGGCTGCCGCTCGCCCATCCGGCCGCGCCGAGCCATGTGTCCGGGCTGCTCTCCGGCGTCATGACCAAGGTCGCGGTCTATGCCTTCGTGCGCATCGTGTTCGGCCTGCTCGGCAATCCCGAATGGTGGTGGAGCATGGTGGTGCTCGCGCTCGCCGGCATCACCTGCGTCATGGGCGTGCTCTACGCCCTGATGCAGCACGATCTGAAACGCCTGCTCGCCTATCACACGGTCGAGAATATCGGCATCATCTTCATCGGGCTTGGGCTCGCGCTCGCCTTCCAATCCTACGGCATGGCGCTCGGCGCTGCGCTCGCCTTCACCGCGGCGCTGCTCCATGTGTTCAACCATTCGCTGTTCAAGAGCCTGTTGTTCTTCGGCTCCGGCGCCGTGCTCAATGCCACCGGGGAGCGCGACATGGAGCGTCTCGGCGGGTTGATCCATGCCATGCCGCTCACCGCCTTCGTGTTCCTGGTCGGCTGCGTCGCCATCTCGGCGCTGCCGCCGCTGAACGGCTTCGTGTCGGAATGGCTGACCTTCCAGGCGATCCTGCTCAGCCCCGACCTCCCGGCATGGGGTTTGAAATTCCTCGTGCCCGCGGTCGGCGCGCTACTGGCGCTATCTGCGGCGCTCGCGGCGGCCTGCTTCGTCAAGGCGTTCGGCATTACCTTCCTCGGCCGCGCGCGCAGCGAGGCCGCCAAGCGCGCCCACGAGGCCGACCGCTTCTCGCTTGCCGCCATGTTCGCGCTCGCAGCACTCTGCCTAATGGCCGGCATCCTGCCCGGCCTGTTCATCGACGCGCTGTCGCCCGTTTCGATCGCGATGGTCGGCGACTCCATGCCGGTCCAGCGCGACGTGCCGTTCCTGTCGATCGTGCCGATCGTCGCGAGCCGGAGTTCCTATAACGGGCTGCTGGTGTTCCTGTTCATGGCGATCTCGGGCTTCGGCGCGGCGCTCGTGATCCACCGGCTCGCCTCGAACAAGCTCCGGCGCGGACCGATCTGGGATTGCGGCTATCCAGACCCCTCGCCACGCACGCAATACACCGCGTCAAGCTTCGCCCAGCCGATCCGCCGCGTGTTCGGCACGCTCGTGTTTCGCGCGACCGAGACGGTCGAGATGCCGCCGCCGCTCGATGCGCGGCCGTCGCGGCTCGTCGTGCATCTCCGCGACGTGATCTGGGACACGCTTTACGCGCCGATCGGCGAATTCGTCGAGGCCATCGCCGGACGGCTGAACCGGCTGCAATATCTCAGCATCCAGCATTACCTCGGCTTCGTGTTCGTCTCGCTGGTCGGCCTCCTCCTCATTCTGGCGATATGGCCATGATGCTCGACCTCGCGGTGCAGGCCGCGCAGATGCTGCTGGTTCTCGCGCTCGCCCCGCTCCTGATCGGCTTCGTGCGCAAGGTCAAGGCGCGGCTCGTGCGCCGCCAAGGTCCGCCGCTGATCCAGCCTTATCGCGACCTGGTGCGGCTGATGCGGAAAGAGGTGGTGCTCGCCGACAACGCATCCTGGCTGTTCCGCGCGCTGCCTTACCTCATCTTCGCCGCGACCTTCGTCGCCGCGGCTTTGGTGCCGACCTTCGGCTTCGGCTTGATGTTCTCCTGGTCCGCCGATCTCATCGCCATCATCGCTTTGCTCGGCAGCGCGCGCTTCTTCCTCGCGCTCGCCGGCCTCGATGTCGGCACGAGCTTCGGCGGCATCGGCTCCTCGCGCGAGGTGATGATCGGCTCGCTCGCCGAGCCAGCCATGCTGATGATCGTGTTCACACTCGCGCTGCTCGCGGGCTCGACCCAGCTCTCGACCATGGCGAGCTATCTCGTCACCGGCGAGGCCGGCTTGCGCGTCTCGCTCGGGCTCGCGCTGATCGCGCTGATCATCGTGGCGATCGCCGAGAATTCCCGCATCCCGGTCGACAATCCAGCCACGCATCTCGAGCTCACCATGGTGCACGAGGCGATGGTGCTCGAATATTCCGGGCGGCATCTCGCGCTGATCGACCTCTCGGCTGAGCTCAAGCTCCTGCTCTACGTGTCGCTGATCGCCTGCCTCTTCGTGCCCTGGGGCATCGCCCCGCACGGCGCAGGTCCCGAGGCGATCTTGATCGGCATTTTCACGTATCTGGCCAAGGTGGCGGCTGGCGGCTTCCTGCTCGCGTTCTTCGAGACGTCGATCGCCAAGATGCGCGTGTTCCGCGTGCCGCAATTCATGGGCGTGGCCTTGATGCTCGCGTTGCTCGCCACGCTGCTCTTGTTCGTGTCGAGGAGCCTATAGATGCAAGGCCTCACGTTCGACATCGCGCATCTCTTGGCAGGCTCGCTCGTGCTGGTCAGCTTCATGCTGCTCTACCAGGACCGGCTCTATGCCCTGCTCAATGTCTATGCGCTGCATGCGGTCGTGCTCGCCGCGTCGGTGGCGTGGCAGGCCTACGCGCAAGACGCGCCGCATCTCTACATCACCGCGGCGATCACGTTGTTGTTCAAAGCGATCATCATCCCGGTTGCTCTGCATCGCATCATCAAGCGCCTCGGCATCCATCGCCAAATCGAGACCGTTGGCGGCATCGGGCTCACCATGCTGCTCGGCATGGGTCTCGTCGCGCTCTCGATGGTGGTGATGCTACGCGTGACGCAAGGCGCCGAACCGCTCGCCCGCGAGGACCTTGCCTTCGCGCTATCCGTCGTGCTGCTCGGCCTGTTGATGATGGTGACGCGGCGGAACGCGGTCAGCCAGGTGGTTGGCTTCATGTCGCTCGAGAACGGCATCGTGCTCGCTGCCACCGGCGCCAAGGGCATGCCGCTGGTGGTCGAGATCAGCGTCGCCTTCTCCGTCCTGATCGCCTTCATCGTCATCGGCATCTTCCTGTTCCGCATCCGCGAGCGCTTCGACACGGTCGATGTGGGCGCGCTCGACCTCTATCGCGGGGAGCATGGATGAGCTTCGATCCCCTCACCGCGCTTCTCGCCATTCCCGCGGCCGCGGCGCTGCTGATCGCGCTGCTGCCCGGCAGCCGCCTCAGCGCCTATGTCAATGCCGGCGCGTCATTCCTCACCTTCCTCGCCGGATCGTCGCTGGTCTGGTTCCCGCGACCGGCACCGGGGCCATACCTCCTGGTCGATGAGTTCAACACCATCTTCATCGTGCTCATCACCTTCGTCGGCTTCACCACCAGCGTGTTCAGCGCCACCTACGTCGCCTACGAGATCGACACCGGCCGCGTCGCGCCGCGTTTCTTGCGGCTCTACCACGCGCTCTATCAGGCGCTGATGCTCGGCTTCAATCTCGCGCTGCTCAGCAACAATCTCGGCGTGATGTGGGTGGCGATCGAGCTCGCCACGCTCACCACCGTGATCATGGTCGGCATCTACCGCACCCATGCCGCGATTGAGGCGGCGTGGAAATATTTCATCCTGGCGAGCGTCGGCATCGCGCTCGCACTGTTCGGCACCATCCTCATCTATATGGCGGCCGAGCCGGTGGTCGGCGCCGGCGTCAACGCCATGGTGTGGACCGACCTCATGGCCCATGCCTCTACCTTCGAGCCTGCTCTGCTCAACCTCGCCTTCGTGTTCCTGCTGCTCGGCTACGGCACCAAGATCGGGCTGTTCCCGCTGCATGCCTGGCTGCCCGACGCGCATGCGGAGGGGCCGACGCCGATCACCGCGGTGCTGTCAGGACTGCTGCTCAATGTCGCGCTCTACGCGCTGCTCCGCTGCAAGATGCTGCTCGGCGGCAACGAGGGCGCGCTCGCGCCCGGGCCGCTGATGATGCTGATGGGTCTCGTGTCGCTCCTGTTCGGTGCGTTCATGCTGTATCGGCGCCGCGACATCAAACGGCTGTTCGCTTATTCCTCGATCGAGCACATGGGCATCATCACCTTCGCCTTCGGCATGGGCGGGCCGCTCGCGAATTTCGCCGGACTGCTGCACATGGCGCTACATTCGCTGACCAAGTCGGCCATTTTCTTCGCCGTCGGCGACATCTCGCAGGTCAAGGGCACTCAGAAGATTTCCGAGATGGGCGGTCTGACCAAAACGAACCCGCTGATCGGCTGGGGGCTTGTGGTCGGCGTCGCGGCCATCGCCGGGCTGCCGCCGCTCGGGTTGTTCACCTCGGAGTTCTTGGTGGTGAGCGCGACCTTGGCCAACAATCCTCTGCTCGCAGTTCCGCTGGTACTCGGGTTCCTGATCGCCATCGGCGCGCTGTTCATGCAGTTGAACCGCATCGCCTTCGGCGAGCCGAAGGGCGAGACGCTGAAAGCGCGATGCTCCTATGTGCCGATGTTCGTGCATCTCGCGCTCGTGCTCGCCGCCGGCATCTATCTCCCGCCGCAGCTCGTCGCCTGGTTCGAGGCGGTGGCGAGGCTGCTCGGATGAAGCAGACCATGTCGCTGACCGAAATCGCCAGAAGCGGAAAGCAGGCCGAAGCGCACCGGCCCTGGCCGCGCGTGGCTGTCACCGCCGACGCATGGCGGTACGCGGTGCAGGAGCTGGTTGAGGCGCGCGCCACCCTGCTCGGGCTGTGGGGCGACAGGGACCAAGTCTACATGGCGCTGATCGAGGAGCCGTCGGCCAACATCGTCGTGCTCACGCTGCCCTGCCCCGACGGCAAGTTCCCATCGGTCGGTGTAGCGCATCCGCCAGCGATCAGGCTCGAGCGCGCCATCAAGGATCTCTATGGGCTAAAGCCCACCGGGGCGGCCGATACGCGGACATGGCTCGATCTCGGCTTCTGGGGCATTTCGCAGCCGCTCGGCGCGAGCAAAAAGAGCCGCAAAGCCCAGGAGGCCTACGCCTTTCTGCCGGTCGAGGGCGAGGATTTGCATCAGATCCCGGTCGGCCCCGTCCATGCCGGCATCATCGAGCCCGGGCATTTCCGCTTCACCGCCAATGGCGAGGCGGTGGCGCGGCTCGAAGAGCGGCTCGGCTATGTGCACAAGGGCACCGAGTCGCTAATGACCGGCGCCAGCATCGACAAAGGCGCGCTGCTCGCCGGACGCGTCTCTGGCGATTCGACGGTCGCTTACGCCTTCGCCTACGCGCAAGCGGTCGAGGCGGCGCTTCACGTCAAGGTGCCCGAGCGCGCCGTCTATCTGCGCGCCTTGATGGCCGAGCTCGAGCGCATCGCCAATCATTTCGGCGATATCGGCGCCATCTGCAACGACGCCTCCTTCACCATCCTGCTCGCCGACTTCGCCATCTTGCGCGAGCACGTGCTGCGCACGGCGAATGCCTGCTTCGGCCACCGGCTGTCGATGGACCGCATCGTACCCGGCGGCGTGGCGCACGACATCGCGCCCGCCGGCCTCGCGCAAATCCCCGTGCTGATCGAGGCCGTGCGCAAGAAGTTCCCCGAGCTCGTCGCGGTCTACGACAACACCGCCTCGCTCCAGGACCGCACCGTGACCACCGGCTATCTGTCGCCGACGCTGGCGCGCGCCTTCGGCGCCGGCGGCCATGTCGGCCGCGCCTCCGGCCGTGCCTTCGACACGCGCAAGGCTGTTCCTTACGCGCCCTACGACACGCTCGAATTCGAGGTGCCGGTGCGCGACGACGGCGACGTCAATGCGCGGGTATGGATCCGCATCCGCGAGGTCGAGCAGAGCCTGAAGCTGATCGAGCAGATCGTGGCGCGCCTGCCCGAGGGACCGACACGCGCCGATCTTCCCAAGGCTGGCGAAATGCGCGAGGGCATCGGCCTTACCGAAGCGTTTCGTGGCGACGTGCTGGTCTATGTGCGCATCGGCGCCGACGGCAGAATCGAGCGCTGCCACTTACGCGACCCGTCATGGTTCCAATGGCCGCTGCTGGAGGCTTGCGTCGAGGGCAACATCGTCGCCGACTTCCCGCTCTGCAACAAATCGTTCAACTGCTCCTATTCGGGCCACGATCTCTAAGGGTCACGACATGCGCCTGGTCTTGCGAAACCTGCTGAACCGCCCGGTCACCGAGGCGCCACCTTCCGCCGACGATGCCGAGGTCGCCGAACTTGCCGCCAAGCTCGACCGCTCGGCGCGCCGCAAGCTCGGGCGGAGCCTCGCCATCCGCGAGGTCGATGCCGGCTCATGCAACGGCTGCGAGCTCGAGATCCACGCCCTCAACAACGCGTTCTACGATCTTGAGCGGTTCGGTCTGAAATTCGTGGCGTCGCCGCGTCATGCCGACGTTCTGCTGGTCACCGGGCCGGTGTCGAAGAACATGCGCGAGGGGCTGCTCCGCACCTACAACGCCACGCCAGACCCGAAATGGGTGGTGGCGGTCGGCGACTGCGCTGCTAATGGCGGCATCTTCGCCGGAAGCTACGCGGTGGAAGGCGGCGTCAAGAACGTGGTCCCGGTCGACCTGCTAATCCCGGGCTGCCCGCCGACGCCGACCGCATTGCTGAAGGGTCTGATCGCCCTGGTCGAAAGTGCCTGAGCACGACTCATCTCGGCTTCTCGACCTGTGGCACGATCTCGAGCCGCGCCGAGCGATACTGTTCCTGATCAATATCGGGCTACCGATCCTGGTCGGCGTTCTGCGCGGGGAAACGAGCGCGGCCCTGATCGGCGGCATCACCGGTCTGCTGCTGTCGCTCGCTGACAACGAGGGCCCGCTCGCCAGCCGGCTCCGCCTGACGCTGATGGTCGCCGCTGGGATCGTCGCCGGCGGTCTGCTCGGCGCCTGGCTGAACACAGTTCGCCCGATTTTCTGGGTCGCCCTCTTCCTCGCCGTGTTCGCTGCCGGGCTGCTCAACCAGCTCGGCAAGGGACCGCATTTCGCGCTGCGGTTCGGGGCCATATCGCTCGCCGTGGTGGCCAGCCTGCCTGAGATTCGTCCCCCTGGAATACGCCTATTTCGCCGGCACCGTTCTCTTGTGCCTTTTGTCGCGAACCGTGGACCATGCGATCAACTGGCCTCTCGCGTTTTCCGGGCCTTGGCTCGGCGCGGCCACGCTCGACCGGTGGGGCTGGACCCGCTTTGCTTTGGCCTACGCATTGTCGGCGACGGCGGGGCTGTGGATCGGGATCGAATCGCAGAGCATCCGTGCGGTGTGGACCTCGGCCATAACGCTCGTGCTCATGGTTCCCGACGTGCGCGCCACATACTCGCGCGTGTTCGGCGGCATGGTGGGGACGGCGCTTGCCGTCACTGTCGTATGGCTTGTGACCGGCATCGGCCACGGGCCCGCACTGCTCTGCGCGACGATTTTCCTAGCAGCCTTCCTGCTGCCCTCGCAGGTCACGCGCTTTTGGGCGTTCAGCGGCATGATCGCGGTCATCGTCTTGCTCGCCTGGGACCTGGCGAGCGGCGATCCGAGGCTCGCGCCCGCCCTCCTCGTGGAGCGTATGGAGGACATGGCGATCGGCGCCGCGCTGGTGCTGGTGTTCAGCGCCGCGCTGTTCCCGCAGGTAAGCTGGTCCTTGCTGGCTCGACCGCGCGAAGGGAAGTAAGCGGCTTACCGATGGGCGCTTGCAGCCGCCAAGGCTACGGCCCTCGCATCGTTGAGGAAGAGGTCCGCCCCGGCGGCCTGGGCTTGATCTCGATGCAGCGGGTTCGGTGCGCGAGGCAATGTCGGGACAGCCGCGTCTCACCAAGCCTAAACCAACCCCCTATCACAATCTGCGCGATTGGTTTGCAAGTCGCGTGGCGCGGCGAAAGTTATGTACCTGGACAGAAGGTAGCTAAGTCCCATGCCCGCTATTGCCCCCGCGGCGACCGCCAGAACCGGATAGGCACGCCAAATACCTCCTTCCAGCACCAGAACTGAGAAGACGAAATAATTGATGCAAACCGTAAGCGCTTGGAAGGCGGCATACATCATCGACTGAGCAAAGGGAGGACGCTGAGTACCCGAGCTGAACGTCCAATGTCGATGAAGTCGCCACGTGCATAAGACGGCAACGGCTATCGACACGACGCGGGCAACCAGAGGGCTCCATGCCAGACCGTGGACTAAGGCGGCCAAGATACTCGCGTCGATAACAAACCCGAGCGATCCGACGATGCCGAACCTAACGAGATGGCTGCGTAATGGCCCGGCGCGGGCGACGGCGGTCGGTCATAGGAGTGAGTAACCGAGGTCCATGATGCCCGAGCTTATCAATGCCAGCGCAACAACCGCCAGCACCAAGAGGATGAAGAGGATCAAGGCGAGGTATCTCATCTAGAACGCACGGTCATCAGTCCGGAATTTTCTTCCTAGGCTGAAGACCGCTTGCAGCGATCTCGATCGCATTAAGTCGCTCTCGCAACGTTGCGATCAACGACTCGGGTATCTTCAACACCCACTCTCCCCGGTCGCCTTGAACTCTCAACGTGACCTCCCTGCTCGCTGGACTGCCCGCGCTGACGGGGATCAAGTTGCTGATCGAGGTCACTCGCATCGTCTCAACCATCGTCGCCTCCCAATTACGGACACAGCGCGGACAAGGGATTGCGTGCCGATCAGCACCCATCTCTTTGAAGCGGTAACTACTCGATAAACTCGGAGAAATGGCGCGCCCGAAGAGATTCGAACTCCTGACCCCCAAATTCGTAGTCTGGTGCTCTATCCAGCTGAGCTACGGGCGCGTCTTGCCATCCGATGCGGGGATGAGCCTATCACGGCGATCCGCCCGAACGAGGCGGCCGTGGGAGCCGGCGACAGGCCCGCCCTAACTAAGACCTTGGCGGCGCAAAGGCAAGGCTGGAACATCACGGAAAATTAGCCGTTTTGCTCTTACGTTGCCGCCCCCCAACTGTCTGCACCCACAAGGAGAAACATCTCATGCACGCATACACCGCTTTGCGCCGCGCCGCTTCCCTCATCGCCGCCGCGGTCATCGCCGTCGGGCTGTCGGGCGCCGCGCAGGCCGCAACCGACTTCGCCGGCACATACCGGACGACTGACACGTTCGGCAAGCCGATGCAGATCACACTGAACGCAAACGGCTCGGCTTGGGGGCTGCGCCCCGGAGAAGCCATGCGGGGGAGATGGGCCGCCGGCAAGAAATACGCGCTGATCAGCTGGACCACCGGCTGGAGCACCAAGATCGTCAAGCGCGGCGACCATTTTAAGAAGCTCGCCTATGGCAAGGGCCAGGAGCCCAAGGGCAAGCCGATCAACAAGGCGCCGGCAATAAAGGTCCAGTAGACCGCCAAGCTCTGAAGCGCGGCGCCTCTCTCCTGACGTCGAGGCGAGAGGCGCCGCCAATTCCTTCCTAAATGAAATAGCCACAAAGCGGGTTCGGGTCAGCTCGCGACCTGAGCCTGGGCCGTGCTGGCGTCGCGCCAGCGGCCTGGCGTGCTGCCCGTTACGCGCTTGAAGGCGCGGTTGAACGCGGCCTCGGATTCATAGCCGACGCCGGCGGCAATGGCAGCGAGACTGTCGTTGCTGTTGCGAATCCGGTCGGCGGCAAGCTGCATGCGCCAGCTGGTGACATACTCGATCGGCGCCTGGCCCATGACCGCATTGAACCGCTCGGCGAGCACGGTGCGCGAGGAGCCCGCCTGGCGCGCCAGCTCGTCGACCGTCCAGCGGCGAGCAGGCTCGGCGTGCACGAATTGCAGCGCGCGGCCGACGATCGGATCGTTCAGCGCGGCGAACCATCCCTTGGCGTTGGCCGGAAGGGCGGCAGCATAGCGGCGCACAACTTCGATGAACAACAGCTCCATCAACCGGCCGAGCATCAGCTCGGTGCCCGGGGCGGCGGCATCGGCGAGCGCGAGGATTTCTCTGACTGTCGAAGTGATGACGGCGCTGACCTTGTCGTCGCCGGTCCGGTCGACCAAGAGCGTCGGCAGCGAACGGAATACCGGCGCGAACAGGAACTCCGATGATTCGAGAAATCCGCAGACCATGCGGGTCTCTTGCCCGCCGCCGCCGTAATCGATGGTCCACACGCCCGGCAGGGGACCGGGGCGAAGCAGGTCGGGCGCGAAGGCCAGGTCGTTGAAATCGCCGTGCCAAAATCGGTGCTCGTCGGCAAACGGCAACAGCAGAATGTCGCCCGCCGACACGGTCCTCTGCTCCCCCGTCGCAGTCTTAATGGTGCAGCTGCCTGCGGCAATCAGATGGAAGATCGAGATGTGGCGGAGATGCGCCATCGGCGCGACTTCGTCATAGCGCTTGGGGCTGACGACGCCGAACGGCTCCCTGAAGCAGGCGCTGAGGAACACCGACCCTGTCAGGCGCACCGCACGCAACGTCTCGGCCAGCACATCGCGGCCCTCGCCTTTGCTATGTAGCGTCGCTGCTGGTGCTGGCATGATCCGATCCCTTTCGGCTGAGGTAGCCCTCAGGCGCGGCGGCGAGCCTGCTCGAGCTCGACCACCGCGTCGGGGATGGTGACGCGGAAGGTGGCGCCGCTCTCGCTGCCGATGAGGTCGATCTCCCCGCCATGCGCCTGGACGAGCTCGGCGGCTATCGCCAGGCCGAGCCCGGTGCCGCCCTTGCGCGCCACGCTCTGGAACGCCTTGAACAGATGGGCGCGCGCCCGCTCCGGTACGCCGGGACCGGTGTCGGCCACCTCGATGATGGTGACCGCGCCTTCCCGCCGCGCCGCGACCACGATCTCGCCGGCGCTGCCGCCTTCGCTTTCGAGCGCCTGCACGGCATTGCGGCAGAGATTGGCCAAGATGCGGAACAGCTGATCGCGGTCGGCATCGACCTCGAGCGCCTCCTCGATGTCGAGCTTCCAGCCGATCAGCTTCGGCCGCGGCAGGCCGAGCGCATCGCCCACCTCGGTGACGAGCGGGGCAAGCGCGAAGCGCATGCGCCGCGGCGGCACCTCCTGTGCCTGGCCGAAATCGAGCGTGCGGGCGCAGAGCCTGATGGCGCGGTCGAGCGAGGCGATCAGCTTCGGCACCAGACGCTGCACGGTCGGGTCCTTCACCGTGATCAGGCGGTCCGACAGGAGCTGCGCGCTCGACAGAATGTTGCGGAGATCGTGGCTGATCTTGCTCACGGCGAGGCCGAGCGCGGCGAGCCTCGTCTTCTGCGACAGCATATCGGCGAGCTCCGTCTGCATGGCTGAGAGCTCGCGCTCGGCGGTGCCGATCTCGTCGCGCCGCTTCGATGGATTGATGATCCTGGTCGGGTCCTCGGGACGCTCGCTGAAGCGCACGATATTCCAGGTGAGCTTGGTCATCGGCTTCACCAGCAGCGCGTCGAGCGAAAGATAGACGAACGAGGCGGTGATGATCGAGATGAGGATCGACAGCCCGAGAATGTCGAGCCCGTAGCGAATCATGGCTGCCTTGAGCGGCCCCTCGCCCATCACCACCTCGATGAACTCGCCGTCATGGAAGCCGGGCTCGCCGATGACGCGGATGACGCGGTCGTCGGGCGCGACATAGACCATCAACGCATCGGCGATGAGCGCGAACCACGAGGCGTGGCGGAGGTCGTAGGACGCGTCGATATCGGCCGGCATGTCCATCTCGATGATGAGCACGCGCGACTCGGCGCGCTTCACCGCGATCGCCTTGACCTTGGCCTGCTTCAGCAGCTCGTCGCGCAGCATGGCGGGGAGCTGGCCGCCCGGCGCCGCCTCGGCGGCGAGCGAGGCGATCTGCGCCGCGGCAAGCCGCTCCATCAGCCATTGTCGGCGGAAATTGGACACCGAGGGCACGAACACGAGCACCTCGGCGAGCATGACGAACAGGATGGTAAGCAACAGCAGCTTAGCGGACAGCCCGGGCACAAAGCGGGGCGTTCGCCGAGTTCCCCCCTCTGCGCTCAAAGCCTCGTCCTTCACGTGAAGCACTCGTCCTGGACTTCTATGGCGGCCCGTGCCGCGAGCCGCTCTAACAGGGCAATCTTACCCGAAAGTCGCAACCTTCCGAAAGGAGGCCGAAGGGGGGTCAGCCGAAGCGGCGGAGCAGCCCAATGATGCTGCGCACCCAGCCTTTGGCCAAAGTCGGCTGATAATAGGTGAAGGCGACGCGCTTGGAGAGCTCGGACAGGGTCGGATAGGGCAGCACGAAGCTCGTGATGTCGCCGAGCTTGATGTCCTTGGCCATGGCGACCACCCACATCTGGATCAGCTCGCCGGCATGCGCGCCGACGATGGTGCAGCCGAGAATGGTGCCGTCGCGCCGGGTGATGACCTTGATGAAGCCTTCGGTCTCGCGCTCGCACTGGGCGCGGTCGTTGTCGGCATAGGGCCAGCGATAGATGCGGATCGAGCGGCGGCGGAAGCGCTTATGCGCCTCCTCCTCGGTGAGGCCGATCTGGGCAAGCTCGGGGTCGGTATAGACGACACGGGGAATGGTGGCGGCGCTGACATCGGGCTTCAGCCGGAACAGCGCGTTCTTGATGACGATGCTGGCGTGATAATTGGCGAGGTGGGTGTATTTCGGGCCGCCGATCACGTCGCCGACCGCGTAGATGCGGCGGTTAGAGGTCTTGAGCTGCTCGTTCACCTTGATGCCTTCTTCGGTATAGGCGATCTCGGCGCGGTCGAGGCTCAAGGATTTCAGGTTCGGCTTCCGCCCCGTGGCGACGAGGAGATGCGTCCCCTTGATGATGGTGGTCTCGTTGTCTTTGTGGAAATGGACGGCGACGCCCTGCACCGAGCGCTCGACACGCTCGACGCGGGTGTTGGGGTAGAGCACGACCTCGGTGTCCTGGAGCTTCTTGACCAGGACGCGCGAGGCTTCGGGGTCCTCGTTGGCGAGCAGGTTCGCGGTATCGAACACGGTGACGTGGGAGCCGAGCATGCGGTGCGCCTGGCCGAGCTCGAGCCCGATCGGCCCGCCACCAAGCACGATGAGATGCTGGATGCGCTCGCTCACGTCGAAGATGGTCTCGTTGGTGAAATAGGGCACCTCGTCGAGGCCGGGGATCGGCGGGATGAGCGGCGTCGACCCGGTGGCGATGACGAAGCGCCGCGCGCGGACCAGCACGCGCCCGGCTTCGACCGTGAACTTGTCGAGGAAGCTCGCGCTCGCCTGGATGACGCGGACGCCCAACCCCGTCATGCGCTCGATCGAATCGTTGGGGGCTATCGCCGCGATGACGCCGTGCACGTGGTCGTGCACGCCGCGATGGTCGATCTGCGCCTCGATGACGTCGATGCCGAAATTGGATGCGGTGCGCACGGCCTCGGCGCGCTTGCCGGCGGCGAGCAGCGCCTTGGAGGGCACGCAGCCGTAATTCAGGCAGTCGCCGCCCATGCGGCCCTTCTCGATCAGCACCACCGGCACGCCGAATTGGGCAGCCGCCGCCGCGACCGAAAGGCCCCCTGAGCCCGCGCCGATAACGCAGAGGTCGGGCTTCAGCACCTCTTCCATGGCAAACTCGTCCCCCCTTATCCTTGACCTCTCAGGCCGCCCTCCGCCTGAACCACTTGACCATGACCGGCACGAGGGCAACGAGCCCAAGCGCCACAAGCCCGGCAATCAGCTCCGGTGTCAAAAGCGCCCCAGGATCGAGCGCATATGGGCAAGACTCTTGGCCTCCCGGTCCCATCTTGGCAAGGCAGGATTGGTGGGCAGATTGCTGGGCGGCGATAATACTGTCGAGGCCGTTGCCCGCGAGCGAATAGGCAAAAGTTCCCGGGATGATGCCGAGTATAGTGGTGATGAGATAGGTGGCGAAGCTTACGCCGAGCAGTCCAGGGGCGAGATTGACCAGCCAGAACGGGAAGATCGGCACGAGCCGCAAGAACAAGAGATAGCTGAATGCGTCTTGCTTGAACCCCTCGCGGAAGCGGTCGAGCCAGGGACCGGCACGGGCGGCGAGCACCTCGCTCAGCGCGCTGCGGGCAATCAGGAACACGACGACAGCGCCGAGCGTGGCGCCGATCACCGAGGCGATGCCGCCGAGCAGCCAGCCGAACAGGAGCCCGCCGGCAAGCGTGAGCACGGCGGCGCCCGGCACTGAGAGCGCCACGGTCACCGCGTAGAGCGCGACGAAGGCGAGCAGCGCGAGCGGCAGGTTGGCGTCGATGAAGGCGCCGAGCGCGTCGCGGTTCCGGGCAAGCTCCCCGAGCGAGAGGTAGCTCTGCCAGCCCATGGCGAGCACGATTGCCGCGGCGGCGGCGAGCAGCAGCAGCGGCCAGAGCCGCTTCAGCCACGACATCGCGCCGTGCGGCGTCTCGTGCGCCGTTCCTTTGCGCAAATTCGCTCCTTGGCGGGTGCTCATGGCCAAGACATTGGTCCTGGCGGGGACCGGAAAGAACGGTCCGTAGCGCCATTGTGATGCTCCGTCACCAGAGTTGATGCGGAACGACCCTGTTGTCGCATCTTGGCGATTCGGCATGCTTGCAAGACTGGCGAAACCCGGCGCGACGCCCGGCGTGGAGGGAGCCGCCTATGATTAACCGACTTTTGTGCATCGCCACAACAGCGGAAGCTTGCAACCGGAAGAATTGAGGCTTGCGGCAGGGCTCGGGGCGGCAGGACCGACCACAAGCTGACCCATGTCGGGCTTGCCGGTGCCGCGCGGCCCTTCGACCGTCGCTCGCAAGGGATTGATTGAGCGCGGCTCGTGCCCTATAAGCCCGCAAAACCCTAAAGCCTTTCAGGATCGCGCCGAGCAGAAGTCGCTCTGGCCAGATCGAGCCAGGAGACGCCCCCGTGAAGCGCACCTATCAACCCTCGAAGCTCGTCCGCAAGCGGCGTCACGGCTTTCGCGCGCGCATGGCGACCAAAGGCGGCCGGCTCGTGCTGGCAAGGCGCCGCGCCAAAGGGCGGAAGCGCCTGTCGGCGTGATTGCCGGCGGGATCCTCGCCCTCCCGGTGACGGCAATCGGACGTCTCAAGACCCGCGCAGAGTTCCTGCATGTCCGCGGCGGCACGCGCTACGCGGCGCCCTGCCTCGTCCTCCAGGCACGACAGCGCCAACCAGGCGAAGGCCCATCCCAACAGCTCGATCAGAAGCTTGCGCGATTCGGCTTCACCGCGACCAAGACCTTGGGCGGCGCGGTGGTGCGCAACCGGGCGCGGCGGCGGCTGAAAGAGGCGGTCAGGCTGACCGGCGAAAGCCACGCGATCGAGGGCTATGATTATGTTTTGATCGCGCGGTCGGGCACGGTACAACGGCCCTTCACCGAGCTGATCAAGGACCTCGAACGTGCTCTTTCCAAGGTGCACGAGGGGAAGCCAGCAAAGCAGCGCTGAACGCCCTTAGACGCAACTCAACCTTCCTCACCCCCCGCGGCTTCGCGGGCACAGAGCGGCCCTTGAGCTGAAAGCCCCATGGACGAGAACAATCGCAATTTCATCCTAGCCATCGTGCTGTCGATGGTCGTGCTGTTCGGCTGGCAGTATTTCTTCGTGCCGAAGCCGAAGCCGCCCGCCGAGACGCCGGTGGCAGGACAGCAGCAGCCGACCGAGCAAGGACCGCCGCAGCCTGGCGGCGCGACCCCCGGCGCCGCCGCGCCGCTTCCCGGAGCAACCCCGGCCGCGACGCTGACGCGCGAGGAGGCGCTTGCCGCTTCGCCCCGCATCGCCATCGACACGCCGGCGCTCAAGGGCTCGATCGCGCTGAAAGGCGGGCGGATCGACGATCTGACGCTCAAGGACTATCGCGAGACGGTCGAGCCCGACAGCGCGAACGTGGTGCTGCTGTCACCCGCGGGCGGACCCCATCCCTATTACACCGAGCACGGCTATGTCGGCGGGACCGGCGATCAAGACCTCTCGCTGCCCACCGCCGACACGGTGTGGACGGCATCGAGCCAAGCCCCGCTGACGCAGAGCTCGCCGATCACCCTTACCTACGACAACGGCAAGGGACTCAAATTCACCCGCACCATCTCGGTCGATGAGAAATACATGTTCATCATCGACGACAAGGTCGCCAACACCGGCTCCGACCCCGTCACGGTCTATCCCTACGCGCTCGTCTCGCGCCACGAGCTGCCGCTGGTGAAGGGCTACTACATCCTGCACGAAGGCCTGATCGGGGTGGTCGACAACGGGCTTGAGGAGATCAGCTACAAGAAGGCAGCCGACAACCCGACGCAAAGCTTCAAGAGCAAGATGGGCTGGCTCGGCATCACCGACAAATATTGGGCGGCGGTCGTCATCCCCGAGCAAGGCAAGCCGTTTCAGGCCAACTTCTCCGGCACGATGTCCGAGGGCCATGACCGCTTCCAGGCCGATTATCTCATGGATGCGGTGAAGATCGCCCCGGGCGAGACGGCCGAGACCAAGGGCCAGGTGTTCGCCGGCGCCAAGGAGGTCAATCTCCTCGACGTCTATGCCGAGCGCTACGCGATCCCCAAATTCGACCTCCTGATCGACTGGGGCTGGTTCTATTTCCTGACCAAGCCGATGTTCTTCGCGCTCGACTTTTTCTACAAGCTGGTCGGCAATTTCGGCGTGGCCATTCTCATCGTCACGTTCTGCATCAAGCTCGTGCTGTTCCCGCTCGCCAACAAGTCCTACGTGTCGATGAGCAAGATGAAGAAGCTCGGGCCGGAGATGCAGCGCATCAAGGAGCGTTACGGCGAGGACCGCGCGCGCCAGCAGCAGGCGATGATGGAGCTGTACAAGAAGGAGAAGGTGAACCCGGCGTCGGGCTGCCTGCCGATCCTGGTGCAGATCCCGATCTTCTTCTCGCTGTACAAGGTGCTGTTCGTCACCATCGAAATGCGCCACGCGCCGTTCTTCGGCTGGATCAGGGATTTGTCGGCGCCAGACCCGACCAGCGTCTTCAACCTGTTCGGCTTATTGCCCTATGACCCGACGCAGGTTCCGGTGGTCGGGCATTTCCTCGCCATTGGCGCCTGGCCGCTGATCATGGGCGTTTCCATGTGGGCGCAGATGAAGCTGAATCCCGCGCCGCCCGATCCCGTGCAGCAGAAGGTGTTCGCGTGGATGCCGGTGTTCTTCACATTCCTGCTCGCGGGCTTCCCCGCCGGCCTGGTCATCTATTGGGCATGGAACAACACGCTCTCGGTGATCCAGCAATCGGTGATCATGTCGCGGCAGGGGGTGGACATCCCGCTGCTCGAGAATCTCGGGATCAAGGCCAAGAAGAGCGCCAAGACAGAGACCAAAGGGTAGCGCCGCCCTCGCCGGACTTATCATGGCCGGGCATGACAGAGGGTGTGAGGATGGTCGCCACCGCAACTGACTTCACGCCTGCCGAGATCGCCCGCGGCGAGGCGCTGTTCAAAGGCCCGTGCACTTTCGTCAAAGGCGTCGTCAGGATCGACGACCTGCCCACTGACGGGCGGGCGGAGATCGCCTTTGCCGGTCGCTCGAATGTCGGCAAGTCGAGCCTGATCAACGCGCTGACCGGGCGCACCTCGCTCGCCCGCGTCTCGGTCACGCCGGGGCGGACGCGCGAGCTCAATTTCTTCACGCTCGGCAAAGAGAACTGGATCTATCTCGTCGACATGCCGGGTTACGGCTATGCGCGCGCCCCCAAGGCCGCGGTGAAGGGCTGGACGCGGCTGATCCGCGACTATCTCAGAGGCCGGCGCGAGCTGAAGCGCGTGTTCCTGCTGATCGATGCGCGGCACGGCATCAAGCCGAACGACAAGGAGACCATGACGCTGCTCGACGAGGCCGCGGTGTCCTACCAGGTGGTGCTGACCAAGGCCGACAAGCCAAAGGCCGCCGAGCTTGCGGCCCTCAAGGAGAAGATCGCGGGCGAGCTCGCCAAGCACCCGGCAGCCTATCCGCGGATCGTCACCACCTCGGCCCGCATGGGCTCAGGCATCGACGAGCTCCGCGCCGCTGTGGCTATCGCCATCGACCCGTCGGTCTAGCGCTTCACGCCGGCTTCGCGCTCGAGGTCGCGGATGCGGCGCGTGTAGACGATCAAATAAGCGAGCAGGAAGAAATAGAGGTAGTTCTCGACCGTCTCGCTCGGCCGCGGCACGAGCTCGCCCACATAATGCTTCTGGACCAGGACATCGCTCGCCTTGAAGGCAAGCATGCCGAGCGCCGACGGCACGAGAGCTGCGGGCGGAAAGAACAGCGACAAGCGGCATGCCCTGAGCCACGGCGCGAAGCGGGCGGCGATCGGAATCAGCAACCCGCCGATGACGATGCCGATCTCGAGCACCGCCCGGGGAAATTTCTCGAAAATGGCGTAGGTGTTGTGCAGGTTGGTTTCCTTCTGCCGGTTCACCTCGGCCCAATATTCCGGCGTGTTCCAGTGGAAGAAATGCTGGCCCCAGCTCATCTCCTCGCCGGCGATGTAGAAGCAGGTCAGCGCGCCAATGATGGCGACGGCAAAGGTCAGCGGGCGGGCGCGCACGAACGGGTCGAACAGCAGGCGCACGGCGACCGCGAGCGCGGCGAGCGCCGTCAGGAACTGCGACATCTCGAGCACGCCGTAGCCTTCGGGAATGACCCATTCCGCATAGAATTCATGGCTCACCCGAAAGCTCACGATCACGAACACCGCGATAAGGACCGGAATGCCGAGCCACCACCAAGCCTCGCTCCAGCCCGGATCGCTCGCGAACGGACGGTATGGGCCGAGCGTGGCGGGATCGGGAAGATGCGGGCGTTCCGGCTCGCCACGTGATGAGGAAGTGTCGCTCTTCTTCACTTATGTCCCCCTGCCCCAATTAGTAGCCGAACCGCGCCAGCAACGCCGCGAGCCACACCAAAGCGGCGAGCGCCAGCGCGAAGAACACCCCAGCCGAGGCGAGGTCCTTGGTGATGCGTATCGCCTCGTGGCGGTCGGGCTGGATGTGGTTGCACAGCCGCTCGATCGCGGTGTTGAGGAACTCGATCGACAGCACGAACAGCAGACTGCCGACGAGGGCGACCCAAGTCCAAAGATCGCGAGCGATGAAGAAGGAGAACGGCAGGAGCAGGCAGGCGATCGCCGCCTCCTGCTTGATCGCCGATTCGGTGCTGAGACCTTCCTGGAGCCCGCCGAGCGAGTTCCAGAAGGCAGCGCTGATGCGGGCGAGCCCGCCGCGGCCCGGCAGGGCCGATTGGGCGCGCGGCAGGCCGTTCTCGACGGTCTCTGATCGCCGCTCGGCTGTTCGCTTCTGACTCATGCGTCTTGCTCCGCTGCTCCCCTCATTCGACAGCGCTAATGACTCGATCCGGAAGAATTGTCACCTGGGGATGGTTCAAGCGCGGCCTGCGGCTTGGTCTTTTCGGAACGATAGGCGGCATTGGCGGCGGCAACCTCAGGCAGTTCGCTGACGTCCTGGCTCACCAATTGCCCGTTCCGGGCAAAGCGCTTCACCCGGTAGGACCCCGGCTTGATCTGCTCGATCTCCATGAAGCCCGCCAGCGCGAACGGCATCGTGCTGTTCATGAAGAACCGTTCGTCGGTGATATCGGGCGTCTCGAGGCGCACCCCGAAGGACTGAGCGACGGTCTGCGCCAGATGATAGGTCGTCGGCGGCGACCACGATTTGAACATGGTGGCGACGCCGGAATCCGGCCGGTTGGTCAACATCATCATCGGGACCATAGCGACGCGGAGGTCGGTGAAGCCGTGGCCCCAGCGGCCATTCTCGGTCATCAGCTCGTTGTGGTCGGACATGATGAAGATATGCACGGTGCCGCGCCGCTTCAGGTACGGCTCGACCAGCGCCATCACCTCGCGGTCCCAGCACCTGAGGCCGTTGTCGTAGGCGGCGCGGCGCTGATCGTCGGCTGAGCCCGTCTTGGCCTTGAAGACGTACAGACCATCGGGAGCCGGCGTGCCGCAATTCGTCGTGTATGGGCTGTGGTTCGCCCGCTGATGCAGGAACACGAAGTTCCTGCCGCCATCCTCGGGCACCTCGCCGGCGAGCTTGGCGAGCCCGTCGTCGCTGGTCGCGATCTCGATCCGCTCGGCATTGGGCGCGCCGCCGGCGGATTTCAGGAAATTCAGCGTCTGGGCGGTGAAGTACCAGGTCTTGAAGCCCTGCCGGTGGGCGAGCTCGAACAGGTTCACCCCGAATTTCTGCGCCTGCACCGGCCAGTAGGCGGCGCGGATGAAGGCCGGCACGCTTGCATAGGTGTCGAGACCGCCGGAGAAGCCGATCATGGGAATGAACGAGAAGCCGTCAGGCGGGGCCTTGCGCCATTTGGCGAGACCGGGCGTGGTGTCCTCGTTGAAGCCATAGAGCGAGAGGCGCGAGGCATTGATGCTCTCGCCCATGACGAACACCACGGTGATCGGCTCGTCGGGGAGCGCTGCCGAGGTCTGCGTCTGTCCGCGAATGTTCAACTTCGAGGCGGCGACCTTGGTCAGGCCGATGCGGACGGCGCCGACCGCCGCCTGATACGTCCCGTAGAACGAGCCGGTGTGCTTGCCGGGGAACGCGGCGTCGATCCTCGGATGCAGCATCCAGGCCGCGGTCGCGGCAACGATGGTTGCGCAAAATACCCAGCCCGACACCCGCCAGCGCCAGCGTGCATGAGGGCCGTCGCGCCATTGCAGCATGACCAGCGCCGCCGCGATGACCAGCAACGCGAAAAGCCAAGGCAGGAACGACCGCCACTCGGCGAGCGCGCCGATCATGGTGTCGTTGGCCTCCTCCTGCACGAGGAACAGATGCTCCGGGCTCAGCGCCTCGCCGAAATAGACGATGTAGCCGGTCCAGATGATCTGGTTGAGGACGAGGAAGGTGAGCGCCGCCATGCGGAAGCTTCGCGACTTGGCGGTGCTCAGCAGCAGAGCGATGACGCCGGCGAAGACGATCGGCTTGGCCTTGACGGCGGCCTCGACGGCGTAACCGAACCAATGCAACAGCACGTCCGGCAGCACGAGCAGGAGCCAGGTTGCCAGCCACAACCCGCAGAAGCGGGCGAGCGCGGGCAACTCACGGGCAAACTTCGTACCTTCCAACCGATCGTCCCCCCGTCTTCCCACCGGTTTTGACGAATCTTTGGCGAAATGCGCCAAGCGCTTGCTTGTACCGCCTGCCCACCCGCCGCTATAAGCCGTTTGGTGAGCAAGACCAAGTCATCTCCTGCAAGAGCCAAGCCCGGCAACGCGGCGAAGCAGCACGCCCCCGCGAAAAGCGCAGTTTCCGGGGCCGCAGCGGCCGATTTGCTCGCCTTGGTCCATGCCAACGCCAAGGTGCTGTCGGAGGCGCTGCCCTATATGCAGCGCTACGACAAGCAGACGGTGGTGGTGAAATATGGCGGCCACGCGATGGGCGATCCCGAGCTTGCCGCCAACTTCGCCCGCGATATCGTGCTCATCAAGCAGGCCGGGGTGAACCCGATCGTGGTGCATGGCGGCGGCCCGCAGATCGGCTCGCTGCTCGAGCGGCTCAATATCAGAAGCGAGTTCAAAGGCGGCTTGCGCGTCACCGACCGGGCAACCGTCGAGGTGGTCGAGATGGTGCTGGCGGGCTCGGTCAACAAAGAGATCGTCACCGCCATCAACAATCAGGGCGGCAAGGCGGTCGGCATCTCCGGCAAGGACGCCAATCTGATGCGGGCCAAGCGGCTCGAGCGGCGGATGCGCGATCCCGACTCCAATATCGAGGAGATCGTCGATCTCGGCTTTGTCGGCGAGCCGGTCGCGGTCGATCCGCATATCATCGAGGTGATCAGCAATTCCGACCTGATTCCGGTGGTGGCCCCGATCGGCGTCGGACCCGACGGCGAGACGCTCAACATCAACGCCGATACGTTCGCCGCCGCGCTCGCCACCGCCATGAAGGCGAAGCGCCTGCTGCTGCTGACCGACGTGGAGGGCGTGCTCGACAAGAACGGGCAGCTGATCAAGTCGCTGACCACGGCCGAGGCGCAGGCGCTGATCGAGGACGGCACCATCTCGGGCGGCATGATTCCCAAGATCGAAAGCTGCCTCGACGTGATCGCCGAAGGCGTCGAGGCGGTGGTGATCATCAACGGCCGCGTGCCGCATGCGGTGCTGGTCGAGCTGTTCACCGAGCACGGCGCCGGCACGCTGATCGAGCGGCGCCGGCCAAGAAGCAGCGCGCGGGGCCGGTCATGAGCGAGCAAGCCAGACCGCGAAGCGGCTTCGATCATGTCGAGGCATGGGTGTTCGACCTCGACAACACGCTCTACCCGTCCGACTGCAACCTGTTCGCCCAGATCGACCGGCGCATGGGCGAGTTCATCGCCGAGCATCTCGGGCTTGGGCTCGAAGCAGCACAAGCGCTGCGCCAGACCTATTACTACGAGCACGGCACCACGCTCGCAGGGCTGGTGCGGCTGCACGGCACCTCGCCTGATGCGTTTCTCGATTATGTGCACGACATCGATCTCTCGGCGGTCGCGGCATCGCCCGAGCTCGCCGCGGCGATCGACGCTCTGCCGGGGCGGAAATTCGTGTTCACCAACGGCTCGCGCAAGCATGCCGAGGCGGTGGCCGCGCGGCTCGGCGTGCTCGGCCGCTTCGAGAACATCTTCGACATCCACGCGCTCGACTACATCCACCCCAAGCCGACACGCGAGGCCTATGAGCGCTTCACGCGCGTCTGCGGCGTCGTCCCCGGCCACGCCGCGATGTTCGACGACCTGCCGCATAATCTTGAGACCGCGCATGCGATCGGCATGACCACGGTGCTGGTGCATGGCGTGACCGAGCATCCCGAGCATCAGGCGATGGCCGGCTGGACCGAGCTCCCGGTCCATATCCACCACCGCACCGACGCGCTGCCCACTTTCCTTGCCGCCATCGGCGCCGAGCTCGGCAAAGCGAGCGAGCGCGACCGACAGATCCCCTTCAACGCCCAGTTCTGCCTGACGTGACAACCGCCATGACCCACGACCATCTCAAGACTTTCATCGACAGCGCCTACGAGCATGCCGCCGAGATCACGCCCGAGACCAAGGGCGTGGTGCGCGACGCGGTCGAGGAGGTGCTCGACCTGCTCGATAAAGGCGAGCTCAGGGTCGCGGAGAAGCGCGACGGCGGCTGGGTCGTCCATCAATGGCTGAAGAAGGCGATCCTGCTCTCCTTCCGCCTGCATGAACCGCACAAGGTCGAGGGCGGGCCCGACGGCGCCGCCTGGTGGGACAAGGTGCCGACGAAGTTCACCAAGTGGAAGGCCAAGGACTTCAAGGAGGCTGGCTTCCGCATCGTGCCGGGAGCGGTGGTGCGCCGCTCGGCCTATATCGCTCCGGGCGTCGTGCTGATGCCATCTTTCGTCAATCTTGGCGCCAGGGTCGAGTCGGGCAGTATGGTCGATACCTGGGCCACGGTCGGCTCATGCGCGCAGATCGGCAAGAACGTGCATCTCTCCGGCGGGGCCGGCATCGGCGGCGTGCTCGAGCCGCTCCAGGCGAACCCCGTGATCATCGAGGACAATTGCTTCATCGGCGCCCGCGCCGAGGTGGCAGAGGGCGTGATCGTCGGCGAAGGCTCGGTGTTGTCGATGGGCGTCTATCTCGGCCAGTCGACCAAGATCATCGACCGCCAGACCGGCTTCGTGCATCAGGGCCGCGTGCCGCCCTACTCGGTCGTGGTGTCAGGGACCTTGCCGGGCAAGCCGCTCCCCGACGGGTCGCCAGGCCCCTCGCTCTATTGCGCGGTGATCGTCAAGACGGTCGACGAGAAGACCCGCGCCAAGACCTCGATCAACGAGCTGCTCAGGGATTGAACGCGGGGACGTAGTCCTGGGAAGTGGATGGATTGGGCCCGGCACACCCTTATTCGGCTCGACGGGTCAACCTGTCGAAATATTGCTGGGGAACGTCGTGGGCGTGCTTGCGTCTCTGTCGCCACCGGCTTTCTTGCCCGGAATGCCAGCGCCCAACCGCTATGGCCCCGATCCTTTGGGGACACCAGGACCAGCAGCCTAGGGCTTTGCCAGCCATTTCGGCCTAGGCTGGCGGATTAGAACGGTTTTGCGCCAAGGCGCCCCGCATATCCCCTCTTTCGCAAGCCTGCCCTTCGGCCTTACAAGAGGTGGGGCGCGGGCAAAGCCTGGGCGCAACGGGAGGGGGAACGATGGACTTCAAATATCTCTACACTTCGTTCGACGGGCGCATCAACCGGGCCAAATACTGGGCAGGCATCGTCATCCTGGCGATCGTCAGCATCGTGCTCGGTTTTGTCATCGGCGCCGATATTCGGACCTACGACCCTTGGCGCCATTCTCGTGACGTTCGTCACGTTCGCGCTGTTCTATCCGGGATATGCGGTGGCGGCTAAGCGCTTCCAGGACCGCGACAAGCCGGGCGTCACCGCCCTCTACGGCCTCGTCCCCGTCCTGATCGCGAGCCTGTTGCAGGCGTTCGGCCTGACCGGCACGCCGAGCGAGCCGAACGCGATCGGCTGGATCTGCAATCTCGTCACCATGGGCGTTGGGCTCTGGTTCCTGATCGAGCTCGGCATCCTCAAGGGCACGCCGGGGCCGAACCGGTTCGGCGGCGATCCCCTGGCCGCTGTGCGGTAATCCTCAACCCTTCATGGCGATGTTTCTCGCGCTCGACGCAAACAAGATCATCGCCACGATCGAATTGCTGAAGCAGCGGATCGAGCAGAGATTTCCCGGCGCGGGGCTTGGCGGTGTCGCCGGGGATCTCCTCGCCGTCGCCCGTGACACCGAGGCGGAGGCCGCATCGCTGGCGCGGCCGAACCGCGTCATTCAGGTCGCGGTCGGCTTTCTCGCTGCCGCCTTCCTCAGCCTGATCGCCTTCGCGCTCATCAACATTCCGGCGCCGACCAACACCGAGGCGACCAACATCCTGCAGACGCTGGACGCGGTCGCCAATCTCGTGGTGCTGGCGGGCGCGCTGCTCATCTTTCTCGTCACGCTGCAGCGGCGGCTCGGCCGGCACAAGGCGCTGAAGGCGCTGCACCAGCTCCGCTCGCTGGTGCACGTGATCGACATGCATCAGCTCACCAAGGACCCGAGCCTCGTGCTTGGCCACGAGCAGGATACCGCCGCCTCGCCCAAGCGGGCGATGACGCCATTTGAGCTTGGCCGCTATCTCGACTATTGCAGCGAGATGCTATCGCTCACCGGCAAGGTCGCGGCACTCTATGCCCAGGATCTCAACGACCCCGTGGTGGTCCAGACGGTCAACGATATCGAGATGCTGGCGACCAATCTCAGCCGCAAAATCTGGCAAAAGATCGCTATTCTACAGTCGGCAGTGCAAATGCGGACAAGGGTGCTGACGGAATGACCATGCTCGGCGAAAAGGCGGTGGCGCTGGCGCAAAGCCTGATCCGGTGCGAAAGCGTGACGCCGCGCGATGCCGGCGCCATCGAGGTGCTGGTGCAGACGCTCAAGCCCGCGCGCTTCACCTGCGAGAAGCTCACCTTCAGCGAAGGCGGCGGCGAGCCGATCGAGAACCTCTATGCGCGGGTCGGCGACAGCCCGCCGCATCTCTGCTTCGCCGGCCATACCGACGTGGTGCCGGTGGGCGATGCCAAGCTCTGGCGGCACCCGCCCTTCGCCGCCAACGTGCTGGGCGGAGTGCTGTACGGCAGGGGCGCCGCCGACATGAAGGGGGCGATCGCCTGCTTCGCCGCCGCCGCGCTCGACTACATCAAGTCGCGCGGTCGCGAGCTCGACGGCTCGATCAGTTTTCTCATCACCGGCGATGAGGAAGGCCCGGCCATCAACGGCACACGTCAGGTGCTCCGCTGGATGGAGAAGAAGGGCCAGCGCGTGGACCATTGCCTGGTCGGCGAGCCGACCAATTCCAAGCGGCTCGGCGAGGCGATCAAGATCGGCCGGCGCGGCAGCCTGAACGGCAGGATCAGGGTCAGTGGCGTGCAGGGCCACGTCGCCTATCCGCATCTTGCCAGCAATCCGATCAAGGGCCTGATCAGCGTGCTCACCCGCCTCTACGACTCCCCGCTCGATTACGGCAGCGCGCATTTCTCGCCGTCCAATCTCGAGGTGACGAGCATCGACGTTGGCAACCCCGTGTCGAACATCATCCCGTCGATGGCGGAGGCGCGCTTCAACATCCGCTACAACGACCGCCACTCGCCGGACTCGCTCAAGGCCGCGCTGCACGAGCAGGCTACCGCCGCGCTTGCCGGCAGTGAGCTCTCGTTCACGCTCGAGTTCGAGGCGCCGAGCGAATCCTTCCTGACCGAACCGGGTCCGCTCGATGCGCTGCTCAGCGAAGCGGTGCGCGAGGTCACCGGCATCACGCCGACGCTCGCGACCGACGGCGGCACCTCTGATGCGCGCTTCATCAAGGACTATTGCCCGGTGGTCGAGTTCGGGCTGATGACCACGACCATCCACAAGACCGACGAGCATGTGAGCATCGCCGATCTCGAGCAGCTCACCGCCATCTACCGCCGCTTCATCGAGATCTATTTCAAGACGTTCGGTGGGACCGATGCCGGGTGACCCCCGGCCGATCGGGGTATTCGACTCCGGCATGGGCGGGCTCACGGTGCTCCGGGCGCTGATCGCGCGGCTGCCGCACGAGCATTTCGTCTATCTCGGCGACACAGCGCGGCTGCCCTACGGCACCAAGAGTGCCGAGACGGTGCAGGCCTACGCGCTCCAGGCGACGCGGCTCCTGATCGATGAAGGCGTCAAGATGCTGGTGATCGCCTGCAACACGGCATCGTCGGTCGCGCTCTATCTTCTGCAAGAGGCGTGGGACGGCGTGCCGGTGGTCGGCGTGATCGAGCCCGGCGCACGGGCCGGCGCCGCCGCCACCCGCAACCGCCGCATCGCCGTGATCGCGACCGAGGGCACGGTCAAAGGCGGCGCCTATGCGCGGGCCATTCAGCGGCTGCTGAGCGACGCGGTGGTGATCCAGCAGCCCTGCCAGGTGTTCGTGGCGCTGGCCGAGGAGGGCTGGACCGATTCGCCCGTGACGCTCGCCGCCGCCGAGCGCTATCTCGCGCCTTTGTTCAGCGGCGAGGCGGCGCCCGACACGCTCGTGCTCGGCTGCACGCATTTTCCCGTGCTCGCAGCCTCCATTCGCAAGAGCATCGGGGACGGCGTGGCGATCGTGGATTCGGCCGAGACCACGGCCGAGGCGGTGGCTTCGGCGCTTGACGGCAAGGAGCTTGGCAGCGAGCCGGGACGGATCGGCAGCGTGCGCTTCTTCGCCACCGATTCGCCCGAGCGCTTCGCCCGCGTCGGCGAGATCTTCCTCGGCCGACCGATCGATCCGCAATCGGTCGAGCTGGTCGATCTGCTCGCTCAGTAGATTTCCCGCCCTCTCCCCCGCTGTCACGCCCGCGAAGGCGGGCATCCAGTATTCACTGATTTTGGACTGGGTTCGAGAATTGCGGTTACTGGATTGCCCGGTCAAGCCGGGCAATGACACTCCGCCCCTAAGCCTTCGGCGGCGGGTCGTTGTCCGGCAGCACGGCGGAATCGTCGGTCGGGTCGCTCGGCTCGAGCATTGCCGGCTCGTCCTTCTCGGCCACGATGGTCACCTCGCGGAGCAGGCTCTTCAGCCACGGAACCCCGAGCAAGAGCAGGACGGCTCCCGCGTAGACGACCGCGCCCAGCACGAACAGGATGCCGAGTGTCGTCTCGTCGCGGAAATGCGTGAGATGGGCGAGAGCGTGCTGGAGCGCGTAATAGCCCGCGGTCAGCGCGACCGCGAGCAGGGCGCCGGCGGCGAGCAGCTTCATCACCGGCTTGCCGATCGCCGCTCCCGAAACGGCAAAGCCCTGGCGGCGGGCGAAGAAGGCGAGCAGGCTCAGATTGATCCAGGCGCCGACGCTGGTCGCCGCAGCAAGTCCCACCTGGGCGAGGTGGCCCATCAGCAGCACCTTCAGCAAGATATTGATGCTGGCGGCGAGCAGGGCCGCCTTGACCGGGGTCGCGGTGTCGCCGCGCGCATAGAACGGCGAGGTGAAGCTCCTGAGCAGCACGAAGGGCAAGAGCCCGAAGGCGTAAGCTGCGAGCGTGGCGCCGGCTGCGGCGGCGTCAGCGGCGGTGAAGGCGCCGCGGGCGAACAGCGCGCGCATGATGAGATCGGGGATGGCGATCGAGCTCGCCGCGCAAGGAATGGTAAGGAGGAGCGCGAGCTGGATGCCGCGCGCCTGCGCCGAAGCCGCGCCCTTCACGTCGCCGGCCGCGAGCCGCCGCGACATCTCGGGCAAGAGCACGGTGCCGACGGCGATGCCGACCACGCCGATCGGCAGCTGGTTGATGCGGTCGGCGTAATAGAGCGCCGACAGCGCGCCGGTCGGGAGGTAGGAGGCGATCAGCGTGTCGGCGAACAGCGCGAGCTGAACGCCGCCGGCGCCGATGATGGCCGGTCCGAGCGCCTTCAGGAATCTGCGCGTCGGCTTATCGAGGCGCGGCATGCGTAACCTGATGCCGATCCCATGCATCTCGGCGTCGCCGCCGACCACCGCCACGATGAATATGCCGGCAACCAGCACGCCCCAGGCCGCGGCATGGCCGGCATCGGGGAAGAACGGCGCCAGCAGAAGCGTGGCGATGATCGATACGTTGAGAAGAATGGGCGCGCCGGCGGCGGTGGCGAAGCGGTTATTGGCATTGAGGATGCCGGCGAACAGCGTTTCGAGCGACACGAGCGCGAGATAGGGAGAGGTGATGCGGGTCAGCGCCACAGCGAGGTCGAAACGGATCGGATCGTCGGCGAGGCCCGGCGCGAGCAGGCCGACGACTTCGGGCGTGAACAACAGCGCAAGGGCAAGCATCGCGAGGTTGATGACGATCAGCGCCGCGGCGATCTGGTCGGCGAACAGCTTGGCAGCGGGAAGCCCGGCCTGCTCCAGCGTGCGCGCGTAAGCCGGAACGAACGCTGCCGCGAAGGCGCCCTCGGCGAAGATGGCGCGGAAATGATTGGGCAGCCTGAATGCGACGAAGAAGGCGTCGGCCATGGGCCCGGCGCCGAGCACCGCCGCCATGACGACATCGCGGATGAAGCCCGAGAGGCGTGAGACGAGCGTGAGCCCGCCAACCGTGGCGATGCGTCTGATCATGCGGCGCTGGAAGCCTGGCGAACGGCGCTTTCGTGCAACTTAAGCCCCTCCCCGGCCCTCCCTTCTAGACAGGGAGGGGAAGCTCGCCAATGGTGGGAAGCTCCTAGCCCAGGGCGCGGGGCCTGTCCATGCGGCAGCCGGGATGCCTTCTGAATGAAGGCGCGGCATCGCGAAGCAGTCGGCCTAGTAATCGACCTTGACGAGATAGAGGCCTTGCGGCGGGGCGACCGGGCCGCAGGCGCCGCGGTCGCGGGCCTCCAGAGCGGCTCGCAGTTCATCCACACGCCATCTCCCCTCGCCCACGAGCTTCAGCGAGCCGACCATCGAGCGCACCTGGTTGTGCAGGAAGGACCGCGCCGAAGCCTCGATGCGGATGATCTCGCCATGGCGGGAGACATCGAGCCGGTCGAGCGTCTTCACCGGCGACTTCGCCTGACATTCGGTCGAGCGGAAGGTGGTGAAGTCGTGGTTGCCGATCAGCGCCTGCGCGGCTTCGTGCATCGCCTCGGCGTCAAGCGCGCGGAACACGCCCCAGGCCCGCATCCGCTCGAGCGCGAGCGGGGCACGGCGGTCGACGATACGATAGAGATAATGGCGCGCGACCGCCGAGAACCGCGCGTCGAAATCCTCGCGCGCGCGCTCGCATGTGAGCACGCTGATCGGATCGGGCCTGAGCTGCGCGTTCAGCGCGTCGCGGATCTTGTCGGGCTCCCAGTCCTTGGCGAGATCCATATGCGCGGTCTGGCCGAGCGCGTGAACGCCGGCATCGGTGCGTCCCGCCCCGCGCGGCACCGTCGCCTCGCCGCTGAACGCCTCGATGGCGCGGGCGAGCGCGCTTTGCACCGAGGGGCCGTTGTCCTGCATCTGCCAGCCGACGAAGGGCGTGCCGTCATATTCGAGGATGAGCTTGTAGCGGGGCATGGCGCTAACCGAGGAGAGTGCCGGGCCGGAGCGCGACACCGCGGAGGAAGTCTTCGGTGCTCATCGGCTTCTTGCCGGCGCGCTGGACCTCGGTAAGGCTGACCGCGCCCTCGCCGCAGGCGATGGTAAGGCGATCGCCGAGCACGGCGCCGGGCGCGCCCGAGCCGGGGGCGAGCGTCGAGCGGAGCGCCTTGATGCGTTCGCGCTTGCCGTTGATCTCGAGCTCGAACCACGCGCCAGGATAGGGCGAGAGCCCCCTGATGTGGTTGTGCACCACGCGCGCGGGCCGCGACCAGTCGATGCGCGTCTCGCCTGGCTCGATCTTCTCGGCATAGGTCACGCCGTCCTCTCGCTGCTTGCGACAATCGAGCGTGCCACGGGCCAGGGCAGCGAGCGCCTCGACCATGAGGGCCGCGCCTCTCGTCGCGAGCGCGTCGTGCAGCTCGCCGGCGATCATGTCGGGGCCGATGGCTTGCCGCGCGGTGAGGCAGACCGGGCCGGTATCGAGGCCTTGGTCGAGACGCATGATCGAGGCGCCGGTCTCGCTGTCGCCGGCCATGATGGCGCGATTGATGGGGGCTGCGCCGCGCCAGCGCGGCAGGAGCGAGGCGTGCAGATTGAACGCGCCATGAAGCGTGCCGTCGAGGATCGGCTTCGGCAGGATCAGCCCATAGGCAACGACCACCGCGGCATCGGCGTGCAGCGCGCGGAAGCGCTCCTGGTCCTCGGCGCTCTTCAGCCGCTCAGGGTTCCGCACGGCAAGCCCGGCATCCTCGGCCGCGACCTGGACGGGCGACTTGCGCAACGCCATGCCGCGCCCGGCGGCGCGCGGCGGCTGGGTATAGACGGAAGCGACCTCGTGGCCCGCGTCGAGGATCGCGCGAAGGCTCGGCACGGCGAAATCGGGCGTGCCCATGAAGACGATGCGCATCGGTGACATATGCCCCTTATGTCACCGCCGGCGCCGCTGCGGCAATCAGGCCTTTTCCCGGTATAGACCCCAAACCGCATACAGCGCGCTCAAAGAGGCGATCAGAAACAGCACCGACAAAATCCCCTCGCCAACGTTCCAGTGCAGCAGCCGGCCGAGATCGTAGAGCACATAAATCGCAAAGGTCAGCGCGAAGCCATAGAGATGCGGACGCCCCTTGAGCGCGCCGAGAACGGCCACCACGGCAACGGCGCATTCGACCACGATCGCGGCAATGAGCATTGTAGCTGACCTATCTAGAGCGCGTCGGCGCGCTTGGCCTTGGTGAACTTCTTCACGATCCTGTCGCGCTTCAGCCGCGACATATAGTCGATGAACAGCACCCCGTTCAGATGGTCGATCTCGTGCTGGACGAGCGTCGACCAGATGCCTTCGAGCTCGATCTCCTGCTTCTTGCCGGCACGGTCGAGGAAGCTCACGCGCGTCTTAGCGGGGCGCTCGATCTCGGCGGTGAAGTCGGGGATGGAGAGGCAGCCCTCGTCGTGCACGCGCAATTCCTCCGACCGCTCGAGGATCTCAGGGTTAACCATGATCACCGGGGTCTTGGGCGCCTCGTCCTTGGCCGGGTCCATGACGATCAGCCGCCTCAGGATGCCGATCTGCGGCGCGGCGAGCCCGATGCCCGGCGCGTCGTACATGGTGGCAAGCATGTCGTCCACCAGACGGCGCAGATCGGCGTCGACGCGCTCGATCGGTTTCGCCTTCTTGCGCAGGATCGGATCGGGAAGCTTGAGGATGGGACGGATGGCCATTTGAGCCGCTGAGATAAGGTTGCGGTGGCTACCGGTCAACCGGCAGCATTTCCGGACCTCTCCCGATCTCGTGTTCTCGTTTTGATCTAAAAGAACGAATCGGGCTATACGTTCTCACCATGGCCCTCGCGCCGATCACCATCGGGAGCGTCACGCTCGATCCCGTCCTCGTCTTGCTTTCGCTCGCCTGCCTCGCCGTGCTCGCGCTTATCGCCCTTGCCATCACCCTGATCGTGCATATGAAGGGGCGGCGGCGCGACACCGCGGCCCAGGCGAGCGAGCTTGCGGAGCTCAAGGGGCGCTTGCAGAGCTTCGCCGAGATCAGCGTCGCGCGCCAGGGCGACGTCGCCCGCGCCGTCAACGAGCGGCTCGACCGCATGACGCATCGCGTCGGCTCCGACCTCAACGAGACGTCGCGCAAGACGCATGAGTCGATCGCTAAGCTCAACGAGCGGCTGGCGGTGATCGACACGGCGCAGAAGAACCTCACCGACCTCTCGACCAACATGGTGAGCTTGCAGCAGATCCTCGCCAACAAGCAGGCGCGCGGCGCGTTCGGCCAGATGCGCATGGAGACCATCGTCAAGGACGGGCTGCCCAAGGGCGCCTACTCGTTCCAGCCGACGCTGTCGAACGGCAAGCGGCCCGACTGCCTGCTGCACATGCCGAACACGAGCGCGGGCGTGGTGATCGACGCCAAATTCCCGCTCGAAGGCTTCGAGGCGTTCCGCACGGCGCGGCGCGACGAGGAGAAGAAGGACGCGGCACGGCGCGTGCGGGTCGATGTCGGGCGCCATGTCGAGGCCATGGCCGAGCGCTATTTCATCGCCGGCGAGACGCAGGACACCGCGATCCTGTTCGTGCCGTCGGAGGCGATCTACGCCGACCTCGCCGAGCATTTCTCCGACCTGGTGCAGAAGGCGCACCGCGCCCGCATCGTGATCTGCGCGCCGAACATGCTGATGCTCGCGGTGCAGACCATGCAGGCGATCCTCAAGGACGTGCAGATGCGCGAGCAGGCGCACCTCATTCAGCGCGAGGTAGCAGTGCTGATGGAGGACATGGGGCGCTTCCGTGAGCGCGTGCTCGATCTCCAGCGCCATTTCGGCCAAGCCAACGGCGACATCGAGAAGATTCTGACATCCTCCGAGAAGATCGCCGCGCGCGGGCATCGAATCGAGAACCTCGAATTCGAGGAATCCGCGCCGGTTACCGAGATCGCGCATCAAAACGGCGCCGCGGCATCGCCCTCGCCTCTGCCCTCTTCCCAGAGGGGAAATGGCGAGCCACGGCCGCGCGAGACCGATGTCAGGCGGAACGGAGGCGCGCGCGTAATCCGCCAGCCCGACCTGCTCGCCAAAGAACCATGACCCGCCTCTGCCGCTTTGGCACGGCATCGTGCTCGAGCAGATGCTGGTCGGTGCGGCGGCGAGCCTGGTCAATCTCATCATCCACGCCGTGCTGCTCGGCGCCGTGGTATGGGCCGTTCGCGGCTTGGCCGCGCGAGACACTTTCGTCCCGGGCTTCGTGCGATACACCGTCGTCATCGTCGCGACCGGCACGTTGCTGATGGCGGGACATTTCGTCGAGGTGATGGTGTGGGCGATCACCTACGGCCTGGTCGGCATCGCGTCCCCAGAGTGGAGCTCATCTATCTCGCTTTCGGCAACTACACGACGCTCGGCTATGCCGACCTGGTCGCGCCGGAACAATGGCGGCTGCTCAGGCCGATGACGGTGCCGAACGGCATCATGCTGATCGGCTGGTCGACGGCGGTGATCATCGAGATCTTGCGCCGCGGCGGCCAGTCGGTGCCTTCTTAGCGGCGGCAGTACGCCTCTTTGCCGCGCGCTTCCGCGCCGCCTGCTCGCCCTTCTCGCCGTAGCGCATGCCTTCGAGCTTCATGCCGTCCGGGTCGAGGAAGAACACGGCGTAATAGTCGTCGTAATACTCAGCCGCAGGATCGACGATGGTCGCGCCTTGGCTCTCGAGGAACGCTTGCAGAGCATCGACGTCCTTACGGCTGCGCAGGCGGAAGGCATAATGATGAAAGCCGATATCGCCCTTGCGGTATTTGTGCTTTCGCCCCTCGGCGTCGGCGGCGCTGATCCAGAACAGCGTCTTGCCGTTGGCCCAGCCCATCATGCCTGCATATTCGCCCTCGATGCCGAAGCCGAGAAATTCCATCAGCGGAGCGTAGAACGCCTTGGATGTCTCGAAGTCGCCGACGCTGACCACCAGATGGTCGATCCCTGTAACGCGCACCATGCTGTTTCTCCTTTGTGTGCTCCCATAACGCACAAATCGCCTGAGCGACGCTCACCGAAAAACACAATTTACGGCATGGCCGGGCTTGTCCCGGCCATCCACGTCTCTACGCGAGCCAAAAATCGTGGTTGCCCGGCACAAGGCCGGGCATGACGAATGGGGTTGGGATTGGTAATAGAGAATGATGGCGACGGGAGAGGGCACGGAAAAGCCGAGCTTCGGCGAGCGCATGGCGCGCGCGGCGGCCGTGTTCCTCGACAAGCGCGTCCTCATCATCCTGCTGCTCGGCTTCTCCTCGGGGCTACCGCTCGCGCTATCGGCCTCCACGCTGTTGCTATGGATGAAGGATGTGGGCGTCGATCTGAAGACGATCGGCCTGTTCGCCCTGGTCGGCACGCCCTACACCATCAAGTTCCTGTGGGCGCCGCTGGTCGATGCGTTTCAAATCCCGGTGCTCGGCAGGATGCTCGGCCACCGCCGCGGCTGGCTCGTATTCACCCAGCTCATGCTGATGGCGTCGCTGCTGTATCTCGGGGCGCAGGACCCGCTGTCATCGCCGTGGATGGTGGCACTCGCCGCGGTGATCGTCGCGACTGCCTCGGCGACGCAAGACATCGTCATCGATGCCTTCCGCACCGAGTATCTGCCGACCGACGCCCAAGCCGCCGGCATGGCCTATTTCGTCGCCGCCTACCGTATCGGCATGCTGGTCTCGACCGCCGGCATCGTCGCGCTGGTCGCCTATCTCGAGCTGACCGGCATCGATCGGAGCCTGATCTGGTTCTATGGCTATGCCGCCATGGCGGCCTTGGTGCTGGTCGGGCTCGCCGGCGCGTTGCTGGCACACGAGCCGCAAGCCAAGGCGCGCGCCGCCGAAGCAGAAGCGCTGGGCGAGGCCCCGAGCAACCCGCTGAAGCGGTTCTTCGTTGCCGCCTACGCCGCCTTCGCCGATTTCCTCGGCAAGCGCGACGCGCTGCTGATCCTGCTGTTCGTCGTCCTGTACAAGCTGACCGACACCTTCGCCGGCGTGATGACCGGGCCGTTCGTGCTCGATATCGGCTTCGACAAAGCGAGCTACGCGGCGATCGTCAAAGGCGTCGGGCTGATCGCCTCGCTGCTCGGCGGCGTCGCCGGAGGGCTGCTCGCCCGCGCCATGCCGCTGTCGCGCGCGCTGCTCGTCGCCGGCGTCCTGCAAGCTCTGGCGAATTTCGCCTTCTCGTGGCTCGCCTGGCTCGGCGTCAACCATCTCGGGCTGGCTGTCGCCATCTCGACGGAGAATTTCACCAGCGCGATCGGCACGGTGGTGTTCATCGCCTATCTCTCGGCGCTCTGCACCAACCCGGCCTATACGGCGACGCAATTCGCGCTGCTCACCGCGCTCTCCTCGTTCGGCCGCACCCAGCTTGCGGCGATCACCGGGTTCGTCGCGGCGGCCACCGGCTGGATCTGGTTCTTTGTGCTCTGTGCCGCCGCCGCAATCCCGGGGCTTTTGCTGCTCTGGCTGCTGACCAAGCGTGGCGACTTCGCCGAGATCGAGGCGAAAGAGCACGCGGCTGCCGCGGGATAAGCGGCACTCGCGGTAAGAGCGGGCCGCGGCGACCCGCTCTCAAGTCATCAAAATTACCAATACCAGCCGCAAGGCACCCGGCCGTAACCAGGCGCCCAGCACCGGCCGTAGCGCGGGCCGTCCCAGCCCCAACCCCAGCCGCCCCAGCCCCAGCGCGGGCCCCCCCAATGGGCGTGACCGCCATGCCAATGGGCGTGGCCGCCATGCCAGTGGTGCCCAGCAAAAGCGGGGGCTGGCATCAGGGCAACGGAAGCGAGCGCCGCTGCGCCCAGCATCAACATCAGGAATCCTCTCATGATCATCTCCTTGGAGGAAATCTCGTTTTCAATCTCAAAATGAATGAGAGCGAGCCTGGTTCCTTGATGGCTCAAGGTCCGAGCCTGAAGGCAATTTGGTGCTCTCGCGAAACACGCACCGCGCGCTACATCGCCTTGCGGGCCTTGACCGCGGCGGCGAGGGTGCCCTCGTCGAGATAATCGAGCTCGCCGCCGATCGGCACGCCGTGGGCGAGGCGCGAGACGGTGACGTTGCAGCCGGCGAGCTGGTCCATCAGATAATGCGCGGTCGACTGCCCCTCGACCGTGGCGTTCAGCGCCAGCAGAACCTCTTTCACTTGGCCGTCGCTCGCCCGCTCGATCAGCTTGGCGATCGACAAATCCTCGGGCCCGATGCCGTCGAGCGGCGACAGCGTGCCGCCGAGCACGTGATAGAGCCCGTTGAGCACGAGGCGCGCTCGAGCGCCCACAGATCGCCAACCTCCTCGACCACGCAGATCAGCGAGCGGTCGCGTGCTCCATCGCGGCAGAGCGTGCACGGGCTCTGCGTGTCGATATTGCCGCATGTCTCGCAGGTGAGGATGGTGTCGCGCGTCTCGGCGAGCGCGGCGGCGAGCGGCGAGAGCAGCTGCTCCTTCTTCTTGACCAGAGCGAGCGCGGCGCGCCGCGCCGAGCGCGGGCCGAGCCCCGGCAGGCGCGCAAGCAGCTGGATCAGCCGCTCGATCTCAGGCCCGGCCGCTACCCGCGCCATGCAATGCTCCAGCTCAAGAGGCGCGCGTGCTTCCCGAGGGAGCAGGGAGCGAGCAGCACGTTTGTCAGCTTGGCGCGCAGCATCAAAACAACTTCAGCCCGGGAGGAAGCGGCAGGCCGCCGGTGAGCGATTTCATCTTGTCCTTCATCGCCTCCTCGACCTTGGCCTTGGCGTCGGCATGGGCCGCGACCAGAAGGTCCTCGAGGATCTCGGCCTCGCCGGGCTTGAGCAGAGACGGGTCGATCTTCACCTCGGCCATGTCGCCCTTGCCGTTCAGCGTGACCACCACCAGCCCGGCGCCCGAGCGGCCCTCGACGAGCGTGCGCTCCATCTCGGCCTGCATCTCGGCCATGCGGCCTTGCAGCTGCTGCGCCTGCTTCATCATCTCGGCGAAGTTCTTCATCTGCTCGTCCCGTCCTCTTTGCGCTCGTCGGTGTCGTCGCTCTCTTGGGCTCACCATCGTCTGGCTCGGGCGCGGCCGTGGCCCTGACCGCGGCGATGCGCGCATCGGGGAAATGCTGCAGCACCTCCTTGACCTTGGGATGCTCGCGGATCTGAGCGATCTCGCGCGCGGCTTGATCGCGGCGCTGGGCACCGAGCGGTTCGCCACCAGTCTCGTCGCTGACCGCGACGATCCACACCCGGCCGGTCCAGGCCTTGAGCTTCTTCATCAAGTCCTGGGTCAGGTCGCGCGGCGCCTGAGGCAGAGGGTTGACCTCGATGTTGCCGGGCTTGAAATGCACCAGCCGCACCTGCTCGAGCAGAGCATGCTTGAGCTTCAAGTCGCGCTTGGCCTCGGCAAGAGCCACCACGTCGTCGAAGCTGCGAAGCTCGGGGACAGCGGCAGCGGCCGGTGGCGGGGCCGGGTCTTCCGACTCTTGCGGCTCGGCCACGACCGGACGCGGCGCCGGCGCCTGCACCTGCACGGGCACCGGCGGCATCTCGGCATGGGCCGGCTTGCGTGTCGGTTTCGGCGCGGGCGCTGACGATGGGCCCGGCCCCTTCTCGCTCGGCGGCGCGCCGTCACGCAAGCGCCGGGCAAGCTCGGATGGCGGCGGCAGGTCGGAAGCATAAGCGAGCCTGACCAGCACCATGTCGGCGGCGGCGAGCGGGCGCGGGCTCGCGCGCACTTCCTCGTGTCCCTTCAGCAGCATCTGCCAGGCGCGGGCGAGCGCCGGCATCGATAGCCGCGCGGCAAGGTCGGTGGCGCGAGCGCGCTCGGCCTCGCTCGCGGCGGGATCGGCACTGGCCGCCCCGGCCGCCTTGACCAGCGTCACGGCATGAACGGCGTCGCCGAGATCGGTAATCACCTGGCCAGGCTCCGCGCCGTCGCGATTGAGCTCTGCAAGCTGCGATAGCGCTCCGCCGGCATCGCCCTTCAGCACCGTCTCGAGCAGATCGAAAATGCGCACCCGGTCGGCGAGACCGAGCAGCCCGCGCACGGCGTCGGTCTCGACCTTGCCGGTACCGAAGGCGATGGCGCGGTCGAGGATCGACAGCGCGTCGCGCACCGAGCCTTCCGCCGCGCGAGCGATCAGCGCCAGAGCGCCCGGCTCGGCGGTGGCGCCTTCCTGATCGACCACGCTCGCCATATGCGCGGCAAGCTCGCCGCTCTCGATGCGCTTCAAGTCGAAGCGCTGGCAGCGCGACAGCACCGTCACCGGCACCTTGCGCGCCTCGGTGGTGGCGAAGATGAACTTCACATGCTCGGGCGGCTCTTCCAGCGTCTTGAGCAGGCCGTTGAACGCCTGCTTCGACAGCATGTGCACCTCGTCGATGATGTAGACCTTGTAGCGCGCGGTGTTCGGCTTGTAGTGCGCGCTGTCGATCAGCTCGCGGATGTCGTCGATGCCGGTATGGGAGGCCGCGTCCATCTCGACCACGTCGAGATGCCGGCTCTCCAGGATGGCGCGGCAATGCACGCCCTCACCCACCATGTCGAGGGTCGGACCCGCGGCGCCGGGCGCCTCGTAGTTGAGCGCGCGCGCGATCAGCCTTGCGGTCGTGGTCTTGCCGACGCCGCGCACGCCGGTCAGCATATAAGCCTGGGCGATGCGCCCGGAGGCGAACGCGTTCCTCAGCGTCCGCACCATGGCCTCCTGGCCGATCAGCTCAGGGAAAACCTTGGGCCGGTATTTGCGGGCGAGCGCGGCGTGGCTCTCTGGCGCGTCTGTCGCGGGACCGGCGCTTGCCGCCTTCGGCTTGGCGGTGCGCTTCGGCGCGCTGTTCTGCTTGTCTTCGACGTCAGCCATGGACGGACGGGACTTTCAACGCAAAGGCCTTGCCGCGAACGGGCGCCGGTTGAGGCTCCCGAGACGCACTATAACGCTTTAAGGCAGGTGGGAGGCTGGACGAGCAACCCGCGAAACGCTCGTTAGGGCTGCTTCCTTCCGGACCTGACCCGGTTGGCGAGGCACGCGCCTGCTGCCAACCTCCCGCTTGAGTATATCGGGGATGGCTCCCGCCGTGGCAAGCCATAAGAGATCCGAGGCGCTTTGCCGTTGCGTTCAGCCTGCCGATCTGCGCTGGCTGGAGCAGAATTCGCGCCAAAGGAGCATCTCCATGACCCGCGCAATCGCCCTAGGCCTCGCGTTCGGCGCCATGGTCATTGCCACGTCCGCCCAAGCCTACAAGCCGGACGTCGAGAAATGTCATTACGAGAAGCAGTGCAAGGTGGTGACACCGTACTGCCCGCCGGCGGGCCAGCACCCGAAGCCCGCTCCATGCCAGGGTCCTTACACACAGTGCAAAAACGTGAAGGTCTGTGTCGGCGATTAGCAGGCGTCAGCTTGCTGATCTAGCCTGACACGGTTGTCCTAGCCTCGCTGGGCCTGGAATCCGCCGGAGCGCCAGTAGAGCCAAAGCAGCGCGAGCAGCCAGACGGCGATGAATCCGTCCGAGAAGATGGTCAGGAAATTGTACGGCGCATAATCGCCTTCGAGCACCGTCTGGCGGATATGTCCGTAGGTCGCGCCGAGCATGAACAGCGACCAGCCGAGCCCGGTCGCGAGCCAGAACCTGCCGCCGATCCAGATGCATAGAAAGCCGAGAACGCCCCAGGCGCCATCATGCACGCCGACCTCGAACTGGAACGGGCTTCCTGTCGGCCAGCCGATGGCCCGCGCGGTCGCATCGGCGAAGAAGACATGAGGGACGAACCCCATCGGCAGGCCGATGACGCCGACGCCCAGCACCAGCGCATAGAGCAGGAGGATATGGATGACGCGAAGCCGCGTCCGCGGAACCTTGCTGACATAAAGGTGCACGAGCGGCAGAACCACGCTCAACAGCGCAATGGTTATGGCGACCATGAGAAGCGAATCCCCTTGTCAGGGCTCGGAGGGTAAGCGATTCGCTCGGCTTCAGCCTTCCAGCGCATTGAGCGTGGCGCGGAACGGGCTCGCCTTGTAGGTGCCGAGCACGATCACCTCGCTCGAGAAGAAATGCAGCTCCTCCATGGCGAGCTTGACCAGCCGCTCGTGGGGATGGCCCTCGATATCGGCATAGAACATCGTGGCGTTGAACGAGCCTTCGAGCTGGTAGGACTCCAGCTTGGTCATGTTGACGCCGTTGGTGGCGAAGCCGCCGAGCGCCTTGTAGAGCGCGGCCGGTACGTTGCGCACGCGGAACACGAAGCTCGTCACCACCGGGCCGTCGCTCGCGCGCGTCCGCGCCGGCTTGGCGGCAAGCACGACGAAGCGCGTGGTGTTGTGCTCGGCATCCTCGATGTCGGCGCGCGCGATCTTCAGCCCGTAGATGTCGGCGGCGAGGCTCGAGGCGATCGCCGCCTGGGTGCGGTCGCCGCGCTCGCGCACATGGCGCGCCGCTCCCGCCGTATCGGCCTCGATCACCGGCTTCAGCTTGAGCGCGGCGATCGCCTTGCGGCACTGGCCGAGCGCCATGATGTGGCTGTGCACCGTCTCGAGCTCGGCGAGCTTCACGCCGGGAAGCGTGAGCAGCTGGTGCCGCACCCGCTCGAAATGCTCGGCGACGATGTAGAGACCTGAATCGGGGAGCAGGTGATGGATGTCGGCGACGCGCCCCGCCACCGAATTCTCGATGGGGATCATGGCGAGCTTGGCCTCGCCAGTCTTCACCGCGGCGAGCGCGTCCTCGAAGGTCGCGCAAGGAAGCCCGACCATGCGCGGATAGGCGTCGCGCGCGGCGAGATGCGAATTGGCGCCGGGCTCGCCCTGAAAGGCGATTTTGTTGGAACGCGCTTTGGTCATGGTCTTTGGGACGCGGGCGAAGGTCAGCGGCGGGACTTGAGAAGCTCACGCGCCCGTTTGAGGTCGGCCGGAGTATCGACACCGAGCGGGACAGTGTCAACGAGGCCGACATGGATGCGCATGCCGGCCTCGATCGCGCGGAGCTGCTCGAGCTTCTCGCGCAGTTCGAGCGGCGAAGGCGGCAGCGACACGAAGCGATGCAGGGCCTGCCGCCGATAAGCGTAGATGCCGATATGGTGGTAGAGCGGGCCCTCGCCGTAAGGCGCGGTCGCCCGGGTGAAATAGAGGGCGCGAAGCGCATGGGAGCCCTTGAGCGGGGTGCCCACGACTTTAACCACGTTAGGGTTGGTGCGCTCCTCCTCCCGGGTGATGACGGCAGCGATGGTGCCGATATCGCCGTCATGGTCGCGGAGCGCGGCGAGGCAGCTCCGCACCAGGCGCGGGTCGAGCGTCGGCAGATCGCCTTGCAGATTGACCACCAGGTCGAAGGCGCCCTTGGGATCGAACTTCTCGACGGTCTCGAATACGCGGTCCGAGCCGCTCGCGTGATCTTCTCGTGTTATCAATGCCTTACCGCCTGCGAGCAGGACCGCGTCGCGGACCGCCTCGGCGTCGGTCGCGACCACCACCGGCCCGCAATCGGCCTCGACCGCGCGCCGCCAGACATGCACGATCATGGGCTCGCCGGCGATCTCGGCGAGCGGCTTGCCGGGCAGTCGGGTCGCCTTCAGGCGGGCCGGGATGACGATGAGACAGTCGGTCATGTGCAAAGTCCGTTAGCACGGGAAATTTTCCTAGGCGACTACTGCGCGCATGGCAATTGTCCGTGTTGCAACAGGCGCATACGCCCTATAGTCTCGCGCCGCGTCGCAAGAGCTGCCTAAAGTAGCCTTGCTCTGGGGGGAATTGGATCATGAACGCTTATCGTTTCAATCAAATCGCCATGGCAGTGCTTGGGGCGCTGCTGCTGTTCTTTGGCGCGAGGACGATCATCAACATCGCCTTCGAGGAGCACGAGGAAAAGCCTGGCTACGACGTTCCCGGCACCGAGGCGGGCAAGCCCGAAGGCGAGAAGCCGGCGGGCGGAAGCGATCTCGCCACGCTGCTCGCCAAGGGCAACGAGGCGCACGGCGCCGAGGTCGCGAAGAAATGCGGGCTCTGCCACAACTTCGAGAAGGGCGGTCCCAACATGATCGGGCCGGACCTTTATGGCGTGCTTGGCCGCAAAGTCGCGAGCCACGAAGGCTACGAATATTCCGACGCGCTGAAGGCCAAGGGCGGCACCTGGGACTACGAGTTCGATCAACCACATGATCGACGAATCCGGCCGCCTATGTGCCGGGAACCAAGATGGCGATCTTCCCCGGCCTGCCCGACGCCCAGGAGCGCGCCGACGTTCTCCTCTTCCTGCGCACCAAGACCGACAATCCTCCGCCTCTGCCTGAAGTGACCGCGGCCGCAACGCCGGCGCCTGCCGGCGGCGGCGAAACCCCTGGAGGCGCGCCAGCCGCGCCTGCGGCGGGAGACGGCGCTTTCATGGCGGCGCTCGCTACCGCTGATCCGAAGGCGGGCGAGGCGGATGTTGGGCTTTGCAAGGTGTGTCACGCCTTCAACAAAGGCGGCGCTGCTGTGGTCGGTCCGGACCTTTACGGTGTCGTCGGGCGCAAGATCGCCTCGGTCGAGGGCTTCAACTACACGCCCGCGCTGAAGGCTCACGAAGGCGATTGGACCTTCGAGAAGCTCGATGCATGGCTCACCAACCCGGCGGCGTTCGCACCCGGTACGGCGATGGCGTTCCCGGGCATCCCGATACCAAGAAGCGCGCCGACGTGATCGCCTATCTCAATGCCAACAGCGACAGCCCGTTGCCGCTGCCGAAAGCCGGTGGCGCACCGGCCGAGAAAGCAGCTGAGACGCCGGCCGCGCCTGCGCCCGAGGCAGCGCCTTCTGCGGAGACACCGGCCGCGCCTGCGCCAGAGGCAGCGCCTTCTGCGGAGACGCCGGCCGCGCCTGCGCCCGAGGTAGCACCTTCTGCGGAGACGCCGGCCGCACCCGGGCCAGAGGCGGCACCCTCCACCGAAACACCATCCACCCCTGCCGAACCTGCCCCGTCAAGCGAGACACCTCAGCAATAGGACCGTCGCTGGCGACAATACCGGAGGGGCGGCAAGGCAGCAGCCAGGTCGCCCCTTCTGTTACGATGAGGGCGCTGCATTCCTTGGAAATCCAGGAGCCTGCGCGCCGCATGACCGATAATTCATTTGGCGCGATTGCGCCCCATGTTAAGACGCGGGCTCGCTTGAGTTGCGCCCCCCGAACCCACCAACATTCAGGAGCTTGAGCGCGTCAGCATGAGCCCGTCCCGCCTTCTCGTTGCCCTCCTCCTCGCCTGCCTCCTGCCCGCATCGAGCAACGCCGAGGACGCGCCGATCCACCATCACGCGCTGTCGCTGATCGGCGAGCCGAAATATCCCGCCGACTTCAAATCGTTCGGCTACGTGAATCCGGACGCGCCGAAAGGCGGCGTCGTGCGCATGGCCGACATCGGCTCGTTCGACAGCCTCAACCCGGTTCTCTACAAGGGCGAGGCGGCGGGAGGGCTCGGGCTCGTGTTCGAGAGCCTGATGGCTGACAGTCTCGATGAGCCATCGACCTCTTACGGGCTGATCGCCGAGTGGGCGAGCTTTCCGCCAGACTATTCCTCGGTCACCTTCAAGCTCCGCGACGAAGCGCGCTGGCACGACGGCACGCCGATCACGCCCGACGACGTGATCTATTCGCTCGGGGTGAACAAAGACGCCAATCCGCGCATGGGCCTCTATTACAAGAACGTCTCGCGCGCCGAGGCGACCGGGCCGAACGAGGTCACCTTCTATTTCGACGTGAAGAACAACCGCGAGCTGCCCATGATCATGGGCCAGCTCACTATCCTGCCGAAGCATTACTGGACGGGCAAGGACGCGAGCGGCAATCAGCGCGACCCGATGAAGACGACGCTCGAGCCGCCGCTCGGCTCCGGTGCCTTATCGCATCAAGGACGTCAAGCCCGGCCGCTCGATCGCCTACGAACGCGTTGCCGACTATTGGGGCAAGGACTTGCCGGTCAACAAGGGGCCAGTGGAACTACGACCAGATCCGCTTCGACTATTACCGCGACGAGACGGTCGCCTTCGAAAGCTTCAAGGCCGGCAATCTCGACTATTGGCAGGAGGCGAGCGCCAAGAACTGGGCGACCGCCTACGACTTCCCGGCGGTGCGCGACGGCTACGTCAAGCGCCAGGCGGTGGCGATCAAGCGCACGCAGCCGATGCAGTGCTTCGTGCTCAATCTCAGGCGTCCGCAATTCCAGGATCGCCGCGTGCGCCAGGCGTTCAACCTCGCCTTCGATTTCGAGTGGGCCAACAAGAATTTGTTCTACGACCAATATGCGCGGGTCGGCAGCTACTTCCAGGGGAGCGAGCTCGCCGCCCCGGCCGCGCCACCGCAAGGGCGCGAGCTTGAGATCCTGAACGAGGTGAAGGACGGCGTGCCGGCTGAAGTGTTCACCGAGCTGCACAAGAACCCGGTCAACGCCACGCCCGACGATGCGCGCGCCAATCTGCGGAAAGCCGCGATGCTCCTGAAAGAGGCCGGCTTCGAGATCAAGGACGGCGCCTTGACCGACGCCAAGACCGGGCAGCCGATGAAGGTCGAGTTCCTGCTCGTCTCGCCGCTGTTCGAGCGGATCGTGCAGCCTTACGCCGCCAATCTCGACAAGCTCGGCATCAAGAGCACAATGCGCATGGTCGACTCGGCGCAATATACCCGGCGGCTCAACGTGTTCGACTACGACATCGTGGTCGGCAATTTCGCCCAGTCGGATTCGCCCGGCAACGAGCAGCGCGATTTCTGGGGGTCTGAAGCATCCGGGCGCGAGGGCAGCCAGAACCTGATCGGGGTCAAGAGCCCGGCGATCGACAAGCTCATCGACCACGTGATCTTCGCCAAGGACCGCGCCGAGCTCGTCTCGGCCACCAATGCGCTCGACCGCGTGCTGCAATGGAACGAGTTGGTGGTGCCGCAATGGTTCTCGCCCAATGTGCGCATCGCCTATTGGAACCGCTACGGCCAGCCCAAGGTGCTGCCGGGGCTGACGCCAGGGTTCCTCCAGGTCTGGTGGTACGACCAGGCGCTCGCCGCCAAGCTGCCGGCGTCATCGAGTCAGTGACGATGCGGCGCGGGAGCAGCTTGCGAGCCAAGGCCGGCGCCGCAGCGCTCCTCATCCTTGCGCTCGCCGTACCCGCCGCCGCAAGCGAGGCGACGCACGGGCTCTCAGCCTTCGGCGATCTCGGCTACCCTGCCGACTTCGCGCATTTCGCCTATGCCAATCCCGACGCGCCGAAGGGCGGCACGTTCTCTCTGGTCGGCTGGGGCGGGGTGGCGACCTTCAACAGCCTCAACAACTACATCTTGAAGGGCGACGCCGCGCAGGGGTTGGAGCTCCTGTTCGACTCGCTGATGACGCCGGCTGCCGACGAGCCCGACGCGGTCTACGGCCTGGTCGCCCAAAGCGCCGAGGTCGCCGACGACCGCATGTCGGTGACCTTCCATCTCAGACCCGAGGCGCATTTCGCCGACGGTAGCCAGCTCACAGCCGAGGACGTGGCGTTCTCCTTCGATGCGCTGAAGAATAAGGGCCACCCGCTCTATCATCAGATGCTCGAGGACGTGGTCAAGGCTGAAGCCGTCGATGCGAAGACGGTACGCTACACGTTCAAGGGCGAGCTGGTGCGCGACCTGCCGCTCACCGTCGCGGCGCTGCCGATCTTCTCCAAGACCTATTATGCGAGCCGGCCGTTCGACGAGAGCACGCTCGATCCGCCGCTCGGCTCCGGCCCTTACGTGGTCGACAGCCTCGCGCAAGGGCGCACCATCGTCTATCGCCGCAGCCCGAATTATTGGGCCAAGGACCTCCCCGTGAATCGCGGGCGGTTCAACTTCGACAAGATCCGCTTCGAATATTTCCGCGACCGCACCGCCGGCATGGAGGGGTTCAAGGCCGGCACGTACGATTTCCGCGAGGAGTTCACCTCAAAGGTGTGGGCCACCGAATACGACTTCCCGGCGATCCGTGACGGCAGGGTGAAGAAGGAGATTCTAGCCGACGAGACGCCGTCGGGCACGCAAGGCTTCTTCCTCAACACCCGGCGCGAGCCACTGAACGACCCGCGCGTGCGGAGAGCGCTCGACCTCGCCTTCGATTTCGAGTGGACCAATCGCAACGTCTTCTATGGGCTCTACAGCCGCACCGAGAGCTTCTTCGAGAACTCGCCGATGAAGGCGGAAGGGCCGCCGTCGGATGCCGAGCGGACGCTGCTCAATTCGCTCGGCGTCCCGGTCTCCGACGAGGCGCTCGGCGTCGCTTACGTGCCGCCGAAGAGCGACGGCTCGGGCCAGGACCGCAACCTCCTGGTCGAAGCCGGCAAGCTGCTCGACGAGGCCGGCTGGACCGTCAAGAACGGCGTGCGCGTCAACGCCAAGGGCGAGAAGCTCACGCTCGAGATCCTATCCTTCGAGCAGGCGTTCGAGCGGCTGACGGCGCCTTACGTCAAGAACCTCAAGCTGCTCGGCATCAACGCCAAGATCCGCATGGTCGATCCCGCGCAATATCAGCAGCGTCTGAAGAACTTCGACTTCGATATCACCACCGAGCGCTACACCATGCGCAATACGCCGGGCGTCGAGCTAAGGAGCTATTTCGGCTCAGAGGCGTCAAAGATGGACGGCTCGCTCAATCTCGCTGGTGTGTCGGACCCGGCGGTCGATGCGCTGATCGAGCGGGTGATCAGCGCCAAGAGCCGCGAGGAGATGACGACCGCGGCGCGGGCGCTCGACCGTGTGCTGCGCGCCGGTCATTATTGGGTGCCGCACTGGTACAAGGCGTCGAATAATATCGCCTACTGGGACAAGTTCTCGCGGCCGGAGGTGAAGCCCCGCTTCGACCGGGGCATTCTCGATACCTGGTGGTTCGACAAGGACAAGGCTGCCAAGCTCGCCGCCAGCGCCGGCGGCGCCGGCGAGACGAACGGGGCCGAGACCAACGGAGGCGTATCCAAGGTCTGGATCATTTTGGGCGCGATCGCCCTTGCCGTTGCCGGCTTTTGGGTGGTGCGGGCTCGCCGCCGCAAGGTCTGACGCTCAGACGAGACGCTCGAAGCGCTCGATTCTGCGGAACACCGGCGCCGGGTTCACGCCGAACGTGTCGCGGAAGCTGTGGCTGAAATGAGTGGCGTCGGCGAAGCCCGCCTCCATCGCGGCGACCGTCATGTTGTCCTGCGCATGCAGCAGCTCGAAGCTCAGCATCAATCGTTTCCACATGCGGAAGCGCCGATAAGGCACGCCCATCTCGGCGCTGAAGAGATGCAGCACGCGCGACGGCGACAGGCCGAGCGTGGCGCCCAGCTCCTCTTCCGAATAATTGCGATCGGGCTCGCGGCGGATCAACTCGACGATCTGCTTGATGCGCGTGTCGCGGATGCATTCGCCTCCGGCCTCGTTGGGCAGGAGAGCGTCGAGACGAAGCTCGACCGCGTCTTGAGCCGGATCGTCCTCGAAAACCCAGCGGAAGCATTGGAGAATCTCCGGATCGTCTATTGGCCTGACCTCGCCCTGGCGATGGGAAAGCGGGCGCGGAAGGACGCCACGCTGCAACTCGCACGACAATGCCGCGCTGATTCACAAAGACGTGGTGCTGCCACTCAAACCGGGTAGACGGCTCCGCTGGTCCTGGCGCATTGGAAGAGCTGCCCTCCAAGACGCGCGAGGACACCCTCCCCACCCACGACTATCTCAGCATCGCGGTGGAGTTCGATAACGGCCAGGACATGACCTATTTCTGGAGCTCCGAGCTTCCGGTCGACATGGGCTTCCGCTGCCCGATCCCGAGTTGGGCGGCGCGCGAGACCCATGTCGTCGCCCGCTCCGGTCTTGGCGGGCTCGGCCAGTGGTTCGACGAGGAGCGCGATGTCTATGCGGACTATGTGGCAAATATCGGTAGCCCCGTGCCTGGCAATATCGTCCGCGTCTGGCTGATCGCCGTGAGCCTGTTCCAGCACAGCGACGGCCGCTGCCAATATGCCGGCGTCTCGTTTGCGACCCGACCGCGGGGTCGTGCCGGTCCTCTAGGGCCCGCGAAGCGGCCATTTGCCGCCCCGACCCCGCGCAAAGACCCTGGCCAGAGGCCAGTGTCGGGTTCCCACTACCGACAGAATCCAGTAAGCATCACCCAGCATGAATGAGCCGGGTTGCCTTGGGCGGGGCAGCTTCCGGCGCAACACGCGCGAGTGAGAATGGCTGCCTATATTCTTCGCCGCATCCTGCTCATCATCCCGACCATGTTCGGCATCATGCTGGTGACGTTCGTCATCGTGCAGTTTGCGCCGGGCGGGCCGGTCGAGCGCCTGATCGCCCAGCTGACCGGCACCGATCCGGGCGCGACCAGCATGATCAGCGGCGGCGGCGGCGACGCGACCGGCCCCCGGCCCGGCCAAGGCGGCATGCCGGGCGACGTCTCGGCGCCGTCCAAATATCGCGGCGCGCAGGGGCTCGACCCCGAATTCATCAAGAGCCTGGAGAAGCAGTTCGGTTTCGACAAGCCGGCCTATGTTCGCTTCGGCATGATGATCAAGAACTATCTCCTGTTCGATTTCGGCCAGAGCTATTTTCGCGACACCAGCGTGCTGAAGCTGATCGCCGAGCGAATGCCGGTGTCGATCTCGCTCGGGCTATGGATGACGCTGCTGTCCTACGCCATCTCGATCCCGCTCGGCATTCGCAAGGCGGTCGCCGACGGTTCGCGCTTCGACGTCTGGACCAGCACGGTGATCGTGATCGGCTACGCCATCCCCGGCTTCCTCGTCGCCGTGTTCCTGATCGTGCTGCTGGCCGGCGGCTCGTTTCTCCAGATCTTCCCGTTGCGCGGGCTCGTCTCGGAAAATTGGCACGAGCTTTCCTGGCCGATGCGGATCGCCGACTATTTCTGGCACCTGGTGCTGCCGATGTTCGCCATGGCGCTGTCGGCCTTCGCTACCACCACCTTCCTCACCAAGAACTCGTTCCTCGAGGAGATCAGGAAGCAATACGTGATCACCGCCCGGGCCAAGGGGCTCGCCGAGAACCAGGTGCTGTACGGGCATGTGTTCCGCAACGCCATGCTGATCGTCATCGCCGGCTTTCCCGGCGCGTTCATCGGCTCGTTCTTCGCCGGCTCGCTCCTGATCGAGACGATCTTCTCGCTCGAAGGGCTCGGTCTGCTCGGTTTTGAGTCGGTAGTGAACCGCGACTATCCCGTGGTGTTCGCCACTGTCTACATCTTCTCGCTGCTCGGCCTCGTCATCAATCTCATCTCCGACCTGACCTATACCTGGGTCGATCCGCGCATCGATTTCGAGACGCGCGAGGTCTAGCAGCAGATGGACGCGCCGATCGACACCACGATCACCGAGGAGGTGGCGGCCCAAGGGGTGCCGGTCGTGCGCCCGTGGCTGTCGGCCTTGCAGCGGCGGCGCTACGACATCTTCAAGGCCAACCGGCGCGGGTTCTGGTCGTTGTGGATCTTTCTTATCATCTTCTTCGTCAGCCTGTTTGCCGAGTTCATCGCCAACGACAGGCCGATCCTGGTCAAATATGACGGCCATTATTACTGGCCGATCTTCAAATCCTACCCGGAGACCGCGTTCGGCGGCATATTCGAGACCGAGGCCGACTATCGCGATCCCGCGGTCAAGGCCATGATCAAGGACGCCAACGGCTGGACGCTGTGGCCGCCGATCCGCTTCTCCTACAACACGCAGAACAAGAATCCGCCGATGGCGTTTCCGGTGAAGCCGACCTGGCTGCTCTCGCCAGACGACTGCAAGCTCGCGGTCGAGCGCGGCTTTCATCCCTGCAACGACGCGCTCGAATGGAATTGGCTCGGCACCGACGACCAGGGGCGCGACGTGATCGCCCGGGTGATCTACGGCTTCCGCCTGTCGGTCCTGTTCGGGCTGGTGCTGACGCTGTTCTCCTCGGCTTTCGGCGTGGCGGCCGGCGCCGTGCAGGGCTATTTCGGCGGCTGGACCGACCTCCTGTTCCAGCGCTTCATCGAGATCTGGACGAGCGTGCCGCAGCTCTATTTGCTGATCATCGTCGCCGCCGTGATCGAGCCAAATTTCTGGATCCTGCTCGGCATCCTGCTCGCCTTCTCCTGGGTGGCGCTGGTCGGGGTGGTGCGCGCCGAGTTCCTGCGCGCGCGGAACTTCGAATATGTCACCGCCGCGCGCGCGCTCGGGCTCTCCAACGTCCGCATTATCTTCAAGCATCTCTTGCCGAACGCCATGGTGGCCACGCTCACCTTCATGCCGTTCATCTTGAACGGCTCGATCACCACGCTTACCTCACTCGACTTCCTCGGCTTCGGCCTGCCGCCGGGGTCGCCGTCGCTCGGCGAGCTCCTGGCGCAAGGCAAGGACAATCTGCAAGCGCCGTGGCTCGGGCTGACCGCGTTCTTCGTCATCGCGCTGATGCTCTCTTTGCTCATCTTCGTCGGCGAGGCGGTGCGTGACGCGCTCGACCCGCGCAAAACTTTGGCGAGATAACATGCACGGATCGCATTCCCATAGTCACGGTCACGACCATGCGGGGCACAGCCACGCGGGTCATGGCCATGCGCATGGCGCCGCGAACCACGCCGACAACGAGCGGCGCATGGGGCTTGCCGCGCTTTTGACCGGCGCCTTCATGTTCGCCGAGGTGGCGGGCGGCATCGCCGCCGGCTCGCTCGCGCTGCTCGCCGATGCCGGCCACATGCTGACCGACTTTGCCTCGCTCTCGCTCGCCTGGTTCGGCTTCAGGCTGTCGCGGCGTCCGGCCGACTGGCGGCGCACCTACGGCTTCGACCGCTTCCAGGTGCTGGTCGCCTTCGCCAACGGGCTCGCTCTGTTTGCCATCGCCGCCTGGATCGTCTACGAGGCGGCCGAGCGGCTGATGACCACGCCGCAAGTTTCGGGCGGCATCATGGTGATCGTCGCCGTGCTCGGGCTCCTGGTAAACATCGCCGCGTTCCTGTTGCTCCAAGGCGCCGACCGCGACAATCTGAACGTGCGCGGCGCGTTCGTGCATGTGCTCGGCGACCTGCTCGGCTCGGTGGCGGCGCTCGCCGCCGGCGCGGTGATCTTGCTGACCGGCTGGACGCCGATCGACCCGCTGCTCTCGCTTCTGGTCGCCGCCATCATTGTCAGGAGCGGCTGGCAGGTGGTCGCCGATGCCGGACATATCCTGCTCGAAGGCGCGCCGGGCGAGCTCGACACGCGCGCGATTGGCCCTGACCTTATCGCCAATGTCGCCGGCGTCGAGGGCGTGCATCACGTCCATGTCTGGTCGATCACGCAGGCGCGGCGCATGGTGACGCTGCATGCCTGTGTCGGCGCGGGTGCGGATTCAGACCGGATCGTGCGCGACATCAAGGCCCGGCTCAAGGAGCGCTTCGGCCTCGATCATGCCACCGTCGAGATCGAGCGCGGCGAATGTGCCGACGGCACGCCTGCGAAAGCGAGCCCATGACCACACCTCTGATCTCCGTCGAAGACCTGTCGGTCGATTTCAGCTCGGGCGATCGCGTCACGCACGCGGTCAAGCATGTGTCGTTCGACATCGGCGACGCCGAGACCGTGGCGCTGGTCGGCGAGTCGGGCTCGGGCAAGACGGTGACCGCTCTCTCCTTTCTGAGGCTCCTCCCCTACCCCGCCGCCTCCCACCCGTCGGGCGCGATCCTGTTCAAGGGAGAGAACCTGCTCGAGCTGGCCCCGCCCGCGCTTCGTCAGATCCGCGGCAACAAGATCTCGATGATCTTCCAGGAGCCGATGACCTCGCTCAACCCGCTGCACACGATCGAGCGGCAGATCGCCGAGGTGCTGAAGATCCATCGCGGCATCTCGGGCGCGGCGGCGCGCGCGCGGGTGCTCGACCTGCTCGGCAAGGTCGGCATCGACGATCCCGAGGGGCGGCTGCAATGCTATCCGCACCAGCTCTCTGGCGGGCAGCGACAGAGGGTGATGATCGCCATGGCGCTCGCCAACGAGCCTGATTTGCTGATCGCGGATGAGCCGACCACGGCGCTCGACGTCACCATCCAGGCGCAGATTCTCGACCTGCTCGCCAAGCTCAAGGCCGAGTTCAGCATGGCCATGCTGCTGATCACCCACGATCTCGGCATCGTGCGCAAGATGGCCGACCGGGTGTGCGTGATGAATGACGGGGTGATCGTCGAGCGGGGCGCGACGAGAGACATCTTCGCCGCCCCCCAGCATCCCTACACCAAGCACCTGATCGCCTCCGAGCCCAAGGGCTCGCCACCGGCCGCCGATGCCAGCGCGAAGACCATCCTCGAGGCCAAGAATCTGCGCGTGTGGTTCCCCGTCAAGCGCGGCCTGATGCGCTCAACCGTCGGCCATATCAAGGCGGTCGACGGCATCGACCTTGCCGTCAAGGAAGGTCAGACGCTCGGGGTGGTCGGCGAGTCTGGCTCGGGCAAGACGACGCTCGGCCTTGCGCTGCTCAGGCTGATCTCGAGCGAAGGCCCGATCGTCTATCTCGGCAACCGCATCGACGGCTACGATTCGAAACGCATGCGGCCGCTAAGGCGCCACATGCAGATCGTGTTCCAGGACCCTTACGGCTCGCTCAGCCCGCGCCTCTCGGTCGGCCAGATCATCGAGGAAGGGCTTGCCATCCAGAACCCGACGCTGACCAGAGAGGAGCGCGATCAGCGTGTGGCAAAAGCGCTCAAGGAGGTCGGTCTCAAGCCCGACGTCCGCGACCGCTATCCGCACGAGTTCTCCGGCGGCCAGCGCCAGCGCATCGCCATCGCCCGCGCCGTCGTGCTCGAGCCGAAATTCCTGATCCTCGACGAGCCGACCTCGGCGCTCGACGTGTCGGTGCAGGCGCAGATCGTCGATCTCCTGCGCGAGCTCCAGCGCCGCCACAAGCTGGCATATCTGTTCATTAGCCACGACCTGAAAGTGGTGCGTGCGCTCGCCAACTCGATCATCGTGCTCCGCTACGGCAAGATCGTCGAGAAGGGTCCGGCGCGGGAGGTGTTTGCCAATCCGCAGACCGACTACACCAAGGCGCTGCTCGCCGCTGCCTTCGAGCTCGAAGCGACCCGCGGCGACGTGGTTGCAACTTAGCGTGGAACCCCAGCTCCGCCGCGACGTTTAAAGGCGCAGGAATCCCTCAATCGCCACGGAGGACTGAACCATGCGCGGCGCACTACTCTGGCTGGTCGGCATCCCGATCCCGATCATCATCCTGCTTTATCTATTCCACGTCATCTAATCGGGCTTAGCGGAGCGGCTGCCGGATGCGCGGCAGCCGCCGCACCCCAATCACCTCATAGCCGGCCTGCTTGATGCGCTCCTTGGCGGCGACGAAGGGCTCAAGTTCGACGGCCATATGATGGGCGTTGGCATGGAGCAGCTGCGTTCCGCTCGTCATGATGCCCACATGGCCGTCCCAGAACACGAGATCGCCGCGGCTGAGCTCGGCACCGTCCCGCCAGGAGACCGGTTCGCCAAGCTCGGCGGCCTGCATGTCGGCGTCGCGCGGTGCGCTTAGTCCAGCGGCCTCTGCCGCAAGCTGAACGAGGCCCGAGCAGTCCAGACCGATGCTGGTGCGCCCGCCCCACAGATACGGCGTACCGACAAATGTTTCGGCGATGGCAACGGGGTCGTCCGCCATCTCGCCGACCGGGAGCGTATGGCGGGCGACGACATAGCCGCCGCCTTCGAGCGCGCGGAACCTGCCCTCCTCCGCACGCGCTGTGACGAACGCATTCAGGCTGAGCAGATCGAGCGTCGGCGATTTGCCGTCAGGCTCGGAATAGACGTAGCTCCTGAGCGCCGCGATCTTGTGCGTTGGCGCGATGATCTTCGGGCTCAACCCGTCGCTCGGCATGTAGCCGACATAGCGGTCGCGGTCGATCTGCACCCAGGCCCAGCCTTCGCCTTCGGCGTAGAGGGTGACGGTCTCGCCCTTGAGCGCCTCGGTGTCGAGCGTCGAGTCGAAGCGCGGCTCGCGGCGGAGCGGCAGAGATGCGGCCACGACCTGGCGCGGCTCGCCCGTCACGAAGCGTTCGGCCTCGACCAGGCCGCGCAGTCGATCCGCGGCAAGGTCCGCGCGATAGGCGTGGAGGCGCGGATCGGGCAGGAGCGGCTTGCTCACGAGGTGCCGAGCTCTTGGCGGAAGAACTGGAACAGGGCGCGGGCGGCCTGCGGCTCGCCGCCTTGCGGCCGACCCGGTTGCTCGCGCGGCACCCAGCCAAAAATATCGAGATGGGCGAAGCGCTTGGCATCTGACACGAAGCGCTTGAGGAACAGCGCAGCGACCACCGATCCGGCGTAAGAGCCCTCGGCGATATGGCTCACATCGGCGATTGGGCTCTTCAGCATCTTGTCGTAGGGCGCCCAGAACGGCATGCGCCACATCGGATCGCCGGTGGCCTGTCCGGCTGCGAGCAGGCCGGTCGCGAAATCCTCGTCGTCGCTATAGAGCGGCGGCAGATCGGGACCGAGAGCGACGCGCGCGGCGCCGGTCAGAGTGGCGATGGTGATGAGATAGTCGGGCGCCTCCTCGTCGGCGAGGCTGATGGCGTCGGCCAGCACGAGCCGACCCTCGGCGTCGGTGTTGCCGATCTCGACGGTCATGCCGTTCCGGCTCGGCAGCACGTCGCCAGGCCGGAACGCGTTGCCGGAGATGCTGTTCTCGGCGGCAGGGATCAGCACGCGCAAGCGTACCGGCAGCTTCGCCCGCATGACGAGCAGCGCGAAGGCGAGCGCAGAGGCGGCGCCGCCCATGTCCTTCTTCATCAGCGCCATGCCACTCGACGGCTTGATGTCGAGGCCGCCGGTATCAAAGCAGATGCCCTTGCCGACGATGGTGACCTTTGGCGCGTGCTCGGAGCCGAAGCGGAGGTCGATCAGCCGGGGCGCACGGTCGCTCGCGCGCCCCACGGCATGGATCATCGGGAAGTTGTCGGACAGGAGGCCCGACCCCTCGGTCACCTTGACGCTGCCGCCATACGCATTGGCGAGCTCGCGCGCCGCGGTCTCGAGCTCGGCGGGGCCGAGGTCGTTGGCCGGCGTGTTGATCAGATCGCGGCCGAAATAGAGCGCCTCGGCGAGCGCCAGCACGTAGTCTCTGCTCGCGCCTTCGGGCAGGACGAGCCGCCTCGTCTTCGCGTCATTGCCGGTCTTGTAGCGGGTGAAGCGATAGCTCCCGGCGAGGAAGCCAAGCGCGGCAAGCTCGGGATCGGGAAGCGGCGAGGCAAAGCGATAATCGCCTTCGGGCAGCGCTCCGGGCAGAGCCCCGGTCAGCAGCGGGCTGCGCTCAGCCCAATCCTTGCCGCCGGTCCCGAGCAGGACGCCGCTGATACCGTGAGCCCCGCCGGGCAGCAGCAGGACCGCGCCTTGCGTGGGCTTCCAGCCTTGCGCCGCGACCCAGGCCCTATCGGCATCGCTCAAGCCTTCGAGGGGGGTATCGTCCTCCGAGGCGACGAGGTGGATGGGAAGCGCCTCCGCGCCGGCGTCCAGTAGCTGATCTTCCAGCGCGGCGCGTGTCGTCTCAAGCGTCATGGCTTTGGTGGTCATCGATTTACGCGATTCGAACGAGGGGGTTGCCGGGGCCGCGCATTAATGGCAGGGGAGCGCTTGCATGACAATGGCGGATGGCGGGACATGGCCGCGACCAACTACACACTGGTAATCGGCGACAAGAACTACTCGTCGTGGAGCTTGCGGCCCTGGATCGCGCTGAAGGCGTGCGACATTCCCTTCGCCGAAGAGCGCGTGCGGCTCCGGCAGCCCGACAGCAAGGTCGAGATCCTGCGCAACTCGCCGTCGGGCAAGATCCCGGCGCTGAAGACCGAGAGCGGCATCGTGTGGGACAGCCTCGCCATCCTCGAATATCTTGCCGAGCGCCATCCCGAGCATCGTCTATGGCCGCACAGCGTCGAGGACCGGGCGGCGGCCCGCTCGATCTCCGCCGAGATGCATTCGGGCTTCGTTGCGCTCCGCAACGACATGCCCATGGACCTGCTTGCGCGGGTGGCGTTTCCGTGGGTGAGCGAGGCGCTCGATGCCGACATCAGGCGGATCGTCGCCATCTGGAAGGATGCGCGCGAGAGATTTGGGCATGGCGGCCCGTTCCTGTTCGGCGCCTTCACCAATGCCGATGCCATGTTCGCGCCGGTCGCGACCCGATTTCGCACCTATGGCGTCGATCTAGCCCGCTTCGGCGACGACGGCGCGGCTGCCGCTTACGCCGAGGCGCTGCTCGCCATGCCGGAGATGGCCGAGTGGACCGAAGGGGCGGTCGCGGAGATGAAGCAGCGGGCGGCTGGCTGAGCCCTACCCGCTACTATGGTTAATACTTTTTTGACGCCTGTCCCACATCATTACAGCAGTCCAACAGGGAACGCGCCGACCGCCACGCTTGCGCTCGGTAAGGATTGCTTAAGCGATGCTTTATGCTTCATGTCCGCGCCTCCCGATGGTGCTCGCCCTCCTCGCGATAACAGGCGCGGCCAACTTGCTCAGCGCCTGTGGCACTACAGACACGCTTTTCGCGCGGAGAACTCTGCCGCGGGAAGATGTGCAGATGTCGCCGTCCGAGGCCGTAACCGCGACCCAGCAATGGGCCGCGGCCTACGCCAAGAACCCTCAGGACCCGCGTAACGCAATAGGTTATGCTCGAACACTCAAAGCGCTAGGCTCCAGCGACCGCGCACTCGAAATCCTGAAGACAGCCTTTCAGGCGAACGTTACTAATGGCGATATTGCCGGCGAACTCGGCCGGCTCGCGCTTGAGCTAAACCATCTCGAAATCGCCAAGCCCGCGCTCGACGTAGCTAATCAACAAGGGACGCGCGACTGGAGGACGCTCTCCGCACTGGGGACTTTGCGCGCAAAGGAAGGTCGGCATGATCAAGCTCAACAATATTATCTCGCCGCTCTCGAAACTAAGCCGGACGCGCTTTCGGTGATCAACAACCTCGCGCTCTCCTACATGCTCGACGGCAAACCCCAAATGGCGGAAGAATTATTGCGCAAGGCAGTTTCAAGTGGCCATGACGAAAAGCGTATCCGGCAAAACCTCGCGCTTGCCCTCGGTCTGCAAAGCAAATTCATCGAGGCGCGGCAGTACGCTTCGGCCGACATGAGTGATGCCGACGTGAAGGCCAATATGGCCTACTTGCGCAACATGGTGTCTAACTCGAAACAGTTAGCTGCCGCAAAGCCCGAAGCCCGGTCCCCTGAATCCTCGGCTGACGAGTGGCAACCTTTTGCGTCGAACAGCAGCGGTAATGAGGCTCCGGTGCAAATGGTTGCCGCCAAGCCAGAAACGATGGCAAAGGTTCAAATGGTGAAGCCAATCGACGAGGTCGAGAAACCGGCATCCACGCGCGCTGTTTCCGCAAAACCCGGCGTCGTGACGGGGACGGGTCCGGGCGATTATGCGAGCCTTCTCAGAGCCGATATCGAGTGAGCTAGAATCGCTACTGCGCGCGCAAAAACCACCATTCACCTGTTAGTTTTGGCCGCACTGGTCTAGCTCGATATTAACGAGCATGCTCGTACGCCGCTTCGTCAAAATTCGGAGCAAAATGCTTGCGCATTGCACCGGTAGAGCCGAGTAGCGCAGCAACGGCCGAGACAGGCAATCAGTCTCATTCGATCGCCGGCAAGAGAGCCATGGACGACGATCCAGAAATTCAGGGTCGGCGCCAGAGCCAATCATGTTGCGACGTTCTGTTGGCCAGAATTTGCGCCGTGATCGATTTGCTGATCGCAGCTGGACTCTCGCAGGAAACCGCTGTCCAGATCCTCGCACGGCGTCCGGAAGCCGAAGCACTCTGCCAAAGGAATCCGAAGTCATGACAATGCGAGCGGATTTGTTGAGGCGCCGCAGCGACAGCCAATTGCGCATTGAGGGACCGATGGATGTGCTCCCGATCACTGCAGGCCCGATCCGGGTCGGCACGCCTGCGCACGGTTAATTAAACCTTTAGCAATCCTTTCGTGATCGTGCTTGCGCTGGTTCGACTCTCCATCGACGGTGCATACTTGAACGGCTCCGAATTGTCCTCGCCGGAACCGTTTCCGGCGTAAACGCGGCAAACAGAGCTTTGTTGTGGCCTACACCAACCCGGCGTTAGTGATTACCGCGTAAGTTTATGGAGGCCAAGACCGCCCGGCGACATCAGTGAGGACGCAGCTAAGAATGGCAACGCCTAATGCTCACGCTGTCGGTGACAGGTTTGGACTGGCTGCGAATGCACGTTGCCGATCCGTCATGCCGCGGACCATTCTGATAGCCGGCGATAACCCCGTTGCACAGCGGCTTCTTAAAGTCGTGCTAGCGAAACGGGGCCATCTTGTTGAGATCGCCGTTTCTAGTGAGCAGGCGATTTCAAAACTGGGGGAGACCCGCTTCGATTTCGTTCTGATCGACTTTCATGAGTCTCCCTCGGAAGGGATGAGATTTGTGAAAGCATTAAGCGGAACGCGGCACAGATGACGAAAACAGAGCGAGTCTCATAGGTCTGGTTATAGACCCGGATGCAGCATCGCATGCCGAGGAGCGGAGCGTTTTCGACCTATTGATCGCAAAGCCCGTCGACGTTGTGCTTCTTTGCGAAGTGATCGAACGATTTGAAACGTACACCTCGTGGATGCCCGCTCAGGCCGGCGTCACACCGGTCCTACTCAGCGACGCGCCGTCACCGAGTGACGAACTCCGCTCATCTCAACGTATCAGGATTGCGCAAGGCGGCGCCGAGCTGACCCTAAGCGATGGCACAAAGCAAGCGTGCCGCGTGGTTGATTTGTCCTTGGGCGGAGCAGCTGTGGAAACATACCCCAAGCCGACGATAGGCACCCAGGTCACGATCGGACGCGCCAACGGGAGGGTCACTCGTCACACCGCAAACGGAATCGCGGTGGAGTTCACCAAGCCGAATTCGATGTAGTCGACGAGACAGAACGTGCACGCGAGACGTGCCTTTTAGTTTTTGGTCGCGGATTCCTCCGGGAAGCACGATCGAGGAGTTTGCTGCCGCGTCTTATACGCATTTGGCCACTGCCCGAGATGTCGGCTGATCAGGTTTCGTCCGATGGAGTGGCTACCGAGAATTTTAAGGGGTCTCACCATTCCGCAGCTGAGCACGAGGCTCCGCTGCGCTGACGATCATTGTCCCCGCCAAAGCATCAGGCCCTGGAAATTGGAACATGAGGTCGGCCTCTCTGATCGCGAGACGCCACCCTCTCAAGCAGGGCTAGGCTGCTGCGCTGCCCTTCCGGGAACTCTAAAAGATCATTGGCCTAAAAGATCATTGGAAAGAGCCGATATCGCACACTGGCCGCATAATTTCGATAATTCGGATCCTGTTTGAGCAGGTGCTCTTCTCTCAAAAGCCTGGCCACTTGAACCACCAACTGAGTGGAATAGAGACCAAGATTCCACACTGAGGGAAAGGCCAACAGAAAGCCCACGTGGATGATTGTGTAACCCGCATAGATAGGGTGGCGCACAATCCGGTAGGGGCCGGCCACCTTGATGCCTCGGTTGGCGGCGATCAGACCAAAGCTACGACCCAAGATGACTTTGGCCGATATTTGCACGTAGAGGCCGAGCAACATAATGGCTCCGCTTAGCCCAGATCGGTACGAGCGGATTGCTGCCCACGGGCAGTGCCAGAAGGGGAAGAATCGTGCCCATCAGGGCCAATAGCCAATCGAGCGGCTTGTCGGACGAGCATTAGCCGCTCGTCTAGTGAGTATCAGAAAGACCGGAAGACTCTCCGACACGAGCAAGATGAAGCTTAGGACACCCGCTTTCCCCGCAGTGAGCATGACGAACGCGAAGTGGCCGAACACAACCAGTACGACCACACGCTCAAAGACATCCAGCAGCTTTACCCGCGACCGTTGCGCCGGCATAACCAAGATCGAATTGTATCAAGGAAGCTATCAGCGTGCGTCGCGTACGCTAAGTGGGTTGCAGAGGAACGACCGGCGTTCTCGCTAGTTCGCAACAGCTTCTCTCGCCTCATGACGCACTACTCTCGCGAAGAACGCTTCTCTCGGTAGAGTGCTTACTCCAGTTGCGTTAATTTTCCGATTTAGGTTGTGTTTGTAGTTTTTGGTGAAAATCTCCGAAAGGGGCTCGAAGTGGTAAAGCCCTTAGCGCCCAATTCGATGAAATAACCCCCGGCAAAGATGCAGGAAGCAGACCTCCCCTGGACTGGAATGGCTAACCCACAGCATTTGGCCCCTTACCGCAAAGATCGGCATCGCCGTAGGGGCGCCTCCACCACGATTGTTCTTCGCCGGCAATTGGGCGACCCAATACGAGGGTGCCGCGAGATGCGACCGTACAGCCCGGCCAAATTCCGCCGAAACTACTAAATCTTTATAAAAAACAAGCAACCGGTGATGAGAGGATTATTTATACCTACTCTCTAGAACTGGCTCGCCCGCAAAAAGAGCGGATCAACTTACGAAGGAGAGGTAGATGAAAGCCTTGTTTGCACGTTTGGTGAAGGACGAGTCAGGCGTTACGGCGATCGAGTACGGCCTCATTGCCGGGTTAGTTTCGGTGGTTATCCTTGCCATACTTGGCACACTCGGTGGCAACCTCCTTACCATCTTCACCACCATTTCGGATGCTCTAGCCACGGCCGCCAGTTAGCCGAAAACTGGCATACGGGATCCGGCTGAACCTCTTCCTGAAGCTGTTGGTAGCAGAACCGGTAAAGCCTTCTTTTTCAAGAGCAGCATCGCGAACCGGCCCTCGTTGAGAAAGCGGGGGCCGGCCCTCGCATACTGTATCTTGCCATCAGAGTAGAAGGCTCTCCAAGAGAACCCTACCGAGTTGTTTTGTTCAGTCGCCCGACAGCCCATAAAAAGATATTTCGCAGCCTCTTTACCTGCGTTTATTCCGCGCACAACCTCGGACTGCCGGGAGCCATTGCTCACGCGGTCCAACAGCTCGCGACTCTCATCGACCACCGCGGATGGCCATGATCTGAATGACGGCTGGCCCCATGATCACGATGAACACCACCGGCAGGAAAAACAGTATCATTGGCACGGTGAGCTTGGGTCCCAAGGCCGCCGCCTTTTTCTCGGCCTCGGCCATTCGCATTTCGCGGGTCTCTTTGGCAAGCACCCTAAGCGACTGGCTAATCGCAGTGCCGTAACGCTCGGCTTGGATCAGGCTTGTACCGACGGCTCGTACGACACGCTAGTCCCGTGCGCTTGCCAAGGTTTTCGTAAGCCTGGCGCCGCTCCGGCAGATAAGACAGCTCAGCCGTGGTGAGGCTGAACTCCTCGGCAAGTTCGAGCGAGCGCGGAGCAATCTCGTTTGCGACCTTGTTCATAGCAGATTCGACCGACATGCCGGCCTGAACGCAAATGAGCATCAGGTCGAGAGCATCGGGGAAGACGCGCTTCATGGACGTCTGGCGGCGCGTGATCAGATTTGAGACAAAAATGTTCGGCAGGTAGAAGCCGACATAGGCTCCCACAATTGAGAGACACAGCTTGAGAAGCGGTGAAAGCTGGTAGCGGTTCAGTAAAAACACATAGAAAAATGCAAGTGCGAAGGTTGCGAGTGGTAGGATGGCCCGGAAGAACAGAAAGGCGACGACAGGCGCTTGTCCGCGAAAACCGGCCATCCTCAAGCGCTCACGCGTCGTCTCGGTTTCAAGCGCTTTGCGCAAGTTGAGCCGATTTACAACCTGCTGCATGTAGGTCTTCGGTTCTGCCCTCAATTTTCCTCGGTATCGTCCCTCGGCCAGTCCTCCCATACTCTCTGCGCGCAAGCGCTGACGCTCGCCCGACACGTATTTCAGACGCGAGGCAGTCCTGTCGCCGGACAGGAGGGGCAGAACGAAGGAGATAATCGTGGCGAAGGCAGCGACGGCCGCGAGCACCATGACCACGAATTGCGGGTCGAGCAGATATCGAATCAGCAACGTCATCAGGGGGTCTCAATAATCGAAGTTGATCATTTTGCGCATGACGAAGATACCGATCGAGCATCCAGATCGCGCTGAAGATGAGCATGAGATTGCCAAGCTTGTCGTGCCAGAAAATTAGGATGTAATCAGGCGAGGTGAAGAATATGGCGAGGATGATACAAGGTGGAAGCGCCCCGAGGATAAACGCCGATGCCTTCGCCTCGGCGCTAAACGCCCTGACCTTGGCCAGCAAGCGATATCGGTCGCGTAACACCTGAGCCAGATTCGAGAGCACCTCGGCGAGATTGCCACCAATTTGGTTCTGGATTGCAATCACGATGGCGAAGAATTTTACTTCCTGAAGCGGCATGCGTTGATACATCCGCTCGAAGGCCTCTGCCAACGGAACGCCGACTTTCTGCTGTTCGATCAGGTTGGCGAACTCGCTCCTCACCGGCTCAGGTGATTCCGTGGCGATGATCTGCATGCAATCGGAGAACGACAGGCCCGATTTGATGCCGCGCACGATGATGTCGATAGCGTTAGCGAACTCAAGCAGGAACTTAGCCTGATGGCGCTTAGTCACGCGCGCGAGAATGAGACGCGGCAAGCCAAGCCCGATAGCGAAGGCGACGAGTACAGAAACCAGCGCGGAAGAACCGGTGATAAGTACGATGAAGCCTCCGGCTCCGGCGGCGAGAAGTCCCAAGAGATAATAGGTGCGGGGTTTCATGGTAACGCCGGCGCGGATCAAACGGGTGCGGATCCGCACCCGTTTGATCCGCTTCTGCTTGGCTTCGATGTCCTTAATCGTGTCCTGCACCTGCTGCTTGCGTATCTGGAGCGATTGGGTCGCACGCTTGCGCAATACTCTCTGACCTTGCGCCACATCGTCGATGCGCTTGTTCGCTTTTCGCTCGCCGCTCGTGTAGGGGATAGACAACACATATATAAAGCCACCAACGCCGATGCCGGCCAGCAGCATGGCTGCGAGTTGTGCAATTTCAGGAGTGAGCAAAGCGTTCTCCTAATGGACGCCCGTGCTCATCGGCTACTTCGGACGATGTAAGAGCCTCGGCTAGACGCTTTTCTTCGCCGAAATAGCACGCCCGCTCCCAGAAGCGCGGCCGAACAATGCCGGTCGCGCGATGTCTCCCTAAAAGGCGGCCGTTGGCGTCCTCGCCCAATATTTCATGTATCAGCAGATCCTGCAGGACCACGACATCACCCTCGAGTCCAACCACATCGGTCACGTGGGTGATCTTGCGCGACCCGTCACGCAGGCGTGCGGCTTGGATGATGACATCGACCGAAGACACGATCATCTCGCGGATATTCTTTGCAGGAAGATCGTACCCGCCCATCAAAATCATGCTTTCCATTCGGCTGATGCATTCGCGAGGCGAATTTGAGTGGATCGTGCTCATCGACCCATCATGACCGGTGTTCATGGCCTGCAGTATTTCAAATGCTTCCGGTCCACGCGCCTCACCCACAATGATGCGATCGGGTCGCATACGCAGGCAATTTTTGACGAGATCGCGCATGGTGACTTCGCCCTGTCCCTCCAGGTTCCGAGGCCGGGTCTCTAATCGAACCACATGTGGCTGCTGTAACTGCAGTTCGGCGGCGTCCTCACACGTGATGATGCGTTCGTCATTGTCGATGTGGGCGGTCATGCAGTTGAGCAGCGTGGTCTTGCCTGAACCTGTCCCTCCGGAAATGATCACGTTGCAGCGCACTCGACCGATGATAGCGAGCAAGGTGCGCCCGGTAGGCGAGATGGAGTCGAGTTCCACGAGTTGATCGAGCGTCAGCCGATCGCGCTTGAATTTGCGTATGGTGAGCGTTGGGCCCTCGAGGGCCAGCGGTGGGACGATGACGTTGACGCGACTGCCGTCCGGCAGGCGCGCATCGCAAATAGGACTGGATTCATCGACGCGTCGACCGACTTGGCTGACAATGCGTTGGCAGATATTCATCAACTGCCCGTTGTCAGCGAAGCGGACATCGCTATTCTGGACCTTGCCCTTAATTTCGATGTAGGTCCTGTCACAGCCATTCACCATTATGTCGGAGATCTCATCACGAGCGAGCAGGGGCTCAAGCGGTCCGTAGCCGAGGACATCGTTGCAAATGTCTCGTACCAGATCCTCCTGCTCTAGAATCGACATGACGACATTCCTGATCGCCAGAATTTCGCTGACAATTTCGCGAATCTCCTCCCTGGCCTCGACAGGGTTGAGTTTCGATAGTTGTGTCAGGTCGATCGTGTCGATCAGCGCGCTAAAGATCGTGGTTTTGATTTCGTAGTACTGCTCGGCCCGTCCGGCATCAGCAGATTTGCCCACCTTTGCGGGCAGCGAGCTAAGTGCAGCACTATGCTCTAGGAGGGTGGGCCGCAGTGGGGCGGGCTGCGCGGTTTCGGAGACGCGAGGCTGTGGAGCTGACGTCGCCGGCGCGATAGATGTGATTATTGATTCCCCGGACGTACCACGTTTGCCGAACATCGTCTTACACGCGCGTCTTAGTTAGCCCGAACCGGGCAAGAATAGGGGCCAAAATCGAGCCTCGCTCGCTATTGTGATAGGATCGGTCGGCCAGAAAATTGCCGAGACTGCGAAACACATCGGCCGCTTTTGATTTGCCTGACACTTCCTCGATCATCTGACCGTTATTAGCTGCCTTGCCGAACAGTTGCGCATCGAAATCGATGATGAATTTTGGCTTGAGGTCAATCGCATCACCGAAATCTTTAACCGAAATTTCGGGTCGCTTCGGGACGCCAACCTGGTTCAGCAGAAGTACCGGCGGCCGGTCGTTCGGACGTGATCCCTTAAGCTGATCCACAAGGTTTTTGGTGTTGCGGAGATTGGCGAGATCGGGAGCCGCCGTTATCACGACGTGATCTGCGCTGAACACCACCTGCTTCGTCCATGCACTCCACAAATGCGGTACATCAATTGCGATCCAAGGAATGTTCTCCCGCATGACGTCGAGCACCTTTTCACAGCTGTCCGGCCGAAGGTCGTAAGAACGCTCAAGGGTGTTCGGAGCGCAGAACAAACTCAAGTAATCGGAACAGCGCGACAGCAGTCTGTCGAGCATCATTTCGTCGAGGCGATCGGGTGATGCCAGCGCTTCGGCGATGCCCTGCAGTGGATCCACGTTGAAATCGAGACTGGCCGTGCCAAAGGGCAGATCGAGATCAGCGATCACGACCTCACTTTTGACTGCAGAGGCCATAGCAAACGCCGTGTTATGACAGACGGTGCTCGAGCCGCATCCTCCTTTGGCACCTACGAACGCAATGACCCGACCGACAGGGCCCATCTCCGGGTTGATATAGATGGCAGAAATGCTTTCGATGAGTTGTAAAACTTTAATTGGAGCCACCACATAATCGCTGACGCCCCTGCGCAGAAGATCGCGGTAAAGCAATACGTCATTAACCTGACCGATGACGATGACCTTGGTGCCGGGATCGCAGACTTCAGCAAGACGGTCCAACTCGCCCAAGATCTCATTACGTTGGAGCAGTGACTCGATGATGACGAGGTTAGGCGTCGACGTGTTTTTGTAAAAGACGGTAGCGGCGTGTGCTCCGCCCATGTGGACGGCGATATGGGCCTTGGCCAGGCGCCTGTCTTTAGACGCCTTCTCGATCACGGCAGCTGTGTTCTGGTCGTCGCAAAACGCCTGTATGTTGATGCGTGGGATGGAGTGGGCTCGGCTTGTCGCAAGCTCGCCCTTCTGCACGTGATTGATCGCCGCTCCGCTTTCGACAGTCGGATCCAGCGAATATGCGGCGTCGCTGATCACTCGCTTCCTCCAATTTGGCTCACTTCGCTCGCATTGGCGTGTTCCGATGGGGCGCGCTTTGAGATAGTCGGTTGCCCGTTGACGTATTTGCTCCACACCACGTCGCGGCGTTCGCTCGAACGCGGCGTCTCTCCTCGAGACTCAATGAGATCCCGCGGATTGGCGACTGCGACGGCGAGGTTGCGTTGCGTGGCGCAGCCCATGTTGGTGAACGGCATGTTTTGAGGATCGCGGGCGATGTTCTCCGACCAGTCAGGGCAATCAGGAGGCACGGCGACCGCCTGAAGAAAGGAGACGCGTATCGGCGCCGCCGGATCGCCGGTGAAATAATAAGGTTGGACAGCTGCCGCTGAAGGCTTGATCCCCGCGTGGCGCATCGCAGCTCTGACATCGTCATAAGCGCGCAGTGCAGCAGTCTCATTGGGACCGCCCGACGGCGCCCTGATGAGCAGCTGATCGGCGCTTTGCTGTTTGTAATCGGCCAAAAAGTCGTAAAGTTGAGCCCGCTGGGATGGATTGAGGCCAGACGCGCCGGGAGAGACGGCGAGGTCCAGCGTGGTCTCGCCTTGTTTCACGGCAATTGGGTACCGCTGATTGGGATTTGCGAGGGTAAAGGGCGCCTGAAATCTCGGACTCTGCAAGCAGCCGCCGAGAGAGGTTGCCATCAAGACGACAGTGAAGAGCGCAAGACCGGCCTGCGCGGCGCGAACCGTGAGGTGCGAGCCTTCAATCTTTGCAGCCATCGCCTCTCTCCCTCCTACTCGACAACAAAGCCAAGGTTGCCATTGAACCGGCCGACTGGAGCGTGCTCGGGATTGCGGCCATAGACCCGGTTCATCTGGCCGAGCAGATCCGCGTTCACGTCTGACGCCCAGCCAAAGCCGTCATCAGGTTGAGCCAGGTTCGAGCGCGGGACCGGCTTCACCACGTAGGGCGTAACGAGCACCACGAGCTCGGTTTCGTTCTTCAGATAATCGCGGCTCCTGAACAACGTGCCAAGAACGGGCAGACTTTTTAGACCCGGATAACCGCTCAGCGCCTGCTTCGACTGATCGGAAAGAAGGCCCGCCATCACTAAGGAGCCGCCGCTCGGGAGTTCCACAACAGTCTCGGCGCGACGCACTTTCAAGGCTGGAATGGTAATGTTCGAGAGGACCACTGCGCCCTCATTGCTGAGCTCGCTCACTTCCGTCGAGACCTTCAAGCTAATGCGGCCCTCCGACATCACAACAGGTGTGAAAGCAAGGCCGATGCCGAACTTCTTAAACTCCACGGAGATAGTGCCGAGCTGTTGAGCAATCGGGATCGGAAACTCGCCACCAGCGAGGAAATTCGCCGTCTCGCCGGATATCGCTGTCAGATTGGGCTCAGCTAGAGTGTGTAGAAGACCGTCTTGTTCGAGTGCACGAAGCACGGTCTGCACTCGATTTGGACCGCTCATCCATTGGATACCGGCGCCGGCCACACCCGGACTGACGCCGGAGGGTGTTCCCAAACCACCCGGATCGGCTCCAGCGGGGTTGGGAATGAATGGGGCAATTACGCCCCCGCCCTGCGAGTTTATTGGGAAGGGAAGTTTGCTCAGCGCTGCGAAGGCGAAACTGCCCGAGTTGACCAAAGTTCCGAGGTCGACACCGAACTGCTTCACGACATTGCGCTGCATCTCCACCACGGAGACTTTCAGCAGCACCTGCTCCCTCGCCTCGACACTGATCATATTTATGACGCTCTTTGGGGCGCTGTCGCCGGAGTTACCTCCACTTCCAGCGCAACCGCCGCCGCTACCATTTGCCGTGTTGCCTGCGGCGGGAGACCCAGCGGGACCGGCACCTGCAGGGGTGCTGGCGTTTTGCTGATCGAGTGGGCCTAAAAACGCAGTGACGATCTCGCAGGCGCGCGAGGCATCAATGGGATTCGGTACACTGCCCGTAAGCACGGTCCGATCGCCAATTGCATCGATGTGAATCTTTGAACCGGGAATGAGGCGCGTGAGGAGATCATCCAATTGCGAGAGGTCGCGTTCGACAGAAACTTCAAGCGTCGCGATTTGGTTGCCATCTTTATCAAGAAAGATAACATTGGCCTCGCCGCTGTCCTTACCGATCAGATAAGCTCTGGTTGCGCTCTGCATCACCGCATCGATCTTTTGGGGATTGGACACCATCACGTCGCGCACCTCGCGCGGAATATCTATGATCATGGACTTGTTGAGCCCGAGTCTGACCGGTTGTGCCTTCGTTCCCGCTCCGATGCGCAGATAAGATCGGTGCTCCGCTTCGGCAGCCTGCCCTAGCGATGGCGTACCGAGAAAAGCGTGGCTCGCGGTCAAAAGCGCCACAACTGCAATCAGAATGAATTGGAAAGAGCAGCGCATTGGCTTGCCTTGTTGGTCATTTGGGTTGCCCTGCACCATGGCCTCAGTTAATGCCAAGAACGCGAGATGGCACGCCGTATTTCAAGAACTTGACAGAGCCGGTGTTGCGCTCGCCGAGCTTTGCGATCGATTCGGCTGTAGCGGGATTGGCGTCGGCGAGACTGCGAAGGGATAGGGAGATCTCGCCCATCGATTGCGCGAGCGCGAGGATCTCGGCTTGCTGGGGAGTCACCTCAAGCGTCGCGGTCTTGCCTGTTGCGACCTTGTTGCCATCCTTGGTGTCGATCTCTTGGCCAATCGCGAGAACACGCACATTTCGCATCACCGCCTCGCTCACCGGCTCGTCCTTTGAACCGACGCGCATTTTGTGGGACAAAATGACGTCGACGCGATCATTCGGAAGGATAAAGCTGCCGGCAGAACTTTCCTCAGTGATGGGCGTCGAAATCGCCCGCATGCCGGCCGGCAAGATGGCAGCCATCACGCCGCCTTCTGAGATCTTAATGAGCTTCTGCTCCTTAATCGGCTCGCCGGGAATGAAGGCCGCGCGTGCAACGGCGCCGGAAAGCTTGGTCGGTGCATCAGGCTGCGTGTCACGGGTGATCAGACCAGGCGTTACGCCAGCCACTGGCCATTGCTGCCATTTGAGGTCTTCGCCTCTGACCGAATCGCCCAAATTAATGTTGGTGGCGGCGACGAGAACGTCTGTGGCACCGACCGTCTTTTCCACCGTTTCCACTTGAGGCGGAGCGCCCAACATCTTCTTGACGATCCACGCTGCGCCAAGGGCAGCAATGAAGGCAACTGCGAGCGCGATGAATCTGGCTCTCTTCATGTCCGAGTCCTCTGTCGATGCGCTCGCTCCTGCGAGTAGGCTCACTGTGAGGACGAAAATCTGAACACCAAGTTAATGGGCGTACCAAAATTGAGCGGCTCGCTCGACGGAGCGGCTTTGCCGGGGCTCACTACAGAGAAATTCTAGGATGTTATTTTGGAAGGAGGTCAGTTGACCAGAGCGGCGATGAAAGGGGTGCTCGGATAGACCAGCAATCCTGCCCCGGCAAGCGCGATGCCGTAAGGAATGCCTTCATTCGGACTATGGAGTCGAACTAGCCAATTTTGGGACGTCATCATCGCCGGTAATCGTAGCGCCCGCAAAAAAAGAAGAAGGAGCGCAAGGGTCATTCCCAGCACTCCCACATAGAGGCTATAGGTGATGATCAACTGGGGGCCGACCCAAAGCGAGGTCGCCACGAACAGCTTTGCGTCTCCACCACCTATCCATCCTAGCCAGAACAACACCACGCCGAGCCCAAGCGCGGCCAGTCCCCCCGCAATATGGACGCCGATATCGGCCCAGTCGAAGCCGGTCAGCGGGGCCAGAACGAAAAACCCTGCAGTGAGCAGGAACGTGAGACGATTCGGTATCGTCATCGACAAAAGATCACTCAACGCGGCGCTGAGCATGAGGCCCGGAAAAAGTGTTATCGCGATAATTTCCTTGAGCATTTTTCGGCGACGTCGCTCTTCGGTTCCGACACTTGTGTACTCGGAAACTGGCATGTAGGTGTGAAAACCCATTTAACGCAGTTCTCGTTGTGGTCCCTCGGAGGGTCGGGCATTAGTCCATCGTTCACTTTCTCGCTGTTTACTGCGAAGCGTGAACTGTAAGCAAAGAGGGAACGATGGTTAGTGGAAGCCAAAAAAAGGATTACTTTTGGCCACTGGTTATCGCTCTGCTCGCCACGAGCGCCGTGTCACCGGTAAAGGCGCAAAATGCGGGGGCCAGTGACGTCATTGCCCTCATCGACCAAGCCTCAGTCGTGAGACTCGACCGGCCGGCGGCCGAAATCGTGGTCGGCAATCCTTCTATCGCAGACGTTTCGGTGCAAAGCGGAAAGGTGCTCATCATCACGGGCAAGTCCTTCGGCGAAACCAATTTCATTGCGATCGACGCCGACGGCAAGATGATCACCAATCGGCGCCTGATCGTTCAGGAGCCGCGGACCGGCTTTGTAACTGTGTATCGCGGGTTTGCTCGGCAGACTCTGCATTGCGCACCCTATTGCGCCCCGGAACTCATGATCGGCGATGCGCCGGACGTTTTCAGTACTGTCTCCGGTCAGATCACTACCAAGCAGTCAATCGGCCAATCCGCAGCGGAAGGCGACAAGCCGTAGTCCGTATTAGTGGGCGACCCGCAGCTCCGAAATGTCTTGGCCAATGGCATTGAAGGCAGACAGGAGCTCGCTATTGGTTCCTGGCGCAAAATATTTGTCTTTGTCGGAGGCGCAACTATTAAGCAAAGTGAGCGCGCCCGCTTCATCACCGGGAATTTGAAACGCCACCGTGTAGATGACGATGCCCGCCGCCTTGATATTGTTGCAGGCTTGCAGCGTTCGCTGGTCCATGGTCGTGGTCCACGTGGATGAGCTGGTGGAAGTGGTACCTAGCTGACCGCGTCCCACATACCCGAAAACATCGTACATCGACTTCAGAAAACCTTCCTGGCTGAGTGGATAGTAGGTGTTTTGACCATCAGTCATGAGGATTAGAATTTTCTGATTGTTTTTGGTGTTATACGCCCGCCCCTGCGTGAATGGCTCACCCGCGGACAGTGCACGCCAGCCCCACATAGCACCTTCCACGATGCTGGTCGCACCTTTTGCCACCATGGCGTTGATCGCGTTCTTGATGGTGGTCTTGTCAGTTGACAGCGTAAGGAGAGGTGCGGTTGTGCACATAAAGTTCGGCCCGCCGGGAAGTCCACTGTCGGTGATGTTGGCCACGGTTGCCTTGTTGGTTGGGGTACCGTATTTGCAATTTAGGGTGGTCTGGTTACTTGCCGCGTTATTGAGCAAGTTCCTCCCGCCAAAAGCCTTTTGCTCGCCCCTGCCAACCGGAGCGCTTGTGTTACCGGTGTTGCTGGTCGTGCCCGTCCGCGCACACTGATCGCTGCTGGTTGTCGTACTCGGCGGGGTGTTGGCGCCTCTGCAGGTGAAGGCATTAGCAATAAAGTGCGTGCCGTTCTGGCTGCCGCTAGTATTCACCGCAGTACCGTTACTCGATGTGGACACTCTAAACGAGTTTGCCGTGAGGCCCGTTGAGAGAACATAGTACCTCGAAAATTTGGTCAGGCCGGTAGGCAGTGCTCCGGTGGTCGAGAAGACTATTTGGTCGCCCGCGACCAAGCCATGGTTGCTTTTGGTGATGACCGCCGGTGAGGCGATGGTCGCAGTGAACGTATTCGCGCAGGTGTTGGCATCACCTGCATCGGGCAGATAGTTATTGTAGCTGAATGAGCCTGGGGGCGCGCCATTGAAGAGGAGTGTACCGCTTGTTGAGCTACAGCTGCTGCCGCCATCAGCGCAGGCGAAGCTACAGCTGTTGGCGGTTGTGCAATTGCTTGTCGTGGCCGTCCAGTTATCCGGCTCATCCGGTGCAAACAGCGGCACGAAAACGGTCGAAGGGTTGCCGCTACTCGGCGCATCATCGCTGACGTCATAGGGCATGGGCCGCGCCTCAACGCAGCCGCCCCAGCTGACCGCAGAGCCGCTGCTGGTCTTCAGAGAACTAAATAGCGTGAAGCTGTTGATCCCTGTCCCGACGTTCACGCTGCATGTACCGCTGCTGTTGAGTGTGCCGCCGTTCGCATAGCACTTTTGCTCATAGGCGTGGTATTTGCCTACGCCAGTCGTGTCCATCCAGCTTGCATTCGCATATTGCGAGCTGACGTTGACGCTGGCGGCAAAGGGCACAACGGCAATCTTGATAGGATCTGGTTCGGAGCTGTTCTGCGCTGCGGTAAACAGGGTGTCGACCAAGTTGCTCGCGGCGGTTTTGAGCGAGTCGATTTTACTGCCGGCCATCGACCCAGAATTGTCGAGAGCAAGGGCCACTTCAGCCGTCCCCATGCCAACTACCACCGTTGTTGAAACACCGACATTGATGTGGTCGACGTTTGCAATTCGCATTATTGTTGTCGGAACTGATCCCGATACGCTTACAATGATTGAGTTCCCACTGGTCGCTAGGCCCAAAGGTGATACGGAGCCAAGCTGACTGGACGGGGGAAAATTCGCATTGAAAAATTCTTGCGCTTTGGCCTGCTGTTGAGCGGTGCTAAGGCCAGGCCACGAGGCAACCGCTAAAGTAGCGGCGTCGAGCGCGACCTGCATCCTCTCTCGCATGAGGAGCGCTCGTCCGTAATCAACAGCCGCGCCAATTCCAATCATCATTGGGATAGCCGCCAAGCCGAAAAGAATTGCAACGTTCCCGCGAGTATCGTGGATAAAATGCTTGGCGCGCGCTCGTAGCTTCAGCATGCTTCGCCTCCGGCATGATTCAGTGTTGCCGTATTTATAGGAGGTAAGTTAAAAGAATTACCGGAGTTATGCAGACAAGCTTAATGATTCATGAAATCAACCAACAAAAATATTTATGCCAATTTACTTCGTCTCTTGTTACCTCCTTCATCAAGGTTGCCGTAATCAAGAGGCCATGAGTGACGACATCACGAAAGCGGCACCTGAAAAACGACTGCTTTGGACACGCTTAGCGAGGATCGGCCGCGACTGCTCCGGGGCTTCAGCAATCGAGTTCGCGATCGTGGCCGCGCCGTTTCTCGTGCTAATTTTTATGGTGCTCCAGGTGGGGCTCATTTATTTAGCGAACGGCGCGCTCGAGAACGCCGTAGCCCAAGGTGCGCGCCTAATTCGAACGGGGGAGGCTCAAGCTCAGAGCTTTGACGCTGGCCGCTTTAAGACCGAAGTCTGCAAATATCTCACTGCGCCACTCACCTGCAATCGCCTCAACCTTGATGTGCGCACCTTTTCCAGCTTTGGATCAACCGATCTGACAAATCCGCTGGACGGGGGCGGCAACCTTAAGTCTGCGTTCAGCTACCAGCCCGGTGTAGGTAGCCAGGTCGTCATTGTCCGGGCATTTTACGACTGGGACCTACCCACGAAATTTCCGAAGGCAATCAGCGGTATACAGGTCAGCCTCAGCAGCATGAAGAGTGGAGACTTGCTACTGGTTGCAACGCAAGCCTTTCGAAACGAGCCATTTAAGTAGGGGACTCTTCTTATGAGGCAACGCTCGCGGAGAATGGAACGTTTTTGGGTGCATATTCATGCACTTTGGTACGACCAGCGAGGAGTCTCGGCGGTGGAATTTGCCATCCTCGTTCCGGTGCTGGCTTTGATGTATATTGGTACAGTCGAAATAGCCAACTTGCTCACGGTCGTGCGGCGTGTCGAAACTGTCGCTTCGACTGCAGCTGATTTGAGCGCACAGGTGAAACAGGTCTCGACCACAGACCTAGCGGATATCTTCGCCGCTTCGACGAGCATTCTCACCCCGTATCCGGCAACGCCGCTAAGAGTGGTTGTGTCGAGCGTTGTCGCTGATGCTAACAACAATGGGAAGGTCGCGTGGAGCTGCGCCAGCAAAGGAGGAGCTCGCGCGATAGGCTCATCGTACGCATTGCCCTCAGGCACCACAGTTGCCAATTCCAGTGTTATCGTCGCCGAAATCAGCTATGCGTTTACGCCGCTCCTCGATCTCAAGAAAGTCTTTAGTCCTGGCGCATTGAACCTGCAGCGAACTTACTATGAGCGGCCACGCAGGAGTCTAACGGTTTCCATTAGTGGTCAGTGTCCCGCCAGCAGTTGACACGCGACCGTGGACGTGAGCGACACCGCGGGTCATCGAATCCTACACTTGGCACAGCACGCGATGGGCCTAGTGAGCCCTACGTTCCAGGGTCAACAGCGATGAAGACCCAACGGTGCAGGTAGGTACAACTGCCTGGTCTTCGTTCCTGCGAATTTCCTCGGCAATCGCGCGCCGGCACGGCTTGATAGGCTCACCAAGCCACGCCAATCTTGCGTCCTGATTTCCAGACCAAGCGCGCCAAGTGAGTTTTGCCGTCGAGGGAAACTTGAATTTGAGGGACAAGAAACATCGCGGACGGTAAGACCAAGAGTGCCCCATGGTCGGACACATTTTCTACCATGCAGTCCGCGATCGACGCGCCACTGTTGAACGAAATGCGCGCGGCATGACACACTTCCTTGCGCTGCTCACGCCTCCGCTCTAGCGATCTTCGCTGATTAGTTCCAAACATCATGCAGACGTACGGGAGCCAACCGTTAGCTGCAAGCCTGTTGTGAGACGGTGGTTTGCACGCAGTTAATGAATGCAGAGCATAGAGAACTCTCGATGGCAGCGTGCAGGTGTCGTTGCCACTAGTCGCATCGAAACGCAACCTTGGTCATTTGCATCCTATGCGCCTTTGATAAGACTGAAACTGCCGATTTCGCCGCTTCCGTGTTCCTTGATCTCTCTGGTTCTCTTTGAAGTTATTCTCCAGCCACTCGAGCTGTCAGTCGTACAACGTAAGCCGCGCATAAGTTTGGCTTGGGATGAGGAACCTGGTTCGGTGCTTGTTCCGCGTCGGCGTACTGATTCCAGCGGGAGTTTGCCGTCCCTCAAGCTCGACGTGCAGACGTGCGCGCGTTTTGCATTCTATCGTCACCAGCCCGCTGGAGAGCGATGGTAATCTCAAATCCTCGTTCAGCTACGCGCTTGGTGCGGTGCGCGCCATAGTCAGTAGTGGGCCGGTCCTCTGCCGCAGCAAGCAATCCGAATTGTCGGCGGGTCCGAATGGGCTCTTTCGCCGCGGCGATAAAAGCACAAGCTGTGAGGCTCTCACGCAACGTGTTGCGTTATGAGTCACCTCGAAGCCTCATGCCTGACCTCGCCGCCGACAGCGAGCTCGGGGGGAGCGGTGGTGCGCGCTGATGACGCCTTTGCGGAGACTATGGAACGCTCTCGGTCCCGGATTGACCACCGGAGCTGCCGATGACGACCCAAGCGGAATCGCCACGTATTCGCAGGCCGGCGCGCAATTCGGCTTCACGCTCACCTGGAGTATGCTGCTCACGCTCCCGTTCATGGCGACGATCCAAATCATCAGCGGCTATCTCGGTTGGCAGACCGGCTGCGGACTCGCACGCAATATCTCGCAGCGCCTGTCACCATGGGTCCTCTATGCTCTCGTCGCGCTGCTGGTGGTCGCCAACACTATCAACATCGCCGCCGACCTCGCCGCCATGGGCGAGGCGGTGCGGCTCGTGGCGGGCGGACCCGCGCTCGCTTATGCGCTCGCCTTGGGCGTGCTGTGCCTCGCCGCCGAGATTTCTCATCCCCTACCATCGCTATGCAGGCTATCTAAAATTCCTCACATTCGTGCTGCTCGTCTATGTCGCCGTCGCATTCACGATCGAGGTGCCGTGGCGCACGGTACTCGTCTCGACGTTTCTACCTTCAATCACGCTTAGCCGCGACGAGATCCTGATGGTGGTCGCGATATTCGGCACCACGATCAGTCCTTACCTGTTCTTCTGGCAAGCCTCGCAGGAGGCGGAGGAAGCGCAGCTCCGCAAAACGGGCAACGGCGGCAAGAAGGGCCGCGCCAAGGGCGATCATTTCCGGCAAATTTCCCTCGACACATGGGTCGGCATGGCCGCCTCCAATACAATCGGCTTCTTCATCATGGTGACCACCGCGGCGACCCTGCACGCGCACGGCGTGACGCACATCGATACCGCGGCACAAGCCGCCGAGGCCTTGCGGCCGATCGCCGGCAACTTGGCCTTCTTACTATTCGCGCTCGGAATCATCGGCACAGGGATGCTCGCTGTCCCGGTGCTCGCCGGATCGGCGGCCTATGCCGTGGCGGAAGCGTTCGGGCTTCGCGGCAGCCTCGAGCTTCCGGCGGATCGCGCGATCGGCTTCTACGCCATCGTTGGCGCGGCGACACTCGGCGGCGGCGCGCTCGCCGCGACCAACCTTAACCCTATCGCCATGCTGTTCTGGACGGCGGTAATCAATGGCGTGGTCGCCGTGCCTATCATGCTCGCCATGATGGTCGTCGTCTCGAGCGGCGGACACAAGGGACGGATCGCCTTCCCGCTTTGGTTAAAGGTGCTTGGCTGGTTCGCCACGGCCCTGATGATGGTCGCCGTCGTGCTGCTCCTCGTCTCAAGCCTAATTTAGCCCGCCGATTAGGGGCGCGCGCGCTATTGCGCGATGCGGAGTTAGAAGATGGTCGCGAATTGCTCGTTGGGTGGGCGTGTCTTAGAACACCTAAGGTTTGGTCGCGTATTGCGTCAGAAGCGACTTGCTCGCCGAGCTTAGAAGAAACAGATTTTTACCAAAACTAACTGGCGCACGGCCGATCGTCAGCGGGCGAGAATGGCCGCCTTGGCGCCGACCCGCGTTGCCCAGACATCGTATTCATCGGCGGCATCGACCCTAACCTCTACCAGGTCGCCGGGCTTCACGCCGCTCTCGCCATTCAGGAACACGGTGCCATCGATCTCCGGAGCGTCCCAGTGCGAGCGGGCGATGGCGCCTTCCCTATCAACCTCATCGACAATTACCTTGATGGTCTTGCCGACACGCCCCGCGAGCAGGCTCTCGCTGATCGCCTGCTGATGCCGCATGAGTCGGTCGTAACGCTCCTGCTTCACCGCATCGGGCACCAGGCCAGGGAGCGCATTGGCGGCGGCGCCGTCGACGTCCTCGTATTTGAAGCAGCCGACGCGTGAGAGCTTCGCCTCGGCGAGCCAATCGAGAAGCAAGCGAAAGTCCTGCTCGGTCTCCCCGGGAAAGCCGACGATGAAGGTCGAGCGAATGGCGAGATCCGGGCAGACGTCGCGCCAGCCGGCAATGCGCTGCAAGGTTCTCTCCTGATGCGCCGGCCGCCGCATCGCCTTTAACACATTCGGCGCGGCATGCTGGAACGGGATGTCGAGGTAAGGCAGCACGCGCCCTTCGGCCATCAGCGGGATTACCTGGTCGACATGCGGATAGGGATAGACGTAATGCAGCCGCACCCAGGCGCCGAGTGAGCCGAGAGCCTCGGCGAGCGCGATGAAGCGGGTATCGCGGACTTCGCCGCGCCATTCGCTTGGTGCGTAGCGCAGATCGAGCCCGTAGGCGCTGGTGTCCTGCGAGATGACGAGCAGCTCCTTCACGCCGGCGCCGACCAGACGCTCTGCCTCGCGCATCACCTCGCCGAGCGGCCGGCTCTTCAATTTGCCGCGTAAGGACGGGATGATGCAGAAGCTGCAGGAATTGTTGCAGCCTTCTGAGATCTTCAAATAAGCGTAATGGCGGGGCGTGAGGCGAATCCCTTCCGGCGGCACGAGATCGACATAGGGATCGTGCGGCCGCGGCACCGCCTTGTGCACCTCTGCCACCACCGCCTCGTATTGCTGTGGGCCGGTTATGGCGAGCACGCCCGGATGGCGCGCAAGGATGCGCTCGGCTTCGACGCCGAGACAGCCGGTGACGATGACCTTGCCGTTCTCGGCCAAGGCCTCGCCGATCGCCTCGAGCGATTCCTCCTTGGCACTGTTGAGGAAGCCGCAGGTGTTGACGACGACGGCGTCGGCGCCATCATAGCTCGGCGACAGCTCATAGCCCTCGGCGCGGAGCTTAGTGATGATACGCTCGGAATCGACTAGGGCCTTCGGGCAACCGAGGCTGACGAAGCCGATTTTCGGGGCGCGCGGGGTCACAGGCATGGCGCGCTTATAGGGGAGCGGAGCGCGGGGGTCGACAGGGACCGTACAATCTTATTGCCTGTGGGCTTGATTTGAAGGCAGTCGCAATGGGGAGTTGCTTCAATATAGCGCTATATCGGTATTGGCCTTGCGCTGCACTTCCTAACGGGGGAAACGAGAACGTAACGGAGCTAAGCCATCGTCTCACGACCCGGTTCAGGGCTGCCGCCTTGGTGATCTCTGGGGCCAGGCCGCTTACAGGGAACACCCGCGGGAGAGTCACTTCCGACGGGCAATCTGAGTTTCGCTCCATGCAAAGTCGTTACGTTGAGATGGGGAATTTTGCGCAGCTGATCGCTGACAACGGTTCCAGCCTCAGTGAGCGGGGCCGTATCAGTCTTTCAGTCTGCGTAACCCGTAAACACTGGTCGCCTGGCCGAGAGGACTATCCGATGAGGCTGGGCACGATACGATCAAGAATGGCGACGAGTTGATGCCCAACCTGATTGACGACCGAGAGGATCGCGAGGCCGAGGCCGACGAACAGCAAGCCGTATTCGGTGGTCGTCGCGCCGCGCTCGTCGACGGTAAAGTGGACAAGCAAGATTTTAAACGCGTTCATATCTGACCCCCTTTGCGCCTCTGGTCTTGGTCGTACCGCTGCCGAATGTTTAGAGACTAATGAGTGCACGGTCAGTCTATTGAGCGCACGTTACGTGCGAGTTAGGGCAAAGCTACTTCTTCCTTCGTGCTTATCGATTTATGTATAAGTCGAGGCAGAGGTTACGAAGTGTAAAGGACGAGCTTCACTTGATTGGCCTCAATAACCCACAGGTCGCGTCTAATTTTTCCCAAACTTGGGTGGTCCGGGAAAAACTCAGGGCATTGACATTCGAGTCGTCGATAGCGTCGTCCGCCGCACCATAGAAATCAGAGAAGCCGCCAACCGGACTCTTCGGTACGCATCCGCTCATTTGTGTTTGCGAAGCGTCGGGCAAGTGTGCGTCGTTGACGCGGATGTGCGAGACTTCAGCGGAGGATGCGGTCGAGGTCGGGGTCGTCGGGCTCGTCGGGAGCATTGTCGCCCTCGCCGTTGCCGCCGGCCTCAGGCGCGGGCTCGGCCTGCTGGCTTGGCGGCTTGCTGGATTGCTTCTGCTTCGCCGGCGGCTCGGCTTCGCCGGTCTCCGCGCCGCTGTCGTTCCCGCCGCCGCGCGGACCGATCTGCACCCCGCCGAGCAGACGGCCGAGCGCCTCGCCCATCGGCTTGCCCTTAAACTTCTTCTTGATGACCTCGCCGATCTGCTTGACCGTCTTGTTCGCCTGCTCGGGGCTCGCGAACATGCCTTTGATCTCCGGCTTGATCTTGGGCGCCTCCAGCGGGCCCTCGATCCTGATCGGCACGGATAGGCCGGCGAGGTCGTTGGCGCCGCCCTTGCCTTCGGCGCCGGCCACGATCTCGGGATTGGCGAGCATATCGATGGTCGATTGCACGAGATCGACCTTGCCGGTCGCCGCCACTTTCAGCAGCGGGCTCGTCATCTTGAGGTTGCTGGTCTCAACGATGCCGCTCGCGATGGTGAAGCTGCCGCCGAGATCGCTGAACGCGGTCTTGGCGCCGGGGCCCTGACGCAGGTTGGGGATCTGCCCCTCGCCGAGCGCGCTGATCATCGAGGTCAAATCCATGCCCTCGATCGCGCCGTCGCTGACGGCAAGGCTGCCCTGGCCCTGCAGCGAGGCCTTGATGGCGTCGGAATCGCTGCCGGCACCGGTCAGGTGGAGGTCGAGCTTGGTGCGGCCCGAGAGCATGCTGAACTGCGCCGCGTCGCTCAACAGCGTCTTGGCCTCGACGCCATCGAGGCGGAAATCGCCGGTGAAGGCTGGCACCGGCTTCGCCGCATCGAGCACGAGCTTGCCGGTGGCGTGGCCGTCGTAGAGCTCCATGCCGCCGAGCGTCGCGGTCAAGATGCCGTCGCGAAAACCGAGGCCGAGCGAGGTCGGCCCGAGCTCAAGATGCGCGACCCGCGTCTGGCGCACGTTGAGATTGACGTCGGCGTCGAACGCGGCGGGCGGCGCTTCAGCCGGCGCAATTGGCGGGGTGGGCGGCGCTTCATCTTGGGTGGCGGCTTGCTGGCCGGCATCGCCGCCGGCTTCCGGTGCAGGCGGTGAGGCCTCGGGCGTCGCCTGCTGATCCGCTGCGGCGGTCTGATCGGCGCCAGGCTTGGTGAACGAGCCCTTCTTTGCTCGGAGCATCCGACGACGCCGAATCCCCACCCGAGTCGGCGCTCGGTGCCGCCTGCTCCGCCGGCGTCGCATCGGAGCCGCCAGACTCGTCACGCTGCTTCTTGGATTTCTTTCCACCTTGGCCGTTGCCCGCGAGGAACGGGTTGAGATCGAGATGATCGAGCGCGAACGCCGCCCTGACATGCGGCCTTGGGCTCTGCAAGGTGACGACCGCCTGCCCCTGCCCGCTCGCATGCTCGAGCGCGAAGCGCGCCTCGCTGAAGGTGACCTCCTGCTCGGTCCAGGACAGCTTGCTCGCGAGCTCGCCGTCGCCGATCGCGGTGGCCGCCGGTGGCCGCTCGCGCATCCAGGCGAGCAGAGAGGGAACGGAATGGACCTTGGCCGACAGCTCGCCCTGACCGGAGAAGCTCGGCTGGGTCTGAATATTGCCCTCGAAGCGCGCGGCGATCGCCGGGTTGTCGAGCGAGAGCACGAGGCGCGCGGGGCGTTTCTCGCGGAGATCGGACGGCGTGGTCAGCTCGATGCCGAAGGCTACGGTTTGATCCTTCCAGTCGAATTTGCCGGTGCCGGTCACAGGATCGGCAAGCGTCGGCATGCTGACGCTCGCATCGATATGCTCGACGCGGCGCTCGGTGCCCTTGTCATCATAGACGATCTCGACCGTGCCGTCCTCGATCTGCACGTCCTTCAGCCTGATGTCGCGCTTCGGCTCGTCGTCGCCGGCGTCAGCCTTGACTACATGCTTGCGCTTCTCGCCGGCATCGCTTCGCTCGGCGGGCGGCGTATCGTCCTTGCCGAGACGGAGCCTAAGCACCGGGCGCACCAGCACGACGCGCTCGGCATCGACCTGACGGCTCAACAGCTGGCTGAAATTGAGATCGAGCACGAGCCTGGAGATGGCGAGGTCGGCGGTGCCGGCGCGCGCCTCCGGGTCGGTGATGGTCGCGTCGGTGATGACGACGTGGGGGCCCGGCGTGAACAGGAGCGCGGTGGTGCCGTTGACCTTGAGCTCGCGTCCGGTCTGCTCCTTGATCCGGGCGGCAACGCGGTCACGCACCCAATCGGCCGAGATCAGGAGATTGACGACAATCAGCGCGACGACGAAGACGCCGACGATGCCGCCGGCGATCCTGAGGAAAAGCTTGGTTCTTGGGCTCAGCGCGGGAAGTTGCGGAAAGCGCGCCCGCGCCGGCGCTGTATGGTTCGGCTGATTTTGCATGGGTCCCGGACTTGGCCGAGATTAGCCCGAGAAATAAGGTGAGAATAGGAATTGGCGAGCCTGGGCAGGACGCTTCCGCCCTAGCCCTCGGCAGGGGCTAGGGTCTTACCGCACCAGGATCGCGTGGTTATCCCAGCTATAGCCGGAAGGCTGGCGCGCCATGTCGCCCTCGGCGTCGGCGGTGACCAGCCAGCCGTCGCCGCTGGTCAGGAGAAAGCTCGCGCTGCGATGGGTCGGGGCGAGGCCGCACCCGTCATTCAGGTCTGACACGCCGAGATAGCGCCGGCTCGCCACGTCCCAATAGGTGATGAGCCCGCCCTTCGGAGCCGAGGCCGCGACGATGCCGCCGCCCCGATCGGCGGTGACCGAGCCGATATAGTTCTTCAAGCCGACTTGCGTCTCATCCGGCGCCGGCACGACGGTGAGCGGCTCGCCGCGGCGGTGGAAGCCGACGAGCGGCGGCGCGTCTTGCTCGGGGCCGCGATATTGGCAGCCGAAGACGATGGTGTCGCCGGAAGCGATGGCGAGATGGCGAATCGAGATCTGATGCAGCTCAGGCGGAAGACGCTGCTCCTCGAGGAGATCGCCGGTCGTGACATCGACATAGGCGAGCGAAGGCTGCATGTCGGGGAGGTTCAGCTCATCGGCACTTTCCGGGCGGGTGCGGATGCCGCCATTGGCGATCACCATGGTGCGGCCGTCGGCCAGCAGCTGGATGTCGTGCGGTTCGATGCCGTGGGCCGGGAACTCGCCGATCTGCTTGTAGCCGTCGGTCGCGTCGCGCACGCCGATCACGCCGCGCGCGCCGTCATAGTCGTTCTCGGTCGAGTAGAGCAGCCTACCGTCGGCCGAGAAGGCGCCATGGCCGAAGAAATGGCGATCGGGCTTGCTGGCGAACCACACCGGCGGCCGCGCATCGACGGGGATCGCTACGCCGAACCGGCCCGGCCTCCGCGCAAACGTGACCCACTCGCTGCCGTCGGGCTTGAGCGTGATGTCGTGGCCGCGAGCCGGCAGCTCGACCGAGCGCATATCGCCGTCTTTCAGGCTGAACAAGGCGGCTGAGTAGACGCCGCGATCGTCCTTGCGCGCGGCGGCGAAGCATTCCTGCTCGAACGCAGCGGCGGCGCCTTTGGGGAGCGCCAGTATGGCGGCGCTGCTGGCAAGGCTGATCAGAAGCGCGCGGCGGTCGATCTCCATCGGACTAATCTCCATCCATGGCGTTGAAGCCGAAGCTGAGCCCGGCACTCCGGGCGATGATGTCGCCGGCGGTCTGGCCGGCACTCTTCAGCGACACGCGGAGCGCTTCGAGCTTGGCGCGAAGGTTCTCGTCGGCGGCCACCTCGGCGAAGGGCTTGTCCATGCTGCCTAGCACCTCGATGGCGTGGTCGAGGTCGAACAGGATCGAATCCTCGACGCCCGGCGAATCCTCGGCAACGACCTGCGCGAAACCGCCTTTGGCGAACAGCAGGCGCACGCCTTGCAGATTGCCGATCATGTTGGCGAAGGCGAGATTGCTGCGCCAGAAAGCGGCGAGCTTTGGCTTGGCGACGGGCGGCGAGGTACCGAGCGGCTTGCCGAGCTTCTGGTCGCGCACGAGCTCGATGCCTGTGGCGAACGATTTGAACAGCTCGAGCGTGACCTCTTTTGGCGCGTGATAGGCAGGATCGGTCGGGCTCGGCGCGAGGAACGACGTGGCGAAGGGCGCGCCGTCGCGCCAGCCCGCATCGATGTTCTTGGCGATTGACGCGATATTGGCGGCGACGCTCGCGGCGAAGCGGCAGCGGAAGGCGGCGTCGCCGCCCTTGGCGAGGCCGTCGGCGCCGTCGCCATAGAGCAGATATTCGAGCGCCGGCAGGCCCTGCAGCGCCACGCTCTTGGCGACGAGCGTCGCGGGCGCGGTCACGCTCTCGTCCGTCTTGGCGAGGACGTCCTCGATCTGGCGCAGGCCAAGGCTCTTGGGGTCAGGCCAGAAAAACAGCCGCTCGTAGCGATGGTCGGCGACGATCGGACCGAAGCGGAAGATCTCGACCGTGCTCCAGGCATCGACGGCGCCGGCGAAGGCACCCTTCGCGTCCATCAGCGCATCGGCTGAAGGGTCCTTGCACAGAGCCGCGACCTTGGCGTCGAGTGTGGCCGTGGTCTCGGCGAGAGCGGCATAGCCAGGCCGGATCGCCTCGGTGAGCGACGCCTTGGCGATCGCCGCGTAATCGGTCTCGGCGCGGCAAGGGCCGCTCCACATCAGCGACGCTAAGAAAAGCGCGACCAGCAGACGGATCACATCACCCTCATAGCGAGTTCACGAAGGCGACGAGGCTGGTGCGGTCGGCCTTGGACAGCGCCGCGAACTTGTCGCGCGCGGCTTCCGCCTCGCCGCCATGCCACAGGATCGCCTCGGTGATGTTGCGCGCGCGGCCGTCATGCAGGAACAGGGTATGGCCGTTGACGATGCTGGTCAGCCCGATGCCCCACAGCGGCGCGGTGCGCCACTCATCGCCGCTGGCCTCGCCCTCGGGCCGATCGTCGGAAAGCCCCTCGCCCATGTCGTGAAGCAGCATATCGGTATAAGGATAGATCAGCTGATGCGACAAATGCGGCTGGCCCGGCGCATCGCCGGTCATGAATTTCGGTTTGTGGCAGCTCGCGCAGCCGATTTGGTAGAACAGCGCCTTGCCCTCCAGCACCTCGGGATCGTCGGGCTTCCGCCGCGCCGGCACGGCGAGGTTCTTGGAATAGAACTCGACCATGGCGAACAGATCATCTCCGACCTCGACATTCTGGTAGCGCGGCGACGCCCCGCTCGGCGCATCGAGGCAGGTCTCCTCCTTCTCGGTGCAATCGCCCGAGCCTTTGGGGATCATGGTCGTGGAGAGACCGATATCGCCGTTGAACGCCTCGGCGGCCTGCTGCGCGATGGTCGGGACGCCGGCCTTCCAGCCGAAGCGCCCGAGCATCAGCCTGTCATGCTCGCGCGACCAGACCATGTTCGGCTTGCCGCGGATGCCGTCCTTGTTGGCGTCGTCGGGATCGGCATTGCCGAGGATCTGCTCCTCCGGCACGGCTTCGAGCAGGCCGAGCCCGATCATCTGCGGAGCAACGCGCGGAGAGATCATAATGTCGGGGCTGGCCGGCCCGTAATTGAGGTCGGCGAGCGAATAGGTCGGTACGCGCAATCTCACGGTCTCGCCGCCGGCGAGCTTCACCTTGCGCTCCTTGTAAGCGATCTTGAGCTTGCCCTCCGAAGCGAAGCCCTGAATGGCGAAGTCCTGGAGCTGGCCGCCATAGGTGGGATCGGGCAGCGAGTTCACCTTGTGAGCTTCAAGCAGCGCCCTGTCGGCGTCGGTCGCAGGCGGCACCGACAGGCGGACCAGCATCGAGCCCGAATCGTCGGGTACGTCGGAGGACAGAGGCGGGTGGCTGCGGCCGTCCTTGAGATGGCAGTTCTGACAGGCGCGCGAGTTGAACAGCGGCCCGAGCCCGTCCGATGAGTCGGTCGAGGACGGCGCCGAGACCCAGTTCTTGCGGAAGATGCCGTTTCCGACCTTGAAGTCGAGCTCGCGCTTGAAATCCATGTTGCCGGACGACGCCGAGAAGGCGTTCGGCGTGTCGGTCGAGGCGCGCGAGGTGGCGCCGCCGCCGGGCTTGGCCTCGCCGTCTTCGAGCTTGGTGAAGTCGGTAGTCGGCGCGAGCAAGCTGCCGAGCGCGGCGTCGGCATCGGCGCCGTAGGTCTGCCACGCGCCAACGACAAGCGGCAGAGCCGCCCCGAAGGCAATCGCGCATATGAGGGGGTGAAGCGCCCGCCTCGGCGATGCTTTCGTCGGCAGCTCTGCTACGCGTTCGTCAAATCTGGAATGGGGTAACTGCACTCGTCCTTCGTCAGAAACTGATAGTGGTGCGCGCCCCCAAAACCGTCGCGTCCGAGACACCGGGCACATTGCCCCCTGGCTGCCAGAAGTACTGAAAGTCCGGCTGTAGGATCCAGCCGGGCTTGAGTTGAGCGGTGTAGCAGACTTCCAAAACTGCCTCGTAGTTCTGAAGAACGGACAGGCCTGAATCGCTATCGAAGCCGCGGACCCGGTTCGAAATGCCGGTATAGGCAAAACCAATGCCGATGGCGTCGTCGCCCCGATTCGGAACCATTCCGGTAAAGGTGATCCCGCCCTCAGCATAGAAGTCGACGAGATTCTGGGCCGACGGTGCCCCCATCACACGCCCAAATACACCAACGCCCTTTGGGTCTTCACTGCCGGGCAAGCGCCAAATCAGCTGGTCGATGATGCCGTAAATCGCCCAGTCGCCGTCGATGGGCCGCCCGGAATTTCCTGTCGCCGCAATCGGCAGGTCGCCCGAATCGAAGCGCTGGTCGGGGAAGGACCCAAAATGATTCCAGCCACCAATCTTTAGCACTCCCGGCAGCTGTCCGCTTTGATTGTATTTGTATCTACCCTCAATCATCATAAGAGCAGGGCTGTCGAGATTGAAATTGAGCCCATCGCTGTTGCAGACCTGGGGGTTTGGGTCAGGGCAATTGGGGTCGGCGGGATCGCCGTTGTAGACCCCAACCATAAGCTTCAGTTGATCGGTGGGCTTAATCGATACGAGGACGCCCGGCGTCGCCAACGGATAAGCGGGTCCGCCGCTCGGCATGTCGGCCGCGGCAATCGAGGGCCAGCCCCAAGTGCCATTCAAAAAGTATGAATAGCTTTCGGAGAGGATGAATTCCGTGTCTGCGGCGAGCTGACCAACTTTGACGGTGAGACGATCGTTGAAGAAGTGCTGCTCGAGATACATCTCGTCAAGGCGGGTGGCGGGCGTTGCCTCCAGATTGGAGACCGGCATCAACGCGCCGATATTGTCGGCGGTGATGCTGTGACCGTGGATCTGGAAGGCGCTCATGTGGAAGCAAAGTCCCTTCCACAGGCCGAGCTTTCTCATGTCGGCATCGAGGTGCATGTCGAGCACGCCGTCATAGGTGACGCCCTGGTTGAAGCCACCCCAATTGCCGAACGACTCGCCGTAATAGGTGCCGCTGACCATGATGCCGCCCTTGGCGAGCCCCTGGCGGAGACCGCCGGGATCGAGCTTGAAAGCGACATCGTCGGGGATGCCGGTGTCGGTCACCTCGCAATCGGCTTTGGCCGCGGTCGGATGGGAAAGGAGCGCGGCGGCGACCAGCGAGGCGGCGCCGACCGCCTTCAGCCAATTCGATCCGAGCCGCCTGATCGAGGATAATTGTCGTGCAAGGTCGCTAAACGCGATCCGCCAAATGGACATTGTTGCAGCCCCCAAAGCTTTTGCATTTTACTACAGTTCCAACAATGCCCAGTCTGTTATGTTATAACGTATGGCCCGCCAGCGCCTTTCCTGTCAAATCCCAACCTCATTAGACCGCGCTCGACACGACGCCGCCAACGTTAGCCGCCGCTCGCGGCCTTGCTGCCAGATTCCACCTTCGTCGGATTGTCCAGGCTGTCTGAGCCTTCGAACTTGATCGACTTCAGGTCGAGGGTCGCCACGGCGCGCTCGAGCGACTTGGTCTGGTCGAGCAGCGCGTCGATGGCGTGCTGCACCACGGCGTTGCCCTCGTCATTCCCTTCGCCGATCATCTGGTCGTAGGACTCGGTGGTCAGCGCGCGGAGATAGAGCGTGTTCGTCGCGTTCATGGTGGCGTCAAGCTTGGCGCGCACCTCTTCATCAACCTCAGGCGACTTCGCCTTGACCAGGTCCGAGATGCTCGGACCCGTCACGATGCTGCGATCGGCGCGGCGATAGGTGCCGAGATAGACATTGCGGATGCCGAGCGCGTCGAAGAAGTGTGAGGCGTGGGTGTTGTCGGAAAAGCAGTCGTGCTCCTCCTCGGGATCGTGGATCATCAGCCCGAGCTTCATGCGCTCGCCGGCAAGCTCGCCGTAGGACAGGCTGCCGAGCCCGGTCATGATCGCGGTCAGGCCCGCCTCGTCGCTTCCATCCGTGACCTTCTTGCGCGCCTCGCCGCCGGGCGCCCATTGCGCCGCCATCCAGGCAAGGTCGTCCACCAGCAGATCGGTCGCGGCGCGGAGATATTCGGCGCGGCGCGCGCAATTGCCGTTGGTGCATTTCTTGATGTCGTAATCGGTGGCTTGGCGATTGCCGTTGCCCGGGCTAGTGCCGTTAAGGTCCTGGCCCCACAGCAGGAATTCCACCGCATGGTAGCCGGTCGCCACGTTGGCCTCGATACCGCCGGCCTCTTGCAGCTTGCTGGCGAGAAGCTCCTTGGTGATCTTGGAGGTGTCGAGCTTCTTGCCGCCGATGGTTAGCGATTTGTTGGCGATGACGTTGGCCGTATAGAGCTCGTTCTCGGCGGACTCGGTGCCGTAGGACGACGCCACATAATCGATCAGACCCTCGTCGAGCGGCCAGGAGTTCACCCGCCCCTCCCAATCGTCGACGATCGAGTTGCCGAAGCGGAACGCCTCTGTCTGCATATAGGGGATGCGCGCGGCGATCCAGGCGGCGCGAGCGGCGCGGAGACTGTCCTCGGTCGGGTGAGCGAGAAAGGCATCGATCGCGAGCTTCAGCGTGCGCGCGGTGTCGGTCGAGTCGGTATAGCCGGCTTGCGCGATGTCGGCATAGGTCTTGAGTACGTCCTTCGGCGCGGACTCGGCGATCGCCGGCGATAGGGACACGCAAGAGCCGATCACGACCGCGGCGACCGAGCTGGCAATCAAAAATCCTCGAAACATCTGCACCCCTTATGCGTAACAAGGTCGAGGGCAATCAGCCCAAGGCCCCAGACTTGCCCGGCAATTCTCCCATCAAACATGAAATTGCGACGGTCCTCCGGCGTGAGCCTTCGGACCGCCGCAAGGCTGAGATGAGGAAGCTCCCGCGCTTTCGCTTGGGCGCTCCAGACACCCGGGCTGGGCGGCCAAGTGTCTTGTCAAAACACTAGCCCGGCGGCTAACATGCATGAAGTGAACTTTTCTCAGCAGAATACTTGCACGCAATGCACTTAAAGGAAGTCGACGCCAATCTCCTGGTGACGCTCGACGCGCTTCTCGTCGATGCGAGCGTGACCCGCGCCGCGGAACGGCTGGGCCGCAGCGCCTCCGCCATCAGCCATGCGCTCGCCAAGCTCCGCGAGATCTTTGCCGACGACCTGTTCGTGCGCGCCGGGCAGAAGCTGGTGCCGACGGCCAAGGCGCTTGAGCTTGCGCCGACCGTGCACGTCATCCTCGCCGGCATGGAAAGCCTGCTTCGGCCAAGCAAGCCGTTCGATCCGTCGCTGGCGTCGCGCGATTTCGCCGTCGCCGCGAGCGAGGCCGGCGAGCTGATCCTGGTGCAGCCGCTCCGCCAGCGCCTCGCGCAACTGGCGCCGAGCGTACGCGCCGGGTGGATGCCACCGCATCGCGAGGAGAACACCGAGGCGCTGCGCAGCGGCCGTTGCCACTTCGTGATCGACATCGAAGGCGTGCCGGTGCAGGCGCCCGACATCCGCATGCTCAAGCTGTTCGACGACAAGCTCGTTACACTCGCCCGCCCAGGCCATCCCCTCGCACGGCGAAGACCCAAGACCGGGATGTTCGCCGACGCAGACCATATCCAGGTGGACTCGCTTCCTTCGATCGAGCTCATCGACCGCACGCTCGCCGCCGAAAGGCTGAGCTGCGGCATCGCCGCGCGCGTGTCATCGGTGTTGGTCGGACTCCTGCTCGCGCTGAACAGCGATGCGCTGCTGACGCTGCCCGCCTCGCTTGCGTCGATCCTCGAGCAGCAATTCGGGGTGATCCGCATTCACCAGCCATTCAACCCGATCGCCTTTCCGTTGAGGCTGCTCTGGCATTCGAGCTATGACCGCGACGAGTGCCATGAATGGGTGCGCGGCGAGCTCGCCAAGCTCGCGCGCGAGATCGAGAGCGCTGGTTAAGCAGTTTGCGCATGGGTCAGGCGTTGCGGCGTCCGCGTCTTGCCGGGCTTGCGCTCTGCATGCAGCGGCCCGCAAGGCGGCGGAACTCCAAGCCTGGCCTCGCCTTCCGCCCTTTGCCGATTAAGGTAGATCGGCCTCTGGTTTCCGTCACGAGGCTCGATTACGATAGGGCGTTGCACCCGTCTGCCGAGGCGGGACCCCCGGAGGAAACAATGTCCGCATGGTTACGCGCCGGCCTCGTTGCCGCGCTGTTCGTTGTCCTTGCCACCCCCACCGAAGCCGCCAAGAAAACCTACCAAGACGATGCGCTCGACGACGCGGCGATAACGCTCGAGGCCGACCTCAAGGATCAGGCCGGCACCGTCGACAAGCCGCTCATCAAGCTGAAGCAGCAAGGCGACACGCTGCTCAAGGCGCAAGACTTGGCCGGCGCCGCCGACGTTTACACGCAGATCGTTACGGTCGCCCCGACCGATGCGGCAGCGTGGCGACGGCTCGCCGATATCTGGCTCAAAATTCCGGTCACCGACGAGGACGACGGCTCGACCCGCTTCGAGAACGCGACCACGGCAGCCTATGTCTCCTACCAGCGCGCGACCAACGCCAAGGACGAGGTGGCGGCGCTGGTCACGCTCGCCAATGCGTACGGCAAGCGCGACCAATGGCGCCCGGTGCTGAACGTGCTCAAGATCGCGCTCGCGATCGACGAGACGCCGGACTTGCGCGCGACCTACGCGTCGCTGCGCGAGAAATACGGCTTCCGCGTCGCCAATTTCAGCGTCGACTCTGATTCCGCCTCGCCGCGCGCGTGCTTCCAGTTCTCGGAGAGCTTGCCCAAGCGCACCGACTTCGCGCCGTTCGTCGCGGTAGTGGGCCAGGACAAGCCCGCCATCTCGGTCGACGACCAGCAGCTCTGCGTCGAAGGCCTGGAGCATGGCGAGACTTATTCGATCACGCTCCGCACCGGGTTGCCCTCGACGGTCGACGAGGCGCTGCTCAAGGACGCCGAGTTCACCATTTATGTGCGCGACCGGAGCCCCTCGGTCAGGGTCGCGGGCAAGGCCTATGTGCTGCCCAAGACCGGCCAGCAGGGCATCCCGCTCGTCAGCGTCAATACCGACCTGCTCAAGGTCACGATCTATCGCATCGGCGACCGCAGCCTGCTCGACAACGTGCTCGGCTACGAGTTCGAGCGCAATCTCCAGAGCTATTCGCTCGACGAGATCGCCGACCAGAAGGGCGAGAAGGTGTGGACCGGCGAGCTCAAGGTCGAGAAGGAGCTGAACCAGGACATCACCACGGCCTTTCCGGTGACCGAAGCGGTTCCGGCCATGCAATCGGGCGTCTATCTGCTCGCGGCCCAGCCCGCCAACGCCGCCGGCGAGGACTACGGCGAGCGCGCCACGCAGTGGTTCATCGTCTCGGATCTCGGGCTGACCGCGTTCTCCGGCACGGACGGCATCCACGCCTTCGTCAACTCGCTCGCCACCACCTCGGCGGTCGGTGACGTCGAGATCAGGCTGATCGCGCGCAACAACGACGTGCTCGCGGTAAAGAAAACCGGCGCCGACGGCTCGGTCGCCTTCGAGCCCGGGCTTGCCCGCGGCGAAGGCGGTCAGGCGCCCGCCATGCTGGTCGCCTCTGGCGACGGCGGCGATTACGCCTTCCTCAATTTGACGAGCTCGGCCTTCGACTTGACAGACCGTGGCGTCGCAGGGCGCGAGCCGTCCGGCGCGCTCGATGCGTTCGTGTTCACCGAGCGCGGCGTCTACCGCACCGGCGAGACGGTCTACGTGACGACGCTGCTCCGCAATGCCGCGGGCGTCGCCGTCCCCGACGTCGATCTGACCATGGTGGTCCAGCGGCCCGACGGCGTCGAATACCGCCGCGCGGTGGTGCCGGATCAGGGCCTTGGCGGCCGCTCGCTCAACGTGCCGATCATCTCATCGGCGCCGACCGGCACTTGGCGGGTCGCGGTCTATTCCGACCCGAAACAGGCCTCGATCGGCGAGGCGAGCTTCCTGGTCGAGGACTACGTGCCGGATCGGCTCGAATTTGACCTCTCCACCACGGCGGCCACCATATCGCCCGACGCGCCGGCCAAGATCGATCTCGACGGCCGCTTCCTCTACGGCGCGCCGGCCGCGGGCCTCGACATCGAGGGCGAGGTCACCGTAGCAAGAGCCGCCGAGCGCCCGGGCTACAAAGACTATGTGTTCGGCCTCAATGCCCCGGACGAGGGAGACCAGGACGAAGTATCGAGCGAGGCCATCCCGCTCGCCGACCTGCCGCAGACCGACGACGACGGCAAGGCAAGCTTCACCGTCGATATCGGCAAGCTGCCGTCGACGACGCGGCCGCTCGAAGCGAATATCGCCGTCAGGCTAGCCGAACCTGGCGGCCGCGCGATCGAGCGCAAGCTGAAGCTCCCGGTGGTGCCGGCGACCAACATGATCGGCGTCAAGCCGCTATTCTCCGGCAGTGCGCTCGGCGATCAGGACACCGCCAATTTCGAGGTCGCGATGGTCGCGCCCGACGGCAAGAAGATCGCTGGCAGCGGTCTCAAATGGCAATTGCTCAGCATCGAGTTCGAAATATCAGTGGTACCGCTCGAACGGCTATTGGAACTACGAGCCGGTCAAGGTGACGCGCCGCGTCGCCGACGGCACGCTCGATCTCGCCGCCGACCAGACCGGCAAGATCTCGGTTCCGGTGACCTGGGGCCGCTACCGGCTCGAAGTGACGAGCCCTGACCCGCAAGGTCCCGAGACCACCTACGGCTTCGATTCGGGCTGGTACGCAGCGGCCTCGGCCGACACGCCCGACCTGCTCGAGATCGCGCTCGACAAGAAGGAGTACAAGCCCGGCGACAGCATGACGGTCGCGGTCACCGCGCGGAGCGCGGGCAAGGTCACGCTCGCGGTAATCGGCGACAAGCTGCTCACCACCACCACGACCGACGTCGAGCCTGGGCTCGTCAAGCTTCCGCTCACCGTCGGCAACGATTGGGGCACCGGCGCCTACGTGCTCGCGACGCTCAGGCGGCCGCTCGACGAGGCGGCGAAGCGCATGCCGGGCCGCGCCATCGGCGTGCAGTGGTTCGGCATCGACAGGGCCGCCCACACCATCGGCGTCGCCATGGACCTGCCTGAGCTGGTGCGGCCGGAGACGACGCTTCGCGTGCCGATCAAGTTCAGCGGGCTCGCGCCGAACGAGGAGGCGCGCGTGGTCGTGTCTGCCGTCGATGTCGGCATCCTCAACCTCACCAACTACAAGGCGCCCGATCCCGACACGTATTATCTCGGCCAGCGCAAGCTCTCCTCCGAGGTCCGCGACCTTTACGGCCAGCTGATCGACGGCATGCAGGGCACCAAGGGCCAGATCAGGACCGGCGGCGACGGCGGCGAGGGCGAACTGAACGGCAGTCCGCCGACCCAGCCGCCGCTTGCGCTCTATTCAGGCATCGTCAGCGTCGGCGCCGACGGGACGGCGGAGGTGAATTTCGCCATCCCCGCTTTCACCGGTACCGTGCGCGTGATGGCGGTCGCCTGGAGCAACGACAAGGTCGGCCACGCTTCCGCCGATGTGGTGGTGCGCGATCCGGTCGTGGTCATCGCCACGCTGCCGCGCTTCCTGTTGATGGGCGACAAGAGCACGCTCCGCCTCGACCTCGACAATGTCGAGGGCGAGACCGGCAATTATCAGATCGCCGTCACCACCGATGGTCCGTTCACCGTCGAAGGTCCGGACAAGACCTTGCCGCTCGACGCCAAGAAGCGCGGCGGGGTCAGCCTGCCGATCTCGGCGACCGGCATTGGCGACGGCTCGGTCTCGGTCTCGGTCACCGGCCCGGGCGGCTTTGCCATCGAGCGGCAATACGCGCTCGCGGTGAAGCCAGCGACGCAGATCCTCGCGCGCCGCACGGTGAAGCCGCTCAATCCAGGCCAGAGCATCACGCTGACCAGCGATGTGTTCAGCGACCTCGTGCCCGGAACCGGCAAGGTCGCTCTGTCGGTGACGCCGACGGCGGCGCTCGACGTGGCGGGCTTGCTTGCGGCGCTCGACCGCTACCCGCTCGGCTGCACCGAGCAGATCGTCAGCCGCGCGCTGCCGCTGCTCTATGTCAACGAGCTCGCGCTCGACGCACAGCTTGCCGTCGACAGCAGCATTGACGAGCGGATCGCCAAGTCGATCGAGATCGTGCTGGCACGGCAGGGCTCTGAGGGCTCGTTCGGGCTGTGGTCGCCGGGCGGCGACGATGCCTGGCTCGATGCCTATGTGACCGACTTTTTGACCCGCGCCCGCGCGCGGAGCTTCTCGGTCTCCGACGATCAGTTCAAGCTCGCGCTCGACCGCTTGCGCAATTATGTGAGCACCGCCCCCGACGTCGCGACCGACGGCGGGCTCGCCCTCTCTTATGCGCTCTACGTGCTGGCGCGGAACGGCATGGCGCCGGTCGGCGACGTTCGCTACATCGCCGACGTCAAGCTCGACGATCTCGGCACGGCGACGGCCAAGGCGCAGATCGCCGCGGCGCTTGCCATGCTCGGCGACCGGGTGCGGGCGGAGAAGGCGTTCGACGCCGCGGTCGCGTCACTGCCCAAGGACCAGCGCTTCGACGGCGGCCGCATCGATTATGGCTCGCCACTGCGCGACGCCGCCGCGGTGGTGACGCTCGCCGCCGAAGGCGACGCGCCGAAGCTCATCCTGGTCAGCGCCACCAAGAGCATCGACACGGCGCGCGACCACGTGACCTACACCTCGACGCAGGACAATGCCTGGCTCGTGCTCGCCGCGCGCGCGCTCGGCAAGCAGAACGTCAGCCTCACGGTCAATGACGGCGGCCAGCAGGGTCCGCTCTATCGCGACTTCGACGAGGATGAGCTCGCGGCAAGCCCGCTCACGGTGACCAATAGCGGCGACACGCCGCTCGACGCCGTGATCTCGGTGAGCGGCGCGCCCAAGACGCCGGAGCCCGCGGCAGACCACGGCTTCAGCATCGAGCGGAGCTTCCACACGCTGGCCGGCGAGGACGCCGACCCGACCCACGCCAAGCAGAACGACCGCTTCGTCGTGGTGCTGACGGTCACCGAGCCGCAACCGCAATTCGCCCGCGTGTCGCTGATCGACTACGTGCCGGCGGGATTTGAGATCGACAATCCGCGGCTCGTCTCCTCGGGCGACACCGGCACGCTGAGCTGGATCGAGAATGCGGGCACGCCGTCCTTCACCGAGTTCCGCGACGATCGCTTCGCCGCGGCATTCGACCGGCGGAGCGGCGATGCCACCACCTTCTCGGTCGCCTATATCGTGCGCGCCGTGTCGCCCGGCAGCTACGTGCTGCCGCAGGCGGTGGTCGAGGACATGTATCGTCCCGACCGCTTCGGCCGCACCGGAACCGGAGAGGTCACGGTCGCGCCGGCGAAATGAGCACAGAGATAAAAGCCAGCTCTCCCCAGCGGGGAGAGGTGCCGTGTGAGGGAATTTCTGAATCGAGTCAGGCACCCGACCCCCCTCACCCCAACCCTCTCCCCAATGGGGAGAGGGGGAACCGCCGCCATTCGTGGCAGCGTGGAATTGCCGTCGCCGCGGTCGCCATGGTGTGGATCGTGGCGGCGTTTGCCGGCGGCATGGCCGGGCTGTTCCAGGCGTTCGGCCCGGCGCCGCTCGGACGCGATCTCGAAGTCTCGACCATCGTGGTCGATCGCGACGGCAAGCTGCTCCGCGCCTATCTCACCAGCGAGGGCCGCTGGCGGCTGCCGGCGACGCGCAAGGATGTCGATCCGCGCTTCCTCGAAGCGCTGCTCGCCTATGAGGACAAGCGGTTCTTCCATCACCGCGGCGTCGACCCCCTCGCCTTGCTGCGCGCGGCCTACCAGCTCGCCACGCATGGCCGCATCGTCTCGGGCGGCTCGACGCTCACCATGCAGGTGGCCCGGCTGATCGAGCCGCGCGAGAAGCGCTCGCTCTACGCCAAGCTGCATGAGGCGGTGCGGGCGTTGCAGCTCGAATGGGCGTTGTCCAAGGACGATATCCTGTCGCTCTATCTCACGCTCGCGCCCTATGGCGGCAATCTCGAAGGCGTGCGGGCAGCGTCGCTCATCTATTTCGGCAAGGAGCCGCGGCGGCTCACCCTCGGCGAGGCGGCGCTGCTGGTCGCGCTGCCGCAATCGCCGGAGCTCCGCCGGCCAGACCGCTTCCCCGCCGCAGCCAAGCGGGCGCGCGATCGCGTGCTCGACCGCATCGCCGGGCGCGGCCTCTATAGCCCAAGCGAGATTGCCCGTGCCAAGGAAGAGCCCGTGCCGACCGAGCGGAAGCCCATGACGCTCATCGCCCCACATTCGGCCGACGAGGCGACCACGGCCTCACCGAAGGAGCGGGTGCTCCATCTGACCATCGATGGCATCCTGCAGAAAGCGCTGGAGAAGCTTGCCCGCGAGCGGGCGCATGGTCTTGGCCCCGATCTCTCGGTCGCCATCGTCGTGGTCGACAACGCGACCGGCGAGGTGCTGGCGCGCGTCGCCTCTCCCGACTATTTCGATCTCCGCCGCGCCGGCCAGGTCGATCTCACCCGCGCCGTGCGCTCGCCGGGCTCGGCGCTCAAGCCGTTCATCTACGGGATCGGCTTCGAGGACGGGCTGATTCATCCCGAGACGCTGATCGAGGACCGGCCGATCCACTTCTCCGGCTATTCGCCCGAGAATTTCGACCTGACCTTCCAGGGCACCGTCACGGTGCGGCGCGCTCTGCAACAGTCGCTGAACACCCCTGCCGTCGCCGTGCTCAACGAGGTCGGCCCGAGCCGGGTCATCGCGCGGCTGGCGCAGGCCGGAGCCCCGCTCGTGCTGCCGAAGGGCGAAGCGCCCAGCCTCGCGCTTGGGCTGGGCGGCGTCGGCGTGCGGCTGACCGACCTCACCATGCTCTATGCCGGGCTCGCGCGGCAGGGCACCGTGGCGCCGCTGGTGGAGCAGCTCGGGTTGCCACAGCCACAGCCGAAGCGGCTGATCGAGCCGGTCGCAGCCTGGTATGTCGGAAGCATCCTGCTCGGTACGCCGCCACCTGAGAACGCCGCCGGCGGGCGCATCGCTTTCAAGACCGGCACGAGCTACGGCTATCGCGACGCGTGGGCGATCGGCTTCGACGGCAAGCACACGATCGGGGTGTGGGCGGGACGGCCCGACGGCGCGCCGGTGGTTGGGCTTGCCGGGCGCGTCACCGCGGCGCCAATCCTGTTCGACGCCTTCGCGCGGCTCGGCCAGTCCTTGCAGCCGCTGCCGCCGGCGCCGAAGGGCGCGCTGATCGCCACCACCGCCAAGCTACCGCCGCCGCTCAGGCGCTTCGCCGCGCGCGAGGCCGCTGGCGAAGCCATGACGCCCAGGGTGCAGATCGTGTTCCCGCCGAATGGCGCGAGCCTCGAGCTGTCGGGCGCGACAGGAGCGGCGCCCGACCCGATCGCCATCAAAATCACCGGCGGCACGCCGCCGCTCAACGTGCTGCTCAACGGCATGCCGATCGCCGGCAAGAAATCGGCGCGGACGCTGTTCTTCGAGCCTGACGGGCCGGGCTTCGTGCGGCTCACCGTGACGGACGCGACCGGTGCCGCTGACAGCGTGGTTGTCCGCCTGCAATAGGGCTCGACATGACCGCTCCTCCCACCCTCGCAAAGCTTGCCGTGCCGCTCGGCCTCGAACCGATGGAGGCCAAGCTCGTCAGCGAGCTTCCCGAGGGCCAAGGCTGGCAATTCGAGCCCAAATGGGACGGCTTCCGCTGCCTCGCTTATCGCGCCGGCAAGGAAGTCGAGCTCAGAGCGAAATCCGGCAAGCCGCTCGCACGCTACTTTCCGGAGATCGTGGCGATGCTGAAGACCCTGCCACTACCCGAATTCGTGCTGGATGGCGAGCTCGCAATTCCCGTTGACGACACGCTCTCCTTCGATGCGCTGCAGATGCGCATCCATCCCGCAGCGAGCCGCATCACCAGGCTCGCCGCCGAAACCCCCGCCATTCTCATCCTGTTCGACATGCTGCTCGATGCCAAAGGCAACAGCCTGATCGAGACGCCGCTCGTCGAGCGCCGCACCGCGCTCGAAGCGTTCTACAAGAAGGCCGGCGAGACGAAGCAGCTCAAGCTCTCACCCTATACACGCGAGCACAACGAGGCGCTCGAATGGCTCAAGGATGCGCGCGGCGCCCTTGACGGGGTCGTCGCCAAGCGGAGCGACCGGGCGTATATCCCGGGCGAGCGGGCGATGCTCAAGGTCAAGCGGCTGCGCACGGCCGACTGCGTGGTCGGGGGTTTCCGCTACGGCACTGGCAGCCGCGAGGTCGGCTCGTTGCTGCTCGGGCTCTACGACCAAGAGGGCAAGCTCGATCATGTCGGCTTCACCTCGACCATCACCAACGAGGAGCGGCCGGCGCTGACCAAAGTGCTCGAAGCTCTGATCGCAGCGCCCGGTTTCACCGGCAACGCGCCCGGCGGGCCGAGCCGCTGGAGCACCGAGCGGTCGGCGGAATGGCAGCCGCTCAAGCCGAAGCTCGTGGTCGAGGTGCGCTACGATCAGGTGACCGGCGACCGCTTCCGCCACGGCACCAAGCTGATCCGCTTCCGTCCCGACAAGGCGCCGAAGCAATGCACCTTCGAGCAGATCGCGCCGGTGGTGCTTCCTGAGAATTTCAAGCTTCTGCTCGAGTGAGGGCGCGGTCGCGCCCGACGACTTCCGCCTTCGTCTTGGTGTGGTGCTAGTCTGCGACGATCAGCTTTGCTGCGGCGCCGGGAACAGGCGGTAGCGGCGCGGCAGAAAGGCAATCTCGCGCGCAAGCTCGAGCCGGAGATCGGCGGGGATCTCGATCTCGACGCGGCTGCCATTTGCTCCAACCGACATCTCGACGCGCCGGGCGCCCGCATGCCGCCGATGCGTCGAAATCGTCCCCCACAGCGCATTCTCCGGATCGACCACGATCTCAACGTCGTGAGGACGCATGAAGAGCTGCGCGGGGCCCGAGGGAAGGCTGCCTTGCGGCAGGTCGAGCGGTCGCTCATCGAGCCACACCTTGCCATCCTGCAGGCGCACCGGAAGCGAGCTTGACTCGCCGATGAAGGAAAACACGAAGGGCGAGTTCGGCTCGTCGTAAATCTCGTCGGGCGTGCCGATCTGCTCGATCTTGCCTTCGCTCATCACCACCACGCGGTCGGCAAGCTCGAGCGCCTCCTCCTGGTCGTGGGTGACGAACACCGTGGTGTGCCCGGTCTTGCTGTGAATCTCGAGGAGCCAGCGGCGCAGGTCGCGCCTGACCTTGGCGTCGAGCGCGCCGAACGGCTCATCGAGCAGAAGCACGCGCGGCTCGATGGCGAGCGCGCGGGCGAAAGCAACGCGTTGGCGCTGGCCGCCAGAGAGCTGGGCGGGGAAACGCTTCTCCAGTCCAGAGAGCTGCACGAGATCGAGCAGCTCGAGCGCGCGGCGCTTGATCTCCTTGCGGCTTGGGCGTCGCGATGCCGGACGGACCCGCAAGCCGAAACCGATATTGTCGAGCACATTCATGTGGCGGAACAGCGCGTAGCTCTGGAACACCAGTCCGACATTCCGCTGCTGCACGCTGAGCTTGAGCGCGTCCTCACCGTCGAACAGCACGCGGCCAGAGGTCGGCACATCGAGGCCGGCCAAGATGCGGAGCAACGTCGTCTTGCCCGAGCCGGAGGGCCCGAGCAACGCCACGAGCTCGCCCGAGCCGATGTCGAGCGACACGCCGTGCAGCGCGGGCGTCACACCGTAGGTGCGCACGACATTCTCGACAGTCACCTGCATCGGCTTTTCCCAGCGCGTCGTCCACGACAGCGGCCACGCGCCGCCGGTGGAGTTGACCCCATCTTGCACCCGAGCGTCCATGGCTTTTTCCCTAACGGCTAGTGACGGCGCGACGCGGCGATCTGGTCGGCATAGCGCCATTCCAGAGCGACCTTTATGACGAGCGTGACGAGGGCGAGGAGCGCGAGCAGCGAAGCGACGGCGAAGGCCGCGGCGAAGTTGTACTCGTTGTAGAGAATCTCGACGTGAAGCGGCATGGTGTTGGTCTTGCCCCTGATATGGCCCGACACCACCGACACCGCGCCGAACTCACCCATCGCGCGGGCGTTGCAGAGCACCACGCCGTAGAGCAGCGCCCAGCGGATATTGGGCAGCGTCACCTTGAAGAAGGTCTTCCAGCCGCTGGCGCCGAGCGACAAGGCGGCCTCCTCGTCCTGCGTGCCCTGCTCCTGCATCAGCGGCACGAGCTCGCGCGCGACGAACGGGAAGGTGACGAAGATGGTGGCAAGCACCATGCCGGGCAGAGCGAAGATGATCTGGATGTTCTCGCTCTTGAGGAAGGTGCCGAAATAGCCCTGGGCGCCGAACAGGAGCACGTAGATCAGGCCGGAGATCACCGGCGAGACGGAGAACGGCAGATCGATCAGCGAGTTCAGCAGGCTCTTGCCGGGGAACTCGAACTTGGCGATCGTCCAGGAGGCGGCGAGGCCGAACACGACATTGGCCGGAACGGCGATCGCGGCGATGAGCAGAGTGAGCTTGATGGCCGAGACGGCATCGGGCTCGGTGATCGCGGCGAAATAGGCGCCGAGACCTGCGCTGAACGCCTCGACGAACACCGAGGCGAGCGGCAGGAACAGGAACACGACGAGGAAGACGATTGCGACGCCGATCAGGACATAGCGGACCAGCGGCTGCTCGGTGGTGACGGCCTGCGGCCGCGGGGCCGAGACGAGGAGTGGCGCGATGGCTGCGTCGGTCATTGGCCAAACCTCTTGCGGCTCCAAGCTTGCACGAGATGCACGAACATCAGGATGGCAAAGGAGATTATCAGCATCGCCGTGCCGATGGCGGCGGCCTGCGCGTAGCTGAACTCCTCGAGGCGAATGATGATGAGCAGCGGCGCGATCTCGGATTTGAAGGGCATGTTGCCGGCGATGAAGATCACCGAGCCGTATTCGCCGACGGCGCGGGCGAGAGCGAGCGCGAAGCCGGTGAGGATCGCCGGCATCAGGGTCGGCAGCATCACCATGAACACGGTCTGGCGGCGACTCGCGCCGAGCGTCGCCGAAGCTTCCTCGAGCTCGCGGTCGAATTCTTCGAGCACCGGCTGCACGGTGCGCACCACGAACGGCAAGCCGATGAAGACGAGCGCGACGGTGATGCCGATCGGCGTGTAGGCGACCTTGATGCCAAGCGGCTCGAGCCAGCTGCCCATCCAACCGTTCGGCGCATAGAGCGCCGTCAACGCGATGCCGGCGACGGCGGTCGGCAGCGCGAATGGAAGATCGACAAAGGCATCGAGCAGGCGGCGCCCGGGAAAGCGGTAGCGGATCAGCACCCAGGCGATGATCACGCCGAACACCGCATTGACGACGGCTGCGATCAGAGCGGTGAGGAAACTCAAGCGCAAGGCCGCGAGCGTGCGCGGACCGGTCACAACGTCAAAGAAGCCGGACAACCCGAGAGTTGCCGACTTCAGCACGAGTCCGCCGAGCGGAATGAGAACGATCAGGCTCAGATACGTCAAAGTGAAACCGAGCGCCAACCCGAAACCTGGGATGGCGCTCGGTCTCTTCAACGCAAGGCCGCGGGCGCCGGCCATGGCGTTTTCCTCAAAGTGTTGGTCGACCGCCTAGTTGGTCGACTTGGGCTGATAGAGCTGGTCGAAGATGCCGCCGTCAGCGAACTGCTTGGCCTGCGTCTGCGTCCACCCGCCGAACAGCGGATCGTCGATCGTCACGAGCTTCAGGTCGGGGAAGCGCGCCAGATCCTTCGGATCGGCGGCCTTCGGGTCGGTGGGACGATAATAGTTGTGGGCGATGATCTTCTGGGCCTCCGGCGTATAGAGGAAGTTGAGATAGGCCTCGGCCACTTTGCGGGTGCCCTTGGCGTCGACCACCTCGTCGACGACGGCGACCGGCGGCTCGGCCTTGATGGAGAGCGACGGCACGACGATCTCGAACTTGTCGGCGCCGAGCTCGTCGAGCGCGAGGAACGCCTCGTTCTCCCAAGCGAGCAGGACGTCGCCGATGCCGCGCTGGGCGAAGGTCGTGGTCGAGCCGCGCGCGCCCGTGTCGAGCACCGGCACGTTGGCGTAGAGCTTCTTGATGAAGTCCTTATCCTTGTCCTCGCTGTGCCCGTATTTCTGGTCGGCATAGGCCCAGGCGGCGAGATAGTTCCAGCGGGCGCCGCCGGAGGTCTTCGGATTTGGCGTGATGACCTGTATGCCGTCCTTCACCAGATCGTCCCAGTCCTTGACGCCCTTGGGGTTCCCCTTGCGCACGAGGAAGACGATGGTCGAGGTGTAGGGCGAGGCATTGAGGGGAAGGCGCTTCTGCCAGTCGGCCTTGATCTTGCCGACCTTGGCGATCTGGTCGATGTCGGCGGCGAGCGCCAGCGTCACGACGTCGGCCTGGAGGCCATCGACGACGGCGCGAGCCTGCTTGCCTGAGCCGCCGTGGGACTGCTCGATCGCGACTGTCTCTCCGGTCTTGGCCTTGTAGTCCTTGATGAAGGCCTCGTTGACCGCCTTATAGAGCTCACGCGTCGGATCGTAGGAAACGTTGAGAAGGGTGGTGTCGGCGAAGACGGCGCTCGCTGTCAGCGTCGTCAAGATGATGGCCGCGCCGGCGACCAGGGTGCTTCGAAGTCTCATGGCTCGATCTCCTTGGTGATAACACCCTAAACTCTATCTATTTGGTAGTGTTTATCAAGGGGGGGCCGTACCATAATTTTCGGCAGAGCAAGCCACCCCTGCCAAAGAACCCCCAGGCAGGAGCAATTGTTTCCACAAGAGTGGGTGCGCTTAGGGTGGAATTAGAAGAGTTGCCTAGCGGACGGCCTCTACGGCCCCGATTTGCGCGCTTTCCGGCCTAGCGATGGCGTCGGCAATGGAGGTGCGGTCAAGAACCTCGCGGGCGGAGTTGGCAACGCCGGCAAACACGTGCCTGATCTCGCAATCCGCCTCGTTGCGGCAATCCGGGCAGCGCCGATAGGCGATGCGGCTCAGGCAGGGCAACGGTGCCAGGGGTCCGTCGAGGATGCGCAAAACCTGGCCGAAAGTGATCTGGTCGGCGCTCATCAGCAGAGCATAGCCGCCGAGCTTGCCCCGCTTGCTCATGAGGATGCCGTGGCGCTTCAGCTCGAGGAGGATCTGCTCGAGGAATTTGCGGGGGATGCGCTCTTGCGCCGCGATCTCGCCGATCATCATGGAATCCCCGGCGCGCGCCAGCGCGACAAGGGCGCGAAGAGCATATTTTGCCTTTTGCGAGATCACCTAGAGTGCCGATACCCTATCTAATGTGTCGGGTAGATAGCTGCTTCGCCCCCCTAAAGCAATGTAGGGTGGCCGTTTATTACTTGCGTCCAGCCCTTGACGAGAGTGGCGTCGGTGCCCAACAAACAGGGGGGCGCCAAGCCCCCACCGCAAAAAATGTCCAAGACGCTCCATATCAAGACTTTCGGCTGCCAGATGAATGCCTACGACTCCGAGCGCATGGCCGAGGCGCTCGCTCCGCTTGGCTATGCCTTGACGCCCGACCAGGACCAGGCCGACCTCATCATCCTCAATACCTGCCACATCAGGGAGAAGGCCGCCGAGAAGGTCTATTCCGAGCTCGGCCGAGCCCGCCTCGTCAAGGAGGCGCGGAAAGTCCGGGGCCGCGAGACGATGATCGCGGTAGCCGGCTGCGTCGCGCAAGCCGAAGGGCAGGAGATCATGGCGCGGGCGCCGGTAGTCGACATCGTGGTCGGGCCGCAGAGCTATCACCGCCTCGCCGATCTGGTGGCCGAGGCGAGCGCGACGGGGCGTAGCGTCACCGCCACCGAGTTCCCCGCCGAGGACAAATTCGCCCATCTCCCTGAGCGGCCTAAAGCCAAGGTGAAGCCGACGGCCTTCGTCACCGTGCAGGAAGGCTGCGACAAATTCTGCACCTTCTGCGTCGTGCCCTATACGCGGGGCGCCGAGTTCTCGCGCTCGCCGGCCGAGGTCATCGCCGAGGTCTCCTCGCTTGCCGCAAGCGGCGCGCGCGAGATCACGCTGCTCGGGCAGAACGTCAACTCCTATCACGGGGCCGACGAAGGGGGACGATCATGGTCGCTCGCGAGCCTGCTCAAGCGTCTCGCGCGAGTGCCGGGAATCGAGCGGCTGAGATTCACCACCAGCCATCCGCGCGACATGGACGATGCCCTGATCGGTCTGTTCGGCGATGAGCCGAAGCTGATGCCCTATCTGCACCTCCCGTTCCAGTCGGGCTCCGACCGCATCCTCACCGCCATGAACCGCAAGCACACGGCCGAAGACTATGAGGCGCTGATCGCGAAGGTGCGGGAGGCGCGCCCGGACATCGCGCTCTCGACCGATATTATCGTGGGCTTTCCCGGCGAGAGCGATGTGGACTTCGCGGCGACCATGGCGCTCGCCGCCCGCGCCCGCTTCGCCCAGGCCTTCTCATTTAAGTATAGCGCGCGCCCCGGCACCGGAGCCGCCACGCTCGGCGGCCAGGTGGCGGAAGCGGTGAAGCTGGAGCGGCTCCACGCCGTGCAAAGCCTGCTCGACCAGGACCGCCACGCATTCGACCGGGCGACGGTCGGCCGCAGACTTAAAGTGCTGTTCGAGAGCGCCGGCAGGAAACCAGGACAGATCGGTGGGCGTTCACCTTATCTCCAGGCGGTGCATGCGGAGGGACCTCTGAGCCTGATCGGGGAGATCGTCGAGGTTGACATCCAGGGCGCCGGCCCAAACAGTCTTCACGGTGTCATTAATTTGGGGTTTGCATGGCGCGAGCCAGTTCGGGCGGCCGTGTGACCAAGGCCAGCGGAAGGAAAGCATCATTGGCGCGGGGGCGTGGAGCGGCACCGAAGCGCTCTGCCGCTGCGCATGCCAATGGTGGTGGCGAGCCGACCGTCGTATTCTTCGACGACCTGCGGCTCGTGCGCGATCTCCTCGGCGACTATGACGCCAATCTCGCCGTGCTCGAGGACCGTCTCGGCATCGAGGCGGTGGTCAACGGCAACGCGGTCAGCCTGCGCGGCCCTGAAGCCTCCTGCGCCACCGCGAAATCAGTCCTGGAGCAGCTTTACGGCAGGCTCGCGCAAGGCGAGATGATCGGCGTCGGCGAGGTGGTCGGTGCCATCCGCCATGCCAAGACCGTCGTGCCCGCGACGAGCGACGGACCAGAGGTCGAGCTTCCCGACGCGCAGCAGATCCGCACGCGGAAGCGCCTCATCACCGCACGCACGCTGGCGCAGAGCGCCTATCTCGCCGCGCTGAAGCGGAGCGACCTTGTCTTCGCCACCGGTCCGGCCGGCACCGGCAAAACCTATCTCGCCGTCGCCTTCGCCGCCGCGGCCCTGGAGAGCGGCCAGTGCGACCGGCTGATCCTGTCGCGGCCTGCGGTCGAGGCCGGCGAGCGGCTCGGCTTCCTGCCGGGCGACATGCGCGAGAAGGTCGATCCCTATCTCCGGCCGCTCTACGATGCGCTTTACGACGTGCTGGCGCCCGAGCGGGTCGAGCGTGGGCTCGCCACCGGCGCGATCGAGATCGCCCCACTCGCCTTCATGCGCGGCCGCACGCTGTCCAACGCCATGATCATTCTCGATGAGGCGCAGAACTGCACCAGCGTGCAGATGAAGATGTTCCTCACCAGGCTCGGCGACCAGAGCAAGATGATCGTGACCGGCGACCCGACCCAGGTCGACCTCCCGCCCGGCAAGGACTCCGGCCTGCTCGAGGCGATCGCCATCCTCAAGGGCATCGAGGAGATCGAACACATCGCCTTCACCCGCGCCGATGTCGTCCGCCGCGAGCTGGTCGGTAAGATCGTCGATGCTTACGAATTGGCGCCCCAGAAGGGTGAGCGCCGTGGCTGACGGTGGCCCTAGTCGCAAGAACGTCAAGCCGGGCGCGAGCTCTCGCCTCGATGTCGCGGTCGTGCGTCACGGCGCGGCGTGGCGCGGCGCCGGCGTGACCGACGCGTCGCTCGCCCGCGCCGCCCGTGCCGCCTTCGCCGCAGCGCCTCCCCCCTCGCCCGGCGCCTATGAGGTCAGCCTCCTCCTCACCGACGATGCGGAGATGCGCGCGCTGAACGCGACCTGGCGCGGCAAGGACGCCGCCACCAACGTGCTGTCGTTTCCGTCGAGCGACACGCCGTCGTCCGATGTGAGCGAGCCCGGCCTTCTCGGCGACGTCGCGCTCGGCTACGACACCACGCTCAAGGAAGCCGGCGAGACCAATATCGCGTTCGCCGATCACGTCGCCCACCTCGTGGTGCACGGCGTGCTCCATCTGCTGGGCCTCGACCATATGCGGGACGACGAGGCCGAGCAGATGGAGACTTTGGAAAGACGGGCCCTCGCCTCGCTCGGCATCGCCGATCCTTATGCCGGGGATAAAGTGGCGCGGCCCGCGGAGGTAACGCCATGAGCAACACCCCCATAGCCGAGGACGAGCTTCCGAAGGAGGAAGCGCGTCAAACCGATGAGGAGGTGTCCTGGTTCGAGCGCCTGCTCCAGACCTTCGGTCTGGGCGAGGAGCCGGATCTGCGCGAGCTGATCGAAGATGCGCTCACCCGCAGCAAGAGCGACGCGTTGAGCGCCCAGGAGCGCAGCATGCTGCGGCGCATCCTCCACTTCGGCACGCTCACGGTCGAGGATGTCATGGTGCCGCGCGCCGACATCATCGCCGTTGACGACACGCTCACCATCGATGAGCTGATGCGCGTGTTCCGTCAGGCCGAGCATTCGCGGCTGCCGGTCTATCACGAGACGCTCGACGACCCGCGCGGCATGATCCATATCCGCGATCTGATGTCGTGGATCACGACCGCGGCCGAGGCCGGCGATGAGACGCGGATCGATCTCGGCAAGGTCGACCTCGCGCGGAGCGTCGCCTCGATCAGCATCACGCGCCAGATCCTCTACGTGCCGGCCTCGATGGCGGTGCTCGATCTCCTGCTCAAGATGCAGTTGACGCAGCTGCATCTGGCCCTCGTGGTCGACGAATATGGCGGCACTGACGGGCTGGTTTCGATCGAGGACTTGATCGAGGAGGTGGTCGGCGACATCGCCGACGAGCACGACGTCGAGGACGAACCGATGATCCGCACCGATCCAAGGCTCGGACTCGTCGCCGACGCGCGCATCCCGGTCGATGAGCTCGAGAAGCATCTCGGGCGCGAGCTGATCTCAGAGGAGCAGGAGGAGGACATCGACACGCTCGGCGGGCTGGTGTTCTCCATCGCCGGGCGCATTCCCTCCCGCGGCGAGCTGGTACGCCATCCGAGCGGCATTGAGTTCGAGGTGCTCGAGGCCGATCCGCGCCGCATCAAGAAACTCCGCATCCATATCCCGCCGGAGCCGGGCGACGCCGAAGGCGGCTCAGCAAATCCCGAGAGTCAAAAAGGCTAATGGAGCCTCGCCGCGCACTCTCCCCTCCTCCGTTGTGGGGGAGGGATAGGGAGGGGGGTTCCAAAGAGACGCGTGGCATACCCTCCTACGCTCGCGCGAATGGCGCGAGCGTGCTCCCCCACAAGGAGGGAGCGGATCGCCATAGATTGGCGTCGGCATGACCCGCGCCGCAACTTGGGTCGCGAGCCTCAGCGGGTGGCGTCGCGCGATCTTTGCCGTCCTGCTAGGCGCGATGTCGGTGCTCGCCTTCGCCCCGTTCCATCTCTGGCCGGTGCTGTTCCTCACCTTCGGGCCTTTGGTCTGGCTGCTCGACGGCTGCTATCGCGACCACACCAGCCTCGCGCCGCGACTGAAATGCGCGAGCCTGGTCGGGTTCTGGTTTGGTTTCGGATATTTTCTCGCAGGTCTCTATTGGGTCGCGGAGGCCTTCCTGGTCGAGCCTTGGCGGCATGGCTGGCTAATCCCGTTCGTCATGACCGCGCTCCCCGCCGGCATGGCGCTGTTCTTCGTCGCGGCTTTGGCGCTCGCCATGCTGATGTGGCGGCCGGGAACCGGCCGGGCATTCGCTCTCGCCATCGCCTTCGGCCTCACCGAATATGCGCGCGGCCACGTGCTGACCGGGTTCCCATGGAACCTGGTCGGCTACGCCCCGCTCGGCAGCGGCGGGATGATGCAGCTCGCCTCGCTGTTCGGCGTGTACGCGCTGAGCCTGCTCGCCGTGCTGCTGTTCGTGAGCCCCGCGGCGATCTTCGCGCCGGCCGGATCGCCGGACGCGGGGTCGCGCGGAACGATCCGGCTCGCCGGCGTTCTCTTCATCGCGCTCGGCATCGGCGGCTTGTGGGGCGAGCGGAGGCTGGCAACGGCCGCGAGCGCCGGCACCGGCATCCGGGTCAGGATCGTGCAGGCCGATATCGATCAAGCCGAGAAGTGGCGCCCCGAGAACAGCGCCGAGATCTTCACCGACTATCTCGATCTCACCAAGTCGGGGGCGTCAGGGCTTGACGGCATCTCGATCGTGGTGTGGCCGGAGACTGCCGTTCCGTTCCTTCTCGCCGATTCGTCAGAAGCGCGCGCGGCGATCGCCGAGGCGCTGCCCCAAGGCACCTCGCTGCTCGTGGGCTCGGCGCGTCTCGTCGAGGACCGCGACGCGCAAGGCGGTGTGACCGCCGAGCACATCTACAACAGCCTACTGGTGATCGACGACAAGGGCGAGGTGCTCGACGGCTACGACAAGATCCATCTCGTCCCGTTCGGCGAATATTTGCCGTTCCAGGACGCGCTCGAGAGCTTGGGCGTCATGCAGCTGACCGGCGTGCGCGGCGGCTTCTCGGCCGGGACGGGCCCGCGCCTTCTCACCGTTCCCGGCGCGCCGCCGGTCAGCCCGCTGATCTGCTACGAGATCATCTTTCCCGACGATGTGGTCGAAAGCTCGGCGCGACCCGGCTGGATGCTTAACGTCACCAATGACGCGTGGTTCGGATCGAGCGCGGGGCCCTATCAGCACTTCCATCAGGCACGAGTTCGCGCCGTCGAACAGGGTCTGCCGGTGGTCCGCGCCGCCAATACCGGAATCTCGGCGATGATCGATCCATACGGGCGAATTCTCGCCGAGATCGGTCTCGGCGAGAAAGGTGCAATCGATTCCGAACTGCCCAAAGCGGGCCCGCCGACGCTGTTCGTCACGGCGGGAATTTGGATGGAAATTTCGGTGATCTTGCTTGCCTTCGCCGGCTGGCTCGCCTGTCGCGTGCAACCAATTCGGCCCATAGATTAAGATCAGTGCGTCGAAATGTTTCTGGCGGCGGAAGCATGCTTGACGGGCGTAAACCACACCCCTATGAACGACCGACGAAGGGGACCACTTTCATCAAGAAATTGAGTCAGCTTCCTTTTTTAATTCTCGATGACTCACACGACTCTTAACGAGCGAGCGAATGGCAGGCAAAAAGCCTAACCCGGTTGATCAACATGTCGGAAGCCGGGTGAGACTGCGTCGAATGCTGCTTGGCATGAGCCAAGAGCGCCTCGGCGAAAGCATGGGACTGACCTTCCAGCAGGTTCAGAAATACGAGAAGGGCGTGAACCGCGTCGGCGCGAGCCGGCTGTTCCAGATCTCGAAGATCCTCGATGTACCCGTACAGTTCTTCTTCGAGGAGGCGCCGAATATCGGCGGCGACGGCAATCCGGTGCGCGGCTTGGCCGAGCCGGACTCTGAGGCCTTCATTCTCGAATTCCTGAACAGCCGTGAAGGGCTTGAGCTCAATCGAGCCTTCGTCAAGATCGGCGACGCCAAAGTGCGGAAAAGCGTAGTTGACCTGGTGCGGGCTCTAAGCGCGAGCTCAGGCGCTCCCTAAAGCCTAAAGACTGTGAACCGGTGGACTTGACCGGCCGCGCTCCCTGTGGTTTGCGAGAATGGCCGCGGCGGTCCTACCGCCTGGCCTTCCGTCGCAACAGAGGGTGCCCAAGTGTCCCGCGCCAATTACGTCTTTACCAGTGAGTCCGTGTCGGAGGGTCATCCCGACAAAGTTTGCGACCGCATCTCCGACGCGGTGGTCGATCTTTACCTTGCCGCCGACCCATATTCGCGCGTCGCCATCGAGACGCTCGTCACCACCAACCGCATCGTCATGGCGGGAGAGGTGCGTGGGCCCGAGAGCGTGACGCCGGAGATCATCGAACAGGCAGCGCGCCGCGCCGTGCGCGAGATCGGCTACGAGCAGAAGGGCTTCCACTGGAAGAGCTGCGAGTTCCAATATTATGTGCACGAACAGTCGGCTGACATCGCCCGCGGCGTCGATGCCGATGCCGACGCCAACAAGGACGAGGGCGCGGGCGATCAGGGGATCATGTTCGGCTATGCCTGCCGCGAGACCGAGCCGCTGATGCCAGCGCCGATCTTCTACGCCCACCGTATCCTGCATGAGATGGCCAAGGCGAGGCATACCGGGCGGACGCCCGAGCTCGGGCCCGACGCCAAGAGCCAGGTGACGCTCGCTTACGAGGACGGCAAGCCGGTGCGCGCCGACGCCATCGTGGTCTCCACCCAGCATGGCGAAGACGTAAGCCAGGAGCGGATCACCGAGATCGTGCGGAGCGTCACCGACGACGTGATGCCGAAGGGCTGGGTCAACGGCCACACCAAATTCTACGTCAACCCGACCGGCCGCTTCGTCATCGGCGGACCCGACGGCGATGCCGGCGTCACCGGGCGCAAGATCATCGTCGATACTTATGGCGGGGCCGCGCCGCACGGCGGCGGCGCCTTCTCCGGCAAAGACCCGACCAAGGTCGACCGCTCGGCGGCCTATGCCGCGCGCTATCTCGCCAAGAATGTCGTGGCGGCCGGGCTCGCCGACCGCTGCACGCTCCAGATCGCCTATGCCATCGGCGTGTCGCAGCCGCTCTCTCTTTATGTCGACCTGCACGGCACCGGCCAGATCGCCGAGGACAAGCTCGAGAATGCACTGCGCCAAGTGATGGATCTGAGCCCGCGCGGCATCAGGGAGCATCTTGGCTTGGCGCGGCCGATCTACGAGCGGACCTCGTCATACGGGCATTTCGGCCGGCAGCCCGACAATGACGGCGGCTTCTCGTGGGAGAAGCTCGACCTGGTCGAGCCGATCCGCGCCGAGCTGACGTAGATCAGTTCGAGCCCAAGAGCCTTATCGTCCGACAACGAGACGGCGGCGCGAAGCGCTGGCGCCAACGCACGCCTATTGTGCAACGCTCAATCCTTTCGGATAGCCGGGGTCGCCTTTACAGCGCATGACCCATTTCAGGCAGCCGTGATCGCCCCATTGGTCGCACATCATGATGCAACTCTTGTCGATGACGGTCTTCTTGGTCACGTGAAGCAGCAACGGCGACTGATCGGCCGACCAAGTCGCAGTCTGGCCGCACAAGAGCGCAGCGAGACCAAAGAGCAAAACCCAACGCCAACGGTGCAGCACGGCTTCTCCTCCTCTATAAACGCGACGGTCAATTGTTGGACTAACGCTCAGTCCGCATGAACGATCCGCCGGGTGCATGGGAGTTTAACGCATTGCCGGATGGCCGGGGAGAGGCGGAGGGACCGAGGCCGCTCAGGTCCTATGGCAGGCGCAAGGGTAAGCCCTTGAGCGCGCGGAAGGAGGCTCTGCTTAGGGAGCTGTTGCCGCGCCTTCGCCTCGATGTTCGGACGCCCCCTCCGGCAAGCTTGGGCGACCTCTTCGCCGTCAAGGTGCGCGAGGTGTGGCTCGAAATCGGCTTCGGCTCAGGCGAGCACATTCTCTGGCAGGCCGAGCACAATAGAGACATCGGCTTCATCGGCTGCGAGCCGTTCGTCAACGGCATGGGGACCCTGCTCGGCGCGATCGAGGCCCGCTTCATTGCCACCATCAGCGTCCATGACGGCGATGCCCGCGACGTGCTCGCCTGGCTGCCGGACCGCTCGATCGCGCGCGTCTTCGTCCTGTTTCCAGATCCGTGGCCCAAGAAGCGGCAGCTGAAGCGGCGGCTCATCTCGGCTGAGACGGTCAGCGCGTTCGCGCGGGTGCTCGTGGCTGGTGGGGAGCTCAGATTTGCGAGCGACAGCGGCGATTACGCGGCGCAGACACTTCACCTCATGGGCAAGAGCGGCGCCTTTGCCTGGCTGGCCGAGCGGGCCGGCGACTGGAAGGAGCGTGGCGCCGACTGGCCCGAGACGCGCTACGAGCGTAAGGCCTTGAGCGAGGGCCGGAAGCCTGTCTATTTGACCTTCAGGCGGATCTAACCGGGAGATGAGTATGCGCGCGCTGCTGGCTTTGGCGATCCTGCTGGTTCCCGCGGCGGCTTCGGCAGGGACCGACATTATCGCCGCCTGCTATCAGACCTGCGAGGACCAGACGCACTCGAACCCCGAATACAAGGCGTGCGTAGCCCGCGCCGCCGACAAGGCCGATGCCGCGCTGAACCATGCCTATAAGGTGCTGCAAGACAAGATCCGCGCCGCGGCTAAGGACATGGGCCAGCCCGCCGACACGCATCTTGAGGACCTCAAGGCCTCGCAAAAATACTGGATCACTTTCCGCGACGCGAATTGCACGCTCGAAGACAATCTGGCCTTTGGTGGCACGGCGATCGGCGGCAACTACTCGTCCTGCCTCTGCGCGCTCTCTTATGCGCGCATCGACGACTTCGAGCGCATGGCCAAACAGGTGATGGGCAGCCCCTAATTGCCCCTCCAAAGGCCAGAACGGCGCTTGAAACCGCGGAAAAAGCTCGTATATTGCGCCTTGAACTCATGATTGGATTTGATCAGGAGTGGGCCTTTCGCCCGCTCCTTTTTATTAGGTCAAGCGCCTCCTTCGGCGGCTCCCTGTCAGGGCCTTACGCATAAATGTCGAGCCGCTCAGCGAACGCCGACCGCCGCTTCGTGCAAGAGACGGGACCGGCGCGATCGATCGCCGAGCTCGCCGAGCCGGTGCTCGATGAGCTTGGCTATCGGCTCGTCAGGGTCAAGGTCTCGGGCCGCGACGGCGGCACGGTGCAGATCATGGCCGAACGCCCGCAAGGCGGCATGACGGTCGAGGATTGCGCCACGATCAGCCGGCGGCTGTCGCCGGTGCTCGACGCCTACGATCCGATGCCCGGGGGCTACCGGCTCGAGGTCTCCTCGCCCGGGATCGACCGGCCTCTGGTCCGCCCGAGCGACTTCGCGTTATGGGCGGGTCATGAAGCGAAGGTAGAGCTGAAGGAGCTGGTTGACGGGCGGAAGCGGTTCAAGGGCGTGATCGAGGGCGTGGCGAAGGACGAGGCGCGGCTCAGAATCGAGCTCGAAGGCAAGGACGAGCCGGTGACGATCGGCCTTCCCTTCGCGCTCATCAGCGAGGCCAAGCTCGTGGCCGATGTCACAGGCCTCAAGGGCGACCTTTCGGGCAAGAAGCCCGCTTAAGTGAATTTGACGCGGGCGCGCGCACCAAGCGCCGCCCAGCAAACGGACAAGGATTGGAGGACGACACGATGGCTCAGGCAGGCGTAAGCGCCAACAGGCTGGAGCTCCTGCAGATCGCTGACGCGGTCGCGCGCGAGAAGTCGATCGACCGCCAGGTGGTGATCAGCGCCATGGAGGATGCGATCCAGAAGGCGGCCAAGTCCCGCTACGGCAGCGAGAACGAGATCAGAGCCGAGGTCGATCCCAAGACCGGCGAGATCAGGCTCGCGCGCCTGCTCGAAGCGGTGGAGACGGTCACCATGGAAGCGACCCAGATATCGCTCGAGGAGGCGCGCCGGCGGAACCCGGCGGCGCAAGTCGGCGACTTCATCGCCGAGCCCCTGCCCCCGCTCGATTTCGGCCGCGTCGCCGCGCAGAACGCCAAGCAGGTGATCGTGCAGAAGGTGCGCGAGGCCGAGCGCGAGCGTCAATATGACGAATACAAGGACCGCGTCGGCGAGATCGTGAACGGCATCGTCAAGCGTGTCGAGTACGGCAACGTGGTGGTCGATCTCGGCCGCGCCGAGGCGATCGTCAGGCGCGACGAGACGCTGCCGCGCGAGAATTTCCGCTATGGCGACCGCATCCGCGCCTATGTCTATGACGTGCGCCGCGAGCAGAGGGGCCCGCAGATCTTCCTGTCGCGCACCCATCCCGAGTTCATGGCCAAGCTGTTCGCCCAGGAAGTGCCCGAGGTCTATGAGGGCATCGTCACCATCAAGTCGGTGGCGCGCGATCCCGGCAGCCGCGCCAAGATCGCGGTCGTGTCGCGCGACGCTTCGATCGATCCGGTCGGCGCCTGCGTCGGCATGCGCGGCAGTCGCGTCCAGGCGGTGGTCAACGAGCTCCAGGGCGAGAAGATCGACATCATTCAATGGTCGCCCGACGCCGCCACCTTCATCGTCAACGCCCTGGCGCCGGCCGAGGTGGTCAAGGTCGTGCTCGACGAGGACGCCGAGCGCATCGAGGTGGTGGTGCCCGACCAGCAATTGTCGCTCGCCATCGGCCGCAAGGGCCAGAATGTGCGGCTCGCTTCACAACTCACCGGGTGGGACATCGACATCATGACTGAGGCCTCTGAATCGGAGCGGCGCCAGGCCGAATTCGCCGAGCGTTCGTCGACCTTCATGGAGGCGCTCGACGTCGACGAGGTGATCGCCCAGCTGCTCGCCTCCGAAGGTTTCTCCTCGGTCGAGGAAGTGGCCTTCGTCGAGCCGTCGGAGATCGCCTCGATCGAGGGCTTCGATGAGAACACCGCGGCCGAGATTCAGACCCGCGCGCGCGAGCACCTCGAGAAGATCGAGGCCGAGCTCGACGCCAAGCGCAAGACGCTCGGCGTCGCCGACGAGATCACCGAGATCCCGGGCGTGACCACCGCGATGCTGGTCGCGTTCGGCGAGAACAACATCAAGACGGTCGAGGACGTGGCCGATTGCGCCACCGACGATCTCGCCGGCTGGAGCGAGCGCAAGGACAAGGAGACCATCCATCACGATGGCATCCTGGCCGGCTTCAAGCTCAGCCGGGAGCGGGTCGAGAAGCTGATCCTCGACGCGCGGGTGAAGGCCGGCTGGATCGAGGAGGCCGCGCTCAAGCCGGCCGAGGAGACCCTGCCCGACGAGGCCGCCGCTGACGGCGCCGAAGCGGCCGAGCAGCCGTCTGACGGCGCGGCATGAGGCGGGCGGGAGACATAAATCTTGCGGCAAGAGGCGGCGGAGCGAGAGCACGATAGCGAGGCGGCGGAGCCGATCCGCCGCTGTGCTCTGACGCGCGCCACCCGCCCCAAGGACGAGCTGCTGCGCTTCGTGCTTGGACCCGACGGAACGATCGTTCCGGATCTCAAGGAGAAGCTGCCGGGCCGGGGCGTGTGGCTGACCGCTGCGCATGACAGCGTCGCCGAGGCCGTCAAGCGCAAGGTCTTCGCCCGGTCGCTCAAGGCCGAAGCCAAGGTGCCGGAAGGGCTTGCCGACACGGTCGACCGCCTGCTCGCCGACGCCGCGCTGGGCGCGCTTGGGCTCACCAACAAGGCCGGAGAGGTGGTTTTCGGCGCCGCCAAGGTCGAGGACGCAATCGGCAGGGGCCGCGTCTTGGCCCTGGTCCATGCCCGCGAGGCGGCGGACGACGGCTGCCGCAAGCTTGACGGCAAATTTCGCGGAATGGGGGCCGAAACGCCGGTGCCGGCGGTTCGCGTCTTCACCACGGACGAATTGGGTTTGGCATCGGGCCGGACAAATGTGATACATGCTGCCCTAATCCAGGGCGGAGCGGCTCTCAGATTTCTCGCGGCAGCCTCGCGCTTAGAGCGCTACCGCAACGGTAGTGTTGCATTCGCAACCCGGAATGGATCGGAAACGGACAAGGAATGAGTGAGACGAACGAGACTGAAGGCAAGGGCGCGCGAGGCGGGAGCAAGATGACGCTCAACGTGCGTCGGACGGTTGAGTCCGGCCATGTGCGCCAGAGCTTCAGCCATGGACGCTCGAAGTCCGTTCTGGTGGAGAAGAAGAAGCGCCGGGCGATCGGCTCGACCCCCACCCCGCAGCCGGTCGAAGAGGCGGAGCCGAAGCCGCAAATTGCCGAGGTCGCCCGGAAGCCCAAGGCCGAGGAGACCGCTCAACAGCGCTCCAAGGGCCAGGTGCTGCGCCAGCTCTCCGACGAGGAGAAGGATGCGCGCACCAAGGCGTTGTACGACGCCCGCCAGCGTGACGCCGACGAGCGGTTGCGCGCCGTAGAGCAAGCCGCCGTCGAGGTGGCGACCCGTGACATTCGGGTCAAAGAGGAGTCAGAGGAGAAGGTCGCGGCCGAGCGCAAGGTCAAGGAGGACCAGCGCCACGAGGCCGAGGCCAAGGCGCGCAAGGTTGGCGAGGAAGCCGTTCGCAAGCACCTCCTGAAGGAGGAGCCCGAGGAGCCTGCCCGCACCCCCGACGCCCGCCATAAGAAAAGCCCGGTGGCCCCGCGCCGCGGCGAGGAGCGTCGCGTTCGCGGCCGGCTCACCATCACCAACGCGCTCGACGAGGAGCAGCGCCAGCGGAGCCTTGCCTCGCTGAAGCGCCGCCAGGAGCGCCAGAAGAAGCAGATCACCGGACCCCAGGCGCAGGCCAAGATCCAGCGCGAGGTCATCGTTCCCGAAGTCATCACCATCCAGGAGCTCGCCAACCGCATGGCCGAGCGCGCTGTCGACGTCATCAAGTTCCTGATGCGCGACGGCGAGATGCGCAAGATCACCGACGTGATCGACGCCGATACCGCCCAGCTGATCGCCGAGGAATTCGGGCACACCGTCAGGCGCGTGTCGGAGGCCGACGTCGAGGAAGGCTTCATCGGCGAGGAAGATCACGCCGAGGACCTTCAGCCGCGCGCGCCGATCGTCACCATCATGGGCCATGTCGATCACGGCAAGACCTCGCTGCTCGACGCCATCCGCACGACCAACGTCGTGTCGCAAGAGGCCGGCGGCATCACCCAGCATATCGGCGCCTATCAGGTCGTGACGCCGCTCGGGCACAAGGTCACCTTTATCGACACGCCGGGCCACGAGGCGTTCACCGCCATGCGCCAGCGCGGCGCCCAGGTCACCGACATCGTCGTGCTGGTGGTCGCCGCCGACGACGGGGTGAAGCCGCAGACGATCGAGGCCATCAATCACGCCAAGGCTGCCGGCGTGCCGATGATCGTCGCCATCAACAAGATCGACAAGCAAGGCGCCGACCCGCAGCGCGTGCGCACCGAGCTGCTCAGCCACGAGATCGTAGTCGAGACGCTGGGCGGCGACACGCTCGAGGTCGAGGTCTCGGCGCTGAAGAAGATCGGTCTCGACAGACTGCTCGAGGCGATCGCGCTGCAAGCCGAGGTGCTTGAGCTTAACGCCAATCCCGAGCGCGCCGCCGAAGGCGTGATCGTCGAGGCCAAGCTCGAGCGCGGGCGCGGCCCGGTCGGCACGGCGCTGATCCAGCGCGGCACTCTGCATCTCGGCGATCTGGTGGTGGCGGGCTCGGCCTATGGCCGCGTGCGCGCCATGATCAACGAGCTTGGCGAGCATGTGACGACCGCGGGCCCCTCGGTCCCGGTCGAGGTGCTCGGCTTCGACTCAGCGCCTGAGGCCGGCGATCAGTTCGCCGTGGTCGAGAACGAGGCGCGCGCGAGAGAAATCACCGATTACCGTCAGCGCGAGCGGCGCAAGCGCCTGGCCGTGGCCGGCCAGCGCGGCAGCCTCGAGCAGATGATGACCAATCTCAAGTCGGCCGGCGTCAAGGAGTTCACGCTCCTGGTCAAGGGCGACGTGCAAGGCTCGGTCGAGGCCATCGTGTCGGCCCTCGACAAGCTCGGCACCGACGAGGTCAGGGCCCGCATCGTCCATGCCGGTGTCGGTGGCATCACCGAGTCCGATGTCGGGCTTGCCGCGACCTCTGGCGCCGTGATCCTCGGCTTCAACGTGCGCGCCAATTCGCAGGCGCGCGAGGCCGCCGAGCGCGATGGCGTCGAAATCCGCTATTACGCCGTGATCTACGACCTGGTCGACGAGGTGAAGCAGGCGATGTCGGGCCTGCTCGCGCCGACCCGCCGCGAGACTTTCCTCGGCAATGCCGAGATCCTCGAAGTGTTCGCCATCTCCAAGGTCGGCAAGGTCGCCGGCTGCCGCGTCACCGAAGGCAAGGTCGAGCGCGGCGCGCAAGTCCGGCTGATCCGCGACAACGTCGTGGTGCACGAAGGCAAGCTATCCACGCTCAAGCGCTTCAAGGACGAGGTGCGCGAGGTGGTCGCCGGCCAGGAATGCGGCATGGCCTTCGAGGGCTACCAGGACATGCGCCAGGGCGACGTCATCGAGTGCTTCGAGGTCGAGCACGTCCAGCGCACGCTCTAGTCGGCATGACGCGGTCAAAGCCATCTGCCGCCAAGCCCCCGAGTCAGCGCCAGCTCAAGGTCGGCGAGACCATCCGGCACGCGCTTGCCGACATCTTCTTCCGCGGCGACATCGTCGATGAGGTGCTGAGCCGCTACTCGCTGACCGTGCCGGAAGTACGCATGACGCCCGACCTCAAGCTGGCTACGGCCTTCATCTTCCCGCTCGGTGGCGAGGGCGCCGACGAGGCGGTCGAGCAACTCAACAAGCACAAGCGCTTCCTGCGCGGCGAGGTGGCGAAGCGCGTCAGCCTGAAATTCATGCCGGAGATCAGGTTCAAGGTGGACACATCGTTCGAAAGCTCGCGCCGGATCGACGAGCTGCTCGCCTCGCCTAAAGTCGCCCGCGACCTCGACGACTAGCAGAGGCGAACAGATCCCATGGCGCGGCAGCGCAAAGGCTTGGCCGTCAGCGGCTGGCTCATCCTCGACAAGCCGCAAGGCATGACCTCGACCAAGGCGGTGACCAAGGTCAGGCTGCTTTACGGGGCGGCCAAGGCCGGGCATGCCGGCACGCTCGACCCGCTTGCGACCGGGGTGCTGCCGATCGCGCTCGGCGAGGCGACCAAGACCGTGCCGTTCGTGGTCGAGGGCGCCAAGACATACCGCTTCACCGTGCGCTTCGGCGCCGGGACCGATACCGACGACGCGGAAGGCGCGATCGTGACCGAAAGCGCCGCCAGGCCGACGACCGAAGCGATCGAGGCGATGCTGCCGCGCTTCACCGGCGAGATTGCCCAAGTGCCGCCACGCTTCTCGGCGCTCAAGGTCGACGGCGCCCGCGCCTACGACCTCGCCCGCGACAAGGAAGAGTTCGAGCTCGAGGCGCGCAACGTCTCGGTCACGCGGCTCAGCCTGATCGACCGTCCGGACGCCGACCATTGCGTGCTCGAGGCCGAATGCGGCAAGGGCACCTATGTGCGCTCGCTTGCCCGCGATCTCGGCCGTGCGCTCGGTACGTATGGCCATGTGGCGGCGTTGCGGCGGACCCGGGTCGGCGCCTTCGGCGAGGACGCGGCCGTCACGCTCGCCGCGCTCGAGGCGGCGAAGGAAGACGCGGCGGAGAGCGGCCTGCTGGCAGCCAGTCTAAAGCCGGTCGAGACCGCTCTCCGCGACATCCCCGCCCTCGCGCTGTCAGGCTCCGATGCGGCTAGGCTCCGCCAGGGGCAATCGGTATTGTTGCGCGGGCGGAACGCGCCGATCATCGAGGGAACGGTCTATGCCACCTCGCGCGGCATGCTGGTCGCCGTCGGCGAGATGCAGGAGGGCGAGCTAAGGCCCAAGCGCATCTTCAATCTGCCGCGCTGAAGCGCGAAGCGCGGCTCGTTTCGAGGGAGGGCAGAGTGAACCGATTCATGCTCGCGGCGGCGGCCTTGCTGCTCGGCGTTAACCTCGCGAACGCCGCTTCCGGCGACCGCTGCAAGGTCACCGACCCCACGGGAACGCCGCTCAACGTGCGCTCGGCCCCCAACGGCAAGGTTGTCGGCACGCTCGCCAACGGTGTGCTGGTGAGCGTCACCGAATACAAGGACGACGCCAATGGTAAACCTTGGGTCGACGTCGCCGACTACAAGACCAAGAAGGTAATAGGTTGGGTTTTCCGCGAGTTCGTCTCCTGCTATTGAGCGGGTAAATTCGGCAAATATCGCTGGTCTCCCGCCGGATAATCCCTATATTCCGCTTGCGCATGCGGCCGTCGCGGCTCGCGCGCGCTCGAGCCGACCGTGCTGGACGACATCCCGGCCCGGCCATGACAAAACCCCTAACAGCAAGGATCATCCGATGTCGATCAGCGCTGAGCGCAAGCAAACTCTCATCAAGGAATATGCGACCAAGTCCGGCGACACCGGCTCGCCGGAGGTCCAGGTCGCCATCCTGACCGAGCGCATCACCAATCTGACCGAACATTTCAAGACGCACGGCAAGGATAACCATTCGCGCCGAGGGCTGCTCAAGATGGTCAGCCAGCGTCGCCGGCTGCTCGATTACGTCAAGTCGTCCGACGAGGACCGGTATCAGAAGCTCATCAACCGGCTGGGCATTCGCCGGTGACGGCAATCTCCCGGAGGAGCCTGCAAATACTGAACGGGCCAGCCCCGTCGCAATGCGGCGATGGGTGCGGCCTCATCCTTCCCCACACAATGGGACACCCACATGTTCAATAAGCAAACTGTAGAGATCGAATGGGCGGGCCGCCCGCTCAAGCTCGAGACCGGGCGTATCGCCCGCCAGGCTGACGGCGCCGTGCTTGCCACCTACGGCGATACATCCGTGCTCGCCACCGTCGTTGCCGCCAAGGAAGAGAAGCCCGGCATCGACTTCTTCCCGCTGACCGTGAACTACCAGGAGAAGACCTTCGCCGCCGGCAAGATTCCCGGCGGCTATTTCAAGCGCGAGGGACGCCCGACCGAGAAAGAGACCCTCACCTCGCGGCTGATCGACCGGCCGGTCAGGCCGCTCTTCGCGCGCGGCTTCAAGAATGAGACGCAAGTCATCGTCACCGTGCTGTCGCATGACATGGAGAACGACCCGGACATCGTCGGCTTGGTCGCGGCTTCCGCCGCGCTCACCCTGTCTGGCGTTCCGTTCCTCGGGCCGATCGGCGCCGCCCGCGTCGGCTATATCGAGGGCAAATATGTGCTGAACCCGATGATCGACGAGATGGGCATGAGCTCGCTCGACCTCGTCGTGGCCGGCACCGCCGACGCCGTGCTGATGGTCGAATCCGAGGCCAAGGAGCTCCCCGAGGACGTGATGCTCGGCGCCGTGGTGTACGGCCAGAAGCACTTCCAGCCGGTGCTCGACGCCATCGTCAAGCTCGCCGAGCGCGCCGCCAAGGAGCCGTGGGAGCTGAAACCCAAGGACGAGTCCGATCTGGCCGCGCGCATGCGCTCGGCGGCCGAAGCTGGCTTGCGCGAGGCCTATGCGATTGCCGCCAAGCACGAGCGGCGCGACCGCGTCGCTGAGGTCAAGGCGGCGGCGCTCGCAGCCTTGGTCCCCGCCGACGATGACGGCAAGGGAGCCGCCAAGGCGGCTTCCGCCTTCAAAGAGGCGGAGAAGGACGTGGTGCGCTCGACCATCCTCGACACCGAGCGGCGCATCGACGGCCGCGACTTGAAGACCGTGCGGCCGATCGTGTGCGAGGTCGGCATCCTGCCCCGCACCCACGGCAGCGCGCTGTTCACCCGCGGCGAGACGCAGGCTCTCGTGGTCGCCACGCTCGGCACCGGCGAGGACGAGCAATATGTCGATGCCCTTCAGGGCACCTACAAAGAGACCTTCCTGCTGCACTACAACTTCCCGCCCTACTCGGTCGGCGAGGTTGGCCGCATGTCGTCACCCGGGCGGCGCGAAATCGGCCACGGCAAGCTCGCCTGGCGCGCGATCCACCCGGTGCTGCCCGAGCGCGAGCAGTTCCCCTACACCATCCGCATCGTGTCGGAGATCACCGAGTCGAACGGCTCGTCGTCGATGGCCACGGTGTGCGGCTCCTCGCTTGCCATGATGGATGCAGGCATCCCGCTCAAGCGCCCGGTCGCCGGCATCGCCATGGGCCTGATCAAGGAAGGCGCCCGCTTCGCCGTGCTGTCCGATATTCTCGGCGATGAGGATCATCTCGGCGACATGGACTTCAAGGTCGCCGGCACGTCGGAGGGCGTCACCTCGCTGCAAATGGACATCAAGATCACCGGCATCACCGAGGAGATCATGAAGGTCGCGCTCGACCAGGCGCGCGACGGCCGCATCCATATCCTGAGCGAGATGAACAAGGCGCTCAATACGGCCCGGCCGGAGCTCGGCGAGTACGCGCCGCGCATCGAGACGATCCACATCCCGGTCGACAAGATCAGGGAAGTGATCGGCTCGGGCGGCTCGGTGATCCGCGAGATCGTCGCCGAGTCCGGCGCCAAGATCGACATCTCCGACGACGGCACGGTCAAGATCGCCTCGGCCAACGCCGAATCGATCCGCGCCGCGATCAATCGCATCAGGGGCATCACCGCTGAGCCCGAGGTCGGCGAGATCTATCAAGGCAAGGTCGTCAAGGTGATGGAGTTCGGCGCCTTCGTGAACTTCTTCGGGCCCAAGGACGGGCTGGTGCATATCTCCCAGCTCGCCGATGGCAGGCCGAAGGCCGTGACCGACGTGGTCAAGGAAGGCGACAGCGTGTGGGTCAAGCTGCTCGGCTTCGACGACCGCGGCAAGGTCAAGCTGTCGATGAAGGTGGTCGACCAGAAGACCGGCAAGGAGCTGGAGAAGGCCGAAGCCAGCTAGGCTTTGGTCCCAGCTATTCGTCATGCCCGGCACTCGGGTCCGGCTTCGCCGGCCCGAGCAAAGGCTCAAAAAAAACGTGGATGGCCGGGCCTTCGCCCGGCCATGACAATTTCTGGGGTTAGACCGGCGCCGTCACTTGGTAGTGGGAGAGCTGCCCTTCTTCTCGCAGCGCCAGCCGATGACGAAATACTGGTTGTTGACCTTCTGCCAAGCGTCGGCGTTGTCGCCGGCCAATTTCAGGCAGCTCACGACATCGTCGGCGATGGCATCGGGCACCGCCTTCTCGCTGCATTTGTCCGGGCTGGCGAGAAGACAGATGAGAACCACAAGCTGGGCCATGGCCCTTACCTCCACTAACTTGACTGAAACTACTGAGCCGCTTCGCGCGGCGTCGCCTTCTCGACCGCAGCCTCGAGCTCCTCGGCCTGCTCCAAAGTCTTGAGCGCGCCGATATTGGGCATGGCGATGGTCGAGTAGCCGCAATCGACGAAATGCACCTCGCCGGTGACCGCCCTGGACAGATCGGACAGCAGATAGAGCGCGGCGCCGCCGACTTCATCGAGCGTCGGCGAGCGGCGCATCGGCGCATGGCGCTGCTGATAATGCAGCAGCGTGCGCGCCTCGGAGATGCCGGCGCCGGCCAGCGTGCGCATCGGCCCCGCCGACAGCGCATTCACCCTGATCTCTTGCGGGCCAAAATCCGAGGCGAGGTAGCGGACGGAGGTCTCGAGCGCGGCCTTGGCCACGCCCATGACGTTGTAGCACGGCACCACCCGGGTCGCCCCGCCATAGGTCAGCGTCAGCAGCGAGCCGCCATTCGGCATCAGCTCGGCGGCGAGCTTGCAGATCTCGGTGAACGAGAAGCACGAGATCACCATAGTGTGCTCGAAATTCTTGCGCGTGGTGTCGGCGTAGCGTCCGCGAAGCTCGTTGCGGTCGGAGAAGGCGAGCGCATGCACGACGAAATCGAGCGAGCCCCATTGCTTGTGGATCACCTCGAATACATGCTCAACGCTCGATAGATCCTCGACGTCGGCTTCGACGATGATCTCGGCGCCGATGCTCTGGGCGAGCGGCAGGGCGCGGCGGCCGAAGGCACCGCCCTGATAGGAGAAGGCAAGCTCGGCGCCTTGGCCATGCAAAACTCGCGCGATGCCCCAGGCGATCGAGCGATCGTTGGCGACGCCCATCACCAACCCCCTCTTCCCGGCCATCAGCGGCGCGGGCTCGGCGATATCTCTTGTTGTTGCCATGTTCGTTACTCTGTCGTCGGTTGACTGGCTCAGCTCCTGTTCATTCACCCATCCACACGCTTGAACACGAGTGTGGCGTTAGTCCCGCCGAAACCGAAGCTGTTCGACATCACGGCGTTAATGGCGACGTTGTCCTTGCGCTTGCGCGCGATCGGCATGTCGGCAAAGGCAGGGTCGATGGTCTCGATATTGGCCGATTCGCAGATGAAGCCGTTGTTCATCATCAGCAGAGAGTAGATCGCCTCGTGCACGCCGGCGGCGCCGAGCGAATGGCCGGTCAGAGACTTGGTCGCGCTGATCGGCGGGCATTTGTCGCCGAACACCTGGCGAATCGCCTCGATCTCGCGAAGATCGCCGATCGGCGTCGAGGTGGCGTGCGGGTTGATGTAGTCGATCTCGTCGACATTCTTCATCGCCATGCGCATGCAGCGCACGGCGCCCTCGCCAGAGGGCTGTACCATGTCGAAGCCGTCCGAAGTCGCGCCATAGCCGACCAGCTCGCCATAGAGCCGCGCACCGCGCGCCTTGGCGTGCTCGAGCTCCTCCAGCACCACCACGCCGGCGCCGCCGGCAATGACGAAGCCGTCGCGGGCGACGTCGTAGGCGCGGCTCGCGACCTCGGGGCGGTCGTTGAAGTCCGACGACATGGCGTTCATGGCGTCGAACAGCACCGACAGCGTCCAGTCGAGCTCCTCGCCGCCGCCGGCGAACACGATGTCCTGCTTGCCGAGCTGGATCAGCTCGGCGCCGTTGCCGATGCAATGCGCCGATGTCGAGCAGGCCGACGAGATCGAATAGCTCACGCCCTTGATGTGATAGGGGGTCGACAGCGTCGCCGAGTTGGTCGAGCACATGGCCTTGGGCACCTCGAACGGGCCGACCTTTTTCGGGCCCTTCTCGCGCGTGGTGTCGGCGGCCTGAACGATGGCCCGGGTCGAGGGGCCGCCAGAGCCCATGATCAGCCCGGTCCGCTCGTTGGAAACGTCGGTCTCCTCGACGCCGGAATTGCGGATCGCCTGCTCCATGGCGATATAGTTCCACGCGGCGCCCTCGCCCATGAAGCGGCGCACCTTGCGATCGATCATCCCTTCCCAGTCAAGCTTCGGTGCGCCATGCACCTGGCAGCGGAAACCGAGCTCGGCGTATTTGTCGGCCTTGACGATGCCGGATTTCGCCTCGCGCAACGAGGCCAGAACTTCCTGCACGCCGTTGCCGATCGAGGAGACGATCCCCATGCCGGTCACGACCACACGTTTCATGGGGTCAAGTTCCTTGGAAGCCCGCGCCGCTTTGCTGCAATGGATCAGACGCCAGCCGGCGCGGCTTCGCCCGCCTGGAACAGCCCGACCCTCAAATCCTTCGCCGTATAAATGGTCGCGCCATCGGCCTTCAACCAGCCGTCGCCGGTGCCAAGGGTGAATTTCCTTCGAATCACGCGCTTCAGCTCGACGATATATTCGAGCTTCTTAATCGTCGGCAGCACCATGCCGGAGAATTTGACCTCGCCGACGCTGAGCGCGCGGCCCTTGCCTGGCGCGCCGAGCCAACCCAGGAAGAAGCCGAGCAGCTGCCAGAGCGCGTCGAGCCCGAGGCAGCCCGGCATGACCGGATCGCCCTTGAAATGGCAGGCGAAGAACCAGAGATCGGGCCTCACGTCGAGCTCGGCGACGATGCGCCCATGCCCGTGCTCGCCGCCCTCCTCCTCGACGTGCGAGATGCGGTCGAACATCAGCATCGGCGGCAGCGGCAGCTGGGCATTGCCGGGACCGAACAGCTCACCCCTGGCGCAGGCAAGCAGATCCTCGTAGTCGAATTGCCCCCGCTTCTCTTGCATCGGTTTCTGCACTCTGGCTTGCCTTGACGAACGTGAAACTCGCGGGCGTTTCCTAACACAGACGCGGGGCTACCAAAAGCCTCCGGAGCCCCTTCAGCACCACCCCGCGTGCCCCGATTTCGCTGCAATTCGCTGCGGACCGGGCTCCGGCTGGGCACGGTCAAAGCCCGGCGCGGTCGGCGCCAGGTCAGACCGATCGATTGATCTGGATCAGGGCGCGCAGCGTTGCGGTGCGAAACGCTTCAGCCTATATTCGCATAAGAATCCAGCCTTTCAGGGTTGCCAGCGCGACCCGGGCTGCTGTTAGGGATCATCACTTGCGCACCGAGCCGAAAACGGGAGACGTGGCCAGACTGTTGCGCGCAGCCGGCTTAAGGCCGACTCGGCAGCGGGTTGCGCTCGCCTCGCTGCTATTCGCCGGTTGTGACCGCCACGTGACAGCCGAGGCGCTGCACGAGGAGGCGCAAGCCCGCAAGGTGCCGGTGTCGCTTGCCACGGTCTACAACACGCTGCACCAATTCACCGGAGCGGGCCTGCTCCGCGAGGTCGCGGTCGAGGGCGCCAAGACCTATTTCGACACCAACACCTCGAACCACTACCACTTTTTCTGCGAGCACTCGGGCAGGCTGATGGATATCGAGACCGGCGCGATCAAGATCGAAGGCCTGCCGGAAGCGCCTGAGGGCATGACCATCTCGCGCGTCGATGTGCTGGTCAGGCTGATCGACAAACCCACCCGCTAAGCGGAGCGAAACCCGTCACTTGATCTCTTCGCCCTTGTAGACGCCCCAGAGCTGGTCCTGCTGGACGTAGCCCGAATAGTCGTCGACCGACAGCTCGCACCATTCGCCATCGCAATTCACGACATTGCCGAGCACGCCGGCCTGGAGCGAGGCCACGGCGCGCGAACCGGTCGATGCCGAGGAATAGAGCGGCACGCTGGTCTGGTCCTTGGACCAGGGGGTGATGAGGACCGTCCGCCGCGCGCTCAGCAGGCTGTGGAACACCCAGCCGTCGGCCCCTTCGCTGTCGCGCACACGCCGCCAATTGTCGGATTCGGCGATCACCTCGACGGGAAGGCCGGCGCGCGAGAACACCCAGACGATCGACTGATCGGTGGCAGGCCCCTTGCGCACGTTCACCTTGTCGGATTTCAGGCTGACGAAGCGCGGCACGGGGAGCGAGGTCTTGCCCGCCTCGAGCGCCGCGTGCTTGGCGCTGTCGTCGGCCGCCGAAGCGCCGGCACAAGCAAGCCACAGCGCCGCAGCACCGCAAATCACAATCGAAACAAGATGCCGCACGCTCCAAGACCCCCGCCCCGGCGTCCCACAGGTAGGGCGCCAAGCCCCGAATCGCCTGCCTCCTGGATGGACCAGAAAAGTGAACGGATCGTGGCCCCAAGCCAAGATGACGCTTTATCTCGCAAAGCCGGTTCTGTTAGGAAAGGCGGCGCGCCCGGGAACTGGCGCCAATCCCTTGCGGGAGCCCCAACCCCCGCCTCCATCCTGGCTGGACCATTAATGGCTGAGCGACCAATCGTTATCGTCACCCGCAAGCTTCCCGACGTCGTCGAGACGCGGCTGCGCGAGCTGTTCGACGCGCGCCTCAATCTCGACGACCGGCCGTTCTCGCGCGAGGAGCTGATCGAGGCGGCCAAGACCGCCAATGTGCTGGTGCCGACCGTAACCGACCGCATCGACCGCGGCGTGCTGAGCCAGGCCGGCCCGGACTTGAAGCTGATCGCCCAATTCGGCACCGGCGTCGACAATATCGACCTCGAGACCGCGCGCAATCGCAGCATCATCGTCACCAACACGCCGGGCGTTCTGACCGAAGACACCGCCGACATGACCATGGCGCTGATTCTCGCCGTGCCGCGGCGGCTTACCGAAGGCGCGATGGTGCTCAAGAACGCCGAAGGCGAATGGCAGGGCTGGTCGCCGACCTGGATGCTCGGCCACCGCATCTTCGGCAAGCGGCTCGGCATCGTCGGCATGGGGCGGATCGGCCAGGCAGTGGCCAAGCGGGCCAAGGCCTTCGGCCTGCAGATCCACTATCACAACCGCAGACGCGTCGCGCCGGAGATCGAGAAGGGGCTCGAGGCAACCTATTGGGACAGCCTCGACCAGATGCTGGCGCGCATGGACATCATCTCCATCAACTGCCCGCATACGCCGGCGACCTATCATCTGCTTTCGGCGCGCCGGCTGTCGCTGATGAAGGCCAACGCCTATGTCGTCAACACCGCGCGCGGCGAGGTGATCGACGAGAACGCGCTCGCCCGCATGATCGAGAACAACGAGCTCGGCGGCGCGGGCCTCGACGTGTTCGAGCACGAGCCCGCGGTGAATCCCAAGCTGCTCAAGAGCGACAAGGTGGTGGTGCTGCCGCATATGGGCTCGGCCACGCTCGAAGGCCGCATCGACATGGGCGAAAAGGTGATCATCAACATCAAGACCTTCCTCGACGGCCACGCGCCGCCGGACCGCGTCCATCCGGCGATGTTCTGATCCAGATCAGACATCCGACCGAGCCTCGCACGAGCGGAGCGCCGAAAACCGCGCCCCTCGCTGCCGCGCCTCTTCAAGAAGCGTTTTCCTTTTGCCGATAAGACTTTTAAGGGCAACGGAGCCGAACGGTCTCCGGAGGGCCGTCGACGCGCCATGAAATCGATGACCAGCATCACCCTGGATGCCGCGCGCCAACGCGCGGCCTGGCTTCACAGCGGCGCGTTGCGCAAGATCTGTAGCGCCGGCTCCTATGCCTGGGCGCTTGATCAGGTGGCCATCGTCGCGGTCACCGACATCAAGGGCACCATCGTCCACGCCAACGACCGGTTCGCCCAGATCAGCAAATACGCCACGCATGAGCTGATCGGCCAGAACCACCGCATCCTGAATTCGGGCGAGCACTCGGCCGCCTTTTTCCGGGCGATGTACCGGACCATCGCCAAGGGAAAGGTTTGGCGCGGCGAGCTCCGTAACCGCGCCAAGGACGGCTCGCTCTATTGGGTCGACACGTGGATCATCCCGGCGCTCGGCAACGGCGGCAAGGTGGTCGGCTATATCTCGATCAGGGTCGACATCACCGCGCGCAAGCAGGCGGAAGTGCAGCAGGCCGAGCTTGCCGCCGAGCTCAAGCGGCAGAACGACGCTATCGCCCATATGACGCAGCATGACGCTCTGACCGGGCTTCCGAACCGCCTGCTGCTGATCGAGCGGCTGCGTTATGCGTTGAGCGGACTGTCTGAGGGAGCCGGCATCGCCGTGCTCCTGATCGATCTCGACCGCTTCCGCGACATCAACGACACGCTTGGGCACATGGCCGGCGACCAGTTGCTGAAACTGGCGGCGCGGCGCCTGTCCGGCTGCATCGGCAGTCGCGACACGGTGGCGCGCTTCGGCGGCGACGAGTTCGCCATCGTCCTGCTGGCTAACGGTCCAGCCCATGAAGCCGAAGCTCTCGCGACGCGCATCCTCGATGCCATGCATGAGCCGATCGACATCGACGGACGCCAGCTCGCGCTCGGCGCAAGCATCGGTATCGCGCTGCCCGAGCGCGGCGCGGCCGCCGATCCGGCGATACTGCTCAAAAGCGCCGATCTCGCGCTGCATCGCGCCAAATGCGAGGCGCAAGGGACCTATCGCTTCTTCGAGGCCGAGATGGACCGGAGGATGCAGCAGAGGCTCGAGCTCGAGGTCGAGCTCAGGCAGGCCTTCGCCGACGGAGACCTCGAGCTGCACTACCAGCCACTCGTCAATCTCAGTACCAAGCAAGTCACGAGCTGCGAGGCGCTGCTGCGCTGGGCGCATCCGAGTTTCGGCATGGTGCCGCCGGCCGATTTCATCCCGATCGCCGAGGAGACCTCGCTCATCGTCTCGATCGGCGAATGGGTGCTGCACCAGGCTTGCGCCGAGGCGGCGCGTTGGCCCGAGCCGATCAGGGTCGCAGTCAATCTGTCAGCCGCGCAGTTCAAGCACGGCAATCTCGTCGAGACCGTGCGGCATGCGCTTCAGGCGGCCAAGCTGCCAGGCTCGCGGCTCGAGCTCGAGATCACCGAATCGCTGCTGCTATGGAACGAAGAGGTCACGCTGTCGACCCTGGCCGATCTCAGGGCGATGGGTGTGCGCATCGTGCTCGACGATTTCGGTATCGGCTATTCATCGCTCGCTTATCTGCACAGCTTCGCCTTCGACAAGATCAAGATCGACCGCTCGTTCGTAAGCCACCTCACGCTGAACAAGAACGCCCCGGCGATCCTGCATGCCATCGCCACGCTCGGCCACAATCTCGATATCGAGACGACGGCGGAGGGGGTCGAGACCGAGGCGCAGCTCGAGGCGGTCACCGCGCTCGGCTGCACCGAGATGCAAGGAAATCTGTTCAGCCATGCAAGGCCGGCTGCCGAGCTTAGCCAATTCTTCCGCAAGGTTCTGCCTATGTCGGCAACGCCGCCTAGCCGCCCCTGCCCAGGACCGTCAGCTTACTGCTGACTCACTGATCAATTCAGGTATAACAATCGCCCGGCGAGGTGCTCTCGGAGCGGCGATTGGGCATGCTGAGATTGTTTGCGGCTTTGCTTGTGCTGGTCTGGTCCACAGCGGCCTTCCCGGCCAAGCACGGTAATTTCGATCAGCCCGACCGGCCCGACGCGAGCCATGCGGTGGACTCCGCCCCGCTTGCGTCCGGCGCTCCCGAGGGCAGCGAGCCTGCCGCCGCCGGCTCCATCGCCGGCTGCACCACGGACAAGGAGGGGCTCGAACAGGTCGTATCCTGCGCCAAGGCGACGTGGAATTTCGCATTCGGCTCGGCCGAGCGGGCGATTGCCACTTTCGCGGGAATCCTCGCGGCCTCGACCCTGCTCCTTTGGTTCAACACGAGACGAGCGGCCAACGCCGCACGCATCGCCGCCGAGCAGATCCGCAGCGTCGAGCGAGCCTATCTGTTCGCCGCGCCGACCAATATCACGCTCGACGACACGCGCACCGAAACCACCGTCCATATCAGGGTCGACAATCCCGGGCGAACGCCGGGCATCCTCACTCTGGTCTACGGCCAATTCTCCAAGAAGCCGCCGCAGGGCGAAAACCCTGTCTACGAAGGCGGCGGCTCCAAGGCGTTCGAGCTCGTGGTCAACAGCAGCAATGGCGCCGGCGCACACGATCCTGCCGCCAATGTCATCCTGCCGGTGACGTTCAAGATCGACTTCGCCGATCCGATCCATTTCTGGGGCTATGTCGAATATCTCGACATCCTCAAGAAGCCGCATACCACTCGCTTCTGCGCGCTGATCTATCCGGCGCAAGGCAAGTGGGAGATCGCCGGCGGCCGCGCCTGGAACGACTGGGGCTGAGGCGGTTAACTCTCGGGCGGGAGCTCGGGCGTGCGCACATGCTCGGGCCTGAAGCCCAAGCCCAGCAGCCGCCCCGGGATGCGGCGGAGCATCGGCAGCCAGTCGAGCAGCTTGACGGCGAACGGCGCGCTCGGGCGCGTGGTGCGTGCGAGCACATTGCTGATGACGCGGTTCTGGATGAACAGCTGGAGCCGCTGCGTGGCGCGGGTCGGGAATTCACGCCGCTCCTGCACCTTGCGCAACACATCCTCGCTCACGGTGCCGGCGCGAAGCGGACGCCAGAGAATATTCGCCGCGGCGACCGCGTCCTGGATGGCAAGGTTGATGCCGACGCCGCCGATCGGCGACATCGCATGAGCGGCATCGCCGATGCAAAGCAAGCCTTGGCGATACCAGCGCTGCAAGCGATCGACGGTGACGGTCAGGAGCTTAACGTCGTCCCATGAGGCTATTCCCTGGGCGCGATCTTCGAGCTTGGGGTCGAGAGCGGCGACTGCCTTGCGGAACGCCTCCAGACCCTTGCGGCGCAACTCGGCGAAACCGCCTTTGGGGATCACATAGGCGCATTGCCAATAATCACCGCGGTCGAGCATGACGAACACCACGCCCGCCTGGATGCGGCCGAGCGTCTGGCTGCCGTCATCGGGACGCTTGCCGAGGCGGAACCACAGCACGTCCATCGGCGCGCCGAGGTCCTCGACCTTGAGCCCTGCCTTCTCGCGTATGATCGAGTGCCGTCCGTCGGCGCCGATGACGAGATCGGACCTCACCTCGAGCCGTCCTTGCGGCTGCTTGGCGGTCAGCCCGACGATCGCCTCGCCGTCCTGCAACAGCCCATCAGCCTCGGCGAGCATCTTGAGCTTGAAGGAGGGGTAGAGCTTGGCGTGATCGGCGAGAAAATCGAGGAAGTCCCATTGCGGCATCAGGGCGATGAAATGGCAGTGAGTTGGGAGATGCGAGAAATCGGCGATCACCACGCGGTCGTCGCCGATCTGGCCGGCGAGCTCGCGCACCTCCGAATGGGGTCGCTTGAGGAAGTCGTCGAGCAGGCCGAGCTCGTACATGATTTGCAGCGTCGAGGGGTGGATGGTGTCGCCGCGGAAATCGCGCAGGAAGTCGGCATGCTTCTCGAGCACCACGACATCGACCCCGGCGCGGGCGAGCAGGAGCCCACACATCATGCCGGCCGGGCCGCCGCCGGCGATGACGCAGGACGTGGTGATGGTCTCGGTCGCCATGCTCAGCTATCGGCCTCGGCGGGGACCTTGCGGTGATGCGCGAGGTCGGTGAAGCGGGGCTCGCGCCCGTTCAGCTTGTTGTCCGGGTCCCATTCATAGGCGACGGTCGAGAACCGCGCCTCGAGCGCGTCGTAGAGCAGCAGCCTGCCCGTCAGCCCCTCGCCGATCCCGAGCAGCTCCTTCACCACCTCGACCGCCTGCAAGCACCCGATCACGCCGGAGACCGCGCCGAGAATGCCAGTCTCCGAGCAAGGCGGCACGGTGCCTTCGGGCGGCGGCTCGGGAAACAGGCAACGATAGGACGGTCGCGGGTTGCCGTCGGCATCGCTCTCGAAGGCGCGGAAGGTGGTGAGATGGCCGTCGAACGGTCCGACTGCGGCGAACACTAAAGGCCGCTTGGCGAGATAGCATGCATCGTTGACCAGATAGCGCGTCGCGAAATTGTCGGAGCCGTCGGCGACGATGTCATAGGCGCGGATGATGTCGATGGCGTTCTCGGGCACGAGTCGCGTGGTGTAGAGCTTGGCCTCGACATGCGGGTTGACGCGCTCGATGGCGTCGGCGGCGCTCCGCGTCTTGAACTTGCCGATGCTGTTCGTCTCGTGCGCGATCTGGCGCTGGAGATTATCGATGCTGACGCGGTCGTCGTCGATGACGCCGATCGTGCCGATGCCTGCCGCGGCGAGATAGAGCATCAGCGGCGAGCCGAGCCCGCCGGCGCCGACGATCAGCACGCGCGAGGCCTTCAGCTTCTGCTGGCCTTCGCCGCCGATCTCCTTCAGCACCAGTTGGCGCTTGTAGCGCAGGATCTCGTCAGGGGTGAGCATGACGTGAACTTAGGTTTTCCCCGCGCACGCTGCTAGACGTGAAGCCGCGCCTTGGCAGCTTACACCATCCCTCCCCTCGATGGGGAGGTATGACGCGGACTCGCTGCCCTAAGATCCGGTGGATCCGAAGCCGCCGCCACCACGCGCCGTGGAACCGAGCTCAGCGACGGCCATCACCTCGACATGGGTTACGGGCGAGACGACGAGCTGGGCGATGCGGTCGCCGCGCTCGATCAGAAACCGGGAGGCGCCGAGATTGATGAGGATCACCATGACCTCGCCGCGATAGTCGGCGTCGATGGTGCCGGGGCTGTTCAGCACGGTCACGCCATGCTTGAGCGCGAGGCCAGAGCGGGGCCGCACTTGCGCCTCGTAGCCTTCAGGCAACTCGAACGCCAAACCGGTGGGCACCAGCGCCCGGTCGCTCGAACTCAAGACTGACCGGAGCGTCCTCCGGGATGGCGGCAACGAGGTCTAGCCCGGCGGCATTTGCCGACTGATAGGACGGCAGCGGCAAGCCTTCGCCGTGGGGAAGGCGCAAGATCCGGAGCGTGACGCTCATTCGGCGGCTGAGCGGCGCGCGAGAAGCGCCTCGGCGGCGCGGGCGAGCAGGCGCGCCGCCATCTCGTCCTTGCTCATCGGCGGCCAGTCCTCGACGCCCTGCTCGGTCACGAGATGGATTTGCGTGTGATCGCCGCCCATGGCGCCCGTGCCGGGCCAGACGTCGTTGGCGACGATCCAGTCCGCACCTTTGCGTCCGCGCTTGGCGCGCGCATTCTCGATCAGATTCTCGGTTTCGGCGGCAAAGCCGATGACGAGGCGGGGACGTTGCGCGCTCGCCTTCGAGATGGTGGCGAGGATGTCAGGGTTGAGGGTGAGCGCGAGCGTGGTCGCGGTGCCCTGATGCGGCTTCTTCAGCTTATGCGGCGCCTCGTCGGCCGCGCGCCAATCGGCGACGGCGGCGGCGCAAATCGCGATATCGGCGGGAAGCGCTGCCTGCACGGCGGCGAGCATCTCATTGGCCGTGTCGACCTTGACGATGCGCACGCCTTCCGGATCTTGAAGCGTAACCGGACCGCTCACCAGAGTGACGTTTGCGCCGAGCGCGGCGGCGGCGCGGGCGAGCGCGTGGCCCTGCTTGCCGGTTGAGCGGTTGGCGATGTAGCGCACTGGGTCGATCGGCTCCTGCGTCGGGCCAGAGGTAATCAGCACATGCCGGCCCGCGAGCGTGCGGAGCGGCGTGACCGAGGCGCGCGGCGACGCCGGCTTCTCCCCAAGCAGCCCGGCGATGGCAGCGAGGATGGCGGCAGGCTCGGCCATGCGGCCAAGGCCGAACTCGCCGCAGGCCATCTCGCCTTCATCAGGACCGACGAAGTGGATGACGTCGGTGCGAAGCGTGGCGAGGTTCCGCTGCGTGGCAGGGTGCTCCCACATGCGCACATTCATGGCGGGAGCGGCGAGCACATCCTTGTCGGTGGCGAGCAGAACGGCGGTGGCGAGATCGTCGGCGAGGCCGTTCGCCATCTTGGCGAGCAGATCGGCGGTGGCGGGTGCGATCACGATCAGATCGGCTTCGCGCGACAGGCGGATATGCCCGATCTCGGCCTCGTCCTTGAGGTCGAACAGATCGGTGAAAGCCTTCTCCTCGGTCAGCACCGACAGCGAAAGCGGCGTGACGAACTCGGCGCCAGCCTTGGTGATAATGGCGCGCACGCTCGCGCCCCGCTCCTTCAAGCGGCGCACGAGATCGAGGCTCTTATAGGCGGCGATGCCGCCGCCGACGATGAGCAGGATGCGCTTGCCTTGCACTTCGCCTTACTCCGTTACGGGCCGCATCCATAGGACACCAGCGGCTCAAGCCGGGCAATGACAAGAAATAGGGTTAGCGGTCAACCCGCACAACAGTAGCCAAGACGAAACGCCGGCCTTTGGCGCCGCCGCGCCAGCTCGGCCGACGCGGGCTCGATTGAGCGACGTTGCCTCGCCGATGCTAGTATTATGCCGCATCGAGGCTCAGCCATGACTCCCCAACCGAAAAACTTACTGCTCGTACCCCTGCTGCTGGTACTGGCCCTGCTGGCCCCGCCAGCGGGCGCTGAAAACGGCACTGCCCAGTCCTCCGCAGATGCCGAAGCGATCACCAGATCGCAACAGCAGCCGCAATCTTCTGAGTCGCTTGCCGACCTGCTCGCCCGAAAGGCATCCGCCGCGGAGCTTTTTGCCAATCCTGAATGGATCGAGGCGGAAAAGCTGGTTGACGGGCACGCCGAAATAGAGACTGCCAATACTTACGCAACGCCCGAAGCAAAAGCCAAGCGCCGGTTCGTCTTCGGTGGCGAGGAGATCATCGGTTACGACGCGGCGTTGCCACGCCTCGTCCTTGGGGCGAAGGCTTTTGCACCGGGAGGCCAAGTGGCAAGCGGCAAGCACGCTGTGTTGGTGATCGGCGCGCCGGGTTCCGGCAAATCCACCCTCGCCCTCAAGATCGCCACCCTGGACAGCGCCGGCATCGTCGACGCCGATCTCGTCAAAGAGTCGCTTCCCGAATATGCGGGCGGTGCTGGCACGCAGGCCGTGCACCGGGAAAGCGTCGACATCGCCCATCTGGTGGCGAACGAGTTCATCCTGCGGGGCGAGAATTTCATCTGGCCGCGCACGGGCCATTCAGCAGCTTCGATCCGGCGCATCGCTGAAACCCTGAAAGACCACGGCTATTCCGTCGATCTGATCAATGTTGACGTGTCCGACGACGAGGCGGCGCGCCGCGTGGTAAAGCGTTTCCTGGAGACCGGGCGCATGGTTCAGGCCCGGTTCTTGAAAGAATCTCGAGAGCATGCCCACGACAGCTATGAGGAGTTGAAGAGAGATGGCGTCGCGGACCGATACGCGGAGATCGATTCGACCGGGACGTGGCCATGGCCGATCCTCCAAGACGGCGAAGCCGTATCTGGGCTCCTCGGAGGCGATGGAGCGGCAGTGCGATGAGGCGACCCTGAACTGGAAGCTACCCAAGCCCGCAGGCCCAAGAGTGAATAAAGTCGCAAAACGCGACGGTGACTCATCGCGCTGAAACCGGGGTCGGACGCTTCAGAAGAGCAGCGTGAGCGCGATGACCGCCAGCGCGATGGCCGCGACCCAGATGCCGATGCGGCTCGCCCGGTTCTGGCGGCTTTGCGCCTCGGCCAGGCGCTCGACGGTATCGTCGTCGAGGCGGACTCCGTCCTCCACCAGGCCGGCGAAAGCATCGGCGGTGCGCTCGACCTGGCCGAGCAGCTTCGGGATCTCGCCGACGAAGCGCCCGACGCTGACCGCGCCCTCGGCCGCCGCCTCGAGCCGCGCGCCGGCACCGAGCTCCTTCTCCATCCAGTCCTTAACCACCGGCTCGGACACGACCCACATATTCAGCTCGGGATCGAGGCCCCGCCCTACCCCCTCGACCACCACCATGGTCTTCTGCAACAGCAGCAGCTCGGGCCGCGTCTGCATGTCGAACACTTCGGTATATTGCAACAGCTGGCCGAGCAGCTGGGCCATCGAGATCTCGCTCGCCTTGCGGTCCATGATCGGCTCGCCGATGGCGCGCAAGGCTTGGGCGAATTGCGCCACCGAATGCTTGCGCGGCACGTAGCCAGCCTCGAAATGCACCTCGGCTACGCGCCGATAGTCGCGCTTGAGGAAGCCGTGGAGGATCTCGGCGAGGAAGCGCCGCTCCTTCATGCCGAGCCGGCCCATGATGCCGAAATCGACGGCGACGATGTTGCCCTCGGCATCGACGAACAAATTGCCCGGGTGCATGTCGGCATGGAAGAAGCCGTCGCGCATGGCGTGGCGGAGGAAGGCCTGCATCAGCTTTGCGCCGAGCGCCTTTACGTCGTGCCCGGCGGCAGCGAGCGCGGCGTGGTCGGCGATCGGGATGCCGTCGATCCATTCGAGCGTCAGAACGCGCCGTGCGCTCCGCGTCCAATCGACCACCGGCACGCGGAAGCCTTCATCGCCTCTGATGTTCTCGGTCATCTCCGAGATGGCGGCCGCCTCCATGCGCAGATCCATCTCGATGGCGACGGATTTGGCCAGCGTATCGACCACGGCGACCGGGCGGAGCCGGCGCGAGCGGGGATGGAAGCGCTCGACCATGCGCGCGGCGAAGAAATAGCTGTCGAGGTCGCGCTGGAAGCGCTGCTCGATGCCGGGCCTGAGCACCTTGACCGCGACGGATTTCAGCGTGCCGTCAGCCGCGCGGACCTTGGCCTTGTGCACCTGGGCGATCGAGGCGGCGGCGACCGGGGGCCCGAACTCGACGAACAGCGTGTCGATCGGGCTCCCTAGGGCATCCTCGACGGCTTTGCGCGCATCGCCTTGCGAGAACGGCGGCAACCGATCCTGGAGCGTGGCGAGATCGGCGGCGAGCTCGCGCCCGATGATGTCGTCGCGGGTGGCGAGAAACTGGCCGAGCTTGATGTAGGACGGACCGAGCGAGGTGAGCGCGGTCGAGAGCTTCGCCTCGTTGCCGTTCTCGGCCGAGCCGTTGTTGCGGAGCGGCGAGGTCACCCGGCCAAACAGGACGAGCGGCGCCGGCAGGTTGACGTCGTCGGGCAGAACGCGCGCACCTGACCAGGCGAGCACGGCGCCTGCTTTCGTCAATCGCGCCATGTCGGCGATCGCGTTCAATTTCAATGCCTCGTCACAGTCGCCAGGCGGAATGGATGGCGGCGATCCCGCCGGTGAGATTGCGGTAGCGCACGCGCTCGAAGCCGGCATTCTCGATCAGCCGCGTGAAGGATTTCTGATCGGGGAACCGGCGGATGCTTTCGACGAGATAGCGATAGGACGCGGCATCGCCGGCGACAAGCGAGCCGAGCGCCGGGATCGCGTTGAACGAATAGGCATCGTAGAGCGTATCGAGCAGCGGCACCTGGACCGAAGAGAATTCGAGGCAGAGAAAGCGGCCCCCGGGCTTCAGCACGCGATAGGCCTCGGCGATGCCGGCCTCCATATGGGTGAGATTGCGCATGCCGAAAGCGATGGTGTAGGCGTCGAAGCTCCGGTCGCGAAAGGGCAAGGCTTCGGCATTGCCCTGCACGAAGGCGAGGCGATCGCCGACCTCTTTGGCCCTCGCCCGCCCGGCCTCCATCATCTCGGCGCTGATGTCGCAGATCACCGCGCTTGCGCCAGAGCCCGAGGCTTCGAGCACCTTCCGCGCGATGTCGCCGGTGCCGCCGGCAACGTCGAGCAGGGCATAAGGAACGGCGCTTTTCGGCGGGGCGAGCCAGGACACGAAGTCGCTTTTCCACAGCCGGTGCAGCCCGCCCGACATCAAATCGTTCATCAGGTCGTAGTTGCGGGCGACCCTGGCGAACACCTCGTTCACCAGGCCCTGCTTCGTGCCTTCGGCGACCGCGGCGAAGCCGAAGCTCGCCGAAGCCTTTCCGGCGCTTTCCTTGTCGAGGTCCTTTGCCATGCGAAGCGGACAATAGCCTAAGGCCCAAGATCAGGCTATTGTTGCAGCGCAACGGAGCTTATTCCGCACTGCGATATGGGCGATGCCAGAGCTTCCTGAGGTTGAGACCGTGCGAAGGGGCCTTGAGCCGATCCTGGTCGGGAACGCGTTCGCGCGCGTCGAGCAGCGGCGGAAGGATTTGCGCTTCCCGCTGCCCAAGCGTTTCGCCGAAAGGCTGACCGGGCGAACAGTCGAGGCGCTCGACCGGCGCGCGAAATATCTCCTGGCGCGGCTGGATGACGGTGAGGTGCTGGTGATGCATCTCGGCATGAGCGGGCGCTTCTCGATCGATCGCGCCAATGGCGAGGCCGAGACACCGGGCCGCTTCGCCCATCCGCAAAGCGACGCGCCGAAGCACGAGCATATCGTGTTCCATCTGAAAGACGGCGCGGCCGTGCGCTACACCGATGCGCGGCGCTTCGGACTGATGGATCTGGTGCGCGGCGACACGCTTTCGAGCCACGCCCTGTTCAAGGGCCTCGGCATCGAGCCGCTCGGCGCGGGCTTCACGCCGGAATGGCTCGCAACCAAGCTCAAGGGCAAGACGACCTCGATCAAGGCCGCGCTGATCGATCAGAGGCTGATCGCGGGGATCGGCAACATCTATGCCTGCGAGGCACTGTTCCGCGCCGGCATCTCACCGCGCAAGCTCGCCGGCTCGCTCGCCACCAAGACCGGCAAGGCGACGGCGAAGACCAAAGCGCTCGTCGACGGCATCAAGGCGGTGCTCGAGGACGCGATCAGAGCCGGCGGCTCGTCGCTTCGCGATTACAAGCAAGCGGACGGCTCGCTCGGCGAGTTTCAGCACCGCTTCAAGGTCTACGGACGCGAGGGCAAGGCTTGCGCCAAAAAAGGCTGCGGAGGAACCGTACGCCGCATCGTCCAGGGAGGACGGTCGACTTTCTATTGTCCAACCTGTCAACACTAGGGGACTGACGCATATGTTGAATGTCTTCACCGCCAAGGAGCCGGGGGATGCGCCGAAAGGCAACGGCGCCTATGACACCATCCTCGTCTCGACCAAGGGCAAGGTCGGCATCATCACGCTCAACCGCCCGCATGCGCTGAACGCGCTGAACGCCGAGCTGATCGGCGAGGTCAATCGCGCGCTCGACGGCTTCGAGGCCGATAGCGGCATCGGCTGCATCGTCATCACCGGCAACGACAAGGCGTTCGCCGCCGGCGTCGACATCAAGGAGATGCACCAGAAGACCTTCGTCGAGGCCTATGGCAGCGACTTTCTCGCGCCGTTCGACCGCATCTCGAACTGCCGGAAGCCGATCATCGCCGCAGTCGGCGGATACGCGCTCGGCGGCGGCTGCGAGCTCGCCATGGCGTGCGACATCATCCTCGCCGCCGACACCGCCGTGTTCGGCCAGCCCGAGATCACGCTCGGCATCATGCCGGGCAATGGCGGCACGCAGCGGCTGACCCGCGCGGTCGGCAAGGCCAAGGCCATGGAGCTTTGCCTCACCGGGCGGCGCATCAAGGCCGAGGAGGCCGAGCGCTCGAACCTGGTGAGCCGGGTCGTGCCGGCGGCTGATCTGATGGATCGAGGCGATGAAGGTCGCCGACAAGATCGCCAATCTCTCGCAGCACGCGGTGATGATGATCAAGGAAGCGATCAATCGCGGCTTTGCCACCACGCTCGCCGAAGGTGCGCGCTTCGAGCGCGGCCAGTTCTACTCGCTGTTCGCGACCGAGGACCAGAAAGAGGGCATGGCAGCGTTCATCGAGAAGCGCACGCCGGTGTTCACCAACCGCTAGGGCTTTCCCCCTTTCGCCTACTGGGGTGGCGGGGCTTCCGCGGGCATCTGGCTTGCGTCCATCGACGGAGATGCGGGGTAGGCTTCGGCCGGCCCAGGCATGGCGTCGGTAGGGTAGTTCGAGGAAGCCGAGGCGCTGCCTTGTTGATCCTGGCCCCAGAACCGAGAGGGGTCGGAGATCACCGTCTCCTCTCGTGAGGGATCGGGCGTGGCGCTGGCCGTGACCGCATTCAGCGCTTCTTCGATCTTGGCCTTCGAGGTCTTATCGGGATTGAGGGCAAGCGCCGTGGTGAAATCCTCCCGGGCGCGGTCGAAATCGCTCTTGGCGGCAAAGACCGCGCCACGGCTCCAGAACGCATAGAAATTGCTGGAATTGATCCTGGCCGCTTCGTTGAGGTCGGCTAGGGCCAGATCAAGTTCACCCTTCTGCATGCGGAGGAAGCCGCGATCGCTGTAGAGAAGAGAGAGGTTCCGCCCAAGAAATTTGCCGGCGGCTATGGCGCGGTCGCAGGCGGCGAGCCCCTCGTCACCCGGTGAGGTTTCACAAGTCTGGTAATCGCCGTCGCGGCCGGCCAGACCCAAAGCCGCTGCCGACTGCCTATGCTCCTCGGGGACTGGCTTGCCGCCGACGATCATCTCGTCGGACGACTCGGCGGAGGCAGTCTGCTGTTGAGGCTTCGGCTCCGGCTTGGGGAACCACACCGGCTTGGTGTCTAGGGGGTTGTCGGCCTGCTCGGTACGGTCGGGAACGGGCTCGTGCCTCGGCCAAAGCGCAAAGCCTGCGCCAATGACGATTAGCAGTGCTGCCGCACCGCTCACGGGCCAAACCCATCGGAGGGTCGGTCTTGGCTTTACCTCGATGTCATGGTCGACGGATTTAGCAGGCTCGCTTTCCTGCCAAGCCAGCAACTCGGCAAGTCGGCCGATATGGGCGCTGAGCCTGCCTGGGAAGGCATCGATCCACTGCGTGCCGGAGATGAACAGTTCGAGCGACGGTGCCGGCTGGACGTCGGCGATGCGCACGGGGAAGATCGGCTTCTTCTTGCTGACGGCCCGCTCGACCTCGCGGGCGACGAAGCCCGAGTCGTTAGATGCCTTCGACAGCACCAGCACGAAGCTTCGCGCGCTCTCGATGCCCCTGATGATCTCGTCGCCATAGGCGGCGCCGGGTTTCACATCGCGCGGGGCGATCCAGCATTTGAACCCTTTGGATTCGAGCGCCTTGGCAATGGCTTCGGCCTTCTTGGCATCGGCCTTGGCGTAGCTGATGAAGGCTGCGAAATTCGCCATTTTCGGCGTGTCTCCAACGGGCGATCGGCCTGCCGCCTCGTGTTCGTACAACTGCCGCGTCTGCCAATCGCCCGATACTAGCTTAGGACGTGAGTCAATGACCAGTCCGGTCGGCTTCTGCTGTCAGAGCACGGTAATAATCGCGGTACCAGGCGACGAAGCGCTTGATGCCTTCCTCGAGCGGCGTCGCGGGATGAAACCCGGTCGCCTGCTTCAGCGCCTCGACATCGGCATAGGTCTCCTCAACGTCGCCGGGCTGGGCCGGGAGAAGGTCGAGCTCAGCCTTACGCCCGGTCGCGCTCTCGATCATGGCGATGAAGTCGAGCAGCGCGACCGGCGCATGATTGCCGATATTGTAGATGCGATAGGGCGCTGACGAGGTTGCCGCGTCGGGAGCTTCCGGGCGCCAGTCGGCATCCGGGGTGGCAACGGTTTCGAGCGTGCGCACCACCCCTTCGACTGCGTCGTCGATATAGGTGAAGTCGCGCGCGTGATGGCCATAGTTGAAGACCGGAATCGGCTCGCCGGCGAGAATCTTGCGGGTGAAAATGAACAGCGACATGTCGGGGCGCCCGAACGGCCCGTAGACGGTGAAGAAGCGCAAGCCCGTCACCGGGAGCCCGAACAGATGGGCGTAAGAATGCGCCATCAGCTCGTTGGCTTTCTTGGTGGCGCCGTAGAGGCTCAAAGGATGATCGACGTTGTCGCCAACCTTGTAGGGCAGCGCGCGGTTGCCGCCATAGACCGAGCTCGACGAGGCATAGACGAGATGCTCGACCCCGTGATGGCGACAGCCTTCGAGGATGTGCAGGAAGCCGGTAACGTTCGAGTTGATATAAGCGTGCGGGTGGTCGAGCGAGTAGCGGACGCCGGCCTGCGCGGCGAGATGCACCACCCGCGCGGGCTTCTCCTCGGCGAAGGTCGCCTCGACCGCCGTCCGGTCGCCGAGATCGGCCTTGACGAAGCGAAAGCCCTCGTGCCGCGCGAGCGCCTTGAGCCGCGCCTGCTTCAGCGTCACGTCGTAATACGGATTGAGATTGTCGAACCCGACCACCTCGTGGCCAAGCCCGATGAGGCGCTCCGCGGTGTGATAGCCGATGAAGCCGGCGGCGCCGGTAACCAGAATTCGCATGTGCTTGCTTCTTTGCCTCGCTCCGACGCCTGGCCCATGAAGGGCCGCGACAGGAGAGCCATCGCCGCTTCCTCATGTCAATTGAACGGGATGAGCCTTGTTCCCCGCGGTTGACGCTGCAAGATGGCCTCGCTATAGACGAGCCCAATCATCCGCTTATGTCAGCGCTTTGTTCGCCCCCCTAGAGGCCGAACGGCACCCTCAAGGATCACATCATGGCCAATACCAAATCGGCGAAGAAAGCCGCCCGTCAGACCGTCCGCCGCACCGAGGTGAACAAGGCGCGCCGGAGCCGGATGCGGGGCTCGGTGCGCAAGGTCGAGGAGGCGATCGCCTCAGGCGACAAAGAGGCAGCCCGCGCCGCGCTCAAAGAGGCCGAGCCGGTGATCGTGCGCACGGCGCAGAAGGGCATGACCCATCGCAAGACTGCCTCGCGCAAGGTCTCGCGGCTTGCCAAGCGCATTGGCGCCATGGGCGCCTCCTAACACCAAAGCGCCGTCTATCGCCAAAAAAAGCGGCCCTGTTGCTCTAGAGCAACAAAGGAAACGCGCCTATGCGCGCTTCCGAACATGTCAATTCAACGAAGATATCAACTGCTTGACCTCGGGGTCAAAGTGCGGCCGGCCGGACGCTGCCGATCCTGACCTCCATCCGCAAAAAAAATCGTGTGACAGTTCACGCTTGCGAATGCCGGCTTGGCCGTTCGGCAAGCTTGCTGCCCCACCGAATCAGTGTTGCGCGACAGGTGCTTGGGGGCTGTGGCTGATTGCTCAGTCTACGGGAGATTCGCGGGACATTTGCCATCGCCCGGTCGCTTGATCAGCATGGGAGGGGTGTGTATAGTCCAACCATCCGAACGGGGAAGTCCCCTCCTTCACAATCGAGTATCTTGTACCTGGTCGTTGCCGGGGCAGGTTTTCTTTGTCTCCGGAGCAGGGAGGGTGGAAATCTTGTGGAATGTTGATGCGTAACCTGTGGGTTTTCGTGTCGTAATTCGTGCGAAGCCACCACCTATTGTGGTCCGCACCAAATTTGTACTTACCTCGTGTTCAAAATCTGAAGAGAGGAACGCTTCAATTGGGCGCATTTGGCGGCGATAACGCGGTGGACGAGGTGGATATCGGCACGGCCTGGGAAGGCCTCGTGTCGAAGCCTCGCGCGCAACTCGTCGACGTGCGGACGCGCGCGGAATGGACCTATGTGGGCATTCCGGATCTCGGGCCGCTGGGGAAGCGGGCTGTCCTTGTCGAGTGGCAGACGTTTCCCGACCAGGCGGTGGATGCGCGTTTTGCCGAGCGGCTCGCGGGCGAACTCAAGGCGCTCGGTGTCCAACCTGAGGACGACCTCTTCTTCATTTGCCGTTCGGGAAGCCGGAGCATGGCTGCGGCCAGGGCGATGGCAGGAGCGGGGTACCGCAGTTGTCACAACGTCGCGTGCGGTTTCGAAGGACCGCTCGACGACGAGAGACATCGCGGCACCGTCGCAGGTTGGAAGGCGGCAGGCCTTCCCTGGCAACAAGGCTAGGGAACGAGGCTCGCCGTAATGGACGGACATGGCTGTCCGCGTCGATCCAGTTGACTGCTCAAGTGTGAGGCGTGCGGTGCGTAACGGCGCGAACGATTCGAATGGGAAAGAGCAAGAACCGTGGCACAGCAAGAGCAGTGCGCGCCAAGCGATGCTTGGGCGAAGATCAAGAGCCGGCTACGCGCGGAATTAGGAGAGGACGTCTTTGCCAGTTGGTTCAGAGGTGTGGAGCTCGAGCAGGTGGACGACGAGGTCGTTCACCTCACCGTGGCCACGCGCTTCCTCCGCAACTGGCTCAGGACGCACTATTACGACTTCGTGCTCAGGCTGGCGCGCGCTGAATGGCCGTCGGCCGAGCGCGTCGAATTCAGGGTAAGGCAACCGCATTTCGGCACCGAGGGGGTGGGCGAGCTGCCGCGTCAGCGGCGGATGGCCGTGCTCCCTGCCCAGGCGGCGCCCGAAGCAGCCCCGCCGCTGCCAATGCCGCTCAGGACCGGCTATGGCGGCTTCGAGGGCTCTCCGCTCGATCCGCGGCTGAGCTTCACGAGCTTCGTGGTCGGCGGCACGAACCGCCTCGCTCACGCCGCGGCGCAAGAGGTGGCGGGCGCCTTCTCGACCCCGCAGCCGCTGTTCAATCCGCTGTTCTTCCACGGCAATGTGGGCTTGGGCAAAACCCATCTGCTGCACGCCATCTCGTGGGACGTGAAGCAGCGGAAGCCCGAGGCGGAGGTGCTCTATCTCACCGCCGAGCGCTTCATGAGCGGCTTCGTGCAGGCTTTGCGCGCGCGTGACGCGCTCGCCTTCAAGGAGAAGCTCCGCAAGATCGACATTCTGTTGATCGACGACATGGAGTTCCTGCAAGGCCCGACCATCCAGCAGGAGTTCTGCCACACGCTGAACTCGCTGATCGACGGCGGGCGGCAGGTGGTGGTCGCCGCCGACCGGGCGCCGACCCAGCTCGACAAGCTCGACATGCGCATGCGCTCGCGGCTCGGCGGTGGCCTCGTCGCCGAGATCGGGTCGATGGACTACGAGCTCCGCCACAAGATCCTGCTCAAGCGCGCGCAAGAGGCGTGCGCCGAGACGCGCGGGCTCAACGTGTCTGACACGGTGCTGGCATTCCTCGCCGAGCGGCTGACCGAGAGCGGGCGCGAGCTCGAAGGCGCGGTGCATCGGCTGCGGGCGAGCTATCAGCTGACCGATGAGCCGGTGACCATCGAGACCGCCGAGCAGATCGTGCGCGATCTGATGCGCGGGGCGGAGCCTCGGCGGGTGCGCATCGACGACATCCTGCGCACCGTGTCGAAGCATTACGGCGTCAACCGCGGCGATCTCCTGTCGGGACGGCGCAACCGCTCGATCGTGCGGCCGCGCCAGATCGGCATGTATCTCGCCAAGCTGCTCACCTCGCGCTCGCTGCCCGAGATCGGCAGGAGGTTCGGCAATCGCGACCACACCACGGTGCTGCACGCGATCCGCAAGATCGAGCAGCTGATGAACGACGACAATCAGCTCCGCGAGGAGATCGAGCTTTTGAAGCGCTTGCTGCGCGATTGAGGGAAGGCGCGGCGGGGGCTTGGGCGCAAGCCCAAGGCGTCCCCCGCCCCGCTCTTGCAAATTGCCCTCTATCGCGTCAAGTTTGACCGGGAGTTCTTAGCGCTCATTACGCCTTGCCGGGCCGGTCTGGAGCCGCAAAAGCTTCAGCCAGGGCCGAACGCACCGGCAGAAGGCGCCAATTTGGGGTACCGGTCCACATGCGGCTCAGCATCGACAAAGCAGGCCTGTCAAAGGCTCTTGCCCATGTGGCGAGCGTCGTCGAGCGGCGGAACACCATCCCGATCCTGTCCAACGTCCTGCTCAGCAGCCGCAACAACGAGCTCAAGCTGACCGCGACCGACCTCGACATGGAGCTGGTCGAGACCGTGCCGGCGAGGGCCAAGGGCGAGGGCTCGACCACGGTGCCCGCGCATATGTTCTACGACATCGTGCGCAAGCTCCCGGAAGGGACCGAGATCGAGCTTGGCAAAAGACGGCGAGCAGGGCCGGCTCGTCATCACCAGCGGGCCGGCGCAGTTCTCGCTGCAGACGCTGCCCGCCGACGATTTTCCGGCGCTCAGCGTCGACGATCTCGGCCACAGCTTCCAGCTCTCGGCGGGAGACTTGAAGCGGCTGATCGAGAAGACGCGCTTCGCCATCTCGACCGAGGAGACGCGCTATTACCTGAACGGCATCTATCTCCATGCCGCAGAGGCCTCGGGCAAGCCGACGCTGCGCGCGGTCGCGACCGACGGCCATCGGCTGGCGCAGGTCGAGCTGCCGCTGCCCTCGGGCGCCAAGGGCATGCCGGGGGTGATCGTGCCGCGCAAGACCGTGCTCGAGCTTGCCAAGCTGGTCGAGGACGCCGACGGCGAGGTGCGCGTCGAGCTGTCGCCGTCGAAGATCCGCGTCTCGACCGCGCGCGTCGTGCTGACCTCGAAGCTGATCGACGGCACCTTCCCCGACTACGAGCGCGTCATCCCGCAAGGCAACGACAAGCGCATGGAGGTGGACAACGCCGCCTTCGCCCAGGCCGTCGACCGCGTCTCGACGCTGTCGAGCGACAAGGGCCGCGCGGTCAAGCTCTCCATCAGCGACGGCAAGCTGACGCTCTCGGTCAACAATCCTGACTCTGGCAGCGCCACCGAGGAGCTTCCCGTCGAATACGGCTTCGATCCGCTCGAGATCGGCTTCAATGCGCGCTATCTGCTCGACATCGCCGGACAGCTCGAGAGCGGCACCGCCGAGTTCCAGCTCGCCGATCCTGGCTCGCCCACCATGGTGCGCGACGGCAAGGATCAGTCCGCCCTCTACGTGCTCATGCCGATGCGGGTATGAGGGCCTCTCGCACCGGCAACGACGAGATCAAAATCAAGGCTACCGGGGCGAACAGCCCGGCGCCCGTCCGTCTCTTCGTCGAGGAGCTCAAGCTCACCGATTTCCGCAACTATGCGAGCGCGAAGCTTACGCTCGGGCCTGAGCCGGTGGTGCTGGTCGGCGATAACGGCTCGGGCAAGACCAATCTGCTCGAAGCGGTATCTCTGCTCGGCGCGGGTCACGGCTTGCGCGCCCGCCCCTATAGCGAGCTTTGCCGCAAGGACGGCGCTGGCGGCTTCGCCGTCGCGGCCAAGGTCGTGTCGAGCCAGGGCGAGGTCGAGATCGGGACCGGGCTTGCCGCTGGCGGCCGCGAGGAAGGCTCGGGCCGCGTCGTGCGCATCGCCGGCAAGGAGCAGAGCGCAGGCGCGCTCGCCGATTACGTCAAGCTCGTCTGGCTGATCCCGGCGATGGACGGGCTATTCACCGGCGCCGCGTCGGAGCGGCGGCGCTTCCTCGACCGACTGGTGCTCGCCATCGATCCCAAGATGCGCACGCCGATCGGCCGCTACGACCGCGCGATGCGGCAGAGGAACCGGCTGTTCCAGATGCGCGAGGGGAGCCGCGCTCTGTTCGACAGCCTCGAGGAGCAGATGGCCGAAGCCGGCGTCGCGATCGCCGCCTCGCGTCTCGACGCAGTCGATCGGCTCGCAGGGTTGATCGAGCTGACGCGCGCGGCGCGCGGCCCGGACACGCCTTTCCCCTATGCCGTGCTCGCGCTCGAAGGCGTGCTCGAACAGGCGCTTGCGCTGCGGGCGGCGACCGAGGTCGAGGACGAATTCGGCCGCATCCTGAGCGTCGGCCGGGAGCGCGACAGGGCCGCCGCGCGGGCCCTTGAAGGACCGCATCTGAGCGACCTAATAGTCACTCACGGCCCGAAAAATGCCCCCGCCGAGCACTGCTCCTCAGGCGAGCAAAAGGCGCTCCTGATCGGGCTCATTCTCGCCAAGGCCGAGCTGATCAAGGATATCGAGGGCGCGGCCCCTCTGGTCCTTCTTGACGAGGTGGCAGCCCACCTCGACGAGGCCCGCAGAATGGCGCTTTTTGGGGAAATTTTGCGGCTCGGGGCTCAGGCCTGGCTGACCGGGACCGACCGCGACCTATTCGCTCCAATCGCGCAAGACGCCCAAATCTTGGCGGTGAATCGGGGTAATATCAGCGCCTGATTCTGAACGGCGGTTTCGGCCGCCAAACAAGACCAACAACCGCCTGCCAAGGACCCCATGACACCAGCTTCAAAACGCAAAGCGACAGCCGCCGCCGAATATGGCGCCGAGTCGATCAAGGTGCTGAAGGGGCTCGACGCCGTGCGCAAGCGGCCGGGCATGTATATCGGCGACACCGACGACGGCTCGGGCCTGCATCACATGGTCTACGAGGTGGTCGACAACGCCATCGACGAGGCCTTGGCCGGCTTCTCCGATGTGATCCTGGTCACGCTCAACGCCGACGGCTCGGTCACGGTCGAGGACAACGGCCGCGGCATCCCGACCGAGATCCACAAGGGCGAAGGCGTGTCGGCGGCCGAAGTGATCATGACGCAGCTCCATGCCGGAGGGAAGTTCGACCAGGACTCCTACAAAGTGTCGGGCGGGTTGCACGGCGTCGGCGTGTCGGTGGTGAACGCGCTCTCCTCCAAGCTCGAGATGACCATCTGGCGCGCCGGCAAGGAGTATTTCATGCGCTTCGCCGACGGCGTGCCGGTGGCGCCGCTGAAGGCGGTCGGCGATGCGGAGGGCAAGACCGGCACACGCATTTCCTTCGTGCCGTCGACGGCGACCTTCACCATGGTCGAGTTCGACTACGCAACCATCGAGCATCGCCTGCGCGAGCTTGCTTTTCTCAATTCAGGGGTACGCATCATCCTGTCGGATCATCGCGGCGTCGAGCCGAAGGTCGAGGAGATGCATTACGAAGGGGGGCTGCGCGCCTTCGTCCGCTTCCTCGACCGCACCAAGCACCCGCTGATCAACGAGCCGATCGTGGTCGAGCGGCAGCAGGACAAGATCAGCATCGAGGCGGCGCTGTGGTGGAACGACAGCTACCACGAGAACGTGCTCTGCTTCACCAACAATATCCCGCAGCGCGACGGCGGAACCCATCTCGCCGGCTTCCGCGCGGCGCTGACCCGCACCGTCAACACCTATGCCGCGGAATCCGGCATCGCCAAAAAGGAGAAATTGGCGCTGACCGGCGACGACGCGCGCGAAGGGCTGACCTGCGTGCTCTCGGTCAAGGCGCCCGACCCGAAGTTCTCGAGCCAGACCAAGGACAAGCTCGTCTCCTCTGAGGTGCGGCCGGTGGTCGAGAGCGTCATGGCCGAGGCGCTGTCGCAATGGTTCGAGGAGAACCCGGGCGAGGCGCGCAACATCGTGCAGAAGATCGTGGAGGCGGCGGCCGCGCGCGAGGCGGCGCGCAAGGCCCGCGACCTCACGCGCCGCAAGGGCGCGCTCGACATGGCCTCGCTCCCCGGCAAGCTCGCCGACTGTCAGGAGCGCGATCCGGCCAAGTCCGAGCTATTCCTGGTCGAGGGCGACAGCGCCGGCGGCAGCGCCAAGCAGGCGCGCGACCGTGCCTTCCAGGCCGTGCTTCCCTTGCGCGGCAAGATCCTCAACGTCGAGCGGGCGCGCATCGACAAGATGCTGTCGTCGGCCGAGATCGGCACGCTGATCACCGCGCTCGGCACCGGCATCAGCGACGAGTTCGATCTCGCCAAGCTCCGCTATCACAAGGTCATCATCATGACCGACGCCGATGTCGACGGCTCGCATATCCGCACCCTGTTGCTCACCTTCTTTTATCGCCAGATGAAGTCGCTCATCGAGCAGGGGCACCTCTTCATCGCCCAGCCACCGCTTTACAAGGTGGCGCGGGGCAAGTCCGAGCGCTACCTCAAGGACGAGAAGGCGCTCGAGGACTATCTGATCGGCGAAGGGCTCGAGGACGCGCTGCTCACGACCGGCGACAGCGCGAGCCGGGGTGGCGCCGATTTGCGCGACATCGTCGACACCGCACGAAAAATCACCGCGATCCTCAAAGGCCTGCACAGCCGCTATTCGCGCTTCATCGTCGAGCAGGCGGCGATCGCCGGCGCGCTCAATCCGAAGGTGCTGAAGGACGGCAAGCACTCCGAGGCCGCCGCCGCCTATATCGCCAAGCGGCTCGATGCGCTGTCGGAGGAGACCGAGCGGGGCTGGCACGGCGAGGCGCTGCCCGAGGGCGGCCTGCGGTTCTGGCGCGAGCTTCGCGGCGTGATGGAATCGCATCTGATCGACGGACCGTTCATCGCATCCGCCGACGCGCTCAAGCTCGAACTCGTTCGCGCCGCATCTCCAGGAGGTCTACGCCAAGCCCGCAACGCTCAAGCGCAAGGATGCGAGCCTCATGGTGCATGGACCGAGCGAGCTGCTCGATGCGGTCATGGTGGCGGGACGCAAGGGACTGACGCTACAGCGCTACAAAGGGCTGGGCGAGATGAACCCCGAGCAACTGTGGGACACGACGCTCGATCTCGATACGCGCACCATGCTGCAAGTGAAGATCAAGGAGGGCGAGGACGCCGACGACGTCTTCTCCCGCCTGATGGGAGACGTGGTCGAGCCCAGGCGCGAATTCATCCAGGCCAACGCGCTCCAGGTCGCCAATCTCGACGTTTGAGTTCCCTCAGCTTGGTGCGGCAATCCTTTAACATTGTGTCAATCCGGAACGCCTAGGCTTGGCTTCCAAGGGCTTTGGCGTCCGGACCCGCTCGGCTTCCGGCGCAAGGGCATCTGTTCGTTTGTCCTCTAGGCGCGGGAACATCGATGCAAGGCGCGCGGCGGAGCGTGAGGCCCGGCGGCAAGGGGCAAGGCCGCGTCGAGCCTGCGTTCGGCGCGCGTAACGGGCCGCCGAAGCGAAGGCGTCCCCCTGCCCGCGTCGCGCGCAGGCCGCGCCGGCGGCTCAGGCGCGTGGTGGCGCGCCACCCGCTCCTCTACAAGGCGCTCCGCTTTACCCTGCTCGCGGCGATCTGGGGCAACATCGTGCTCGGGCTTGCGGTCGTCTATTTCATCGCCAGCGTCCCTGACCCCATCATCGCCGCGCTCGACGACCGGCCGCCCAACGTCACCATCCTTGCCGAGGACGGCACCGTGCTCGCCGAGCGAGGCTTGCGCCGCGGCCATGTCCGACTCGACGTACTGCCGCCTTACCTCGCCAAGGCGGTGCTCGCGACCGAGGACCGCCGCTTCTACAGTCATTTCGGCATCGACCCGCTCGGGCTGGTGCGCGCGTCGTTCCGCAATGCCTCAGCCGGCACCGTGGTCGAGGGCGGCTCGACCATCACCCAGCAGCTCGCCAAGAACCTGTTCCTGTCGCCGAAGCGCACCATGACGCGAAAGCTGGAAGAGGTGATCTACGCCATCTGGCTCGAGCAGCGCTTCACCAAGGACGAGATCCTCGAGCTCTATCTCAATCGCGTCTATTTCGGCGGCGGCACTTACGGCATCGAGGCCGCGGCGCGGCATTATTTCGGCAGGTCGGCGCGCTCGGTCACGCTGCCGCAGGCGGCGCTGCTTGCCGGCCTGCTCAAGGCGCCGTCGCGTTATGCACCGACCAGGAGCGTGCGGCTTGCAAGCGCCAGGGTCGACGAGGTGTTGGAGAACATGGTCGAGGCCGGGTTCTTGACCGCCGAGGAAGCCCGCGCCGCTGGCCAGCAGCCGCTCAGACTAACCGCCAAGGGCGACGAGACCGGCTACCCCTACCCCGTCGATTGGGTGGCCGAGCTCCTGCCCGAGTTCGTCGGCGAGAACGACGGCGATCTGATTGTCGATACCACGATCGATGCCGGGCTCCAGCGCGAGGCGCAAATATCGCTTCGCCAGATGCTCGACGACGAAGGCGGCGAGGTCGACGCGAGCGAGGGCGCCGTGGTGGTGCTCGATCCGCTCGGCGGCGTGAAGGCCCTGGTCGGCGGGCGCTCTTATTCGACCAGCCCGTTCGACCGCGCGCTCAAGGCCGAGCGTCAGCCTGGCTCCGCCTTCAAGCCGTTCGTCTATCTCGCCGCGCTCGAGAGCGGCTACACGCCGGACTCGATGGCCTATGACGGGCCGACCACCGTCGCCGGCTGGTCGCCTAAGAACTATACCGGCACCTATCGCGGCGAGGTCTCGCTCAGAGATGCCATGGCGGAGTCGCTGAACACCGTGGCGGCACGGCTCGGCGCCGAGGTCGGCGGCTGGCGCGTCGCGCGCACGGCGAGGCGGCTCGGCATCCATTCCAAGCTGCATGACCGGCCGTCGATCGCGCTCGGCACCGCCGAGGTCAATCTGCTCGAGCTGACCGGCGCCTATGTGCCGTTCGCCAATGGCGGCCAGGGCGTGATGCCGCACATCATCCAGAGGGTGCGGAACGGCGACGGCAAGGTGCTCTATCAGCGCCAGCGCTCGACCACCGGCCAAGTCGTGGCGCTGCCTTACGTCGCCGCCATGAACGACATGCTCAACGCGGTCGTCATGCGCGGCACGGGAAAGCGCGCAGCGATCCCGGGTCAATTCGCCGCCGGCAAGACCGGCACGACGCAGAACTCGCGCGACGCATGGTTCGTTGGCTACACGGCGCGCTACGTTGCGGGCGTGTGGATAGGCAACGACGATGGCTCGAGCATGCGCAAAGTGACCGGCGGCACGCTCCCGGCCCTGCTCTGGCACGACATCATGACCTACGCGCATCAGGACAAGCCGCCGCTGCCGTTGCCCGGCACGCGGGCGCCAGCGTCCGACGGCGTGATTGCGCGGCTCCCCTGGCAGTCGCCGCAAGCGACCAGCGATGAAAACGCCGGCGAGCCGCTCTATCGCCGCGTGTTCGGCATATTCGGCGGCAGCGGCTAAACCTTCACCCAAGCAAACACGTCATGCCCGGCCTTGAGCCGCGCATCCAGGGGCAACGGGCACTGAGCAAGCGACACTGGATCGCCGGGTCAAGCCGGGCGATGACGTCAAAGATGGAGGACCCGCAGGAGAACTATTCGATGCTGCGCTTTGGCGAGGTGCCGGGCTGCGAGGGAAGCATCCCCTCGGCGCCGTAGAGGTGGAGGCTAGCGCCGTGCTTACGCAGCCAGGTCCTCGCCTCCTCGAAGCGCGGCATGGTGCGCTCGACCAAACCCCAGAAGCGGTGCCCATGATTCATGTGGCCGAGATGGGCCACCTCGTGCGCGGCGAGATAATCGAGCACGAAGGGCGGCGCGAGCACGAGCCGCCAGGAGAACGACAGCGCTCCGCTCGTCGAGCATGAGCCCCAGCGCGTGGTCTGGTCGCGCACATAGATGCGCTTGGGCTCAAGATCGAGGCGGCGCGCATGCAGCTCGACGCGCGTCTTGAGATCGAGATGCGCTTGACGCTTCAGCCAGTCGAGCAGCCGGCGCGGCGCATGCTCCTCCTCGCCCGAGACGTAGAGGCGCGGCAGACGCCGGACCGACACGCGCGCGCCTTCCGGCCAGGCGGGAGCCGCCTTGGCGTCCTCGGGCTCCTCGATCCACACCACGCCGCGCCGACGCACCGAGCCCGCGAAGCGGAGCGCGTGCGCATAGCCGCGCAACGGCACGATCGCGCCATGAGTGAACGGCACCGGCTCCGACAGTCCGGCGACGCGCTCCTTCAGCCAATCGAGATGGCGCGAGAGGAACTCATCGGCGTCGGCAAAGCTCGAATAGACCGGCATGGTCAGCACGGCGCCGCGGCGCGCTTCGCTCACCTGAAGGCTGAACCGTCGCGCGCGCGCGCTTCGCCTGAGAAGAATGGGAATACCGAGTCCGCGGACCTTGACCTCGATGGTCTCGCTGCGACCGAAATTGAGCCGCTTAAGCATGACTACGCTCCCTACCTGCCGCCCGTGCCCACGATTCGGCGGCGGGTACAGTAGCACAGGCTTTTGGGGGAGCGCTCGCCTCTGCTTTAGGCAGCGCGGCCGAAGGCTCTCGCCAAAATTCCCCTACGGCGTTGATGTGTCTTGATAAAATCGCGGATTTTCGGCGCTATTTCGCCGCGGAAGCGCGACCCGTTGAAAACGCCGTAATGGCCGACGCCGGCCTGCATGTGATGCTCGCGCATCGAAGGGGGAAGAGAGGTGCACAAAGTTTGTGCAGCGTATGTCTGCCCGAGGCCAGAAATGTCGTCCTTCTCGCCTTCGACGGTCATCAGGCCGACGCGGTGGATCTTGCCGGGGTCGACCAAAGTGTTGCGATGCACCATCAGGCCCCGCGGCAGCTTATGCTCGAGGAACACCGTCTCGATCGTCTGGAGGTAATACTCGGCCGTCAGGTCCATCACCGCCAGGAACTCGTCGTAGAACTCGCGGTGCTTATCGGCCGAATCACCGTCGCCCTTGATCAGATTGTGGAACAGCTCGCGATGGGCGGTGACGTGGCGGTCGAAATTCATGCCCATGAAGCCGCTGAGCTGGAGGAAGCCCGGATAGACGAGCCGCATCATGCCGGGATAGGGCCACGGCACCTGGGTGATGACGTTGTGGCGGAACCAGTTGAGGCTGCGGCCCTTCGCGAACTCGTTGACCGCGGTCGGGCTCTCGCGCGCATCGATCGGGCCGGCCATCAGGATCATCGAGCGCGGCACGGCGGGGTCGTTCATCCCTTCCATCAGCGACACGGCGGCAAACACCGGGACGGTCGGCTGACAGACGCCCATGATGTGCACGTTTCCCCGGAAAAACCGAAGAAAATCAATTATATAGTCAATGTAAGTGTCGAGATCGAAGGGACCGTCGTTGCGCGGCACGAAGCGCGCGTCCTGCCACTCGGTGATGTAGACCTCGTGGTCGGGAAGGAGATCGCGCACGGTGCCGCGAAGCAGAGTGGGATAATGGCCGGCGAGCGGGGCGACGATCAACAGCTTGGGGTCTCTGTGGCGGCGCCAGGCTGACACGTCGCGCTCGAAATGGATGAGATTGCAGAACGGCTTGCTGAGCACCGTGCGCTCATGCACGGCGACTTTCCGGCCGCTGACCAGGGTATCCGCGATGCCCCATTCGGGCTTCCGGTAGCGGCGCGTGGTGCGCTCGAACATTTCGAGCACGGCGGCGGCGCTCCGGCCAAGCGGCGTATAGGCCGCTGGGTTCAGCGGATTGCGAAACAGTAGCCGATAGGCGTCAGCCGCGGCGCGTGCCGGGGTCAGCGCAGCCTGGTTCAGCTCGTACAGATGGTAAAGCATGGATCAACCTCCCGCCTACGATACACCAGAATGCTGCATCGCGGAATCACATGGTGATTCTATGTTGCAGCGCAATGACCGTTTGACGCGGGGGCCGATCGGCCGCAGGTTATAGGTAACGGTGGAGCGTCTCGGTTAACTTGGCGGCCGGGGTGCCATAGGCAAAATGCGTAATGTAATCGCCGTTCTTGTCCATGAGATACACAAGTGCAGAGTGGTCTATCGTATAGTCGCTGCTGGTTTTATCTTGCTGGAATTTGGAGTAGGCGATCCTATAAACCTTGGCTGCCGCGGCGATAGCCTCCGGCGAGCCGGTCAGCCCGACAAAGCCTGATCCGAAATTCTTGACATAGGCGGCCATCACCTCAGGCGTGTCGCGCTCGGGATCGAGGGTAATAAAGACGGGGACAATTTCCTCCCGCTCCTTCGGCGAAAGCGCTTCGAGCGCCGCCGCCATCACCTGAAGCTCGGTCGGGCAGATGTCGGGGCAATGGGTGAAGCCGAAAAACACCAGCATGTAACGCCCGCGGAAATCCTGGTCGGTGACCGGCTTTCCGGCCTGATCGATGAGTGCGAAGGGGCCGCCGATCAGTGCCTTGCCGCTGGTCTCGACCGGCGGGACCGGTGCGCCCTTGGTGAGCAGCAGCGCTACGGCGCCGCCAACCGCGCCGAGCAGGAATCCCAACAGGACGACGAGGAGAAGGCGGCTTCGCATCTAATCGCCGAGCTGGACCAGGGTGCCGTTGACCCGCGCGCTCGCCAGGAACCGGCTGAAGGTCAGATAGCCGGCGAGAAGATAGACGGCATTGAGCGACAGCGCCCACCACAGCTCCTTCGGGTCGAAGGTGTTGTGCAGGAGGATCGAGCGCATGCCCTCGAACACATGCGTCGGCGGGAGCGCGAGCGCCACCACCTGGAGCCAGTCGGGCAGCACCGACACCGGATAATAGACGCAGCAGAGCGGCAGCAGCACGAAGGCGAGCGACCAGGCAAGCTCCTCGGCGCCGAGGCCGTAGCGCAGGATAACGCCGGCCGAGATCAGCCCGAGCGACCAGCTCGTCAGCACGAGCACGACGAAGAACGCCACCAGCGGCAGGCCGAGGCCGAGCAGGTTGAAGCCGAAGATGAAATAGGCGCAGATCGCGACCGGCACCATGCTGACGCCGAGCCTGATCACGCTCCACAGGCTGAGGGCTGCGACCAGCTCATAGGCGCGCAGCGGGCTGGTGAGCAGATTGCCGAGATTGCGCGACCACATCTCCTCGATGAAGGTGGTGGAGAAGCCGATCTTGGAGCGGAACAGGATGTCCCACAGCAAGACCGAGCCGATCAGCACGCCGGCGCCTTGCGCGAGCGGGCTCGTGGTCCCGGCGAGATATTTCTGGAGGAATCCCCAGGTGAGCATCTGCAGGAACGGCCAGTAAATGAGCTCGACCAGGCGCACGCCCGAGCTGCGCAGGAGATAGATATAGCGTTTGACCAGCGCGCCGATGCGGCGGAACGAGGCGGCCAAGCCGTTCGGCGGCAAGATGATCGGCTCGGCGCCGCTTGCGGTTGCCGAGAGCGTGGTCATGACGCCTTCCTTGCCGGAGCGATCTCGCTCTCCGGCCTCTCGGCCTCTTGCTTGGCGCGGCCGCGCACCACGTCGAGGAACACCTCCTCCAGCGTCTTGCGGCCAAAGGTCTCGATCAGAGCGCGCGGGGTCTCGTCCTCGAGGATGCGCCCCTGGTCGAGCAGGATGACGCGGTCGGCGAGGCGCTCGACCTCGGTCATGTTGTGCGAGGCGAGCAGCAGCGTCGCACCGCGGCTCCGCGCATAGTCCTTAAGCTTCCGCCTGATCCAGTCGGCGGTGTCGGGGTCGAGCGAGGCGGTCGGCTCGTCGAGCAGCAGAAGCTCGGGCGCGTTCAGCAGCGCCTTGGCGAGCCCGACGCGGGTCTTCTGCCCGGCCGACAGCTTGCCGGTCTCGCGGTCGAGCATCGGCACGATCTGGAGATCCTCGGCGACATAGGCGATGCGCTCAGGTCCATTGGCGATGCCGTACAGACCGGCATAGACGGTGAGGTTCTGCCTGACGGTGAGCCGTGCGGGAAGGTCGACATAGGGGCTCTGGAAGTTGAGCCGGTGGGCGATCGAGCCGCGCTCCTTGCTCATGTCGGCGCCGAACACCCTGACCTCGCCCGAGGTCGGCACCACGAGCCCAAGCAGCATGGCGATGGTCGTGGTCTTGCCGGCGCCGTTGCCGCCGAGCAGCGCCACCGTCGAGGCCGGCGCCAGCGTGAAGCTGATATGGTCGACGGCCGTGACGGCGCCATAGGTTTTGGTCAGATCGCGCACCGCCACGGGGGCGACCGCGGGCGCTTCGGCGGAGCTTGTCACTCTCTTGTCCATGGCGTTTGCGCTGCGCGTTCGCTTTGTCCGAATTATGGCTCTTCCAGCTCGTGCTAGACTTGAGGTATGGCCGCCCAACACAAGAGTCAAACCAGCCGCTTCGAGAGCGTCCCCGAAGGCTTGAGAGCCGGCGAAACCAGGCTCAGGCTGCAGACCATCGTGCGCTTGCGCTGGCTCGCCGTGCTCGGCCAGAGTCTCACGGTGATTGGCGCCTATTGGGTGCTCGGCATCGACCTGCCGATCGGCTGGTGCCTGGCGGTGATCGCGCTCGCGGCCTGGCTCAATGTCGCGCTCCGCATCCGCTACCCGGCGAGCCAGCGTCTCAAAGCGAGCTACGCGTTCGCCATGCTCGGCTTCGACGTGCTCCAGCTCGCGGCTCTGCTCTACCTCACCGGGGGGCTGGAGAACCCGTTCGCATTCCTCTTGATCGCGCCGGTCGCGGTGTCGGCCTCGACCTTGCGGCTCAGGGTCACCGCGGCGCTCGGCGCGCTCGCCATCACCGTGGCGACGGTGCTGACCAGCTTCCATCACCCGCTGCCGTGGTTCCACCATTCGAGCCTGTTGCTGCCGTTCCCCTATGTCATGGGTATTTGGGCGGCACTGGTGTCGAGCATCCTGTTCATCGCCTTCTATTCCTGGCGCACGGCTGAGGAAGCACGCCGCATGGCGGAGGCTCTGGCCGCCGCCGAGATGGTGCTGGCGCGCGAGCAGAAATTGTCGGCGCTCGACGGGCTCGCGGCGGCGGCGGCGCACGGGCTCGGCACGCCGCTCGCAACCATCGCCGTCGTCACCAAGGAGCTGATGCGCGACGCCAAGCCCACCGACCCGCATTACGAGGACGTGGTGCTGCTGCGCGCCCAGGCCGAGCGCTGCCGCCATATCCTGGCCGAGCTTGCCGCGCGCGGCGAGCAGATCGACATCATCGTGTCGCGGCTGCCGGTAAGCCATCTGATCGAGGAGGTGGTCGCCCCGCACCGGCTGGTCGCCGTGCCGATCGAGGTTCGCACCGGACCGGCCGCCGACGTGGTGGCGGGAAGCCCGAGCGCGATCGAGCCGATCACCGAGCGCAACCCCGGCGTCCTCTACGGGCTCGGCAATCTGCTGGAGAACGCCGTCGACTTCGCCGACACCAAGGTCGAGGTCGACGCGCATTGGTCGAAGGACGAGGTCAGAATCGTGATCGCCGACGACGGCTCGGGCTTCCCGCCTTACGTGCTCGAGCAGCTCGGCGAGCCGTTCGTCACCACGCGCCCGGCGCAGAGCTTCCGTCAGGAGGCGCCCGACGAGCATATCGGCATGGGGCTCGGCTTCTTCATCGCCAAGACTCTGCTCGAACGCTCAGGCGCGACGCTCGCGCTCGCCAACCGCCCCCAGCCGCACGCCGGCGCCGTGGTCACCGTGGCGTGGCCAAGGTCGCGATTCGAGCGGATGTCGGAAGAAGCCCAGTTCAGACCCGAGCCTGCGGCACTTTAGCGTGCACATTGGCGCCGTTTTCGGCCCAGTTTCCCCGTTCTCGGGGGCCGGCAATGGCCACATTACGAGCAGTTCATTTCGTGGCAGCCTCATACTTTGGTAGCCTTGCGGACATTCGCAGAGTAATCCACAAGAGACTCCCTCTATCCTAGAGACGCTTACGCCGTCGGGGTTGGGCAGGAGCAATTCATCAGGAGCTCGGACATGGAAGCTCATCAGGACTCGCCAACGCCGTTCGAGGGCGGACGCGTGCCGCACGAGAACACCCTTTTGATCGTCGATGACGATCGCGCCTTTCTGGCACGGCTCGCACGGGCCATGGAGACGCGCGGCTTCGAGGTCGAGGCGGCTGCCTCGGTCGAGGAAGGCCTGTCGTCGCTCAGGCGGCGGCCACCGGCTTTCGCCGTGGTCGACATGCGGCTCGAAGACGGCAACGGCATCGACGTCATCGCTGCGCTGAAGGACGTGCGCCCCGATTCGCGCGCCGTCGTGCTGACCGGCTACGGCAATATCGCCACCGCCGTCACCGCCGTTAAGCTCGGCGCGGTCGACTATCTCGCCAAGCCGGCCGACGCCGACGACGTGTACAACGCGCTGGTCGCCTCGACGACGGCCAAGGCGCCGCCGCCAGAGAACCCGATGTCGGCAGACCGGGTGCGCTGGGAGCACATCCAAAGGGTCTACGAGCTCTGCAACCGCAACGTTTCGGAGACGGCGCGGCGGCTCAACATGCATCGCCGCACCTTGCAGCGCATCCTCGCCAAGCGCGCGCCGAAGTAAGCGACCCGACTTTCCATCATTGTCGGCAGGTGGGTGCCTAAAACTCCAACCCGCAACCGGGGTCGAGGTGGCGCTGGAGCCTGAGCGCCGCTGCGCGGGCGAAGCACAGCATCATCGCCTTGCGGCGCGCGGCTGGCAGGCGCTCCATCAATCCTTCGCGAACCAGCTCGGCGCCGTAGCGGTCGGCGAGGATCAGGCCAGCCTCGTGCGGGATGACCTCGCGCGGGAAGTCGGCGGTGACGGCGAAAAAAAGCCGGTCGCAGAACGCGAGATAGTCCTGCCACTTGCCGTCGGTGCGGTAGTCGAGCAGACAGGACTTGATCTCGACGATCGTCACATCGCCCGACGGCGACAGCCCGACCACGTCGGCGCGGCGGCCGTTCGCAAGCGGAAGCTCGGTGACCACCGACAGCCCGAGCGCGCGAAAAGCCCGGCACACGCCACGCTGAAGCTCCGCTGCGACCTCAGACTGGCGGCCGTCGAAGGTCAGGACGGGATCGTCTTTCTTGGCAGCGGATTCCCGCATCGAAGACTCCAACGAAAATCAAATCGCGCTCACTAGATTGTGCATGGTTGATCATTTCATGAGGCGGAACAAGCTGGTAAATCTGGCGTTCAAAGTGCTCAGCGAAGTTGGCTCGGGATCCCCGGGCTTTTTTCACCAAAGCCCGAGCCGAGGGAGCCTGACATGAGCTTGAGGACTGCCCTCGCCGAGCCGAAGCCGAGCCCCGAATCAGAAGCAGCTTCGCTCGCCGACCGCCTGGTGGCGACGCGGGCGCTCTCGAGCGAGCTCGCGCGCCCGCTCAGCGACGAGGACCAGGTCGTCCAGGGAGACGACGATGCGAGCCCGACCAAGTGGCATCTCGCGCACACCACCTGGTTCTTCGAGGCCTTCCTGCTGAAGCGCTTCCTGCCCGGCTACCACGTGTTCGACGAGCGCTTCGAATATTGCTTCAACTCCTATTACGAAAGCGTGGGCCCCCGGCACCCGCGCCCCAAACGCGGCCTCCTGACCCGCCCCTCCGGCGATGAGGTGCGCGCCTATCGCGCCTTCGTCGAGGCGGCGCTGGCGCGGCTCTGCGGCGGCGCGCTTGCCGATGAGCCGGCCTCGCTGATCGAGCTCGGCATCAACCACGAGCAGCAGCATCAGGAGCTTCTGCTGACCGACATCCTCGCCCTGTTCGCCGCCGAGCCGTTGAAGCCGGCCTACCGTCAGGCGAGCCCCGGAATCGCCGTCGGCGAGACCGCGCCACTCGACTTTGTTGCTTTCGACGGCGGCATCTTCGAGGTCGGCCACGAGGGCGAAGGCTTCGCCTATGACAATGAGGGCCCGGCGCATGAGGTGCTGCTCCGTCCATTCAAGCTCGCCAATCGCTGCGTGACCAACGGCGAGTGGATCCAGTTCATCGAGGACGGCGGCTACGCCACGCCGACGCTCTGGCTTGCCGATGGCTGGAACACCGTCAAGACGCAGGACTGGCAGGGCCCGCTTTATTTCGAGCAAGGCGACGGCGGCTATCTCCAGATGAGCCTCCAGGGCCTCCGCCCGGTCGATCCCGCCGCCCCCGTCACGCATGTCAGCTATTACGAGGCCGACGCGTTCGCGCGCTGGGCCGGGTACCGGCTGCCGACCGAGTTCGAGTGGGAGGTCGCGTCGGCGAGCGTGCCGGTCGAGGGCCGCGCGCTCGGCAAGGGCCATCTCCGCGCCATGCCCGCCAGGGCCGGCTCGGGCCTCCAGCAGATGTTCGGCGATGTCTGGGAGTGGACCGGCAGCGCCTATCTTCCCTACCCCGGCTTCAAGGCCGCGCCCGGCGCCGTCGGCGAGTACAACGGCAAGTTCATGTGCAATCAGTTCGTGCTCAGGGGCGGTTCCTGCGTGACGCCGGAGGGCCATATGCGGCGGAGTTATCGCAATTTCTTCTATCCCCATCAGCGCTGGCAGTTCATGGGCCTGCGCCTCGCGGGCGATACGTGATGGAGGGCGACGTCTCGCTCCAGCTGCCGCACGGCTCGCCCGCTCCGGCTGAGAGCGTCCGCGCGCGGCCGGCGCCTGCTCACAGCGAGTTCGCCGAAGCCGTGCTGTTGGGCTTCGCCCAACGCCAGCGGAGCATTCCCTGCCGCTTCTTCTACGATGCTGTCGGCTCGGAGCTGTTCGAGGAGATCGTCAAGCTCGAGGAGTATTACCCGACGCGGGTGGAAGCAGCGCTGCTCGAAACCCATCGCGCCGAAATCGCCAGTGCGGCCAACGATGCGCGCGTGCTGGTCGAGTTCGGCTCTGGCTCGAGCCGCAAGACGAGCCTGCTGCTCGGTGCGCTCGCCCGTGTCAGCGCCTATGTCCCGATCGACATCGCCGCAGAGAGCCTGCAGGAGGCCGCCACGTGGCTGTTAAAGCGGCATGACGGGCTCACCATCGTCCCATTGATCGCCGACTTCACCAAGACACGCGCGCTTCCTCCGGTCGCACGGAGGCGAAAGCGGCTCGGCTTCTTCTCGGGCTCGACCATCGGCAATCTGACCCATGACGAGGCGCGCGCCTTCCTCGCCAACGCCGCACGGCTGCTCGGCAAGGAGAGCGGCTTTCTGATCGGCGTCGATCTCAAGAAACCGGCCTCGATCCTGATCCCCGCCTACAACGACCGGCGCGGCATCACCGCAGCCTTCAACCTCAACCTGCTCGCGCGCATCAACCGCGAGCTCGACGGCGATATCGACCTTGCCCGCTTCGCCCATGACGCGGTGTGGAACGAGACTGACGGCCGGATCGAGATGTATCTCGTGAGCCGCGCGCGGCAGACCGTGCATGTGCAGGGGCGCGCTTTCGCCTTCGCCGACGGCGAGCGCATCCATACCGAGAACTCGCACAAATACACGGTGGCAGAGTTTCAGGCGCTCGTCGGCGCCTCTGGCTGGCAGCCGGTCAAGGCCTGGACCGACAAGGACCGGCTGTTCAGCCTGCATCTGCTCAGGCTGTAGCCTCGGCTCGCCCGCGAATTGGCGGCTTGCGCTCGGTCGAGGCTCCGGGGCATTCTCCGCGCGCTTCATGAAACCAGGAGTGCGCGCGTGACCGATCTTCTTACCGGCAATGCAGTGATCGGCCAGTCCGGTGGGCCGACCGCGGTGATCAATCAGTCGCTCGCCGGCGTGGTAGAGGGGCTCGGCGCCGGGCTCGTGGCCTCGGGTAAGGTGAAGCGCATCTTAGGCATGCGGCACGGCGTGCGCGGGCTGGTCAAGGCGGGCGGCGACGGGCTGGTCGATCTCACGGGCATCGACAAGGCCAAGCTCGAAGCGGTCGCCCGCACGCCCTCTGCCGCGCTCGGCTCGACCCGCGACAAGCCGGACGACGCCTATTGCGAGAAGATCCTGGCCGGCGCACGGGCCAACGACGTCCGCTATTTCTTCTATATCGGCGGCAACGACTCGGCCGACACCTGCCGCATCGTGAGCGAGAAGGCCGAAGCCGCCGGCTATGAGCTCCGCTGCTTCCACGTGCCGAAGACGATCGACAACGACCTGCTGGAGAACGACCACACGCCGGGCTTCCCGTCAGCCGCGCGCTACGTCGCAATGGCGTGTGCGGGCGATGCGCTCGACAATGCGAGCCTCGGCGGCATCAAAATCAACGTCGTCATGGGGCGGGGTGCGGGTTTCCTCACCGCCGCGGCGTCGCTCGCGCGTGGCCAGGCTGCGAACGGCGCTTCGCCGGCCGACCGACCAGCGCCGCATCTCATCTATCTCCCCGAGGTGGCGTTCTCGACCGACGCCTTCTTGGCCGATGTCGAGGCGGTGTACGCCAGGCTCGGGCGCTGCCAGATCGCGGTCAGCGAGGGCATCCGCGACGAGACCGGCGCAGAGATCGCACCGAAGCTGATGCGCTCGGGCGAGGTCGACGCGCACGGCAATGTGCAGCTCTCGGGGTCGGGCGCACTCGGCGACGGACTCGCCGACCTGGTGAAGACGGGACTGACGCCCAAGGGCGGCAAGGCCCCGCGCGTCCGCGCCGACACGTTCGGCTATATCCAGCGCTGCTGGCCAGAGCCGTCGCCGGTGGATGCGGCTGAGGCGCGCGCCGTCGGCCGCTATGCCGCCGACCTTGCGGCGCGCGGCGATCGAAGCGCCTCGGTGATCATCGTCAGGACCAGCAGCGCGGCCGACGCCTATCGCAGCGAATGCGCCCGCGCCGACCTCTCGGCGGTTGCCCGCCGCACCCGCCACGTGCCGGCAGAGTTCATTTCGGGCTCCAACGACGTAAGCGCGGCGTTCCACGCCTATTGCCGGCCTCTGGTCGGCGACCTTCCGCTACTCGCCCGCCTCTGAGTAGGGTGGGTAAAGTGCAGCGAGCCCACCGCCTGGGCAAGGACCATTGCCAGGCTGCGGCAATATTAATCGACCAGATCCTGGATGTAGGTCGGCAGCGCAAAGGCGGCGACGTGCACGTCGGGACGCCAGTAGCGCGTCGGAAAGGCGCCCGCCCTCTCGTAGCGCCGGGCGATCTTCCGTCGTTTGTGCCGCCTGAGCTTGGCGTTGTCGGTCGCCCAGCCATAGGACATCGGCCCGCCGAAATAGCTCGGCGTGTTGGCGAGATACGCGCTCGCGTCGCCGAACAGCTCGCGGAAATAGCCGACGCTCTGCGTGAGCTCGGAGGCCTGGAGGAAGGGCAGTCCGTTCTGCGTGACGAGCAGCCCCCCCGGCGCGAGGCAGCGCTGGCAGCCGGCATAGAACTCGCGCGTGAACAGCACGGCGCCAGGCCCGACCGGATCGGTCGAGTCGATCATGATCACGTCGAAGCGCTCGTCGGTCTCGGCCACGAATTTGGTGCCGTCGGCAATGACGATCCTGGTGCGCGGGTTGTCATAGGCGCCAGCCGAGATCTCCGGGAAGTGCTGGCGGCAGAGATCGATCACGCCGCGATCGATCTCGCACAGAGTGACCTCTTCGAGCTCGGGATGCCGCAAGGACTCCCTGAGCACGCCGCCGTCGCCGCCGCCCACGATCAAGGCTTTGCGCGCCTTGCCGTGGGCGAACAGCGGAACGTGCGACATCATCTCGTGGTAGATGAACTCGTCCTTGGTCGTGAGCTGCACGATCGAATCGAGCATCATGACCCGCCCAAAATCGGCGTTTTCGAAGATGATCAGACGCTGGTGCTCGGTCTCACTATCGAAGAGGACGCGGTCCGCGGTCAGGCGGACACGGAAGCCACGGTGGAGCGTCTCTTCGACCCAGCGGTCCATCGATTCATTTCCTTGCCACGCAGATGCTCTTTGACCACCACCTTGCGAGGCGAGAAAGCCTCCTTCAGGACATCGATAGCCGCCCGCGGATTGGTTTCCCCGCACATGAACACGTCAAGCGCGGCGTAGCCGTATTCGGGCCAGCTGTGGATCGAGATGTGCGATTCAGCGAGAACCGCGACACCCGAAACACCCCCGTTAGGGGTGAAGTGGTGAAGGTGGATATGTAGCAGCGTGGCGCCAGCGACCTCGATGCACCGTCGAAGCGTCTGCTCGATGTGCTCTAGGTCGTCGAGCCGCTCTGCCCGAACGAGATCGATGATGAGATGAGTGCCCGCATAGCGGACCCCATCGCGCTCACAGAAAAAGTCCTTGCGTTCCTCGTGAGAGGCGCACAGGGAATGCTTTTCTTCCGTTTGGGCGGTGCTTGAACCATGATCCAAGTCCATCCCCAATTGGAAGAGGGCGTCACTGGACATGGCGTCCTCCCCAACCAGCAGATGTGTAATTACAAACGAGGCGCTATTTACACCCGCGTTCGAGCGATGCAAGAGGTTTTTGGCCTCATGAGACAGATTGACCACGAAAAAGTTTCCAGGACCCTTCACGCGCGACGCTCCCGGTGGTCGGGAAGCGAGCGTGACGCTGTCCTGGAGCAGCCGAGGAGGAGCGAGCGCATGGAGCTGACGACGAGGTCGACAGCGGTTCGCCTCTCCGCCGCGATCTGTCTCGCCGCCGCGCTCACGTTTCTCTGTCACCGGTCGCTCGCGGCGGCGGAGCTGCCCAAGCTCGGCGCCGACATCGCCGCGACCTCAGTCTCGGGACTGTCGTCGGGCGCGTTCATGGCCATGCAGATCGAGGTCGCTCACTCCAAGGACATCAAAGGCGCCGGCATCGTGGCTGGAGGGCCTTACGCCTGCGCCGAGACGGAGGCGAGCCGGCAAGTGCCATTCTGGCCGTCGGCTGTATTGCAGAACGCCCAGCAGGCGCTGAACGAGTGCATGCAGACCACTGCTGGGACACCGGACCCGAAGGCGCTCGCCAAGCGCGCCGAGGAGTTAGCCAATGACGACCAGATCGATTCGCTCGCAGGTCTCGCCGACGACAACGTCTATCTCTTCTCCGGCAACGAGGACCAGACCGTGACGCGCCCGGTGGTCGAGGCTGCCGCCGCCTTCCTCAAGGAAGCCGGCGTGAAGCCCGACAGCGTCACCCTAGTCGAGAAGGAAGGCGGCCACGCCTTCATCACCGAGCAGGGCGGAGCGGCGTGCGGCATCACGGCTACGCCGTACGTGAGCGATTGCGACTACGACCAGGCGCGCGCCATCCTCGCCTGGATCTATGGTCCGCTCGCCACGCCGTCGGCCGAGCCTAAAGGCCAATTCATCGTGTTCGACCAGCAGCCGTTCTCCGACCCCGGCGATGGTTTCGCCGACGAGGGCGTGGTCTATGTCCCGCCGAGTTGCACCGAGAAGCCCGGCTGCCGCGTCCATATCGCGCTGCATGGCTGCGAGCAGTCGCGCGAGAGCGTCGGCGACGACTTCATCAAGGAGTCAGGCTACGCCGAGATCGCCGAAACCAATCGGCTCGTCATCCTGTTCCCGCAGACCAAGACGATCACGGGGATCAACCCGCAAGGCTGCTGGGACTGGTGGGGCTATACCGGGCTCGACTATCTCGGCAAGGACGCGCCACAAATCGCTGGGATCTGGGCCATGGTCGAGCAGCTCGCCAAGGAGCCGTGAGGGATGAAAGCAGGGCGAGGGCTGGATCGTGGTGATCGAGGCGCCACTCGGCTCCGACCTCTACCGCAAGTCCCTGGCGCTCCGCGAGGCGGTGCTGCGCCAGCCGCTCGGGCTGCATGTGACCGAGCACGAGCTTGCAGACGACGCGCGCCGCCGGCATTTCTGCGCCGTCTCGCACGGTGCGGTGGTCGGCTCGGTGTCGCTCAAGCCGCTGGGCGCCGATACGGTTCAGCTGAAGCAGATGGCGGTCGCCGAGGACCGGCGGCGCGAGAGGATCGGCGCGCAGCTCCTCGACCATGCCGAGCGCTTTGCCCTGGGCGAAGGCTTCCGGCTGATCGTGCTGAACGCACGGCTCGGCGCCGAGGGCTTCTATGCCCGCCACGGCTATGCCGGCGAAGGCGAGCCGTTCGACGAGAACACCATCCCGCACATCAGGATGACGAAGCGGCTCGGCTAGAACTGGCCCTTTGGCACTTGCTGGGGAATCAGCACGGGCGGCTTGCAGTCCGGCTCCATCAGTCCCGGTGGGCAATGACAGTTCGGCGGGTTCCCGATCCTTCCGGCAGGACATGGCTTCAGCACGTGCTTTAGCTTGCTGTTCTTCTCGATCATCCCCGACGACGAGCTTGGCGTACTGCAGTGCTGGCCGGGCTTCGGCGGCCGCTCGAGTTTCACTGTGCCCGGCGGACATGAGCAGTTGGGCTGCTCGCCGACCATGTCTGAGGGGCAAGGATCGTAGCAATCGGCCGGCTTCGGCTCGCCGCGTGCGCGCGGTGGGCAGGGAGGCGGCTGCGGGTCGCGCGCTGCTGCCGGAATGGCGGCGCCCACCAGGATCACGAGCGTGCAGGCAACCGCCAGTCTGCGCGCCATGGCGATCGACGATCCCGTTCCGCCTCGGGGCTGTGCCATCGTCCTTGCAACATAGGCCATCCGCCGAGCCGGCGCACGCGCGGATCGGCACAGGAGGGCTCGGCGCTCACCGAAAAAGGCGTTCAGGCGGACCGAGAATCCGACTAGTAAGCTTTAGTTGCCGGCCCCGACCGCAGACCGTCCAGATCGCGCGCCCCGGCCCGCCCTTGGGGGACGAGATCGCCATGATCCGCTCAATCCTGCTTTGGCTTCTCGTGCTTCTGTTCGCGATCGACACGGTCGCCGGAGTGTTCCGGGACGAGCTGTTACTCACGGTGCTCGGTCTCGTCGTGATGGTCGCGTTCGTGTTTCTGCATGGCGCGCAGCGTTACGGCGCGATCGGGATCGCCATCTTCGCCGCCATCTGCCTCGCGGTCAGCAATTTGTTCGAGAACATGGGCGTCGCCACAGGATTTCCGTTCGGGCCCTACCACTATACCGACGCGCTCGGGGGCCAAACTGCTCTACGTGCCGCTGATGATCGGGCCGGCCTATCTCAGCGTGGGCTACCTGGCCTGGACGCTCTCGAGCATCCTGGTCGGCGGCGTCAGGCGCGATGCCGACACGCTGTCCACGTTCGCCACCCCGTTCATCGCCGCGTTCATCATGGTGCTGTGGGACCTCGCCATGGACCCGGCGTCATCGACGATCCAAAAACTGTGGATCTGGGAAAAGGGCGGCGGCTTCTTCGGCGTGCCGCTGTCGAACTATGTCGGCTGGTTCCTCACGGTCTATGTGTTCATGCAGCTGTTCGCGTTCTATCTGCGCGCGCGCGGACCCGAAGTCGATCCGCCGCAGCCAAAGGCCTATTACGCGCAAGCCATCGCCATGTATACGATCGTCGCCATAAACTATGTGCTGGTTTATCGCGTGAGCGCCTCCACGCCGGTCAGCGACGCCACTGGAGCTGTGTGGCAGAGCGGGGATATCTTCCAAACGGCAGCCATCACCAGCCTGCTGACGATGGCCTTCGTGGTGGCGCTCACGGCGCTGACCGTCGCTCGGAGCAACACAGAACGAGGAGAACCGCATGAGCGTTGAGGTTGGCGTCAAGGCGCCCGATTTCACCCTGCCGTCTGACGGCGGCGGCAAGGTCTCGCTCGAGGCGCTCAAGGGCAAGGCGGTGGTGCTCTATTTCTATCCCAAGGACGACACTTCGGGCTGCACGGCCGAGTCTTGCGCCTTCCGCGACGCGCTGCCGAATTTCTCCAAGGTGAAGGCGGCGATCGTCGGCATCTCGCGCGACTCGGTCGCGAGCCACGACAAGTTCAAGGCGAAATACGGCCTCACCTTCCCGCTTGCCTCCGACGAGGACGGCAAAGTGTGCGAAGCCTACGGCACATGGGTCGAGAAGAGAATGTATGGGCGGAAATATATGGGCATCGAGCGGTCGACCTTCCTGATCGATGCCAAGGGCATGGTCCGCAATATCTGGCGCAAGGTGAAGGTGCCCGGCCATGCCGAAGAGGTGCTGGAGGCCGCTTCGGCACTGACATAGGGGTGCGATGGGAAAGCGCAGGACAGCTCTCTTCCTGCTTCTTGCCGCCATCGTCGCGGCCTCCGCTCTCCTTGGCACGCGTCTCTACCGCACCGCCCTGCTCGGCTCGGGCGTCACCGCGCAGATCCTGTGTGGCGGCGTGTTCGTGTCGGGGCGCGACCCGCAATCCCTGCTCGCCGAGGATCTGACCGGCAAGGGCTACGAGCTGCTCAGCTACTTTCAGCACGAGGTCGATCGCGACGGCAAACGCGTGAGCGCCTCGGCATACGGCTTGGCGCGGCAGACGGCGATCTATCGTCAAGGGCTCGGCTGCACGCTGCTCGACGGCAAGGGCGAGACCGAGCTCAGGTCTGAGGACCCGACCGTCTTTCTGTCGCTCGCAGCGCGCAATCCCGAGATTCTGTGGCCCGAGGGCGAGCAGGTCGCGCTCGGCACGCTGCCCGACGGGGTCGACGGAGCGGCGCTTGCCACCGCCGTCGATGCGGTCTTTGCCGAGCCCGATCCGGCCCATCCTCGCCGCACCCGGGCGCTGGTGGTTGTTTATGACGGGCGCATCGTCGCCGAGCGCTACGCCGAAGGGTTCAATGCCGCGATGCCGCTGATCGGCTGGTCGATGAGCAAGAGCGCGGTCAACGCACTCGTCGGGCTGAGAGTGAAGGACGGCAAGCTCGCGCTGAGCGACACCGCGCTGATGCCGCAATGGCAGGGCAAGGACGATCCGCGCCGCGCCATCACGCTTGACCAGTTGATGCGCATGACGAGCGGGCTTGCTTTTGATGAGACCTATGGCGGCACGCAGAGCGACGTGGTGCAGATGCTGTTCGTCAAGGGCGACAAGGCAGCCTTCGCCGCCGATCAGCCGCTCGTCTATCCGCCCGGCACGCATTGGGCCTATTCGAGCGGCACGACCACGATCCTCTCCGCCATCCAGCGCCGGAGCTTTGCGAACGAGCACGACTATCTCGGCTACCCGCTCGAACGGCTGTTCGGGCCGCTCGGGATGCGAAGCGCGGTGCTCGAGCCCGACGCATCGGGCACGTTCGCGGCCTCGTCGTTCCTGTACGCCTCGGCGCGGGATTTCGCGCGGCTCGGGCTGTTGTTCATGCACGATGGGGTGTGGGAGGGGACGCGGCTCCTGCCCGAAGGCTGGGTCGCCTACAGCCGCAAGCCGACCGTGCTGTCGCCCCGCGGCGAGTATGGTGCCCATGTTTGGCTGAAGCTGCCGGAGTCAGCTCGAAGCGGCAAGCTAAGGATGCCGACCGACGCCTATTACATGCTCGGTCACGACCAGCAGATCCTCGCCGTCGTGCCGTCACGCAATCTCGTCATCGTCAGGCTCGGGTTGACGCGGGAGGACGGCGATTGGGACAGCACGCGCGAGCTTGCGCCGATCGTCGCCGCCTTTCCGGTGCCCGCGCAATAAAGAGCGGCCCGGCCGCGCGCTGAAGCGCGCACGGCCGGGCCGGAAAGCTCGATGCCTACTGAGCCGGCGGCGTGGCCGGCGGCGTGGCGGGCGGCGTCTCGGCCGGAGCTGCGGGGGCGGCGGCCGGAGGAGCTGCCTCCTCCTTCTTCTCGCCGCTGCAGCTATTGGCCGACAGGCCGACAAGCGCGATCGCGCCAATCGCTGTCGCGATAAGAACTCTCCTCATGGTAATCTCCTCTGTTGGCTCAACTTCCGCCAGGCGCGAATGCGAGGCCTCCACTTTACGCGAAACGAATGGCCTCTACCTCATCTAAGAGACTTGTGCACGCCCTTGATGACAAGGCGCCGAGACTATCCCCATCCGCGTTTCCCTCGCCGGGGTCTTTCTCAGCGCACGGCATTACAACGCAGTTACCTGCGATTTCGCTGCGTGGCCGGCGGGGATTTCAAAAAACCTAGCTATAACAGTCGAGTAGACTTCAGTGTTTGACAATCAATAACCAATTAGTTATTGATTTTTCATGCCGCCCAACGAGCTCTTCAGTAGCCTAGCCGATCCGACCCGGCGGGCGATTTTCGAGCGGCTCTGCCGAGACGGCGAGCTGACCGTGCGTGCGCTCACCGACCAGGCCGGCGTTTCGCAGCCCGCCGTCTCCAAGCATCTCGGCGTGCTCAAGCTAGCCGGGCTCGTGCGCGACCGCCGCGACGGGCGGAACACCCATTATCGCGCCGACCCCAAGGGTCTCGCGCCGCTGATCGACTGGATGGCCCATTACGGCGCCTTCTGGCGCGACCGCTTCGACCGCATCGAAGACCTATTGAAGAGGATGGACCAATGACCGAAACGTCGACCGAGACGCGCTCCGTCGTTATCGAACGGGAGATGCCTTATCCGCCGGAAAAGATCTGGTGCGCTCACGCAAAGCACGCTGATCGAAGAGTGGCTGATGAAGAACGACTTCAAGCCGGTCGTCGACCACCGTTTCAATCTTCGCGGTGACTGGGGCGCTGTCGACTGTCAGGTCCTGGCAGTCGAGCCGAACAAGACGCTGTCTTACACGTGGGCGGCCATGGGTCTTGAGAGTGTCGTCACTTGGAGTCTCACCCCTACGAGCACGGGGACGCACTTGCGCATGGAGCAGTCGGGCTTCCAAGCCTACCAGGGCGCCAAATTCGGGTGGCAGAAGTTCTTTGCGGCCCTCGAGCAGGTCGTGGCGCGGGTCACGTAGCGTCGCTCAGCGCAGGCCTTCCTCGATGATCGTTTCGTCGGTCACTTTGGCGGTCTCGCGGTCTTCCTCGGTCAGCCGCGTGGTCTTCCACGAGCCGCGAGCGAACCAGCCGAGCGATACCAGTGCCACCAGAATATTGGTGACCGGGAAGGACCACCACAGCCCGTCGGCGTGCAGCGTCGTGTGCTTGGACAACACATAGGCCAACGGAAATTGGATCATGAATTGCGAGACCAGCGCGACGACCATGGCCATCAGCATGTTGCCTGAGGCGCGGAAGGTCGCGACGACGCAGAGCTGAACCCCCATGCCGCCCCAGGCGAGACACATGATGCGGATGAAGCGCGCGCCCTCGGCGATGACGTCCGCGTCGCTGGGCACGAAGAACGCCACGATCCAGGGCGCGAAGATAAATGCCACAGCGCCGACGAGCGTCAGAATGCCGAAGCCCAAGGCGACGCCGAGCAGAGCGATGCGCGAGGCGCGCTGAACGTTGCCGGCCCCGATGTTCTGGCCGACCAGAGTCGATACCGCCATCGACAGGCCCATGGCCGGGATCATCACGACTTGCAGGATGGTCGAGCCGACGCCGTAGGCGGCCATGGTCAGCGTGCCGAAGCTCGCCACCAGGAACGACATGACGATGAGGCCGAGCCCCCGCGTCGACAGCTCGACCGAGCCTGGGAAGCCGAGCAGAAAGGCGCGCTTGATATAAGGCGGGTCGGGCACGAGGCTCCGCAGGGAGAGCTCGATGCCGTGGCGGCCGGCGAGCAGGATGATCGTGCCGATCAGAGCGGCCAGGGCCTGCGTGACCAAAGTGGCGATGGCCGCGCCCATGACCCCATACCCGGGCACCGGCCCCCAACCGAAAATGAATAGCGGGTCGAGCACGAAATTCAGCACGACCGTGCCCAGCACGATGAGGAGCGGCAGGCGCGTCTCGCCGATGCCGCGCATCAGCGCCTGGAACATGGCGTAGAGGAATACGAAGATAATGCCGACGAACGACACGCGCATGAAGCCGAGCGCGCCGGCATAGACGTCGGGGGCGACGCCCAAAAGCTCCAGCAAATAAGGCGTCGCGATATAGCCGAGCGAGCCAAGCACGACGGAGCTGATGGCGACCATCACCATGGTCTGCGCCGCGACGTGGTTCACCATGTCCTGGCGACCGGCGCCCATATATTGCGCGATCAGCGTGGCGCCGGCCATGGCGAGCCCGGCGCCGAGCGCGATGACGAGGAAGGTGACTGGAAAGCTGATCGCGACCGCTGCCACGGCAGCGGCGCCGAGCCGGCCGACCCAGAACGCGTCGGTGAGCTGATAGCCGGACTGGAGCGCGTTGCCGAGAATGATCGGGATCGCGAGCGTGATCAGCGCAGGCGCGATCGGACCTTCGAGCAGCCGGCGGCGGCGCTCGGCGACAATCGCATTTCGTTGCTGCAAGGGCTGATCTTTCTGGAAAAGGCGGGGAGTCAGGGCAACGTCATCGGTTCCGAAAGTGGCCAGCGCGCGGCGCGATTGGGGTCTTTTCGCCTAGGTGCGCTCGATTTCCTCGCGCAGCATCTCGAGCCGGAGCCAATCTTCTTCCGCCGCGGCAAGCTCGGCCTGGACCTTGGCGAGCTCGGCTCCCACCGCCGCGAAGCCGCTCCGGTCGCGCGCGTAGAAATCGGGATCGGCGAGCTGGCGTTCGATCTTTCGGATCCGATCGTTGAGTGCGTCGATCCGCGCCGGGGAAGTCTTCAAGGCATGCTGCTCGGTCGGGCTCAGCCGCTTACGCGGCTCCGACGCGCGCGCCGCACGTTGCGCGGGCCGCGCCGCGCCCTTCGCCGCCGGCTTCACGCGAAGGAGCGCGCCGACGCCATGGCCGCGCTGCGCAACCATGTCGGAGTAGCCGCCGGCATATTCGATCCACTTGCCGTCGCCTTCGGAGGCGATCACCGAGGTGACCGTGCGGTCGAGGAAATCGCGGTCGTGGCTGACCAGGATCAGCGTGCCGGGATAGGCGGCGAGCATCTCCTGCAACAGGTCGAGCGTCTCGAGATCGAGATCGTTGGTCGGCTCGTCGAGCACCATGACGTTGGAGGGCTGCGCCAGAGCGCGGGCGAGCAGCAGCCGGCCGCGCTCGCCGCCCGACAGCGCCTTGACGGGGGTCTGCGCCTGCTCGGGCTTGAACAGAAAGTCCTTCATGTAGCCGATGACGTGACGCTGCTCGCCGTTAACGATCACCGCATCGCCCCGCCCGCCAGTCAGGGTGGCGGCGACCGACATATCGGGGTCGAGGCTCTCGCGCCGCTGATCGAGCGTCGCGATCTCGAGATTGGTGCCGAGCTTGACGATGCCGGCGTCGGGCGCGAGCCTGCCGGTCAGCATGTTGATCAGCGTCGTCTTGCCGGCGCCGTTGGGACCGACGATGCCGATCTTGTCGCCGCGGTTTATCTTGGTGCTGAAGTCGCGCACGATCGCCACCGCGCCATAGCTCTTGGCGATGCCCCGCGCCTCGATCACCTTCCTGCCGGTCTCGCTCGCCTCTTGCAGCGTCAGCTTCACGTCGCCTTGCGGGCGCGCAAGCTTCTCGCGCCGCCGGTCGTCTCTGAGCGCGATGAGCCCGCCGAGGCGGCGCTGGTTCCGCTTGCGCCTGGCGCTGACGCCGTAGCGGAGCCAATGCTCCTCCTGAACGATGCGGCGGTCGAGCTTGTGGCGCGCGGTCTCCTCTTCCTCGAGGATGGTATCGCGCCAATCTTCGAAGGCGCCAAAGCCCTTGTCGAGCCGGCGCGTGATGCCGCGGTCGAGCCAGACCGTGGCGCGAGAGAGATTTTCCAGGAAGCGGCGGTCGTGGCTGATCAGCACGAAGGCCGAGCGCGTGGCCTTGAGCAAATCCTCGAGGCCCTCGATCGCCGTCACGTCGAGATGGTTGGTCGGCTCGTCGAGCATGAGGATGTCGGGCTCGGGCGCCAGCACGCGGGCAAGTGCTGCGCGCCGGCTCTCGCCGCCCGACAGCCGGGCCGGCTGCTCCTCGCCGGTGAGGCCGAGACTTTCCAGCAGGAAGCGTGCGCGGTTTGGATCATCGCCCGGCGCGAGCCCAGCCTCGACGAACGCTCCGGTGGTGGCGAAGCCGGCAAAGTCGGGCTCTTGCGGCAGATAGCGGATGGTCGCCGACGGCTGGACGAAGCGGCTGCCGCGGTCGGGCTCGGTGAGGCCCGCGGCGATCTTGAGCAGCGTCGACTTGCCCGAGCCGTTCCGCCCGACCAGGCACAGCCGCTCGCCGGGCGAGATCGACAGCTCGGCGCCGTCGAGCAGCGGGGCGCTGCCGAACGTGAGATGGATGTCCTTGAGCAGGAGGAGCGGCGGTGCCATGGGCGAATTCGCTATTCGACGCGCGCGACGGCTCGCCGCTCCGCGCTATTTCGCCCAGGGCTGGACCGGCACCACGCTGATCGCGTTGGCCGGCGAGCCGTTGATGATCTTCGAGCTGACGGCGAGATAGATCAGGATATTGCGCTTCACGTCGGGGATTCGATAGATGCGCGTCGCCTTGAAGAAGATGCTGGTCTTCTCGGTGAAGGCCTCATCTTTTTCGGGCAGCTTGGACAGGTCGGCGGTGATCGGCCCGGTCTGACGGCAGGCGACCGAGAAATTCGACGGGTCCTCGTTCAGGCCGAACGGCTGACCCCAGCCGCCGGTGCGCGCCTGGGAGATGAAGCAGGTGACGCCCGGCACGTCGGGGTCGTCGAAATCGCTGATGCACACCTTGTCGTTCGGCGACAAGAGATTGAAGGTGGTGCTGACGCAGGGCAGATCCTCGGCCCGCGCCGCGCCCGACCCAAGGCTCGATGCCGCAAGCACCAGCAAAGCGGCCGCAACAAGCATCCTCATCTTAGTCTCCCATGTCTGTGGGGCAGCTCTAAGCCGCCGCGCACAGCCAGCAAATATAGTGATTGCAACAAGGTGTCATGGCGCAATCTCCAGCCGGCTGATGCGATCGCCGTCGAGCGTGGACGGCTGATCCGCAGCGAACGCTTTCGACATGATGCCCTATGACGCATCGACGTTTTGGTACAATGGGTTACGCTGCTTATCGGGGACTACATTAGTCTGGTTACCTGCTTCGAAAACCAAATGGGCCGATGCCCTCTTTGTGACTGATCGTCTGCAGGATATCGGCACGTTGCAGGACCAACCATCATCGCGCGTTCGACGGCTTAGGGTAAGCCGTCTTGGTTTTGTCCTGTTAGCGGCAACCGCGCTATCCTTGATCAATGCGGGGAGTGTCCTTCAACGCACGTCCTCGTTTTCGCAAACGTCAACCGAGATCTTCGCGCTGCAAGCCGTCGTCGAGGTGGTGCTGTTATGGTGCACCATGGCCGCATTGATATTGCTGGCCGCCTTCAACAATCGGATTCTAAAAATCTGGACGCTTCTGCTGGTGAGCCTAGGCTTCATAACCAGCTATTATGTCGCGCGGCTTAACGTTGGCATCGACATGTCCGTTATCCGTTCGATCCTCTCGACTGATCAGGAAGAGGTGGTCGAGTTTATCGATCCCTTGAGTCTTCTGCTGCTTGTCGCCGTTGTCGGCACGACCACAGCGGCACTTGCGATAACCAGCATTGTCCCTAGGCACCAACTGACCGGGAAGATCGTTTTGGCGCCGCGGCCAATCGGCGTTCTATCCCTCACCGGCGCGCTAATTCTACTCGTCGTTTCCAGTCACCACGCGTTTGGACAGGTCGATGCCACGCAGTTTTTCAAGACTGGTCTGGCCCGCTACTCACCGCTCAACTTGCTGGTTTACGGTGCTCAAGTACGGTCGGCACGCCTGGCGCACGCGTCAGGTGATTGTGCAGGACATCTCTCCACTATTCAGCCTGGATGACAAACCCCGCGGCGGCGAGGTCGTTGTTATCGTGCTCGGCGAAAGTGCACGATCCGCCAATTTCCAGTTGGCAGGTTATGATCGGCCAACCAATCCGCGCTTGTCGCGCGAGTCCGACTTGATCTTCTTCAAAGACGTCACCGCGTGCCGTACGCACACTGCCGAAGCAATTCCATGCCTGCTCACGCGGTTCGGAAACGCCAAAACTGTCTTTCCCCATTACTGAAGTTTCGCTGGTCTCGATATCGTCCATTTGACGTCGGCCATGTGACCTCCCGAGTGCTTTCAAAGCAGACATTCAGAGCTGCTCGTTGTTTCGTGAGACATAGACGCGCACGGCTCACCTCGCCCTTGCGAGGATACTGGTACGCAAATGAAAAGAAGCCCCGACGGGGGGACGCGCGGGGCTTCTTCGGGTCCCTCGGGGGAACAGTGATGGGAAGGGTGCCCATCGCATGATCTGGGTATTAATTCTCGCTTATAAGGAAGATCATTGTTCTGTGCGGGCGCCGGCCATTTCGTCACATCCCACAAGATTGCGATGTCCGCTTCTGGCGCCAAGCGGACGCGCGCTTTCGTCGGACCAAGTCCGCTTCTGACCCAAAGTGGACGTTCCCGAGTTGGGCCTTCTCCCGATATCTTCTAGGCGGCCAACGTCCATTGAGTGCACATTGCCCCTGGTTTAGCATCAGCCGGCTTCGGCCGAGCGCCGTTCGGCGGATATTCCATGCGTGAGATCAATGTCTTCATATCGTCTCCTGCCGATGTCGAGCACGAGCGCCTGAGGGCCGAGCGTGTCGTCGAGCGCTTGAACGGGCAATATACCGGAGTGGTTCGACTAATCCCTATTCGATGGGAGCAGAAGTTCTACGAGGCGCGCGCAAGCTTCCAGGAGCAGATCCCCGAAGCTGCAAGCTGCGATCTCGTCATCGGTATCGTCTGGTCGCGTCTTGGCTCTAAGCTGCCGCCGGAGATGCCGCAAATGCCGAGCGGCGAGCCTTATCCTTCCGGCACTGCCTATGAGCTCCTGACCGCGATCGAGCAGTCGAAGGCGAAAGGCCGCCCGAACGTCTATCTCTTCCGCAAGATGGCGCCGGCAGTGCTTTCCGTCGAGGACGAGACTAGCCGCGCGCTGGTGATCGATCAGCTCGACCGGCTCAAGGCGTTTTGGGAACGCTACGTTAAAACCAAGGACGGTCATTTCAAGGCCGGGTACCACGAGTTCGGCAACCCTGACGAGTTCGAGACGCAGCTCGAGGCGCTCCTGCGGGGTTGGCTCGACGAGCGCGTGCTCAAAGGTCGCGCCGTGGTCTGGCCGATCGTAACGAAGGGCTCACCCTTTCGCGGGCTCGCCGCCTTTGGTGCCAAGCATGCGCCGGTGTTCTTCGGGCGCGACTCAGACATCACTCGTTCGGTGGACTTGCTCAAAGACGCGGCCGAACGAGGCAGCCCGTTCTTGCTGTTGGTCGGATCTAGCGGTTCGGGCAAATCCTCGCTCGCCCTTGCAGGCCTCAATCCGCGGCTCATCACGCCGGGTGTGGTTGGCGCGGTCGACCGCTGGCGCGTTGCCGTGATGCGCCCGGGAGAGCAGAAAGGCGAGCCGATGGTGGCGCTGGCGCAGTGCTTATTCGATGGGCCAAAGGACGTCCCGGCGGAAGAGGAGGGCCGCCCCTGGGCTCTACCGGAGCTTGGCAAGAGTTCGCACCACACACCGCAACTGCATGCGGCCGCTTTGGCTGCCGGTGATGCGGCGTCGGTGATGTGGGCGCTCGATACAATCGCTGAGGAGGCAAGAAGCAGCGAGGGTTATGACCGCCCTGTCAGGGCTGACCTTCTGCTCATCGTCGATCAACTCGATGAGGTATTCGCTGCCGACGTGAATGAAACCCGACGCGAGGCGTTCGCCAAGGCTCTGGCTGCGCTCGTAGCGACGGGCCACGTCTGGCTCGTGGCCACGTTGCGCACGGACCTTTACGAGCGCTTACAACAGACCCCCGCCTTGCTCGCATTAAAGCAGAAGGGCGCAGCCTATGACCTAGCCTCGCCGGGTCCAGTCGGACTTGCTGAAATCGTGCGCAAACCTGCTGAGGCGGCAGCTCTCATCTATGAGCGCGACGAGACAACCGGCACGAGCCTCGACGAGCAGCTGCTCGATGACGCCGGCCGGCCCGACATGCTCCCCCTTCTCCAGTTCGCGCTTTCCGAGCTATTCGACCGTCGCGAGGTTAGGGGCGAGGCGACGTTGCTCACATTCGGCGCCTACTCCGATATTGGCGGGCTTGACGGCGCCATCGACAAGCGCGCGGAAGCGGCGCTGGAAGGTCTCGGCACGGCCGAGCAGGCAGCTTTGCCACGGTTGTTGCGCCAGCTCGCCGTGTCGTCACGCGAGAAGGGGGTCGGCGCGAGGCTGACCATACGCTCGGTACCGCTCAGCGACGCGGCACCTGAGGAAGCTTCCAAGCGTCTGGTTCAGGCGCTCATCGATGCTCGGATCCTTTTGTCCAGCGGCGACGAGGGCACTGCGAACGTGCGGCTGGCACATGAGCGCGTTCTGCAGAGCTGGAAACGGGCGCGCGACATCGTACGTGACAACGCCGATTTTTACCGCATCCGCGACGACGTCGAGGACCAGCTGGAGCGCTGGCAGATGAGCGGCAAGAATAGCGACCTGCTGATCGCCAAAGGCGTGCCGCTTGCGGAAGCCGAAAGCATCGCCAAGCGTTATCCTGGCGAGCTTCCGCCACACATGCCCGCCTTTATTACTGCCTCGCGGCGGCGTGCGAACCGCTTCGTTATGCTGACCGGAGCGGCTGCGGCGATATTCGCTGTTGTCGCCGTGGCAGCTGCCTGGCAGTGGCGGGTGGCCGAGGGCGAGCGGGCTCGTGCTGAGCGGAATTTCGGCGCGGCCAAGAACGCGATCGATGGGCTTAACGGTCTCATCTACAACGTGGCACAAGGGCTGCAAAACGTGGTCGGCATGCGCGTCGATTCGGTCAAGAGCACGCTCAGTGCTGTCAGCGCAACGATCGATGCTCTCGACAAAAGCGCTCCTGATGATGTTCAGCTCGAGCTCAGCCGTGCGCGCATGCTCGCGAATTTCGTCGACGCCTATCTCGCTGCGGGCGCGCTGAAGGACGCCGAAGGCGCTGCCCACGACGGTCTGGCGGCCGCCCGGGCGGTTGCGGTCAAGGATCCTGAGAATATTGACGCGCAAAGAGCGCTCGCGGTCGGTCTCTACAAGGTCGGCGATGTGAAGCTGAAAGAAGGCGACACAGGAGGCGCGCTTCAATCCTATCAGGAAAGCCGCGACACTGCGCGAAGGCTCGCCGACCGCGAGGGGAACGGCATCGCGCAGAGATTATTGTGGGTGGCCTTGCAAAAGGTCGGCGACGCCAAGCTCACGATGAAGGACCTGCCGGGTGCGCTAGCCGCCTATGAAGAGGGCCTTTCGCTTGCCCGCACACGCGCGACGAAGGAGCCTTCAAATCCCGAGGCGAACCGCGATCTTTCGATCAGCCTCGCCCACGTCGGCGCAGTGCAAAGGGCGCAACGCCGGTACACCCAGGCCCTGACAGCTTACGAAGAGAGCCTCGGCGTGAAGCGGCAGCTCGCTACCTTGCATGAAGGCAATAAGCTCGCGCGGCGCGATCTCGCGCTTGTACTCAACGATATCGGCGACACCAGGCTCGATGCGGGCGATTTGGACGGAGCGCTCGGCTCATTCAACGAAGCCGGCAACGTCTTCCGCAATCTTGCCAAAGAAGATCCGAGCGATGCGCGCGCGCAGCGCGATGTGGCCGTCGCCTTTAATAATCTCGGGGATCTCAGCTTGCAAAAGGGCAATCCGGAGGGCGCGCGCGCAGCATACGGCGATAGCGTGGCCTTCCTCAAGCCGCTGGTCGCCATCGACGAAGGCAACATTCCCGCCAAGACCGAGCTGGCCGGAGCGCTGATCAAGCTCGCTGGCGTGTCGGACGACGCGGAGGCGCTTTACAAAGAGGCGCTCGATATTCTCCAGCCGCTCGGAGTGGCCGGCAAGCTCAGTGAGCAGCAGAGCGGCTGGATCGAGATGGTCAAGGCGCAACTAGCGGCGCTTGGCGGCAACTAGCCAGTCTATTGCTTCGCCATCAGGAGGTCTGAGTAGCGGCGGTAGTAGCCGGTGATTGCGAGGGTTGATTGCTTCACGTCTTCGAGCCTGACCGTCGGCGGCAGAGCAAAGGAGAACTCGATGCGGTCGCCGGCCTTGATGGTGGCGTAGCGCCCGTCTTGCCCAGCCATCGCCTCGAAGTTGGGCGTGAGCGTCATGCCCGTTCCGTCCTTCAGCTCAACTTCGAGCTTCACGTGGTCAATATAGGAGACTTCGAGCTCCTCCTCGGCGAGCCGGAATTTCGGCTTGAAGCCCGGGAACGTCTTGGCCTCCGTTATCTCCTTGTCCTTGCTGTTGGCAGCGTGGATTATCTTGCCATGCCGCACCCAGACATTTTGGCCATCGTCCCATGCATAGAGATAAGGGCATGAACCGTAGCCTTCGCCTGCCGTGAGCTGCATGAAGTTGCGCGAGGCCTGATCGAAAACGAGCTGCTTGCCGCCCATGACGAGGCCGCTCAGCTGAAGCTGGGGCCCGAAGGCGTAGGTCGCGGGCTTCGGTGCTGTGGGCGGGGCGAAGCTCTCCCGTGTCTTTCGTACAATCACCGGCGTGTCGCCGCCTTCGTCCTTCAGCTCGAAGACGGTGCCGGGCTTCGCCGCCTCAATCGCTTTAAAGGTCTTGGCGGCGCCGGCCTGATCCTGGAACGGCTCTTTGAGACTGTCGGCCATGATGAAGGAGATGGCGAGGGGAACGGCGATAGTCTCGCCGGGCCTGATTTCCCCGCGCGAATGGGCGATCTCGCCGACAGCGCCGCTCGCGCCTGACCCGGCCGGGCGCAGCCCCGCAGCCGGGACCTCGCTGCCCAAAAGTCCTTCGATCGACACGGGCTTGTCCGAAATGTTCTGAACGAAGGCGATGTCGAAGATCATCTGGCGGATGTGAAGGGAGAAATCGATGCCCCCACCACATTCCGTGGCCGCGCCGGTGACGAACAGAAAATCGTCGGGCATGCCGTCGCGCGTCAGATAAGTGATAAGGTCGAAATAGCGCTTCTGCACTTTGGCCCAGTCGTCGGGCTCGGTTTCGTCCGGTTTGCTTGCTTCCGGTTCGGCCTCATTCGCCTCAGCGGGCTCAGACGTATCGTCGTCGAATCCAAGCATCTTGTTTAAGGTGGCCTTGTTCTCATCGTAGTGCGCAAGGTCCTCCGCGCGCGCAGGCCGCCAAATGGTCGTGCAGGGGATCGGGGACTTAGCGCAACCGCCTCCGCCGCGATAGAAGAAGCTGAAGCCCTGCGGCCAATCGGTGGCGGACTGATAGTGTTCCGTCGCCTCCGGCAGCGGCATCGAGAAGGTGGTCAAATTCTCACGATCGGGAAAAGTCAGATACCACAGCGTCCGCTCCCCACAGGTCGCATCAGGGTTGTTGTGGTAGGCCTTGCCTCCGGTCGCTGAGGCGACCCGAAACGCGAAGCAATTGTCATCCATGCTCTTGGTGCCGAATTTTTCGAACAGCGTCTTCGCTTCGACGGCGACGGCATTGTCCGTCATGCGGATCTTGCCGAATGCCTTGTCTAGCTCGGGATAGGGTGTGCCTTGGATTAAGCTGCCGGCCGCGGCTTCGCTCAGGCGGTCGAACTCGACGCGAATCTCAGGCTTTGCAGCGCCCTCGTTCGTGCAGACGTAGTTCTTCACCCGCGCTGAGCCGTCGGGGAATTTGATCTCCCTGAACGAGGCGAGACAGTCGGCTGTCGCTGTCCCATTGGCAACGCACAAAAATAGCAGCGCGACACATGGGATCGCGTAAGGCTTGAGCAGTGACCAACTCGAATGGACGGCAAAACTCGATGTTACCGCTCGAAATAGGTTTGACACGGTCGGAATACTTCGCGCGCAACTAGACATCGACTGGTCCCACGGAGAAATTCCTGAACGCCCGAGCTTACCAAGAAAGCCACGCAAGTTTCACCGCAATGTAGAATAATTCGCATCGGTAGAAAGACATTGGTTTGGGAATTGGTGGTGGCGGCGATCCCCGTTAGCGTTCCGGCTGGCAAGCATGTCAGCTCCTGGCACGGAACGGACATCTCGATTGAGATCCGGCACGTCATTGGTGTGAGGCCCGGTGCTCGCGCCCTGTCTGGCTGATCCGTGCGGCGGGTTTGTAATTATCGTTTCATTCGTCGTTCGCGTTGTCGCAATGGCTGATGGGAATTCTCTGCCCGGTTATTCTTCCAGCTGATTCTTGCAATGCGAAGCCAGGCCGGATGGAATTTTCGGAAAGGACACCCCGAACTTTCGCAGTCCCGTGAGCGCGAATTGAACTCCCATCGACAGCACGATCAATCCCATAAAGCGGGTGATCATGTCCCGCCCCGACCCACCTTCGCTGGCCTTGGCGGCGGCTCTGGCGACAAGCAATAAGACCAACCAAGTCACGATACCGGCTACGGCGATTGCCAGCAGGGCCGTGACGGGAAGGTCCAGCCCGGTGTGAGCAGCGGAAAGCGTAATCACCCCTGTGATTGTCCCTGGGCTCGCGGCGAAGAGGACTAAGGGCGTCAAAGACGCATCGGCATTTGAGGATGCGTTGACCGGCGTCGATGAAGTTGCCTGACCGCTCAGCATGGAAAAGCCCATCCATGCCAAGACGCCACCGCCCGCTACCATGAAGGCATCGAGGGACACGCCGAACAGGTGCAACAACTGGGTTCCGACGAGTGCGGAGACGGTGAGTATCGCCGCCGTTACCAGTACCACCTTAGTGGCATCCGCCAGCCGCTGACTGCGAGACCGGTTCTCCTCGATTTGTGCAAACATTGCCCCACAGATGGCGGGGTTTACCAGCGACAGGACGGTGATGATGGCCTGAAGTTGCTCTTTCATGTCGTGGATTTCTTCACGGGGGGGTGGCTGCAATTTGCATTACCAGAGACGCTTCCCGTTTCATCCTATGTTTCGCCTCCCGTGAGCGGAACGCGTAGGGCAGAATTTTGCCGCCATTTAAGCGCGGGGATCTAGAGCAACGAGGGTGGCCTTGATAAGCGGCCTCGTCGCACTGCCAGAAACAGTTCCTATGGAGAGATACATCGATGAAGTTTTACGCCAGTCTAATTATCGGCCTTTGCTCGATCCTTGGTTTTGTTGGCTCCGCGCAGGCGCAGTCGGTCACCGTCACTAAGGCTGTGCAGGATGCATGCGCGTGGGAGTACAACAAGTTCTGCAACCAATACGGAATTGGCAGCCAGCTCCTCGATATTTGTTTTCGCCAGAACGCCAAGAACATGACCAAGGCGTGCGTTGACGCGCTGATCGCGGCTGGCGACGTCTCCCAGGAATATGTTGATCAGCAGAAGAAGCTCTTGGGCCGATAGGTCAGAGTGGGACAACGGTGAATGAGCTTAGGCCGTGTTCGGCCTATGCTCGTTACCGACCAATCGGTAAGACGGCCGAGGCGCTCGGTCCGAGCGCAGCTTCTATTGCAGGGGCGGCAAAGCGGCGTTGATCTTGTCGTAATTCTTCACCACGAGATCGATATTGGCGGGAAATTTCACCGGCTCGGGGAGCGTTTTCAGTCTGGATTGCAATTCATCGAGTTGACGCTTCTTGTCAGCCGCTGGCAGGATTTCGCTATCTATCAGGGTGATATCCCTTTTGATAACGGCGTCGGGGCCGACGTATTTTTTGGTGGCCGGATCGATTCCGCTTATCACTAGGCCGATGTTCTCGCCAACATCATGATACTCGGCGTAATTCGCGAACTTGTATTTCTTAGCCACGACTTCGAGCTGCTCGATTACCTTAGGATCTGGTTTGTCCGCGTCAGGCGCCTTGGCGACGATCGGTACCATCTCCTTTTGAGCGGCAATGAAGCTCTCAATTTGCGTATCTGTTAGGGCGATCTGCTTGAGGTTCTCCTCGGTCGGCGTCGCCTCTTTCGCAGCGGTATTTTGGCTCCAGGCACCCAAGGTCAATGCTGCCGTAAGGACCATACTGAAAACCATGATGAAGCGATGAGGGGCGATGCGCATGAGGCCTCCTGGAGTGCTGTTTATCCAGCCGAGTGATGGAAGTGAAATGTCGGCCGCCAACTGAAGCCCTTCAGTAGCTCAGTAAGCAGCGGCCATAGGGGCCAAGGGAGTAGCCGGAGGGGCATACGAGCGGGACAACCACCGGGTACGGCTGAACTACCACTGGCGCTGGCACTACTTCTACTGGCGCTGGCACTACTTCTACTGGAGCCGGAACCACTACAGGAGGCGCCGCCACGGTGCCATTTCGAATACAATAGCCATAGACGCTGCGATGGAAGCCCAAGCCGCACCAGTCCCACACCAATATGATGTTAGGCGCCGCTTTTTGCATCGGTACGAAAGGTAGGGGTGAGGCTTGGACGCTGAACGAAAATAGCAATGCGCCAAACACCAGGCTCACAACAGACCCTCTTAACATCGGCCAGCTCCTACGATTGAATCAAGCTGAGTGGTTGATCGGAAAGCCGGAAGCCCCGTTATTGGTCGACAGAGAATTTCAGTCGCCGCACAAATTACACTGCCTTGCATCTTCGCCAAAGCGGTAAAAGGGGGCCTCATCGCTGACTGACGATGCGTCCGCTCATGGCACTGAGCGGACATGTCGAACGACGTAAGTGATGTCTGCTGTTGAGGGAAGACCGGACACATCCAGACGCGCCTCTACTTCCCCTCGATCGGCAGTTCTACCGCATGAGCATCCAGCCCTCTTGGGCACTATGGCATAAGGCCGGGATTGGCAAATTTTGCGTTGCTGCCGTTATTCCCGCTCGTGATGGAGAATGACTCGACCTGGAGTCTCAAGCAACGATGGCCATCCCTATACCCTCGAACCAGCTGTGGCATGCCGATCACTTCGTTCAATGCGGCCGTACGCGCTCCGGGTTGCGTACCCAGATGCAAGTTTCGCTTTCGCCGAGCGGCTCGCTGTCGGGGTCGGCGGACTTAGAGTCAACTTTACACGGCCCTCCAGCTTGTACTGGTCATCTCAACCAGCGCTCGGTGGTAACGGGCCTGGCGCTCAGCGGTGAGCGCTCGTGCACTCTTGTCCCGCTGGAAGTCATCACTTGTTGGCATTGCACCCAGATGCCGTCATGGCATCCCTTACCAATCTAATTTTGTGTGCTAATCGGCGGCCGTGCTGAAGAGCCTGGGCGCGTGGCTTCGCCGATTGCTGCTTCGTGCTTAAGATGGCCTAATGGCCACCAATCTGAAAAATTGGGCGAGGGCAATTAAACGCGACGTGCACGCGATTTATCTGGCGGCTCGCGATCCCCGCGTGCCTTGGTATGCCAAGGTACTCGCGCTTTGCGTCGCCGGTTACGCTCTATCTCCCATCGACTTGATACCCGACTTCATCCCGGTGCTGGGTTATCTCGATGACCTGATAATTGTCCCTCTGGGCATTGTGGCAGTCGTGAAGCTGATCCCGCCAGAGATCATGGCTGAACATCGAGCCGCTGCCTCAGCGGCGGCAGAACGGCCTCTCAGCCGCGCCGCCGCCGCCGTTATCTTAGTTATTTGGATAGCTTCACTGGCACTGATCGGGTGGCTCGGCTATCGCTATTGGATCGGCAGAAATTCACACTGAGCATGACGACCCCGCTTATGGGATGGCGTCTCTCGACCAATACGCGCCTCTGGTCGCGCGTCCAGATGCATCGCCTCCCCTTTTGGAAACTACGGTCAGACGCATACTCCTAGCCGATTGCTCGTCCCAGGAGACCCTCATGTCCATCCTTACACTCGATCCTGCGTCAATCGGCGATGTCGTCGCAATCGTCTATACAGACACAGGCGGGAGTGCACTGTACGTCGAACCGCTGCCACCGCAGTCGCTGAACTGCTTGGCGCCGATGGGCGCGCTCGGCTGCCCGGTGGCGCGGGTCTGGTACGGCTTGGCCAACATCACACCCCAACAGCAGGCCGACGCCGAGTGGCTTTACCGCAGCCCCGACCTCGACCGGAACTGGGTGCTCGTCGTGGGACACTTGGCGACGGTGACGGTGAGGGATCATCGGACCGCCGCCGACCCCATCGAACAGGCCTGGTTCATGGTCAACAAGCTCTACCTGACCCCCAACCGGGGACGTGTCATCGAGAGCCACTCGACGCAGTTCTTCTACGCCACGGGAACCACGAGCAACGCTCAGGTCACCGCGATCAGCCGCGGCGAGCAGTCGCCCCGCGCCGCGCACATCACCTGGACCGGCATGGCCACATACGGGGGCAGTAGCGGCCCCAGCAGCGTGGAAGACATTTTCGTGACGGGAGAGGCCGACTTCACGCGCTCTCCCCTGCCCATCAGGGCGGACGAGTATTTCGTCCGACAGACTCGCTAATCGAGAGTGGGCTGAGGAAATAATCAACCTGCGCCCGAGTGGCTTACCTGGCACGTCCTCCATTCGCCGCGACCTTCACCAAGTGAAGGTGACCGCCGCACTCCGCGGCCACCCTAGCTGCTCCTAGGTTTGTCTGAGGCGTAAACACCAGCATCGCCCTCTTGGGCACTATGCATAAGCCAAGGATTGGCAAGTTCGCTTTGCTGTCGTTATTCCCGTTGGTGATGGAGAATGACTCCGACCTGGAGTCAACGATGGCCATCCCTATACCCTCGAACCAGCTGTGGACCCAGATGCCGATCACTTCGTTCAATGCGGCCGTACGCGCTCCGGGTTGCGTACCCAGATGCAAGTTTCGCTTTCACCAAGGGGCTCGCTGCCGGGAGGTCGAGGGAACTAGAGACAAATTTCCCACGGCATTCCAGCGTGTCGTCGTCAGCGATGGTCCGTCTCAGCGCCTGGCATTCCAACCAGAAGCCGAATGCCGTCATGGCATCCCTTATCAATCTAATCGTGCTTGCTGCTCGGCGGCCGTGCTGAAAGCACGGGCGCGCGGCGGCTTAGCCGCTACACCTTTCAAGTGTTGGGTTGGGCAATGGCAGGACCTTTCACCTCTTGGTCCCAAGTCTGCGGCGAGCGGTAACCTCTTATACGGTTGCCACCGACGTGGGACACCGACCCATTTGCCGCCCGTTGAAGCCTTTTCCGCATGGCGTCATATGAAATACCTAGGGCGTCAGCTTCGGCTCGAAGCGCTCGTGCCCCGGCCTCGTATTCGTGGCGAGGCCTGACCCCTTTTTCACGCCGTCGCTTACGCTCAGATGCGTTCCTGCCCTTTCGTGCCGCCTCATCGCGGTCACAGCGGCTAAGATCACAACAGCCGATGGTGGTGAGTTTTAACACGGTGCGCTCAGCGTAGGTGCAGCCCAGACGCTGAGCAATGGCGTCTGCCTTGAGCTTGACCGGCCTCCGAGCGGCGATGCCCTCGGCAAAAGCGCGGGCCTCGCTTAAGTTTAACCAGGGTGCCCAAGCGCGTGTCTCCCTAATCATAGCCGGGACGCCGCGGCCGGGGTTCACTTGCATCACGTAGCTCAACAGAAGGTCAAGGTCGTCACGCCCGGCATCATCTTCCGGCATGGTCTCGCCGTATCGATAGGACAGGAATTGGCGAAGCTCGCGTACGCGATTGAGCAATATAAGTCGGTCGGGTGAGTGCACTCGGGCGCCGGTTTCATCCCATGCATAATGCCGCGCCACTTCGGCGTGTCTCGCGGCTTTAGCGGTGAGTGGGGAACGGCGAGGGAACGTATTACGCGGACATTCCCCGGACTTAGGAGATGGAGCCGGTAATCCTAAGACCTCCAACCCGTTGATCCGATTGGCGCACCCGACAGGATTCGAACCTGTGACCTCTGCCTTCGGAGGGCAGCGCTCTATCCAACTGAGCTACGGGTGCTTGGTCGCGCGACCCTAAACCAAAGCATCGCGATTAAGCAACGCTTCGGCCATCCGCCGGAAATCATCGGCCGGAAATCAGGCGTCGAAGGCCCGAAATCAATGCGCCTAGGACTCGCGGGTTCTGGCTTCCGGCTTGCACCGCTCGCTCCAAGCGTCCCGCGGCGGGACGGCAGAGGAAGCAGCATGCAGCTCGAGCAGGACCGGGTGGCGTGGGTCGACTATGCCAAAGGCCTATGCATCGTCATGGTGGTGATGATGCATTCGACGCTCGGCGTCGAGCAGGCGGCCGCCGCGCATAGCTTCATGGGCGCGGTGGTGGCCTTCGCCAAGCCGTTCCGCATGCCCGATTTCTTTCTCATTTCGGGACTGTTCCTGGCGCGGGTCATCGACCGGAATTGGTACGATTATCTCGACCGCAAGGTGATCCACTTCGCCTATTTCTACGCGCTGTGGGTCACCGTCCAGTTCGCCTTCAAGGCGCCCGGCTTCGCCGCCGAGCTCGGCTGGCAGGGCGTCGCCGAGCAATACGCGCTCTCCTTCATCGAGCCATTCGGCACGCTCTGGTTCATCAATCTGCTGCCCATCTTCTTCGTGGTGACCAAGGCGACGCGCGACGTGCCGCCGGTCATCGTGTGGTTCGTCGCGGCTCTGTTGCAGATCGCGCAGATCGATACCGGCGCGACGGTGATCGACGAGTTCGCCAATCGCTTCGTCTATTTCTATTCGGGCTATCTGCTCGCGCCATACGTGTTCGACTTCGCCGCGCGCATCGCCCGGAACAAGCAGGACGCGATCCGGTTCCTGATCGCCTGGGCGCTGTTCGAGGGCGTGATGGTGTTCGGCGGCTATTCGGCGCTTCCCGTCATAAGCGTCGGCCTAGGCTTCATCGGCGCGCTCGCGGTGATCGCGGTGTCGTCGCTGCTGTCGACCTTGGATTGGGCGCGGCCGTTCCGTTATGCCGGAGAGCACTCGATCGTGGTCTATCTCGCCTTCTTCCTGCCGATGGCGACGACGCGCACGCTGCTGCTCAAATTCGCGCCTGACCTCGACCTAGGCGTGGTGGCGCTGATCGTCACGGCCGTCGCCGCGATCACACCGCTGCTGTTCTACGCGGTGGTGAAGGACACGCGGCTCAGCTTCCTGTTCAAGCGCCCGGCCTGGGCCAGGCTCAGTCCTCCTTCCCTGCCGGCGCCCGCCCCGGACCGCGCGACGTCTCGGCGCAGCAGCGCGCTGGCGATGACCGCCAACCCGTCAGCGTAGCTCGCGCCCCCCTATCGAACCGATAGTCGAGCGGCATTTCCTGTCAGCGTCCGACAGTGGCATCGTCCACCGCATGATCGGCTCGCCGCCGCTCGTCGCATTGCGCTGAATTTGCCGAAACTTGAGCAAACGCGCGACTTGACGCAGTGCAGCATTGGCGTAGGTATGCGCTTTAGCAACGATGAGGTGGGCATGCTCATGGACACTAAGCCCGCGGCTAAGAAGAAGGTGCTGGTGGTCGGTGGCGGCTTCGGCGGCGTGTTCGCGGCCAAGGCGCTCGAGCGGCTCGGCCGCGGCGGCAAGCTCGAGGTCGAGCTCGTCAACGGCAACAACTATTTCGTGTTCCAGCCGCTCCTGCCCGAGGTCGCAGCCTCCTCGATCCATTCCGCCGACGCGGTCGTGCCGCTCCGCCAGCTGTTGAACCGGCTGCAGGTGCGGCAGGCCGAAGTCATGGGCATCGACTTCGACGAGAAGAAGGTGATCGTCGTCCAGGGCGCGCGACGCGTGCCGGTCGATCTCCATTACGACGAGCTGGTCATCGCACTCGGCACCGGCGTCGACCTGAAGCGCTTCCCCGGACTACCCGAGCACGCGCTCACCATGAAGGATCTCGCCGACGCGCACCGCCTGCGCACCCATGTGATCGGCTGCCTCGAGACGGCCGACGTGACCGACGATCCAGTCATCAAGCAGCAGCTGTTGAGCTTCGTGGCGGTGGGCGCCGGCTTCTCGGGCGTCGAGACCATCGCCGAGGTCCGCGAGCTGGTTCGCCGCGCGCTCAAATATTACCACAACATCCGTGCCGACGAGATCCGCTTCTATCTGATCGAATATGCGCAGCGCATCCTGCCGAGCTTCCCCGCCGATCTCGCCGAGTATGCGACGCAGCGGCTCACCATCCACGGCATCGAGGTGCTGACCGGCGTCGGCACCAAATCGGCGACCGGCTCGGCGGTCGAGCTGACCGACGGGCGCATCATCCCGACCAGCACAATCGTCGCCACCATCGGCAACGGGCCGCATCCTTTGGTCGCGACGCTCGGCCTCGACATGCAGTGGGGCCGCATCAAGACCGATCAGTTCATGCGCGTGCCCGGCCGCGACGGCGTGTGGGCGCTGGGCGATGCGGCGCTGATCCCGCTGGTCGAGCATCCGGGCGAGGACCCCTCCCTTTTCGCCACGCAGACCGCGCAGTTCGCCGTGCGCGAGGGCAAGCAGATCGCCGCCAACATCTTCGCCAAGACCGAGGGCAAGGAGCTCAAGCCGTTCGCCTATACGTCCAAGGGCTCGCTCGCCTCGCTCGGCATGAGCAAGGCGGTCGCCGACGTGTACGGCGTGAAGCTCTCGGGCACGCTCGCCTGGCTGCTCTGGCGCGGCTTCTACCTGTCATTCCTGCCGGGCTTCACCGCTAAGCTCAGGGTCGGCGCGAACTGGCTGCTGAACAGCGTCATGCCGCCCAATATCGTGCAGATCCAATCGACGCCGCCCGCCACCCGCTACATCCATTACCGCAAGGGCGACCGGGTGTTCGAGCCCGGCATGCTGATCGACGGCTTCTACACTGTGGTCAAAGGCTCGTTCCAGCTCACCATCGACAATCCAGAGACCGGCGAGCATTTCGCCAAGCTGTTCAAGCCGGGCGACCATTTCGGCGAGCGCGTGCTGCTGAAATCGGCGCTCCGCACCGGCCTTGTCGTGGCGATCGAGGATTCGGTCGTGCTGTTCATCGCGCAAAAGGACTTCACGCGCTTCGCCCGCGCCTTCCCCATCCTCGACACCTATTTCCGCGAGTACATCGAGAAGACCTTTGGCGGCCCTGAGAAGTCGTTCGCAGCGGGCAGCGCCAACCACCAGCACGAGCTCGAGACCCTGCCTTAGCGGGCACAGCACTAGGCCCGTCATTGCCGGGCTCGTCCCGGCCATCCACGATTCGCCGCCGGTCCAGGACGTGGATGCCCGGCACAAGCCGGGCATGACGAACGGATGGTGGATGGCGCGTGGAAGCAACTCCCGCGAGCCGCGCGCAATCCCTATATTCCATCTATCATGGCAACACGGAAGAGCAGCAGTCCCTCCGGCAACACGGTGGCGAAGGGCGACCACGTCTATCTGATCGACGGCTCGGGCTACATCTTCCGCGCCTATCACGCGCTGCCGCCCCTGACCCGCCCCTCTGACGGGCTCCCGGTCGGCGCGGTGCACGGCTTCTGCGCTATGCTGTGGAAGCTGTTGCGCGAGACGAGCGAGCTCGCGCCGCCGACCCATATCGCGGTGATTCTCGACTATTCGGCCAAGACCTTCAGGAGCGATCTGTTCGACGGCTACAAGGCGAACCGCCCCGAGCCTCCGGGCGACCTCATCCCGCAATTCCCGCTGGTGCGCGATGCCGTGCGCGCCTTCAACGTCGCCTGCATCGAGATGGAAGGCTACGAGGCCGACGATCTGATCGCGACCTATGCGCGCGAGGCGACCGAGGCCGGCGCCGAGGTGACCATCGTCTCCTCCGACAAGGATCTGATGCAGATCGTCGGCCCCGGCGTGCTGATGTACGACACGATGAAGAACAAGGCGATCGGCGAGCCCGAGGTGATCGAGCGCTTCGGCGTGCCACCGTCTAAGGTGATCGAGGTGCAGGCGCTGATCGGCGATTCGACCGACAACGTGCCGGGCGTGCCGGGCATCGGGGTGAAGACCGCGGCGCTGCTCATCAACGAGTTCGGCGACCTCGAAACGCTGCTCGCGCGGGCGTCTGAGATCAAGCAGGACAAACGCCGCGAGAACCTCATCCAGTTCGCCGACCAGGCGCGGCTGTCGAAGACGCTCGTCATCCTCGACACCCACGTGCCGCTCGACGTGCCGCTGGCCGAGACCGCCGTCCGCCAGCCTGACGCCGAAGCTCTGACCGCGTTCATGCGCAAGCTCGAATTCACCACGCTGCTGCGCCGCGTCGCCGAAGGCTTGGGCGCCGAGCTGCCCGAGGGCATGACGCCGTCGGGCACTCCGCAGCGCAAGAAGAAGGACGACTACGATCACCCGCTGCGCCGCAGCGCGCGCGGCGAGTTCGTGGCGGCGCGCCCCTCCGGCGAGCTGGTCAAGACCGCGGCAAGCTCGCCTGCGCAGCTCGCTGTCGCGCGGGCCGGCACGCTCGAGGCGATCCCTTTCGACCGCGCCAATTACGAGACGGTGACCGAGGTTTCGCGGCTTGCCGATCTGCTCGACGCCGCGCGCTATCAGGGCCATTTCGCCTTCAGGGTGAAGCTGACCTCCTCGGACCCGATGCGCGGCGAGATTGCCGGTGTCGCGCTCGCGCTGGTGCCGGGGCACGCGGCCTATGTGCCGCTCGCGCATCGCGCCTCCGACGGGCTCGATCTCGGCGGCGAGACCGTGGCGCAGATCCCGATGCGCGCGGCTTTGGACCTGCTCAAGCCCATTCTGGAGGACGCGAGCGTCCTGAAGATCGTGCAGAACGCCAAGTTCGACATGGTGGCGCTCGCCCGCTACGGCATCGCGCTTCAGACCATCGACGATCCCTGCCTGATCTCCTACGCGCTCGACGCCGGCCGCGCCGAGCATCTGCCCGGTCAACTCGCCGGCAATCTGCTCGGCTATACCTGTCTCACCGAGAAAGAGGTGGTCGGAACCGGCCGTGCCGCCGTCAGCTTCGACCGCGTGCGCATCGCTTCCGCCACTGAATATGCCGGCGAGGAGACCGACATCGGCTTGCGGCTCTGGCTCGTGCTCAAGCCGCGCCTCGCCGCCGAATCCGTGACCACGGTTTACGAGACGCTCGAGCGGCCGCTCGCGCCGGTGCTGGCCGAGATGGAGCGCGCCGGTGTCAGGGTCGAGCGGGCGACGCTCGCCACGCTGTCAGGCTCGTTCGCCCAGACCATCGCCCGGCTCGAGGACGAGATCAGGGTTTTGGCCGGCGAGGATTTCAATATCGGCTCGCCCAAGCAGCTCGGGGAAATTCTATATGACAAGATGAGCCTCGCCGGTGGCAGGCGTACCAAGACCGGCGCCTGGAGCACCGACGCCGCCGCGCTCGAGGAGCTGGCGGCGGAAGGCCACGAGCTGCCGCGGAAGATTCTCGACTGGCGGCTGCTCGCCAAGCTCAAGAGTACCTACACCGACGCGATTCCCGCCTATATCCATCCCGACACCGGCCGCGTGCACACGACCTATGCGCTGGCCGCAAGCACCACGGGGCGGCTGTCATCGGTCGAGCCGAATTTGCAGAACATCCCGGTCCGCACGCCGGAGGGCCGCGCCATCCGCAAGGCGTTCGTCGCCGACAAGGGCAAGAAGCTGATCAGCGCCGACTACAGCCAGATCGAGCTTCGCGTGCTCGCGCACATGGCCGACACGCCGACGCTGCGCCAAGCCTTCGCCGACGGGCTCGACATCCACGCCATGACGGCTTCCGAGATGTTCGGCGTGCCGATCGAGGGCATGGATCCCGGCGTCAGGCGGCGAGCCAAGGCGATCAATTTCGGCATCGTCTACGGAATCTCATCGGTCGGACTCGCCGCCCAGCTCGGCATCGGGCGGAGCGAGGCCGGCGCCTATATCAAGACCTATTTCGAGCGCTTCCCCGGCATCCGCGACTATATGGAGGCGATGAAGGCCGAGGCCCGACGCCAGGGCTACGTCAAGACGCTGTTCGGGCGGAAGGTGCACTACCCCGAGATCAACACCAAGAACCCGTCGCTGCGCGGGAACTTCGAGCGCGCCGCAATCAACGCGCCGATCCAGGGCAGCGCCGCCGACATCATCCGCCGCGCCATGATCAGGATGGGGCCGGCGCTCGAGGAGGCCGGGCTATCGGCGCGCATGCTGATGCAGGTGCATGACGAACTGGTGTTCGAGGCGCCGGAGGGCGAGGTCGAGGCCACCATGGAGGTGGCGCGGCACATCATGGAGAAGTCGCCAGAGCCCGCGCTGAAGCTCCGCGTTCCCCTCAAGGTCGACGCCCGCGCCGGCGACAACTGGGAAGCCGCGCATTGATGCGCTTTAGTCACGTCCGGGGGCAGTCCCGGCCAATCCACGCAGCGACTTGTCATTCCCGCGAAAGCGGGAATCCAGTAAACACTGAGGCCAGAATCCTGTGAACGCCGTGATTACTGGATTGCCCGGTCGAGCCGGGCAATGACAGTTTCAATGGCAGGAGAACACGCCATGGGCAAATGCGTGCAATGCGGCAACGAGTACGACGAGAGCTTCACCGTCACCATGGGCGGGCAGACATTCGTGTTCGACTCGTTCGAATGCGCCATCGCTGCGCTCGCGCCGGTCTGCCCGCATTGCGGCTGCCGGATCATCGGCCACGGCGTGCAGCACGCCGACACCATCTTCTGCTGCGTCCATTGCGCCAAGCATTCCGGCGTCAAGGGCCTGCGCGACCGCGACTGATCAATGCACAGGTTTGACCACGGCGATGACGTTGGTCTGCACCACGCCTTCGACCTTGGCGATGTCCTCGACGATGGCTTTGGTCCCATCCTCGGGCGTCGAGCAGTCGAGCTGCGCCACCAGCTTGTCGTAGGACAGCACCACCACATTGGCGAACTTGCAGTTCGCAAGGCTCAGGCTCTTGATATGATCGGCGACGTCGCCGGCGCTTGCCGCGCGCAACAGCTCGATGAAGAGATAGATGTTCACCACCATCGGATCGTGCCTCCCTTTGCGTTGTTTGCGCTACCGGCCTCTGGCCTATTTGAGCGCTATCGCACGCGCGTTGCTACTTGGGCGCGCAACGGAGTGAACGCCGAAACCCAGCCTGGAGGTTCCATGCGGCGGCTTTTATCGCTTTCCGGCCTGCTCCTGTTGCTGCTCGCGGCCGCAACCACTCCGGCGTCAGCCCTGCCCGCGCCGATGTCCGATGCCGACCTGCTGTCGAAGAGCGACCTGGTCGCGCTGGTGCGCGTGCTCTCGGTCACCTGCACGGCGATCACCCATGACGATTTCACCAAGCAGGAGATCGCCAACTACAGCGCCAATGTCGAGCTGATCGAGGTCATCAAGGGCGACGTGGCCAAGGGCAACGACGTCAACATCACCTTCCACGAGATCCCCAAGGGGCTGCTCGGGCCGTGGAGCGTGTTCTATTATCCGGGCGAGATGGTGTGGACGCATCTCGTCAAGCAAGGCGACGACTACACGACGACGTGGTGGAACGGCCGCGGCGATCTGGTGCACAAGGCGGTCATCACCACGCTGCCGACCAAGCCCGGCGAGACGCGTCGCGATCAAGCGGCTCCGCGGCGAGAAGCCATCTCAGGACTAGGACGCGGCGGCGCCGTCGAGCCAGGTGTTGAACAGGCTCTTGCCGGCCGCGCAGGCGGCGGGCGCATAGCGCGCGGTGGTGGCGCGCATCTCGGCGAGATCGACCTTGGAGTTCGAGAGCTCGAGCGTGTGGCCGATCAGCCATTTCTCGAGATCGCGCGCGGGCAGCTCGACGTGGAATTGCAGCGCGAGCACCTTCGGCCCGTAGGTGAAGGCCTGGTTCGGCGTGATCGCCGTCGAGGCGAGCCTGGTCGCGCCTTGCGGCAGATCGAACGTGTCGCCATGCCAGTTCAGCACGCGCACGCCGTCGATCGCGCCGAGCGCCGAGGCCTTGCCTTCGGCGGTCAAGGTCATCGCGTCCCAGCCGAGCTCCTTCTGCTTGCCGGGATAGACGCGCGCGGCGAGCACGGCGGCGAGCGCCTGGCAGCCGAGGCAGATGCCGATCACCGGCGTGCCCTGCTTGACCGCGGCCTCGATGGTCGCGAGCTCGCCCTTGATGAACGGATAGCGGTCGGTCTCGTAGATGCCGATCGGGCCGCCGAGCACGACGAGGAGATCGGCATTCTTGGCGGGAGCGAGATCGTCGACGCCGGCTTCGAGATAGCGGAGCGCGATGCCGCGATCTTCGAGCACGCCTTCAAGCGTGCCGGCGTCCTCGAAGGCGACATGGCGTATGGCGACGGCGTTCTTCATCATGCTTGCCTCCGGCTCCGGCCATTTTGCGCCTCACGACGCCGCGCTATCAGCAATTAGCGACGCCTAGTTGACAGTTTGCGACATTGGAGGAGTTACACCACGAGGGCTATGCCCTGCCGGCGCGGATCGCCGGCGCCTTCGACGCCGCCTTTTTGATTGCGGCGCGCGGCGTGGACTCCGCCGAAGAAGAGATTTCGCTCTGGCCACGCATGCGCCAGCTCGCCGAGCCCAAGCAGAGCGCGCTCCTCGCGCTCGGAAAATCCCGGCTCGAAGCTCGTCTTGCCGTCACGCTCGACATGAAGCCGCGGCGCCTCGACCGCAGCCTCGAGGCTCATGCCATGGTCGAGCAGGTTGACGGCGACCTGAAGGATCGCGGTCCTGATGCGGTTCGAGCCGCCGGTTCCGAGCGCCGTCACCGTGCCGTCGGCCTGCAAAATGATGGTCGGCGCCATCATGGACGAGAGACGCACGCCCTCGCGCCAATCGCCGAGCCCGCCGGAGGCCAGGTCCTCCTCGCCCAGCATGTTGTTCAGCATGAAGCCGAATCTGCCGACGATGAAACCGTTGCCCTCGCCGTTGGAGAGGCTGATTGCGGCGGCGTTGCCCTCGGCGTCGATCACGCTGACATGGGTCGTGCCGCGATGAGCGGCCGGATGGCGCGCGGCCTGGCGCAGATCCTTCGCCAGCACGCCGTTTGCGAGCCGCGCCGCGAGCGCATCGCCGTGCGTCGCGCGCGCTTGGTTGGTGGCTTCCATGGCGGTGCGGAGCGCAAGCGCATCGAGCGTGCCGCCATGCTCGACAAGCTCGTCCAGAAGAGCGAGGCCGAAGGCGATCAGCGCGCCGCTCGCGGCCGGCGGCGGGTTGAGCGCAACCGACGCGCCGGCGTGAGACCAGTAAAGCGGTTCGCGCCGCTCGACGCGATAGCGCTTGAGATCGTCATGGGTGAGATAGCCGCCCTCGCGCGCCTCCGCGACGATCGCCTGGCCGACATCGCCGTCGACGAATAGCCGCGCGCCGTCCTCGGCGAGCCATTCGAGCGTCTCGGCGAGCTCCTCGTTGCGGAAAATCGCGCCGGCCTGCATCGGCTTGCCGCCGGGGGCGAAGATGCGCGCGACACTCTCGCTCGCGGTCAGGATCGGCGCGATGACGGTGAACAGATAGGCCTGGAAGTCGGTGAGCGGAAAGCCGTGACGCGCGGCGCGCACGGCCGGCTCGACCAGGCGCTTCATCGGCAGGGTGCACAGCGCCTCGTGCAGCGCGAACAGGCCAGGCACCACGCCGGGCGTGGCGCTCGAGCCCGGGCCGATATGGAACTCCTGCTTGGCCGGTCCGAAATCGGCGTCGATCGGGAAGAAATCGATCTCGCTCGCCGGGCGGCGCTTAAGCGGCGTCTCGGCGAAGAAGTCGAACAGAGTGGCTGAGTCCTTGTCGGCGCGCCGCGCCATGAGGAAGCCGCCGCCGCCGGGAGAGGCGAACACCGCTTCGGCCACGAACGTCATGAACGTGGCCGCGAGCGCGGCATCGAAGGCGTTGCCGCCGTCCTCGAGAATTTCCGCAGCGGCTTGCGCGGTCAGTGCATGTCCCGCCGCGACGACGCCTTTGCTCTTGCTCATGCGCGTGGCTTAAGGGGAAGCGCTTGGGCCGGCAAGCGTCCTCGCCGAGCCGCTTCGAAATGCTCCTTGATCAATGGCAGCCTGGCCTTCCAGCCATCCTTGTCGAGCGAAGCGGAGGCTTGCGCGCTCGAGTGATGTCCGGGTACTGTCAATCCGCTATTTCGAGGGAGGAAGAACATGGCCGCGCGAGGCAGCTTACTGAGCATGGCTTTCGTCGTCGCAGCTGTTTCGTTTTCACCGCCCGCAAGCGCCTATTGCGATCTCCTCTCCTATACGGGATTTGGCCTCAGCGAGAACGATGCGCTTCAAAACGCTAACAACAAGGGGCTCGTCAGGGTGCACCAGCTTGATAGCAAGTATGGCAAGCGGGTAAAATACGACAAAGCCACCTGGAAATGTTCGGGCGCCGACCATGTCACCTGCACGATCACCCAGAGATATTGCATCGCGGGTCTCGATGGCAGATGACGTCTGCGTCGTGCCGGGTGTCCGACCTTTAGGGTCTGACACCTGACGGCCCCCCGAATAGGCTACGCGGTCAGATCCGGAAAGTTAGACGCCGCTGCGCTCAGCCCAGCCGTTTTTCGAGGGCGGCGAGCTCGTCGTTGAGCGCCTTGGGAAGCTTGGCGCCGAAGATGGCGAAATGCTCCTTGATCAGCGGCAGCTCGGCCTTCCAGCCTTCCTTGTCGACGGTGGTCATCTCCTTCATGTCGGCGGGGTCGACCTTGACGCCCTTCACGTCGATCGCGCCATCGGCCGGAACCTTGCCGATCGGCGTATCGACGGCGGCGGCCTGGCCGTCGCAGCGCTCGAAGATCCATTTCAGCACGCGGGAATTCTCCGCGTAGCCCGGCCACATGAACTTGCCGTCCTTGTTCTTGCGGAACCAGTTCACGTAGAAAATCTTCGGCATCTTGGCGCCGCCCTTCTCGCCCATCTTCAGCCAATGGGCGAAATAGTCGCCCATGTGATAGCCGCAGAAGGGAAGCATGGCCATCGGGTCGCGGCGGATGTCGCCCTTGACGCCGGAGGCGGCGGCGGTCTTCTCCGACGCCATGATCGAGCCGAGGAAGGTGCCCTGCTGCCAATTGTTGGCTTCGGTAACGAGAGGCACCACGGTCGCGCGCCGGCCGCCGAACAGGATGGCGTCGATCGGCACGCCCTTCGGGTCTTCCCATTCCTTGGCGATCACCGGGCATTGCGCGGCAGGCGCGGTGAAGCGGGCATTGGCGTGCGCAGCGGTGCGGCCCACGCCCGGATGCCACGAGCGGCGCATCCAGTCGACCGTGTGCTCGGGCGTCGTGCCCATCTGCTCCCACCACACGTCGCCGTCATCGGTGAGCGCGACGTTGGAATAGATGCAGTTGGCGGTCAGCGTCTTCATGGCGTTGGCGTTCGAATCGTTCGAGGTGCCCGGCGCCACGCCGAAGAAGCCGGTCTCTGGGTTGATGGCATAGAGCCTGCCGTCAGCGCCGAACTTCATCCAGCAGATGTCGTCGCCGATGGTCTCCGCCTTCCAGCCGGGGATGGTCGGATTGACCATGGCGAGGTTGGTCTTGCCGCAGGCCGACGGAAAGGCCGCGGCGATGAACTTCGATTTCCCTTCCGGGTTGGTGAGCTTGAGGATGAGCATGTGCTCGGCCATCCAGCCCTCGTCGCGGGCCTTGACGGAGGCGATGCGGAGCGCATGGCACTTCTTGCCGAGCAGAGCGTTGCCGCCATAGCCCGACCCATACGACCAGATCTCGCGCGTCTCGGGGAAGTGCGAGATGTACTTGGTCTCGTTGCAGGGCCACGGCACGTCGGCGGTGGTCGGCGTCGAGAGCGGATAGCCGACGGTGTGCATGCCGCGCACGAAATCTTCGGAGTTGCCGAGCGCCTTCCATACTTTGTCGCCGACACGGGTCATGATGTGCATGTTGGCGACGGCATAGGCGCTATCGGTCACCATGACGCCGATGCCGGCGATCGGCGAGCCGACCGGGCCCATCGAATAGGGCACGACGTACATGGTGCGCCCGGCCATCGCTCCGTCATAGAGCTTGGAGAGCTTCTGCTTCATCTCGGCGGGATCGAACCAGTTATTGGTCGGGCCGGCGTCTTCCTTGTTCTTGGAACAGATATAGGTCTGGTCCTCGACGCGGGCGACGTCCTTGGGGTCAGACCGCACCAGGATCGAGTTCGGCCGCTTCTCGGGGTCGAGCCACAGGGCCGTACCGCCATCGACCAGCGTCTTCAGGAGATGCTGGTATTCCTCCTTGGAGCCGTCGCACCACACCACCGCTTCCGGCTTGAACAGCGCCTTCGCCTCCTCGACGAACGCAAGCACCTTGGGGTTGGTCGTCTTGGCACCTTCGGGCACAAATTTCGACTGAACGCTCATGCGGTGGGATCCCCAGCTCGAATTGATGGATTGGACGGAAATTGGCTGCTCCTAGCTACCACTGAAGCTGCAAAGCTTTCAAGGCACGGCCGCAGGCCGCGCACGACCCTATCAAGCGCCCGTCCGCGCCCGCTCATCCGTGCTGGCCGGACCGCAAGGACTTGCTGATGCGGGTCACGATCGGATCCCAAAGCGCCTTCTCCCGAGCGGGATAGGTGATGTGGAAGCAGTTCAAGATATCGTCGTTGTGGGGCGGGAAGTTGCACCGCTCATAATAGATGTCGGCGCCGCTTGCCCCCGAGACGGCATAAAACTGCGGCGTCACGCGCTTGTAGGTCGCGCCTTCAAACCCGTCGATATTCGCCACATAGCTTTGTGGCGTGTCGTTTTCGACATTGTAGGCGCCATAGATGGAGAGGTGCGCGCGACCGTCAGCCGTGCGGAACGATGCGCCGTCCCCGTTCTCGGGGGGAGCATCCTGCACGGTCAAGAGATCGGCTCGGGTAGTCGGCGATCGTGCCGAAGCGGGGGTTGGCGTAGGTCGTCCAGCGATCTAGCGCCGGAGCGGCGCGAGAGACGGCGATCAATCCGACCATCACGGCGACAGCAAAACCACCGAGCCGGCGTCGAGCAATCATTGCTTCACTCCCGAGATGCAGCAGCAGAATGCGAGGCGCGCATCCCAAAGAATATAGCCTTTCTCCAGGTCGCTGCCTCTACCAGACGCGGTGGATCGTGGCCGGCGCCATCGGCGTGCCCAGCTTGCAGGCGAAGGCCTCGCGAAACGGCAGCATGTTCATGAGCACGCCGTTGACCCGATACTTGCCGGGAGCGTGCGGGTCGGTCTTGGCGTCCTCCTTGGCGGCTTCTTCGGTGTGGTGCTCGCACCACCCTTGCGCGTAGCTCAGGAAGAAGCGCTGAGCCGGCGAATAGCCGAGACCGTCCGAACCCTCCTTGGCGCCTTGCGTGGCGAGGAAGGCGTCGTAAGCGAGCCGGATGCCGCCGTTGTCAGCCGTGTTTTCGCCGAGCGTCAGCTCGCCATCCACTCGCACGTCCTTGGCTGGATCGGATTTGTCTTTGACGGCGACGAACGCATCGTACTGGCGCACCAGTCCGGCGGCACGCGCTTCGAAGGCCTTGGCGTCTTGGGCCGTCCACCAATCGATCAAGTTTCCCTGCGCGTCGTAGTGGCGGCCTTCGTCATCGAAGCCATGCGTCAGCTCATGGCCAATGAGCGAGCCGAGATTGCCGTAGTTGGCGGCATCATCGGCATTTACATCGAAGTTCGGCAGCTGAAGCGCGGCTGCGGGCACGGTGATATCCACCATCTGCTCATCGTAATAGGCGTTGTTGGTCGGCGCACTCGTGCTCCATTCGGTACGGTCGGTCGGCTTGCCGATCTTGGCGAGGTCGTACAGCATCGCGAAATCCGCCGCGCGCTCCGCGTTGCCGAGGGCGTCGCCACGCACGACCTCGAGTTTCGAATAGTCGAGCCAGGAGTCCGGATGGCCGACCTTGTAGATCACGCTGTCGAGCTTTTCGAGCGCGCGTGTCTTGGTCGCTTCGCTCATCCAGTCGCGCGATTCGATATCGGCCCGCATGGCTTGCGCAATCGCGCGCGTCATCGCCAGCACGCGTTGCCTCGACTCCTCTTTGAACTCGCGGTCGACATAGGCCTCGCCGAGAGCGTCGCCGAGCTGATCGTCGGTCGCGGCAACGCAGCGCTTCCAGCGGGGGGAAATTTCGGCCTGGCCGTCGAGCATCTCGCCGAAGAAGGCGAAGTCCTCGTCGACGAGTGCTTTCGGCGCCGCGGACACCAGCCCGTGAATGAGCGACCAGCGGAGATAGGCCTTCCAGTCCTCGAGCGGCAGGGACTTGAGGGGTAGCTCAAGCCCGCTGAAGAAGCCTGGATCGGCAACATCCAGGGAGCTGAATGGCGGCGCGCCCACCGCGGCGAGATAGGCTTTCCAGTCGAACGACGGCGCAAGCTCGGTGAACGCGGCGAGCGTCATCTTGTGGTGGATATTTTTCGGCTCGCGCTGATCAACCAGGCTCATTGCCGCTTTCGCCAGCGCGGTCTCGACGCGCATCACGGCGCCGGTCGCGGCCGCGGCTTCATGGGCGTCGTCACCGAGCAGCCGGAACATGCGCGTCACATGCGCGCGATAGGCGGCGCGCTCGCCGCTGAACGCCTCGGTCAAATAGTAATCACGGTCGGGAAGCGCGAAGCCATCTTCGTCGGCAAGCGCGATCATGCTGCCCGCGTCGGTATAGTCCGGTGTCGATGAGAAAAAGAACAAGGGAGTCGCGCCGATGCGTTGGAGGTGCGCGATCGCCGCGGCGAGATCGGCCTTGCTCTCGATCGCGGCGATGCGCTCGAGCTCGGGTGCAAATGGCTGCAATCCCTTTTTCTCGATGGCAGCCGCGTCGAGGCATGAGGCGTAATAGTCGCCGATCTTTCGGCGCTGCTCCGCCTTCACCCCCTGGCCTAGGGCCGCCTCATCGAGGATCGCCGCCAGGACCCCGAGCGTATGCTCGTCGAGATCGCTGAAGCGCCACCAGCTCGATTGATCGCGCGGGATCGGAGTCGCCTTCAACCATGCGCCGCAGGCATATCGGTAGAAATCGGTGCATGGCGCGATCGTATGGTCGATCGCCGACGGGTCGAACACCGGCGGCAGCGTCGTCTGCAGCGCCTCGGCCGGCGTCTCGGCTCGCGACGGCGGCGCCAACAGCACCAAGCCCGGCACGACGATCGTCAGGAAGAGCCGAAGCATGTCGCCCTATTGCCGCCCGGCGCGGGCCTCGGCGACCAGCCTGACCAGCTCCTTGCGCGCCTCGGCAGGGGTGGTGATCGGCTCGGCGAACAGGATGCGCCGCGCCTGGCCGTCGAGGGCGATATCGAAGCCTTCGGGATCGACGCCGGTCATGCGCCAGAGACCCGCCGCAGCGTCGGCAAGGGCAGTGGCGTAAAGCTCGACCGCATCGGCATGGTCTGAGTTCATGTGTTCCACGATGCCGGGCTCGCCCTCCATGAGGCTCGTGGCGGCCTCGACCGGCACCAGAAGCTCGCCCGGTGTGAGATCGAAGATGCGCCCGAAGCCGCCGATATAATGGGCGCCCTCGACGACTAGGCGGAAGAACGCGAAATCGGGGAAGTCAGCATAAAAGGCGGACTCGGGGTGACGCGCCAGGAAGCGCCGCCTGACCCCCTCCTCCGCCGTCCTCTCGACCTTGCCATGGAGGGTGACGCGGGCGCCCTGGAGCGGGTCGGCCAGCGCTCCGGTTCCGTCGACCATGATCGAGGCGCGCGGGTCCTTGGCGAGGTTCGCCGTGTGCCGGGCGAGGTTCGAGATGAGGAAGGTGGGAGCGCCGGGAGAGTCGGTGGCGAGGGTAATCAGCGAGGCATAGGGGTAGCCGTTCCGCGCATCGATGGTGGCGAGACATCCTTTGAAAGCGCGGCGCACGAGGCCCCTTGCGGCGCCTGCGATCTCATCGCGCGAGGGCATGGGTTGAGACTTATTCACTTGCGCCACAACGGTAATTGTTGCATTGCGGTATAGCTGGGTGGCGAGCCGCGCCCCAATCCTGCCACAATTGGCGCAGCCCCTGAACCCTTAACATCCCTAAACCAGCTATCGCCGCAAGGGCCCCCCACAATGCCAACAATCGCACTTGTCGACGACGATCGTAACATCCTGACCTCCTTGCGCATGGTGCTCGAGGCTGAAGGCTATAAGACCCAGACCTACAATGACGGCGCAAGCGCGCTCGACGGCTTTGCCGAGAGCCCGCCCGACCTCGCCATCCTCGACATCAAGATGCCGCGCATGGACGGCATGGAGCTGCTTCGTCGGCTCCGCCAGCGGAGCGAGCTCCCGGTCATCTTCCTGACCTCCAAGGACGAGGAGATCGACGAGTTGTTCGGCCTCAAGATGGGGGCCGACGACTTCATCCGCAAACCCTTCCCGCAGCGGCTCCTGGTCGAGCGGGTCAAGGCGGTGCTCCGGCGCGTCCAGCCCCGCGACGGCTCGGCTCCGGTGGTCGAGGACAAATCCAAGGTGCTCGAGCGCGGCAAGCTCAAGATGGACCCAGAGCGGCACACTTGCGTGTGGGACAACCGCCCGGTGACCTTGACCGTGACCGAATTCCTCATCCTGCAGGCGCTTGCGTCCAGGCCCGGCGTGGTGAAAAGCCGCGACGCGCTGATGGATGCCGCCTATGATGATCAGGTCTATGTCGATGACCGCACGATCGACAGCCACATCAAGCGTTTACGCAAGAAATTCAAGGCGGTCGATACGAGCTTCGACGTGATCGAGACGCTCTATGGCGTTGGCTACCGGTTCAAGGAATAACGGGTCCGGCCGATGACCGTCGAGGCCGACAGGTCCTGGCAACGGCCTGACGCCGCCGCGATCAGGGAGCGGCTTCGCCGCGCCTTCAGGGTGACGCTGTCGCGCACCCGCAGGGCCTATCGCTGGTTCGCGCTGCGCCTCCCGTTCAGACACGGCTTCTCCAGCCTGACGCGGCGCATCGTCGTGCTGAACCTGATCGGGCTCGCGATCCTGGTCTCCGGCATCCTCTATCTGAACCAGTTCCGCGCCGGGCTGATCGATGCCAAGGTGCAGAGCCTGTTGACCCAAGGCGAGATCATCGCCCGCGCCATCGCCGCTTCCGCCGGCGTCGACACCAACGAGGTGCAGCTCGATCCGGAGAAGCTGCTCGAGACCGAGCAGGGCCAGAGCGACGACGACGCGCTTGGCGGCTCGCTCGAATTCACCATCGACCCGGAGCGCGCCGCCCCGATCCTGCGCCCCCTGGTCAAGCCGACCGGGAGCCGCGCCCGCATCTATAACCGCGACGGTGCGCTGATCCTCGATTCCGATACGTTCTATTCGCGCGGCGAGGTGCTGCGCTACGATCTGCCGCCACCCGACGCCGAGAAGCCTGACGCGCTCACCTCGTTCTGGCAGGCGGTCAAGACGCGCATGCGGCAATACGACCTGCCGCTCTATACCGAAATCGGCGGCGCCAACGGCAAGGCCTATCCTGAGGTCGCCACCGCGCTGACCGGCACGTCGGTGCCGATCGTGCGCATCAACGACAAGGGCGAGCTCGTGGTCAGCGTCGCCGTGCCGATTCAGCGCATGCGCGCGGTGCTCGGTGTGCTGCTGCTGTCGACCCGCGGCGGCGACATCGACAACATCGTCGCCGCCGAGCGCTGGGGCATCGTGCGCGTGTCGCTGTTCGCGGCCGCCGTCACCATCGTGCTGTCGGTGATCCTCGCCAACACCATCGCCGGCCCGATGCAGCGGCTGTCGGCGGCGGCAGAGAGGGTGCGCCACAGCGTCAAGGCCCGTGCCGAAATCCCCGACTTCACCGATCGCTCCGACGAGATCGGGCACCTATCTGGCGCGCTTCGCGACATGACCAAGGCGCTCTATGGGCGAATCGACGCCATCGAAAGCTTCGCCGCCGACGTGGCGCACGAGCTCAAGAACCCGCTCACCTCGCTGCGCAGCGCGACCGAGACCCTGCCGCTCGCCAAGACCGACGAATCCAAAGAGCGGCTGATGGACATCATCAAGCATGACGTCAGGCGGCTCGACCGGCTGATCAGCGATATCTCGGACGCGTCCCGCCTCGATGCCGAGCTCGCGCGCGAGGACGCGACGCCGGTGGACATGGCCGAGCTGTTGCGCACCACGGTGTCGCTGTTCAACGACATCCATCGCGACGACACGCCCGAGGTGGTGTTCGACATCGCCTATGCGCCTGGCGCGCGGCCCTATCGCGTCACCGGCCATGACAGCCGCCTGGGCCAGGTCATCGTCAATCTGCTCGACAATGCGATCTCGTTCTCGCCGCCCGGCGGCCGCGTCGCGGTGGTCACGCGGCGGATCGGGCCAGAGATCCAGATCGCCATCGAGGACGAGGGGCCGGGCATCCCCGATGAGAATCTCGAGCGCATCTTCGAGCGCTTCTACACCGACCGGCCGCAGGAGAATTTCGGTCAGAACTCCGGGCTCGGCCTCAACATCTCGCGGCAGATCGTGGTCGCCCATGGCGGACGGCTATGGGCGGAGAACCGCCCCGCCGCCGGACTCGGACGCGGCAAGGGCGACGCCGGAACAGGCAAGAGCGGCGGTGCGCGCTTCGTCATCCGCTTACCCGCCGCTTAGGCAGTGAAAGAGGCGCGCGAGCTCGTGCACGGCACCTGCGTGGCCCTCGGGAAACGCGCCGCCCTGCTGCGCGGTCCTTCCGGCGCCGGCAAATCCGATCTCGCGCTGCGCTTTCTCGCCCTGCCCGGCGACGGCGAGCATCGCCCGCTGCTCGTTGCCGACGATCAGGTGTTCGTAACGCCGAACGGCAACGGCGAGCTTGTCGCCTCTGCGCCGCACACCATCGCCGGCAAGATCGAAGTGAGAGGGGTCGGGATCGTCGAGGTGCCGTCGCTGGCCCAAGCCGAAGTCACCCTCGTTTGCGACCTCGTCGGCGCCGGCGATGTCCCCCGATTGCCGCCCGAGCCATGGGAACGGACCGTGATCGCTGGCGTCCAGGTACGCAGGCTGAAGCTCGACCCGTTCGAGCCTTCGGCCCCTTTGAAGCTCAAAATGGCGCTCTTGTGGGCAGGCGGCGATATTCCCAAGTAAGATTGAAGGAACGCACTTGCGCGGAGCCCCGCTCCTGACAAAGATAGCCGCCTTTCGCCAGGTGGCGGTCACCCAAGGGTCCAAATGATCGGCGTCGTCATCGTCACCCATGGCCGGCTCGCGCACGAATTTCGTGCCGCGCTGGAGCACGTGGTCGGTCCGCAAGAGCAGATCGAGACCATCTCGATCGGTCCCGACGACGATCTCGATGAGCGGCGAAGCGACATGCTGACCGCGCTCGCAAGAGTCGATACCGGCGGCGGCGTGGTCGTGCTCACCGACATGTTCGGCGGCACGCCGTCCAATCTCGCCATCTCCGCCATGGAGCATGACAATGTCGAGGTGATCGCCGGCGTCAATCTGCCGATGCTGGTGAAGCTCGCGAGCGTGCGCGGCGAATGCGGTCTCGACGAGGCGATCACTCAGGCGCAAGAGGCTGGGCGTAAATATATCAGCGTCGCCAGCCAGATCCTCGCGGCGAACTGAGAGTGGGCAAACCGCGCGACAAAGAGGGGGAGCCGCGCGAAGGTCTCTACTTCGCCGAGGTGGTGATTCCCAACAAGAAGGGGTTGCATGCGCGGGCCTCGGCCCAGTTCGTGCGCTGCGCCGCGCGCTTCACCGCCGACGTGCGGGTGACGCGCGAGGGCCACACCGTCGGCGGCACCTCGATCATGGGCTTGATGATGCTCGCCGCCGGCCAAGGCCACACCATCCTGATCGAGACCGACGGCAAGGAGGCGAGCGAGGCGCTCGAAGCGCTGATCGCACTCGTCGAGTCGGGCTTCGGCGAAGAGGATTGACTAGAGTGGCCGCTTGTAGCCGGTGACCATGGCGCGGGCGAGGTTCTCGCGATGCACGAAGCTCGCGAGCACCACTGCGGCGACATGGACGAGCACCAGCGCGAGCGTGATATTGGCGATCAGCTCGTGCACCTCCTCGACCGCTTCGCCGGTGTCCTTGGTGAACATCCCGGCCAAAGGTCCAGCCTGCTGATCTCCGCCATAGACCACGAGACCGGTGGCGACCGTGCTGGCGATAAACACAAGCAGCACCACGACCATGGCGCCGCCGCCCGGGCTGTGGCCGAGATAGCGTTTGGCCTTGAACAGAAGCAAGTCGCGCACGTAGCGAAAATCGGTTGCCGGCGCATAGACGAAGTCAGAGAAGCGGGCATGGGGCGGCCCGGCGAAGCCCCAGACGATCCGCGCCAGGACCAGAGCCCCCACCACATAGCCTGCCCACACATGCACCTTGAGCACGTCCTCATCGGTCAGGACGTAGGCAATGGCAAAGGCTATGGCCAAGGTCCAGTGGAATAGCCGGACAAAGGGATCCCACACATAGACTTCGCGGACTTCGCGCGGCGACACGCGTTGGTCTGAACTAGGCATCAGCGTCTCTACCGTGCCCGAAAGACGCGGACCTTGAGCCGCATCAAAGGAAATTGCTATAGGCTGAACCGCGGCCAAGACCATATCTACCCGACCGTGGATTGCACAATGAGATCTGCCAGCATCTGCCTCGCGCTCGCCATCGCCGCCGCCGCGTGCAGTCTCTCGGCACGCGCGACCGCCGAGCCAGCGCCACAGGATGCCGCGTCCGCCGCGAAGCTGTTCGAGGCGGGAAAGTTCGCCGAGGCCGGCGAGATCTACGCGCGGCTCCTCGCTCAGGATCCCATGGACCAGTCCGCCGTCGTCCAATTGGGCCGCATCGCGCTGCTCGCCAACCGTCTCGCCGACGCGGAGAAATGGTTGCAGCGGGCGCTGGCGCTGAAGCCTGACGACACCGACGCCAAGATCATGCTGGCGGAGGCGTTCTATCGCGGCGACGATTTCGAGAAGGCAGCATCCGCGCTCGACGGCGTCGATGTCGCAACCAACAAGCTGGTGACGGAGCAATATCCGACCTTGAATGTCGCCAAGCTGCGGAGCTTCAAGGGCGAGACGCCCTATTACGTGCAGGGCGACGGACAAATCACGCGGCTCAAGTTCGTGAACACCGCCGGTCCGCTGCCGGTGGTCAGCGTGCGCGTGAACGGCGGCGAGGAGGTCACCTTCTTCATCGATACCGGCGGCTCGGAGGTCGCGCTCGACACCGACTTCGCCAAGGAGCTCGGCCTTGTGCAATTCGGCGAGGTGCAGGGCACGTTCTCCGGCGGCGAGCACGCCAATGTCGGGCAGTCGCGCATCGACACATTCACCGTCGGCGACTGGACGGTTCACAACCTGCCGGTCGCGACCCTAGCGCTCCGCCAACTCTCGGCCGGGCTTGGGGTGAAGCGCATCGACGGGTGCATCGGCACCACCCTGCTCTACCATTTCCTGGCGACGCTCGATTATCCCAACGGCGAGCTCGCGCTGCGCCGGAAAGGCGCTGACAGCCTGAAGCAGTTCGCGGCGGAGTCGTCGGACGATCGCGTCGCAGTTCCGTTCTGGATCGCGAGCGACCACTTCATGGTCGCCTGGGGCCGCGTGGAGACCATGCCGCCGACGCTCCTGTTCGTCGACACCGGGCTTGCCGGCGCGGGCGTGAAGCTCGCCGAGTCGGTCATCAAGGAGGCGGAGATCAAGCTTGAGGAGGACAAGGCTTACGAGGGGTCGGGCGGCGGCGGAAAGCTGAAGATCGTGCCCTACACGGTGGGCCAAATTTCGTTCGGGGACGTGCGGGAAGACAACGTGGCGGGTCTCTACGACGGACCGTTTCCGTGGCAGACCATGTTCGGCTTCCAACTCGCCGGTATGGTCGGCCACGATTTCTTCAAGCCATTTGCCGTGACCTTCGACTTCGATACGATGCAGATCTTCCTGCAATAGAAGCCGGCGCAAACCGAACGCGATCGGCGGCAATAGCCCACCGCGCCGGTGAAGGGACGTGACGATGAACACTCGACAAGCGACTGCATCGGCATGCGTCGCGATGCTGGCCTCATGCCTGTTGTTGGTCCACGCGCAGGCCGCAGAGGACGGCAAGGCGGAAATCGTGCTGCGGAACGGCAAGATCTATACCGCCGATCCTGCGCGCTCGATCAAGCAGGCCATCGCCTTCAGCGGCAACACAATCGTCGCGGTCGGCAGCGACGCCGATATGACGGCGCTGACCGGCCCCGCGACCAAGGTGATCGACCTTGGCGGCAAGCTGGTCCTGCCGGGACTGATCGATACCCACATCCATCCGATCGTCGGCGCGGTGAACGGCGCCAAATGCAGCCTTGCCGGCGTCAAAGCCACCATCGATGCGCTCAAGCCGGCGATCGAGGCTTGTCTCGTCGAGGATCAGGGTGGGGCCGACGAGTGGTTCGAGGCGGCGCAGCTCGACAATTACGGTTTCCAGGCGACGGCCAAGGACCTCGACATGATCGAGGCGAAACGACCGATCGCGCTCGAAGGCAATGACGGCCACACGGTGTGGGTCAACAGCCGGGGCCTGGGGTTGCTCGGCGTGACCGCCGAGACGCCCGATCCGCGCGGCGGCAAGATCGACCGGGACGCCTCAGGCGCGCCGACCGGCTCCTTCGCCGACAGCGCCGCGATCTTCGTCGCCGACAAGATTCCCGTGCCGAGCGTCGAGGAGCAGGCGGCGCTTACGGCAGCCGAGCTTAAGAAGATGTCGGCCGTTGGGCTCACCTCGCTGATGGATGCCTATGTTACGCCGGCCGAGGCGAAGGTATGGCGGCGCGTTTACGACACCGGCAAGCTCCCGATGCGCGTGCGCATGGCGATCTACGTCGCCGATCCGAGCGACGACAGCGACGAAGCCGTGGCGCGGCTCATCGCGGCTGCCAAGGATGGCGATGTCGATCCCGACTTTCTCCGCTCCGACCTGGTCAAGGTGTTCGCCGACGGCGTGATGGAATATCCGGCGCAGACGGCGGCGATGCTCACGCCGTATCTCGACGCGGGCGGCAAGCCGACCAGCCATCTTGGCGAGCTCTATTTCGATCCGGAGCGCTTCGCGCGGCTGGTCACCAAGCTCGACGCCGCTGGCATCGCGGTGCATGTCCATGCCATCGGCGATCACGCCGTGCGCGCGAGCCTCGATGGGTTTGCCGCCGCCCGCGCGGCGAATGGCGACAAGGACAACCGCCACCAGATCGCCCATCTGCAGCTGGTCGATCCGGCCGACTTCTCGCGCTTCAAGACGCTCGGCGTGATCGCCGACATGCAGCTCGAATGGGCCAAGCGCGAGCCGGCGACCGAGGGGCCGCTCGAGGCCTATCTCGGTCCCGAGCGATACCGCTACCTCTATCCCGCCGGCAGCCTGCATGCAGCCGGGGCCACCATCGCCGGCGGCAGCGACTGGGACATCTCGAACTACAATCCGTTCGTAGCGTTCCAAACCGCCATCATGCGCTCAGGCGGCAAGGGGCAACCGCCGCTCAACCTCGATGAGCGGATTCCGCTCACGACCGCGATCGACGCCTACACCGTCAACGCCGCCTTCGCCATGAAGCAGGACAAGACGACCGGCAGCCTCGAAGCCGGCAAACGCGCCGACCTCGTCGTGCTCGACCGCGACATCCTCACGATCGATCCGCAGACCATCGCCGACACCAAGGTGCTCGCGACCTATCTCGATGGCCGGCTTGTCTATGCCGCGCCGGACGGCACGGCCGCGCGCCCGGAGGGCGAGGAAGAAGGCGCATGGTGGGATGAGCGCGAGGCGCGTATGCGCGATTGGCTGCACCGGAACTGACAACTGCATCGGATCACGTCGGTCGTGCCGGCGCGAGCCCCGGGGTCCGGGTTTTCAGCAAGAACGTCCAATCGGCAGCAATTTGCCCCGAGCGCGCTACTGGACGCTCAATAATTCTCGTTCCACCCTCGAATTTTTCGAACGGCGCCGGAGCCACGCGAGCGGTTCCGGCGTTTCCCCAACGACCCCCCACCGAAGTCTTTCAAGCGACTTCAGCGCACTGCCTACCGAAGCGAGGCCTCGCATGTCGACGTACGTTCCCCGCCCCACCATCCTCGCGCTGCTTCTGGCAAGCCTCTACGCGCTAACCACGCCCTCCTATGCCGAGACGACCGAAATCGACTTGCCCGGGGACAATGCCTATCCCGAGAGCGTTTCCGCTGGCTCCGATGGAACACTCTATGTCGGCAGTCCCTCGGTCGGCGGAGTCTGGCGTATCGACCCTAAATCGTCCGCAGTCGAACAGTGGATCAAGCCAGGCGCGTTCGGCACGCGATCGCTGCTCGGCGTGCTGGTCGACTCCAAGGCGAACCGTCTCTTCGTCTGCTCCAACGATTTCTCTTCTTCCGGGATTCCCGGGCCAAGCTCGGTCGCCGGTAGCTTCGTCAAGGGCTTCGATCTTGCGACCGGCGAAGGCAAGGTCAGCGCAGCGCTGCCCGGGAAGGCTGCGATCTGCAACGACATGGCGGTGGGTCCTGACGGTTCGCTGTTCATCACCAACTCGCTTGAGCCGCAGATCCTCCGGCTGAAGCCCGGCAGCTCCGAGCTCGAAGTCTGGCTGGAAAGCCCGGCCTTCGAGCAGCCGCCGCAAGGGGCGCCCGGCCTCGACGGGATCGCTTTCGGCGCCGACGGCAATCTTTACGTCAACACGTTCGCCCCGGGCGGCTTTTTCCGCGTCGAGGTGACGGACGGCAAGCCCGGCGCCGTCACCAAGCTCGAGCCGTCGCGCCAACTGAAATTCCCCGACGGGCTCAGATCGATCGGTGGACGGTCCTTCGTCATGGCCGAAGGCGGTGTGAGCGTCGATCGCGTCACCGTCAACGGCGACCGCGTCGACGTCGAGACCATCGCGGACGGCATCGCCGGCCCGACATCGGTCGTTCCCATCGGTCAAATGCTGTGGGTCACCGAGGGTCAGCTGCCGCACCTGTTCCAGGCGGCGACGAGCGGGCCGCCCCATCTCCCGTTCCGCATCGTCGGCGCGCCCTTTGACAATGCCGGTCACGACAGCGCGGACAGCAAGCAAGGAGCGTTGCAATGACCTTTCGCCAAATGATTCTCGCGGCCGGACTCGCGGGCCTCGCTCCACTTTCCATTTTGCTCACAAGCGCGATTCCCGCGTCCAGCGCAGAGCAGGTATGCGACGAGGATGCCGGGCTAAGTCTACCCCAGGGATTTTGCGCCACCATCTTCGCCGACAAGGTCGGTCATGGCCGCCAACTTGCCGTGACGCCCGATGGCACGGTCTACGTGAACACCTGGAGCGGCGTCTATTTCGGCAACGACAAGCCGCATGACGGCGGATTTCTGATCGCGCTCAAGGACACCAAGGGCACAGGTCATGCCGACGTCAATATGCGCTTCGGCCCGACCTTCGCCGAGGGCGCGCATGGCGGCACCGGCATCTGGCTGTACAAGAATTGGCTGTACGCCGAGCTCAACGACAAGATCGTCCGCTACGCGCTGAAGGACGGCGAGGCGGCGCCCACCGGCAAGGCTGAGACGATCCTGAGCGGCATGCCGATCACCGGCGATCACCCGATGCATGGCTTCGCCATCGACGCGGACGGCAATCTGTTCGTGGAGATGGGAACCGCGACCAATGCCTGCGAGAAGGAGAACCGCATGCCGCGCTCGCCTGGCATCGATCCTTGCACCGAGCTCGAGACCCGCGGCGGCATCTGGCGCTACGACGCCAACAAGACCGGCCAGGTGTTCTCGCCCAAGGAGCGCTATGCGACCGGCATTCGCAACGGCGAGGGCTTCGACTTCGATTCAGCCGGGCGGCTTTACGTGACGCAGCACGGCCGCGATCAGCTGCATGAGGACTGGCCCGAGCTCTATACCGCGGCGCAAGGCTACGAGCTTCCTTCGGAGGAGGTGGTGATCCTCAAGCAGGGCGGCGATTATGGCTGGCCCTATTGCTATTACGACCCCGAGCAGAAGAAGCTCGTGCTTGCGCCCGAATATGGCGGCGACGGCGGCAAGAAGGTCGGCCGTTGCGACAAGCTCGACCCACCGGTCGCGGCATTCCCGGCGCACTGGGCGCCGAACGACCTCAAGATCTACAAGGCGGCGCAATTCCCCAAGGCCTACCAGGGTGGCGCCTTCATCGCCTTCCACGGCTCATGGAACCGCGCGCCTTCACCGCAAGGCGGATACAACGTCGTGTTCCAGCCGCTCGCGGACGGCAAGACGTCCGGCGACTATATCGTCTTCGCGGATGGCTTCGCCGGTCCGAAAAAGGAGCCGGGTGGCGCCGTGCATCGTCCCTCGGGTCTCGCCTTCGGACCCGATGGCGCGCTGTACATCACCGACGACAAGGCTGGTCGCATCTGGCGCGTGACCTATAACGGCGATCGGAACGCGCCAGTCGAGGCAGCGCCTGCGCCGTTAAACCAAGCCGAAGCCTCGCCGGATGCGCTGCCGCCGGAGGGCGTCCATCAAGACGCAGGTGCCGCGCTGCCGGTGCCGCTCGGGTCGACCGCCGAGCAGGTCGCTCTTGGCAAGAAGATTTTCCATGGCGAGGTTGCCGGGGCGACTTGCGCCGGTTGTCATGGTGCCGACGGCATCGGCACGCCGATCGGCGCCGACCTCCAAAGCGGCACATGGCTGTGGGGCGACGGCAGCCTCCAGAGCATCACCGACACGATCAAGAACGGCGTGCCCAAGCCCAAGGACCATCCAGGCGCGATGCCGCCTTACGGCGGGGTAGAGCTCTCCGACGCCGACCTCGCGGCAGTTGCCGCTTATGTCTGGGCCATCGGCCATCGGCTGCCGCCTGCCTCAACGGCGACGGAGTCGGCGCAATAGGACAGCGGTCTTCCGGCGGGCGATTTGCCGGTTGGCGGCGCGCCTCACACGACGAATTCGGCGTGACATCCGTCGCAACGAAGCCGGTCGCCGACCTCCTCGCGCGCGACGAAAAAGAGCTGCGCGCGGGCGCCTTTCGCGACCCAGCAGTTCGGGCAGAGAAACGCGTCGGCGTCGTAGGCCTCGACGCGGGCAGGTGCCGGGCCCGCCGCCTCGCGGGCAATCCTATTTGCGATCTCTCGCAACTGGATCCTGTGATCGACGTTCATGATCGCAGTGTATCGCCCCCGCGCCTCTCGCGCGAGGGGCTGGTCGGCCCCAGATGAACCGCAAAACGAGCTGCCCGCGGCCCTAGGGCCGGTGCCCGCGAGGCGTTTGGCGTGCCCTTTAGCGTTGGCAACACCCTGGAAAAGGTATAAGGACTTCTTTATATCTTTATCAGTTCGAGCGGGAGTGAGGCTGCATGACGTACCATGTAAGAGACATCGGGCTGGCCGAGTGGGGCCGGAAAGAGATCGCCATCGCCGAGACCGAGATGCCGGGGTTGATGGCCGTGCGCGAGGAATACGCCGCCCGGCAGCCGCTCAAGGGCGCGCGCATCGCCGGCTCGCTGCACATGACCATCCAGACCGCCGTCCTGATCGAGACGTTGAAGGCGCTCGGCGCCGACATTCGCTGGGCCTCGTGCAACATCTATTCGACCCAGGACCACGCCGCGGCGGCGATCGCCGCCGAAGGCATCCCGGTGTTCGCCTTCAAGGGCGAGAGCCTCGAGGAATATTGGGACTACACCAACCGCATCTTCGAATGGGCCGACGGCGGCACGCCGAACATGATCCTCGACGACGGCGGCGACGCGACCTTGCTCGTGCATCTCGGCCTGCGCGCCGAGAAGGGCGACACGGCCTTCCTCGACGCGGCCACCAACGAGGAGGAGGAGGTGCTGTTCGCCTCGATCAAGGAGCGGTTGAAGCGGGAGCCCGGCTGGTTCGCCAAACTCGCCGCCAATATTCGCGGCGTGACCGAGGAGACCACGACCGGCGTGCACCGGCTCTACGAGATGCAGAAGAAGGGCACGCTGCTGTTCCCCGCCATCAACGTCAACGACAGCGTTACCAAGTCCAAGTTCGACAATCTCTACGGCTGCCGCGAGAGCCTGGTCGACGGCATCCGCCGCGGCACCGACGTGATGATGGCCGGCAAGGTGGCGATGGTCTCGGGCTTCGGCGACGTGGGCAAGGGCTCGGCCGCGAGCCTGCGCAATGCCGGCTGCCGCGTGCTGGTCGCGGAGATCGATCCGATCTGCGCGCTGCAGGCCTCGATGGAGGGCTATGAAGTCACCACCATGGACGACGCGGCGCCCCGCGCCGACATCTTCGTCACCGCGACCGGCAACAAAGACGTCATCACCATCGACCATATGCGGGCGATGAAGGACCGCGCCATCGTCTGCAATATCGGCCATTTCGATTCGGAGATTCAGGTGGCGGGCCTGCGCAATTACAAGTGGCACAACGTCAAGCCGCAGGTCGACGAGATCGAGTTCCCGAACGGCAAGCGCATCATCCTCCTGTCGGAGGGCAGGCTGGTCAATCTCGGCAACGCCATGGGCCATCCGAGCTTCGTGATGAGCGCGTCGTTCACCAACCAGACGCTGGCGCAGATCGAGCTGTGGACCAATCCGGGAGCCTACAAAAAAGAGGTCTACACCCTGCCGAAGCAGCTCGACGAGAAGGTGGCGCGGCTGCATCTGGCAAAGGTCGGCGCCAAGCTGACCGAGCTCAGCAAGGACCAGGCCGACTATATCGGCGTGCCCGTGCAAGGCCCCTACAAGCCCGAAGCCTACCGGTACTGAGCCGTCGCTCCGTCATTCCGGCGCAAGCCGGAATCCAGGAGCCGGCAGCAATGAGCGGATGGGTGGATCCCGGCTTACGCCGGGATGACGCCCGACGAGGCATCCCCGCGCCGGGGTTAACCAAAGTGCTGGCGCCTGTGGGCAACGTCCCGCGATACAGCTAATCTACGCCTGATTCGCCTTGAGGTTCGCGTGGGGCCGAGGGAGCCCCGCGTTCAGTCTGTGGCAGCGTTGGCGGCGCGAGGCGAGGCCATGGACGGCGGCGTGGAGCACAACACAACCATGCGGAGCGGCGGGGGCAAGGCTGCACCTTCATCAAGGTGGCCAGAAATGCTGTTCCGCGTCGTCATCCTCGTTGTTCTACTCGTGCTGCCCGTCACAGGCGCCTTCGCCGCAACCGACCCGACCGCGTTCGACGCGCGCACGCTGCTGACGCTCGGCATCAATCTCGGCGTCATCGCCTTCGCCATCGGCACGGCCATCGCCTGTCTCCGCGCCACCGAGCGAGCGCGCGCCGCGGCAAGGGCCTCGGCGGAGGAGGCCGACCGCTACCGCCAGAGCGAGAGCACCCTCGACACGGTGCTCGCCGCCGAGCCCCAGGCGCTCCTGATCGTTGCCGAGAGCGGAGCGCCAGAGCTGCTGGTCGCCAACTTGGCCACGGGACTCGGCGTGCCGCGCGATGCCGAGACGCTGCTGACGTTCGAGGCCTGGCTCGACGCGCCGTCGGCCTCGGCGCTCGAGCTAGCGCTCCAGACGCTCGCCGACCGCGGCGAGGCGTTCAACCTCATGCTATCGACCCTGCGCGAGCGGTTCATAGAGGTCGACGGCCGGGTCGCCGGGCGCACCATCGTGCTCAAGGTCCGCGACCTGTTCGGCAGGCGGCTCGAACTGGCCGAGCTGGCCGCCAAGCACAGGCAGCTCGAGGATCAGGTCGCCTCGCTCCGTGCCCTGCTCGATACGCAAGCGGCCATCGCCGAGCGCGCGAGGTCCGAGTCGAAGCCCGGCGTGGAAGCGCGCTTCAGGAGCTTCGACCGGCTGGCGACCGCCTTCGCCGTGTTCGACGCCAGGCAACGCCTGACCCATTTCAACCAGGCCTATGTCGAGCTCTGGCAGCTCGACGCGGAATGGCTCGAAACCCGTCCCCGTGACGGCGAGATCCTCGATCGGCTCCGCCAGGATCGGCGCCTGCCCGAGAAGGCCGACTACCGCGACTGGAAGAAGAGCTGGCTCGCCTCGTACGGCCTGAACGCCCAGATTGAGGATCAATGGCACCTCCCCGACGGGCGCACGCTGCACGTCATCGCCGACAGCGAAGGCGCGGGCGGTGTGACCTATCTTTACGAAAACGTGACCGAGCGGATCGCGCTCGAAAGCCGCTACAACGCCCTGATCCAGGTGCAGCGGGAGACGCTCGACACGTTGCGCGAGGGCGTCGCCGTGTTCGCGCCGAGCGGGCGGCTCAGGCTTTACAATCAGGCCTTCGCCGCGATCTGGCAGCTCAATCAGCGCCAGCTCGACAAGGAGCCGCATATCGAGGAGATCATCGCGTGGTGCCGCGTGCTGTACGACGCGCCCGAGGAGTGGGAACGCATCAAAGCGGCGGTCACTGCCATCGTCTCCGAGCGGCGGTCCTATGAGAAGGAGATCGACCGGATCGACGGCAGCGTGCTCGCTTGCGCCGCGCTGCCGCTACCCGACGGCGGCACGCTGCTCACCTATAACGACGTGTCGGACGCGAAGCGCGTCGAGCGGGCGCTGATCGAGCGCACCGAGGCGCTTGAGGAGGCGCACCGGCTCAAGACCACGTTCGTCTCGCACGTCTCCTACGAGCTCCGCACGCCTCTCAACTCGATCCTGGGCTTTGCCCAATTGCTGGCAACCCCCGCCTTCGGGCCGCTCGCCGACAAGCAGCGCGAATATGTGAACGACATCTTGGCTTCGGGGCTGACGCTCCGCGCCCTGATCGACGACATTCTCGATCTGACCACGCTCGATGCCGGGACGTTCGAGCTCAACCTCTCGCCGGTCAGCGTGCGCGAGGTGATCGATGCGGCGGCGAATGGCGTGCGCGAACGGCTGAAGCAGAACGACATGAGCCTCGACATCGCCATCGAGCCCGGCATCGACCAGTTCGTCGCCGATGGCGCCCGAGTCACGCAGATCCTGTATAATCTCCTCTCCAACGCGATCGGCTTCTCGCCGGCGGGCGGGCGGATCGCGCTCAACTGCCGCCGCGAGAATTCGATGGTCGCCTTCAGCGTCGAGGATCAGGGCGTGGGCATCCCCGAAGACTATCAGCAGGCCGTGTTCGATCGGTTCGAGAGCCGGCCGCACGGCTCGCGTCACCGCGGCACCGGTCTCGGGCTGTCCATCGTCAAGAGCCTCGCCGAGCTGCATGGCGGCACTGTCACTCTGAGCTCGGCGCCCGGAAAAGGCACGCGCGTCGAGGTGCTGCTGCCGCTCACCCAGGAGCCGACGACAGAGGCGCCGAAGGGCGAAACCGCCGATCAAGCTCCGCCACGCTTCAAGTCAAGCCTCGCCGGATGACCACCAGTTGGACTCTGGAGGATGTCGACCTGGTCAGGCTCGACATCGTCGCGAGCCGGCTTGCGCTCGCGCTGAAGCCTAGCGACGCGATCGCGCTGTCAGGCCCGCTCGGCGCCGGCAAGACCACCTTGGCTCGGGCGCTGGTCGGCAGGCTGGGCGGTGAGGACGAAGTGCCGAGTCCAACCTTCGCTCTGATGCAGCGCTACGAAACGCCGCGGCTCGTCGTCACCCATTGCGATTTCTACCGGCTCGCGCCGTCCGAGGTCGGGGAGCTCGGCCTCGACGATGCGCTGGCCGAAGGCGTGGTGCTGGCCGAGTGGCCGGAGCGCGCCGCAAGCTGGCTGCCCGAGGACCGGCTCGACATCGCCATTGACGAGACAGCGACGCCGAATATGCGCCGCATCGTCATGACCGGCCACGGCAGCTGGTCGGACCGGCTCGCCCGCCTCAGGGCAATATCGGAGTTCCTCGACAAGACGCCATACGCCGATGCCGGCGCGCATTATCTGCAAGGCGACGCCTCTGCGCGCTCCTATGCGAGGCTCGTGCTGCCGCACCGGAGCGCAATCCTGATGAACTCGCCGCGCCAGCCGGACGGGCCGCCGATCCGCGACGGCAAGCCCTACTCCGCGCTCGTGCATCTTGCCGAGGACGTGACGCCGTTCGTCGCGGTCGCAGGCGCGCTACGCGAGAGCTCGCTCACCGCGCCGGCCATCTACGCCTTCGACCTCGAGCAGGGCTTCATCATTCTCGAGGATCTCGGAGACAGGGTGTTCGGGGCCGAGATCGCCAAGGACCACAACAAGGGACACAAGATGGCTGAGCTATGGGGCGCTGCGGTCGACGCGCTGCTCGCCATCGCCGCGGCGCCGCCGCCCGAGCGTTTGCCGATCGAGGGCTACGAACCCTACCAGCTCCTTGCCTTCGACGCCGACGCCATGCTGACCGAGGCCTCGCTCCTCATCGACTGGTTCTGGCCGGCGCTGCATGGGAAACCGATACCGCAAGCCTTGCGCGATGAGTTCGCGGCGCTGTGGCGTCCGCTGCTCGCCAAGGCCGCCACATCCGATTCCGGCTGGGTGTTGCGCGATTACCACTCGCCAAACCTGATGTGGCTGCCCGCCCGCGAGGGTGTGAAGCGCGTGGGACTGCTCGACTTCCAGGATGCGCTCAGGGGCCCGCTCGCCTACGACCTCGTTTCACTGCTCCAGGACGCCAGGCTCGACGTTCCGGAAGCGCTTGAACGGGAGCAACTCGCTCGCTACTGTGCCGCCCGAAATGCGCAAAGCCCGCATTTTGCGAGCGATGGGTTCCGTACGCTCTATGCAACGCTTGGCGCCCAACGCAACTCGAAGATCCTCGGCATCTTTGCCCGACTGGCGAAACGTGACGGCAAGCGCGGCTATCTCGCTCATATCCCGCGGGTCGCGCGCTATCTTGAGCGCGACCTCGCCCATCCTGCGCTCGCGGCCCTGCGCGGCTTCTATGCGCGCGAGTTCCCGAACGCGGCTGACCTCCCCAAGCTTGCGCTGTAAGAAGGCGTCATGCTCATGACCGAGGCGAAGACCGCCATGGTGCTGGCAGCCGGCAAGGGCGAGCGCATGCGTCCGCTCACTCTCAGCGTGCCGAAGCCGCTGGTGCCGCTCGCCGGACGCACTCTGCTCGACCACGTGCTCGACCGGCTGGCGGCGGCCGGCGTCAAGACGGCGGTGGTCAACGTGCATTATTTGCCCGATCAGCTCGAAGCGCATGTCGCCGGGCGCAAGAGCAGGCAGCCGGAGCTGATCGTCTCCGATGAGCGCGGCGTCCTGCTCGACACTGGTGGCGGCGCCAAGAAGGCTTTGCCGCTGCTCGGGCGCGGGCCATTCTTCATTCACAACGCCGACTCGGTGTGGAGCGAGGGCGCGGCGCCGGCGCTATCGCGCATGCTGAAGGAGTGGAACCCCGCGACGATGGACTGTCTCATGCTGCTCGCGCCGGTCACCACCAGCATCGGCTATGCCGCCAAGGGCGATTTTGCCATGGCGCCGGACGGGCGTCTCGCGCGCCGCGGCGAGGGCGAGGTCGTGCCGTTCGCCTTCGCCGGCGTCTCGCTCTGCGACGAGAGACTGTTCAAGGACGCCCCCGAAGGGCGCTTCTCGCTGAACCTGCTGTGGGACCGCGCGCTCGCCAAGGGCAAGCTCTACGGGGTCAGGCTCGACGGACGCTGGATGCATGTCGGCACGCCGGAAGCGCTGGCCGAGGCCGAGACCAATTTCGAGCGCGAAGGTGCCTGAGCGCTTATCAGCGGGGCAAAACCTCTACACGATCCCGCCTTCGGCGCCGTTCTTGACGACCCTCGCGCGCGCCGTGCTCGCCGGCGACCTGCCGCATGCGGGCGGACAAAAGCCGGACCCGCTCGCGCTTCCCCTCACCACCATCTATCTCCCGACCCGCCGCGCGGCGCGCGCGCTGCGTGAGGCGTTCCTTGCCGAGGCGAACAGCGACGCCCTGTTGTTGCCGCGCATCAGGGCGCTCGGCGACCCGGACGAGGAGGCCGCGCTCGTCTTCGGCGCCGAGGATGGCGGAGTGGAAGGGATCGCCTGGGAACCGGCGATCGGCGAGCTGCAACGCCATACCGCGCTGATGCGGCTCGTGCTCGCCTTCGGCCGCATGCTCCCCGCAGCGCTCGACGGGACTCCGAGTTTGGAACCGGTCACGCCGGCGCAAGCGTCCTCGCTTGCCGCCGATCTCGCTCGCCTCATGGACGATGTCGAGCGGGAGGAGATCGACTTCTCCCGCCTCGCCGCCATCGTGCCGGAGGAGTTCGCCGGGCATTGGCAGCTCACCGTCGACTTCCTCAAGATCGTGACCGAGCATTGGCCGGCTTACCTCGCCGCCAACGGTCTGGTCTCGCCGAGGGCGCGCCGCACCGCTCTGATGCGGCTCGAGACTGAGCGGCTGGCGAAGGGCTCGCCCCATCCCGTGATCGCGGCGGGCTCGACTGGCACGGTGCCGTCCACCGCGCGCCTGCTCAAAGTCATTGCCTCTCTGCCGAACGGCGCGGTGGTGCTGCCCGGCCTCGACCGCACGCTCGATGATGAGGACTGGGCGAGCCTTGCCCAACACCCTGAGCACCCGCAGGCCGGCATGGCCGAGCTGTTGCGCAAGCTCGGGGCGGCACGCGACGAGGTCGCCGACGTGCCGGGAAGCGCGCCGAACGCCATCCAGCGCGCACGGCTCAATCTGGTGAGCGAAGCGCTCCGCCCCGCCGAGAGCACCGAGCGCTGGCAGAGCTTCCTCGCCACCGGCGACCTCCTGTCGGACGGGCGCGCGAACTTCGCCAACGGGCTTGCCGGCATTCGCCTGGTCGTGGCGCCAACCGCCCATGACGAGGCTGAGGCCATCGCGCTGATCCTCAAATCCTGCATCGAAACCCCGGGCAAGACCGCGGCGCTGGTCACGCCGGACCGCGTGCTGGCGCGGCGCGTTGCCGCGCGGCTCAAGCGCTACGACCTCGCGATAGACGATTCGGCCGGCATACCGGTGGCGCGGACGCTGCCCGGCGCCTTCCTCGATCTCGTGCTCGGCGCGGCTGAGAGCAATTTGGCCCCGCCGGCGCTCATGGCGCTGCTCAAGCACCCGCTCGCCCTGCTCGGCCGCAGCCCGTTCGAGATGCGGAATGCCGCGCGAGCGCTCGAACGCGGCGCCTTCCGCGACATCTATGTCGGTGAGGGCCTTGCCGGTGCGCGCGAGGCGCTCGAAGCGGCGCGCGATCCGGAGCAGCGCCGCCCACGCCCGGCGCGGATCAGCGAGGTCGAGCAGAACGACGCACTCAGGCTCGTCGCCGATCTCGAGATCGCCTTCGCCCCGCTCGCGGACCTGTTCGCCGGCGGGGTCGAGCACCAAGCATCGCGCCTCGCCGACGCCCATGCCGCGGCGGCCGAGGCCATCGCGCGCGATGCGGAACGGCGCATCGACGAGGCTCTGGCAAGGCGATGCCGGCGAGGCCCTGACGACGCTCCTTGCCGAGCTGATCGATGCCGGCGAGAGCCTGGCCTTCCAGGCGCGTTTCTATCCGGGCTTCTATCGGAGCCTGGTGGCGGGTGAGGTGGTCCGCCCTCGCGCCTCAGCCCATCCACGGCTGTTCATCTGGGGACCGCTCGAAGCGCGCCTCCAGCAGCCCGATGTCGTGATCCTCGGCAGCCTGAATGAAGGGGTGTGGCCGCGCCCACAGGAGTCTGGCCCCTGGCTCAGCCGCCCGATGCGCGAGGCGCTTGGCCTTCCCGCGCCCGAGCAGCTGACCGGCCGCTCGGCGCATGACTTCGCGCAGGCGCTCGGCGCCGAGACGGTCTATCTCACCCGCGCGCTCAAGGTCGAAGGCGTGCCGACCGTCGCCTCGCGCTGGCTGCAGCGGCTGCTTGCCCTGGTCGAGGCGGCGGAGCTCGGTCAGCGCATCGCACCCGACCAGCCTTTCGTCGAATGGGCCCGGGAGCGCGACCGCGCGCCCGACTTCAAGCCGGTCAGTGCCCCCCGCCCCTGCCCTCCCGTTGATGCGCGACCGAAGCAGCTCAGCGTGACGCGTATCGAGCGATGGATCGCCAATCCTTACGAAATCTTCGCACGCGACATCCTCAGGCTCGAGAAGCTGAAGCCGCTCGGCACCGAGCCTGACGCCGCGTTGCGCGGCCAGATCGTGCATCAGGTGCTTCAGGATTTCGCCCGCGACCATCCGGGCGCACTGCCAGACGACATCTACGGCGAGCTGATGGCGCGGACCGACAAGCACTTCGCCGAGCTTGGCGGCTCGCCGCTGGTCGAGGCGTTCTGGCGGCCGAGCTTCCAGCGCTTCGCGCGCTGGTTCGCGACGACCGAACCCGTACGCCGTGTCGGCGCCGTCACCACCTTCACCGAGGTCGAGGGCGAGCTCGACATTGTCGAAGGCTTCACGCTGACCGCGCGCGCCGACCGCATCGATGCGCGCCAAGACGGCAGCCTCGTCATCTACGACTACAAGACCGGGAGCACGCTGCCGGTCGCCAAACGCGTCGATGAGCTATCGGCGCCGCAATTGCCGCTGGAAGCGGTGATCGCCGAAGGCGGAGGCTTCGCCGCGCTTGGTGAGCGGACCGTCAGCGCCCTCATCTACATCAACGCGTCCGGGCGCGGCGACGGGGGCGATGAATGTCCGGCCGGAACCAAATCAGCCGCGGACCTTGCCGCCGAAGCGCGGACGAAGCTCGAAACCCTGATCGCGCGTTATCTCGATCCGGCGATGCCCTACGAGGTCAAGCGGCGTCGCGGTCCCGGGTTCACCCGCGCCTACGACTACGACGATTACGAGCAGCTCGCCCGCATTCAGGAATGGCTGACGCAAGAGCTCGACGAGGATTTCCGATGAGCGCCGGATCCACCCTCAACGAAGAGGCCGACAAGAACCAGGCGCTCGCTTCGGACCCCTCGGCGTCGGCGTGGGTGTCGGCCAATGCCGGGACCGGCAAGACAGCCGTACTGGTCAAGCGCGTGCAACGGCTCCTGCTCGCCGGATTCCGGCCGGAATCGATCCTCTGCCTGACCTACACCAAGACCGCGGCAGCGGAGATGCAGAATCGCCTCCTCAAGGATCTCGGCAAATGGGCCACGAGCGAGCCCGAGGCCTTGCGCGAGCAGCTTGCCGCACTGCTGGGAGCGCGCGCCCGGCGACGACGACCTCCGCAACGCCCGCCGCCTGTTCGCCAGCGCGCTCGAAGCCAAAGGCGGCCTCAAGATCCATACCATCCATGCTTTCTGCGAGCGGCTATTACAGCGCTTCCCGCTCGAAGCGCAGGTCACGCCGCATTTCGCCGTTCTGGACGAGCGCGAGCAGGCGCTGCTGCGCAAGGCTGCATTCGATTTCGTCATCGCGCGGGCGGCCAAGGATCGAGACGGCGCGCTCGGGTCCGCGCTCGCCAGGGTCATCGCCGTGACGAGCGAGTTCTATTTCCGCAAGGTGGTGGATACCGTGGTCGCCAAGCGCGCCGAGATGGAGCGCATGGCAGCTTATCACGACGGCCGCAGCGACTGGCCCGAGGCTGAATGCGTCGCTCTGAAACGGATGCTCGGCGTCGCCGAGGCCGACGAACTGGCGCTCATCGCCGACATGGCGGGAGTGCTCGACGACGCGACTATCGATCAGACCCAGGCGGCGCTTTTGAGCTTTGCGTCGGACAGAAAGGTCGATCAGGAGCTCGAGATCAATCTCGGGCAAGCCAGAACGGGCGCCGGCGAGAGCCGGGCTGCGGCGCTGGAGCAGGTATTTCTCAAGGCCGATGGAGGGCCGAAAGCGCAAATTTGCAGCAGGGGCTTCGCCGCCAGCGAGCCGACGATATGCGCCGCGCTCGCCGGTGCGCAGGCCGTGTTCGCCCAACTCAAGGAGCGCCTCGATCATCTGCACGTTGCCGAAGCGACCGGCGCTGTTTTGCTGCTCGCCGATGCCATTCAGAGCGACTATGTGCGGCGCAAGCATGCCGAGGCCGCTCTCGACTTTGACGATCTGATCGTCAAGACGCTCAATCTCTTGTCGCGCGCGGGAGCCGCCGCCTGGGTGTTGTACAAGATCGACGGCGGCGTCGACCACATCCTGGTCGACGAGGCGCAGGACACCAACCCCGCGCAATGGTCGATCGTCGAGCGCCTGGCAGAGGAGTTCTTCGCCGGCGCTGGCGCGAGCGAACGGCCGCGCACGCTCTTCGCCGTCGGCGACGAGAAGCAGTCGATCTACTCGTTCCAGGGCGCAGACCCGGCGCGGTTCGGCGAAATCGGCCGTGCCTTCCAGCGGAGGGCGGAAGCCGCCGGCCTCGGCTTTCATCAGGTGCCGCTAAACGTGTCGTTCCGCTCGACCGTTGCGGTGCTCGATGCCGTGGATGCGGTATTCGCCAAGCCGGGCGCCGCAAGCGGCCTTGTCTTCGCCGAGACCTCGGTCATCGAGCATCACGCCTTCCGGCAGGGCGAAGCGGGGCTGGTCGAGCTCTGGGAGCCTGAGGCCGAGACCAAACCCGAGCCGGCCGACGCCTTCGAACCGTGGAACGAGGGCGCCGCCGGTGCGCGTTCGGTCGATGCGCTCTGCCGCCGCATCGCCGCACAGATCAAGGGCTGGCTCACCGACGGCGAGACGTTGCCTTCGCAAGGCCGCCCAAGGTGCAGGCGGGCGACGTGCTGATCCTCGTTCGTCGCCGCGATCCCTTCACCACGCCCATGATCCGCGCACTCAAGCGCGAGCGGCGTGCCGGTCGCCGGCGCCGACCGCATGAAGCTGATGGATCAACTCGCGGTGCAAGACCTCGTCGCGCTCGCCGACGTGCTGCTGATGCCGGAGGACGATCTTGCGCTCGCCGTCGTGCTCAAGAGCCCGCTGTTCGGGCTCGACGACGACGGCTTGTTCGCACTCGGCCTACGAACGCGAGGCCGCGCTCGCTGTGGTCGACGCTCAAAGACAAGGCCGGGAGCGACCTTCGTTTCGCCGAGGCGCGCGACCGGCTCATCGGCTGGCTGTCGCGCGCCGACCTCCTGCCGCCTTACGAGTTCTTCGCCGAGCTGCTCGACGCCGAGGGCCAGCTGATGCGCCGGCGCATGCTGGCCAGGCTTGGGCCTGAGGCGGCTGAGGCGATCGACGAGTTCCTCGACCTCGCCCTCGCCTATGACCGCGATTCGGCGCCGTCGCTGCAGGGCTTCATCGACCAGCTTCGCGGCGACGACGTCGAGATCAAGCGCGACATGGAGCAGGACCGCGACGAGGTGCGCATCATGACGGTGCACGGCGCCAAGGGCTTGGAAGCGCCGATCGTGATCCTGCCCGACACCTGCATGGCTCCGCGCCTGCAATGGCCGCGATTATTTCCGTTGCCGAGGCCGGGCATGGCTCCCGACGAGGTGGCCCATTTCGTATGGCCTCCGCCCGGTTACTCGAATCTGTCCGCCTTGGCGGACAGCAAGGCCGCGGCGGAACAGGCCGACCGCGAGGAATATCACCGCCTGCTCTATGTGGCGATGACGCGGGCGCGCGACCGGCTCTATGTCTGCGGCTGGCAGGGCCAGAAAGACAAGCCCGAGGGGGAGTCGCTGGTACGAGCTGATCAGGGAGGGGCTCGGCGGGCTTCTGGCGGAGGTCGTGAGCCCCGACGGCGTGCAGGTGCGAAGGATGGAGAGCCCTCAGACGAACGCGGCGAAGGGCGACGAGGCCGAGCCTGAGCGGCGCGCTATCCCGCCGCTCCCCGACTGGGCGCTTACCCCGGCGCGGCCAGAGCGCGCGCGCCGCAGGCTGACGCCGTCGCGCCTCACGCCGCCGCCTGACGGGCGTGCCGAAGGCGCATCAGCCTGGCAGCCGCCGCTTGGGCCCGCGCGCGCTCAGCGCCGACCACAGGTTCGCACGCGGCCGGCTGGTGCATGCCCTGCTCCAGCATCTGCCTGAGATCGACCCCGAGCACCAGGAGCGGGCGGCGCGCGCCTTCGTGGCTGGGCGGGGCTTAGGCCTCGCGCCTGAATTGAAGGAGGAGATCGTCGCCGAGACGCTGGCCATTGCTCGGAACCCAAGCTTCGCGCCGCTGTTCCGCCCCGGCAGCCTCGCCGAGGTGCCGGTGGTGGCCAAGATCGGCGAGGGCGAGGACGGCTTCGAGCTCGAGGGCCAGATCGACCGGCTTGCCATCCTCGAAGACGGGCTGCTGATCCTCGACTACAAGACGAACCGCCCGCCGCCCAAAGTGGTCGAGGACGTGGCGGAGGCCTATATCGACCAGCTCGCGGCCTATAGGCTCGCGCTTAAGCGGCTGTTTCCGGGCCGTTCATTGCGCGCCGCGCTGCTCTGGACCGATGGCGCCCGGCTCATGGAGATCCCTTCAACTTCGCTTGATAGCGCCGAACAGCGCATCGTCGCAGCCCCCGCCAAGCCTTGACGGGGTAGGGGTGCATACCTAGTTTCGAGGCCTGAGACTCAAGACCGGCCGTTCGACTGACACTGCCGGCGATTAGGAGAAGCAAATGGCGACTGAGAAAGTATCCGACGACACTTTCGAGACCGAGGTGCTCAAGTCCTCGACCCCCGTGGTCGTCGATTTCTGGGCCGAGTGGTGCGGTCCATGCCGGCAGATCGCTCCCGCTCTCGAAGAGATCGCCAAGGAGCTGAACGGCAAGGTGCGCATCATCAAGCTGAATATCGACGAGAACCCGCGCACGCCGTCGCACTACAATGTGCGCGCGATCCCGACGCTGATCCTGTTCAAGGACGGTGAGGTGCTGGGCACGCTCAAGGGCGCCTATCCGAAGAACCACCTCGCCGCCTGGATCAACGGCGCCGTCGAGGCCTAGGTCTCGCTTCAGTCAAATACAGCAAGTGTCATGGCCGGGCTCGTCCCGGCCATCCACGTCTTTGCGGGCAAGCGATGTCAGGCGCCGCCGCAGGAGTGCTGCGAGTCGGGCGCTTCCCAGCTCTCGCCGGTGCGCAGGTTCGAGGCGCTATAGACCTTGCCGCGGTCGTCACCGGGCGGGCAGTCCTCGGGCAGACTGACGAGGCAGAGCTTGACCGGATCGCCGACGCGCGAGCGGTGGATCTCGGGGATCGTGTCGTAGGACACTTGCGAGCCGCCATTGGCGTAGCTGATCGCGCTGCCGGTGTCGGGGTCGCCGAGCCGGTAGCCGATATCCTCGATGGTGGTCTCGCTGCACTCTCCGACTTCGGTCGGCAGCGCATCGGCCCGAGCGCGCTCGCCCTTGGCGGCGATGACGACAACAAGCGCCAGAGCACCCGCAGCTAACAGACATCGTCGCATGCCACCCCTCCTCTAGCCGTGCAGCTTGAGCACGTGGCCCGCGAGATAGAGCGAGCCGCAGATCAGCACGCGCGCCGGCTCGGCAAGCGCCGCACGCGAGCGCGCGAGCGCGTCGGGCACGCTGTCGGCCTCGACCACATCGAACCCTTCGGCCGCGGCGATCTCGGCGAGATCGGCGGCGGCGAAGGCATTCGGCTCATCAGGGATCGGCACGGTGTAGATGCGTCCGACCAGGCCCTTGAACGGGGCGATGAAGGCGTGCGCGTCCTTGGTCTCCATCATGCCCCAGATGAGATGGACGGGGCGCGGCACGCGCTCGTCGAGCTCGGCCAGAGCCTGCGCGATCACCTGGCCGCCGGCGGCATTGTGGCCGCCATCGAGCCAGATCTCGGTGCCGTCGGCGACATAGACATGCAGCCCACCGGCTGAGAGCCGCTCGAGCCGCGCCGGCCATTGTGCGTGCGTGAGCCCATGCTCGAGCGCGCGCACGCTTAGCGCATCGCCGAACACGATGCTGGCGGCGGCAATCGCCGAGCCGGCATTGTCGATCTGATGGCGGCCCTTGAGCCTCGGCAGCGGCAGATCGAGCAGGCGCGATTCCGTCTGGAACACGAGCCGCCCTTGTTGCTCGTAAGCGTCGAAGTCGCGCCCGGCGACATGGAGCGGCGCGCCGATCGCCTCGGCGCTGCGCTCGATCACCTCGAAGGCTTCGCGGACCTGGCGGCCGACCACGCAGGGAACGCCCGGCTTCAGGATGCCGGCCTTCTCGCCGGCGATGGCAGCGATGGTGTCGCCTAAGAACGAGACGTGGTCGATCGAGATCGGCGTGATGGCGGTGAGCAGAGGCTTGTCCACCACATTGGTGGCGTCGAGCCTGCCGCCCAGCCCCGTCTCGAGCAGCAGCAAGTCGGCCGGCACCTCGGAGAAGGCGAGGAACGCCGCCGCCGTGGTGATCTCGAACAGGGTGATCAGCTCGCCGCCATTGGCGGCTTCGGCGCGGGCGAGGCAATCGACCAGATAGTCCTCGGCGATCGTGCTCGCGCCGTGCGGCCCGGCGAGCACGATGCGCTCATGGAAATTGACGAGATGCGGCGAGGTATAGACGTGCACGCTGTTGCCCATCCCCTCGGCGGTCGCGCGCAGAAAGGCGAGGAACGAGCCCTTGCCGTTGGTGCCGGCGACATGCACCACGGGGGGCAGCTTCTGCTCGGGATGACCGAGCGCGGCCAGCAGGCGCTCGATCCGGCCGAGCGACAAATCGATCGATTGCGGGTGCAGCTTCTTCAGGCGCTCGAGCAGCGTGTCGCTTGACGAGGCCCGGGGGCGGGGCGCAGGGCGCCCGGCGCTGTGCGGAAGTGTGGACAAGGCCTTGAAGCCGGTCAGTTACTTTGCGGTTGGTTCGGATTAGCGCCATTGCCGGCACTGCCCGTCAAGGCCTCATCGTCGTCATCGTCGTGGCTGGCGGCTTTGTCGAGGCCGTTGCCGCTCAAGTGGATGGTGGAGGGCGGCGATTTCAAGGCCACCTTGCCGTCGATCTGATCTGTGACGGCGATCTCGGTGCCGGGCTTGCGGTGGGTCAACAGGTTGCAGATGCGGACGAGCATGCCGCGGAGCGCGTGGCGATGCACGACCATGTCGACCATGCCGTGGGAATAGAGATACTCGGCGCGCTGGAACCCGTTCGGCAATTGCTCGCGGATGGTCTGCTCGATGACGCGCGGGCCGGCAAAGCCGATCAGCGCGCCAGGCTCGGCGATATGGATGTCGCCCAGCATGGCATAGGACGCGGTGACGCCGCCGGTGGTCGGGTGCGTCAGCACGACGATGTAAGGGAGCTTCGCCTCGCGCAGCTCCTGCACCGCGACGGTGGTACGCGGCATCTGCATCAGCGACAGGATGCCTTCCTGCATGCGTGCGCCGCCCGACGCCGCGAACAGGATGAATGGTGTCTCGCGCTTGACCGCCGCGCGCATGGCGGTGATCACCGCTTCGCCCGCGGCCGTGCCGAGCGAGCCGCCGAGGAAGTCGAAATCCTGCACCGCGGCGACAACTCTCTGGCCGTCGAGATGGCCGGCGCCGGCGAGTACGGCATCGACCATGCCGGTCTTGCTGCGAGCATCCTTCAGCCGATCGGTATAGCGGCGCTCGTCGCGGAACTTGAGCGGATCGGCGGGGACCTCGGGCAGCGGCAAGGCTTCGTACTCGCCGTTGTCGAACAGAAACTTGAGCCGCGCCCCTGCCGTCATCCGCCAGTGAAAGCCGGAGCCCGGCACCACGAACTGGTTCGCTTCGAGGTCCTTGTAATAGATCATCTGCCCCGTCTCGGGGCATTTGACCCAAAGATTGTCCGGCATCTCCTTCTTGCGAAGGATGCTCCTGATCTTCGGCCTGACGACGCTGTTGATCCAGTTCACGGGTCTAGGTAACTCTCAATGAAACCATCACTCGCATTGCATGACGCCTAAAGCGCGGCAGCTTCGGCCGGATGCCGGAGCGCTGCCGCAAGCCGCGCCACCAGCCCCAGCACCTCTCCCTTGGTAGCGCTCGTCGCGTGACCGTTCTGATCGAGGCTCTGCGCGAGCGCGCTCACAAGTGCCGAGCCGACCACGACGCCTTCAGCGATGCTGCCGAGCGCGCTCACCTGCGCTTCGCTCTTCACGCCGAAGCCGACCGCGATCGGCAGATCGGTATGCGCCTTGATGCGGCCGACATGTGCCTTGACCGCGCCGATGTCGGGCGCCGCTGTGCCGGTGATGCCGGCGATCGATACGTAATAGACAAAGCCCGAACTATTGGCGAGCACGGCCGGCAGACGCTTGGCGTCTGTCGTCGGCGTGGCAAGCCTGATGAAATTGAGGCCGCCTTCGCTCGCTTGCGGGCGAAGCTCGGCATCCTCCTCTGGCGGCATGTCGACCACGATCAAACCGTCAACTCCAGCAGCGACCGCGTCGGTGACGAAACGGTCAACCGGATAGACGTATATAGGGTTGTAGTAGCCCATTAGCACTATGGGAGTGGTGTCGTCGGCCGCCCGGAAGGCGCGCACCATGGCGAGCGTCTTCTTCATGGTCTGGCCGGATCTGAGCGCGCGCTGCGATGAGGCCTGGATCGCCGGACCGTCCGCCATCGGGTCGGAGAACGGCATGCCGAGCTCGATGATGTCGGCGCCAGCTGCCGGCAGACCCTTGAGAATGGCGAGCGAGGTATCGTGATCGGGATCGCCGGCGGTCACGAACGCGACCAGCCCTGCGCGCCCCTCGCGCTTCAGCTCCGCGAATCTTCTGTCGATCCGGGTCTGCTTCATGTGCGGCGCGCACCCATCGTCAGTTTGTTCCTCGCGCTTTGGCGCTCAGATAGCTCGCGACGGAATTGAGGTCCTTGTCGCCGCGGCCCGAGACATTGATCACCATCAAATGGTCCTTCGGCTTGGTCGGCGCGATGTCAAGCAGGCGGGCGAGCGCGTGTGCCGGCTCGAGCGCCGGGATGATGCCCTCGAGCTTGCTGCACAGCTGGAACGCGGCCACCGCCTCGTCGTCGGTCGCCGAGAGGAATTGCACCCGCTTCACATCGTTGAGCCAGGCATGCTCGGGCCCGATGCCGGGATAATCGAGCCCGGCCGAGATCGAATGCGCTTCCTCGATCTGGCCGTCGTCGTCCATCAACAGATAGGTCCGATTGCCGTGCAGCACGCCCGGCCTGCCGCCGGCGATCGAGGCCGCGTGCTTGCCGCTGTCGAGGCCGTGGCCGGCCGCTTCGACGCCATAGATCTCGATGCCCGGCTCGTCGAGGAAGGGATGGAACAAGCCCATCGCGTTGGAGCCGCCGCCGATGCAGGCGATCAGCGAATCCGGCAGTCGGTTCTCGGCCTTCAGCATCTGCTCGCGGGTCTCGCGGCCGATGATGGACTGGAAATCGCGCACCATGGCCGGATAAGGATGCGGGCCCGCCACCGTGCCGATGCAATAGAACGTGTCGTGGACATTGGCGACCCAATCGCGCAACGCCTCGTTCATTGCATCCTTCAGCGTCTTGGAGCCCGATTCGACAGCTCTGACCTCGGCGCCGAGGATCTTCATGCGAAGCACGTTCGGCTTCTGCCGCGCCACGTCCACCGAGCCCATGTAGACGATGCAGGGCAGACCGAACTTGGCGCACAGCGTTGCGGTGGCGACGCCGTGCATGCCGGCGCCGGTCTCGGCGATGATGCGCGTCTTGCCCATGCGCAAGGCCAGCATGATCTGGCCAAGCACGTTGTTCACCTTGTGCGCGCCGGTGTGATTGAGCTCCTCGCGCTTGAAATAGATCTTGGCGCCGCCGCAGTGCCGGGTGAGCCGCTCGGCGAAATAGAGCGGTGACGGTCGTCCCCACGTAAGTCGCGAGATGACCGTCCATCTCGGCCTGGAAGGACGGATCGGCGCGCGCGTCGGCGTAGGCGCGCTCCAGGTCGAGGATCAGCGGCATCAGCGTCTCGGCGACGAAACGGCCGCCATAGAGGCCGAAATGGCCGCGCTCGTCCGGCCCGGTGCGATAGGAGTTCCGCGGCGGAAGGGGCGTGCTCATGACGCCTTGGCCCTCGGTTGCGCGCCCGCCGATTTGGCGGCGCGAATGAAGCTGGCGACGAGCTTGGCATCCTTCTCGCCCGGCGCCCGCTCGACGCCGGAGGAGACATCGACCAGCGTCGCGCCGGTCACTCTGATGGCTTCGCCGACGGTCTCAGGCGTCAGCCCGCCGGAGAGCGCGAATGGCGGCTTGGCTCCGGCAATCATGTTGCCAATCGAAGGCGACGCCGTTGCCGCCGGGCAGAGTTGCATCCGGCGCGGCCTTGGCGTCGAACAGGATGTAGTCGGCTGAGCCCGCATAGTCGCCGGCGTGCCGCAAATCTGCGGGCTCGCCCACGGCAACAGCCTTCATGACCGGGAGGCTTGCCAGTGCTTTGATGGCAGACACCCGCTCCGGCGTCTCGCTGCCGTGCAGCTGGAGGATGTCGGGGCGGACGCGCTCGACGACGCCCGCGATCAGCTCGTCGTCGGGATCGACCATGACGGCCACGCTGCCGATCCTGCCGCGGGCGATCGCGGCGAGCACGCGGGCCTCTTCCAGCTCGACGTAACGCGGGCTCTTGGCAAACAGGACGAGGCCGATGAAGTCGGCGCCAGATTTGGCCGCTTCCTCGATGATGGCAGGCGTCCGCACGCCGCAGATTTTGACCTTTACCGGCACTTTTTCAGCTCTCGGGTGAGGGTCGGCGGCTCAAAAGGGCTCGCGCGGGGGCCACCCTATGCAAAAGGCGGCTCCAAGTCCACCGCAGTGCAGCATTTTCAGGCAGTGCTAATCGGCGGGGAGCCGGGCGCGGACGCGGCTGGCGTCGAGCCCTTCGAGCTCTTTTTCCAGCCGGTCGGCCTGGCGGCGCCAGTCACGCGCCTCACGCACGCCTTCGCGCGCGGTCTTGCGCCATTTGCCCTGGCTGAACCAGGTGGCGATGCCGCCGACGATCAGCCCGAAGGCGAACGCGCCGAGCAGCAGCAGAAACAGCGGCGCCTCGAGCCCGACGCTCGGATCGAGCGCGCCGAACGGATCGAGGGTGAGCCCGACGGGCTTCCGGTTGGCGACGGCGAGCGCGATCAGCACCACACCGAGCGGAACGACGATGAAGCCGAGAATGAGCTTACGCCACACGGGCTGCTCCTCAGAAATCGCCTAAGGCTGGACGCGAGGCAGAGCCCGCGCGCTTCAGGGGTTCAGCCGCTCGCGCAGCTCCTTGCCGGTCTTGAAGAAGGGCACGTGTTTGTCCTCCACGAAGACCGTATCCCCGGTGCGGGGATTGCGCCCCTGGCGCGCTGCGCGATGCTTCACCGTGAAGGCGCCAAACCCGCGCAACTCCACCCGGTCGCCGCGCGCGAGCGCACCCGTGATCTCATCGAGCACGATGTTGATGATACGCTCCACGTCTCGATGGAAGAGATGCGGATTGGCGCCCGCTACCTTCTGTATCAACTCAGACTTTATCATGAGAAGCCCCACCCGGCTGCGCGGGTCTTCCCCCGCTTCTGCCGTACCCCCCGCTAGCTGGATGCAGGGTGCCAAACGGAAGCAAGACCGTCAAGCTTGAGGGTTGCGGTGACTTGGCCCACCCAGCCCAGAATTCTCTCAGGCGACAGGCCGAAAGCGCCGCTCATGGAGTGGAACAGCCAGCCGAACATGCCGCTGCTTTCCTGTTCCGGCTTCCAATCGACGATCTTCAGGCCGGCCGGAACCTTGCGTTCCTTGCTGAGCCAGCTGGTCGCTGCCCGCTCGTCGCCGATCTGGTCGACCAGCTTGAACTCGACCGCCTGACGTCCCGAATAAATGCGCCCGTCGGTGAGCCCCGGGACGGCGCTCGGGTCGATCTTGCGGCGATCGGCGACCAGGCCGACGAACCAGGCCTTGGACTCCTGCACCATCTCGTCGGCGAGCGCGCGCGCCTTCTCGTCGGTGGGCTCGAACGGGCTCGGCACCGCCTTCAACGGGCCGCTTTTCACTTCCTCGACCTTGACGCCGAGCGTATGCAGCAGCTGGGTCACGTCGACCCATTGGAAGATGACGCCGACCGAGCCGGTGATGGTGTTGCCGTAGACGAAGATGCGGTCGGTGGCGAGCGCGACGATATAGGCGGCGGAGGTGACGAGCGTGCCGCCGACCGCGACCACTGGCTTCTTGGCGGCAAGCCGGCGCACGGCGTCGTACAGGGCCTCGCCGCCGGTCGTGGTGCCGCCGGGGCTGTTGATGTCGAGGATCACCGCCTTGACCTGATCGGACTTGCCGACCTTGTCGAGCAGCTCGCTCATCTTGCGGTCGTCGGTGATGATGCCCGAAATATCGACGCGGGCGATGTGCGGCAGGAGGCCGGCGGTGCCCGGGCCGCTCTGGCCGCTCAGTACGAGCACGCCGAGGAACAGAAGCGCGAACAGCACCGCAGCGATGCGCCAAGCGGTAAGCCGCCGCTTGAGGCGGCGACGGTCGATCACGCTTACGGCGTCGAGAGCCATGAACTCCTCGCTCAAAGATTGCGCGCTGGCGGGCGCCGAGCCGGGCCGTCAGAAAGCGCGCGCGCACTCGTCTAGTCCTCGGACGCTGCGTCCTGCTCGGCGTCGTCGTCGTCCTTGGCGGCACGCTTCCGCTTCGGCGTGGCTGGCGTCTCGTCGCCCTCCTCGCCCTTGGCCTTGTTCAACGCGGCGCCGAGAATGTCGCCGAGCGAGGCGCCGGAGTCGGTCGAGCCATATTGCGCAACGGCCTCCTTCTCCTCGGCGATCTCGAGCGCCTTGATCGAGACCGAGACCTTGCGCGCCTTGGCATCGACCTGCGTCACCACGCCATCGAACTTCTCGCCGACGCCGAAGCGATCGGGCCGTTGCTCCGAGCGGTCGCGCGACAAGTCGGAGCGGCGGATGAAGGTGGTGAGATCGTGGTCGATCAGCTTGGCCTCGATGCCGTTCTCCTTGACCTGGAGAACCTCGCAGGTGACGCGCATGCCCTTCTTCAGCTTGGAGGACGGCGCGCCGGAAGCGAACGGGTCGGCGGACAGCTGCTTGATGCCGAGGCTGATGCGCTCCTTCTCGGAGTCGGCCTCGAGCACCACGGCCTGGGCGGTGTCGCCCTTCTTGTAGTCCTTGAGCGCTTCCTCGCCGGGCTTGGTCCAGTCGAGATCCGACAGATGCACCATGCCGTCGATGCCGCCATCGAGCCCGATGAACAGGCCGAACTCGGTGATGTTACGGATCTGGCCCTCGATATTGGTGCCGGGCGGATGGTTGGCGGCGAACGCGACCCACGGATTTTCCTGGGTCTGCTTGAGGCCGAGCGAGATGCGGCGCTTGTCGGGATCGACCTCGAGCACCTGCACCTCGACCTCCTGGCTGGTCGAGATGATCTTGCCGGGATGGATGTTCTTCTTGGTCCAGCTCATCTCCGAGACGTGGATCAGGCCCTCGACGCCGGGCTCGAGCTCGACGAACGCGCCATAGTCGGTGATGTTGGTGACCGTGCCCTTGAACCTGGAGCCAACCGGATATTTGGCGGCGATGCCCTGCCACGGGTCGGCCTCGAGCTGCTTGATGCCGAGGCTGATGCGCTGGGTCTCGGGGTTGATGCGGATGATCTGCACCTTGACCGTATCGCCGACATTGACGATCTCGCTCGGATGATTGACGCGCCTCCACGCCATGTCGGTGACATGCAGGAGCCCGTCGATGCCGCCGAGATCGATGAACGCGCCGTAGTCGGTGATGTTCTTGACCACGCCGTCGATCACCTGGCCCTCTTCGAGGCGGGCGACGATCTCGCTCCGCTTCTCGGCTCTCGTCTCCTCGAGCACCGAGCGGCGCGACACGACGATATTGCCGCGGCGGCGATCCATCTTCAGGATCTGGAACGGCTGCGGCACGTTCATCAGCGGGCCGACGTCGCGGATTGGGCGGATGTCGACCTGGCTGCCGGGCAGGAACGCCACGGCGCCGTCGAGATCGACGGTGAAGCCGCCTTTGACGCGGTTGAAGATCACGCCCTCGACGCGCTCGTTGGCCTTGTATTTCTCCTCGAGCCTGGTCCAGCTCTCCTCGCGGCGCGCCTTCTCGCGCGACAGCACGGCCTCGCCGGCAGAGTTCTCGACCCGCTCCAGATAGACGTCGACCTCGTCGCCGACCGACATGTCGTGCGAGCGGCCGGAGACGCCGAATTCCTTCAACGGGATGCGACCCTCGGTCTTGAGTCCGACATCGATGACCGCGACGTCCTTCTCGATGGCGACGATGGTGCCCTTGACGACACTGCCTTCCTGAAGCGCCGTTCCGCTGAGCGACTCTTCAAGGAGAGCGGCGAACTCATCGCGGCTCGGATGGCTAACGCTGGTCTGCGGCTCGATCATCTAGGCTCCTACTCGCCGTCCCATCATAACTATGCTCCTCGTTGCATCGTTCGCCCGAAACTGGGGCTACGACCCGAATTTTGTCACCGCGGCAGCGGTCGCAAGCCCGGTCGAGGATAGCCCGTTCACGGCCACCCGCCTCCGCTTGCTCGCCCGCGGAAAACCTCGAAAAAGTGGTGCGCAAATGCGAAATGGGCATGAGCCTCAAACGGCCTGCCCGGCACGCGCAAGCGCAGCATCGATCAACTCGATGGCTGCCCTGAACGCGGCGTCTATATCCAAATTCGTGGTGTCGAGCAAGACCGCGTCTTCAGCGCGGACCAGGGGAGCCGCGGCGCGGTTCCCGTCGCGCTCGTCGCGCCGGCGGATATCGGCCAGGACTTCGGCCTCCGTGACGGGGGTTCCATTCTGCTCGAGCTCGCGGAATCGGCGGCGCGCGCGCTCCTCCGGAGTGGCGGTGACGAACAGCTTCACGTCGGCATCGGGGCAAATCACCGTGCCGATGTCGCGGCCGTCGAGCACGGCGCCGGGCTTACGCCTGGCGAAGCCGCGCTGATAGGCGAGCAGGGCCTCGCGCACCTCCGGATGGCGGGCAACCACCGAGGCCGTCTCGCCGAGCGCCTGGGCCCGCAGGAGCGGATCGGTAAGGGAGGTAGGGTCGAGGGCGCGGGCCGCCGCGGCAGCCGCGGCGGCATCGGTTGGGTCGGCGCCACGCGCCAAGATGTCCCGCGCCACCGCGCGATAGAGCGTGCCGGTATCGAGATGGGCGAGGCGGTAATGCGCGGCGACGCGCTTGCCAAGCGTGCCCTTCCCGGACGCCGCCGGTCCGTCGATGGCGATAATCATCTTGGCGTGCTCAACTGAAGTTGGCTCCGAGCTTGGTCATCAGCGCCACGAAGCCGGGGAAACTGGTGGCGATCATGGTGGTGTCGTCGACGGTGACCGGCCTCTCGGCGCCAAGCCCGAGCGTGAGAAAGGCCATGGCGATACGATGGTCCATATGCGTCGCGACCACGCCGCCGCCCCGTACGCTGCCGCCGCCATGCACGATCAGGTCGTCGCCCTCGGCGCGCGCCTCGACCCCGCAGGCCACAAGTCCGGCCACGGTTGCCGCGAGCCTGTCGCTTTCCTTCACCTTGAGCTCCGACAGCCCTTCCATGCGCGTCTCGCCCTCGGCAAACGCGGCGAGGCAGGCGAGCATCGGATATTCGTCGATCATCGACGGCGCGCGCTCGGCCGGCACGACGACGCCGCGAAGCGCGCTCGCTCTGACGCGCAAATCGGCGGCCGGCTCGCCGCCCTCGTGGCGGAGATCGATCAGCTCGATATCGGCTCCCATCTCGCGCAAGGTGTCGACGAAGCCGCTCCTGGTCGGGTTCATCAGCACGCCCTCGATGACGATGTCGGAACCCTCCGCGATCAGACCGGCGGCGATGAGGAAGGCGGCAGAGCTCGGGTCGCCCGGCACGGTGACGGCCGCGCCGTGCAGCTCGGCATCGCCGCAGATGGTCACCGAGCGGCCGCCGGTCGCATTGTCCTCGGCGATGAGCTCGGCACCAAAATGACCGAGCATGCGCTCGGTGTGATCGCGGCTCGGCAGCTTCTCGACCACGGTGGTGCGGCCCGGCGCGTGCATGCCAGCGAGCAGGATGGCGGACTTCACCTGCGCCGACGGCACCGGCAGCTCGTAGACGATGGGAATGAGGTCGGCAGTGCCGCGAACCCTGAACGGGAACGTCGCCCGCGCGTCCTCGACGGCAAGGCCCATCAGGTTGAGCGGCTGAAGCACGCGCCCCATGGGCCGGCGGCACAGCGAGGCATCGCCGGTGAACTCGACGGCGATGTCGTGGCCAGCGACCACGCCCAGCATCAGGCGGCTGCCGGTTCCGGAATTGCCGAAGTCGAGCGGGGCGCGCGGCGCGAGCAGGCCGCCGACACCCTGGCCGGTCACCTCGACGCTGCCGTTTGAGCGCGTGACCTCGGCGCCGAGCGCGGCTACGGCCTTGGCCGTCGCCACCACATCCTCAGCCTCGAGCAGGCCGGTGATGCGGGTACGCCCCGTAGCCAGGGCGCCGAGAATGAGCGCGCGATGCGAAATCGACTTGTCGCCCGGCACGCGCGCGCTTCCCCGTAGGCGCGCGGAACGGCTGGCGGTCAAGGGCTGTTGCATCTTCTGTCGTTTTTTCGCGCTTTTGCGGTGCTCGATAGCTTTTGACAGCACCGGTCGGGCGTGGCAATGGGGAGCGAACCCAAGACAAGCATCGAGGAGTGTCAATGTCTAAACCCGCACGGGGAAGCAAGCGCGTTTGCCCGAGCTGTGGGGCGCGGTTTTACGACTTGAACCGCACGCCGATCACGTGTCCCGCCTGCCACGCCGTGTATCAGGTGACACCCCCCACTTCGCGGCGCGGAGAGCGCGCGGCGTCGGTCGAGCCGAGAAAGGTCGTCGTGCCCGAGCCCGACGCCCCAGTAATCGAGGCCGTAGAGGTCATCAGCCTGGAAGAGGTCGAGGAGGCGGGCGCCGACGTGCCCGCCGAGGAGGACGAGGAGATCGTCGACCTCGGCGAAGACGCACCCGAGATTCCGGCTGCCGGCGACGACGACACTTTCCTCGAGGAAGAAGAGGAAGGCGAGGCCGACGTGTCGGGCATCGTCGGGACTCCTGGCGAGGAGACTTAAAGTTACGGGACCGGCGCCGGGAGGCTCACGCGGCCCCCGTCTGCTTCGCATTTCTCTTGAACCCAAAAGTCGCCGGGCCTAAGTCAGGGGCCCGGATCGGGAAGCGGCCGGAACCGTTGCTATAACCGGTTGCGGGCTTCTCGCCTCCAATGTCCGGACAAGGGGCCATAGCTCAGTTGGGAGAGCGCGTGAATGGCATTCACGAGGTCGGCGGTTCGATCCCGCCTGGCTCCACCAAATCCCTCCCGTTTTCTGGACGAGCGCCATGCGAGACGTGCGGCGGCGGCGTAACTATCTAGAGCTTCCGCCGGTGGCCGTGCCGTCGGTCGCGCTCGGTTCGCTGGCGCTCGGCGCGTTGGCAGTGGGCGCTCTCGCTATCGGGGCGCTGGCCATCGGCCGTTTGCGCGTGCTGCGAGCCGACGCCGATAGAGTGCATTTCGGCCGCGTCGACATCGACGATTTGACGGTGAAGCGGCTCCGCGTGATCGAGCACGCCGGCGACGAGCCGGCCTAGCCGCCGATCACCGCCACGGCGATACCGGCGGCGCGCGCCGCACCAACCCGCGATGGCAGGTCCTGGTCGTAGGCGCCGGGCGCGATCAGGATGGTGTCGCCGGGGGATGCCGCCTCCACCGCGCGGCCGAGCGACCTGAAGGACGTGGCGAGGCTCCGGCCATCGCCTGTATCGCTGCCCTGTTTCGAGCTCACATACCAGATCATTGCGCCACGCGACCCGCACGGAAAGTTGAAGCGGGGCGGAGCTTAGTCGAAGGCCGGGCGCGGCGAAAGGCGGTGGATCGGCGCGGCCCCTTCTGCTTGAATTGGCCGTGGAATTTCCCCATATGCGAAATCGAGTTGAGTTGCTCGGAGCCGCGGCGGCCCGGGCATGATGCTTGAGGCGCCGTAAGGGCCTCGAACCGCTAGACAGGGCGCAGCCGCTTATGAAAGGGCGTTCGCCTCAAATGTCGCGCATGGCAGTTCTCGACGGCAATCTCTGGCTCAGCCTCTCGGCCGACCGCCAAGTGCGCGGCCAAGCGAAGGGCGTCGAACAGGGCTATCCGCCCTACAACGTCGAGCTGTTGGGCGACGTCGACGAGCCCGAGGCGTTGCGCATCACCCTAGCCGTCGCCGGTTTCACGCGCGACGAGCTCGAGGTCAGCGTCGAGGACGGGGCGCTTACCGTGCGCGGACGGCAACGCGACGACGAGGAGGCGAAGGACTATCTTCATCGCGGCATCGCCGCGCGCCAGTTCAAGCGGACCTTCGCGCTCGCCAACGGCGTCGAGGTCAGCAAGGCCGAGCTGAACAACGGGCTGCTCGCGATCGAGCTCCGGCGACCGCGCAAGGAGAAACGCGTGCTGAAAGTCGGCATCCTTGCCGCCGACTGAGATTTGAAGTTTGGACGTGCCTTCGCCAAACCCTCGTAAGGAGGAGTAGTAGTTGAAGAACGAATACGAAAAAGAAGACCTCGCGCTCGCTCCCATGAGCCGTCGCGAGCTCGCGCAACTTGGCGACGGCGAAGTGGCCTATATCAAGCAGCTCGATCCCGAGGTGGCGGAGAAGCTGTTCCCGGCGCTGCAATCGACGCCCAAGGGCATCGACCTGTTCGCCGTGCTCGGCGCCGACGGCACGCCTCTCGCGCTGACCGACAGCCGCAACGCGGCGATCGCCAACGCCATCGAGAACGACCTCGTGCCGGTAAGCGTGCACTAGAACGAACTCCGCCTAGCCGCGACCTCGAGTGTTGTGCATAGTGCCACCGGCAACGAGAGGCGACGGCGCGGCATGGCTCATCACGGATCCTTCAGGATGTTGTGGATCGCCGTTGCGACGGCAGCCCTCGGCATAGGCTTTGCCGCGAGCCCAAGCGCGCGCGCCGACGCCCTACTCGACGAGATGGTCGGGTTCACCGGGCAGATCTTCATCATCGACACCAAGGTGCCGGCGGTGGTGATCGGCGCCGTGCGCGACGGCCAAATGGCGGTCGCTGGCTTCGGCGAGCGCGCCGGGCCGGGCAGCCCGGCGCCCGACGGCGACACGATTCTGCGCATCGGCTCGATCACCAAAGCCTTCACCGGCGACGTGCTCGCCCATCTGACCGCCAAGGGCACGGTTGCGCTCACCGATCCGCTGACCAAGTGGCAGCCCGATCTCGGGCCCGGCGTGAACGGCGACCTCGATCGCGTCACCTTTCTCAACCTCGCCACCCATTCAGCCGGTTTCCCGCGCGAGGTCCCGCACGAGGCGGGGCCCGACACCGACCCGTTCGCTACCATCACCCCTCAAGCGTTCGCCGCGTGGATCAAGAAGGAGCCGCTCCTGTTCGCGCCGGGCTCCTCGGTGCACTACTCGAATTTCGGCTTCGACCTGCTCGCCATGGCCCTGTCATCGGCGGCCAAGAAGCCCTACCCCGACCTGCTCAAGGAGGAGATCACCGGGCCGCTCGGCATGAACGACACTGGCTTTGTGCTCAGCGACGAGCAGAAAAAGCGGTTCATGGTCGGTCACAACTTCGATGACAAGCCGATGCCTGACGTGCCGACTGGCGGCGTCATCGTTGGCTCAGGCGGCATCTATTCGACGGCGAACGATCTGTTGAAATGGATGAAATGGCATCTCGACCGCTTCTCGCCCGACGATGCCGAAGCACGCACGATCGATCACGCGCTCTATCTCAATCGCGACGGGCTGAAGACGGTGTCGGGCATGGACGAGGCGGGGCACATGGACGCGCTCGGCCTCGCCTGGATCGGCATGATGGCCAAGGACGACCGCCCGTTCATCCTGCAAAAGGCGGGCGGCCTTCAGGGCACCTTCACCTATATCGCCTTCGCGCCGGCCCGGAACACGGCGGTGTTCATTGCCATCGACAAGTTCGATTTCAGCGCGGCCTTCGCCATGGCCCAGTTCGCCAACGGATTGCTGGAGCAGCTCGCCCCGCGCTAAGCGGCGTGGGAGGCGGCTTCCTCGGTGAGCACCGCGTAAAGCGCCGCGGCGTCCTTGGACGCGCGGAGCTTCTCGACCGCGCTGCCCTCGCGCAACAGCCGCGAGATGCGCGCGAGCGCCTTCAGATGGTCGGCGCCGGCACCTTCAGGGGCAAGCAGCAGGAACACGATATCGACCGGGTCGCCGTCGACGGCGTCGAAGTCGATCGGCTCGGCGAGGCGGGCGAAGATGCCGACGATGCGCTTAAGCCCGGCGAGCTTGCCGTGCGGCGTAGCAATGCCCTGGCCGAGCCCGGTCGAGCCCAGCCGCTCGCGCTGCAACAGCACGTCGAAGATGTAGCGATCCTCGAGCCCGGTGAGGCGCGCGGCGCGGGCCGACAGCTCCTGGAGGAGCTGCTTCTTGTTCTTGGACTTGAGCGAGGGAATCACGGCCTCGGGTGAGATAAAGTCACCTAAATGCATTGTCTTACCCATCTGCTCATTGGGGAACGACACAGACGTCGTTGCCGCCTAGCGCCGACCGCGCGCTTTCTTGGCTTTGGAACGCGTGCCGGCGTCGCTCGTCGAGCGCAGCTCAGCCGCAGGATCGATCCAGCCGATATTGCCGTCCTCGCGCCGGTAGACCACGTTGATCTCGCCGTGGCTCGCGTTGCGGAACAGAATGAAAGGCTGGTCGGAAAGGTCCATCTGCATCACGGCGTCGGCAACCGCCATCTCGTGTAACGGGGTCTCGGCTTCGGCAATGATGATCGGATTGTCCGCATCGCGTTCCTCCTGCTCCTCTCGCGAGGCTTGGATGACGTAAGACGCAGCCTGCGTCTCTTTGCGTGGGGTCTCCCCTCCCCCGTGCCGGTTCAGCCTACCTTTGTAACGGCGGACCCGTTTCTCGAGCCGCTCGCAGGCACGATCGGCACTCTGATAGGCGTCGGACGCGACGCCGTGGGCTTCGAGACTCATGCCCTGCCAGAGATGGATCGTGCAATTGGTCCGGAACCCCCCGTGCTCCTTCTCGATGCGCACGTGCCCAGCAGGCTCGCGCCCGATGAACTTCTCGACGGTCTGCACAACACGCTCCTGGACGTAACTGCGCAACGCCTCTCCGACGTCCAGGTTCTTTCCGGTAACTTGTATTGTCATCGCCCTAGGGAAGATTCGCAAAAGCCCCTTTACAACGCGCTTCCCGGGACTGCCGCTTCTTCGGGAGCCGATCTCGCCGACGTGTAACGCCTAAGCGCCCAACCTCGTTCGGTCTCCACCCAAGAGGGAGGAAGCTAGACCGCTGCCCGTGAGGTGTCAAACCATCTATTTGGCACCCCGCTCTTTACTTGATTCGTGTTCTTCGCCAACGGCTTAGCCAGCCATCAGGGGCTCGCCCCAAGGGCGATGCGCTTTAGGCGGCGGCGCTGCACCGAGGACGGTATGCGCAGCGCCTCGCGGTATTTGGCAACCGTGCGCCGGGCGATGTCGACGCCGTCGCCCTTGAGCCGCTCGACGATCTTGTCGTCTGACAGCACATCGCTCGCCGGCTCGGCATCGATCATCTCGCGGATGCGGTGGCGCACGGCCTCCGAGGAATGCGCGTCGCCGTCGGCGGTCGCGGCGATCGAGGAGGTGAAGAAATATTTGAGCTCAAACAGACCGCGATTGGTCGCCATGTATTTGTTGGCGGTCACCCGGCTCACCGTCGATTCGTGCATCGCGATGGCGTCGGCAACGGTCTTTAGATTGAGCGGACGCAGATGCCTGACTCCGTAGGTGAGGAAGGCGTCCTGCTGGCGCACGATCTCCTGCGCCACCTTGAGGATGGTGCGGGCGCGCTGGTCGAGGCTCTTGACCAGCCAGTTTGCCGTCTGGAGGCAATCGACGAGATAGCTCTTATCCTCCTTGCGGGTGGTCGACTTGGACACGGTCGCGTAATAGGACTGGTTGACCAGCACGCGGGGTAGCGTGTCGCTGTTGAGCTCGACATGGAAGCTGCTGTCGGGGAGCGCGCGCACCAGCACGTCGGGAACGATCGGCTGGCTTGGGCTCGTGCCGTATTTCAGCCCGGGCTTCGGGTTCAGCCGCTTCACCTCGTTGATCATGTCGCAGAGGTCCTCGTCGGACACCCGCGCCACGCGCTTCAGCGCGACGAGATCGTGGGCGGCAAGCAGATGCAGATTCTCGATCAGGGCTGCCATCGCTGGGTCGCAGCGGTCCTGCTCCTTGAGCTGCAGCGTCAAACATTCGCGCAGGTCGCGGGCGAACACGCCGCAAGGCTCGAAGCCCTGCATCACGCAGAGCGTCTCCTCGACCAGCTCGATCGGCGCGCCGAGAAGTTCGGCGACAGCGATCAAATCGCCGCGCAGATAGCCGGCCTCGTCGGTCATGTCGATGAGATGCTGGCCGATCAACCGCCGCGCCGGATCGGCGAAGGCGAGCATAAGCTGCGTGGTGAGATGGTCGCGAAGCGTCAACTGCTGGGCGACGTAAGCCTCGAGATTCGAACTCTTCGCCGCCGCCTGCGCCTTGGCCCTGACCGAGCGTCGCCCAACCCGAATCCTTGATCGCGCCCGGCGAGAAGCCATCGGCTTCGGGGAAGACATCTTGCGGCTCGGCGTCCATCGCGTCGCTTCCGGCGGCGCTCGGTGTTTCGAGATCGACGAAGTCGTCGCTCTCGAACGGCTCACCTTCGGCGGCTTGGGTCTCGCCCGAAGCGGCGGCAGCCTCCTCGCGCTCCTCGTCCTTGGCCGCATTGGCGGGCGGGTCGGCAGTAGGCTCGCCGGGACCAGGCGTGCCCTCCTCCGACTCGGCGCGTTCGAGCAGGGGGTTCCGCTCAAGCTCGGCCTCGACGAAGCTGGTCAGCTCGAGATTGGAGAGTTGCAGCAGCTTGATCGCCTGCTGCAATTGCGGCGTCATGACCAGGCTGTGGGTCTGACGGAGTTCGAGCTTTGTATTGATCGCCATTGTCGAACTTACTCGCGATCAGCCGCTCAGATCCTGAATTGGTCGCCGAGATAGACGCGCCGAACGTCCTCGTTCATTGATAACCTCATGCGCGGTGCCGTCGGTCAGCACCATGCCATCATGGATAATATAGGCGCGATCGATGATGTCGAGCGTCTCGCGCACGTTGTGGTCGGTGATCAGCACGCCGATGCCGCGCTCGTTCAGATGGCGCACCAGCGTCGCGGATGTCGCCGACGGCGATCGGGTCGATGCCGGCGAACGGCTCGTCGAGCAGCATGAAGGAGGGGTGGGTGGCAAGCGCGCGGGCGATCTCGACGCGGCGCCGCTCGCCGCCCGAGAGCGCGCATTGAGGGCGAGGTCGCTGAGCCGGGTGATGCGCGAATTCCTCGAGCAGGGCGTCGAGCTGAAGCTGGCGCTGCCGCTTGTCCGGCTCGACCAGTCTCGAGCACGGCGCAGGATATTCTCCTCGACGGTCAGGCCGCGGAAGATCGAGGCTTCCTGCGGCAGATAGCCGATGCCGAGCCGGGCGCGCCGGTACATCGGCAGCTTGGTCACGTCGTGGCCGTCGATCTTGATCGAGCCTGTCGTCGGCCGGGATCAGTCCGGTGATCATGTAGAAGCAGGTGGTCTTGCCGGCGCCGTTGGGCCCGAGCAGGCCGACCGCCTCGCCGCGCCGCAGGTCCAGGCTGACGCCGCGGACCACAGTACGCTTCTTGAAGGCCTTGACCACGTTGCGAACCGTGAGCCAGCCGGTCGCGGTGGTATCGGCCTTGGTCCCGGGGGCCAACGCTCCGGGCACCGGCGGTTTCGGCGCGGGCGCGCCTTGCGCAGGCGCCCCTGGGGCAGGCGTCGCCGGCCGGCGCTGTTCAGCTTGCGCCGGAGCGGCTTGAGTGGCGTTGGCCTGGCGGCCTGGGAATGACAGCAATTTGCCCACTGACCTTTCCGCTCCCTCAGTTGAAGCGTTGGCCGGTTAATATCCGATACCGTACTTCAAACCGCCTACTGGGCGACACCCGGGATCAGGGACCACGGCTTGTCGTCCTGGGCAGCCGGTTTAGGGCTGCTCGGCACCGCATCGTCTGCCGGCGATGCCGCGTGCTCTGGCGCTGCGGCAGGCGCGGCATCGGTCGCATCTGCTCCAGGAGCTGCCACGCCGGACTTTGCCTCTTTGGCTTCGGCAGGCTTGGCGTCGCCAGGCTTCGCATCCTTCGACTTGGCGTTGGCATCAGCCTTCGGCATGAACAGCGCACGGATACGGCCCCCGGTTGGGGTATTCCCTGGATTCTCGAATCGGCTTTCGCCCGTCTTGAGATCGATGACGAGCCGGTCTCCCTTTAGCACATTCTGACCTTGGGTTAACACCACATTGCCGCCCACCGTGACCATCTGCGCCGGCACGTCGTAGAGCGCCCAGTCGCTGGTGGTGGTCTGGTCCTGATCGCTGTTGATGATGACGTTGCCCTTGGCCTCGATCTTGGTGATCTTCGCCTCGGGGCTGTCGTCGGCGGCTGCGCCGGCGTCGTCGCTGGTCACCTTGGCGGGGAGCGCCTCCGCCGTGCCCTTGCCGAGGGCGAGCTTGTCGCCGCCGCCCACATAGTGAACGTCGAGCTGGTCGGCGCGGAGCGTGGTCGTGCCCTGCACCGCCTTAACGCTGCCCTTGAAGGTCGCGTATTTCTGCTGGTCGTGCACCACGAGCAGGTCGGACTCGATGTCGATCGGGTCCTTGGAACTCTGCGACAGGCCGCCGAACGAGTTGGTGAGGGTCTGCGCCTCGAGCGGCGTCGCGAGCAGGAGGGCCACGGCAAGGGCCGATCCCGCGCCGAGATATCGGGAAAGCAAGCCGCGCTCGGTCATTGCGACACCGCCGGCAGGTCGGGGACCGGGTTGTCAGGCGCGGCGCCGGCGGTCTCTGGCGCAATGCCGGCAGCCGAACCGTCAGCCGGTTGGGGCGCCTCTACCTTGACCTTCTTCGGCTTGGCATCGGCCGAGTTTGCGTCGGCGGCTTTCTCGGGCTTGACGATGTGGACCAGCACCTTGCCGCGGAAGGTCAGCGTGTGCGTCCCGGAATTGAAGGTGAGTGCACTCGCCTTGACGGTGCCGTTGGTCAGCTGGAAATGCACCCGCTGATGGGCGCGAAGGGTCTGGTTCTCGGTCTCGAGGCTCGCATGACTGAGCTCGCCGGTCACACCCGAACTGGTGGCGACGGTGATCTTGTCCTGCATTACCAGCCGTCCGGCCTTGGAGTCGAATACGCCGCGCACGGCCTGCATGCGCGACCAATCGCCAGACGGATTGGAGAGATCGGCCTTGATGTCGTGCAGCCTGATGATGTTGGGGTTCTTGAGGTCCTGGTCGGCGTATTCGGCGGCGATGACGTAGGCGCCATTCTTCTTGTCGGAGCCTTGCAGCTTCGGGTTGGTCATGCGGAGCGCGCCGTTGGTCACCTGGATGCCGCTGATGCTCGCCGAGACGTCACCGACCGTGACGCTCATACTGGAGGAGATGAAATAGCTCGCGGTCACGAGCACCGCCAGTGCGGGGAGCACCTTGCGCAGCATGACCACCAGCTTGCTGTGGCGGAGCGCGACACGGAACGCGCGCTCGTTCTCGGCCTTGGTCCGCACGCGGTAGCGCTGGCCGGCCGTGGCGATATTGGCGTCAACCGTCATTTTCCCCGCCTGAGGGTGTTGAAACCCGAGGCTCCTCAACAAAACCCGGCAAATCGCCGGTTCGACAACTAGCCGCAGGACTTTGCTCACATTGCGACGGGCGAGCGCCCGTGGCCAACCCCGGCGATGGGCCAAACGCTTGGGCCGAAGCCCTAATGGGCGAAGGGATCGATCTCTGACCAGCCTGCAAGATCGAGCTCGGCCCTGACGGGCAGAAACTCGAAGCAGGCGCGGGCAAACCCTTCCCGCCCCTCGCGCCGCAGCATGGCGTCGAGTTTCTCTCTTAGCGCGTGCAGATGCAACACGTCGCTCGCGGCATAATTGAGCTGCTCCTGGGTGAGCTCGGGCGCCCCCCAGTCAGAGGATTGCTGCTGCTTGGAGAGGTCGATGCCGAGCAGCTCACGGCACAGGTCCTTGAGGCCGTGGCGGTCGGTGAAGGTGCGGGCGATCTTGGAAGCGATCTTGGTACAATAGACCGGGCTCGCCATGACCCCGAAATGATGCCTGAGAACGGCCATGTCGAAACGGCCGAAATGGAATAGCTTGAGTGTGTTTTCGTCGGCCAGGAGCCGCTTCAGCTCGGGAGCCTCGCGGCTGCCGTCGATCTGCACGAGCGCGGCGCGGCCGTCGCCGGCGGAAAGCTGAACCAGGCAGAGCCGGTCGCGATAGGGGTTCAAGCCCAGCGTCTCGGTGTCGATGGCGACGCTGCGGGCGCCGGCGAAGCGTCCCTGCGGCAGATCGCCCTGGTAAAGCTCTAGGATTGGGGGCTGACTCAAGCTGTTTGGCGCTCCTTGGGCGGTCGCATCATGAACGCGAGCGCTTAAAAAAGCGGGAATGGTGCCCAGGAGAAGACTCGAACTTCCACGCCCTTTCGGGCACTAGCACCTGAAGCTAGCGCGTCTACCAGTTCCGCCACCTGGGCTTGAACGCCTCAAGTACGATCCGTACCCCGCAAAGTCAATCGCGGGGCGGCTTCCCAGGGTTTGCATCTCTCGTGTATTGCTGGCCGGCAGACGGCGCATGTGAGCTTCATCAAAGCCGGCTATGAGAAGCTGCGGTAGGGATGAGCATGACGATCACTCTCAATAACCGGGCGCTCATCACCCTCTATGGCGGCTCGGGCCTCATCGGCCGCCATGTGGTGCGCGCCATAGCCAGGACCGGCGCGCGCATGCGGATCGCCGTCAGGCGGCCCGAGCTTGCCGGCTTCCTCCAGCCGCTTGGCAGCGTCGGCCAGATCAATGCCGTGCAGGCGAATGTGCGCTATCCCCAATCGCTGCTGGCGGCGGCCGAGGACGCCGACGCCGTGGTCAATCTCGTCGGCATCCTGTTTCCGTCCGGCAAGCAGACCTTCAAGTCGGTGATGGACGAGGGCGCGGGCCACGTCGCCGAAGCTGCGCGTCAGGCCGGGGCGCGCACGCTGGTGCATGTCTCGGCGATCGGTGCCAGCGCCAAAGCGCCGTCGATCTATGCCCGCAGCAAGGCGGCGGGCGAACAGGCGGTAAAACAGGTGTTCCCCGACGCCGTCATCCTCAGGCCCTCGATCGTGTTCGGGCCGGAAGACGACTTCTTCAACCGCTTCGCCGCGCTGGCGCGCATCTCGCCTGCGCTTCCCCTGATCGGCGGCGGCAAGACGAAGATTCAGCCGGTATTTGCCGGCGACGTGGCAAAGGCGGTGATCGCCGCGCTGACCGGCAAGACCGAAGCTGACGCGCCTTACGAGCTCGGCGGGCCCGAGGTGCTCACCATGAAGGAGATAATGCAGCGCGTGCTTGCGTACACCATGCGGAAGCGCCTCCTGATCAGCGAGCCGTTCTGGCTCGCCAAGCTCCAGGGCGCGTTCCTGCAGATGCTGCCGACACCGATGCTGACCGTCGACCAGGTGAGGATGCTCGAGAGCGACAATGTGGTGAGCGAGGAGGCGAAGTGCGCCGGCCGCACGCTCGAGGGCGTGGGAATTGAGCCGATCGCGGTCGCGAGCGTCGTCCCAGATTATCTCGAGCAGTTCCGCCCGCGCGGCCAATTCTCGGTCTATCGCGCCGAGCCGTGAGCGCTCAGCTGTAGATCATCACCAGCAGGAAGCCGCCGAGCACCATGCGATAGAGCACGAAGGGCAGGAAGCTGATGCGGCGGATCAGATTCATCAGGAAGGCGATGGCCAGGATGCCGGCGACGAAGGTGAGCGCGGCGCAGTAGACCGCGTCCATGGTCACGCCCTCGCCGCTCGCAAGCGCATCGCCGACGGTGAAAACGATGGCCCCCGCCGTCGCCGGGATGGCGAGCAGGAAAGAGAAGCGCGCCGCGTCGGGCCGGGTGAAGCCCAGGAACCGCGCGGCGGTCATGGTCACGCCTGACCGGCTCGTGCCGGGAATCAGCGCCAAAGCCTGGGCGACGCCGATGATCAGCGCGCTCGACAGGGTCATGTTGGCAATGGTCCGCTCCTGCGGCCCGACCATGTCGCCGATCATCATCAGGATGCCGTAGATGATGGTGTTCCAGGCGACGATTGCCACGTTTCGCTCGAGATCGGCATAACCCAACTTTTTAAGCACGACCCCGAAGGCGACCGCCGGGATGGTGGCGAGCACGATATAGATGGCGAGGCGCCCGTCGTCGGTGACCTTGCCTTTGAACAGGAAGAGGGTGCCCTGGATCAGCCGCCACACGTCGCGCCAGAAATAGATGAGCACGGCAAGCAACGTGCCGAGATGGGTCATGACATCGACGACGATGCCCTGATCCTTCCAATGCATTATTTGGGGAACGAGGATGAGATGCCCGGAGGAGGAAATCGGCAGGAACTCGGTGATGCCCTGCACCACCGCGAGCACGATGATCTGCTCTATCGACATGACCCCTTGTCGCCCCGCTTGTTCCGCGCGCGAGCAGGTTCTATACCGAGGCTCTAGCCCGCGCAATTCTTTTTCCACCGCATGGCCACCGAACGGGTCGATGGCGACACTCCTGCACTACCCACTCGATGCATTCTCCCGGTCGATCCGCCTGGCCCTCGCCGAGTGCGGCGTCGAGGTCGAGCTTGTCGAGGAGAAGCCCTGGGAATGGCGGGGAGAATTCCTCCAGCTGAACCCGGCCGGCACGCTGCCCGTGCTGATCGCCGACGAGCACGGCCCGATCGTGGGCACCTATGCGGTCTCGGAATATCTCAGCGACATCATGTCCGAGCGGGACGGCCGCGCGGGGGCGGGGTTTCAGCTGTTCCCGGGCGACGCCAAGGCGCGGGCCGAGGCGCGGCGGCTGGTCGAGTGGTGCCACCGCAAGTTCCACGACGAGGTCACGTCCTATCTCGTGGAGGAGAAGGTATTCCGCCGATTCGGGCGGCAAAGCTCCTCGCCCGACATGGAGGCGATGCGGGCCGGCCATGAGAACCTGCGCTATCACCTCGCCTATATAGGCCATCTCGCCGAGACGCGGAGCTGGCTCGGCGGCGACGCACTGAGCTTCGCCGATCTCGCCGCGGCAGCCCATATCTCGGCGCTCGATTATCTCGGCGAGGTGCCCTGGGAGGAGCATGAGGCGGCCAAGAACTGGTACGCGCTGCTCAAGTCGCGGCCTTCGTTCCGGCCCCTGCTCCAGGACCGGCTGCCCGGCTTCCTGCCGTCGGGCACCTACGCCGATCTCGACTTCTGACGCCCTTCCCCGGCGGTTTTCCTGTTTATGAAGGGTGTCATTGCCCGGCTCGACCGGGCAACCCAGCAACCTCGACTGCCTCTTCACCAACTGAGATCGGTGGTTACTGGATTCCCGCTTTCGCGGGAATGACGTATTTAGGAAGGGCGATGTCGGACACCCTCAAGCAACTACTCACCACGGAAGCCAGGGCGCTTGGCTTCGACGCGGTCCGTTTCGCCACCGCCGATCCCGTGCCGGACGCCGGTGACGCGCTCGATGCCTTTATCGCCGAGGGGCGGCAGGGCGACATGACCTGGCTCGCCGACACCGCGGAGCGCCGCAAGTCGCCACGCGCACTGTGGAACCAAGCGAACAGCGTCATCCTGCTCGGGGTGAATTATGGACGGGGCGGCGATCTGCTCGCGATCCTGCAAGAGCGGTCGCGCGGCGCCATCTCGATCTACGCGCAAGGCGCCGACTATCACGATCTGATCAAGACTAAGCTCAAGCTGCTCGCGACTCAGGTGCAGGCGCTTCTCGGCGGCGAGGTGAAAGTGTTCGTCGATACCGCGCCGGTGATGGAGAAGCCGCTCGCCGCCAGGGCCGGGCTTGGCTGGCAGGGCAAGCATACCAATCTCGTGTCGCGCGAGTTCGGCTCGTGGCTGTTCATCGGCTCGATCTTCACCAGCGCCGCGATCGACCCCGACGCGCCCGAGCAGGATCATTGCGGAGCTTGCCGGCGCTGCCTCGATGTCTGCCCGACCGGGGCGTTCACGGCGCCGTATCGGATCGATGCACGGGCCTGCATCTCCTACCTCACCATCGAGCATAAGGGGCACATCGCGCCGCGATACCGCGCAGCGATGGGGAACCGCATCTTCGGCTGCGACGATTGCCTCGCGGTCTGCCCGTGGAACAAATTCGCGCAAGGCTCGCGTGAGGCGAAGCTCGCAGTCAGGGAGGCAAGCGACAACCCGCCGCTTGCCGAGCTGCTCGTGCTCGACGATGCGGCGTTCCGCACGCGCTTCGCCGGCACGCCGATCAAGCGCACGGGGCGCGACCGCTTCCTGCGCAATGTGCTGATCGCCGCCGGCAATTCCGGCGATGCGGCATTGGTCCCGCTCGTCGAGGCACGGCTCGACGACGGCTCGCCGCTGGTGCGGGCCATGGCGGTGTGGGCGCTCGCGCGGCTTGCACCCGATCGCTTCGGCGCCTTGCGCGCCCGCGGCGCCGCCGACCCCGACGCTGTCGTCAGGGGCGAATGGATGGATCAGGCGGCGTGAACCGGCTGTTCGCCTTCGGCCTCGGTTTCTCGGCGCAGGAGCTTGCGTCGCGGCTCGCCGGGCGCGGCTTCGAGATCGCCGGCACGGCGCGCGATGAAGCCAATCTCGCGCGGCTCGCGGCGCGCGGCTATGAGATGACGCGCTTCGTCGGCGAGACCGGCAATCACGACGTGACTCGCCTGCTGCGAGGCTCCACCCATATCGTCCACTCGATCCCACCCGGTCTCGACGGCGATCCCGTGCTCGCCCATTACCGCGACCAGATCGCGACGACCGGAACGCTGCAATGGATCGGCTATCTCTCGACCGTCGGCGTCTATGGGGACCAGGAAGGGCGCTGGGTCGACGAGACGACACAGCCCAAACCCAACAGCGACCGGACCGAGGCGCGGGTCGAGGCGGAAGCGGCCTGGCTCAGATTGGGCGATGAGATCGGCGTACCGACGCATGTGTTCCGTCTCGCCGGCATCTACGGACCCGGGCGGAGCGCCTTCGACAAACTGATCGCCGGCACGGCGCGGCGGCTGAAGAAGGACGGCCAGGTATTCAGCCGCATCCATGTCGAGGATATCGCGAACGTGCTCGAAGCCTCGATGGCGCGGCCCAACGCGGGCGCGATCTACAATGTCGCCGACGACGAGCCGGCGGCGCCCGACGCGGTGGTCGCCTATGCCGCCGAGCTGCTCGGCGTGGAGCCGCCGCCGGAGGTGCATTTCGACGATGCCGAGCTCTCGCCCATGGCGCGGAGCTTCTACGAAGGGAGCCGCCGCATCGGCAATGCGCGCATCAAGTCCGAGCTCGGCGTCAAGCTCCGCTATCCTACCTACCGCGAAGGCTTACGTGCTCTTGTACCGGTGCAGGCCGGACTTAAGGAGAAGCAATGATGCGTTACGCCGTGGTGATCGAAAAGGCGAATGGGAACTATTCCGCCTATATTCCGGACCTGCCCGGCTGCGTGGCAACCGGCAAGACTGTCCAAGCCGTCGAACAGGAAATCGGCGCCGCGATCCGCTTTCATATCGAGGGACTGAGGGCAGACGGCCTCGACGTTCCAGCTCCCACCAGTATTGCCGACTACGTCGAGGCCTGAAGCTCGGCGAGCAGAGCGGCGACCGTGGCTTCCAGGCGGCGCAGATCTTGCGGCCGCGACTGGCGATGGTCGCAATCCTTGATGAGGGTCAGCTCGACGTCGCCGCAGCAGAGCAGATCGAGCAGATCGAGCGCGTGGCCCCAGGGCACGTCGGGATCGCACATGCCTTGCAGGATGCGCACCGGTAGATCGAGATGCAGCGTCTCGACGCCAATCGAGTGGTTGCGGCCTTCCTCGATCAGATGCTGGGTGATGGGGTAAGGCTGCCCATAGAGCGAAGGCTCGTAGTACACGCCGTCGCGCTCCAGCACCGCCTTCACCTCTGTCGACATGCGGTGCCACATCAGCCGCTCGGTCATGTCGAAGGCAGGCGCGATCAGCACGAGGCCGGCGAGGCGGTCGATCTCCCCCGCCCGCAGCAATTGCCGTGCGAGCAGGAGCGCGATCCACCCGCCCATCGACGAGCCGACGACGAGAGTCCGGCGTCTGCCGAGAAGGCCGAGCATGGCTGAGGCCTCTTCGAGCCAATCGCCGATCGAGGCCTCGAGCAGATTGCCGGGAGAGAGCCCGTGCGCCGAATAATCGAAGCACAGCATGGGCAGGTGCCGGGCATGCGCAAATTCGGCGACGGCAAGCGCCTTGGTGCTCGCCATGTCCGACAGGAAGCCCGGCAGCCAAAGCAGAGCGAGGTCGGAGCTCGCTGTTGCGTCGGCCAAGCGATAAGCGAGGCGGCGGCGTTTGCCGGCCGCGCCCACCTCGAGAAATTGCGGTTCTTGATGGTCCATCTTTGATCTAAGAAACGCTACGCGCCGCACCTTTCACAAATGAAACTATAGCCCATGGCAACGGTGACCATATTGCAGGTCGTGCCGCGCCTCGATACCGGAGGAAGCGAGCAGGCGACCGTCGAGATCACCGAGGCGCTCACCCGAGCCGGCGCCTCGGCCCTGGTCGTCACCGCGGGCGGGCGCCTGACGACCGCGGTCAGGCAGGCGGGCGGTGAGGTCATCACGCTACCCGTCGCGAGCAAGAATCCGTTCACCATGTTGCGAATGCCCGGCGCCTGCAACGCCTCATCGTCGAGCGTGGCGTCGATCTCGTGCATGCGCGGAGCCGTGCGCCGGCCTGGAGCGCGTTGCTCGCCGCGCGCCGCACCAAGCGGCCGTTCGTCACCACCTATCACGGCGCCTACGGTAATCCCGGGCCGATCAAGGCGGCCTATAACAGCGTCATGGGGCGCGGCGAGCTCAGGGAGCGCTGGGGGGTTCGCCGCCGCCTCGATCGTATGGCGAGGGCCTTTCAAATCGCCATTCTGCCCTCGCTCGTCGCCGAAACCTTCGGCCGCACCAGCATCGAGGCGCAAGCCATGGGCTGTCCCGTCATCGTCAGCGATCTCGGCGCGCTCCCCGAAACCATCGATGCGGCGGATCGCGACGCTTCGGGCTTCACCGGCTGGCTGGTGCCGCCCGGCGATTCGGACAGTCTTGCCGAAAGGATCGCCGCCGCGCTCAAGCTGACCGACGAAGAGCGGTCGAAGATCGGGGCGCGCGCGCATGCGAGGGTCAGCGCCCTATTCGAGCTCGCACAGATGCAGTCCAAGACGCTTGCCGTCTATGACGAGCTGCTCGGCACCGACCTCGCCCGGCGGTTCGCCCATCCGCCGGCGCTCGAGGCCGCGAGCGGACCCGAAGATGGCGCTTGACGGGTACGCATTTCCGTTACCACACCGCGCGACAGCTTGACTTTGCAACGCCGCGCCCATGCTGTACAACGTGTTGGGTTTAGCAACATCTGAAGAACGTTAGTGCCTCGCCGTGAAGCGGGGATAGCGGCGTTCCCGCAGAGGAGAACGAGACATCGTAAGACGGCCGACGAAGCTTGCTCCCGAAAAGGGCGGTCCTCGCATCAACGAGGGCATCGACATCCCCAAAATCCAGCTCATCGACGCTACCGGCAACAATGTCGGCGTGGTTGCCACGTCCGACGCCCTTGCGCGCGCGGTCGAGGCGGGCCTCGACCTGGTCGAGATCTCGCCCAATTCCGAGCCGCCGGTGTGCAAGATCCTGGACTACGGCAAATACAAATATCAGGCGCAGAAGAAGGCCGCCGAGGCGCGCAAGAAGCAGCGCACCGTCGAGATCAAGGAGATCAAGATGCGGCCGAACATCGACGTCCACGACTATGACGTGAAGATGCGCTCGATTCACCGCTTCTTCGAGGAAGGCGACAAGGTCAAGGTGACCTTGCGCTTCAGGGGCCGGGAGATGGCGCATCAGGAGCTCGGCGCCAAGCTGCTCGACCGCGTCAAGCAGGACCTCACGGAGATCGCCAAGGTCGAATCCGAGCCGCGGCTCGAAGGCCGGCAGATGGTGATGATCCTCGCGCCGCGTTAGGCGCTGCGCCGGATCCCGTTGCGGGCTTCGCGGAGCGCGGTGGTCGTCGCCGTGGCCGAGGCCAGCAGGCCGAACAGGTCGCCCTGACCCGTGTCGCATCTGAGCCGCGTCAGCTGATCGAGCACGTCCCTGGTCTCGATCCCCTCCGCCGTGGTTTGCAAGCCGAGCGCGTGGCTGAGGCTCACGATGGCTTTGACGATGCGGGCTTCCTCGGGCCGCTCGAGCATCTTGGTCACGAGGGAACGGTCGATCTTGATGACGTCGAGCTCGAGCTCGCGCAAATGGTAGAGGCCGGAATAGCCGGTGCCGAAATCGTCGAGTGCGATCCGCACGCCGACATTGCGCAGCGACTGGAGCACGGCCTTAGCCTCGTCGAGCCGCTGGACCACCGCGCTTTCGGTATCTCCATGACCAGGCGGTTCGGCGGGAACGCAAGCTTGGTGAGAAGCTTGAGGATTCTCAGCGCAAGATCGGGATCGGAGATCTGCCGCGGTGAGAAGTTCACCGAGATAAACAGGCGATCCGGCCAGCCCTTCGCATCGGTCATCGCCTGCTCGATCAAACGATCGGTCATGTCACCGATGTTGCCGGTGTCCTCGGCGATGGGGATGAAGATGTTCGGCGATAGCACACCCTGCGTCGGATGCTCCCACCGCGCCAGCACCTCAAATCCGATTGTCTCGGAAGTGTTGAGATCGACCAGGGGCTGGTAATAGGAACGATCTGACCGGCAGCGATGGCGCCTTTGATTTCGGTCTCGAGCTCGACGCGTTGCTGCAGTCTTTCATCCATGGTCCGATCGAAGAAGCAGTAGCGGCCTCGTCCCTCGGTTTTGGACCAATACATGGCCATGTCGGCTTTGCGGAGCGCGGTGTGAACGGGAGCGCCGTCTCGGTCGGCCATGGTCTGATTGCCGGTAATGCCGGGAACCGAGGTGGCCACACCGACGCTGGCGCCGACTCCAGCGAGAGCGAGGCGAGCAGGATCGGCTTGCCGATCTCGTGCACGATTTGACGCGCGAGGCGCTCGGGAGCGTCGCTGTTGCGCTGATAGTGCATGATGATACCGAACTCATCGCCGCCGAGCCGCGCCACCGCGCAGCCCCCGGCGAGCCGGCTTAGCCGCTTGGCGACGACGCGGAGAACTTCGTCGCTGACCCTGTGCCCGTAGACATCGTTGATCGGCTTGAAATCGTCGAGGTCTAGGACGAACAGCGCGCAGGCCTCGCTGCCATGCGATCGGCAATTCCACCGGTCGAATTCCTCGATGAACCAGCGCCGGTTGGGCAGACCTGTCAGCACGTCTTGGCGAGCAAGCTCGTGGGCAGCCTGCTCGGCGGTGCGCCTGCGCTTCACCTCGTGATGCAGGTCAATCGTGCGGCGAACCGAGACGATCTTTGCGGCGATGCCGAGAAAGACAAAAAGGATGATGAGCCAGTCGATGGCATCGCTGTCCGGCTCATTGGTGAGCGCGAGGAATTTGTCGAACGTGTCGTACCAGACCGCGAGCAGATAGAGCGGGAGCCCGATCGCGCCGAGGACGACGAGATCGCGCGTCGCCCGGCTCAGGCGCATTCAAACAGATTCTCGACGTGCCAAGGCTACCGCCTCAGCCGCGAAGGCGCTTTCTGCGTCCAAAAAGAATCGCTCGACCAGGTCATGCTCCCAAGGCGTATATCCTGAAAGCAGGTCCGCTTGCGGGGGCGCCACGCAGTCCGAAGGTCGTATCGCCTCGCTCGGGATAAACGACGGCGCTAAATCCCGCCTAAACGGAGAGCAAAATGCGCGGAGCCTGCAAAGGCCTTGGCGCCCTTGCATTTGGCCCCAAATCCACCCTATAAGGCGCGCTTGAGGAGCCGCCCGGCGGGGCATGCCGTGGCGGCTCGCATGCTTTCATAACTGTCGAACTCTTTGCCCCCGTCTCCTCTGGAGGCTCGCGCGGGCCCATGAAAAGGAAGCCAAATGCCCAAGATGAAGACCAAGAGCGGTGCCAAGAAGCGCTTCAAGGTCACAGCTACAGGCAAGGTCAAGTGCCAAGCCTCGCGCAAGCGTCACGGAATGATTCAGCGCCCGACCAAGTTCATCAGGAACGCGCGCGGAACCATGGTCCTTTCGGACGAGGACGCCAAGATCGTGAAGAAGAATTTCCTGCCCTACAGCCGTTAGCGGCCTCAAGGCTTAGCTTCGAAGGAGCACTGTTATGGCCCGTGTAAAACGCGGCGTTACCTCCCATGCCCGCCACCGCAAGGTGATCAAGCAGGCCAAGGGTTATTACGGCCGCCGCAAGAATACCATCCGCATCGCCCGCCAGGCGGTCGAGAAGGCCGGTCAATATGCCTATCGCGACCGCAAGGTTAGGAAGCGCACTTTCCGCGCGCTGTGGATCCAGCGCATCAACGCCGCGGCGCGCGCCAATGGCCTCACCTATGGCCGGATGATCGACGGCCTGAAGAAGGCCGGCATCGGTCTCGACCGCAAGGTGCTGGCCGACATGGCCGTGCACGAGCCGGAAACATTCCAGGGTCTGGTCGAGGCCGCCGCAGCCGCAGCGCGGGCTTGACCCCCCTCCCCGGGGGGTTGCCCGGGCATGGGAACGGGACGCCATGAGCGCGGGAGAGCTCGACAGCCTCAAGACCGAGCTGCTTGACGCGATCGCGCGGGCGTCCGACCTCGGCAAGCTCGAAGAGGTGCGGATCACAGCCCTCGGGCGCAAGGGCCGCGTCTCCGAGCTGATGGCCGGCTTGGGCGCGCTGCCGCCGGATGAGCGCAAGAGCTACGGCCAGGCGGTCAACAGCCTGAAGGCAAGCGTCAGCGAGGCGCTCGAAGCGAAGCGCGGGATGCTGGCCGGTGCCGCTCTCGGAGCGAAGCTCGCCGCCGAGCGCGCCGACGTGACGCTTCCGGTGCGCGACGGCCCGCTCGCCGAGGGGCGCATCCACCCGGTGAGCCAGGTCACCGACGAGATCACCGAGATCTTCGCCGATATGGGCTTCGGGGTCGCCGAGGGGCCGGACATCGAGACCGACTTCAACAATTTCACCGCGCTCAACATCCCGCCCGAGCATCCCGCGCGGCAGGACCACGACACGTTCTATTTCGCGGAAATGCCCGACGGCACGCGCCCGGTTCTCCGCACGCATACGAGCCCGGTGCAGATCAGGACCATGCTCAGAGAGAAGCCGCCGCTTCGCATCATCGCGCCGGGCCGCGTCTATCGTTGCGACTCCGACCAGACCCATACGCCGATGTTCCATCAGGTCGAGGGGCTGGTGATCGACGAGGAGACGCATCTCGGCCATCTGAAATGGGTGCTCGAGGAATTCTGCAAAGCCTTCTTCGAGGTGCCCGAGGTGAAGATGCGCTTCCGCGCCAGCCACTTCCCGTTCACCGAGCCGTCGATGGAGGTCGATATCGGCTACGCCAAGGTGGGCGACGAGATCAGGATCGGCGAGGGCGACCGCTGGCTCGAGATTCTCGGCTGCGGCATGGTGCATCCGAACGTGCTGAAGAATGTCGGGCTCGACCCCGAGCGCTATCAGGGCTTCGCCTTCGGCTTAGGCATCGACCGCATCGCCATGCTGAAATACGGCATGCCGGACTTACGCGCGTTCTTCGCCGGCGACGTCCGCTGGCTGAAGCATTACGGCTTTCCCCCCCTCGCCATCCCCACTCTCGCCGGGGGACTGTCGTGAAATTCACGCTTGGCTGGCTCAAGGAGCATCTCGACACCATGGCAAAGGTGGAGGAGATCGCCGAGACGCTCACCCGCATCGGGCTCGAGGTCGAGGCGGTGTTCGACCCAGCGACCGCGCTCGCGCCGTTCACGGTGGCGCAGGTGCTGAGCGCGGCGAAGCACCCGAACGCCGATAAGCTCCAAGTGTGCGAGGTCGATATCGGCACCGAGCGTCTGCAGGTCGTGTGCGGGGCGCCGAACGCACGCGCCGGACTGAAAGGCGTGTTCGCCCCTGTCGGCGCTTACATTCCCGGCATCGACCTGACGCTCACCAAGGCCAAGATCAGGGGCGTCGAGTTCGAACGGAATGCTGCTGTCTGAGCGCGAGCTTGAGCTGTCCGACGAGCACACCGGTATCATCGAGCTTTCGCCTGACGCCGAGATCGGCAGCCCAGCGGCCGCCGCGCTCGGCCTCGACGATGCAATGATCGAAATCGCCGTCACGCCGAACCGGCCCGATTGCCTCGGCGTGCGCGGCATCGCCCGCGATCTTGCCGCCGCAGGCCTCGGCAGGCTGAGAAAGGACGAGCCCAAGCCAATCAAGGGCATCTTCGCCAACTCGATTCCAATCGAGCTCGAGTTCGACGCAGGGACCGCCTCGGCCTGCCCCATCTTCGCCGGGCGCATCGTGCGCAATGTCAAGAACGGTCCGAGCCCTGAATGGCTGCAACATAGGCTCAAGGCGATCGGCTTGCGCCCCATCAATGCGTTGGTCGACATCACCAACTACATCGCGTTCGACCGCGCCCGCCCGCTGCATGTCTATGACGCCGACAAGACTGAACGGCGCGATCCGCGCGCGGCTTGGCAGGCAGGGCGAGCAGCTCGTCGCGCTCGACGGCAAGACCTACGCGGTCGACGCCGACATGTGTGTGATCGCCGACGACCGCGCCGTGCTGGGCTTGGGCGGCGTGATAGGCGGCGCCGACACCGGCGTCACCGAGGCAAACCACCAACGTGTTCATCGAGTCCGCCTATTTCGATCCGAAGCGCACCGCCCGCACCGGACGCCGGCTCAACATCCAGTCGGACGCGCGCTTCAGGTTCGAGCGCGGCGTCGAGCCGGATTTCGTGGTGCCGGCGCTCGATCTTGCCACGATGCACGTGCTCGACCTGTGCGGGGGTGAGCCGAGCCAGGTCGATATCGCCGGCGAGGCGCCCAAAGCTAACGCCCCCTTCAAGTTCGATCTCGGCATCGTCAAACGCCTGAGTGGGCTCGATCTCGACGCCAGCGCCATCAAAAAGATGCTCGAAGCGCTCGGCATCGCGCTCGACGGCAAGGGCAAGCATATCGAGGCGACCCCGCCCTCCTGGCGCCCCGACATCACCGGTCCTTCCGACCTCGTCGAGGAGGTGGTGCGGCTCATCGGCGTGGCCAACGTGCCGGCGACGCCGATGCCGCGCGCGGCTGGCGTGGCCCGGCCGGTCCTGACCGAAGCGCAGAAGCGGCAGCGGCTCACGCGGCGGCTGCTCGCCGCGCGCGGGATGGTCGAGGCGGTCACCTGGTCGTTCATCGCGCCCGAGCACGCGAAGCTGTTCGGCGGCGGTGCGCCCGAGCTTGTCTTGAGCAACCCGATCTCGTCCGAGCTTGCGGTGATGCGGCCCTCTCTGCTGCCAGGGCTGATCAATGCGGCGCAACGGAACCGCGACCGCTTCTTTGCCGACGGCGCGCTGTTCGAGCTCGGCCAGGCCTATCGCGGCACGGCCCCTGAGGACCAATTCGTCGCCGCCTCTGGCGTGCGCTTCGGGCATTCAAATTTTGCGGGATCGGGACGGCATTGGTCCGGAGAAGCCCCGCCCGCGAGTGTGTTCGCCGTGAAGGATGACGCTATCGCGGCGCTCACAGCCCTCGGCGTCGCTCAAGCCAATCTCACGGTCGCCCGCGAGACACCTTCCTGGTTCCATCCCGGCCGCTCGGGCGCGCTCAAGCTTGGGCCCAAGACCGTGCTCGGCATGTTCGGCGAGTTCCACCCCGATCTGCTCGCTAAGCTCGGCGTCGATACGCCGATCGACGGCTTCGAGCTTTATCTCGATGCGATCCCGCCCGCGAAGCGCAAGGGCACGGCCAAGCCGGCGCTCGATGCGTCAGACCTGCAAGCCGTGCGGCGCGATTTCGCCTTCCTGCTCGACCGCGCCGTGCCGGCGGGCGATGTGGTGCGCGCAGCTTCGAGCGCCGACCGCGCGCTGATTGCCGGCGTCAATGTGTTCGACGTGTTCACCGGGCAAGGCGTGCCCGAGGGCAAGAAGTCGCTTGCCATCGAAGTGACGCTCCAGCCGCGCGACAAGACCCTGACCGACGCCGAGATCGAGGTGATCGCCGCCAAAATCGTCGCCGCCGTCATCAAAGCCACCGGCGGCGAACTGCGCGGCTAGCGCGCCACTGGCTCCGTCATGACGATCGCGGCGGGCGTCAACCACGCCGCCGCTAGAACTGCCGCAAACCGCCGAAGAGGAACGGCGACGGTGCGTCAGGACGCGAGGGGCGGGGCGCGCGTCGCTTGACGGTGGCGGGGCGGCCGTAGAACGGCTTGTCCTCGCAAGCGTCGGCGATCTTGTCGGCGATCGGCTTGTCCGGCTCAGCCGCGGGCAGCCAGCCCTGGCAAAGCGTTCCGACCTTGCCGCGCAGAGCCGCAGCGCCGTCGGCGCAAAAGAGCCCCGAGCCGTCGGACTGCGGGGTGAAGCGCACGCCCCTGGAGCCCTTGCCCGCGTCGTCGAGACCGCTTGAGAGATGGTTGAGCGCGTAGATCCGGGTTTCGGCGTCCTTCGCGGCGAAGCGCTCGGGCTTCTCTTGCGTGTTGGTGAGCGGGATCGCCTCGATCGCCTCGACACGCCAGCTCCCGTCGATGCGGGCGAGATGCACCTTGGCCATCAGCCCGTAGTCGCGGCAGACGCCGAAGCGGGTCATCTCGGCTGTGCCGGGATGCAGGAAATTGCCGAGCCCGTAGAAGATCAGAGACTTGCCGTCGATCTCCACGCCTTGCGCCACATGCGGGTGATGGCCGACGATCAGGTCGATGCCCTTCTCGCCGGCAGCGAAGCCGCGCCAGTCGGTGAGCTGCCTATCATCAGGCACGACGCGGCCCTCGAGCCCGTAATGGACCGACAGGATGCGGTAGTCGGCCTGGAGCGCGGCGAGCTTGTTCACCACCGCCTCGAAATCCTCGCGCTGGCGGTAGGACGCCTGGCCGGGGCTGTCGGCGGTCGCGCGGTATTGCGGCAGATCGCCGGTGATGATGCCGATCGCGTCGAAGCCGATGCGCGTGCCGTCGAGATCGAGACAGGCGGGCTTCATCGCCTCATCGAAAGTGCGCCGAGCCCGGCATAGGCGATGGCGCGCTCGGTGTTGGCGACAGCGAGGTGATAGAGCGTCTCCTCGACACCCTGATCGCCGTAGTCCATGGCGTGGTTGTTGGCGAGCGAGAACAGGTTGAAACCGACATCGATGAGAGCCTTGAGCCCGGCCGGGTGGCTTCTGAAGTGGAACGGCGCTTCCTTGCCGCTGCCCTTGCTCTCAGGCTTGAGATCGTTGCGGTCGGTGACCACCGTCTCGAGATTGACGAAGGCGAGGTCGCCGTCGATCTCGCGCGCGATGCCCGAGGTCATGTCCTTGAACGGCGTGACCGCCCTGCCCTTGTGCAGGCCCTTGGCGTCGACCGCGGCGTCGGTTGGGTTGAACCCGGCATCACCCACCAGCACGATGGTCATGCGGTCAAGCCCAGGCCCCTTGGCGGGGCTCGCGCCGATCGAGGCGGTGAGCTCGCTCGAGTCGCATGGTGCGGCACGGGTCGCGGCATAGAGTATGGCGGCGGGAAGCAGCGCGAGTGAGGCCGCTCCGATCCCAATCAGCTTGAGCGAGCGGCGCTGCATGGTCAGCGGGTCCTTATGACAGGGCCTGGTCAGCCTCCTGACGGAGGCGTGTTTCCGCATCGAAGCCGAGATTGCGGTCGCGGGCAAGATGCACCATGGCCCGCTCGGCGAGAGCGGTAATGGTGAGCAGCGGATTGACCCCGATCGAGCGGGGGATCACCGAACCGTCGCAGACGTAAAGCCCCGCGTGGACGCTGGTCTCGCCCCTGCCGTCGAACACCTGGCATTTGTGGTTGACGACGCCGCTGCCCGCTTCCTCACCCATGCCGCAGCCGCCGAGCGGGTGCGCGGTCGCGGGCTTTACGCCCATGCTGGTGGTGGCGAGCGGGCTCTTGATGTAGCGCGCGCCAACCGCCTCGGCCGCTTTGGTCAGGGCCTGGTCGACCCTGCCATAGACCGGCTCGGTGCCGGCGCCCGGCCATTCGATCTTGGCGCTGTCATTGTCGAGCCTGATGCGACCTTTCGCGTCGTCGTGCGAGACGACGAAGAAGGTGTGCAGATGCGACAGAGGCCCATGATAGACGCCCTTGATCAGGCTCTGCGCCGCGCCGAGCAGCCTGCCGCCGGCGATGAAGAATACGGGCAGCAGAGGGGCGAGCGCCGAAGGCAGCACGCCCTCCTGCACGATCATCGAGCGGTCGAGATCACGCGCGTCGGGAAGCTCGATCTGCCCGGCGACGGCGGCGCCTACGGCGTCGCCAATATATTTCGGCGGGAAGCCGACGCCGATGCCGTTCACCCGCTCCCGGCCGCCAAGGGCAAAGGCGATGATGTCGCCATTGGCCGAGAAGCTCATGCCGAGCCGGTCCGACACGCCGAGGCCGCGCTCGCGCGAGCGGAGCAGGATCTCGGTCGAGCCGAGCGTTCCGGCGGCCAGCACCACGGTCTTGGCGTCGACGAAGCTCGATGTTCCGTCCTTCGCGTCGGTGGGGCCGAAATGGATGCGCCAGCCGCCGTCACGCTTGGCGATGTGGCTTACCGACAGCTCGGTGAAGATCTCGGCGCCATGCGCGCGCGCGTCGGGGAGATAAGTCATCGCCACGGTGTTCTTGGCGCCGACATTGCAGCCTGAGCAGCAATCGCCGCAAAGCGTGCAGGCGGGCTGCGTGACGCCGGCGGGATTGACCGTCTCCTCGAAGCTCACCACCACGGGCGCCGCGACCGGAGCCTTGGCGAGACCGGCGCTCGCCGCCTCGAGCGCGCGATATTTGGTCAAATCTTTGGCGCGCGCGTAACGCGTCGGTCGCAGCATGGTCGCCGCCCGCTCGAAGCCCTGCGCCAGCAGCCCGTCGTCGCGGACTTCGTCGGGCCAAACGGGATCGGCGAACACGCGGGCATCGGGCTTGAGCGCGACGCCGGCATTGATCAGGGAGCCTCCGCCGAGCCCACAGCCGACCAGCACATGGATGTCGGCGCCGAGCCTAAAATCGAACAGCCCGGTACGCGAGCCCGAGCGCATCTTGCCGCCGTTCAATTGCAGCTCGCGGCGAAGCTCCGGCAGCCGGCTCGGAAACTCCCCGGTCAGGAACTCCTTGCCCTTCTCGATGACGCAGACGCTTTGGCCGGCGCGCGACAACCGCGAGGCGGCGACGCCGCCGCCATAGCCGGAGCCGACCACGACCACGTCATAGGCCGGCCCGATCGCGCCGATGGGTGAGGACAGACGCTGTTGCATGGCTCTTGAATAGCCCAAACGAGCGAGGCTGCCCAAGGGCTTATCGGCGGCCTGCGGCCATCAATTCATTTCACGGTCGCGCGAGAGCCACTATGCCAGCATCGGGGCGCCGCTTAGGGTCACGCAAAACCCAAGCTGGAGAGGCCTTATGATTGCGAGATGGATCTGCGCGGCGCTGACGGCCGCTCTTCTCGCGGCGCTGGTGATCGCGCTCGGGTCGCCCGCCACGCATGCGGCAGAGTCCAAGACGGCGATCTTCGCCGGCGGCTGCTTCTGGTGCATGGAGGCGGCGTTCGACGAGGTCGACGGCGTCACCGAGACGGTCTCCGGCTATGCCGGCGGCACCACGCCCAATCCGACCTATGGCAATCACGAGGGCTACAAGGAAGCCGTCAAGGTGACCTACGACCCGGCAAAAGTCACCTACGCGACGCTGCTCGACCATTACTGGCGCAATATCGACCCGTTCGACCCGGACGGGCAGTTCTGCGACAAGGGCAGCGCCTATCAGAGCGTGATCTTCACCGGCGACGACGCGGAAAAGACGCTCGCCGAGAAGACCAAGCAGGAGATCGCCGATCGCTTCAAGCAGAAGGTCGCGACCGCGATCACTCCGAGCACGACCTTCACCGCGGCGGAGGACTATCATCAGGATTACCACAACCAGAATCCGGTCGCTTATAAGTACTACAAGTGGGGCTGCGGCCGCGCCCAGCGGCTCGAGCAGATCTGGGGCAAGCCGTCGTAGTCTCCAACATGCATCCAACCGCGCGGGCGCACCGTAGTTAGGGCCATGAAGAAACGAGAGGTCATCTATCGCCATTCGGGCGCGGTGCGCATCACCCATTGGCTGAACGCGCTGGTGCTGCTCTTTCTCCTGATGAGCGGCTTGCAGATCTTCAACGCTCACCCCGCGCTCTATATCGGATCGAAATCGACCTTCGACCATCCGCTGGTGGCAATGTCCGAGGTTGATGAGGGCGACAGAGCCAAGGGCGTCACCACTATCCTCGGCCACGACTTCGACACGACCGGCGTGCTCGGGGCCTCGATCGACGCCGACGGCAGCGTCGATGAACGCGGCTTCCCCTGGTCGATGACGCTGCCTGGCCATCGCGACCTCTCGATGGGGCGGCGCTGGCATTTCTTCTTCGCGTGGCTCTTCCTGTCCAACGGGCTCATCTACCTCGCGTGGAGCCTCGCCAGCGGCCATCTTCGCCGCGACCTCGCCCCGACCGGCGAAGACCTCAAGCATATCGGCAGCTCGATCGCCGAGCATGCGCGGCTCAGGTTCCCCAAGGGCGAGGAGGCCAAGCGCTACAACGTGCTGCAAAAGCTGACCTATCTCTTCGTTGCGCTCGTCCTTCTGCCGCTGATGCTGATCACTGGGCTCGCTATGTCGCCGGGCATGGACGCAGCCTTCCCGCTCCTTCTGGACATTCTCGGCGGCAGGCAGACGGCGCGCACCATTCACTTCATCTCGGCGAGCTTCATCGTGCTGTTCGTCGTGGTGCATCTCGTCATGGTGCTGATCTCGGGCGTCTGGAACAACCTTCGCTCGATGATCACCGGCCGCTACGAGATCGAGCCCACGGAGGAGAAGTTATGAGCGGCGGGCATTCCCTCGATCGGCGCGGCTTTCTTGCTCGCGGGCTCGCCGCAGCCGGCACGGCGCTGCTCGGCGGCTGCGACGATCTATCCGACCAGCCTTGGGTCAAGCGCGTGCTGGACTCGGCCGAGACCCTGACGCGGGTCAGTCAGCGCGCGCTGCTCACGCCGCAAGCGCTCGCGCGCGAATATAGCGAGACCGATCTCTCCAAAGAGTTCAAGGCGAACGGCTCGACCAACCCGAAAGAGGCCGACTATGTCGCCCATGTGAAGACCGGCTTCGCCGACTGGAAGCTCGAGATCGCCGGGCTGGTCGAGCAGCCGCTCGCGTTCTCGCTCGATGAGCTCCGCGCCATGCCGTCACGCACCCAGATCACGCGGCACGACTGCGTCGAGGGCTGGAGCTGCATCGGCAAATGGAAGGGCGTGCCGCTGGGCGCGCTGCTGGACGAGGCGAAGCTCAAGCCGAACGCGCGCTACATCGTGCTTTATTGCGCCGATAACGTGTTCGATACCGGCGAGGAGAAGGACAAATATTACGAGTCGATCGCGCTGGTTGACGCCTTCCACCCGCAAACCATCCTCGCTTACGAGATGAACGATCAGACGCTGCCGGTGGCGCATGGCGCGCCGCTCAGGCTCCGCGTCGAGCGCCAGCTCGGCTATAAGATGGCGAAATACGTGATGCGGATCGAGGCGGTGGACGAGATCGCGACAATTCGCGACGGCCACGGCGGCTTCTGGGAAGATCTGGGCTACGAGTGGTACGCCGGGATCTGAAGCACGAAGCTGGAGGCGACCCGCTGAGCCAAGCTCGCGCGGATCGCTCCAATCTCTTCAAAAGACCGAGACGGCTGGCGTCTACTTGCTGCCGAACAGATGATGCTTCTTGTGGGCCTTCTTGTAGGCCTTGTGCACGACCTTGCAGTGCTCTTTGTAAGCCTTGCGGGCCGTCTTATCGTCCGGGAACTTGGCCTTCGCGGCCTTGTGACAGGCGCCACAGGCCAGCGCGGGGGCCGACGAGACGGTCATCGTGGCGCCGGCCATGATGAGCGAGACTGCCGCGGCCAAAAACACTTTCTTAAGCATACGGTTACTCCCGTGAATGATTACGCAACGTTACGCGGCTCGATAAGGCCCTAGCGAGGAAAATTCGTCAACCCGGAACTTCCGCTTGGAGAAACGGCGTTGCTTTTCAGTTGATCAGCCGTGCCCAAAAGGAATTGTTGTTCTTCAAGTGCTTAGGCGACGCGAGACGAGCGCGATGTCGCACCCGCGAAAGTCGGCACAGCCGTGTATCGGCAGCCGCCGATGCTGAAAAGGAAAGGGGCCTGAGGGCCCCTTTCGACGATCGAAATCTGCCGGTGCAGAAAACGTCAACTAGGCCTTGGTGGCCTTGTTGGCGGCCTTCCAAGCGGCCTTGCAGCCCTTCTTGTAGGCGTGGCGCTCTTTTGAGTCGGCCGGGTATTTGACCTTAGCCGCTTCCTTGCAGGTCAGCGCAGCTTCGGCCGGGGTGAACTGAACCGGCAGAGCTACGGCAGCGACCAGCGCGGTCGCGAGAGCGGCAAACAGCATCTTCTTCAGCATAACGCCTCCGTTGAATTCTAAGATTCGCCAAAACCAGGAACGTCTAGAACCGAACCGCTACCACAATGAGGCGGTTGCGCCCACCGTTTCGCCGTAATTTCTGGGCGTGCCGCGCTTGACCCTGAGCGCCATGCTCCCGTACCAAGCCCGGCATGAGTGATCAGCAGGTCCCGCCGCTTTCCCGCATCCGCAACTTCTCCATCATCGCCCATATCGACCACGGCAAGTCCACGCTGGCAGATCGGCTGATCCAGCTCTGCGGTGGGCTCACGGCGCGGGAGATGAAGGAGCAGGTGCTCGATTCCATGGATATCGAGCGCGAGCGCGGCATCACCATCAAGGCGCAGACCGTGCGCCTCGACTACCGGGCGAAGGACGGGGAGCTCTACGAGCTGAACCTGATCGATACGCCGGGCCATGTCGACTTCGCCTATGAGGTGAACCGCTCGCTCGCCGCCTGCGAGGGCTCGCTGCTGGTGGTCGACGCGACCCAAGGGGTCGAGGCGCAGACGCTCGCCAATGTCTACCAGGCGCTCGACAACCATCACGAGGTGGTGCCGGTCCTGAACAAGATCGACCTGCCGGCGTCCGAGCCCGACCGGGTGCGCCAGCAGATCGAGGACGTGATCGGGCTCGACGCCCACGACGCGCTCGAGATCTCTGCCAAGACCGGCAAGGGCGTCGAGGAGGTGCTCGAGGCGATCGTGCATCGCCTGCCGGCGCCCAAGGGCGACGCCAATGCGCCGCTGAAGGCGCTCCTGATCGACAGCTGGTACGATTCCTATCTCGGCGTGGTCGTGCTGGTGCGCATCTTCGACGGCACGCTCACCAAGGGCCAGCGCATCAGGCTGATGCTCACGGGCGGATCTTACGGAATCGACCGCGTCGGCATCTTCCGTCCCAAGCAGGAAATGCGCGACCGCTTGGGACCCGGCGAGATCGGCTTCTTCACCGCTTCGATCCGCCAGGTGGCCGACACGCGCGTCGGCGATACCGTCACCGACGAGAAGAAGCCGGCCGCAGCGCCGCTTGCCGGCTTCAAGCCGGCGCAGCCCGTGGTGTTCTGCGGCCTGTTTCCGGTGGATGCGAGCGAGTTCGAGGCGCTGCGCGAGGCGGTCGGCAAGCTGCGCCTGAACGATGCGAGCTTCACCTATGAGATGGAGACCTCGGCAGCGCTCGGCTTCGGCTTCCGCTGTGGCTTTCTCGGGCTGTTGCATCTCGAGATCATCCGCGAGCGGCTCGAGCGCGAGTTCAATATCGACCTGATCGCCACGGCGCCGTCCGTCATTTATCGCGTGCATCTGACCGACGGCACGATGATCGAGCTGCACAATCCCGCCGACATGCCCGAGACGCAGAAGATCGCCAAAATCGAGGAGCCGTGGATCGAGGCGACCATCCTCGTGCCCGACGAATATCTCGGCGCGGTGCTCAAGCTGTGCGAGGACCGGCGCGGGCGGCAGAAGAACCTGACCTATGCCGGCAGCCGCGCCATGCTGGTCTACGAGCTGCCGCTGAACGAGGTGGTGTTCGATTTCTACGACCGGCTGAAATCGGTCTCGCGGGGCTATGCATCGTTCGACTATCACATCATCGGCTACGAGGCGGGCGAGCTCGTCAAGATGTCGCTCCTGGTCAACGACGAGCCGGTCGATGCGCTGTCGATCATCGTCTATCGCGGGCGTGCCGAGGCGCGCGGCCGGGCCATGGTCGAGAAGCTCAAGGATTTGATCCCGCGGCACCTGTTCAAGATCCCGATCCAGGCGGCGATCGGCGGCAAGGTGATCGCGCGCGAGACGATCAGCGCCATGCGCAAGGACGTGACCGCCAAATGCTATGGCGGCGACATCACCCGCAAGCGCAAGCTGCTCGACAAGCAGAAGGCGGGCAAGAAGAAGATGCGGAGCTTCGGCCGCGTCGACATCCCGCAAGAGGCGTTCATCGCCGCGCTCAAGATGGACGCCGATTAGGGGCGCTCCTGCCAGGTCATTCGCTTCCCCCTCTGGGAACCCAATCGACATCAGCACGTTGACCTGTGCCAGACCGCTCGCCTGCCACGGAGCAGGCAACTGGTTTGGCGCAGGGAAAACTTCAATCGGTGCGGCTTAAATGCTGTAACGTTGAAGTTTTCGTTGCTTTGCGATCAGATGATCTGTGGCCTTATTCTTGCCTATCTACGATAGATTCTGGCCAACCCGTGGCAATATTAAGGTCTTATCGTGAAGCATCCGACTGATACTTGACAGCGGCAAGAATATCACATTCCATCGGCGCCAGAGGGATAGCAGCACGACGGGGGAAATGTCGGGCGCTCATCGGCCCGCGAACGTTCCTCCGCAAGCATCATCACATTGCTGCATCAGGCATCGATCCGTCAGCGCGCGCCGGCTTGATGCGTCAGTCCGTGCGTCACGCGCGCCGAAGAGGGAAGTGTCATGCGTATTGCCCTCGCGTGCGGACTCTGTCTGCTCGCCCAGCTCGTACTGATCGACACCGCGGTCGCTGCGCCCAAGGCCAAGGACGAAGCCAAGTCCGAGGCGAAGACCGAGGTCGCGGCCAAGACCGACGCCGGGGCCACCCGGACGTCCGACAGCGTGCGTGAGAATTATCGCTCGCGCATGAACGAGAACGTCGTGACGATCATGGCCGGCAGCTCGACCGGCACCGACCTCGCCGTCGTGCAGGACATCGCCGAGGTGCTGAGCGCAGTCCAGGGCATGCGCATCGTGCCGATGGTCGGCCGAGGCCCTGAGCAGAACATCAAGGACGTAATGTTCCTGCGCGGCGTCGACATGGGCATCACTCAGGCCAACATCCTCAAATACTACGCCAAGACCGGCGAGCTCGGGCCGAACTTCATCGACCAGATCGCCTATGTCGCCAAGCTGTTCAACGAGGAGATGCACATCCTCGTGCGCGAGAACGTGAACTCGGTCGCCGAGCTGAAAGGCCGCCCGGTCAATTTCGGCGCCGAAGGAAGCGGCACCGAGATCACCGGGCGCCTCGTGTTCGAGGCGCTCGGCATCGACGTGAAGCAGGTCCATCTCGGCGACGCCGAAGCGCTGCAAAAGCTGAAATCGGGCGAGATCGCCGCCACCATCGTGGTGACCGGCAAGCCGGCACCGGTGCTCGCCAATCTCAGAGACACGAGCGGGCTCAAGCTGCTCGCCGTGCCCTACGCCAAGGAGCTCGAGGACAGCTACTATCCGGCGACGCTGACCCATGACGACTATCCTGAGCTGATCGGCGAGGGAAAGCGGGTCGATACCGTCGCCGTCTGCGCCGTGCTGGTGTCGTTCAACTGGACCGACGACGGCACGCGCTCTCGCAAGATCGGCAAGTTCGTCGACGCCTTCTTCGACAATTTCGATCAGTTCCTGAAGGCGCCGCGTCACCCCAAATGGCGCGAGGTGAATTTCGCCGCGACGCTCGAGGGCTGGCATCGCTCGCCGGCGGCGCAGAGCTGGATCGACCAGGCCAAGCGGACCGTGGCCGAGCGCGGTAGCGGCGCCGGCGGCGATGCCAAGCGCTTCGACACGTTCCTGGCGCAGGCATCGCCGGCGAGCGGCGCCCCGCTCTCAGATGCCGAGCGCGCCGATTTGTTCCGGGCGTTTGTCGAATGGAGCAAGAGCCAAGCTGCCAATAGCGGCAGCAACTGACGCTAGTCGCTGGCGGCCGGTTGGCCGTCCAGTCCCTTTGTTTCGAGTGTATCGCGTAGGAGGGTGCCATGGGCCAATGGGCGCTCAGTCCATCTGAACTGGCGAAGCCGCGACGTCTCGCGGATCGTCTCGCCACCGAAGTCCGCACGGAGATTCGCGGGGAACCAAAGCAAGGGGGCGAGGCGACCGTGTCGTCGATGGCCGAGCGCTTCGCCCCCGAGGCGCAGAAGGGCTTCGCCGCCGGCGCGGGCGAGCCTCTGATCGAGCCGACGGTGATTCTCCAGCGAGCCGCCGAAGCCCGCCGCGACCCATCGGTCAACCGGTGGGTGATCACCGCTCTGAGCGTCGTGTCGCTCATTCCGGCGGCGCTGCTCCTGATGGTGCTGTGGCGGAGCGGGGTGAGCTTCCCCGGTCTGAACGGTCCCATCACTGCTGGTGACGACGCTCAAGCACCAACGAGTCAGCAGGCTTCGGTCGCGGCAACGCCGTCCATTCCCAAGACGACCACGCGGATCGAGCCAGACATCGCGCTGACCGCTCCGGTCAAGCTAGTGGCGAAGGCCGGCGAGGAAGTCGCGTTCGATGTGACGCTCGATACCGACGAGGTGCTGCCGTCGCGGAGCGTGGTCGCGATCCGCGCCATGCCCGAAGGCGCCACCTTCTCGCAAGGCCGCCCCTATGGCGAGACCGAGTGGAGCCTCAGGCCCGACGAGATCGGGGACTTGCGACTTCGCGTGCCTCCGGGTGCCACGGGTGCCTCGGACCTTCATATCGACCTCGTTGCCGCCGACGGGACGATCCTGGCGAGCGCCATCACCCGGCTCGACATCGCGCCCGACCCGAAACAGGCGCTGATCCTCCGCGCCAGCGAAAGCGGGCGCATCGACGATCTGATCGCCCATGGCCAGAAGATGATCGATGTCGGCTACTTCGCCGGGGCCCGCGCCTATTTCAAGCGCGCGGCAGAGGCGGGCAGCGGGCAGGCAGCGCTCATGGTCGGGGCGACCTACGATCAGGCGTTCATCGATAAGATCGGCGCGCAGGGCATCAAGGCCGACCCCAAGGAGGCAATCGCCTGGTACGAGCGCGCGAAGCAGCTCGGGGTCGATGACGGCGATGCCAAGCTGGCCGAGCTGCGCGATCAACTGGCCAACCACTCGGCGCCTCAACCGGCACCCTCACCTGCGCCGGCTGCCGTGGCACCGGTGGCGGAGGCGACGCCCGCGCCTGACCCCGCCCTGCCTGCCGTGACGGTCTCGGGCGCTCCCGATGGGGCGTTTGTCGGCAAGGACGAATGGGTCGCCATGTCGAGCTACGCCAATCTGCGGACCGCGCCGTCATCGACGGCCGAGACCGTCAAGGTCGCCGAGAAGGGCACCAAGCTTCGCGTCGCCGGCCGCAAGGGCAATTGGGTGCAAGTCACAGATCCTGCCACGTCTGAGACGGGCTGGGTGTATTCGCGCTACGTCGAGGAAACGCCTAGTCCTTAGCGAGACCTGGAGCAGGCGCGCCGGAGAGAGGCCCGGCGCCCTGCTCCAGCGTCTTGCCAGGGCAGACCATGCCCTTACCAGTAATCGCATTCGCGGTTCCTCACCCTGAGGAGGCCGCGGAACGCGGCCGGCTCGAAGGGTGAGGCGGTCGGGCCTCATGCTTCGAGACGCAGGCTTCGCCTGCTCCTCAGCATGAGGACAAAGATCAGCTGCTGCGGATCATCCAGGCGAGAAAGGCGAGCGCGGCGCCCTCGCAGATCAGCTGAATGCCGAGCAGAACGCCGAGCACCCATTCCGAGCTGAGCGGCATGCTGCTCCACAGATAGGCGCCGAGCAGAATACCGATGACGCCGCTGAGCAGCACAAAGACCCAGCCCGTGACCGGCCTGATGTTGAGGGCGAAGATGATCTTGGAGAAGCCCTCGACGATGAAGAACACGATCAGCAGCACCGTCATGATCAGCAATCCGGCATTCGGATTGCGGAGCAGCAACAGGCCGATCACGATCGCCAGCACCGCCGAGATGAGCTGCAGCCAGAAATGCGGCACCGTCCTTGGCGCCGATCAGGCCGATGCCTTGCAGCACGCCGCTGATGATCAGGATCCAGCCAATCAGAAAGACCAGGGCGACTGACGCCACGTAGGGATAGACCAGCGCGAGCACGCCGGCGATCACCAGAAACACACCCTCAAGCAGATACCAGGTCGAATAACGCTTGACCGTCTCGCGCATGGCATCGCGCATGGCGGCCGACGCTTGTGCCATTGTCATCGCCATTTGTATTTCCTCCAGACAGCGGTTGATCCCACCGGTGCCGATGTTAACCCGATTCCCGGGGATCGGCCTCCGCTGAAAACCCCCTGGCGAAGGCCGCTTGCCTGCGGTCAGCTTATCGCCGCCCGCCTTCTCTCCACCGTCACTTTCGCCTCGGCGAGGCGCAGGCAAAGCTTTCTCCGGCGGTCGAGCGGCAGCCAGTCGTAGAGAAAGATCTCGATCGGCCGCCACATGGAAACCCAGCCGAGAATGATGAAGCTTTCCTGCATGAGGCGCGTGATCGGGCGGGTCGTCAGGTTGTACGAGAAATACCAGGCCATGAACAAACACGTGGAGAGCGTCACGAAGCCGATCAAAAGGGCCTTGCGTCCGTAGCGGAACAACTCTCTTACGTCCTGAGATTCCTCATTGGCGCGAACCTTGAAATGATTGGTGATGGCCCCGGCGACACCCGACATGGCGGCCGGATTGGTGGCATCAGGAGGCACGTCGATGAGGAGACGAATCGGCTGATGTGCCGGGAGCCGTTTCGCCTTTCTGAGAATGTAGTTCTCAGCCTCGGCGGTCAGCGACCCGTCGCCCAACGGCTGGGGATCTCGCTGTAGAAGCTGGGACAGATCGCTTACGCGAAGCTCTATGGTTCCGCGCTCTGCGTTCACATCGGCTCGCGGGTCGTTGCGCCGAGAGTCTTGCATGCGATCAACCTATCCTGCTTGGGCGGGCGACGGCTCGGCGCGCGACTTATCGCCGTTGCCGAAGCACGCCACGTACAATGTCGGCAAGAATATCAAGGTGAGCACCGTCGCCACCAGCAGTCCGCCCATGATCGCAAACGCCATGGGGCCCCAGAACACCGTGGGAGCGATGGGAATCATGCCGAGAACAGTCGATATGGCGGTGAGCACGATCGGCCTGAACCTGGCGCTGCTCGCGTCAATCGCCGCTTGTAGGACGGGCTTGCCTTGCGCGCGCTCAGCTTCGATCTGGCCGATCAGAATCACCGCATTCTTGGTGATCATGCCAAGCAGCGCCAGAATCCCGAGTATCGCCACGAAGCCGAGCGGCCGGCCCGACAGGAGCAGCGCCCCCACCACGCCGATCAACCCCAGCGGCGCCACGCTCAGCACCACGAACAGGCGCCCAAAGCTCTGCAGCTGAAACATCAGGACGGTGATCATGATGAGCAGCATGAGCGGCACCACGGCGATCACCGAGGCCTGCGACTTCTTGCTCTCCTCGACCGTTCCGCCGACGTCGATCACGTAGGACGCCGGTAGCGTCTTGGCCAAAGCTTCGACGGCGGGCGCAAGCGATGTCACCACCGTCTCGGGCGAGGCGCCTGCTCTCACGTCGGCCTGCACCGTCAACGTTGGAACGCGGTCGCGGCGCCACACGACCGGAGCGGCCTGGGCGTATTCGAAACTGGCGAACTGACTGAGCGGGACCGTGCGGCCGTTTGGCAAAGGAATCGACAATTGGCGGAGCGTCGCGAGCGAGGCGCGCTCATCGTCAGTCGAGCGGACGACGACATCGACCAGATAGATGTCGTCGCGCACCTGGGAAATGGAGATGCCCGATATGACCGTGTTCAGCACACCGGCAAGCGCCTCTGAGCTGAGACCGAGTAGCCGCGCCTCGTCCTGGTCGATCTGAATGCGGACCTCGCGCGCCGGCTCGATCCAATCGAAATTGACGTTCTTGACATCAGCGTCGGTCGCCACGACCTGGGCGAGCTTGACGGCGATCTCGCGCACCTGAATCAGCTCGGGACCGCTGACGCGATATTGCACGGGCCAGCCGACCGGCGGACCGAGCTCGAGCGGAGAGACCCGTGCCACGACGCTCGGAAACTCGTTGGCCAAGACCCTCTCAAGCTTGGCCTTGAGCCGCTTCCGCGCGTGCACGTCCTTGGCGACGATGACCGCCTGGGTGAAGAAGTCGTTTGGCAACTGGACGTCGAGCGGCAGGTAGAAGCGAATGGCGCCCCGGCCGACATAGGTGCTCCAACGCTCGACATCGGCGTCGCCCTTGAGCACGGCATCGAAACGCTCGGCCATCGTCTCGCTCGCCTGGATCGAGGCGTTTTGCGGCAAGGTCAGATCGACGAGCAGCTCTGGCCGATCGGACGAAGGAAAGAACTGATTGGGGATCAGCGGTATGGCAAGCACTGAGGCGACGAACAGCGCTAGGATGACAAGGATCGTCAGCCATTTTGCCCGCACCGCACCCGTGAGCAGGCCCCGGTACCAACGCAGGATTCTGCCGTCGTCTTTGTCAGGCTTGGCCTTGGGCGGCGTCAGGATGAGGACGCCGAGCAGCGGGGCGAAGATCACGGCGACGAACCACGACACGATCAGCGCGATGCTGACCACCGCGAATAGCGAGAACGTGTATTCGCCGGCCGAGCTTGCCGCAAAACCGACCGGGACAAATCCGGCGATGGTGACCAAGGTGCCGGCCAGCATGGCAAAGGCGTAGGTGCGAAACGCGAAGGTCGCCGCATCGACGATGTTGTCGCCCTCGGCGAGCCGGTTGAGCGTTGCGTCGGTGGTGGTCATCGCATCGTCGACGAGCAATGCCAGAGCGATAATGAGCGCGCCAAGCGATATGCGCTGCATGTCGATGCCGGCCAGCTCCATGACCGAAAAGACGATTGCCAGCGTCAAGGGAATCGACAGCGCGATCACCAAACCTGGGCGGATGCCGAGGCTGATGAAGCTTACGACGAGGATGATCGCCACCGCCTGCCAGAGCGAGGTCATGAAATCGGCGATGGCGCTTTCGACCGTGGCCGCCTGATCGGCGACCAGCTTGGGCTTAATGCCGAGCGGCAGATCGGCGGTGATCTTGCTCATCGCCCGCTTGATGTTGTCGCCGAGCGCGAGAATGTCCCCGCCGTCTCGCATGGCGATTGCGAGGCCGATCGCCGGCTCGCCGTTGACGCGAAATTGCGGCTGCGGCGGATCGACATAGCCCCTGCGGATGCGCGCGATGTCGCTCAAGCGGAGCATGCGTCCGCCAATGGCAAAATTGACGCCGGCGATGTCCTGCTCCGAGCGGAACGCGCCGGAAACTCTGATCGAGACGGATTCATTTCCGGTCTGGATGACGCCGGCAGGCCTGACGATGTTCTGGGCCTGCAACGCGGCGATCAAAGCGCCGCGGTCGATGCCGAGGCTGGCGAGCTCCTTCATCGAGAACTCGATGAAAATCTGCTCGTCCTGCGCGCCGAGGATCTCGATTTTCGACACGTCAGGCAGACCGAGCAGCCGGGCGCGAACGTCCTCGACGTAGTCGCGCAGCTCCCGCCGCGTGAAGCCATCAGAAGTGAAGCCATAGATGATGCCGAACGTGTCGCCGAACTCGTCGTTAAAGAAAGGCCCTTGAACGTCGGCGGGCAGCGTGTGGCGGATGTCGGCGATGCTTTTGCGAACGTGGTACCAGGTGTCGGCCACCTCGCTCGCCGATGTGCTGCCCTTGAGGTTGACGAAGATCGTCGTCACGCCCGCAGTCGTGTAGCTGCGCAGGAAATCGAGGTGGGGCGTCTCCTCCAGCGTGCGCTCGAGCCGCTCGGTGATCTGATTCAACGTGTCTTCGACCGTCGCGCCGGGCCAGGCGGCCTTCACGACCATCGTCTTGATGATGAAGGTCGGGTCCTCGTTGCGCCCCAGCCGGAAATAAGAGAGCACCCCGGCGGCGACGGCGATGAGCATGATGTAGACGACGAGCGAGCGGTGGTTGAGCGCCCACTCCGAGAGATTCAACTGCTTCATGATTCCGATCCGAGCAGCCTGATCTTCTGGCCAGGACGAAGCGCCTGCACGCCAGCGGTCACGACGATGTCACCGGTATCGAGCCCTTGCGAGACGGTGACGGTTGCAGGATCGAAGCGCAGCACCTCGACGTTCCTCGTCGCGACCGTGAGCGTGACAGGATCGACGACCCAGACGGCAGGCTGGCCGTTGAACTGAGTCAAGGCAGAAGCCGGGATCTCGATCATCGGAACGGCATCCATCTGTAGGGTGCCGGTCACCGTGGCCCCGAGCCGCATGGCCTCAGGCGGATCGGTAAGCCCGACTTTGACCTGGAACGTGCGGGTGACGGGATCGGCTTGCGGCGAGACCTCGCGCGCACGGCCGCGCGCGGTGACCGACGCATCCTCGGTGAGGCGCACATCGATCACGGGATCGCTTGGCGCCGAGCGCAAGACTTGGGCGGGGACGTCGAACACCGCATCGCGGCCGCCTTGGCGCGCAAGCCTGACGACCCACTGACCGGCCTGAACGACCTCGCCAGGCTCGGCACCGATGGCCGTCACGACGCCCTCCGCGTCGGCCTTGAGCTCGGTGAAGCTGACTTGATCGTGCGCGGCCTCCAATTGCGCTTCGGCGGTCTCGACCTGCGCTTCCGCCGTCTGCATCTCACGCTTCGCCTGATCGAAATTCGCGCGGGTGGTCCAGCCCTGCCCGAGCAGCGTTTGTTGCCGATCGAAATGATTGCTCACCTGGGTCAGCTTGGCTTGCGCCGCGGCCAGATTGGCTTTCGCCGCGCGCAAGGCATTCAGTTCGTTGAACGCCTCGAGCCGCCCCAAGAGCTGCCCGGCTTCGACCCGGTCGCCGACATTGACGGTGCGCTCGATCATGCGTCCGGAGATTCTGAAGCCGAGCGATGCCTCGTCGAGCGCCTCGATGCGCCCGGTCAAAACCACCGGAACGCCGGCCTCGCTTTTTTCCAGCGTGACGGTGCGGACCGGACGCGGCGCCTGCTCGGCGGCGTCATCCTTCTCGTTGCATGCGGCAAGCATCGCGGTGAGCACCACGCCGAGCAGCACTGCTCGCCATACGCGCGAGATGGAGACCGGATGCGTTGTGAGAATTGCCAAAAATCCCTCCAATGCAGCGCTAGAACGATCCTATCGCCGAACCAAGCACGATGACAGCAGCGAGCGCGATCAGCGCGCCGACGATGGCGACCATGAAAATATCGAGATAGCCGTCGCGATGGTTCACGCCGCAGACCGCGAGCAGCGTCACCACGGCGCCGTTATGCGGCAGGCTGTCGAGCGTGCCGGCGCTCATCACGGCGACGCGGTGGAGCAGCGCGGGCTCGATGCCGTGCTCGGCGGCGAGACGGAGATAAGTCTCGCCCAAGGCGTCGAGCGCGATGGTGAGGCCGCCAGAGGCAGAGCCGGTCAGCGCCGCCAGGATATTGGTGGCGATGGCGAGCGAGACGAGCGGCCCGCCTTCGATCGACAGGACCCAGTCCCGCACCAGGGTGAAGGCGGGCAGCGCCGCGATCACGGCGCCGAACCCGACCAGGCTCGCGACGCTGATCGCCGGCAGCACCGAGGCGTTGGCGCCAGCATCCACGCTTGCCCTGAGCGACGGCAGGCGGCGGTAGTTGCAGGCGATCAGCGCCAGGATGGCTGCGAACAGCGCCACCACCACGGCCCACACCCCGCCGACCGCGGCGAGCGACGTCGCGCCCCAGCGTTCCTCGGCGAGAAAGCTAGTGTCGAGCCGCGGCAGCACGAAGATGCTCATGATGAGATTGACGAGAATGACCACGAACAGCGGCAACAGCGCGATGAGGATTCCCGGCGGCGCTTTCGCGTGTTGCCCGTGCGGAATTTCCGCCGGATCGAATTCGCTGGCGACCGTGGCGCGCTCGCGAAGCTGCTGGTCGTCGATCGGCATCTCGGTGCCGTGCGCAGCATAACCCTCGCCCGCGCGGCGCGCCGCGCCCTCGGCCCGTCCGAGCCACCACAGGCCGAAGCCGAGCATGATGGCGGCGGCGATGATGCCGAGACCGGGAGCGGCGAACGGCGTCGTGCCGAAGAACGGCATCGGGATCGCGTTTTGCAGGGCGGGCGTTCCGGGCAGCGCCGACATGGTGAAGGTCATGGTGCCGAGCGCGATCGCCGCCGGCATGAGACGGCGCGGGATGTCGGCCTGCCTGAACAGGCCCTGCGCCATCGGCGCGATGACAAAAATCGCGACGAACAGGCTGACGCCGCCATAGGTGACGATCGCGCCGGCCAGACCACGGCCAGCACGGCGCGGCCGGTCCCGAGCGTCTCGGTCATGAAGCGGGCGATCACCTCGACCGAGCCGCTATCCTCCATCAGCTTGCCGAACAGCGCGCCGAGCAGAAACAGCGGAAAGAACTGCGCGAGGAACGCCGCCCCGCCGCCCATGAAGGTCTGGGTCCAGTGCGCGAGCAGCGGCTCACCGGCCGCAGCAGCCGCGATCAGCGCCGCGGCGGGCGCCAAAATGAGGATGCTCCAGCCGCGAAAGGACAGCCACATCAGCAGGCCAAGCGCGACGAGTATGCCTAGAAGTCCCATCGCGCGTCAGACTTGGTCGGCCAACGCGTCGAGGTCGAGCGTCGAGCGCACGCCGAGATCGGTCGCATGCGCGGCCAGGAACGCGTCAGCCGATTTGCGGCCCTCGTCGCGCAGCATGGTGAGGAACGGCCATTCGGCGTTGAGCTTGGAGGAATAGCCAAGGCCGGTCATCATCTCGCTCGCGACGCGGTGGATGCGCATCCCTGCCCACCGCACACCCTCGCTGTTGCCCGGATCCGACACCTGGCGGAGCAGCGCGATCATGCGCAGCTCCTTCAGCAACGTGGCATTGAACGACACCTCGTTCACGCGGTTGAGAATCTCCTGGGCGGTGCGCGGCGTGCCCGGCCGGTTCACCGGATTGACCTGCACCAGGATGGTGTCGCTCGAAGCGCATTCGCGAATGAGCGGCGTGATGGTCGGGTTGCCGGCGAAGCCGCCGTCCCAATACGGCTCGCCGTCGATCTCGATCGCCTGGAACATCGTCGGCAGGCAGGCCGAGGCGAGCAGCACGTCCGGCGTCACCTCTGCATTGCGGAACACCCGCCCGCGGCCGCTCCGCACATTGGTGGCGGTGACGAACAGCTTCATCGGGGCTTTGGCCATGCGCTTGAAGTCGATGCAGTCGGCGAGGATGCCGGTCAGCGGATTGACGCCGCGCGGATTGAGATCGTAGGGCGAGAACACCCGCGCCATGAGGTCGAAGGCGAGGAACACCGGCGACGTGTCGAGCGTCCAGCGCCCGAGCAGCACGTCGAGCGGACTCCGCCGGAACGGGCTGAGCAAAGCCGCGTCGGAGACGGCCTTCCAGAAGCGCTCGAGCCGCGCTCTGGCGCCGGCAGCTCCGCCTTCGGCAAAGCCATCGACGAGCACGGCGGCGTTCATCGCCCCGGCCGAGGTGCCGGAGATGCCCTCGATGCGGAGCCAGGGCTCCTCGAGCAGCCGGTCGAGCACGCCCCAGGTGAAGGCGCCGTGCGCACCCCCGCCTTGCAGCGCTAGATCCACAAGGACGGGGGCACGATTCATCGAGGGCCGATCATGGCGACGCGGAACGACAACTTGCTAATGAACGTCCGAGCGATGCGGCTACCAGTGCCAGCCACAGATCTGACGTCCCCGGTGCCACCGGCAACGCCAGCGGCGGTGGCGGTGACGATGATGGTGACGGCGTGGCCCCACATACACGACGACGCGGGCCTCCTCGACGAGGGCCTCGGGCTTGGTGATGCCCTCCTTGGCGGCCGTCATCAAAGGCGTGGATTGCGCCATCTTAGGCAGGATGGACACGCCGACACTGGCAACTGCTGCACCACACAACAGTCCGGTGAGCACGCTGCGGCGATCGATTTCCTTCATTGGCCTGCTCCTCATCTTGAGACAGAACATTCGGATGCACGCTCGCTTACGCACTAGGTGAGTTGGGAGTGTACACGAGACCGCCGCCGCGGGCGGACTTGAATTCATCCCAGGTGTTTCAGCTAGTGATGGCAGACGATGGCCGAGGCCTCGCAGGCATTGCGGATGCAATGGGTCGAGGTCGGTCCGACCGACTTGCCGCCCGGGCTGCTCAAATGATCGGCGATGTAGCGCCGAAGTCTGTGCAGCGCCCGATCGGTCGAAACCTGTGGGTTTCGGGCATCTGCCGTCGCCCTGACGACGGTGCAGTTCTCGAACGCGCTTGCCGCCTGCGCGGCATGGCCAGCAACAATGAGGGCGGCAGCGATCCCTGCGGCAACCAACACTCTCTTCATCGTATGTCCTCCCTTGATGATTTGGCTTAGCGGCCGATGGCGGCTCTACGGCGATTGACCTCGGCCTGCGAGACGGCGCCGGCAGCGATCAATCCTTTGACGCAGCGCTTGCTCAGCTGGTCGCCGTGGCTGCGCATGCAGTTTTCCAGACCTCTGGTTTCAAGCCCCCACTGGCTGCAGAACCTGCGGTAATCCTCGGCGCATTGTCTCTTGCCGGTGCCATGGCCGAGCCGGCGGTGAAGACAATCATGGCGAGGACGATAAGCAATGTCGCGCGATGGTTCATAATTGACGTTCCTTCTCTGGTAAAACGAGACGACAAAAAAGCTAGGCTGTGCGTAGTGGCTATGTCGAGCGGGTGAAGCCGACATTGTCGCCGATGACGGTGGTCGGTCCGATCGGCAACGGCTCCGGATTGGCGATGTCGAGCTTGTGGAATTGGAGCCCGTCCTTCCACACTTTGCGCAGGAAATCCTCGAACACCTGAATGGTGAGCTGCTCGCCGGGGCAGCGGCGATAGCCGAAGCCGAACGGCGCGAAGCCCGCATAGTCGCAGACCGGCAGCGGCTTGCCGTCGACGATGCCGTAGACCGTGCCGAAGCCGCTATTGCTGATCGCCGCCTTGCGTCCGTCGGCCACGTCGAACGGCTCGCTGGAGAACGGGCATTTGGCGAAGCCGATCTGCTCGCATTTCTCCTCGTTGATCTCGTGGCTGGTCGGCGCGGTCTTGTAGCGATCCGGATTGAATTTCTCCGGATCCTTCCAATGCACCGGGTCCATGCTCGTCGAGGTATGCGGGCTGACGACGTAGCCGTGCCGCTGATAGGGCGGGGTGCGCACCTCGGTCATCGCCGAGATGCTGCCGCCGTTCGGCGAGATGGTGCGGAACAGCTCCATGACGAAGCGCTCGAGCGGCGTGAAGGCCTCGCCGGCCGCGTCGTCGGGCTTGCCTTCCATGGTCTTCTTGAACCAGGCGCGGGTGGCGGGATCGCCGGTGTCGGTGGCGAGCTTGAGCATGATGTTGTAGAGCGAGTTGCCCCACTGGCTGAGCGCCACGAAATTGTGGAACACCTCGAACACCACGTCCTTGTGGGCGAAAGTACTCGCCGTCGCCCGCGTTCTTGAGCCAGTACCAGGCGAAGCGTCTTCTCCGGATTCGGCGTCTTGCCGCTCTCGATGTCGGCGAGCCGGTCGTCGATCCATTTCTTGAGGAAGGCGAGGTTGGCTCTGACCGTCAGGTAGTTGTCGTAGACGATCTTCTGGGTCGGATCGCGATAGGCCAAGACCGTGTTGAACGCCTGGCCGATGTCGTGGACCTGTTGCGGAATCGCGTCGGGTTTGACGCCGAGATGCAAATCCCAATAGAGGTCGAAATAGCTCTCCAGATATGGCCGCATCAGCGGCTTGCCGGCGTTGGCGTCGTCGAGCAGCTTGTCGAAGAAGGCGACGACCTTGTCGCCGTACATCGGCCGGTAGAGGTCGGGCGTCAGCGCCGTCATGTAGATGCGCTTGCGGCGGTTATGCGGTCCGCGCTTCTCCAGCCCCTGGAGGAACACGGTGACACCCTCTTCGGGAGCCGGCTTCCACGTCTCGCTCAGCAGCCCCCAGAGATCGTAGGGGATCGCGTTCTCCTTGGTGAACTCGACATTGATCATGGGCAGCCACAGCCGCTCGCCGTCATAGGTGCTCACCAGGAAATGCGGGACGATGACGTTCTCGACATAGGCGGGATCGAACTCGGCGAGGAATTGCTTGCGAAGGCGGGCGACTGCCGCCTCTATGTCGCTGGGGGCCAGCGGTTGGCCGGCGGCAGGTGGGGACTGTGAAAAGGCAGGCTCGGCAACCAGTCCGGCGGCAGCGACGGCGCCGCCAAGCAAGAATGCTCTACGCTCCATGAAGGCCTCCCGTGTGAATTTCCCAACTCAGCCTTCCCCGACTCCTTTCTTTTTCTGGTTAGCCACGGGGAGGCGACTTGTTCCCTGTGCCTTTGAGTATGTCAAATTACAAACGAGACAACCACAGGCTGCACAAAGGGGAAGACAACAGATGGAGGCACCGGCACGAATTGCCATCGCCAAGGCCGCGCGCCGGCTGCTGCCGTTTCTCATCCTCTGCTATGCGGTGAATTTTCTCGACCGGGTGAATGTCGGCTTCGCCGCGCTCGCCATGAATGAAGATCTCGGCTTCACGCCGACGATCTTCGGCGCCGGCGCCGGCATCTTCTTCATCGGCTATCTGCTGTTCGAGGTGCCGAGCAATCTCGCGCTGCAACGATTCGGCGCGCGCATCTGGATCGCGCGCATCATGATCAGCTGGGGGCTGATCGCCTCGCGCCATGGCGCTCGTCAGCGGGACGACGAGCTTCTACGTCATGCGCTTCCTGCTCGGCGTGGCGAAGCGGGCTTCTTCCCCGGACCGACCATCGTCGGCATCATGAAGCAGGGGTCGGGCGACTTCATGGGCGCGCTTCTATTCCTCGCCGGGGCGCTGGTGCTGGGCGCCGTGATCGCCCTGCTGTTCGGCTATGCGGCACGCAAGCGCGACATCGCAGCCAATGTCATGACCCGCCGAGGCGGGTAATCAGTAGACCGAACGTATGGCCCACAACCGGCATCCTGGGGTACTGGATTGCCGGGCAGAGCCCGGCAATGACGATGAGGGACGCGATGAAAGATGAGACCGAGCCCAAAGCAACCCGCCGCACGCTGCTTGCCGGCATGGCGCTGATGGCGACGTCCGCCGCGCTTCCCGCGCGCGCCGAGACCGCGGCAGCGGCGCCAAGCATGTCGTGCTGCTCGGCAACTCGATCTTCGACAACAAGCGCTATGTCGGCGACGGGCCCGACGTGATCGAGGAGCTCAAGCGCGCGATCTGCCCGCCGGCTGGACGGCGAGCTTGAATGCGATCGACGGCTCGACCACCCTAGACATCGAAGGCCAGATCAAGCGGCTCCCACCTGACGCGACCCATCTCGTCGTCAGCGTCGGCGGCAACGATGCGCTCAAGCACAAGGACATGCTGGAGGAGAAGGCGAGCTCGGTCGCCGGCGTGCTCGACCGGCTCGGCAAGATCAGGGGCGAGTTCCAGGCGAACTACCGCGCCATGCTCGACGGCGTGCTGGCGACCAAGCTTCCGGCCGCGGTCTGCACCATCTACGAGGCGAACTACAAGAATCCCGATACGCACAGGGTCGCCGGCGACCGGGCTTGCCGTGTTCAACGACATCATCACCCGCGAGGCGTTTGCTAGGGGGCTGCCGCTGATCGATCTTCGGCTGATCGTCACCGACGATGCCGACTACGCCAACGAGGTCGAGCCGTCATCGATCGGCGGCGCCAAGATCGCGCGCGTCATCGCCACCCTCGTCACCACCGCCGACTTCACGCAGACGCGGTCTGTGGTTTTCGCGGGGTAGAGGGCTTCTTGCCGGACTTGGGCGCGGCGTCAGGCGAAGGCGCGGGCGGCACGGTCTCTGACTTCGGCGCAGGCGGAGCGACCGCGGCAACAGGCGGCGGGACCGCGTGCGGGTCGACCGCGGGCCCGTCGTCCTTCGCTGGCGTGCTCGCCCTTGGCGAAGGCGATGCAGAGCTCGACCGCCTCGGGCAGCGAGGTCGCGTAGGCGTCGGCCTCTGCCGTCTCCAGCACCGCCTTGAGCGAAACGGGCGCCTCTCCCTCAGACCAGAGACAGACGAGGATGGCCGTGCCCTTGGGCAGGATGCGCCGCAAGCGCCGCACGATGTAGCGGATCATCGCCGGTCCGTTGCCGAGATCGAGCAGCGAGAGCGCGACGAGCTTGGCCTCGGTCTGCGCCAGAGAGGCGATATGGGCGGCCGAGATCGCCTCTGGCGGCAGCGCCTTGGCGCCGAGCCCGCGCTTCTTCAGCACCCCCGCCAGCATGGCGGCGGCCGCCTCGTCGAGCGGATTGCGCCCGCCGATGCACAGCACCGGCTCATCGACCACCCAGCCGGGCGCGAGCTCGGAGCGTTCGACCAGCTTCACGCCACCGGCGTCGTCCGTCTCCTCGGCGTCCTCGGCGGCTTGGAGCGAGGCAATGCCGCTCGTGGCCTCGGCCTCCTTGTCGTGATTGGGCTTCCGCCTCAGCTTGGCGAACCAGCGGCGCGGCTCGAAGTCGGAGAGATTTTCCAGCATCTCCTTGACGGTCGTCGCCACCTTGTCGGTCTGCTCGCTATCGAGCGTGCCGCGGCTCGCGTCGCGCTCGGCCGCCTTGAGCGCGGGCAGCACCACCGTGTCGAGATAGGTCTGCAGGCTCTCGTCTTTCAGCGCGAGCTCGGCCTCGATAGGTGACCTCGGCGGCGTCGCCGGCGAGCGCGCGGTGATAGAAGCGCTGCTCGGGAGTCAGCGCCGGCTCATCGCCGAGCAGCACGTCGAAGAATTCGAGCCCCTCGACATGGCGGCCGAGCACGGCGAGGCAGACGGTCATGGGCATGGCGAGGATCAGGCCGAGCGGACCCCACAGCCATGTCCAGAACACGGTCGAGATGATCACCGCCATCGGCGAAACGCCGGTGCCGTGGCCGAACACCAGCGGCTCGACCACCTGGCCCATGGTCATCTCGCCGACCACATAGATGCCGAGCACCCAGAAGAAGCTCGACCAGTCGGGATCGACGGCGGCGGCCACGAACAGCGGCAGCGCCGCGGCGATGAACGCGCCGACATAGGGCACGAAGCGCATCAGCATGGCGAGCAGGCCCCAGGCGATCGGGGTCGGCATGCCGATCAGCCAGAGCGCGATGGCGATGAGCGTGCCATAGGCCGAGTTGATCATCACCTGGCTCAGGAAATAGTGGCTGAGCCTGGTGGCGGCGTCGGTCAGGGTCGAGGTCGCGCGCTGCGGGTCGTTGGAGCCGAACAGCCTGATCAGCCGGTCGCGCAGATCCTCGCGCTGCAGCAGGATGAACACCACGATCAGCAGCACGATGCCGGCGGTGGCGAGCGGCGGCAGCAGGCGGCTGGCGATCGACTGGTAGAGCTCGAGCCCGGACGGATCGCGGTTGCGGACGATAACCTCGAGCGGCTTGTCGCCGGGCTTGTCGGCCTCGGTGCCGACTTGCGGCGCGGGGTTTGGCTGTTGGCCGTCGATCGGCCCGAACAGCTCGTCTTGCAGGTTGCTGAGGACATGGCCTGCCCTCGTCAGGGCGGGAGAGCCCGTGGTCGAATCGCGCAGGCTTTGGATCTTCTGCGACAGCGTGGTCTGGTAGCCGGGCAGATCGGCGGCGAGCTGCGTCACCTCGCGCGAGATGAGCCAGCCGAGCCCGGCGATGATGGTGAAGGCGATGCCCACCAGGAGACCGACGGCGAGCACGCGCGGCACCTTCAGGCGGCGGAGCAGAAGCAGCGGCTGGGTGAGCACGAAGCTCAACAGAATGGCGAGCGCGAGCGGCAGCAGGACCTCGCTGCCGAAATACAGCGCGCAGATCACGATGGTCGCGATCAGCAGGCCCTGTAGCGTCGCGGTGCGCGCGTCTGACGAGGAGGAGAAGAACGGCAAGGACGAGCGGGGCGGCATCTCGAATCTCCCGGGCGCCGGTGTGTCTCCGGCATAGCAAGATGCTCGAAGCTCCGATAGGGGCTTCGGCGCTGACCGATCAGCTCATCGTGGCTGGACGGCGCCATAACCGGCGCGCGGCGCTATGGTTCCGTGCTGGGAGAGATGAAAGCGCAAAGGCCCCGGAGGGTTGCCCCGGGGCCTTCGGCTTGGCCATAAGGCGCCGTACTTTGGCTACTGCTCGGCGCCAGAGGCCTGCTTGCCGCTCGTGAAAATGGAGGACGTATCGCCGGCCAGCGCGTCGGTGGCGATCATGCGGATCATGCGACTGCCTCCTCCTGCTATTTCGATGCTTGTTTCACCGCGGTCGTGGCCGCCGAGACATTGGCGATGGGCTGCTTGGTGCTCTCCATCTCGATGGTCGAGATCTTGCCGCCCGCGGCGGCGAGCGCTTGCTTGAGGTCGACCATGTGGATCGACTGGTCGTCATAGCTGCGGAAATACCAGCGAAGATTCTTGAGGTCGGCGACGCTGGTCCACTCGGTGGTCTCATCCATCTGCTCGCCGCCGGCCGAGTTGACCACCGAGCCTTTCGGAATGTCGAACTGGTTGAGGATGTGGAACACCGCGAGCACGGCGTCGTCGGCCGTCGCGTTCGGCGCCGCCGCCTGGCTGTAGATCGCCGCGCGCACGAAGCGCGAAGGCGGGGTGAAATCGCCCGGGAGCCCGAGCAGGCCGGCGCCGGCGCCGAAACCGGGAACGGTCACGGGGCCTAGCTTCGCGGAGTCGATATCCTTCACCGAGAGATTGATGTAGTTGCCGAGGTTGGTCATGTGCCAGTCATAGGTCGGCGCGTTGGTCATGACGCCGAGCGGCGCGTCGTGCACCTTGAGCGTGCCGTCGACCGGCTCGACCACCAGCGACTTGCCCGACTTGTCCTGAAGGAAGAAATGCGCGCCGGCGCACGATGCCTTGCGGACTGCCGAGACCGGGCGCCGGCGTCGGCACCAGCACGATGTCCTTCACTCCCTCGCGCACCTCATCGACCGTGGCGAAATTGGCGAGGGCCCACATGCCGAACTCGTACCCCGCCAGGGCGCGGCTCGTATTCTCGGCGGTGACGTCGGTGTATTTGGCGTAGTCCGGAAAATAGAACAGGCCGACCGAAAGGCCTTGGTCGTTGATGCCGTCGAGGATGACGGGAAGGCCGAGCGCGTTGGCACCGGCGAAGGCGTAGCGGCTCTTGTAGATGAGCCCCTTGCTGCCGTCGGGCAGCGTGCCGCTCATGTCCTGGCCGGCGGGAACGACGATCACCTTGGACTGCATGGGGAAGCCGAATTCGAGCGTGCGGCCGCGGATGGCGGCGCCGTCTCCGGCCTTGAGGCTGATGCCGGTGCAGGCCAAGCTCGGCGTGGTGGCGACGGTGAAGGCGGCGATCAGCGCCGCGGTCAGGACTTTGCGGATCATGGGGGCGTTCTCCCTAGGGCTCGCGCTTCAGACTTTGGCGCGGAGTGTCGGAGAAAACCCTGAAGGCGGCATTAAGCATGCAGCCACGATCGCGTGCGCTGCTTAAGCCCGCGTCGCCACGCTCTTGACGATTTGCGGCAAATCCGGTCGGACCCTAGGCCGGGATGACGGGCGGCGGCGTCCAGCTCCCCTCGGCGATCGGAGTGAGCGGCCAATAGGCGCGGATATAGAGTGAGAACTCACCGCGAGGCGCCGGCAGCCAGTTCGACACTTTGTCCTCGCTGGGGCGGTCGCTCTGCACATGGACGACGAGCGAGCCGTCGGCCTCGTAGCGCAATTGCTTGCTCTTGGTGCCGAGCGAGAAGCGCTCGAGCGCGTTCGGCGCGAAGAAATGGTTCTGGTCGTACAGCGTGATCGACCAGAAGCCCTTGACCGGCGGCAGATCCTTGAAGGTCACGCTGTATCGCTGCGCGCCGGAGAGCCGCCCGCCCTTGCTGTCGAAGTCCTGGTAGAAATAGCGCGTCTCGCGCGGCCGGTTGATGAAGGTGTTCGACCTGGCGACCGCGGCGCGCGTGAAATAATCGGTGCCGAACTCGGCAGAGTTGATCACCGTGGTCCAGTTGTAGGGGAGCGGGATGCCGAAATTGCGGAACTCGAGCAGCGGCTTCACCAGCTTCGCGTCAGCGTCGGAGGCAGCCTCGGTGAGAGCCTTGTGCAGCACGCGGTCGGCGGCGGCGGCGTCGAGCACCGAGCGGATCAGCGCATAGAGCGCCTCCTCGCCCGGGAGCGGCGGGCAGGCGTCGAGCACCTCCGGCAGAACGTCGAAGAAGCTCGACGGCTCGACCCACTTCCATTCCTCATTGCCGAGCTTGATCCACGGGATCGCGGGGAGGCTCGACCAGTCCTTGGTTTGCGTGGTGCCGTCGAACTCGGACAGAGGATAAGCGGCGATCTGGCGGATCAGCGGCTGGAGCGCGGCGTTGTCGGCTCTGTCGTCCTCCTGGAACACGCGCGGGACGATGGTGCCAACATTGGTCTTGGCGCGGAACGTGGCGGTGATGCCGTTAGGTTGCTTGCCCTGCCAATCGGGGCCGACCAGCAGATAGAAGCCGGGCTTGGTGTCGTACATGGAGCCGAGCTCGGCGAAGCCGTCGGTCCTGAGATCGGTCGCCTGATAGACCCAGTAGCGCTTGCCGAAGTCCGGCACCTGCACCACCACCGCCTCGCGGCCGAGATCGAGAATGCCGAAGCCGTAGATCAGGTCTTGCGAGGGGCAGGTGATGTAGCGCTGCCGCGGGCCGATATAATCGTGCAGCATGGCGAGGTGATTAATCGGCGCCACGGGCGCGATGCCGCCAATCAGGATCGGCCGCCAGATGCGCCTGATCGAAGTGTAGCGCGTGTACACATTGACCATCGGCCATGCCCATAGATAGGCGAAGCGGCCGATCTCGCGCACGAAGTCGACGCCAAGCCGCGAGCCCGGCGCCGGCCCGCGCGGGAAGCTCAAGCGCCTTTGGTCAGCGTTTTGCACCGGAGCGATCGGCGCGAGGGCGGGAAGTGGACGCGGCACCGGCGCCGGGGCTGGCGCGAGCCGCAAGCGATTGAGGAACTGCACCTTGGCCATGTCCTTCCCGCTCAAGATCGTCGAGCTGTGACTCTAGCCGGGGACGCTTGAGATTGGGTTCCATAGTTAGGTGCGAGCTTAGCGCGAGCATCATGCCGCAGCGTCCATTCGCGCGAAAAACGGATCGCGCGGCGCGTGTCGCGTTGTCACAGCCCCGCGACGTTGAACAGCGAGCCGATGCCGTATGTCGCTCCCGCCGCTACCGCGCCGATCAAGAGCATGCGCAACCCCCCGAGCACCGCCCCCTTGCCGGAGAACAGGCTCAAGGTTGCGCCGACCGCGAACAATGCGGCACCCGATAGGGAGGCGGCGATAAGCACGCCGTGACCCAAGCCGAACAGAAACGGAATGAGTGGCAGGCTCGCGCCGATGCAGAAGGCGATGAAGGATGAGAGAGCCGCGCCGATCGGCGAGCCGAGGTCGTTCGGGTTAAGGCCAAGCTCCTCCCGCGCCAGCGTATCAAGCGCCTGCTCGGGGTTCTGCATCAGCTTCTTGGTGATCTTGCGGGCCTCGTCCAGCGGCACGCCCCGGGCGGCATAGATGAGGGCGAGCTCCTCTGCCTCCTCGGCCGGATAACGCTCGAGCTCGTCCTTCTCCTGGCCGATCTGATACTCGAACATCTCCTTTTGCGACAGCATCGAGATGAACTCTCCGGCGGCCATGGAGAAGGCGCCGGCGAGCAACCCCGCGACGCCGGTGATCAAAATAATGCCGGGCTCGACTGCGGCACCCGCGACCCCCATCACCAGACAGGTGTTGGACACGAGCCCGTCATTCACCCCGAAGACGCTGGCGCGAAGCGTGCCGCCGCCTAAACCCCGATGGCGCCCTCCGACTTGTTCCACCGATGTGGGCCAGGGATGCCCTGCTGGGAGCTTGCCGTTATAAACCGAGACGCCGCGCACCTTCGAGGCCGACAGAATCGGCTTCATGGTGCGCGGGCCGAAGGTCCTGATGAGCGCGGCAGTCAATCGCGACCTGAGCGAGGGCTGGAACTCGGGGACCTGCTCCAAGTCCTTCGCCAGGATCGCGGCTTGCGTCTCGGCTGCGTCGGCCATCTCCCTGAACAGCTTGGCGTTGCCGGGATCGTGCTCGGCCGAGGCGACGGCGCCCGAGAGATAGGCGGCCGTCTTCTCGGACCGCCAGCGCTCGAGCGTGTCTTCCATGGCGCGCGCTCCTAGATCAGGCCGACCTTGCCAGTGGCGATATCATAGACGCCACCCGAGATCGCGATCTTCTTGGCGGCAAGCGCGTCAGAGAGGATCGGCGTATCGTCGATCAGCCGTTTTACGTTGAGGCGCACATTTTCCTCGATGGTGGCGGCGACGAGATCGCTCGGATGTTTGCCGTGGGCGGTAATGACCGCGGGCTCGATGGACTTGACCAGCTCCGGCAGATGACCCGGCAGCTCCGCGTGCTCGGTCACCACCTTGACCGCGGCCGCGATAGCTCCGCAGTTCGTGTGGCCGAGCACCATGAGCAGCGGCACGCCCAAAATCTTGACCGCATATTCCATACTTGCCAGCCCATCGGTGTTGACGAAATTGCCGGCGACGCGCACGACAAAGACCTCGCCCGGTCCCTGCTCGAAGAGAAGCTCGGGCGACACGCGGCTGTCGGAGCAACTCAGCACCGCCACGATGGGATATTGCGCGCCCGCGCGATCGGCGCGGCCGATCGAGAAGTCCTTGCATTCGGTCTCGCCAGCCGCGTAGCGGGCGTTGCCAGCCATCAGGCGTTGAAGCGCCTCTTCTGGCGAAATGGCATTCGGCGGCGGTTCCGCCAAAACCGGCTGATCGGCGCGCGCGCGGCGGCCGAGCGGCAGAGCGCTTGCGGCCAGGAGCGCGGCGCTCCCCGCCATCACATTCCGCCGCGACAGATGATGATGATGATGATGATGATGCGGGGAACCGCATTTGTCGCACATGGGCCTTCCTCCTCGTGGTTGTGAACCTAAAGCCCGCGTAGAGACCGCCCGGGCTCATGCGGCTTTCGGTTTCTCCAGGATCAGGCGATAGCAATCGAGATTGCGGGTTAGGAATTCGTAAGCGGCGCCCCACAGATAAAGCCTAAACTTGCGGAACTCGAACTCGCCGAAGCTGCGCGTCACGTAATCCCGGTTGGCGTCGAGGTTCCGCGCCCATTGCCGGAAGGTGAAGAAATAGCTCCAGCGGTCATTCTGCACCTCCATCAGCTCGAGATCGGTCTTGGCGAGCTTATTTAGGAGATCGTCGAGCACGAGGAAGGAGTGGTTGCCGGGATAGATGTGCCGCACCATGAAGGTCGACAGCTCGTATTTCTTCTTGGCGGCGCTGCCGTCGAGGAACACGCGGCCGCCGGGCTTCAACAGCCGCTCAAACTTCTTCAGCACGCGCTCGTAGTCGGGCAGGTGCTCGATCACGCCCATGATGACGATGGCGTCGAACGGCTCCTTCGGCTCGAAATCGTAGAAATCGGTGAGCACGATGTCGAAGCGGTCGCCAAAATTGGCGAGCTTGCCCTTGAGGTAGGATTGCGAGACCTCGGAGTTGGTGATGCCGGTGAACCGCACGCCGGATTGCAGAGCATGGCCGGCGAACGCGCCCCAGCCCGGTCCGATCTCGAGCACCGTCTTGCCCTCACCGATCCCCGTCTGCTCGATAGCCCAATCGAATTTCCGCTCCAAGGCCTTGGCCAAAGTCTCATCGTCATTGACGTAGACGCCCTGGCTGTAGGCCGGGAAGATCGGATCGAGGAAGCTCAGGAACAGCTTCGGATCGGCGTTGTAGTGCGACGAGATCGCCTGCTTGTTGGTGTAGACCTGCCCGAACAGCAGCGGCTGGAAGAAGCGCCAGGCGAGCACCAGCGGATGGCTGTCGTCGAGATGGGCGCGGAGCGCGAACGGCTTCAGCATGTCGCCCTCGATGTCAATATCGCCTTGCAGATAGGCCTCGGCGATGTTGCCCTCGTCCAGTGTGCGCAGCGCGCGCAGCGCCCGATCGTTGCGCAAGCCGACCGAGAATTCCGGCGCCCCCTCGCCAAGGTTGCGCTTCTCGCCGTCCGGCAATTCTATGGAGAAAGGCGTGGTGACCCCGCACCCGGTTGATCAAAGCATCGATCGTGCTTGTGGCTGATGACATCGTCAATTCCCCGACTTCCAGGCGCACGGGCTCGGCCCCTGCGCGGGCCAAACCGGGCGGTCATCTTGCAATTTTGCCCCGGAAACATCGAGATTGAAATGGGGAGCTGTTGTCGAATCGTCGGCGGTTGACGCTATCATCGCCGCCATTGGCATCAATCGGGGGATCAGCATGCGCTTAGCCGTAGACCGCTTTCAGCTCTTGGCCTTGGGCCTATTGGCTCTTTGCTCCGGCCTTTGGTTCGCCACCCTGGCCAACGCAGCCGACTCAGGACCGGGGTCGATCGTCAGGGTCTGGCCGCTCGAAGGCGGCGGACCGAGAGGCGCCGGCAGCACGGCGTTCCGCATCCTGTACCGCTCGACCGGGCTGAACGGCGAGCCGATCGAGGTCTCCGGCGCGATTTTCATTCCCCCGGGCACGCCGCCTGCCGGCGGGCGGAACGTGATCGCCTGGGCGCATCCGACGAGCGGGGTGGTCGAGTCCTGCGCGCCGTCGCTGATGCCGGACCTTTCCGGCACGATCTGGGGGCTGGCCGACATGATGGCGCGCGGCTACGTCGTGGTCGCCACCGACTATCCCGGCCTCGGCACGCCCGGCATCCACCCTTATCTGATCGGCCTGAGCGAAGGGCGCGCGGTGCTCGACAGCGTGCGCGCGGCGCGCGAGCTGCCCGATGCCGGTGCGTCGGACCGCTTCGCCGTATGGGGCCACAGCCAGGGCGGCCACGCTTCACTCTATACCGGCGAGCTCGCGGCGAGCTATGCGCCGGAGCTCAAGCTCGTCGGCGTCGCCGCGGCGGCGCCCGCCACCAATCTGATCGAGTTGTTCGACGCCGACAAATCCAGCGCGACCGGCAAGGAGCTCACCGCCATGGCGCTTTATTCATGGTCGGAGCTTTATCACGATCCGGCGTCGAGCCTGGTCGACCCGAGCGCCATGCCGGTGTTCGAGCAATTGGCGCATGACTGCATCGAATCGATCGCCGAGTTCGCAGCCATCGAGAACGCCGAGAAGCCGCTCAACCGCGAGCAGTTTCTCAAGGCCAACCCGACTCTGATCGAGCCGTGGCGCTCGGTGATGCAGAAAAACACGCCGGGCCAGGCGGCCGCTGGAGCGCCGGTGTTCATCGCGCAAGGGACCGCCGACACCACCGTCAGGCCCGAGATCACCAAGCAGTTCGGCGAGGCGCTGTGCAAACAGGGGACGCGGGTCGATTTCGTCCTGCTGCCCGGCGTCAGCCACACCTTCGCCGCCAAAGACAGCGTCGGACAGGCGCTCGCCTGGATCAACGAGCGTTTCAGGGGCTCCCCCGCGCCCTCGGTCTGCGAATGAGCGGTTGCCGCTTGCTCAGAACACGAGCTTGTTGGCCGAGATCGCCAGGATGACGATCACGACGAAGATGACGAGGAAGATGAAGAACAGCACCTTGGAGATCTGAGCCGCGCCGCGCGCGACGCCGGTGAAGCCGAGCGCGCCGGCGACGAGCGAGATCAACAGGCAGATCAACGCCCACTTCAAAAGAGTCATGTCCCCCTCCGTAATAGCGTGCGTAAGGGAGCCCAACCCCTCGCGCCGGTTCCACTATTAGCACAAGAGGCGTCGCGAAGCCCGAGCGGTTGCGCGCTAGTAGCTGATCTGGATGAGCGTGTTGCCGGCGCCGTACTGCTTCACCAGCGAATAGAGTGCGGCGGCGTTGGCCGGGTGCAGCCTGACGCAGCCATGCGAGGCGGGGCGGCCGAGATATTTGGTCTCGTAGGAGCCGTGGATCGCGTAGCCGCGCAGGAAGAAGATCGCGTACGGCATCGGCGAGCCGCTATAGATGGTCGAGGCGTGATAGCGCACCACCGCGGTCGGCCTGAACGTGCCGGTCGGCGTGCGGTAAGGCGGGCGCGCGGTCGATACTGCCCAGTTGTAGCGCGGCGCGCCGTCGACGAACACGTCCATGCGCTGGCTCGAGATGTTGATCCTGGCGACGATGCCCGCCGAAGCGATGCCCGGCACGATAAAGGTCAGGCTGAACAGAGCAGCCAGCAGCAGCAATCGTCGCATGGGTCCCTCCCCCGATCGGCGCAACGCGTGCCGTCTCAAGTTGTCGGCTTACGCGGCTCGCAAATCAAGACGTTGACACACTCTAGCGGCGCCGGTCTGAACCGCGACTGAACGGTGCAGCTTCAGCGTTCAGGCAATCGGCAAAGGCGGTTAGGGTCTAATCGCCGCCATCATTTGTGCTAGGGTTTGGGCTCCTTTGGGGGGCGCGGGCTCCTTGGGAGCCCGGGGAAGCGGGTCGAGGGCCGATGCGAAGGCTGATTTTGAGCCTCGTGCTAATGCTGTGTTGCGGAGCGGTCGCGGCCGAGCAGGTGACGAGCGGCCCGGCGAAGACCGCCGCCACGACGCCCGCACCGGCGAAGCCTGCCGCCAAGTCCACCGCCAAAAAGCCGCCGCCACCCAAGCAACCGCCGGCCCGCGATCTGTTCGGCGCGGCAACGTCGCCGGCTCCGCTCGAGACGCGCTCGATCGGCTCTTATGCCAAAGGCTGCCTCGCCGGGGGCATCGCGCTTCCCATCAACGGCCCCGACTGGCAGGTGATGAGGCTCTCGCGCAACCGCAATTGGGGCACGCCGCAACTCCTCGACTATCTGGAGCGGCTGGCAAGCGACGCCCGTGCGCTCGACGGCTGGCCGGGGCTGCTCGTCGGCGACATGTCCCAGCCCCGCGGCGGTCCCATGCTCACCGGCCATACCAGCCATCAGGTCGGGCTCGACGCCGATATCTGGCTGACCCCAATGCCCGACCGCATCCTCACCCCGCAGGAGCGCGAGGACATGAGCGCGATGTCCATGCTCAAGGACCCGTTCAGCGTCGATCCCGCCATCTTCACCACCATGCAGATGAAGCTGATCAGGCGGGCCGCCTCTTATCCGCAAGTCGCGCGCATCTTCGTGCACCCGGCGATCAAGAAGGCGCTGTGCGAGCACGCGGGCGAGATCGGCAAGGACACGGCTTGGCTTGGCAAAGTGCGGCCGTGGTGGAACCACCATTATCACTTCCACATCCGCCTCGTCTGCCCGCCCGGCTGGGACAGTTGCGAGAACCAGAAGGAAGTAAGCGGCGACAATGGCTGCGGCCAGGAGCTCACCAACTGGTATGCGATGATCAAGAAGGCGGCGATCGCATCGGCATCGGCCACGCCGGTGCCACCTGGAACCAAGCCCTGGACCGGCAAGCCGCCTTTGACCATGGCGCAGCTTCCGCGGGAGTGCGGGACCGTGCTGACCGCCGGCGGGTTCGTGCCGCCGGCGCTCGGCGACGACAAGCCCGAGGCGGTGCTCAAAGCGATGGCCGCCAAGGATGCCGGACCGCCGCTCCCGGTCCTCACGCCCGATCAGGCCAAGGCGTTGACCGCGTCGAAGACCGACAAGACAGCCGCCGCAGGTGCGGCAGACACAGCGGCGATGCCGCTGCCGGATCGCAATCCGGTCCGCTGAGGCTTCACCTCCGCCCAGGGATCGGGCAATATCGTCGCCATGCAGGAACGGCGGGCAAATCCCCTCGAGGGCCAGAAGAACGTCTATGGCGAGCCGCTCAAGAGCTGCTCGGAGCGGCCGTTGACCGGATTCTTCCGCACCGGGTGCTGCCACACGGGGCCCGACGATTCCGGAATGCACACGGTCTGCATCGAGGTGACGGCGGAATTCCTTGCCTTCTCCAAGGCGCGCGGCAACGATCTGTCGACGCCGCAGCCCGATTTCGACTTTCCCGGCTTGAAGCCCGGAGACCGCTGGTGCCTGTGCGCCCAGCGCTGGCGCGAGGCGCTCGAGGCGGGGAGCCCGCCGCGCGTCATTCTCGGCGCGACGCACGAGGCGACGCTCGAGGTCGTCGCGCTCAAGGATCTGAAGCGCTACGCGATCGATCTCGCCTGACGGCCCACCCAATGGCCAAAAAGAAGCAACCTGCCGAAGCCAAGATTCAAACGCCGACTCCCGCCAAGCCGAGAAAGAAGCGGGAGATCTTCGCCGAGGGCCACAAGCGGAAATTCCTTGTGGTGGTCGACGAGACGCCCGAATGCGAGAACGCGCTCGCCTTTGCCGCGAGCCGCGCGCAGCGCACCGGCGGCCATCTCGCGCTGCTCTACGTGATCGAGCCCGGCATGGAGTTCCAGCATTGGCTCGGCATCGAGGAGGTCGCGCGCGAGGAAGGGCACAACAAGGCGCGCGCCGTGTTCCGCCTGTTCGGCCGCAAGCTCAAGGCGATCGGCTTCGAGCATCTGGTGCCGGAGGAGATCGTGCGCGAGGGCATCAAGGCCGACGAGATCCTGGCGCTGACCGAGGAGGACCAGGATATCGGCGTGCTGGTGCTCGGCGCCTCCAAGGACCCTGCCGGACCTGGGCAGCTGGTCACCACCCTCACCGGCGCCGCCGGGCATATGGGCACCTTCCCCGTGCCGATCACCGTGGTGCCGGGTCACCTCTCGATCGAGGAGATTTTAGCTCTGGCCTGACCCGCCAAAATTAAGCAAATTTGCCTGTGGTCTTTGGCCGCAATTTGAGCCGTTTTTCGGTTTAGGCGGTAAAATGCGGTTAAGGACCAAGACCTCGGAAATCCAGGGAGCGGACATGAGGCCGATCGCATTGGGGCTGATTTTGGCGGTTTCGTTCAGTCTGCCGGGATTCGCGGCTGAACCTGACGGGCCGGGCGAGCTGATCAACCAGAAAGAGGCCGTCAGGATCGCCATCCAGAGCCGGCTGTCGCCCAAGGCCAATGTCCGCAAGGCGGCGCAAGGCGCGATGGTCGAGTATTACTCGGTGCCGGACCAGCCGCTGCTGTGGGTCGACGAGAAGGGTGTGACCGAGCGGGGCAAGCTGGCCATGGCCGAGATCGGCAAGGCCGACGATTACGGTCTGCGCGCCGCCGATTACACGCTGCCCAAGCCCGATACGTTCGACGCCGACGACGCGAAAGCGAGCGACTGGCTCGCCGATGCCGAGATCGAGATCAGCTACGCGGTGCTCGGCTACGCCAATGACGCGCGCGGCGGCCGCCTCGACCCGCAACGCTTGAACGAGAATCTCGACCCGACGCTGGCTCTGCCCGATCCGGCCGAGGTGCTGGGATCGATCGCCATCCGCTCCGACCCTGCCGCCTATCTCAGGAGCTTCCAGCCCGACCAGCCGCAATTCGAAGCGCTGCGCCAGAAGCTGCTCGAAGCGCGCGGCGGCGGCAAGCCGGCCGAGCCGGTCGCCGCCAAGCCCGACGTCGTGACCATCCCCGACGGACCCGTGCTCAAATATGGCGTCATCGACGATCAGGTGGTGCTGCTCAGGAAGCGGCTCGAGGTGCCGGCCGAGGCCGGCGGCAACGAGAAGCTTTACGACAAGGCGGTGTTCGACGCGGTGCGGCGGTTCCAGCTCGCGCATGGCGCGGCGCCGGACGGACTGGTCGGCTCGGGCACGCGGCGCATGCTGAACAGCGGGCAAGACGCGCAAGCCCCCCGCCCGATCACCGGCCAGGCCAGGATCCAGGCGATCCTGATCAACATGGAGCGGTGGCGCTGGCTGCCGCACGACCTCGGTCCGTATTACGTCACGGTCAACATTCCCGAATTCATGCTGCGCGTGGTCGAGGACGACAAGATCGTCCACCAGACCCGCGTCGTGACCGGCAAGCCCGACAAGCAGACGCCGATCTTCTCCGACGAGATGGAGGAGATCGTGTTCAATCCTTATTGGAACGTGCCGAACTCGATCAAGGTGCAGGAGATCGCGCCCTACCTCCAGCAGGGCGGCGGCTTCTTCGGCGGCGGATGGGACACCTCGGTGCTCGCCCGGCATAATCTGCGCATTCGCGGCGCGAGCGGCCGGGAGATCGATCCCAACTCGATCGATTGGGGCCGGGTCGATATCCGCAATTACGAGCTGTTCCAGCCGCCCGGACCCGACAACGTGCTCGGCACGGTGAAATTCGTGTTCCCCAACAAGCATGACGTCTACATGCACGACACGACGCAGAAGAATTTGTTCGCGCAGTCGGTGCGCGCCGAAAGCCATGGCTGCATGCGGGTGCAGAATCCGCAACAGCTGGCGCTGCTCTTGCTGCATCACGATCAGGGCTGGTCGCAGGCGCAGATCGACTCGGCGCTCGACGGCGAGGACAATCACATCGCGCTCAAGACGCATATTCCCGTCTACATCACCTATTTCACCCTCAAGGTGAACGACGACGGCTCGGTCTCGACCTATAACGACATCTACGGCCACGATTCCAGGATGGCCGCGGCGCTGTCCGGCAAGCCGATGATCTACGAGGAGCCGACCGGCAGCACCGACAGCGACGTCGTGGCCGGCCAGTGGAACCAGCGCGGGCCCGCCATCAGGCGCGGCCGCCAGCGCGAGGCGCTCGACAACGACTTCACCCGCGCCCTGTTCGGGTTCTAATCGCGCTTAAGTCTGCTACCCAAGCGCTACAGCTTCGCTACTTGAGCGCTTTTTAGTGCGCTATCGCCGCGTTGCTTGAGCGCCGTGCGCCTTGACTTTCGGCGGTTTGCGGACAATATGGACTAGAACCATTCTAAGCTGTGGGCCGAGACTTTTACCGGCCTCGCGCGTTACGAAACGGTACCGAAATCAGGCTTAGCGCAAGAGAGCGAGCCATGTTCATCCAGACCGAAGCGACGCCAAATCCAGCCACCCTGAAATTCATCCCGGGGCGCGCCGTGCTCGACCAGGGGACGCTGGAATTCACCGATCCGGTCGAGGGCAAGGATTCGCCGCTCGCCGCGCGGCTGTTCGAAATCGACGGCGTCAAGGGCGTGTTCTTCGGCCCCGACTTCATCAGCGTCACCAAGGGCGACGGCGAGTGGCAGCATCTGAAGCCCGCCATCCTCGGCGCCATCATGGAGCATTACGTCTCGGGCGAGGCGGTCACCGTCGGCGAGCCTTCGGGCTCCGAGAGCGCCGAGAGCGAGTTCTACGCGCCGGAGGACGAGGAGACGGTCAAGACCATCAAGGAGCTGCTCGAGACGCGCGTGCGCCCGGCCGTCGCCCAGGATGGCGGCGACATCACCTTCCAGGGCTATCGCGAGGGCATCGTCTATCTTCACATGCGCGGCGCCTGCTCGGGCTGTCCCTCCTCCACCGCGACGCTCCGCCACGGCATCGAGAACCTGCTCAGGCACTTCATCCCAGAGGTGCTCGAGGTTCGCCCGGTTTGAGCGCCAAGCTCCCCGACACCTGCCTGAACCAGCTGTTCCACGCCGCGCGCACGCATAATGCGTGGCTCGACAAGCAAGTGCCCGACGCGCTGCTGCACGAGCTGGTCGATCTCCTGAAGCTCGGACCGACATCGGCCAATTGCAGCCCGGCGCGGCTCATCTTCGTGAAATCGCCCGAGGCCAAAGCGCGGCTCAAGCCGCTGCTGTCGGAAGGCAATCGCGACAAGACGATGAAGGCGCCGGTCTGCGCCATCATCGGCTACGACCTCGATTTCTATCTTCACCTGCCGAAGCTGTTCCCGCACGCCAACGCCAAGAGCTGGTTCGAGGGGAACGACAAGAAGATCGCCGAGACCGCGTTCCGCAACGGCACGCTGCAGGGCGCCTATCTGATCATGGCGGCGCGGGCGCTCGGGCTCGATTGCGGGCCGATGTCGGGCTTCGACAATGACGGCGTCGACCGCGAATTCTTCGCCGGCACGCAGACAAAGTCGAACTTCCTCTGCGCGCTCGGCTATGGCGATGCCAGCGTGCTGTTCCCGCGCTCGCCGCGCTTTGACTTCGACGAGATGGCGCGCATCGTCTAGCGCTAGTTTGCGCATGATCTTTTCGGAAAACCGGTTTCCACTTTTCCGGATCATGCTCTAGACAGCCGCCATGAACATCCTCGCGCTCGACACCAGCATGGGCGCCTGCTCGGCGGCGATCTTGCGTGGCCAGGGCGACGCGCTTCGTCTGCATGCGCGGCAGGAGGCGATGGCGCGCGGCCATGCCGAGGCGTTGCTGCCGATGGTCGCCGAGCTGCTTGCCGAAGCAGGGCTCGCAGCGTCCGAGCTCGACCTGATCGCGGCGACTATAGGCCCGGGCAGCTTCACCGGCGTGCGCATCGCGATTGCCGCTGCGCGCGGTCTCGCGCTCGCCACGCGCGCCAAGCTCTACGGCACCGACAGTCTGAGCGTGATGGCGAGAGTGGCGCTCATGACAGCGGCGCCTCGCCGGATGGTCCGTTCGCCGTCGCGGTCGATGCGCGAAGCGGGCATGCTCTATCTCGGGCTTTTCGACGAGACCGGTCGCGCGGCGCGACGGACCTCTGCTGATCGCGCCCGACGAGGCCGGCCGCCTTCTGCCTGCCGGTCTTGGCATGGCGGTCGGCAGCGGCGCATCGCTGCTCGCCGATGCTTCGGCGCTACAAGGGCGGCGCATCGAGACCGCGCTGCCCGAGCTTCAGCCGAGCGCTGCCGCGCTGGCTGAGATCGCGCTCGAAGCCGGCGAGACGCACCGGACCTTGCGCCCGCTTTATCTGCGTCCGCCCGACGCGCGGCCGCAAGCACCGGGCGTGCTGAGGCGCTGATGCCGATCGAGATCCACGTCTCTAGAGCGGGCCCATACGATCCGCCTTCGATGGCGGCGATTCACCGGACGTGCTTCGCAAAGGCCTGGGACGAAGCCACCATGGCCCAATTCCTGGCAAGCCCGGACGTGCTTTGCCTGATCGGGTCTGTCGCAGACGATTCGGGCGGCGTCGTAGGCGGCGTTCTCATCGCACGGCAGGCCGCCGATGAGGCTGAGCTTCTCACCCTGGGCGTCGCGCCCGCTTGTCGCCATTCGGGGCTCGGCCGCGCGCTTCTCAAAGCCGCCATTGCCGCCTTGCGCGAGAGCGGGGCGAAGCGCCTATTCCTGGAGGTCGATGAAGGCAACGCGGCGGCGCTTGCGCTCTACCGCTCGCTCGGCGCGAACGCTGTCGGCCACAGGCCACGCTATTACGAGAGCGGTGCGGATGCAGCGATCTTCAGCCTTGCCCTTTCTCCCCCTGCCGCCGATGATGGCTAAAGTCTCAGCGAGAGGCCAGCCGCGATCCATGCCCAAAGGTGCGAACCGGGACAGCAGGCTCGAGCGTCTCTGCGCCGAGCGCGGCATGCGCATGACCGGGCAGCGGCGCACCATCGCCCGCGTGCTGTCTGAAGCCGAGGACCATCCTGACGTCGAGGAGGTCTATCGCCGGGCGAGTGCGCAGGACCCGCGCATCTCGCTGTCGACGGTTTACCGTACCGTCAGGCTGTTCGAGACGGCGGGCATCCTCGAGCGCCACGAGTTCGGCGACGGGCGGCGCGCCCGCTACGAGCCTGCCGGCCACGGCCATCACGACCATCTGATCAACATCAAGACGGGTGAGGTCATCGAGTTCCGCAACGAGCAGATCGAGCGCTTGCAGGAGAGCGTGGCGCGCGAGCTCGGCTTCCGCCTGATCGGCCACCGGCTCGAGCTGTTCGGCACCCCCATCAAGAAGAGCTAGCGCGGATCGGATGAGAGAAGTGCCTTATTGCCGGTCTTGGTCATGAGGAGCGTGCGTGCTTTTCTGGTGCTCGGCGCGTTCTTCGCCTTCACCGTGCCGTTGATGCCGCTCCAGCTTCTGCTGCTCAAGACCGGCTCGCGCTACGCCCGCAGCTTCCCGCACTGGTATCACCGCAACGTATGCCGCATCGTCGGCATCCGCCTCAATGTCGAGGGCGAGGTCGCCCGCGATCAGGGCGTTCTCATCATCTCGAACCACGTCTCCTGGCTCGACATCACCGTTCTGTCGGCGGTCGCGCCGGTGTCGTTCGTGGCCAAGCAGGAGGTGGCGTCGTGGCCATTCGTCAGCTGGCTCGCCAAGCTACAGCGCTCGGTGTTCGTCGATCGCAACCGGCGCAACGAGGTGGGCGACAAGGCCAACGAGATCCTCGACCGGCTCGAGGCGGGCGACCATGTGGTGCTGTTCGCCGAAGGGACCTCGAGCGACGGCAACAGCGTGGTGCCGTTCAAGACCGCGTTGTTCGCCGCGGCCAAGCCGGTCGGCGGGCGGGCGATGGGCGACCAGGTCTCGGCGCAGACTCTCGCCCTCACCTACACCAAGGTCTATGGCCTGCCGCTCTGCCGCCGCGGACGCCCGGTGGTCGCCTGGTACGGCGACATGGACATGGCAAGCCACGCCTGGAAGCTGCTCGGGCTCGGGCCGCTGGATGCCTATATCCGCATCGGGCCGCCGGTGCCGCTCGACCAGTTTCCCGACCGCAAAGCGCTCGCGCGCTATGCCGAGGACAAGGTCCGCAAGGACGTGGTCGAGCTGCTGCGCGGGCCGCAAACGGTCTGAGCTTGTGCGAGGTGGGCAACGGTGTCGCCGTTGCCCACTCTGAGCCACGCAATGCCTAGATGGCGCGGCGCAGCCTGATCGTGTCCATGACCGTCGCTGGCGCGAAATTGCCGTTCGGCAATTGGCGGATGAGGCCGGCCTTGTTGACGGACACGAGCGCCGCGTGCACGCCACGCTCGGCGGTGTCGGCGTCGTTGAAATAGCCCTCCTGCACCGCGAGCCGGCGGAGATCGTCCCGCGACATGGCGCCCTGCTCGCTCAGCTGGCGCACCAGGAAATCGGTGAGCGGCTGCTGCGGCTGAGCCTGCTGGACCTGCGGCGGTTGCTGCTGCGTGTGCGGCTGGGCTTGTTGCACATGCGGCTGGGGCTGCTGTGCGTAGGACTGGGCCTGCTGAGCATACGACCGCGCAGGCTGCGCGTGCGGCTGGGCCTGCTGCGGGTGGGAGAGCTCGTGCATCTGCTGATGAACCGGCGTGTGCTGCTGCGGCAAAGGCGCCTGCACGCGCGGTTGCGGCTTTGGCGCCGGCGCGGAAGTGACCGGGATATTCGCAAGCCGCCGCTGCTCGACCTCGAGCAACCGGCTCACGGCCTCGAACTCGGCCCTGAGATCCTCGAGTCTGCCTTCATGCTCGGTGCGGAGTTGCTCTACCAGCTTGTCGAATTGCGCCTCCGCGGCGTTGATCTCTTCCTCTAGCAGGCTGGCTCGGTCTTGCAGGTCATTTCTGATGTCACGCATTGCTTGCCCCTCGTTCTCATGGCTTTTCACCCAACGACCGAGCTGGCTGGCAGGTTTCAACGCAAGACTAATTGAAGGCCTGCCGACCGCCGCGCTCGGCAAGTGTTCGGATTCCCGACCGCCCGGGAAAAGCCTCAGCCTGACGGTCGGAAACGCCATATTAGCCAATGCCAAAGGCCCTGTCTCGGCTTTGCCGATTCAGCCAGAAATGCCGAACATTGACGCTTCCCTGGCGGCGTCAATTCAGCGGCCAAGCGCGACTACTACAGACGCTGCCAAGACCTCCGCTGAACAAAAAAAACGAAATCGGTAAGAGCGCGGCGGTCATCTTAGCGAATGGGGCAACCCGACGGTTGCCGTCAGCGCTTCACTCGCCTTCCGGGAACTTTTGGCTTCGCAGTCTCGGGGAGGAAGGCGGCGAGCAGGCCGATGGCGGGGAGGAACGCGCAGACGTGATAGACGAAGTCGATCGAGGTCACGTCGGCGAGCCAGCCGAGAAAGGCCGCGCCGATGCCGGCAATGCCGAAGGCGAGGCCGAAGAACAGCCCCGCCACCATGCCCACCCGCCCCGGGATAAGCCCTTGGGCATAAACGAGGATCGCCGGGAATGCCGAGGCGAGGATGAGGCCGATGATGACGCTCAGGATCGCCGTGCCGGTCAGCCCGACATAAGGCAGCGCGAGCGTGAACGGCAAGACGCCCAGGATCGACCACCAGATCACGCGGCGCGCGCCGATGCGGTCGCCGATTGGGCCGCCGATCACCGTGCCGGCCGCCACCGCGGCGAGGAAGATGAACAGATGGAGCTGCGCCTGCTGCGCCGTGAGCCCGTAAGTGTGGATCAGATAGAAGATGAAGAAGCTCGTGATGCTGACCAGATAGAAATGCTTGGAGAAGGTCAGCGCCATGAGGATGGCGATCGAGCGCCCGACCTTGCCGTGCGTCGCCTCGACGATCGCCTCGCGCTCCTTGGCACGGGTCTCGCGCTTCAGCTTGATGGTGTTGCCGTACCAAACGCCGATGCCTGACAGCAGCACGATGGCAACGAGGGCGGCAATGGAGAACCAGGCGATGCTGTGCTGGCCGAACGGCAGCACGATGAACGCGGCGAAGAGCGGGCCGAGCGCCGTGCCGAAATTGCCGCCGACTTGAAACACCGACTGCGCCATGCCATGCCGGCCGCCCGAGGCGAGCCGCGCCACGCGCGAGGATTCGGGGTGGAACACGGAAGAGCCCATGCCGATCAGCGCGGCCGCGGCCAGCACCGCCGCATAGCTCGAGGCGAAGGCGATAAGCAGCACCCCGACCAGCGATGAGCTCATGCCGAGCACCAGCGAATAGGGCGTCGGGTAGCGGTCGGTGACATAGCCGACCAGCGGCTGCAGCACCGAGGCGGTGAATTGGAAGGTGAAGGTGATCAGTCCGATCTGGCCGAAATCGAGCGCGAGGTTGTCCTTGAGCATGGGGTAGATCGCCATGATCAGCGACTGGATCACGTCGTTCAGCATGTGACAGACGCTGATGGCGGCGAGCACCGCGACCGCGGTCCCTTGCGCGGCGCCGGCGAATTCTTTGGTCCTGCTTGGTTCGACGTTCATGGCGATCAGTCGGTTAGGCCCGAGATGGGCGAGAATTGGGCCGAACCCCGGGCCAAGGGCAAGAGTTCATTTCGCTATCGGTCGGCGGCGCATGGCCGCGCCGTGAATTTTGCCTGCTCAGAATAGGAAAAATGCCCTGGCATTTTTGGCAAAGACCCGCCCCGCATCGGAGATTGGCCCCACGCCGATCTCTGTCACACCGCCGCAGCGAACCATTCCAGAGAGGCGTCCATGCGGACCATCATCATCGGCGCGGCACTCATCGGTGCAGCCCTCGGCACTGCCGGCTTATGCGCGTCATCGTTAGTGGCCGGAGCCGAGGACGCCATACCGAAGCGGAAGCCGGGGCTGTGGGAAATCACCACGGTGGCTCCGGTCAGCGGCATGACCAAGGGCACCACCTGCGTCGGTGCCGACGACGACATCGTGACGCCGGACGGCGGCGACTGCACCAAACCGAAGACTACGCCGCTCAATGAGGGGATGATCGTCGATGTGACCTGTACCGACAAGGACGGCAAGCAGATCATCAGCACGACTTCCAGACGCGCTATCACGCCATCCTGAAGACGACCTTCGATCCCCCGCTCGGCGCCATCAGCCACATGGGCGTGAATATCGATGGGAAATATCTCGGCCCCGACTGCAAGGGGGCGCTCCCGCGACGAAATAGTGTGGTCGCCTGCCCGCTCTTCGTTTAGCGGGCTACGTGAAGACGATGCAGGGTGATCTCGGGCGGGCAATTGAAACGCACCGGCACCGCCGAGCAGCCAGCGCCGACCGAGGTATAGCCGATCATGTCGTGATGGCGCCAAGGTCCTGATCCGAGCGATCGCGGCAACACCGAATCGAGCGTAACCGGGATGCGGCCAGGAAGGCAGATCTGGCCGCCATGGGTGTGCCCGCTCAACAACACGTCGAAATCAGCGTGCGACGCCTGCCGGTAAATTTCCGGCGTGTGCGCGAGGAGAATGGTGAACGCCTCGGAGGGAATCCCCGACGCCGCTTTCTCCAGATTGTCCATCCGGTAGTAATGCGGGTCGTCGACGCCGCCGAGATGGATGCGCTCGCCGGCGCGCTCGATGACGGCATTCTCGTTGAGAAGCATCCTTATGCCCATGGCTTCCAGGCCGGGCACCATGCAGATCGTGTCGTGATTGCCGAGCACGCCGTATATCTCGCCGCGGAGCGCGCCACGCACGCGCGCAACGCCAGACAGCGCCGCGTCGTATGGGCCCCATGTCTTGGCGCGATAGTCGCCGGTGAGCACGCAGAGGTCATAGCTCGCGTCCTTTACGAGATGGATGACCCGCTCCATCGCCGCTTCGCTTATTTCGACATGAAGATCGCTGAGCTGAAGGATCGTGAAGCCGTCGAAGGCGGTCGGCAGGCGCGGCGATACGATGCGGTTCTCCCGCATCTCGACCTTTGCCGCGTTGTCGCGGCCCCGCCAATAAAGTCCTGACGCCATCAGGATCGCGCGGATCACGGCATGCGACAGGGTCAGGTTCTCGATGTGGAAGAAGTTGATGCCCTGGCCGAAGATCTGCGCCTCGTGGTCCTGCTCGATGCCGAGCCGCGCCCGGGCATGGCGCCGGCCAAGACGCTTCTCCAGCACCACCAAGTCCGCATTATCGGGCGTCATCTCAGTCCTGGGTCAGCAGCACATAGGCGGCGAAGCGCTTGATGCGCTCGCGGCGCGCGTGCGACACGAATATTCCGGCCGCCTTCACCCAGACCTTCAGCCAGAGCGGCAGGGGAATCGGCCTGCCCAGCCGCTCGGCCTCCTCGGAGAGGTAGCGGATCTCGCTCGCCTTCCAGCCATGGGCGGCAAAGAAGCTGAACCAATCCTTTGGCGCGAACTGGAACGGCGCATTGCGCATGAATCGGCGGCGGAGCTTGGCGCCGAACTTGATCGCCTGGGGGGAAAAATAATCGGTGATCCAGAAGCGGACTTTGTCAACCTGACGGAGATCGTCGGCGAGATCGGCGACGTCGGCCTCGCTGATATACGGGACGACGCCCTCGGTGATCACCAGCATCTTGGTAGCGCCCGCGCTGATATCCGACAGGAACGCGCGCCGCGCCACGCGGTCGGTCAGGTCGAGGCCGACCCGGTCGAGCCGGCAGCACGGCGGCTCATTGGCGAGGCGGGACTCCTTCAGCGCGATGACATCGGGGAAATCGACCTCGATCCAGCGGAGCGATCGCGGCAACTCCATGCGGTAGGGCCGTGTGTCGAGTCCGGCGCCGAGATTGAGGATCGTGTCGACGCCATCCTTGACCGCGCGCTGGATGAAGCCGTCGATGATGACCGTCCTGATCACCACCGACCAGGCGCCGACGAAGCTCTGCGGCACCGTGGCCAGGATCGCCCTGCCGTGGTCGCCGGCGAGCCTGGCGGCGAGCGGGTCGCGGAACAGCGGCTCGGCGCGCTCGGTCTCGAGCGCGCGGAATCCCGCCACCATAAAGGCGGTATCGGAGACATTCCGAATGAGTTGGGTCATGGGCTCGCAAATTTCTGGAGTTTCCTCGGAGGGGGTTCTAGGCGTTTCCTTAGTCTTGTGAAATGGGTGAGTGGCATGCGTCAAAAGGCCAGGAGCCGCGGAGACGTCATGAAGACCCTCGTTGTGGCTTTGGTGCTGGTGGGCTTGGGGATCACCGCGGCGGCGGCGGACGATACCTGCGGCGCTCAAGCGGTGGCAAATAAGCTCCGCGGCGAAGGGCTCAAAAGTTTCATGGCCAATTGCAAGGCCCTTGTGCAGATGGCGTGCGAGGGGCGCGCCATCGACCAGAAGGTCCCTGACGGCGCCAAGAGCGCCTTCATCAAGCAATGCATCAAGACTGAGGTCGGGAGATGACGCCCGGCGAAGCAATTGGGCCGGCGCGAGGCCGGCCCATATTGCCGCTGCTATTGGGAACTTGGGGTTAGTGCTGTCCCGCTCAGATTGTCCTCGGCCAATCGGATGATCGAGCCATCGGTGTACAGCACGGCCGTCGAAACAGTGTTGGATGCCACCTTTTTCTGGGCAGCATTGGCATCGTCCCGGCTGGCGATGAGTGCCACCAGCGTTGCCAGGCAGGCGAAAAACCGAAATCGTTCCTGCATCTCGATCTCCTTTGCGCAACTCGTTTCATGCAGCAGGAGGGTGCGGGGAGATCGGGCGGCAAATTGGGACGAATTGCAGCCGAGGCAAGGTAATTTGTGATGCTTTGTTTCCGAACGTCGCCGGAGCTTGCTTGTCGAGCTATTGGGTGAGGCGCTGGCGACGTAATGGCGGAGGGGAAGGGATTCGAACCCTTGAGACGGTTACCCGCCTACACACTTTCCAGGCGTGCGCCTTCAACCACTCGGCCACCCCTCCTTGCAGAGTGCCGCACTATAGCGAAGCGACCCTTTCGTTCAAGCGTGGCTCCCACTCACCTCTGGCTCACGCAATCCTGAAGCAACGCCGGTTTGAACGTGATCGCCTGATGGCTTATGTAGTGTTTCGGACATCCCAATCAGACATGAACTGAGCCAATGCTTCTCCTGCTGCGCTTTATCGGCGTCTGGCTTCTCCTGATCGCCATGGTCGCCGCCGTCGTCGATGCCACCAAGAGCCTTGCCGGCGGGGGCACCTGGGTGGTCACGCCCATGGGCGAGCAATGGAAGGCGCTCAGCGCGACCAGCCTCGATGCCGCCAAGGCCTGGGTCGAGAGCAATGCCGGCACCTTCCTGTGGGATCCGGTGATCTCGACCATCCTGCACGCGCCGACCTGGGTGGTGTTCGGCATCCTTGGCGTGTTGCTCTATTGGCTCGGGCAGAAGCGGAAGCCGGTCGAGGTGTTCATCAACTAACGAACTAACGGGTTCACAATCGGGGGACGGTTCTTTTCAGCTCAAACGGAGACACAGATGTTCACGCTGAAGCGCAAGCCCTCAACCCTACCCTCCGCCGACCAGGCCCTGCCCGGCCGCGCCACTCTTATGCCGACCGCGGCCTCGCATTTCGTGACCGGCGCCGCGCTCAAGGGCCCCTACCCGCAAGGCGCCGAAAAGGCGCTGTTCGGGCTTGGCTGCTTCTGGGGCGCCGAGCGGAAGTTCTGGGAGGTGCCGGGCGTCTATCTCACCGCGGTCGGCTATGCCGGCGGATCGACGCCGAACCCGACCTATGAGGAGGTGTGCTCGGGCATGACCGGACATAACGAGGCGGTGCTGGTCGTCTACAACCCGGCCAAGGTCAGTTACGAGCAACTGCTCAAGACCTTCTTCGAGGCGCACAACCCGACGCAAGGCATGCGCCAGGGGAACGATGTCGGCACGCAATACCGCTCCGGCATCTATGTCTATTCGGAGGACCAGCGCCGCGTTGCCGAAGCGGCCAAGACGTCCTACGAGAAGGCGCTGAAAGCGCGCGGGCTCGGGCCGGTCACCACGGAAATCCTGCCGGCGCCCGAGTTCTATTTCGCCGAGGACTATCACCAGCAATATCTCGCCAAGAACCCGCACGGCTATTGCGGGCTCGGCGGCACCGGCGTCACCTGCCAGATCGGCACCGGCGTCGAGGCTTAG
>CAWBSA010000008.1:0-134917 GCA_963791255.1 uncultured Alphaproteobacteria bacterium | reverse complement strand
CGAGCTCGATGCTGGTCCCCGCCGTCTTCTTGGTCTTCAGGAAAATGAATTTATGCGCGTGGGAAACGATCATGCCGGGCCTGCCGCTCCTAGGCCGCGCCGAGAAATCTATTCGCCAAGTGCCGCGATTTTTGGACAGTCTTTTCACGACAATCCCTACAGAGTTAATATAGTATGACACTTTCGTGGCTGTTGCCGCCTGCGGGGAGGGGAATTTGACACAAAGCATAGCTATCCGTTCGAGCCTGTCGCGCCCGCGTCCACGCCCGGCTGGGGCGGAGCGCCACCGCGATGCTGCCGTCGCGACCGCGAGCGACTTGAAGCATATCTTCCTGATCGCCGGGCCTTCGGGCTCGGGCAAGAGCACGTTCATGCGCGAATTCGTGTTCGACCGGCTCCCCAAGGATGTCTCCGACGCTCTTCCCGACGACGCCAAGCTCTGGCAGCGCACCAGCGGCAACGAGTTGTCGCGCAAGGGCCTCGAGCGCATCCGCGCGAACCGCGCACGCACGCCGGGCCTCGTCGTCCACTACGACATCATGCGTCCCTTTTCCAGGCGCTTCGAGCTGTTCTCCAACGACCCCGCGATCAAGGAGCTGACCGCGTCCGGCGCGGCGCTGACCGTGCTCACTATCGCGCCGAGCCGCGAGGCGCTGCTCGAGCAGTTCCTGAAGCGTGCCGCCGACCGCGACTATGTCGAGTGGTGGGACCGGCGGCGCTGGACGCGCGAGCTGAAGCGCAACCTGCGCGAGGCCTTCTACAAGCTGACCGGCAAGAAACCGAAGCTTTTGAAGGAGGAGCAGCTCCGCCTGCTCGGCCTCTATGCCTCCAACAACGGGTTGAAGCGCTGGCTCGCTCATTGGGAGAGCTTCCTCGACGGCGTCGCCAACGACCTCGGCAATGTGCGCCTGGTCTTCGTGTCGCCGGAGGGATCGCGGGCCGACCATCCGCGCTTCCGCCTGTTGCGGCGCGGCTAAGCAAAGGGAGAGGGGCCATGACGGTGGCGCAAGCTCGGAGCTTCAACGCTTATCCTTCGGTCGTGCGGCGGAGGTCGATCGGCCGTCGCGTCAGGGCGGTGACGCGCGGCCTTCGCTGGGGGCTCGCGCTCAGCCTCATCAAGGCTGCCTTCCGCGTCGCCAAAGCAGGGGGGCGGCCCTATCAGCCGGTCGAGATCGGTGGCCGGCGCTTCGACAATGTCAGGGACACCGACGAGAGGTGGCGTGCGGTTGCGGGCGTGCTGCACGAATACGACGTGCGCAACCTGCTCGATGTCGGTTGCGCCGAAGGCTGGTTCGTGCGCCGCGCAGCGACCGATCTCGGCATCTTCGCCATCGGCATCGAATTGACCGACACCATGATCGTTGGCGAGCTCGCGCGGCTGCATGACCGAACCGAGCGCGCCGGCACGCTCAGGGCGTTCGTCACGCCAGAGGTGATCCGCGCTCTGCCGAAATTCGACGCCGTGCTTTGCCTGTCGGTGCTGCATCACGTCATCCGCGCCTTCGGCATCGGCGCGGCCGAGCAATATCTCCGCGCGCTCGCTTCGCGCGTCGGCAAGGTGCTGTTGTTCGAGATCGGCACCGCCGAGGAGAGCTCATGGAGCGCCGCGTTGCCGGCCGAGCTCGGCGAGCACCAGGAAACGTTCGTGAGGGGTCTGCTAGAGGGCGCCGGCTTCCGCAATGTGCGGGTCGTTGCCGAGAGCCTTGCCTATCATCGCGAGGTGCGCCGCCTCCTGTTCGCGGCGGAGCCGGCAAGCGTCGTAACCCAGGAGATCGAAACCCAGGAGATCGTTCGGCACCTGGAGACGGCCTGACGCGTCAGCTCTTCTGCTGCGCGAGCCAGACGGCGAGGTCTTCCAGGATCGCGCCGAAATGAATCTCCGGGATCTGTAGCGCCGCGGCGATGTCCTTGAGCTTCTTGCGCTCCTCGCCGGCGATGCGGTCGTCGGCGAGCAGCACGAGATAGGCCGCGCGCACGATCTCCTCCTTGCTCTCCGTGTCGAGCGACTTCGCCGCGGCGGCGAGCTCGGTCAGGAGTTCGCCGCGCGTATTGGCCTCCGCCACGCGCGCGACCTCGTCCGCCGTCAGCATCCGCCCCGACTGGTCCTTGTAGACCTGCTGGATCAGCCCGACCTCGGACGTATCGAGCCTGCCGTCCGAGGCGGCGACCGCCACCATGGCCTTGAGGATGAAGTCGGCTTCAGCCGGTTTTTCCGCCACTCTGTGCTCCTTGGCCCTCTGCCGTCTCTCGCCCCGTGCCTGGATTGTGCGTGGCGAAACGCCCTTTGCCAAGCCGCTCGAAAACGAGGCTTTGAAGCGGCGCCCCATGCTGGGCTATGACGCGGGACTTCATGCAACGCCGCCTAGCCCCGGACAGCCGCATAATTATGACAGCGACGCCGCTCAAGGTCATTTTCCTCGCCGACACGCGCCCCGGTCATTATCACCTGGCGCAAGGCGTGATTGCGGCGATCGAGCGGCTTCGCCCGGTCGAGGTCACGCGCATCGAGGTGAAGCGGAAATGGATCGTGCCGACCAGGTGGCTCCGCGCCCGCATCAACGCCAAGGGCTTCTTCCCGCCGCGCATGCTGCGCATGTCCTATCGCATCGACGCCGATGCCTTGCCCAAGGCCGACCTCGTCGTGTCGGCGGGCGGCGAGACGCAGATGCCGAATATTTGCGTGTCGCGTTTTCTCGGCGGCGTCCCCAGCATCTTCTGCGGCTCGCTGCTGCGCGGCCTTGGGCCTGAGAATTTCAGCCTGATCATCTCCTCTTACGATCGCGACGCGTCGAGTCCGCGCCACATGGTCGTGCTGAAGCCGTCGTCCATCGACCCCGACGCGCTCGGCCGGCCGCCGCTCGTGCCGCGCTACGGGCCTGAGCTGCATCCGAAGCTCGCCGGACTTCTGATCGGCGGCAATGCCGGGCCGTTCCGCTACCGGCGCGAGGAGTGGGAGAAGCTGCTCGCCTTCATCGCCCAGGTCTCGCGCGCATGGGGGACGCGCTGGCTGGTGTCGACCTCGCGCCGCACGCCGGACGCGGTGGCCGACCGTATCGCCGAGCTCGCCAAGGACGAGGCTGTGATCGCCCGCTTCATCGACTACCGCATCGCGGGGCCCGGAACCCTGCCTGAGGTGTTCAGCACGGCGGAATTGATCGCCTGCACCGAGGATTCGAGCACCATGATCTCAGAAGCGGTCTCGGCGCGGCTGCCGGTGGTTGGCGTCGCGCCGGAGGCGCATCGTTTTACCGACGAGGAGCAGATCTATCGCAGCTTCCTCATCGACAATGGCTGGTGCCGGGTGCTGCCGATCGCCGCCCTGACGCCCGCGAGCTTCGCCGCCGCGCTGTTCGAGATCACCCCGCTTCAGGAGAACCCGCTCGATGCGCTCGCCGCCAAGCTGAAAGAGCGCCTGCCTGAGCTGTTCTGACCATTGAGTTGCGCCGCGCGATTGGCTAGAAGCTGACTCAAATTCCAGCGAACCAGAATCCGAGGAGCATCGGGACGCCCAATGGCCACGCCCCAATACGTCTATGTCATGAACAAGCTGTCCAAGACCTATCCGGGCGGCAAGCAGGTGCTGAAGGAGGTGACGCTCGCCTTCCTGCCCGGCGCCAAGATCGGCGTGGTCGGCGTCAACGGCTCGGGCAAGTCGACGCTGCTCCGCATCATGGCTGGCGATGAGACCGAGTTCCTGGGCGAGGCGTGGGCCGCCGACGGCGTCAGCGTCGGCTATCTGCCGCAGGAGCCGGTTCTCGACGAGGCCAAGGACGTGACCGGCAACGTCATGGAGGGCGTCGCCGAGAAGAAGGCCAAGCTCGACCGCTATAACGAGCTCGCCGTCAACTATTCGGACGAGACCGCCGACGAGATGGCCGGGCTCCAGGACGAGATCGACGCGCAGGGCCTGTGGGACCTGGACGCGCAAGTCGAGCAGGCGATGGATGCGCTGCGCTGCCCGCCCGGCGATGCAGAAGTGAAGTCTCTGTCGGGCGGCGAGAGGCGGCGCGTGGCGCTCTGCAAGCTGCTACTCGCCAAGCCCGACATCCTCCTGCTCGACGAGCCGACCAACCATCTCGACGCCGAGAGCGTCGCCTGGCTCGAGCATCATTTGCGGGAATATCCCGGCACCGTGATCATGGTGACCCACGACCGCTATTTCCTCGACAACATCACCGAATGGACGCTCGAGCTCGATCGCGGGCAGGGCGTTCCTTACAAGGGCAGCTATTCCTCGTGGCTCGAGCAGAAGCAGAAGCGGGCGCAGGTCGAGGGCAAGCAGGACGATGCGCGCGAGCGGACCCTTGCGCGCGAGCTCGAATGGATCAGGGCGAGCCCCAAGGCACGGCAGGCGAAGTCCAAGGCGCGCATCCGCGCCTATGACGAGATGCTCGCCGACTCGGCGCGCGACAAGACCGGCAAGGCGCAGATCACCATCCCGCCCGGACCCCGCCTCGGCGACGTGGTGATCGAGGCCGACCATCTGGAGAAGGGCTTCGGCGAGCGGCTCTTGATCGACGGTCTCTCGTTCAAGCTGCCGCCGGGCGGCATCGTCGGGGTGATCGGGCCGAACGGCGCGGGCAAGACTACGCTGTTCCGCATGATCGTCGGCCAGGACAAGCCCGACGAGGGGCTGATCCGCGTCGGCGACACGGTGAAGCTCGGCTATGTCGATCAGTCGCGCGACACGCTCGACGGCAAGAAGACCGTGTTCGAGGAGATTTCGGGCGGCAACGACATGATCAAGCTCGGGAACCGCGAAGTGCCGTCACGCGCCTATGTCGGCTGGTTCAACTTCAAGGGCCCCGACCAGCAGAAGAAGGTCGGCCAGCTCTCGGGCGGCGAGCGTAACCGCGTGCATCTCGCCAAGATGCTGAAGTCGGGTGCGAACCTGATCCTGCTCGACGAGCCGACCAACGATCTCGACGTCGAGACGCTGTCATCGCTCGAAGCGGCGCTCGAGGACTTCCCCGGCTGCGCCGTGATCATCAGCCACGATCGCTTCTTCCTCGACCGTATCGCCACGCACATCCTGTCGTTCGAGGGCGACAGCCACGTCGAGTGGTTCGAGGGCAATTTCGAGGACTACGAGGAGGACAAGAAGCGCCGCCTCGGCGACGACGCCGTGCTGCCGAAGCGCATCAAATACAAGAAATTCGCCCGCGCCTGATCGCTAGCCGGTCGTATAGCTGATGCCCGCGTAGTAATCGATCGCAAAGCCGGCGACGAGTTGCGGCTTGTCGCCCGGATTGATGATCGAGCGCGCTCCGACCCAATTGGCGCGGGTGCCATCGAAATAGTCGGCGAACTTCCTTCCGGTGAAGATGCCTTTCTCCATGCCGTAGAACATGATCTTGGCGGCGAGGGCGGGATCGAGCGCCCGGTCGGCGGCCTGCGCGTTGCTCGTCAGGTCGGCACCGAACTTCCGCTGCATCGCCGTGTAGTTGCTCCGCCCCGTGAGCTGGACATAGCCTCGTCCGTGAAACAGCACGCCGTCGCCATCCTGGAGATTGCCTAGCTCGCGTGCCTTCTTCGGCCGTCGCCCCTTGATGTCGTACATCTCGAAGAAGTAGCGCGGTCCGCCATATTCGTGGATGGGCTGCATCTTCGCGTCGGTCTCGTGATGCGTGGTGCCGAGCGCATAAGCGAGCCAGCGGTCGTCCTTCTTGGAGTAGCCCGGCTCCCAGGCGTCGAGGATGGCGCTCAGGCCGTCGACTTGACTTTGCGACATGCGTCCTTTGAACAGCTGCCGCCTCGCATAGTCGAAGAAGAAATGACGGTTGATCATGAGCATCTCCTCAAACTGGTTGTATTCAATCAAATACATATATCAAAAATTGTATCTGGAGGTGCCCGGCCCCGGCGCGCTGACAACTCTATCGCGACCTTGCGCGGCGGGGATAAAACGTATAAACATATCTTTATGTCAGGTGATGACCAAGCCAAGCTGCTGCATCCCGGCCTCTCGCGGGCCCAAGGCCTCGCGGCGCTCCGCGCTGCGGGCGAGGCCACCCGTTTGCGCATCCTGGCGCTGCTCGCCGACGGTGAGCTGAACGTCAAGGACCTGACCCAGGTGCTCGGCCAGAGCCAGCCCCGCATCAGCCGGCATTTGAAGCTGATGGTGGAGGCCGGGCTGATCAGGCGCTTCCGCGAAGGCTCCTGGGTGTTCTTCCGCCTTGCCGATAGCGGCGCCGAAGCCGGGCTCGCCCGCGCCATCGTCGCGAGCATCGACGCCAAGGACTTGACGCTTGCCCGCGACCGCGCCCGCGCCGAAGCGGTGCAGAAGGCGCGCGCCGAAGCCGCCCAGGCGTATTTCAAGGCGCATGCCGGCGAGTGGGATTCGATCCGCGCGCGGCACGTTGCCGAGAAGGACGTCGAGGAGGCCATGGACGAGGCGCTCGGCAACGGGCCGTTCCCGCTGCTGGTCGATCTCGGCACCGGCACCGGGCGCATCCTCGAATTGTTCAGCGCCCGCGCCGGCCGCGCGCTCGGCTTCGACCTCAATCACGACATGCTCGCTTATGCGCGCATGAAGCTCGAGCGGGCAGGTCTCGGCCATGCCCAAGTCCGCCACGGCGATCTCTATAATGTGCCGCTCCCCGACGGCTCGGCCGACGCGGTCGTGCTGCATCAGGTGCTGCATTTCCTCGACGACCCCGCCGCGGCGATCGGCGAGGCCGCGCGCCTGCTCGCGCCGGGCGGCAAGCTGCTGGTGGTCGATTTCGCGCCGCACGATCTTGAGTTCCTGCGCGAGCAATCGGCGCATCGCCGCCTCGGCTTCGCCCGCGATCAGCTCGACCGCTGGCTCGAAGGCGCCGGCCTCAAGGTCGAGCGCTTCCGCGAGCTCGCGCCCAAGCAAGCTGCCGGCACGCTCACCGTGTCGCTCTGGCTCGGGCTGAAGCCCGCCGCTGTCACCAAGAAGAGAAAGCCCCACGTGGAGGTCGCCGCGTAATGCTTGCGAGCACCGAATCCAAGAGCCGCATCCTCGGGCGCGGCGCCATTGACGTCTCGTTCGAGTTCTTCCCGCCCAAGACGGCGGCGATGGAGGAGACGCTGTGGCGCGCGATCAGGCGGCTCGAGCCGCTTCGTCCGCGCTATGTCTCGGTGACCTATGGCGCCGGCGGCTCGACGCGCGAGCGCACGCACGCGACCGTCGCGCGCATGCTGCGCGAGAGCACGCTGAAGCCTGCCGCGCATCTGACTTGCGTCGCCGCGACCAAGACCGAGCTCGACGAGGTCATCCGCGATTATTGGGATTTGGGCGTCCGCCACATCGTGGCCTTGCGCGGCGACCCGCCGGGCGGCGTCGGCGAGCGTTATCAACCGACGCCCGGCGGCTACGTCAATGCCGCCGATCTCGTGAGCGGCATCAAGACCATCGCGCCGTTCGAGATCTCGGTCGCCTGCTATCCCGAGAAGCATCCTGAATCGCCCTCGGTCGAGGCCGATATCGACATGCTGCAGGCGAAGATCGACGCCGGCGCCACGAGCGCCATCAGCCAGTTCTTCTTCGACAACGAATTGTACTTCCGCTACATCGACCGCGTGCGCGCGCGCGGTATCACCATCCCGATCGTGCCGGGCATCATCCCTATCCATAATTTCAAGCAAGTGGCGGGCTTCGCCACGCGGTCGGGCGCGAGCGTGCCGGATTGGCTCGGCCACAGATTCGAAGGGCTTGATGACGACGTGGAGACGCGCCATCTGGTGGCGGGCGCGGTTGCCGCCGAGCAGGTGCTGGGCCTCGTCGATCAAGGGATCACCGAGTTCCATTTCTACACGCTGAACCGCGCCGATCTCGTCTATGCCATCTGCTATCTGCTCGGGCTTCGCCCGGCGAAGGCCTTCACCGAAGCCAAGGCTGCGTCATGACCCGTGAAGAACGCATTGCGGCGCTGAAGCGCGAGGCCAAGGAGCGCATCCTCATCCTCGACGGCGCCATGGGCACCATGATCCAGCGCTACAGACTGGACGAGGCGGGCTATCGCGGCGCGCGCTTCAAGGACCATGGCCACGATCTCAAGGGCAACAACGACCTGCTCGTGCTGAGCCAGCCCAAGATCATCAGCGAGATCCACAACGCCTATCTCGAGGCCGGCGCCGACATCCTCGAGACCAACACCTTCAACGCGCAGGCGATCAGCCAGTCCGATTACGGCCTCGCCGACATCGCCTATGAGATGAACGTCGCGGCGGCGAAGCTCGCGCGCGAGGCGGCCGATGCCTGGACCGAGAAGACGCCTGACAAGCCGCGCTTCGTCGCCGGCGCCATCGGCCCGACCAACCGCACCGCCTCGATCTCGCCCGACGTGAACAATCCAGGCTTCCGCAATGTCAGCTTCGACGCTCTGGTCGAAGCCTACAAGACGCAGACGCGCGGGCTGATCGATGGCGGCGCCGACACGATCCTGATCGAGACGGTGTTCGATACGCTGAACGCCAAGGCTGCGGGCTTCGCCGTCGAGCAGGTGTTCGATGAGATGGGCGTGCGCCTTCCCATCATGATCTCGGGCACCATCACCGATCTCTCCGGGCGCAATCTCTCCGGCCAGACCCCGGAAGCGTTCTGGTACTCGATGCAGCACCTGAAGCCGTTCTCGGTCGGGCTGAATTGCTCGTTCGGCGCCGAGCAGCTCAGGCCCGCGGTCGCGGACATGGCCGCGGCCGCCGACACTCTGATCAGCGTCTATCCGAACGCGGGTCTCCCCAACGAGATGGGCGAATATGACGAGAGCCCCGAATATATGGCCGGGCTGCTGGAGGAATGGGCGAAGGATGGGCTGGTGAATATCGTCGGCGGCTGTTGCGGCACGACGCCAGACCATATCCGCGCCATTGGCGAGGCCGTCGCCAAATATAAGCCGCGCCAGGTGCCGCACATCGCCCATAGCCTCAGGCTCTCGGGCCTCGAGCCCTTCGTGCATGGGTAGAGCTCAATGACCAACGCGGCGCAGAATTTCGTCATCGTGGGCGAGCGGACCAACGTCACCGGCTCGGCCCGCTTCCGCAAGCTGATCGAGGCCAACGACTATCCGGCAGCGCTCGAGGTCGCGCGCCAGCAGGTCGCCAACGGCGCCAACATGCTCGACGTCAACATGGACGAGGGCATGCTCGACTCCGAGAAGGCGATGGTCACCTTCCTCAATCTGCTCGCCGCCGAGCCTGACATCTCGCGCGTGCCGATCATGATCGACTCGTCCAAATGGTCGGTGATCGAGGCCGGGCTGAAATGCGTGCAGGGCAAATCCATCGTCAACTCGATCAGCATGAAGGAAGGCGAGGGGCCGTTCCTCGAGCATGCGCGGAAGGTTCGCCGCTACGGCGCCGCCGTGGTGGTGATGGCGTTCGACGAGCAGGGCCAGGCCGAGACGGCTGAGCGCAAGTTCGACATCTGCAAGCGCGCCTATAAGCTGTTGACCGAGACGGTCGGCTTCCCCGGCGAGGACATCATCTTCGATCCGAACATCTTCGCGGTGGCGACCGGCATCGAGGACCATAACGATTACGCGCGCGCCTATATCGACGCGACGCGCCGCATCAAGGCCGAGCTGCCTTACGTGCATGTGTCGGGCGGCGTGTCGAACCTGTCTTTCGCCTTCCGTGGCAACGAGCGCGTGCGCGAGGCGATGCACTCGGTGTTCCTCTATCACGCGATCCAAGCCGGCATGGACATGGGCATCGTCAATGCCGGCCAGCTTGCGCTCTACGACGACATCGATCCCGAGCTTCGCACCCTCGTCGAGGACGTGATCCTCAACCGCCGCGCCGACGCAACCGACCGGCTGCTCGAAGCCGCCGAACGCTACCGGGGTGGCGGTGCGCAGAAGAAGGAGGTCGATCTCGCCTGGCGCGACAAGCCTGTGGGCGAGCGGCTGACCTATGCGCTGGTCCACGGCATCGGCAATTTCATCGAAACCGACACCGAGGAGGCGAGGCTTGAAGCCGCGCGACCGCTGCATGTCATCGAAGGCCCGCTGATGACCGGCATGAACGTCGTCGGCGACCTGTTCGGCTCCGGCAAGATGTTCCTGCCGCAGGTGGTCAAGTCGGCGCGGGTGATGAAGCAGGCGGTCGCCTATCTCATGCCGTTCATGGAGAAGGAGAAGGAGGAGCTTGGGCTCGCGCAAGGCGAGCCGGCCGGCAAGATCCTGCTCGCCACCGTCAAGGGCGACGTGCACGACATCGGCAAGAACATCGTCGGCGTCGTGCTCCAATGCAACAATTACGAGGTTCACGATCTCGGCGTCATGGTGCCGGCGCAGAAGATCCTCGATACCGCGCGCGAGAAGAAGGTCGACATCATCGGCCTGTCCGGCCTGATCACGCCCTCGCTCGACGAGATGTGCCACGTCGCCGCCGAGATGGAGCGCGAGGGCTTCGACCTGCCGCTGTTGATCGGCGGCGCGACCACGAGCCGCGTGCACACGGCGGTGAAGATCAGCCCGAACTACCATCGCAGCCAGGCGATCTACGTGACCGACGCGAGCCGCGCGGTCGGCGTGGTCTCCGGGCTGATGTCGCCCGAGGAGCGGCCGAAAGCGATCGCCAAAGTGCGCGACGAGTATACGCGCATGGCGGAGTCTTACGCGCGCGGCCAGGCCGAGAAGCACCGCACCGCGATTGCCGACGCCCGCGCCAACCGTTCCAAGATCGACTGGGCGAGCTACACGCCGCCCAAGCCGAGCTTTCTCGGCACGCGCACGTTCAAGGCTTACGACCTCGCCGAGCTCGCCCGCTATATCGACTGGACGCCGTTCTTCCAGGCCTGGGAACTCAAGGGCGCGTTCCCGCGCATTCTGGAGGACGACAAATACGGCGAGGCCGCGCGCCCGCTGTTCGACGACGCGATGGCCATGCTGAAGCAGCTGATCGCGGAGAAATGGCTGACCGCCAACGGCGTGGTCGGCTTCTGGCCGGCAAACAGCGTCGGCGACGACATCGAAATCTATGCCGACGAGACGCGCAAGACCAAGATCGCGACGCTGCATACGCTGCGCCAGCAGATGGCCCGCGACGGCACGCGCGCCAATCTCGCGCTCGCCGATTTCGTGGCGCCGAAGGATACAGGCATAGCCGACTATGTCGGCGGCTTCGCCGTCACCACCGGCATCGGCGAGGAGGACGTGGCGCGGCGGTTCGAGCGCGCCAACGACGACTATTCCAAGATCCTCGTCAAGTCGCTCGCCGACCGTCTCGCAGAGGCCTTCGCCGAGGCTCTGCACGAGAAGGTGCGCCGCGAGCTATGGGCCTATGCTCCGGACGAGAAGCTCACGAACGAGGAGCTGATCGCCGAAGGCTATGCCGGCATCAGGCCGGCGCCGGGCTACCCGGCTCAGCCCGACCACACCGAGAAGCGCACGCTGTTCGCTCTGCTCGATGCCGAGAAGGCGACAGGCGTGAAGCTCACCGAGAGCTTCGCCATGTGGCCCGCCGCCGCCGTCTCGGGATTGTATTTCTCCCATCCCGAGAGCCGCTATTTCGGCGTGGGCAAGATCGGCCGCGACCAGGTGGCCGACTACGCGGCGCGCAAGGGCTGGGCGCTTGAAGAGGCCGAGCGCTGGCTCGCGCCGATCCTCAACTACGACCCCAAGCGCATCGCCGACGCGGCGGCGTGATTTCGCATTCGTGGTGCGCGGAAAACGAGATGGCCGGGTCAAGCCCGGCCATGACAAACCCGTTACATTTGCGAAGATGACCGGGCGGCTCGCGCGCCTAGACCATCCCCAGGATCACGGCGGCGAGGAAGCCGAACGACATGATCGCGAGGATCGCCGTCGCTGTGGCGGTGATTTCCATCGGAAGCTCCTTCCCGAGCGGAGGGGTGCTCTCGTCGCGGCGAGCAAGCGTATGAACCCCCTCGTTCATGGCCAAAGAATTTCCTTTTTGCACTGCACAACTCCTTTGCGCCGCAACGCGAGCCGAATAAACGCAGGCCGCGGCGGTTTGGTTTCACAGCGGCCGCATTGTCCGGGGCGCGCTAAACAGTTGCAAACACTCATGGTGGGAATGGTAAAAGGCGGAATCGTTGGTGGCTGGGCGCTTGGTCCGGCTACGGCAACGTTAACCGCACGGCACGATCAGGCAGTTGCCACAATGCAGGCGCTGTTTTGCACTACCGCAAGTGCCGAAGCGCGGATGAGCCGGCCGGGGGCCAGCGTCTTACCAGCGCTTCATCGAAGCGCCGCATTGAGAGGGATGTCGCGATGAGGGTCGCAAGCATTTTCTGCGTTGGCGTTCTCACCATGCTCTTCGCCGTTCCGGCGGAAGCTCTCACCATCACCAATTCCGACGCCGATTCACACAAGATCACCGTGAAGGTCGGCGGCGACGCTAAGGAGCTGACCATCGCGCCGCAGACGGAGGTCGATCCGCCTTGCGACAAGGGATGCACGGTCGAGCTCGAAAGCGGCGAGCAATACGAGATGCAAGGTGGCGAGCAGGCCTCGATCGAGGACGGCGTGCTGTTCGTCGACGCCGCATCGGGGGCCGGCGGCGACGCCGATGCCGACTCCAAGAAATAGGGCAGCGCCCAGCTAACCCGGTTCTCCGAGCGGAGACTTCCGCAGCAGAATCTCGTCATAGCCGTCGGCGACGAGGCCGTGCAGCGTTGCTGCCGGCTGAAAGCCATGGCGGCCGTAGAACAGCAGCGCGCGCGCGTTGAACGATGACGCACAGACGAACAGGTTGCGAGCCCTGAGCCTGATCGCTTCCCGCTCGAACCAGCCGAGAATGGCGCTGCCGACGCCGGCTCCCTGATAGGCGGGCAGGATCGCCAGCAGCTCGAGATAGGGTCCCTTGAGCCAGGGATAGCGCACCGAGACCGCGCCGGCTTGGTTGCCGCCGATCTCGACGAGATAGCGCGAGACGCCGCCGTCGGAGCTCTCCAGGAACCGCGCCAGCGCATCGGCGGGGTAGTTCATTACCGACCAGGGCGGCATCGCCACGATCGCTTCGGCGAGAGGCGCGCAGTCGCGGGAATTGAGCGCGACCAGCCGCGCGCCGTTCAACTCATTGGTCGGGCCCGAAAATGGTGAAGATGTCATGCGGTGCGCCCTTGGTCTGGAGCCTTGCAAGGCGCGGCGTATCTCCGGGCCGGTTGAGGTAGCACTTCGTGGCGATGACTGGCTTCCCCGCTGCGAGCAGCTCGCTCACCGTCACGAAACTATAGCCCTCTTCCTTGAGCTTGGGGATGGCGGCTGCGAGCGCGTCGGCGGTGTGCCAGCCGCGTCCATTGGCGTGGGCGACGATGATGGCGCCGGGATGCGCCTGGCCGAGGATGGTGTTGAGGATCGCCTTGGCCGATCGGTGCGGATCGGGATCGCCGGTGACGAGGTCCCATTGGATGGCGATCAGCCCGGCATCGTTGACCGCGGCGAGCGACTTCGCGTTGCAGCGCCCGTAGGGAAAGCGCATGACGCTCATCCGCTCGGGCACAGGGCTCGCGGCCGGGGTTGGCGAGGTGTCCGCGGCGCATTGCTTGGCGAGCAGGCTCGCCCGCGTCTGCCGATAGGCCGCCTCGGTCAGCAGGATCTCCTCGCCGAGCGCGGGCTCGCTCGTGCGCGAGAGATCGAAATGGCGCAAGCCATGGCTGCCGACCTCGAAATTCGGATCGGCGATCAGCTGCTCGGCGCGCTCCTTGTGGGTCTCCATCCACTTGCCGCCGGCGAAGAACGTGGCCTTGATGCCTTGCGCGCGCAACAGATCGACGATGCGCCCGTCATAGCCGGCGACGTCGCCGTCGGTTTCGCAGAGATCGAAGGTAAGCGCGATCAGCTTCTTGTCGGGCGGCAGGCTGACGCCCCTGATCGAGCCGCGCAGCTCCGGCGGCACGGGCGTGGCTTGGGGCAGCGCCTCCTGCTTCAACGGCGCGAGGTCGAACTTGGCGTGCGCCCGGGTCGAAAGCCGCTCGCTGTCAGAGCCGGCAAGCGCTTGCGGCGTCCAGCAGCGGTTGAGCAGGCTTTGGTTCTCGCTTGCGGCGGGATGAGGCCCGTACAGAGCGAGCGGCAGCAATGCGGCGATGAGCAGGACGCGACGCATGAAATATGACGGTGTGTTCCCTTGGCCGGGCGCATAGAGCGCGCATCGCGGTCAAAGCGTCAACCGCCCAAACGGTCGCGGTTCGGCGGTTTCAGCAGTGGGAAATTCAACGTACCTCACGGCTGTGAAAGACGCGGCAGCATCACAAGCCTTTGACCGTCAAAGCGATAGTGGAAGATATAGTCCGCGTTCAATACGCGCAGGACGATCTGCCTGTATTCGTGTCCGCCTCTTCAGCGGGCGCCCAAGCCTTGGATGGTCAACCAGGAGTTCTGCCCTGGCAATGATTGCATCCGCTACCCGATCGGAGAGTTCGGGGTGGATCTCCTTCAGGAATTCAGCGAAGCGGTCGAGATCGGCAGAGCATCGAGCGACCATTCAAGCATCATCGCTTATGCCAGGGCTGGAACGAGGGAGTGCCCCAGGTCCTCAGCCAGCGCACGACATCTTCGTGTGGCACGGTCTCGGCGCCGCCCTCGATGGCAGCCCAGCGGCGATCGAGTTCCGCTAATGTCGGCCGCGCTTGCTGGCAGCGGCTCTGCGTCTCGGTCCATGAGGTCGCGCACGAGGTCCGACACCGTCACGCCACGCTCGGCCGCGAGGGTCTCGAGCGACGTGGCAGTGGTCTCATCCAATTCCACCTTGCGTTTCGTGTGCATGGCGTAACCCTAGCCTCAGCCGGCTGGCCTTGTCGAGGCGGCGCAACCATGCAGGAGCGGGCGCCGGTTCAGATAGTTCGGCTATTTGGTCAGAGTGGTCGGGCTCGCCTGCGACACCATCGGGCAATCGAGTGTCTTCTCGAGCGCATGGACCAGGTCCTCGTCGGTGTTGACCTTGGTGTAGAGGCCGTCGGTCGTCTCGGCGAGACACATGAGATCCATGACCGAGTTCCCGCCGGTCCACGAGAAGGTATCGTAGCGGAAGGCGATGACGTGGATGGTGAGCTGCTTGGCGGTCGCGTGCAGGTGCTTGGCGAGCTCGCACGGCGAGCGGCCGCAGGTCTCCTCGCCGTCGGTCACCACCACGATGACGCCGGGCTTATTGGTGTAGTCGAGCACGTTGGCCGCCTGCTCGACGGCCGAGGTGAGCGGCGTCTTGCCGGCAGGGACGAGCGCGTTCACCGCGTTCATGATCGGCTCTGCAGCGTCGGGCGCCGGTTTCATCTCGAGCTTGACGTTGCATTGATTGTACGGCCCGGGCCCGTAGGTAATCAGCCCGACCTTGCGGAACTTGGTCGCGCTCGGCAGCACCTCGGCGAGCGCCGATCTGACCTGATCGATCCTCGCCTCCGAGTTCGGGATGCCGAGCGTCTGGTTGCCCGACATCGAGCCCGAGGCGTCGAACACGATCATGGCGTCTTCATTGCAGGGCGTCGGCTTCTTGTCTTCGGCGCGGACCAAGCCGTCACCGAAACCCGTGAGCAAAACCAAACCCAGGACCGCCAAGCCGATATGCCGGAGCGTGGCCGGCAGATTGCCATGTGACTGCAACATCATTGCTAAAAGCTCCCGGGTAAGGTGGCGGACTTTAGCACGGAAAATGCGCCGCGCTTGAGGGGTCCTGGCTCCGATCCGGCGATTTGCCACGGAAGGCGAAAAACCCAGTCATCCCTTGCCCTTGGTGCGTGTATTGCCCGGGGAAGCGTGGCGTTCGAGGAACTCGATCATGAGGCCGGCCACGTCGACTCCGGTCGCCTTTTCCAGGCCCTCGATGCCTGGCGACGAGTTGACCTCGAGCACGAGCGGACCGTTCTTGGAGCGGAGCAGATCGACGCCGCACACATTGAGCCCGAGTGTGCGCGCGGCCCTGACGGCTGCGCTCCGCTCCTGCGGCGTGATGCGCACCTTCTCGCCCAATCCGCCGCGATGCAGGTTGGAGCGGAACTCTCCCGGCGGTCCCTGCCGCTTCATCGCCGCGACCACCTTGTCGCCGATCACAAGCGCGCGGATGTCGGTCGAGTCGGCCTCCTTGATGAACTCCTGCACCAGGATGTCGACATTGGCGCCCTGAAACGCCTCGATCACCGACTTGGCCGACTTCATGGTGTCGCCGAGCACCACGCCGATGCCCTGCGTGCCTTCGAGCAGCTTGATGATCACCGGCGGCCCGCCGACGAGGTCGATGATGTCCTCGGCCTGGCGCGGGTCGTGCGTGTAGGCGGTGACCGGGAGGCCGATGCCGCGCCTGGCGAGCAGCTGGAGGCAGCGCAGCTTGTCGCGCGAGCGGCCGATCGCGACCGACTCGTTCAGCGGATAGATGCCCATGACTTCGAACTGGCGGAGCACGGCGAGACCGTAGAACGTGACCGACGCGCCGATGCGCGGGATCACCGCATCGAACCCGTCGAGCCGCCGCTTGCGGTAATACAGTGTCGGCTTGCGCGAGGTGATGTTGATCGAGACGCGCAGCGTGTTGATCACCTCGATGTCGTGGCCGCGTCCCCGCGCCGCCTCGCAGATGCGGCGATGGCTGTAGAGAGCGGGATTGCGCGCGAGCAACGCGATTCTCATGGAAGGGTCTCGACCCGAGGCTTGCGGTTGGGTTCGGGGGTTATGGCAGCGATTTGCCCGATTGCGGAGAGGACGGGACGCGCCTGCGGCGAAGTCGCGCGGGCTGCGCGCCGAGCAGGAAGGAGCGGCCCGGCTCGATCAGAACGCGCCTCTGCAACGCAGTGCGGCCGAGCAGCATGCGAAATCCCATCTGGTCGCGATTGGCGAGCGCAAGCTCGATCGGCCAGGATTCCTCGCCGAGCTTGAGCAGCGTGGCGATGATGTAGCGCTTCTCCACCCCGCCGCCCGAGTTGCGCACTGTGCGCTGGTCCACGGCGCGCGCCTCGCAGGTCACCTTTAGCGAAGGGGCCCGCTGCATCGGCTGGAGCTCGAAGCGGAGCCAGAGCGCGCCGCCGCGCCGGAATGGCTCGATCGAGTAGGCATGGAGCGCGCTGGTCCGCGCGCCGGTGTCGATCTTGGCCTTGATGGCGTCGACCCGGAGATCGGGCAAGGCGACCCATTCGCGCCACCCGACCTTGAGCGGATCCTTTGCGGTGAGGCGTGCTTCCATGGGCGCGGGGCGATGACGATGGCGGGTTGGACGTTCTTATCCTTGATGTAGCACGCCGCCAACAGGGCGCTCGGCTTCTATGCGGAGCGAGGCTCAACTATAGTGAAGGACGCGCCTGGCCCGAGGGGGAGGGACGATGGGCAAAAACCAGCACGTTGTCGGGCATGAAAGCGGCGGCTGGGCGGTCAAGGAAGAGGGCGCGGCAAGCCCGTTCGCCGTGTTCAAGACCCAGAGCGATGCCTGGGAGAAGGCGAAATCGATCGCCCGGAAAGAGCGCACCGAGGCGCTGCTGCATGGCAGGAACGGGGCGATCCGCGCTCGCTCCACCTACGGCCATGACCCGCGCCGTCCTAAGGGCTGAAGATCAGCGCGATATAGACGATGAACAGGAGCAGGTGCACCGTGCCTTGCAGCACGTTGGTGCGCACGCCGCCGAAGGTGAGTGCGCTCACGAACAGCGTGAGGATCAGAAGCACGGTCTGAACCTCATCGAGCCCCAGATGTACCTCGCAGCCGGTGATCAGCCCGATGGTCAGCACCGCCGGGATGGTCAGCCCGATGGTGGCAAGCGCCGAGCCGAGGCAGACATTCACCGCGCGTTGCAGGTGATTGCCGAGTGCGGCGTGGAAGGCGGTGAGTCCCTCTGGCGACAGCACCAGGATGGCGATCAGCACGCCACCCAATGCGCCAGGCAGGGCGAGATCCTCAATGCCGAAATCGACGATGATGGCGAGATATTCCGACAACAGCACCACCGGCAGCAGCGTCAGAAGCAGCATGGCGACATGGAAACCGAGTGAGCCGCTATGCGCTCTATGCGGCGCCGGCTCCTCATCCAGCAATTCGGGCCGTCCGTTGCCCTCGGGCTCGGCGAAGAAAGCCCGGTGTCGCATGGTCTGGATGACCAAGAAGACGATGTAGAACAGGACGGTGATGATAGCGAACAGCAGCGCCTTGGCCGGCGCGTGGCTCGGGTCAGGCGCGGTCTTGGTATAGTTGGGAATAATCAGCGCGAACACCGCGAGCGCGGCGATCACCATGAGGAAGGCGCGCGCCCCGGCAAGGTTATATTCCTGCTCCCAATAGCGCAGCGCTCCCATCAGCAGCGCTGCGCCCACCATGCCGTTCAGCACGATCATCAGCGTGGCGAACATGGCGTCGCGGGCGAGCAGTGGATTGTTCTGACCGTGCAGCATGATCGAGGCGAGCAGAGAGACCTCGATCACGATCACCGAGAGGGTCAAAACGAGCGTGCCGTAAGGTTCGCCGAGCTTCTCGGCGATGACTTCGGCGTGGCGCACGACGCTGAACGCGCACCACATCATGGTTCCGAACAGCCAAACAAACAGGGCGATGGTGAGGGGGTAGTTGCCGAGGTCTGAGAACAGCGTGCCGCCGAAGAGATATGCGATCAGAAGGCTGAGGACGGCGGTGGCGGTTGGGGCGATCTCCTTGGCAAGAGCGCGCGCGTCCCAGGTTTTCGGTAACGCCGGCTCGAAGGTTTCGCGCTGGTTCATCAGGCTCCCGTCTCTCCCCGGCCCAGAGCATGATCCGGAAAAGTGGGCAGCGGTTTTCCGATAAGATCATGCTCAAGCAAATCCCTCTGACCACGTTTCAAGGGCGCCGATGAGGCCAAACTATCACGGCGTCGTTTGGTCGCGATCTTGTCTTTGCCAGAGAGTTGCGCGCAAACGGTTAATCGCCGTGGGCCCGCAGGCGTCAACCGACCGACCGTCGCGATCACGCTTACGCCGCGCCTATTCGCCGAGCGCGTGGCGGAAACCGCTGCTGGCGGCCGCCAAGCCTTTCATGTAAAAGCCCTTTACATGGATTCGTCAGATCGGCCGGGATGGCGCCGGCCAAGATCCTATCACCACGGCAACCTCAAAGAGGTGCTGCTCGAGGCGGCGCGCAAGCTCATCGAGGAGCACGGCGCGTTCGGCTTCAGCCTGACCGAGGCGGCGCGGCTCGCCGGCGTCAGCCCGGCAGCGCCCTATCGCCATTTCCGCGACCGCGACGCTCTGCTGGCCGAGGTCGCCAAGAGCGGCTTCGATCGTTTCGCCGCGCGGCTCGACATGGCGTGGAACAACGGCGTGCCGACACCGCTCTCCGCGTTCGATGCTGTGGGCAAGGCCTATCTCGCCTTTGCGCGAGAGGAGCCGGCGAGCTACGCGGTGATGTTCGAGTCAGGCGTCGAGGCCGGCAGCGAGGGCGGGACGCTTCCCGCCGCCGAGCGCGCCTTCGATGTATTGCAGAAGGCGGCGGCCGCACTTTGCCGCTCGCTGCCCGAGAGCGAGCGCCCGCCGCTCAAATTGATGAGCCTGCATATCTGGGCGATCTCGCACGGCGTCGCCACGCTGTTCACACAAGGCGACCTTCAGGCGCACAAGGTGCCGATGAGCCCTGAGGAGATGCTCGAAAGCGCCATGCTGATCTATCTGAAAGGACTCGGCATTCTGCCCGGCGCCAAAGCCGGCAAGAGCGTGTAGTCCCGCCGCGAGCGTCACCTCGGCGAAAGCCGGGGTCCAGTCTTAGCTGGCGCTTCGCGCGCGGGATCCCGGCTTGCGCCGGAATGACGGCGAGACCACACGTTTGTCTCAATAGCCGACGTAGAGCTTGTCGAGAATGCCGCCCTCGGCGAGATGCTCGGCCGAGACCTTCTGCCAACCGCCGAACACCTCGTCCACGGTGAGAATGCGCACCTCGCCGAATTCCTTGGCGTGCTTGGCGGCCACGTCCTTGTCGATCGGCCGGTTGAAATGCTCGGCGATGATCTCCTGCCCCTCGGGCGTATAGAGGAACTTGAGGTAAGCGTCGGCGAGCTGGCGCGAGCCGCGCTCGTCGACCACCTTGTCGACCACCGCGACGGGGAAATCGGCGCGCAGGCTGACGCTCGGCAGCACGAGCTCGACCTTGTCCGTGCCGAACTGCTTGCCGATGCTCTGCACCTCGGCTTCGAACGTGACGAGCACATCGCCGATGCCGCGCTCGACGAAAGTCGTGGTCGCCGCGCGGCCACCGGTATCGAACACCGGTACGTTGGCGAACAGCTTGCGCACGAAGTCCTGCGCCTTCTGCTGGTCGCCGTTGTTGGCCTGAAGCGCATAGGCGTAAGCCGCGAGATAGGTATAGCGCCCGTTGCCCGAGGTCTTGGGATTGGGGAACACGACCTTCACGTCGTCGCGCACGAGATCGCTCCAGTCCTTGATGTGCTTCGGATTGCCGGCGCGCACCAGAAACGCCGGCAACGAGTAATAGGGGACCGAGTTGTTGGGGAGCCGCGACTGCCAGTCGGCGGGGATGAGGTCGCCTTGATCGTGCAGGACCTGCACGTCGGTGACCTGATTGAAGGTCACTACATCGGCCTTGAGGCCCTCGAGCACCGAGCGCGCCTGCTTGGAGGAGCCGGCATGCGACTGGTTGATAGTGACGTCGGTGCCTGTGTCGGCCTTGTACTTCGCCTTGAAGGCCTTGTTGATGTCATCGTAGAGCTCGCGCGACACGTCGTAGGAGACATTGAGAATATCGGTCGGCGCCCCTGCCGATGCCGGAACGAGCCAGAGCACGGTGCCTAAGAGCGCGGCGCCCAGGAGCGTGGCGCCCAAGAGCGTGGCGCTCGCGAAGAAGGCGGTGAGAAGTCTATTCATGGCTCTGATCTCCTTGGCGGACGTGCGCATGTGGCTAAGGGGAGAGTCGATACAAGACGGCTGCTCCTTCGGCAATCTAAGTCACGGAAAAAACAGTCTATTCCAATTTCCGATGAAGCCGTGGAACGCGCGTTTGTGTCGTTCGCGCGGCGGCGAGAAACGCGTGCCCCGGAATTGGTGGGTTCAAAGCGGGTAGGCAGCTCAGAAAGCCTTAGCGGCTCGCCTCGAGCCATTTCAGCACGCGCTGCCAGTCGCGCTCGGTGCCGTTGAAGCTGTTGCGGTCGACGCGCCCCGCAACGCCCGGGACCTTGCCCGTGGTGGTGAACTGCCAGAACGCCCAGGAGCGGCTTGGGTATTTATCCCCGGGCTCGGCCGCGACCGAGCGCAGCCAGTAATGGTAGTTGGTGAACTCCCCGTCGAGCACGTCGCGAAAGAACACCGGGTCGGTGTAGATGATCGGCTGCTTGCCGGTATGCGCCTGCATCGCATCGAGCATGATCTTGATTTTGGCCAGCGCTACGTCACGCGAGACATGATGCGGGCAGGTCTTCGACGCGCTGTTCCACTCGAGGTCGAGCACCGGCGGCAGCGCATCGGGGTCTGGCGGCACGTTCAGCATGAACCACAGCGCCTGCTCGTCGGCCGGGCGGCACCAATAGATGAAGTGATAGGCGCCGCGCACGACCCCGGCATTCTTGGCGGCCTGCCAGTTCTCGAGGAATTTCGGATCGAGATGGTCGCCGCCTTCGGTCGCCTTGATGAAGGTGAAGCGCACGCCGGCCGCGCGCGCCTGAGCCCAGTCGATGTCGCCCTGCCAATAGGAGACGTCGATGCCCTGCACGGGCATGTCATGTGCGGCCGCAACTCCGTCATGCGGCTTGCGGTCCGACAGCGATTGCGCGCTCGCAACGCCGTGCGCGGCCAGCAGGCTAAAGCCCACGACCATGGCAGCGACAGAATGACGCCAGCGCAACATGACTGCCCCCCGATTGGGCTCGGCGCGGCTTCCATCCTCCCGCGCTCGGCTGCAGAGCTAAACAGGGGAGGCTTAAGATATTTTTGCCGCCCACTGTCTTGCCCTATGGAAAGCACGCCAAGCGATCACATTTGTGGCGAGCACCCTTGACCTCCTTGCCAAGGGGCCGCATCTATGTGAATGTGAATTACATTCACACTGTAGGAAGGAGCCGCGATGCAACTGGTTGCGACCTTGGACGAGTACGGAAAGCCGGCATGGATCACAGCCATGATCGTCGGCTTTCTGTTGTGGTGGCCCGTCGGCCTTGGCGTTTTGGCCTATTCGATTTGGAGTGGACGCATGGGATGCGGATCTTGGAAGCGTGAATTCAAAGACAGCGACATCGGGCGTGAGGTGATGCGTTGGCGGCGGGGCATGAGCCCGCTCAGGACCACCGGCAACCGCGCCTTCGATCAATATCGCGAGGACACCTTGCGGCGGCTCGAGGAGGAGGTTGACGAGTTCCAGTCCTTCTTGCAGCGGCTTCGCCACGCCAAGGACAAGGCGGAGTTCGACCAGTTCATGTCCGATCGGCGCGGCGCCGCACCGACCGGCTAATCTCGACGCGCGGTTCGCGCCCGAGCGACCAAAAGAGAGGCAACGCATAAGAGGGCGCGGGATTTCTAGTCCCGCGCCTTTTCCGTTGAGCATGAATCGGAGATCGGCGCCGCGACGCGAAATCGTGTTTCAATCGAAACGGGTTTCGCTCTAGAAGGGGGACCAATTTCGACCCGTCTACATGCGAGCGTGCCATGCGACTGCTTCTTGCAACGACATTGACGCTTCTGCTCCTTGCCCCCGACTGCGCTTTCGCCGCGTGCCTCAAGGCCGAGCAGGCCAACACCATTGTCAGGGGCATCTTGTCGGAAGGAAGTTTCGAGGACGCCAATGGCAGCCCCGAGCAGGCGTTCATTCTCACCCCGGCGATTCCGACCTGTCTTTCCGGCGATGAGAACATCAAGGAGACCGAACAGGTCGCGACGATCCACATCTATTCCTCCAACGATGCGGTGACGGCGACCATCAAGCAGCTGGTTGGCGCGGACGTGTTCGTGCAAGGGACGCCATTCGGCGCGCACACCGCGCATCATCACGCGCCGATCGTCATGGACGTCACCGGGATCCAGAAATATTGATGCTGGCCGTCGCTCAGACATACGGTTTTGCTCGCGGCTTTGCTGCTGCCGTCCGCCGCCGCTGCCGGCATCATGGACTGGGAGAAACTCGCCGACGATCCCGACAGCTATATCGGCAAGCCGGTCGAGGTGCTGGGCTATTGCGCGCAAGGCGACGCCGACGGCTATCAATGCTCGACCGAGGGCGATCTCTATATCGTCACGCCGGACATCAAGCCCGAGTTCGCCAAGAAGAAGATCGAGGAGAACTGCGGCGGCATGGACGTGATCGAGCGGAGCTCGTTCTGCCGCGCCAAGATCAGCTTCACGCCGCAATCGGTCTCGACCTCGACCACGCTCGAGCCTGGCAAGACCGTAACCGTCATCTCGGCCGACATCGCCACGCTGAAATTCTAGGACGCTAACCCGGCTCGGCCAGTTGCCAGGAGCGGAAGCTGTCCCAGTCATGCTTGGTGGCGCTTGCCATGGCTCGGGCCGCGTCGAGCAGCCAGTCCGGCTTTCTGTCGCCGAGATCGCGCAGCAGCTTGGCGCGCTGACCGGGCGTCGCGAGATGAAGGTTGGCCGTCTCCCGCCCCATGTCCTTGAGGATCAGCCGCTCATCCCGCCGCTTGGGGAAGTCTGTGAGCTCAATTCGCCCGCAATGCGGGCCGAGGCGGCGAACGACCCACCCATTCTCGATCGTGTAGTAGGGATCTGGCTGACGCACCGAATGCTTCAGCAGTCGTGTCGCGTAGGCACGCTCTTTCGGCCGTCCCTTGGCCCAGCCCCATGAAGAGGGCACCCACGCCTTCGCCTCGCGCGCGACCAGACCGCCATTGCAGGACGCGGTCGCCACATAGCGCGGCCGGCCGAGACTCCCTTCGCCCGCAATACGATGCACGAAGGTAGCGGTCCCGGCCCCTTCGGGAAGCGACTTCAGCAGCAACCGCTGGAGGTGCTTTGGCGGCGTCACGGCGGGCAGGGCGGTGAGCTTCGACCAGAAATGAACCGGGTTACGCTCCGCGCCGAGCGCCATTTCGCGCAAAGTGGGATGGCTCTCCTCGAGGATGAATGGCGAGCCACCCGCCTCCAGGAATTCGGTATAGCCCTCCAGCACCGCCGTTGCGGCGCTGCCGGCATCGATGGTGAGGCCGTTCTCCCGTTGAGCGAGGATCGCGCTCGTGACCAGCCGCACCAGATCGACCGCATAGGGCATTTGCGCGACCTCGTCGAAATCGTTGACGCCCCACACCAACCTGCCTTCGCCATCGCGCCACGTGCCGAAGTTCTCCACGTGCAGGTCGCCCACCGCCAACACCCGCGGCGCCCCCGCGAGGTCCGGGCAGGCCTCCTTCCAGAGCGGACCCCAGCGATAAAACGTACCGCGCAGGAACGCGAACAGCGAGCCCGCCATCTGGCGGTGCTTCAGCTGAAGATCGGATTCCACGACATCGATTTGTTTGTGGAGCCAACGCTCGTAATCGATGGTGGCGGCGACGACCGGTGCAGGGCCGGTCGCTGCATCCGGCGAAGAAGCATCGCCGGGGCTTTTGGCCTTCAATTTTTTTGCGTCCGCCATGGTCGATCTCCTTCACGACGCGGCCGATAGCCTAGCGCAGAATGAAGACGTTTCATTTGCGCTCGCTCTTCTTGCCGAAGCCGCCGCCGGTCGGCGTCCTGATCATGATCGCTTCGCCCGGTTCGAGCACGGTCTGGTCGGAGCCTTTGAGGCGCTCGATCCTCCCGTTCCCGCGCTTCACCCAGTTCTCGCCAGGCTGGCCGTCATCGCCGCCGTTGACGCCGAACGGCCGCACCTTGCGGAAGCCCGACAGAATCGCGCACTCCATTCTTTCCAAGAAACGAATGACACGAAGTGTCCCGTCGCCGGCGCGCCATTTGCCCTTGCCGCCTGAGCCGCGCTGAACCGCGAAGCGCTCGAGCAGCACCGGATAGCGGAGCTCGAGCACCTCGGGGTCGGTGAGGCGCGAATTGGTCATATGCGTGTGCACGGCAGCCACCCCGTCGAAACCCTCGCCCGCCGGCGCGCCGGAGCAGATGGTCTCGTAATATTGGAAGCGCTCATTGCCGAAGGTGAGATTGTTCATCGTGCCTTGCGCCGAGCCAAGCACGCCGAGCGCGCCGTAGAGGCAGTTCACCACCGCCTGGCTCGTCTCGACATTGCCGCCGGCGACGGCTGCGGGGTAGCTCGGCTTCAGCATCGAGCCTTTCGGCACGACGATCTTGATGTGGCGCAAGCAGCCGGCATTGAGCGGGATGTCGTCGTCGACGAGCGTGCGAAACACATAAAGCACGCAGGCCCGCGTGATCGGCTCGGGCGCATTGAACGTGTCTTGGGCCTGCGCGCTCGTGCCGGTGAAATCGACCACGGCTTTCTTGGTCTTGCGGTCGATCTTGAGCGCGACCTTGATGACGCTCCCTTGGTCGGTCTCGACCTCGAAGCGCGAATTCTTGAGCTTGGCGATCACGCGCTGCACGGCGTCCGCAGCATTGTCCTGCACGTGACCCATATAGGCGCCGACCGTGGCGAGCCCGTAATGCCCGACCATCTTGCGCAACTCGATCACGCCCTTCTCGTTGGCGGCGACCTGCGCCTTCAAGTCGGCGATGTTCTGCGCCGGGTTCCGCGCGGGGTAGGGGGCGTTGGTCAGGAGCGCGCGCACGTCGTCCTCGCGGAAGCGCCCGGCCTCGACCAGCTTGAACGGGTCGATATAGATGCCCTCTTGATCGATATGCGTCGCCTTCGGGCTCATCGAGCCGGGAGCGATGCCGCCGATATCGGCGTGATGGCCGCGCGCCGCGACGAAGAACAGGAGATCGGGCCCGCGCTCGGCGAATACCGGCGTCACCACGGTGATGTCTGGAAGATGCGTGCCGCCATTATAGGGCGCGTTCAGCATCCACACATCGCCTGGCTTGAGCGTGTCGGCCTCGCGCAGAACGGTCTCGACGCTGCGGTCCATCGAGCCGAGATGGACCGGGATGTGCGGGGCGTTGGCGATCAGCCGGCCGCGCGCATCGAAGATCGCGCAGGAGAAGTCGAGCCGCTCCTTGATGTTGACCGAGCGGGCGGTGTTCTGGAGCGCGTAGCCCATCTGCTCGGCGACCGAGGTGAACAAATTGTTGAATACTTCGAGCAGCACGGGATCGGCGTGCTTGCCGGCGCGCGCGGGGGGCCGCTTGGCGATGCGCGTCAGCAGGAGATGGTTCTTCGCCGTCGCTTCCGCCTGCCAGCCGGGCTCGACCACGACCGTTTGATGGTCCTCGATGATCAGGGCAGAGCCGGCGATGCTCTGGCCGGGCTGAAGCTTCGAACGCAGCACGACCGGTGCTTCGTGCCATGCGCCGTGGGTGAAAATCGCGGTGCTCGCTTCCCTCTCGACCGGCGCCGCGCCTTGGAGCGGGAGGTCAGGCTCGCGCGCGCGGACGCCGCCGCCCTGCGCCGTCACCTCGACCGCCTCGATCTCGATCTCCTTGCCCGGGCTGATGAAGCCGAAGCGCTGCTCATGCGCGATTTCGAACAGAGCGTGCATGCCGCGCAAGCTCGCAACGGGAATCGGGATGCTTGAATCGGTGCCGTCATAGCGGAGATGCGCCAAGGCGATCACGGTTATGGCGTTCGGCGCGACGCCCTGGCGCGCGAGCTCCTGCCGCGCATCGTCCTCGAGCGGCGCGCGGATCGCGGCGAGCACGCCGAGACCGTCGTCGTCGAGCGGTGCGAGCACGGCCTTGGAGCGCATGGCGCTGATCGAGGCGAGCCCGATGCCGTAGGCCGATAGCACGCCGGAGAGCGGGTGGATCAGCACCGAGCCTATGCCGAGCGCGTCGGCGACGAGGCAAGCATGCTGGCCGCCGGCGCCGCCGAAGGCGTTCAGCACATATTCGGTGACGTCGTAGCCGCGCTGCACCGAGATGGTCTTGATCGCGTTCGCCATGTTCTCGACCGCGATCCTGATCGCGCCTTCCGCCACCTCCTCCGGGCTCTTGCCGTCGCCGATCTTACGCGCGAGCGCCTTGAAGGCCTTGCGTACCGCCTCGCGGTCGAGCGTCTCGTCATGACGGGGCCCGAAGATGCGCGGGAAGAAATCCGGCACGAGCTTGCCCGTCATTACATTCGCGTCGGTGACGGTGAGCGGGCCGCTGCGGCGGTAGGACAGCGGTCCTGGGTCGGCGCCGGCGGAGTCGGGCCCGACCCGGAGACGCGCGCCGTCGTAATGCAGGATCGAGCCGCCGCCCGCCGCGACAGTGTGGATCAGCAGCATCGGCGCGCGCACGCGCACGCCCGCCACCACGCTCTCGAAGCTCCGCTCATAGATGCCGTCATAGTGGCAGACATCGGTCGAGGTGCCGCCCATGTCGAAGCCGACGATCTTGGTGAAACCGGCGAGCGCCGCGGTCTCGACCGCGCCGACCACGCCTCCGGCAGGACCGGACAGGATGGCGTCCTTGCCCCTGAACAGATCGGCGGAGGTCAGCCCGCCCGAGGACTGCATGAACAGGAGCTTGGGGCTGACCGGGGCGCTCGCTGCGAATCTCCCTCTCCCCTGTGGGGAGAGGGCCGGGGTGAGGGGGCTTGCCACGTTAGTCCGGTATCCCTCACCCGACGCGCGAAAGCGCGTCGGCCTCTGCCCGGCGGGGAGAGGTGAAAGCGCCGCCGCCACGCGATCGACATAGCGGCGGAGCAGCGGCGAGAGATAGGCATCGACCACCGCGGTGTCGCCGCGCCCGACGAATTTCACGAGCGGGCTGACCTCATGGCTCGCCGACACTTGCGTGAAGCCTACCAGCCGCGCCGCCTCTGCCGCCGCGATCTCATGCTCCGGGTAGGCGTAAGCATGCATGAAGACGATGGCGACCGAGGTGATGCCCTTGCCGCGGGCTTCGCGGAGCGCGGCGACCAGCGCGGCGATATCGAGCGGCGTCTCGACCGTGCCGTCGGCGTGCACCCGCTCCGGCACCTCGACCACGCTCGCATAGAGCATCGACGGCTTCTCGATCCGCCGGGCGAAGATCTTGGGCCGCGCCTGGTAGCCGATCTCGAGCGCATCGCCAAATCCCTCGCTGACGATCAGCAGAACGGGATCGCCCTTGCGCTCGAGCAGCGCGTTGGTGGCGACGGTGGTGCCCATCTTGACGCTGGCGATCGCGGCCATCGGCAACTTCGCGCCGCGCGGGACGCCGAGCACGTCGCCAATGCCGGCAATCGCCGCATCCGGATAGCTGCCCGGGTCCTCGGAGAGCAGCTTGTGGGTGATCAGCCTGCCGTCAGGCGCGCGCGCCACGATGTCGGTGAACGTGCCGCCGCGGTCGATGAAGAACTGCCATTTGCCGCTCATGCTTACCCGATGCGCTTCAAGCCTGCCGCATATTGCTTCCAGCGCTTGACATAGACGGCGGCGGCGCGGGCGATCATGGCGCGGACCTTGTCGTCGCTGTCGCGCACCGCCTTGGCGGGCGAGCCGAGGATCACCGAATTGTCGGGGAATGCCTTGCCCTCGGTGACGAGCGCGCCGGCGCCGACCAGGCAGTTCGCGCCGATGCGGGCCCCGTTCAGCACGATCGCCCCCATGCCGATCAGGCTCGCATCGCCGATCGTGCAGCCATGCAGCACGACGTTGTGGCCGATGACGCAATCCTTGCCGATGGTGAGCGGAAAGCCGGGATCGGTATGCAGCGTGGAATTGTCCTGCACTTGGCTGCGGTCGCCGATCTCGATCCACTCATTGTCGCCGCGGAGCACCGAGCCGTACCAGATGCTCACGTCGGACATCAGCCGCACGCGCCCGATCACCGATGCGGTCTCGGCCACCCAATAGAGGCCGTCGGCGGGAAACTCCGGCTTCTGCCCATCGAGCTCATAGATCGCCATGCGCGCTCCTCTTGCTCTGCGGTGCCGGCCGCTTCACCCCGAGCTCGCCTTCGAGCGTCGCCACTCGGCTGCGAAGCTCGGAGCTTTCCAGCTCGGCGTACATGGCCGCCGCGTCGCGGCCGAGCCGCGCCAGCATGGCGCGCTCGTTGTGGTCGAGGTCGGTGCCCGAGAGGTGCGGCCCATAGAGCGAGACGGCAAAGCAGCGGATCGGATTGAGCGCGGGCACGGCAAGGATCGGACGCGCCAGGCCCTCGGGCAGATCGAGCCCATCGCCGTCATCGTCCGGAATGCCGAACGGCTTGCCGTTTGCCAGCGGCGCGAGCAACGGCTCGTCGGTTTTCAGCGTGCGCGTCAGGCTGTCGTCCCAGCCTTTGCCGTTCTCATCCCTGAAGTAGGAGCTGCCTCGCTTGCGGAACGAGGCGGCGGAGGCGAGCGCGAGCGCGTCTGAGGTCTCATCCGCCAGCAGCCGGTCGATCTCGGTCGCCCTCTTGGCCGATTTGATCGCCTCGCCAAGCTTGCGCTCGGCCTCATCGAGATCGCGGTTGAAATAGCGGTCCATGGCACGCACCGCCCGCTCATGCAGCCGGGTGATAAGGTACACGGCGGCGGCGCCGAGCGCGAGCCAACCCCAGCCCGGCAGATCGAGACTGCTCTGCAGGCGCTCGACCTGCTCATGTAGCAGCAGCGCGGGAAGGCTGAGGGTAAGGCCGAGCAGGGTCACGCGGCGTAGTGGAATCGCCACGCTCACCACGCGCTCGCGCCGCAGCGCTTCGAACACGAACAGGCAGAGGATGCCGTTCACGAGATAGAGCAGCCCGATCACGTCCTCCGACATCGCGAAACCGGTGAAGGTCGTTCGGAAGAATGTGGTCTCAGACGCGAGCTCGGCGATGAGAAAGCTCGGCAGGCCGATGAGACAGCCCCAAATCACCCAGCGAACGCGCTGATAATCCTCAGGCGCTTGCGTGCTGCGCCGGGCGAGCAAGATGCCGAGCGCGCAGAGATCGACGACAAAGCCGAACAAGATTCCGGCGCGCGTTATTGTTTCGCTGGGATAGCCGAACACGCTTGCATAGGAGGCGAGCATGACGAGCGAGAAGACTGCGCCGATCAAGGGCAGGGCGCGTTCGAGCGGACGCCACCGCGGCTCGGTCGTGTTGTTGGGGACGCGCAGCACGAATAGCAGAAACCCCGCATAGGCGGCGCCCTCGGCGAAGCAGGAGGCGATATTCTGAACGAGCAGCGCGGCGGGCCATTGCTGGAGGATGGCGTAGAACGCGTATTCCTGCCCCGGGTTGAACCAGTTGACGTAAAGGAAGAAGCCCCAGCTCATCGCCGACGGCCTGCTCCAGACGAGCCACGCGGCGGCGATGACCACGACGATGCCGGCGATCTGGCACAGCAAGTTCACCGCGCGGACGAGGAAGTTGGCTGGGCGCTGCGCGGCGACGAGCGTCACGTCCCGCGCTGGCGCGCTTGACGTCGCGGCGACGGGGAGGGTGATCTCCTTACCGGGCAGCACGAACTCGAGGCCGCCAAGCACCGTCAGCGCGCCGCTACAGCTATCGACGTTCCTCAGAGAACAGCTGAGCCGGTCGAGGTCGAGCCTGTCTCCGACCCGCAAGCCCGCCTGCCACGCGGGCGAGGCGGCTCTATCCTCGAACGGTCCTGAGACGCTGTAGATCAGCCCGTCATTGTCGGCATAGAAGCCTAGCGAGCCGAGCGGCTGCACCACGCGCACGAGATCCGGCACGATCAGGGCGAGGCCCCAAAGCGCAAGAATCATCACCAGGATTCGGCTGCGAATCATATGCGGGGAGGCTCGTTCAGTAAGGTGGAATCATCATAGACAATAGCGGCCCATGGCGCGTCAATCGGCGCTTGGCTGAGAGAGAGTCGGATGGCCACCAAATCCCCTCAGGCAGCGCGAGCGAAGCGCAAACCGGCAGCAGCTCAGCCAGCGCCGCCGCGCGCCGCTTTGCCGCAAGGTCCGGTCGACCGCTTGTTCGGCTTGAGCGAGGCCGGCACCAGCGTCGCGACCGAGCTCCGCGCCGGTCTCGCGACCTTCCTCACCATGGCCTACATCATGTTCGTGAACCCGGCGATCCTCGAGAAGGCCGGCATGGACCATGGCGCGGTGTTCGTCGCCACTCGCCTCGCCGCGGCCGCGGGATCGGCCATCATGGGGCTTTACGCCAACTATCCGATCGCGCTCGCGCCGGGCATGGGGCTCAACGCCTATTTCGCCTTCACGATAGTGCCCGAGCTCGGCGGCAATTGGCAGCTGGCACTTGTGCTCGTGTTCGTCTCTTGCGTGCTGTTCTTCGCGCTGTCGCTCTCGCCGCTCCGTGCCTGGCTGATCGACGCCATCCCCATGCCGTTGAAGCTCGGTATCGCCGCCGGCATCGGCCTGTTCCTCGCGCTAATCGGCTTGCAGAACGCAGGTATCATCGCCGACGATAAGGTGACCCTGGTCACGCTCGGCGATCTCTCCAAGCCGCAAGCCTTGCTCGCCTCGGCGGGCTTCCTCGTCATCGCCGCGCTCGCCGTACGCAAGGTGCCGGGCGCCATCATCATCGGCGTGCTCGCCGTGACGCTGATCGCCGCGGGGCTCGGGCTCGAGCCGTGGCACGGGATTGTCGCCGCTCCGCCCTCGCTCGCCCCGACCTTCCTCAAGCTCGATCTAGCCGGTGCCGCGCATCTCAGCCTCATCGTCATCGTGCTCACGCTGCTGCTGGTGACCATTCTCGACACGGCGGGCACCCTGATCGGCGTTGCGCGCCAGGCCGGGTTTCTCGACGAGGATGGAAAGCTGCCGCGGCTCCGCCAAGCCCTGCTCGCCGACTCGGGTGCTGGCATTCTCGGCGCGCTGCTCGGCACTTCGACCACCACCGCCTATATCGAGAGCGCGGCCGGCGTTGAGGAGGGCGGCCGCACCGGGCTGACCGCGCTCGTCGTGGCGGCGCTGTTTATCTTGAGCCTGTTCCTCGCCCCGCTGGCCGAAAGCGTGCCGGGCTACGCAACGGCGCCGGCGCTTCTATTCGTCGCATGCCTGATGGCTGCGAGCCTCGGCGCGCTGCCCTTCGACGATGCGACCGATTACATCCCGGCGCTGATCATCGCGCTCCTGATGCCGCTCACTTATTCGATCGCGTCGGGCATCGGGCTCGGCTTCATCGCCTATGTGGCGCTCAAGGCGCTGACCGGGCGCTTTCGCGAGATCAATGCCGCGGTGGCCGTGGTCGCCCTGGCCTTCCTGCTCAAGCTGATCTTCGCCTAGCCTGCGCCAAAGACCCAAGCCCTTGTAACCCTTACCCCCCTCGGCTATTAGGTCGCCGACACTCAGTTCCACGGGTTGAGCGCAAAGCATGGATACCGAAGCCCCTAAAGACGCGCCGCGCCACGCCGGCAGCATGCTGAGCGTGTTCACGACCTCGCTCTGCGCGGCCATCGTCATGGCCGGCGGCTTCGGCATCGTGACCGAGGCGTTCGTCGTCGCCTCGGCCAATTTGTTCGGCCTTGGCCATATGTTCGTGCTGGTCGGGAGCGCGCTCAATGCCGCCGCCACGGCATGGCTCGCGGTGTGGACCTTTGCCCGATCATGGCACGTCGAGCGCCGTTTGAGGGAGGGGCTCGAGGTCGACGAGCCAAAGCTCTCGATCCTCGCCAATTTCCGTGGATATGGCCAAGCCTAGGGGCTTTTTGTCGCAAAATGACAGCCTCGCGGCAGGGACGATTCTCCACATGCGGCCTCGCGCAAAAGTCCTTATGCTCTGCCGCACGATCGGAAAAAGCGCGGAACCGGCTTTCCGCTGAGTTCATGCGCAAGGCGCGGTAAAGCAACAGGTCTGGGGGACTACGCAATGTCGGTTTGGGGCAAGCTCGCAGGTGCCGCCGCTGGGCTAGCGATCGGAGGTCCGATCGGCGCTCTGCTGGGCGGCGTGGCCGGGCATTACGTCATCGACCGTGACCAGGAGCAGGACGGCCCGGCCGAGAACCAGGTGGCCTTCACGGTCGGCGTGATCGCGCTCGGCGCCAAGATGGCCAAGGCCGATGGCGTCGTCACCATGGACGAGGTGAACGCCTTCAAGGAAGTCTTCAAGGTGCCCGAGGGCGAGATGAAGAACGTCGCCCGCGTGTTCAACCTCGCCAAGCAGGACGTCGCCGGCTACGAGGCCTATGCCGAGCAGCTCGCCACCATGTTCAAGGGCAACCGCAAGCTGCTCGAGGACGTCCTCGAAGGCCTGTTCCACATCGCCAAGGCGGATGAGCATCTACACCCGAACGAGGAGCAGTTCCTGCACCAGGTCGCCAAGCGGTTCGGCTTCACCGACACCGAGTTCAGCTACATCAAGGCGCGCCACGTCATTGCCTCGAAGCGCAATCCCTACGACGTGCTCGGCGTCAAGCCGACGATCACCAACGAGGAGCTCAAGAGCCATTACCGCAAGCTGGTCGCGGAGAACCATCCCGACAAACTGATGGCCCGCGGCGTGCCCAAGGAGTTCATTGCCATTGCCACCGAGAAGGTCGCGACCATCAACGAGGCCTACGAGATGGTCGCCAAGGAACGCGGGATGTAAGGCTGCCGCCTGCGTCCGTCGGATCGATGTCATGCCCGCGAAGGCGGGCATCCAGTAACCACCGCGCTGAATGAACGATGCACGCTCGGGTTACTGGATCGCCCGGTCAAGCCGGGCAATGACGAAACAGAGACATGACCGCAAGCCCTGACAGCAAGCTCGCCACGCTGTGGTGCCCATCGCCCAATCGCGAGAAGAGGCTGGACGTGCCGGCGCCAGACATGCTGATCCTGCATTACACCGGCATGGAGTGCTCGGAGGCCGCGCTCGACTGGCTGACGCGCGAGGAGGCCAAGGTCTCCTGCCACTATTTGGTCGACGAGGAGGGGCGCATCGCCCAGATCGTGGCAGAGAGCGAGCGTGCCTGGCATGCCGGGCAGAGCCAATGGGCGGGCGAGACCGACATCAATTCGCGCTCGATCGGCATCGAGATCCACAATCCCGGCCACGATTTCGGTTATCCCGAATTTCCCGAGGCCGAGATGCTTGCGGTCGAGGCGCTATGTCTCGACATCTTGAGCCGCCACGCGATACCGGCAGATCGCGTGCTCGCTCATTCCGACGTGGCGCCGGGGCGAAAGCGCGATCCGGGTGAGAAGTTCGACTGGGCCCGGCTTGCCCGCAAAGGTATCGGGCTGTGGGTCGAGCCGGCGCCGCTTGGCGACGACGCAGGCCTGGGCCCCGGCGACGAGGGCGAAGCGATCGCCGAGCTCCAGCGGAACTTGCGCGATTTCGGCTATGGCGTCGAGGTGACCACGACCTATGGCACCGGGCTCGAGAAAGCGGTCGAGGCGTTCCAACGCCACTTTCGCCCGGCGCGCGTCGACGGCCGCGCCGATCTCTCCACCCGCGATACGCTCGCGCGGCTGCTCGCCGCGCGGAGCGCCTAGAACGCAGCAAGGCCCGCCCCGCGGCTTGCGGAGCGGGCCCCGGATGCACGGAGCTTGCGGCTAGTGCTTGCTAGCGTAATAGGCCGCGGCTTTGGTGAGATTGCCGGTGGGATCCTTCATGAACTCGGCCATGGCATCTTTGCTGCCGAAGCAATAAGTCTTGCCGTCGATCTGCGCATTGATGGAGCAGTCGGTCTGGATATCTTTGCCGAGCGCAAGTCCCATCGTGCACATGTTGCTATATTCGCCGGTCGTGGCCGCGATGGCCGCGGTTGCGAGCATCATGGTGCCGACGATTGCTGAAGTGATGTAAGTCCGGATCATGGTGAACTCCTCTGGGGGGTTTGACAACGTCTCGAGAAGCGCTCCCGGAACGTCGTCGTTTAGCCTCGCCGTGCCCCCCGGTCTGTGACCGGGGTCACGGGCAGCGTCAATTGGTGACGTCGAAATCCATGCCGTCGAAAGTGTAGCGCGGCACTTGCGTCCAGATGCCGTCCTCCTGCACCGGGACCTTGTGCATCTTGACGTTGTCGACCTCGAGCTTGCCGGTCTTCTGGTTCACCCAGAAATCGATGTCGTAATACTCGTCCTTGCTGCCGGGCTTCCGGAAGTCGGTGCAGACGAAATACTCGCCGTCCTTCTTCAGGTGCCGCACCGGCTGGTGGATCTCGACGAAGTCGAGCGGGATGGTCTCGCCCGTCTTGTCGTCCTTCACCTCAAGCGAGCCTTGCGCGTTCTTGTGCGTGGCGATGTAGGTGTGGATCGCGCTCATCACCTGCCAGCCGCGGGTGATCTCCATGTCGCCGGGATGCTCTTGAACGGGGAGCCACCACCAGGCGACCGGCAGGCGCGTCACCATGTAGTAGCTGTCGCCGTCCTGCTTCGGCCCTTTCTGCACCCTGATATCCATGAGGGTGAGCTTGTCGCCGTCGGGCTTGAACCAGAAGTCGATGGCGTATTGCTTCTTCGGCTCGTCCTTGTCGTGGAAGATGACATTGGCGAACCAGCCATAGCCCTCCATGCCGCGCACGACCTTGATGTTCTCCATGACGAGATTGAGATCGGCGTCGAGCTTGGGATCGTGAAACACGAAGGCGCCATCTTTGGTCCGCTCGGCGACCACCTCTGCGACTCGCTTGTTGACGTCCTCCTCGCCGAAGTCTTTCTTGCCGGCTGCGGCGGCCGCCTGCTTGGAGGCGAAGTACTCGCGCGCCTTCTGGATGTTGCCGGCGGGGTCTTTCAGAAACGCGGTCTTCGAGTCTTCGCTCGAGAAGCAATAGACCTTGCCGTCGCTGTCGATCCAGTTGACCGAGCAGTCGGTCTTGGCGGTCTGTCCCTCGGAGAGTCCCATCGTGCAGTAATCGTCGAACTCGCCCTTGACCGGGGCCGTCGACATTTGCGGCGCGGCGGCAGGCGTGGCCGGAGTCATGGCCGGGTCGGCCGCGAACGAAAGCGTCGCTTGGCTGAGGCACAAAAGCGCCGCAAGTGCTGCGCTCCGTGCCAAAAAGACAAGGAGCCGATCAGTGGGGGTGCCTGTCATTGCCTTGATTCCTTGGATATTTCGGGGGTGTGGGGCTTCTTAGGCGCCCTCGGGCGCCGGGTCTGTAACTCAAGTCACGTTGCGCCGTCGCCTTAGCATGGGGCTCATCCCGCAGCCTCGCCGCTGCCATAGCTCGACAGCGCCGAACGGTTCTTCACCTCGATCGAGCCGCGCGATGCCTGGACCCATCCCATCCGCTCCCATTCCGAGAGATAGCGGCTGATCACCTCGCGCACGCTGCCGAGATCGAGCGCGAGCTGCTGATGGGTCTTGGCCACCACGCCCTTGGCGTCGGCCTCCGCCAACAGCCGCCGCGCCAGCCTGAGATCGAGGCTCGCGAACGCCACCTCGTCGACCAGCGTGATGAGGCTCGATAGCAGGTCGCCGTAATTGTCGAGCACGAATTTGCGGAAGCGCGGCGAGGTGGTCATCAGCCGATGGAACACGGTTGCCGGCAGCGCTGCGAGCAGCACGTCGGTCTCCGCCGTGCTCTCGGCCGGGAAGGGGCTGCCGGCCATCAGGCAGGAGGTGGTGAGCACGCAAGTCTCGCCCGGGCCGACCTGATAAAGCAGAATCTCGCGGCCGGACTTCTGAGGTCTTGAACACGCGGGTCTGGCCCTCGATGCACATGACGTAGTTGTGGCAGTGCTGGCCCTGGCGGTAGGCGATATCGCCGCCACGCAAGCGGCTGAACTGCGTCGAGCCGAGCAGCTCGCCGCGCTGCGCCTCCTCGAGCTCGGTCAGATCCGGGAACGCGGCAAGCCAGCGCGAGATCAAATCCTGGTTGGCCATGAGACGCACACATATGCACGCTGGCGCGCCCGGGTGTCGCGCCGGCGAAGGAAGTCTGCAGGAAGGGGACCCGAACGCCCGAGGGTCCTAGCGCCCGAAGATATGGGAACAAGCGGCAATGAGGTTATCAAAATGCCGTTACGGGAGGGCAACAATCCCCGGCAGAGCGGCCCATGCGCCGTCTTGCGATTACTTGACCTTAACGTGTGTAAGCCCCTTATTAGCCCCGTCAGCAGGCCGGATGGCCGCTCTGCCAGCGTTGCGTATCAAGGCGGGGAGGAAAGTCCGGGCTCCATGGAAGCACGGTGCCGGATAATTTCCGGCGGGGGCGACCCCAGGGACAGTGCAACAGAAAGCAAACCGCCTGCCGAAGCCCTTGAGGCGAAGGTAGGTAAGGGTGAAAGGGTGCGGTAAGAGCGCACCGCGTCCTTGGTAACAAGGACGGCATGGCAAACCCCACCGGGAGCAAGACCGAATAGGGGCGGCGCGGGAGCGGGTAACCGCTTCCAGTCTGCTTTCAGATGAGCCGCCCGGGTTGGTTGCAGGAGGCGTCCGGCAACGGACGCCCAAGATGAATGGCCATCGCCGCGCTTGAAGCGCGGTACAGAACCCGGCTTACAGGCTTGGTGACATGATATGGCCGGCGTGTGGGTGTTCCCCGCACGCCGGCCTCCAATTTTCTGCTCAGCCGAGATCAGGCAAGGTCGAAGCGATCGGCGCTCATCACCTTGGTCCAGGCCGCCACGAAGTCCTTCACGAACTTCTCCTTAGAGTCTGCGCAAGCGTAGACTTCCGCGAAGGCCCGGAGCTGCGAGTGCGACCCGAAGATCAGGTCGACACGGGTGCCGGTCCACTTGACCGCCTTCGTGTTGCGGTCGCGCCCCTCGTAGAGAGTGTCGCCGGCCGCAGACCACACCGTACTCATGTCGAGCAGGTTGGCGAAGAAGTCGTTGGTCAAAACCCCAGGCTTCTTGGTGAAGACGCCGTGCTTGGAGCCGCCGGCGTTCGCACCCAACACGCGCAAGCCGCCGATGAGCACGGTCAACTCAGGTCCCGTCAGCCGGAGCAATTGCGCCCGATCGACCAACGCCTCCTCGGGCGCCATGAACTGCCGCTTGCCGCTGATATAGTTGCGGAAGCCGTCGGCTCGCGGCTCGAGCGGCGCGAAAAAGTCGACGTCGGTCTCTTCCTGCGACGCATCCATGCGTCCCGGCGTGAAGGGAACCTTCACATCGATGCCTGCGTCCTTAGCCGCCTTCTCGACCGCCGCGCCGCCGCCGAGAACGATGAGGTCGGCGAGCGAGACTTTCTTGCCGCCTCCTGCCGAGGCGTTGAACGCCGCCTGGATCGCTTCGAGCTTCTGTAGCACCGTCTTGAGCTGGGCCGGCTCGTTGATCTCCCAATCCTTCTGGGGGCTGAGGCGGATGCGTGCGCCGTTGGCGCCGCCGCGCTTGTCGGAGCCGCGGAACGTCGAGGCCGACGCCCAGGCGGTCGAGACCAGTTGCGGCACCGTGAGACCGGAGTCGAGAATCTTCGCCTTCAGAGCGGCGACATCCTTTTCGTCGATCAGCGGATGATTTGCCGCCGGGATCGGATCTTGCCAGATCAGCGTCTCTTTCGGCACGAGCGGGCCGAGGTAGCGCGCGATCGGGCCCATGTCGCGGTGGGTGAGCTTGAACCAGGCGCGGGCAAACGCGTCGGCGAACTGGTCCGGATGCTCGTGGAAGCGCCGCGAAATCTTCTCGTAGGCCGGATCGAATCTGAGCGAGAGGTCGGTCGTCAGCATGGTCGGGACATGCTTCTTCGACTTGTCGAAGGCGTCCGGGATCGTGGCTTCGGCATTCTTCGCCTTCCACTGCTGCGCGCCGGCCGGGCTCCGCTCCAACTCCCATTCGTTGTTGAACAGATTGTCGAAGAAGTGGTTGCTCCACTTCGTCGGCGTCTGCGTCCAGGTGACTTCCGGACCGCCAGTGATGGTATCGGCGCCGATGCCTGAGCCATGCTGGCTTTTCCAGCCGAGGCCCTGATCCTCGATGGCGCCGCTTTCCGGCTCCGCGCCGATCAGCGACGGATCGCCCGCGCCGTGGGTCTTGCCGAAGCTGTGGCCGCCGGCGATCAGCGCCACGGTCTCCTCGTCGTTCATCGCCATGCGGAAGAACGTCTCGCGGATATCCTTGGCCGCGGCGATCGGGTCCGGATTGCCGTTCGGCCCTTCCGGATTGACGTAGATCAGACCCATCTGGACCGCGCCGAGCGGTTCGGCGAGCTGCCGTTCGCCTGAGTAGCGTTCGTCGCCGAGCCACGTTCCCTCGGGACCCCAGTACAGCTCTTCGGGCTCCCACACATCGGCGCGACCGCCGGCGAAGCCGAACGTCTTGAAGCCCATCGAACTCGAGCGCGACATTGCCGGCGAGGATCATCAGGTCGGCCCAGGAAATTTTGCGGCCGTATTTCTGCTTGATCGGCCACAGCAGCCGGCGCGCCTTGTCGAGGTTGGCGTTGTCCGGCCAACTGTTCAACGGCGCGAAACGCTGCTGGCCCGCGCCGGCGCCGCCGCGGCCGTCGGTGGTGCGATACGTGCCCGCGCTGTGCCACGCCATGCGGATGAACAGTCCACCGTAGTGGCCGAAATCGGCTGGCCACCACTCCTGCGAGTCTGTCATCAGCGCATGCAGGTCCTTGATCACGGCGTTTAGATCGAGGCTCTTGAACGCCTCGGCGTAATCGAACGCCTCGCCCATCGGGTTGGAGAGGGGCGTGTTCTTGTGCAGCACCTCGATGTCGAGCTGGTTCGGCCACCAGTCGCGGTTCACGTGTCCGCGCGTGCCGCCCGAGAATGGGCACTTGCCCGCGTTTTCGTCAGTCTTTGCGTCCATGGTTCTCTCCGGTCGTGACTCTTGAATGGTCTTCGCTGTGCCGAGAGCGGCACATTGGTTGCGGCCAATCATAAGCTCAAATCGTATTTACCTATCGGCCCGATAAGGCGAGCTTATCTTTATGGAAGGCCAAGACCAATCTGGGTCAGCCGCCGATGAACCCCTGAAGCAGCTTCAAGGTGGTTTCCGGCTGCTCCTCCTGGGGCATGTGCCCGCAATCCTGAACGAGGCGCAAGGAGGAGTTGGGCAGCGTGCGCCTGAGCTTCAGCCCGATCTCGAGCGGCACGATGCGGTCGTGGTCGCACCACAGGATCAGCGTCGGCAGCGCGATCGATCCGTAGCGCTCGGCAATCTCGGCGAGATCGTCAGGCACGATCTGCCGCGCGCTGTAGATGATGGCGTGCTTGCCGGCCGCGGTCTTGAGCGGGGCGGCATAGGTCTCGACCTCTTCGGGGTCGATCTTGCTGTCGTCGAAATAAGCGATCCTGAGCGCGACGCGGGTCTGCACCATGGGCGGCACCATGCGCACGCCGAGATGGGAGACGAGCGGCACGTCGAGCAGGCGGAAGAACACTGGGATGTGCTGCGGGTAGGCGATGGTGTCGAGCAGCACGAGCTTCTTGATGCGCCCGTTGAGCCGGTTGTCGTTCTCGAGCGCGAGCAGGAGCGCGATGCCGCCGCCGAAGGAATGGCCGACGATCGTGAGGTCGCGCAGATCCTGATCCTCGATCAGCTGCGCGAGCAGCTCGGCCTGGTCGAACACCGAATAGCGCGCGTCGAACGGCTTGTCGGACTGGCCGAAGCCCTTGAGGTCGACGGCGATCACGCGGTGGGTGAGGGCCAGCGCCGGCGCGATATGCCGCCAGGTATAGGTGCTCGTGCCGAAGCCGTGGATGAGGAGCACCGGCGGGCCCTTGCCTTCCTCCTCGTAGAACAGCTTGACCGGGGCGTCGGGCGGCCCGAGCCGCGCATAAGGGCCGACGATATCGCCGGTCGCGGCGAGCGCACAGGAGCCGAGCGCCAGCGCGATGACCGCAAGGCCGATGGTTGCCTTCAGTTGTCCCCGTGCCATGCGCCGCGTTGGCCCTCGTTCCGACCCGGGCGGGTGCAGCGTGCCCCGTGTTCCGCCATGAAGGCCGGACTTGGAGCGAATCAGTGACGATCGCGTTGCATCCCCGTCGGTCTGCCGTTGTACCGCGCTTCGTCGGGAACCGGCAATCGCGCTGGTTAACGCGACGTAAATCGAATTGCCCAGCGCTCCTGCGGAATAATTCCCGTGGAGAAAGGTGTGCCGTCCCGGCGCGCTCCATTGACGCCCATAAAATCCCATGCTATCCCATCATTGCCCGTTCGGTGAGTAAGTGGGGGGAAGCAGGCCGCGCTCCTAAGAGGCCACGGGGGGATCTGCGCCGCTTCTCCCCACCACTTTCCCGATCGGGAGGGCAAAGACCCAAGGGTCTCGCACCAAGGCTCGTTAGTCACTCGTCGGTCCGGGCGCGCATGAGGGGGAGATGGAGCAGTTTGTCTCCACATTCACCAATAAGATCGACACCAAGGGCCGCGTCTCGGTCCCTGCGTCCTTCCGCACAGTCCTCGCCAAGGACGGCCTTGACGGCATTTACTGCTACCCGTCGCTCGACGCCCCTGCGCTCGATGCTGGCGGGCAGCGTCTCATCGACAAGATCAACGGCCTGGTCGAAGGCATTCCGCCTTACTCCGACGAGCGCGACCATCTTGCGACGGCTCTGTTCGGCACCAGCGAAATCCTCACCATCGACCAGGACGGGCGCACGATCCTTTCTGAGCGCTTGCGCGAGCACGCCGGCATCATCAGCCACATCACCTTCGTCGGTCTTGGCGAAAAGTTTCAGATGTGGGAGCCGGCGCGCTTCGAAACTCATCTCGCGGAGGCCCGCCAAAAGGTGCGCGACCTTCGCAAACTACTCGGCGCGGGGCGTCGCGGAAGCGGCGGGCCAGAGGGAGCACGGGAATGATGGCGGGTCGCGGCAGAAATATCGTCTGCCGCCGGCGGACCGGCCCGCCACATTCCCGTGATGCTCTCGGAGGTCCTCGCGGCGCTTGAGCCCAAGGCCGGCGAGATCATCGTCGACGGCACGTTCGGCGCCGGCGGCTATACCGAAGCCATTCTGCAAGCAGCCGATTGCAAGGTCATCGCCATCGACCGCGACCCCGAGGCGTTTCGCCTAGGGGCGGCGCTGGTCGAGCGCTATTCCGGGCGATTGGTCACCGTGCATGCGCGCTTCAGCGAGATGCAGGACATCGCCGCCCATGAAGCGATCGGCGCCGTCGCTGGCGTCGTGCTGGATCTCGGCGTCTCGTCGATGCAGATCGATGAGGCCGAGCGCGGCTTCTCCTTCATGCGGGACGGCCCGCTCGACATGCGCATGGGGCGGCAGGGGACGACCGCGAGCGATCTCGTCAACGCGCTGTCCGAGGAGGAGCTCTCAGAGATCATCTTCAGGCTCGGCGAGGAGCGCCGCTCGCGGGCCATCGCGCGCGCCATCGTCGCGCGCCGCGACGAGGCGCCCATCCTGACCACCGGCGAGCTTGCCGAGATCGTGGCGCACGTGCTCGGGCGCAAGCGCGACGAGACCAAGCATCCGGCGACACGCACCTTCCAGGCGCTCAGGCTCTATCTCAACGATGAGCTTGGCGAGCTGGCAAACGGGCTCGCTGCCGCCGAGCGCCTGCTCAAGATCGGCGGCCGGCTGGTCGTAGTGACCTTTCATTCGCTGGAGGACCGCATCGCCAAGCGGTTCTTCGCCAGCCGGAGCGCGCCCCCGCCGCGGGCCTCGCGCCATCTGCCTGAGTCCGAAAGCGAGACATTCGCGCCGAGCTTCCGGCTTCTTAACCGGCGTCCGGTAGAACCGAATCAGAGGGAGATTGCGGCGAACCCGCGGGCCCGCTCGGCAAGGCTGAGAGCCGCCGAGCGCACCGCCTCGCCCGCCCACCCCCTCGACCTGGCCGCGCTCGGTGTACCCCGGCTCGGCGTTTGCCTGTAGGAGATCGACCTCTAGTCCCGCGAGTATCCCATGTTGCGTTTTGTGAACATCTGTCTCGTTCTTGGTCTGGTTGCGCTGGCCTATGTCATCTATCAGGTGAAATACGAGGCGCGCGCGCTCGACGAGCAGATCGCCTCTCTCGACAAGGAGATCGACACCGAACGCGATAGTCTTGCCGTGCTCCGCGCCGAATGGAGCCTGCTCAACCGCCCCGAGCGCATCGAGCGGCTCGCCCAGAAATTTCTCAAGCTCGCACCCGTCCAGCCCCGCCAGCTGGTGACGCTCGACAGCGTGAGCGATCGCGATTTCACCCGTCAGTGCGTCGAGGTCGCGGCAACGACGCCGACGCCGGCAGCGGCCGGGCCGGGCGCCAAGCCCGCTGCCAAAACCCCAACCACGGTCGGGGCGGTGACGCCGCTGGCGATGCCGGTGCCCGCCGCGGCCGCGTGGCCCGCCGCCAAAATCACCACCCCGCTGCAAGCTGCCGCCCAGTAGACCCGACAAAGTGCGCGACACCGCCAAACCAGATGCCGCCACCGCTCGCGCCGAGCGTGCCTATCTCGCGCGCTGCCGCTATCGCTTCCGCTTGGCCTGTCTCGCCTTCGCCGTCGCCTTCGTCCTGATCGGCGGCCGGCTCGTCACGCTCGGCTTCGCCGGCACCGAGCCGATCTCCGGCAGCCTGCACGACATCTCCTCCACCGTGCACCGCCCCGACATTCTCGACCGGAGCGGCAGGCTGCTCGCGACCGACATCAAGGGCGCGACGCTCTACGCCGACCCCGCCAAGGTCATCGACCAGGACGAGCTTGCCGAGCAGGTGCATAGCGTGTTGCCCGACGTGAGCGCCGCCGATCTCCGCGCCAAGCTCAAGGCCGGCCGCCGGTTCGTGCGCATCAAGCGCGAGCTGACGCCGAAGCAGCAGGAGGAGATCCACGAGCTCGGCCTGCCCGGCCTCGCCTTCATCGACGAATATCGCCGCGTCTATCCGATGGGCGCGACCGCGAGCCACGTGGTCGGCGTGGTCGACGTCGACAGCAAGGGCCTGTCGGGCATCGAGAAGTTCATCGACGACAATCCGCAGCTCGCCATGTCGCATCCCGAGAACGCCGAGGGCGACGAGGCGGTCACCATCTCGCTCGATCTCGGCGTTCAGCACGTGCTGCGCGAGGAGCTCAAGAATGCGATCGCGACCTTCCACGCCAAGGCCGCCGCCGGCATCGTGGTCGACGTGCATTCCGGCGAGGTCGTCGGCCTCGTGTCGCTGCCCGATTTCGATCCGAACCATCGCGAGCAGGCGCTCGACAAGGACCGGCTGAACCGCATCGGCTTCGGCGTCTACGAGATGGGCTCGGTGTTCAAGGTGTTCACCGTGGCCGGCGTGCTCGATTCAGGGCTTGCCAATATTCGCTCGGTCTACGACGCCTCGAGCCCGATCCATTATGCGTCCTTCACCATCGAAGACTTCCACGGCCAGCATCGGCCTCTGACCGTGCCCGAGGTGTTCATTTACTCGTCGAATATCGGCGCCGCCAAGATGGCACTGCAGATGGGCGTCGACCGCCATCGCGCCTTCCTCAAGAAGCTCGGGCTGCTGAACCGCGTCTCGACCGAGATCGGCGAGACCGCTGCCCCGATCATCCCGCCGCATTGGCAGAAGCTGAACACCATGACCATCGCCTTCGGCCATGGATTGTCGGTGACGCCGATGCAGCTTGCCGCCGCGACGCTCCCCCTCGTCAATGGCGGCATCGCCGTGCAGCCGACCTTCCTGCCCCGCTCGCGCGAGGAGGGCATGAGCGGAGGAGAGCGCGTGCTCAAGGCCGAGACCAGCGCGGCGATGCTGAAGCTGATGCGGCTCAATGTGCTGAAGGGCACCGGCAAGCGCGCCAACGCCGAAGGCTACCGCGTCGGCGGCAAGACCGGCACGGCCGAGAAGGTAGTCGGCCGCCATTACTCCGCCAACACGCTGCTCACGAGCTTTCTGTCGACCTTCCCGACCGACGCTCCGGAATATCTTGTGCTGGTGATGCTGGATGAACCGCAGCGCGTGGCCGCGAGCAGCAACCAGGCGACCGCCGGCACCAACGCCGCGCCCACCGCCGGCAAGATCATCGAGCGGATCGGGCCGATCCTCGGCGTGGCGCCCAGGCGCGAGGACGATCAGCGCAAGTTTGACGCCAAGGTGCTCGCCTCCTATTAGAAGACGCTTCCCTCTGAAGGGAACTGGCCAAGCCCTTGAGTTTCTCAAGGAAACGGGCGCTTTTGGCGTCGTGAGCGGGAATGACTCTGGGTGAGTTGATCGGGCCTGAGGCGAAGCTGCCGGCGCCCTGGTCTGGCGTTGCTATCGCCGGGCTCGCCGCCGATAGCCGCGCGGTGAAGCCCGGCTACCTGTTCGCCGCGCTGTCGGGTGTGAAGACCGATGGCTCGCGCTTCATCGAGGATGCGTTGCAGCGGGGCGCGGCGGCGATCCTCATGCCTTTGGGCGCGGCGCGACCGGCGACCTCTCTTCCCATCGTCGAGGACAAGGACCCGCGCCGGCGCCTCGCTCTGATCGCCGCGCGCTTCTTCGGCCTCCAGCCCAAGATCGCCGTCGCCGTCACCGGCACCAATGGCAAGACCTCGGTCGCCTCCTTCGTACGCCAGCTGTGGGCGGGGCAGGGGTTCAGCGCGGCAAGCCTCGGCACGGTCGGCGTGGTCGGGCCGCGCTGCACCTTGACGCTCAAGCACACCACGCCAGACCCGATCGAGCTGCATGCGATCCTCGCCGACCTTGCCAAGGACGGCGTCACTCATCTCGCCTTCGAGGCCTCGAGTCACGGTTTGCAGCAGCGCCGCGCTGACGGCATTGCGCTTGCTGCGGGCGCCTTCACCAACATCTCGCGCGACCATCTGGATTATCATGCGAGCTTCGAGGAATATTTCGCCCAGAAGCTTCGGCTGTTCCGCGAGCTGTTGCCGAAAGGTGCCGGCGCCGTGGTCGATGTCGACAGCGAGGGCGGCGAGATCGTCGCCACCGAGGCGAAAGCGCGGGGGCTGGCGCTTCTGACTGTCGGTCGCGCCGGCAGCGGGCTTCGGCTGCTGTCGGCAACGGTGAACGGCTTCGCCCAGGACCTCGTCATCGAGGATGACGGCAAGCAATATAAAGTGAGACTTCCGCTGGTCGGCGCCTTCCAGGCCTCAAACGCCCTGGTCGCCGCAGGCCTCGCCATGGCGACGGGGGCGGACGCGGCGACCGTCCTGCCGATGCTTGCCGATCTTCGCGGTGCGCGCGGGCGGCTCGATTTGGCCGGCACGACGCGGAATGGCGCGCCGATCTTCATCGACTATGCCCACACGCCCGATGCGCTCGACAAGGCGCTCGACGCGCTCCGCCCCTATGTCGGACACCGGCTCGTCGTCGTGTTCGGTTGCGGCGGCGACCGCGACAAGGGCAAGCGGCCCGAGATGGGGCGGGTCGCCGCAGAGAAGGCCGACCTCGCTATCGTCACTGACGACAATCCCAGAAGCGAGGACGCCGGCGATATTCGCCGCCAGGTGCTCGCCCGCGCCATCGGCGCCACCGAGATCGGCGACCGTGCCCGCGCGATCACCGAGGCTGTCGCCATGCTGACCAAGGGCGATGTCCTGCTCGTCGCCGGCAAAGGCCACGAGACCGGGCAGACCATCGGCACGACCGTCATTCCGTTCTCGGACCATGAGGCGGTCGAGGCGGCGTTGCAGCAAGAGGCAAGACATGGCTGAGCCGCTCTGGACCATTGGCGAGATCGTAAGCGCTGCGCGCGGCGCCTCGCTCGGCGCGCACGGCACGCCCGTCACCGGGCTCTCGATCGACAGCCGGAGCCTCGCGCCCGGCGAATGCTTCGTCGCCATTCGCGGGCCAAACCGCGACGGCCATAGCTTCGTCGCGGGCGCGCTCGGCTCTGGCGCGTCTTGCGCCATCGTCGACCAGAGCTTTCCCTCGGGCGATGAGGAGCGGCTGGTCCGCGTCGGCGACACGCTCGAAGCGCTGAATGCCGTCGGCCGTGCCGGACGCTTGCGGGCGACCGACACGACAGTGATCGCCGTGACCGGCAGCGTCGGCAAAACCGGCACCAAGGAGGCTCTCAGGCTGACGCTCGCGCCGTCAGGCTCGGTGCACGCCTCGATCAAGTCGTTCAACAATCATTGGGGCGTTCCGCTGTCGCTGTCGAACATGCCGAAGGGAACCCGGTTCGGCGTGTTCGAGATCGGCATGAACCATGCGGGCGAGATCGACCTGCTCACGCGTCTCGTCAGGCCGCACATCGCCATCGTCACGACGATCGCTCCGGTGCATCTCGGCTTCTTCCGCTCGATCGAGGAGATCGCCGACGCCAAGGCCGAGATCTTCCGCGGGCTCGAATCCGGCGGGACGGCGATCATCAATCGCGACAATCCGCATTACGAGCGTCTGAAGCGCCACGCCGAGCACCAAGGCGCGCAGATCGTGAGCTTCGGCGAGGCGAGCGACGCCGACGCGCGCGTGCTCGACGTCGTCCTGAAGCCCGATGGCTCCGACGTGACCGCTGACATCCTCGGGGTAAAGCTCAACTATCGGCTCGGCGCGCCAGGGCGACACCTGGTGCAGAACTCGCTCGCCGTGCTAGCCGCGGTCAAGCTCGCCGGCGCCGATCTCGCCGCCGCCGCGGGCGCGCTCGACGGCCTGCGCGCCCAGGCCGGGCGTGGCGGGCGCACCCTGGTTGCAAGTAAAGATGGCACCCTCGCCATCGTCGATGAATCCTACAACGCCAATCCCGCCTCGATGCGCGCCGCGCTCGAAACGCTTGGGCTGACGCCGCGGAATGAGTTCAAGCGCCGCGTCGCCGTGCTCGGCGACATGCTCGAGCTCGGCGGCCAGGGCCCGAAACTTCACCAAGACCTTGCCGAGGTCGTTGACGGGGCCGGGGTAGATGTTGTCTTTGCCTGCGGCGAGCTTATGGGCTCGCTGTACCAGGCGCTGCCGGCTGGCCGCCGGGGCGCCTATGCCAAGACCGCCGCGGAGCTTGCGCCCGCCCTGATTGCCGGGGTAGGCCCCGGGGATGTGATCATGGTCAAAGGCTCGCTCGGCAGCCGGATGGGGCCGCTGGTCGAGGCGCTGAAGCGCCGGTTCGATACGGAAGTCGGCCCGGCCTAGTCGAGGCCTCAAGGGGGACGAAGGCGATGCTCTATTGGTTGACCGAGTTGACCCCCGAGCTCGCCGCTTTGAACATCTTCCGTTACATCACCTTCCGCACTGGCGGCGCGCTGATCACCGCGCTCCTGTTCGTGTTCCTGTTCGGGCCTATGGTGATCAAGTCCCTGCGCGTCCGCCAGGGCAAAGGTCAGCCGATCCGCAAAGACGGCCCCGAGCGCCACATCGTGCAGAAGCAGGGCACGCCCACCATGGGCGGGCTGATGATCCTCTCGGGCGTGACCGTCTCGGTTCTGCTGTGGGGCAATCTGCGCAACCCTTATGTCTGGGTGGTGCTGCTCCTGACCCTGGTCTATGGCGCGGTCGGGCTCTACGACGACTATCTCAAAGTCACCAAGCAGTCGGCCGAGGGCTTCCGCGGCCGCATCAAAATCATCATCGAGGCGGCTGCCGCCGTGGTCGCCACCGCCGTGATCGCCGAGGTCGGCCAGCCGCCGCTCGCCACCGAGCTCGCCATTCCGTTCTTCAAATATGTCGAGCTCAATCTCGGCTGGTTCTTCATCCCGTTCGGTGCGTTCATCATCGTCGGCGCCGGCAACGCGGTGAACCTGACCGACGGGCTCGACGGGCTTGCCATCGTGCCGGTGATGATCGCCGCCGCCACGTTCGGCTTCATCTCCTATCTCGTCGGCAACGCTCTGTTCGCCGAATATCTCCAGATCCATTTCGTGCAAGGGACCGGCGAGCTTGCCGTGATCTGCGGCGCCCTGGTCGGTGCGGGGCTCGGCTTCTTATGGTTCAACGCGCCACCTGCGCTCATCTTCATGGGCGACACCGGATCGCTCGCTCTCGGCGGCGCGCTCGGCACCATTGCGGTGGCCACCAAGCATGAGTTGGTGCTCGCCATCGTCGGCGGGCTGTTCGTGCTGGAAGCGGCCTCGGTGATCGTGCAGGTCGCCTCGTTCCAGCTATTCGGCGTGCGCGTGTTCCGCATGGCGCCCCTGCATCACCATTTCGAGCAGAAGGGCTGGCCGGAATCGACCGTGGTGATCAGGTTCTGGATCATCGCCGTGGTGCTTGCGCTTGCTGGCCTCGCCACGCTGAAATTGCGCTAAGTTCCACTCACTATGATTCCCGTGACGATCTTTGCCGGCCGCGACATAGCGGTCCAGGGCTTGGGCTTGAGCGGCATCGCCTCCGTGCGCGCGCTCGAAGCCGGCGGCGCCAATGTGTTCGCCTGGGACGACAACGAGAAGGGCAGGGCCGAGGCGCTGGCCGCCGGGCTCGTTCTGACCGATCTCGCGACCGTCGACTGGTCGCGCTTTGCCGCGCTCGTGCTCGCGCCCGGCATTCCCCTGACCCACCCGGAGCCGAATTGGGCGGTCGTGCGCGCGGACGCTGCCGGCGTCGAGGTGATCGGCGACATCGAGCTGTTTTGCCGCGAGCGGGCGAAGCAAGGTGCGCCCGGCAAGGTCGTTGCCATCACCGGCACCAACGGCAAGTCGACCACCACCGCGCTCACCGCCCATCTCCTGTCCGCTGCCGGCAAGCGCGTGCAGCTCGGCGGCAATATCGGCAAGGCGGTGCTCGAGCTCGAGCCGTTCGCCGCCGATCGCCACCTACGTGCTCGAGCTTGTCCTCCTACCAGATCGACCTCGCGCCATCGCTCAGCCTCGATGCCGCGGCGCTGCTCAACATCACGCCTGACCATCTCGACCGCCACGGCACGTTCGACAACTACGCCCGCATCAAATCGCAGATCTTCGACAATCTTGGCGCTGGCGCGACCGCGGTGATCGGCGTCGACGATGAGCCGTCCAGCGCCATCGCCGATAGCCTGCGCGGTCCCTTCGCCGTCAAGCGCATCGCCGTCGGTCACTCGATTAAGACTGGCGTGTGGGCCGAGGGCGGCGTGCTGCACGAGATGGACGGCGGCAAAGAGCTGGCGACAGTCGATCTCGCCGGAATAGGCTCGCTCCGCGGCGCGCATAATTGGCAGAATGCCGCCGTCGCTTACGCGCTCGCCCGCTCGCAATGGCTTTCGGCCTCAGCCATCGCCGACGGCCTCAGGAGCTTCGCCGGGCTCGCGCATCGCATGGAGCAGGTGGCGCGGAGCGGCAAGGTGCTGTTCGTCAACAACTCCAAGGCCACCAACGCCGACGCTGCCGGCAAGGCGCTCGCGAGCTTCACCGACATCTATTGGATCATCGGCGGCAGGCCCAAGGAGGGCGGGCTCGCCGGGCTTGAGCCGTTCTTCCCGAAAATCGCCCGCGCCTATCTCATCGGCGAGGCGGCCGACGCCTTCGCCCGCCAGCTCGGCGACGCCGTGCCGCATATCCATTGCGGGACGCTCGATCGCGCGGTCGAAGCCGCCGCCGCCGACGCGAGCCGCTCACCCGCCAGAGAGCCCGTCGTGCTGCTGTCGCCGGCATGTGCTTCGTGGGACCAGTTCGCCAATTTCGCCAAGCGCGGCGAGAGCTTCCGCGCCATCGTCATGGCGCTCGACGGCGCGCAGAGCCTGAAACCCGAGCAGGGCAGGGCGGCATGAGGCTCACCCGCGCCGACCGAAGCGTGCTGTCGGACTGGTGGTTCACCGTCGACCGCCTGATGTTCTTCGGGCTTCTCCTGCTGATGGGAGCGGGGCTCGTGCTGTCGCTCGCGGCGAGCCCGCCGGTTGCCGCCAGATACAATCTCGAGCCGTTCTACTTCGTGCGCCGCCAAGCGTTCCTGCTGCTCCCCGCCGTCGCCATCATGTTCGCGGCCTCGACCCTCACCCCGAAGCAGATCAGGCGCGCGAGCCTCGTCATCTTCCTGACCGGCATCGCCATGATGGCGGTGATCCTGGTGACCGGCCCCGAGATCAAAGGCGCCAAGCGCTGGCTCGAGCTTGGGCCGTTCTCGCTCCAGCCGTCGGAGTTCGTGAAGCCAGCCTTCGTCGTGCTCACCGCCTGGCTGTTCAACGAGGCGCAGAAGCGGCGCGACATTCCCGGCATCCAGCTCGCCGTCGCGCTCTACGCCGTGTTCGCCGTGCTGTTGGTCATGCAGCCCGATTTCGGCCAGACGCTGCTCGTCACGCTCGTCTGGGGCGCGCTGGTGTTCATGGCCGGCATCAATCTCCTATGGGTCGGAGCGCTCGGGCTCGCCGGGGCGGTCGGAATCGTGTCGGCCTATTTCCTCGCGCCGCACGTTGCATCGCGTATCGACCGCTTCCTCGATCCCGCCTCCGGCGATACCTACCAGACCGACCGCTCGCTCGAATCCTTCCTGCATGGCGGCTGGTTCGGGCGGGGGCCGGGCGAGGGTACGGTCAAAGACGTGCTGCCCGACTCCCACACCGACTTCATCTTCGCCGTGGCGGCGGAGGAATACGGGCTGATCGCCTGCCTCGTGCTGGTCGCCCTGTTCGCCTTCATCGTCCTGCGCGGTCTGTCCAAGGCCTCGCAGGAGCCTGACGGCTTCATCAGGCATGCGATCGCTGGGCTCGTCATGCTGTTCGGGCTCCAGGCGCTGATCAACATGGCGGTCAATGTCGGCATGCTGCCCGGCCAAGGGCATGACGCTGCCGTTCATCTCCTATGGCGGCTCCTCGCTGCTCGCCATGGCGCTGACCATGGGCTTTGCGCTGGGCTTGACCCGCAAGCGGCCGAAGGCCGGGCAATTGAAACGAAGCCCGCCGGCAGAGCCAGAGGCCGAGCCGCCTCCCGTCAGGGAGCAGGCGGCATGAGCACGAAGCCGATCCTGCTCGCCGCCGGCGGCACCGGCGGCCATCTCTTTCCCGCCGCGGCGCTTGCGCAGGAGCTCGCCCGGCGCGGCTACGTGGTCGAGCTCGCGACCGACATCCGCGCCGAGCAATATGGCGGCGACTTCCCGGCGCGCGCCATCCACCGCATCCCCTCGGCCACCATCACCGGCCGGAGCCCCGTGGCCATAGCCAAGACCTTCTCGCGGCTCGGGGTCGGCTATTTCGGCGCGCTTCGTCTCCTGAAGAGCATCGGGCCGAGCGCCGTAATCGGCTTCGGCGGCTATCCGACCTTGCCGCCGATCATCGCCGCGCGCACGCTGAAGATCCCGACCGCGATCCACGAGCAGAACGCGGTGATGGGCCGCGCCAACCGCCTGCTCGCGCGCGTCGTCGATCGCGTCGCGCTGTCCTTCTCACCGACCAAGAAGCTGCACAAGAAGGCCGAGGCGAAAGCGCGCGTGACCGGCACGCCGGTGCGCGATGCCGTGCTCGCTTACCGCAAGGTGGACTACGTCGCGCCCGAGCCTGCCGGACGGCTCTTGCTTCTGGTGTTCGGCGGCAGCCAGGGCGCGCACTTCTTCTCCGAGGCATTGCCGCAGGCGCTCATCTTGCTGCCGTCGCCGCTCCGCTGGCGTCTCACCATCGTGCAGCAGGCGCGCGAGGAGGATCTCGAAGGCTTGCGCCGCTTCTACAAGGACGCGGGGCTTGCGGTGCACCTCGCCCCGTTCTTCCGTGATCTGCCCGAGCGCATCGCCACTGCGCATCTCGTCGTCGCCCGCGCGGGGGCCTCGACCGTCGCCGAGCTGATGGCCATCGGCCGCCCCTGCCTGCTCGTGCCGCTGCCGCATGCCCTTGACAATGATCAGCTTGAAAATGCAAGTCGCCTGCAAGAGGGCGGGGGCGGCTGGTGCATCAGGCAGAGCGAGCTTACCCCCGAGCGCCTCGCCAAGGAGCTCGAGCGCCTGTTCGATACGCCGGGACTGCTGGCGGGCGCCGCGGCCAAGGCCAAGGCCATGGCCGAGGTCGATGCGGTGAGCAAGCTCGCCGATCTCGCCGAGGAGCTCGCGGGCGGGAAACAGTAGGAGTGTAAGGTTCGAGCATGCGTCTTCCCCATCCCGACGAGGCAGGACTGTTCCACATCGTGGGCATTGGCGGCATCGGCATGAGCGCCATCGCCGAGGTGATGCACACGCGCGGCTATAGCGTGCAGGGGAGCGACCTCAAGGACAGCCCCAATCTCGAGCGTCTGCGCGGGCACGGCATCCAATGCCTGATCGGCCATGACCCCGCCAATGTCGCCCGCGCCGGCCATCTCGTCATCTCGAGCGCGGTAAAGCCCGGTAATCCCGAATTCGAGGCGGCCAAGGAGCGCGGCATCCCGATCATCCGCCGCGCCGAGATGCTGGCCGAGCTGATGCGCCCCTGCGCCACCGTGTCGATCACCGGCACGCACGGCAAGACCACCACGACCTCTCTGATCGCCGACCTGCTCAAGGGCGCCGACCTCGACCCGACGGTGATCGCCGGCGGCATCATCAATGCCTGGGGCACCAATGCCCGCATCGGCAAGGGCGAGTGGATGGTGGTCGAGGCCGACGAGTTCTGACGGCACGTTCCTCAAGCTGCCGACCCAGATCGGCGTCGTGACCAATATCGACCCCGAGCACATGGACTATTGGCCGTCGCTCGCGGCGCTGCATCAGGCCTTCCAGCAATTCATCGAGGCGATCCCATTTTACGGGCTCGCCGTCGCCTGCATCGATCATCCCGTGGTGCGCGAGCTGCTCGCCAAGCTCGGCGGCGCCGCCAATGGACGCCGCACGCTCACTTATGGCGTGGCGCGCGATGCCGATATCAGGCTGAGCAATCTCCGCCCCGATCATAACCGCATCACCTTCGACGCCGATCTCGGCCCGGCGGTGAAGGGCGGCACGCGCAAGCTCGAAGACCTCACGCTCCCCGTGCTCGGCCATTACAACGCGCTGAACGCGCTCGCCGCGCTTGCCGCTGCGACCGAAGCGGGGGTGAGCGACGAGGTGATCCGCTCGACCTTCGCCGCGTTCTCCGGCGTGAAGCGGCGCTTCACCCGCGTCGGCGAGTGGAACGGCGCGGCCGTCTATGACGATTACGCGCACCACCCGGTCGAGATCGCCTCGGTGCTGCGTGCCGCGCGCATGGCCGGCAAGGGGCGCATCATCGCCGTGCTCCAGCCGCATCGCTACACCCGGCTCCAGTCGCTGTTCAACGAGTTCTGCGCCTGCCTCGACGACGCCGACATCGTGCTGGTGACGGCGGTCTATTCGGCCGGAGAGGCGCCGATCCCCGGCATCGACCGCGACGAGCTTGCCTCCGGCTTGCGCCGTCACGGCCACCCACAGGTGCTGACCGTCGATGACGAAGCGAGCCTCACCGATGCAGTCGCCTCGATCGCGCAGTCCGGAGACCTCGTAGTCGGGCTCGGCGCCGGCACCATCACCGACTGGATGAACGCGCTGCCGAAGCGGCTCGGCGAGCGGGGGCGTCCTTGAGCGGGACCGACCTCGAATACCGGCTGCTCGCGAGCCTGCCTGAGCTTCGCGGCAAGCTGAAAGCCGACGTGCCGCTCAAGGATTACACCTGGTTTCGCGTGGGCGGTCCTGCCCAGCTGCTCTATTCGCCGGCCGACGAGGCCGACCTCGCTTATTTCCTGGGCCGAACGCCGTCGGACGTGCCCATCACCATGATCGGCCTCGGCTCCAATCTTCTGGTGCGCGACGGCGGCATCGACGGCGTGGTCATTCGCCTGGGTAGGGGCTTTGGCGAGATCGCCATCGAGGACGGCTCGCGGCTCCGCGCCGGCGCCGCGGTTCCCGACGTCAAGGTCGCGCGCGCCGCCGCCGATGCCGGCATCTCGGACCTCTCGTTCTATCGCGGCATCCCGGGCTGCGTCGGCGGCGCGCTTCGCATGAATGGTGGCGCGCATGGCTGCGAGACCAAGGAGGTGGTGGTCGCCGTGCGCGCCGTCGACCGCAAAGGCGACGTGCATGTGCTGCCGGTCGTCGAGCTGCATTACGAATATCGCCATTGCGGTGCGCCCGAGGATTTGATCTTCACCGAGGCGCTGTTTCAGGGTGTGCCGGGCGATCCCGCCAAGATCCTCGCCGAGATGGACGACATCGCCGCCTATCGCGAGCAGGCACAGCCGATCAAGAGCCGGACCGGCGGCTCGACCTTCAAGAACCCGCCCGGCAAGAAGGCCTGGCAGCTGATCGATGCCGCCGGTTGCCGCGGGCTCGCGGTCGGCGACGCCAAGGTCTCCGAGATGCACTGCAACTTCCTCATCAACGAGGGCAAAGCCAGCGGCGCCGATATCGAGGAGCTCGGCGAGACGGTGCGCGCGCGCGTCAAGGAGACGAGCGGGGTCGAGCTCGAATGGGAAATCAAGCGCCTCGGCAACCCAAGCTGAGCATCGTCGATGGCGTCATCCGGGCGAAAGCCGGGATCCAGTCTGATATGGCACTTTGCGCTGGATTCCGGCTTTCGCCGGAACGACGACCGTCACTTCACCCGGGCCAGCACGCCCTGGCCATCGTCGTTGAGATCGTCGATGGTGACCTGGCTCGCGTTCTGGTCCGGCCCGATCGCGAATGTCACCGCGAACGGCATGTCGGGCATCTCGGCGGTCGGATAATAGATGAACAGGTCGCGGTCGAAATGCGTGAGCGGGCGCCGACTTCGCCCCGTCAGGCCCGAGCTTCAGCACGAGACCGCCATTCTCCTCCGCCACCACCGCATCGCCGAGATAGTCGTTGGCGTAAGTGCCGGCATAGGCCGAAAGCGGCAGCGCCGGCGACGGGGTCGCCGGCTTGGTGGCATAGACCTTCTTGGCCGCCTCGATCGCCGGCCCGAACAGCGAGTCGAACATCGCGTTCCACTGCGTGACGTAGTCCTGCTTCGGTGCGCCGGCGAACACGAGATCGAAGAAGCTGTCGGCGAGTCCCTCCGGCACGCCGGTCGGGAAGGCATTGGCCAGCACGACGATGCCGAGGTCTTCCGACGGCAGCAGGTTCACCACCGTGCGTGCGCCCTGGCTGAACGCGCCGGCATGGCCCCACACGGTGCCAAAGCGGCCGAAATCGATGTTCCAGCCACGACCATAGAAAATGTGCGAACCCGTCACCGGGTTGGTGCCGCGGTCGAACAGCGGCTGATGGATCGGCGCGATCGCCTCCTCCTTGATCAGCTGCGTGCCATTGTATTTCCCGTTGGCAAGCACGAGGCGCATCCATTGCGCGAGGTCGCGCGCATTTGAATCGGTACCCCCCGCCGGGGCCTGCGGATCGGGATTGCGTTTGATCAGTGCCGTCCATTTGCCGTCGATCGGCACGTGCAGCTCGGCGCGGTTCTCATGGGTCAGGAAATCGGCGTGGCGCGAGCTGGTCGAGCCCATGCCGAGCGGCTTGAACAGTTTCTCGTCGCACACATCCTCCCACGACTTGCCGGTCGGCTTGGCGGCGGCGATCGCGCCTTCGGTCAGCCCGAAATTGCTGTAGGCGTACCCGGCGCGGAAGCTCGAGGTCGGCTTCAGATAGTGCAGGCGCGACAGGATCGTGGCGCGATCGAAGCCCAACCTTCGAGATCGTTGCCGGCATTGCCGGAGAGGCCGCTCCGATGATTGAACAGATCGGTGATGGTGACCTGCTCGGTCGGATAGGAATCGTGCAGCTTGAAGGCGGGATCGAGATCGGCGATGCGGCGAGTCCCAGGAGACGATGCCGTCGCTGACCAGCGCCGCGACGACGGTGGCCGAGAGCGGCTTCGCCAGCGAGGCGAGCTGGAACACCGTGTCGGCATCGACCTTGCCGGGCTTGCCCGATCTCGCGCACGCCGAACCCGCCGAGATAGACCACCTCGTCCTTGTAGACGATGGCGATGGAGAGCCCGGGCACTTGGCCCTTGGCGATCACGTCTTTCGCCAGCTGCTCGAGCTTCGGGATGGCCGCCACGACCTTCTCCTTGGTAGCCGTCTCGGCCAGGGCCGGCGAGCCGAGCGTGAGCAGGGTCAGGCCGAGCGTCGCTGCGCGAAGGCGAGGGTCATGGGGCGCTCCTGTTGAAATGGGGTCTTCCCGTGGGAGGCGGCAAGCTATCAGCCGGACCTGATCCGGGACAGTCCCGGAAAAGTTGCAGGGCCGAGCACGATTCCTAAACCGCCCCGATTCAGCTAAAGCCGTGGGCGAGCGAAGGATCACAAGCGGAAGGACACGAGATATGCCCCAAGCCCCCCACGTTGCCGTCCTGATGGGCGGCTGGTCGTCAGAGCGCGAGGTGTCGCTTCGCTCGGGCGCGGCCTGCGCCAATGCGCTGGAAGGCGAAGGCTACCGCGTTACCAGGCTCGATGTCGGCCGCGACGTGGCGGCCAGGCTCGCCGAGCTCAAGCCCGATGTCTGCTTCAACGCTCTGCACGGGCGCTACGGCGAGGACGGCTGCATCCAGGGCGTGCTCGAGACGCTCGGGATCCCCTACACCCATTCCGGCGTGCTTGCCTCCGCGCTCGCCATGCACAAGGAGCGCGCCAAGGCGGTGCTCGCCGCCGGCGGCGTTCCGGTCGCCGAGAGCATGGTCATCTCACGCGCCGAGGCCGCCCGGGCGCATGCCATGAAGCCGCCTTACGTGATCAAGCCGCCGACCGAGGGCTCGAGTGTCGGCGTCTACATCGTGCGCGAGGACCAGCGCCACCCGCCCCAGGAGCTGACCTCTGCCGATTGGACGCTCGGCGAGGAGGTGATGGTCGAGCGCTATATCGCCGGTCGGGAGCTGACTTGCGCCGTCATGGGCGAAGAAGCCCTTGGGGTGATCGAAATCCGCCCGGCTGAGGGACTGGCCTTTTACGACTATGACGCGAAATACGCCCCCGGCGGCTCAATTCACGTCCTCCCGGCGCCGCTTAAACCAAATGTTTACCAATTGGTACAGAAGCTGTCCCTGGCGGCTCATAGGGCACTGGGCTGCCGCGGGGTCAGTCGTTCCGACTTTCGCTTCGACGACCGGCCGGAAGGCACGGGGGAAATGATCTGCCTTGAGGTCAATACCCAGCCTGGCATGACGTCGACATCGCTTGTGCCCGAGCTCGCCGCTCATGCTGGCCGCTCGTTCGGACAGCTCGCGCGCTGGATCGTGGAGGACGCGTCGTGCAATCGCTAGGCCCCGCAAGGGGACAGGCCAGGAGGAAGGGATCGGCTGACGCGCTGCTCGCGCGCGGCATCGCCGCCCCGCGCAAATCCGCGCCCGGCCTGCCCGTGCTTGCCAGCGCCCGCCGCCTCGTCACCCGTAGCCCTAAGAGCGTCCGCCTCGGCCGGCTCAACGGCGACCGCGTGCGCGGCAAATGGCTCGTCGTCTGCGTGCTGTTTCTGGCGAGCGCCCTGCTTTATGGCGCCTGGATCGGTGGCCAGACGGAGCGGCTTTTCGACGCGCTGAACGGCGGGGTCGAGAAGCTCGCCGTCGCCGCCGGCTTCGGCGTGAAGCGCATCACCGTCGAGGGCCAGTCGCACGCGACCGACGCCGAGATCACCGCGGCGCTCAAGGCCGGTCCCGACACCATGATGCTCGGCTTCGATACCGATGCCGCCAAGGCCCGCCTCGAAGCGGTGCCGTGGATCAGACACGCGCAGGTCATGCGCCTCCTGCCCTCGACGCTCCAGGTCCAGATCGAGGAGCGGGTGCCGTATGCGATCTGGCAGAACCACGGCCAGACCTATGTGGTCGACGCCGAGGGCGTGATGCTCGCGCCGGCATTGCGCGAAGCCTATGCCGACCTTCCGCTCGTAGTGGGTGAGGGCGCCGCCAAGGCCGCGCCGGCTCTCTACGACGCGCTCAAGCCTTATGGCGACCTCAGAGAAAAAATGATCGCGGCACTCAGGGTCGGCGACCGGCGCTGGACGCTAAAGCTCGCCTCAGGCCTCGAGATCATGCTGCCCGACGACAATGTCGATGAGGCGCTGACCTCTCTGATCAAACTCGACGCGGAGCGCGGCTTGCTCAAGCGCGACATCGCCGCGGTCGATCTCAGGCTGCTCGACCGCGTCACCGTGCGGCTGCGCGAGGAGGCCGACGCGTCCTCGCCCGACGCCGGCGCCGGGCCTGAGATTCCGACCTCGAGCACCAAGACTGCGCCGGGCAAAGGCAAGACCTAAGAAGAGGCAGGGGGATGGGCTACACGACCACGATCAGGAGCAAGCGCCAGCGCGTCGTCGCTGCGCTCGACATTGGCACGAGCAAGATCTGCTGCCTGATCGCCAAGACCTCGCCCGCGCCCGATTGGTTCGAGGGCAAGGGCGAGACCGTTCAGTTCGAGGTGCTGGGCTTCGACCACACCCGCGCCGAAGGCCTCAAGGCCGGCATGATTACCCATCTCGACAGCGCCGAGGCTTGCATCCGCTCGGCCGTGGATTCCGCCGAGCGCATGGCCGGCGTCACCGTCGAGGACGTGCATGTGACCGTCACCGCCGGCCGCCTGAAGAGCGAGAGCTTCTCGGCGAGCGTGGCGCTGCCCTCCGGCGCGGTGCGCGAGGAGGACATCATGCGGCTGTTGGCCGGCGGGCGCCAATATGCCGGCCGCGACAAGCGCACCGTGCTGCATGCGCTGCCCATGAGCTACCGGCTCGACGAGAATGGCGGCATCAGCGAGCCGCATGGCATGTGCGGCGAGCGGCTTGCCGTCGATCTCCACGCCGTCACCGCCGACGACGTGGCGATGCGTAACCTCATGCTCTGCGTCGAGCGCTGCCATCTCAGCGTCGCCAGCCTGATCGCCGCGCCGTATTCGAGCGCGCTCTCGGTGGTCACCCCCGACGAGGCCAAGCTCGGCGTCGCCGTGATCGATTTCGGCGCCGGCACCACCACGCTCTCGGTGCTGGCCGATGGACATTTCGTGCACGCCGACGCCATCGCTCTCGGCGGCAACGGCATCACCACCGACATCGCCCGCGCGCTTGCCGCACCGCTCGATCACGCCGAGCGGCTGAAGACGCTGCATGGCAGCGCCTTCGCCACGCTCTCCGACGAGCGCGAGATCATCACCTATCCGTGCGTCAGCGGCATGACCCAGGGAAGCTTGAACCAGATCACCAAGGCGCAGCTCGCCATGATCGTCAGGCCGCGCATCGAGGAGATCCTCGATCTGATGCGGCGGCGGCTTGCCGCGAGCGGCCCGGCGGCAGAATTCGCCCAGCATCTCGTGCTGACCGGCGGCGGCAGCCAGCTGACCGGCCTGCCGGACCTTGCCGCCAACATGTTTGGGCGTCCGGCACGGCTTGGCCGGCCGCGCGCCATGAGCGGATTACCGGCAGCGGCCGGCGCGCCGGATTTCGCGGCGGCGATCGGACTCCTGCTGCATTGGTCGCGCGGCGACGACAGGCTCTCGAGCCGCGCCGAGCAGCGTTTCTTGCGTACCGGCACCGGCTATTTCGCCAGGGTCGGCGAGTGGATTAGGGACAATTTCTAGTCGAACGAGTGAGGCCGAGGACGGCGCATCGCGGGGTAGCGCTGCCAACGGGCCGGGGCAAGGGACAAATGACAGATCGGAAGGCCACCATGTCTATCAACCTCAGGGTTCCTGATTTGACCGAACTCAAGCCGCGCATCACCGTATTCGGTGTCGGCGGCGCCGGCGGCAATGCCGTCAACAACATGATCGAATGCGGTCTCAAGGGCGTGGAGTTCGTGGTCGCCAACACCGACGCGCAAGCTCTGGCGAGCTCGATCGCCGAGCGCCGCATCCAGATGGGCGCCAACGTCACCGAAGGTCTCGGCGCGGGCTCCAAGCCGGAAGTCGGCGCTGCCGCGGCCGAAGAGGCGATGGCCGACATCAAGGCCCATCTCGTCGGCTGCCACATGGTGTTCATCACCGCCGGCATGGGCGGCGGCACCGGCACTGGCGCGGCGCCCGTGATCGCGCGTGCCTCGCGCGAGGAAGGCATCTTGACCGTCGGCGTCGTCACCAAGCCGTTCCAGTTCGAGGGCTCGCGCCGTCTGCGCGCGGCCGAGAAGGGCATCGACGAGCTGCAGAAATATGTCGACACGCTCCTCATCATCCCGAACCAGAATCTGTTCCGGGTGGCGAACGAGAAGACCACCTTCACCGACGCCTTCTCCATGGCCGATGACGTGCTGCGCGGCGGCGTTGCCTGCATCACCGACCTCATGGTCAAGGAAGGCCTCATCAATCTCGACTTCGCCGACGTGCGCACCATCATGGCCGGCATGGGCAAGGCGATGATGGGCACCGGCGAATCGAGTGGCGAGAGACGCGCCATCGAGGCTGCCGAAGCCGCCATCTCCAATCCGCTGCTCGACGATGTGTGCATGAAAGGGGCGAGCGCCCTTCTCGTCTCCATCACCGGCGGCAACGACCTCACCCTTTACGAGGTCGACGAGGCGGCTAGCCGCATCCGCGCCGAGGCCGATCCCGACGCCAATATCATCGTCGGCGCGACCTTCGACGACCAGCTCGACGGCTCGATCCGCGTGTCGGTGGTGGCGACCGGCATCGGCCTCGCTGCGCAGGCCCAAATGCAGCAACCCATGCAGGCCCAGGCGCCCGTCATGCAGGAGCGGGGACGTCTCAGCGAGCGGCTGGCAGGATTGAGCGCCATGCCGCATCAGCCCGCGGTCGATCTCGACGAGGCGAGCCTCGTGCTTGGCCCGAGCGAGATGGTCAAGGAGCCGCAAGTGTGGCGCGCTCCCGGCAACGTGACGATCGAGAAGCGCCCGGCGCAAATGCCGTCGGCCCCGCTTCCGCTCGGCACCGCGCAGCCGAAGCCTGCCGCGCCGCAGCAGTCCTTTCAGCCCGCGCCGCCCGCCATGATCCGCCGGCCCGTCCGGCGCATGCCGGCGGTCGAGGACCTGCCGCTCGTCGCCCAGAACGAGATCAAGGCCGCTCAGGCCGGTGGAACGCCGCAGCTTGGACTTGCCGCGCAGAAGCGCAAGGTTGGCTTCCTCGAGCGGCTGGCAGGCGTCGGCCGCACGCGGAAGGAGCCGGAACCCGAGATGCGTCCGGCAAAGCGTGAGCCCGAATTCGGCCAGCAATGGCAGGCGCCCGAAGCGCCGAGAATGCAGGCTCAGCCGCAGTTCCAGCCTCAGGCCCAGTATCAGCCTCAGGCCCAGTACCAGCCGCAGGCTCAATACCAGCCGCAGCTCGAAGCTCAGTCTCAGCCCCAGCCTCAGCCGCAAGCGGCGCAGCGAGGCGTGCGCATCGACCGGCCGCGCCCGGCCGTCCCGGTCACGCTCGCGCCGAAGCGGGTCGAGCCGCAGCCGCGCCTGGCGCAGCTCGCTCAGGCGGAGATCGGCGCTGCCGCGCCGGCCGAATCGCAAGGCGACGACGACCTCGAGATTCCGGCGTTCCTCCGCAGGCGCGCCAACTGAGTCTCGTCACCAGCGTTAACGAAAATGCGCAAGCAGGGGGTCGACGAAGAAGAAATACCAATAAAGTCAGGGAGTTATGAGGCTCGGCGGACGGTAATACAGTGAAAGAAACCGTGATTTGTCGCTCCTGAGTCCGAGCGTTAAGGTTCTTGTTAGGTTGATCGACAGCACCAAAAAGGCACAAGCCGAGGGCTGGCGATTGATGGGGGGCTCGGGGTTCTCCTCGAGCCAGGGAACTTAAAAAAACGGCGGGGGCCGTGGGGGCCATGAAGGGTTTCATAGGGGCACGACAGACCACGCTTGCCAGCGAGATATCGCTAACCGGCACCGGGGTCCATAGCGGAGCGCCAGTCTCCATCGTCCTTTGTCCCGCTGACGGGGACACCGGGCTTCGTTTCCTCCTTTCCAACGGCGACGCCGACGGCACCGAGATCGCTGCAGACCAGCGCTGGGTGACGGGCGTAACGCTGTGCACCGTGCTTGGCGACGGCAACGGCGCCCAGATCGCCACGGTCGAGCATCTGCTCGCGGCTCTGCGCGGCCTCGGCGTCGACAACGCCCTGATCGAGATCGACAGCTCCGAAGTGCCGATCATGGACGGCAGCGCGGCGCGCTTCGTCGAGGCGATCGACGAGGTCGGCCTGGCCGAGCTCGAGACGCCGCGGCGCTTCCTCAAGGTTCTCAAGCCGGTTCGCGTCGAGGATGCCGGCGCGGTTGGCGAGCTGACCCCCTATAATGGCTTCCATCTCGACGTCCAGATCGACTTCGAGACCTCGCTCATCGGCTCCCAGCGCATCGAGATCGACGTCAATCCCGGCTCGTTCCGCCGCGAGCTATCCCGCGCCCGGACCTTCGGCTTCATGAAGGACGTCGAGCGGCTGTGGGCGGCTGGGCTCGCGCTCGGCGCCTCGCTCGAGAACACCGTCGCCATCGGCGACGACCGCATCATCAACCGCGAAGGCCTTCGCTACACCGACGAGTTCGTCCGCCACAAGGCGCTCGACGCGGTCGGCGACCTGGCCCTTGCCGGCGCTCCCATTCTTGGTGCCTTCCATTCCCGTCGCGGCGGCCATCGCCTGAACACGCTCGTGCTCAAGGCCCTGTTCGCCGATACGGATGCTTGGACCATGATCGAAGCCCCGCGTTATCGCGAGGTTCGTCACGCCGAGCTCAGCCACCGTCTCGCCGCGGCGAATTTCGCCGCCGAGCGGAGCTGAACGGCCCTTCGCGCTCATTGGCGGTAGCCCTGCTGGCGTGCAAAGCGCGTTTCGCGCCGCGAAGGGTCTTGCCCGCCGGCAATCGCGCCCCGGCCGCGCGACCGGGCAAAAAAACACCATAATCAGCTAGTTGGTTGGCGGAAGACTGCGCTAGTTTCACCGGCGGCGATCAAGCTCCCCGCGCGCGAGGCTTTGCGCGAGGGGGACGGTCTTTGAGGGGTAGCATGTCCGGTCAGGCACGGAAGGGGCGAGGCCTGGCGCGCGCACGGGCCGCGTGGCGCCTTTGGGCTGCCGGTAGCGCTCGTCGCCCTCGTTCTCGCCTCAAGCACGCTCGCGGGCTGTGGCTCGCTCTGGGGCAGCAAGCCGGTGGTCGAGAACACCGATCCGCCCGACATCATCTACGGCAAGGCCGAGGGGATGATCAACAAGGGCGACTACGGCGAGGCCGCCAAGGAATACGAAGAAGTCGACATCAATCACCCGTATTCGCAGGAGGCCCGCAAGGCCATCGTCATGGCGGCCTTCGCCTATTACAAGGCCGGCAAATTCGACGACGCCGTCTCGGCGGCCGACCGCTATCTCACGCTTCACCCCGGCACGCAGGAATCTGACCTCGCCCAGAACATCATCGGCATGTCGTATTACGACCAGGTGCTGGATCCGAAGCGCGACCAGACCTTTGCCCGGAAATCGCTCGCGGCCTACGACACGCTGCTCCAGCGCTATCCCGACTCGCGCTACGCGGCAGAGGCCGCCAACCGGCAGCGCATCCTGCGCGATCTCTTGGCGGCGAGCGAGATGCAGGTCGGGCGCTATTATCTTCGCACCAACAATTATCTTGCCGCCATCAACCGCTTCCGCGTCGTGGTCACCTCCTACCAGACGACCGAGCAGGTCGAAGAGGCCTTGATGCGCCTGACCGAGGCCTATATGGCGTTAGGGATCGTCAACGAGGCTCAAACGGCGGCTGCCGTGCTCGGCCACAACTTTCCGGACAGCAAGTGGTACGGCCACGCTTACGATATCCTGCAACGATACGGCGTGCAGCCCCAGGAGCATCCAGGGTCGTGGATCACCCAGACCTGGAAAGGCAACGCCCCACCGGCCTGATCCCCTCATCATGCTAGCGGCGCTCTCGATCCGCGATATCGTTCTGATCGACAAGCTCGATCTCGAGTTCGGTCAAGGCCTGTTCGCGCTGACCGGCGAGACCGGCGCCGGCAAGTCGATCCTGCTCGATGCCTTCTCGCTCGCCATCGGCGCAAGAGGCGATGCATCCTTGGTGCGCCGGGGCGCCGCTCAAGGCCAGGTGACCGCGACCTTCGAGCTTGCCCCGTCCCATCCCGTGCTCGCGCTCCTCGCCGAGAACGGCATCGCCGGCGACGCGACGCTCATCCTGCGCCGGGTGCAGGGCTCAGATGGGCGAAGTCGCGCCTTCCTCAACGACACCAGCGTCAGCGTGCAGCTATTGCGGCAGGTCGGTCAGGCCCTGGTCGAGATCCACGGCCAGCACGACGACCGCGCCCTTATCGATCCAAGCGGGCACCGCGATCTGGTCGATGCCTTTGGCGGTCTCGGCGCAGAGGTCGCGCGCGTGGCCGGAGCTTACGCCGCATGGCAGGCGGCGGAGGCGGCGCATGCACGCCATGCAAGCGGGATCGCCGCCTCGCGCGCCAATGCCGACTATCTCGGCCATGCGCTGGAGGAGCTTCGCGAGCTCAATCCCGAGCGCGGCGAGGAAGAGACCTTGGCTTCTCGCCGCCAGCTGATGATGCATGCCGAGAAGATCGCCGCCGAGCTCGCCGAGGCGCTCGATGCCTTGCAAGGCGAGGGGACGGACGGCGCCAGGCTTGCGGCGGCGCTGCGCCGAATCGAGCGCCAGGCCGCGCTCGCGGGCGGGCTGCTCGCTCCGATAGCCGAGGCACTCGAGCGCGTGCTGAGCGAGACCAACGCCGCCCGCGCCAAGATCGAGGAGGCGCTTGCCGCCACGGCGTTCGAGCCGGCGGCGCTCGAGCGTGCCGAGGAGCGGCTGTTCGCTCTCCGCGCTGCTGCCCGCAAGCACAAGCTCATGGTCGACGATCTGCCCGTGCTGAAAGACCGGCTCGAGGCCGAGCTTGCCGCGCTCGATGTAAGCGAGGGCCGCGCCGCCGAGCTCGCGGGCGAAGCGGGAGCGGCGCGCAAGGCCTATGAATCCGCTGCCGTTTCGTTGAGCGCGGCGCGCAAGAATGGCCGGCACCCGGCTCGACAAGGAGGTCATGGGCGAGCTCGCGCCCTTGAAGCTCGAAAAGGCCTCCTTCCTCACCACGATCGAGACCGTACCCTTGGCCGAAGGCGGCCCGAGCGGCATCGACCGCGTCGCCTTCTACGTGCGGACCAATCCCGGCACCGAGGCCGGGCCGTTGATGAAGGTCGCCTCGGGCGGCGAGCTCGCGCGCTTCATCCTCGCGCTCAAGGTCGTGCTTGCGGCGCGCGGCTCCGCGCCCACCCTCATCTTCGACGAGGCCGATGCCGGCGTCGGCGGCGCCACCGCTGCCGCCGTCGGCGAGCGGCTGGCGAGGCTCGGCGCGCGCGTTCAGGTTCTGGCCGTGACCCACGCCCCTCAGGTCGCGGCGATGGCGAGCGGGCATATGCTGATCGCCAAGGAGCCCGTGCCCGGGCTCGAGGGCGAGACCATGGCCACGCGCGTCAGCGTGCTCGAAGGCACCCATCGCCGCGAGGAGATCGCCCGCATGCTCGCCGGCCAGACCATCACCGACGAGGCGCGCGCCGCGGCGACGCGACTGATGAACCGCTCGGCGTGACGCGACGATGAGCAAGGCCAAGCCCAACAACAAGAACAAGAGCAAAAAAGGCGGTGCGAGCCTCGACGCGAAGCCGGTCGCCGAGCTGGACGAGGCCGAGGCGGCCTCCGAGCTCGCCAGGCTCGCCGGCGAGATCGCCCATCACGACGCGCTCTATTACCGCGAGGACGCCCCGGAGATCAGCGACGCCGCCTATGACTCGCTCCGCGCCCGCAACGATGAGATCGAGGCACGCTTTCCCCATCTCATCCGCGACGACAGCCCGTCCTTGCGGGTAGGCGCCGCGCCGGTCGCTTCCTTCGGCAAGATCGCCCATGTCGTGCCCATGCTCTCGCTCGGCAACGTGTTCGACGAGGAGGGGGTGCGCGATTTCCTCGACCGCGTCGCCCGCTTCCTCGGGCTCGAAACGATGCAGGGCCTAGCCTTCACCGCCGAGCCCAAGATCGACGGTCTCTCCATCACGCTTCGCTACGAGAAGGGGCGGCTCGCCCAGGCCGCGACCCGCGGCGACGGCTATGAGGGCGAGAACGTCACCGCCAATGTCCGCACCATCGCCGACATCCCCAAGGCGATCGCGACGCGCGGTTTCCCCGACCCGTTCGAGGTGCGGGGCGAGATCTATATGAGCCGCGCTGCCTTCCAGAAGCTGAACGAGCAGCAGGCGCGACAAGGCGACCGACTGTTCGCCAATCCGCGCAACGCCGCGGCAGGCTCGCTCCGCCAGCTCAATTCTTCGATTACCGCCGCGCGGCCGTTGCGCTTCTTCGCCTATGGCTGGGGTGAGGTGGCCAAGCTTCCCGCCGAGACGCAATGGGACGTCTATCAGGTGATGCGCGCCTGGGGCTTTCCCCTGAACCCGCTGATCAGGCTGACCCACTCGGTCGAGGAAATGCTTGAAACCTATCGCGATATCGAGAGCGGCCGCTCGGGGCTCGACTACGATATCGACGGCATCGTCTACAAGCTCGACCGCCTCGACCTCCAGGAGCGGCTCGGCTTCGTCTCGCGCTCGCCGCGCTACGCCATCGCGCATAAATTTCCCGCCGAGAAGGCGACCACCATCCTGCGCGACATCGACATCCAGGTGGGACGCACTGGCGCGCTCACTCCGGTCGCCAAGCTCGACCCCGTCACGGTCGGCGGCGTCGTGGTGCAGAACGCGACGCTGCATAACGAGGACGAGATCGCGCGCAAGGACGTTCGCATCGGCGATACGGTGATCGTGCAGCGAGCCGGCGACGTCATCCCGCAGATTCTCGGTCCGGTTGAGGACAAGCGGCCCAAGGGCGCGAAACGATTCGTCTTTCCTGAAATCTGCCCAGCCTGCGGCAGCCATGCCGCGCGCGAGATCAACCCCAACACCGGCAAGGTCGATGCGGTCAGACGCTGCACCGGCGGACTGATCTGTCCGGCGCAGAGGGTCGAGCGGCTGAAGCACTTCGTCTCGCGCAACGCTTTCGACATCGAGGGGCTCGGCGAGAAGCATATCAAAGCCTTTTATGACGACGGACTGATCCAGTCGCCGCCCGACATCTTCACCCTTCAGGCGCGCGACAAGCGCGCGAGCGCGAAGCTCGCCGAGCGGGAGAGCTGGGGCGAGACCTCGGCGAGCAAGCTGTTCGCGGCGATCGAGGCGCGCCGCAAGGTCAGGCTCGACCGCTTCATCTACGCGCTCGGCATCCGTCATGTGGGCGAGACCACGGCGAGGCTGCTCGCGCGGAATTACGGCTCTGCCGAGCGGTTTCTCGAGGCGATGAAGCAAGCCGCTGCGAACAGGGAAGGGGAGGCGTTCGCCGAGCTCGACAATATCGAGCAGATCGGACCAGCGGTCGCGAGCACGATCGCCGATTTCTTCGGCGAGAAGCACAATGTCGACGTCGTGGAAGAGCTCCTTGCGCAGGTGACGCCGCAAGCCCTCGAGAGCGTCGACCACGCGTCGCCGATCTCCGGCAAGACGGTGGTGTTCACCGGCACGCTCGAAAAGATGACCCGCTCAGAGGCTAAGGCGAGGGCGGAGCGCCTCGGCGCCAAGGTGGCCGGCTCGGTGTCCAAGCAGACCGACTACGTGGTGGCCGGCCCGGGCGCCGGCTCCAAGCTGAAAAACGCCGAGGCTCTGGGCGTGACCATCCTCACCGAGGACGAATGGCTCAAGCTGCTCGATTGACACGAAAAACACGAGAACACTAAATTCGTGTCATGAAAAACGTCACGGTGAGCCTGGATGAAACGGTTGCCCGGTGGGCGCGGGTCAAGGCCGCAGAGCAGGACAAGAGCCTGTCTCGCTTCCTGTCCGAACTGCTCGAGGAGCGGATGCGTCACGAGTCCGCCGACCATGCCGAGTTCCTGAAGACGTTCCGCTCCGTCAAGCCGGTTCGTCTATGGCAGCCCGGCGAAAAGCTGCCCACTCGTGACGAGCTCTATGACCGCAAGCTGCTTCGTCGATAGCAACGTCCTCGTCTACGCTCGGGACTCGTCCGACCCTGACAAACAGGAGCGCGCATCGCTTGGATCGAAGCGCCGGCGACGGCAGGAGCGGGCCGGGTGAGCTATCAAGTTCTGGTCGAAGCCTACGCGGCCTTGACGCGCCCTCATAAGACCAACATGGACCGAGTTGCCGCGAGAACCTATGTCGCGAATTTTCGGCATTGGCGTCCGCTGGCCATGGACCTGGGTACCATCGCGGCTGCGTGGCACCTGCAAGATCGCTTCGGCTTCAATTGGTGGGATTGCCTGATCGTCGCTGCGGCGCGCCTGAGCGAATGTGATTATCTGCTCACCGAGGATCTCCAGCACGGACAGGATCTCGATGGCCTCGTCGTGATCGATCCGTTCGCGGTCGCGCCTGATGCCATCTGACGCTGGCAGGCTAGGCTCACCCGTATTTCAGCTTCATGGCGATGATGGCGAGTCGCGAGCGCCAGCGTGATGGCGTTCGAGATGATGATCGGCAAATTGCCGATCAGGCAGCCGAACAACAGCCACAGCGCCACGCCGATGGCGAACGAGACATACATGAACAGCGAGATCGCCCGCGTTTCCTTGTAGCGGATGATGTGCAGCGCCTGCGGCACGAAGGCGGCGGTGGTCAGCGTCGCCGCCACGCTGGAGACGATGATCTCGATCGACATGCGCCGTGATTAGCGCGTCTCGGGCGGGATGTCGCGCACCTTGCTGGCGAAGCGGGCGACTTCGTCGCGATCGTAGGAAAGATGGACGCGCTCGCGCGAGGCGGGGCGCTTGGCGAGGCTCAAGCCTGGCCGCCGCTCGGTCATCGGGCGAATTGGCCGGGGCACGAACCCGCCGCCGCAATTCGGGCAGACATTGAACAGCACGGTGTCGACGCAGGTTGCGCAGAAGGTGCATTCATAGCTGCAAATGCGGGCTTCTGCCGCCGTCGGCGGAAGGTCCTTGTCGCAATATTCGCAGTTCGGCCTGAGCTCCAGCATGGACGCCTAGCCGATCGGGGCTGTGGCGTGGCGAAGCCAGGCCCTGTCGTCGCTTCTGAGCACCGGCTCGATCTCGCGCCTGACCCGCGCGTGATAGGCGTTGAGCCAGCCGAGCTCCCACGGGACAAACTGCTTCACGTCGATCAGGCGGCGGTCGAACGGCACGAGCGTGAGCGTCTCGAAGCCCATCATCTCCCGGCTTCCGCCTTGAATTGCCTCTGGCGGCGTCACCAGCACCAACGTCTCGAGCCTGATGCCGTATTGGCCCTCGAGATAAAAGCCCGGCTCGTTCGACAGGATCATGCCCGGCTCGAGCTCGGCGGTGCCGAGCCGCGATAGGCGCTGCGGGCCCTCATGCACCGAGAGGAAGCTGCCGACGCCGTGCCCGGTGCCGTGGTCGAAATCGAGCCCCGCCTCCCACAGCGGCCGCCGCGCGAACGGATCGAGGTCCTGGCCGCGCGTGCCCTTGGGAAAGCGCGCCGTGGCGATGGCGATATGCGCCTTCAGCACGATGCCGTAATGGCGCTTCATCTCGGGCGTCGGCGTGCCGATGGCCAGCGTGCGGGTCACGTCGGTGGTGCCGTCCAGATACTGCGCGCCGGAGTCGATCAGATAAAGCGAGCTGGGCTTCAGCGCGCGCTTGCTCGCGTTGGTCGGCCGGTAATGCACCACCGCGCCGTTGGGCCCCGCCGCCGAGATGCTGTCGAAGCTGATGTCCTTGAGCTGACCCAACTCGCGGCGGCTGTCTTCGAGCTTGATGGCGGCGGTCACCTCGTCGACCCGTCCCGAATCGCCGGTCTCGTCGAGCCAGGCGAGGAACCGCGCCATGGCCACGCCGTCGCGCAAATGAGCGGCCCGCGCCCCCTTGATCTCGGCAGCGTTCTTGATCGCCTTGGGCAGGATGCAGGGATCGGCGCCGGGAACGAACTTGGCGCCTTCAGCCTCGAGCAGCTTGGCGAAGCGCATCGGCGCGGTGTCTGGGTCGAGCCGCACCCGCGCCTTGGCCTGGCCGAGCGCCACAAGCTTCTCCGCCAGCGTCGAGGGCTCGGCGATGTCGACAAAGTCGCGCAACTCACCGCGCACATTGTCGCCGACCTTGGCGCCGTCGATGAACAAAGTGGGGCGGCCCTCCGCCGGCACGATGGCATAGGCGAGCGCGACGGGCGTGTGCCTGATATCGCCGCCACGGATGTTGAACAGCCAGGCGATCGAGTCGAGCATGGTGAGCAGCACCGCGTCGGACTTCTCATCCCTGAGCAGGCCCTGCACGTCGCGGATCTTGTCCTTGGCGCTGCGCCCCGAATATTCGAGCCCATGTGGGGAGATCGGCGCGGTCGAGGCCTTCGGCCGCTCCTCCCACAGGAGATCGATCGGGTTGGTCTCGACCGGGGTGAGCCTGATGCCGTTCTTGCCGAGGGTCTCGGCGAGGCGCTCGATCTCTCTGATGGTGTGCAGGGCAGGGTCGTAGCCGACGGCAGCGCCCTTGCCGAGCTTCTCCTTGAGCCAGCTCGACGCCTTGGCGTCGGGCGTCTGCAACACCTCGAACAGGGTCTGGTCGACTTGCGCGCGCGCCTGCAGGATATAGCGTCCGTCGACGAACAGCGCCGCAGCCTTGTCCAGCACGATTGCCGTGCCGGCCGACCCGGTGAAGCCGGTCAGCCAGGCAAGCCGCTCCGCTGATGGGGACAGGAACTCGTCCTGATGCTCGTCGCTATGCGGCACGAGGAAGCCCTTGAGCCTCCGCGTCCGCAACTCGCGCTGTAGCGCCTTGACCCGCTCGCCGCTCGCGGCAGGCGCGGCCGCCTCTTCGAAACTCTGATACATCGCCGCTTTGTAAGCTTAAAGCTTGGCTCCAATCAATCGCCGACCGCGCGGCCGCTGCGACGGCTTAGCATCAAGCTCGTCCATCCATCGAGAATGATTCGCTTTTTGCGAATGAAGCCGAACGAGGACATGCGCGCCTCGATTGCACGCGCCTGGGTTTGCGTGAGGCCTGAAAGGATGGCGATGCCGCCTGGCCTGACATGCTGCGCCATCTCCGGCGCAAGATCATAAAGGGCGCGCTCGAGCAGGTTGGCGAGCAGAAGGTCGGCCCGGGCCGGGCGAAGCTCGGCATGGGCGAAGCCTTGCGCCGTCAGCACACGCAACAGCGGCCCCGCGTTGTTGTATGTCGCGTTGGCGGCGGCGATGCTCACGGCGAGCCGATCGCTGTCGCTGGCGAGCACGCGGCGCTTGAGCGCCTTGGCGGCGGCGATGGCGAGCACGCCGGTGCCGGTGCCGATATCGAGGATCACTCGCGGCCGTTCGCGCTTCAGCACATCGTCGAGCGCGAGGAGACAGCCGCGCGTGCTGGCGTGATGGGCGGTGCCGAAGGCTTGGCCGGCGTCGATCTCGATGGCGAGGCGCTGCTTAAGCATGCGGCCCCGGTCGTGGCTGCCATGTACGACGAAGCGTCCGGCGCGAACGGGACCGCGCTGCCCTTGCGACAGCGTCACCCAATCCGCCGGCGCGACCGGCTCGATGAGCAAGGATTGGAGGCCGGCGGCATCCATGTCCGTCTCGATCAGCGCGGTCAGAGCATCGCGGCCGGGCGGCCCGGCGTAGAGCGCCGAAACCTCGAAGCATCCGTCGCCGCGCTCGAACAAGGACACGGCAAGGGCAGCGGGTTCGGAAGCTTCCTCCAGACGGGACGCGATCTGCTCGGCCTGTGCGGTCAGGGTGACGATCGTCACCTGGTAAGTCTCGCTCATGCCGTACCGGAAGACGCCGCGCGGTCGAGCGTATCGACGTCGAGCAGCCGGTCCCACATCACATCGAGATGGGCCCGTGCCTCCTCTGGAGGCACCGCCGTCAAGGTCCCGTCGGAATCGGCGCGGACCAGCCCGTCCTCGGTCAGGCGTCGCAAGGCATCCTCGGCGTCATAGCTGACGCTCGCGCCGCAGAGTCCCTTGAGGAAGCGGGCAATGTCGTCCCTGACTGCGGGAAGCGCGTCGCGATGGGAGGGCGCGCGGGCGAGGAAGGCGTAGAGCAGCATGTCCTCCTTCACGTCCTCCTCCTCGGCGTTGTCGGCGATCAAGAGTGAGCGCGCCATGATTGTTGGCGAGGCTGCAGAAATAGAGGTTCTGCGCCAGGACCATCATGTAGCGATTGCGCGTGTTGAAGAAGCCCATCACCTGACGGAAGACCACCGCGGACAGCCCGGCGAGCGCTATCGCGAGCGTGAAGGGATTGGTCGCCGCGAGCAGCTTGGTGGCGGTGCCGGCCACTCCCGCCGCCGTGCCACCGCCCGCGGTGACGCAAAGCTTCAGCTTGTCGAACGGGCGAAACGCGATGCGGGTGTTGGGGAACAGCATCTCGAGATCGACCTGCGGGATGCGCTTGAACACCTTGACGTAGATCTTGCCGCTCGACACGCCGGTCGGCAGATGCTCGCGGCGCTTCCTCGCTATCTTCACTGCGCGCGCCTGGTCGATGCCGGTCGCAGCCGCGATCTCGGCGCCGCGCTGCTCGGCGGGCTTCAGCTTCAACAACAGGAACAGCCGCTGGAAGATCGGCACCTCGCAGCGGTCCTTGGTCAGATAGAGCCGCCAGGGGTTGCGCTCCTCCTGCACCTCGACAGCGGTGCCCCGGTAATAGAGCAAGAGATCGTCGAAATCGCTCAAGTCCACCTTGAGGCTCAAGCCGTGCGGTGAGCGCTCGACCAGGATGCGCTGCAAGTCCTCCTGGCTGAGCCGCACATAGTTCGCCTGCACCAAGAGCCGCTCGACGCCGTCGATGAACTCGGCGCGCGCCTTGGTGCGCCCCGCATCGTCAAGCTCGATCAGGCTCGCTGTGTCGCTGTCGGGGCTGAAGGGGAGATAATCCTCGATGAGGTCGAGCAGGCGATTGCGATAGGCCTGATGCCGCCAAGCCGCGAGGCAGTCGATCGCGCGGCCGAACGCCCTCTCATCGCCGCCGTCCTCCGCCAGCCAGGCGATGAGCTTGGCCCTGAGCCCGTAGCGGCTGACCGGGATGAAGCGGTCGCGGGGAGCAGGAGGCGCCGGCGCGGCTGGCGCTGGCGTGGCTTCAGCGCCTTTCCCGTCGGGTTTGCCACTCAAGGGAGGGGCGGGGGTCAATGGCGTGTCGAGCAGAGCCGGCATGGCGCGGAGCTTAGGCGAGGGGCCGGTTCACAATCAAATGGCTAGCGGGCAAATGGCTAGCGGGTTGGCGGTGCGGCAAAGTGCATCGCGCGGGGGCCCTCAACCGGTGAAGTTGACTTGACTTTCCTTCCCCCAAACGCAGAGTTGTCGCGGGAGCAGAGCTGCACGGGGCCTAACGGCTCGCGTGCGCGGCTCCCGTTGCGGCGCTCGCTCTGCTTTCGCGAACGAGAGACTCTAGCCCCGGAGACCTCCTCATGAATGCACGCATCGCTTCGCTCGCCACCGCCTTGTTGATCGCCGCCTTCGTTCCCCTCAAGAGCTTTGCCGAGGACCAGCCGAAACTGACCGCCGCCGAGATCGCCGACGGACGGTCAAAGGCGCAAGTCGCGAACGCCTTGATCATCCTAGGCCGTGCCGCCAAGGACCCCGATATGCTGCTGGTCGCCGCCAAGATCATCGCCAGCGTTCCGGCGGGCGTCGCCGATCCGAAGGCGACCACCGCCGACGGCAAGCCCGTGTTCTACGACCCGGCCAAGCTCACCGAGGAAGCCAAGGCCTATTCGGCCAATCGGAGCGCCGAGGTCGCGGCCCCGTCAATCGCGACGGCTTCTGCCACTACGAGTATCTCTGCAGCAGCCTGAGCTGCAGCTATGAGTGGGTCTGCTGACCGCGATCCTGGCGCCGCATCTCGATAGCCTCAACTTTGTCGTCATGCCCGGCCAAAGGCCGGGCATGATTTTATTGCGACTGGATCTTGGTCTTGGGCTGGGATAGCGCCGATTGCTTGCCGAAGCAGATGCGCTGAGCATCCTCCTGCTTGCATGGGGCGCCCGCCGGGGACCCGCAGGTTTGCGCCAGCGAGGCTCTCGGCACGCAACTTCCGTCAGGCCCGCGCCAGCCGGCGCCGCCTTTGCAGCCGCACCCCTGGCTAAGACGGAAAAGCAACCTCACCAGTTGAGGCACATGGCGGAGAATTTCTTGAAGGCCTTGGCGTCGCGGGACGCCGAGATCTTGGCGCCGGGCGCATCGATGCCGACCGCATCGCCCTTGGACGCGATGTCGAGGGCGAGCCGCTTGCCGGGCACGCTCGCCTCGTAGCGGTAGATCTCGCCGTCGGGCAGGTTGGTGCACTCATTCGCGCCGCCGCAAATATCGGCCTTGAGCGGCACCTCTTTTGCGCCGCTCTTCATCGCCACCACCAGCACGATCTTGTCGGCCTTGGTGGTGGTGCCCTTGTCCACCTCGACCTCGATTCGCGTCTCGTCCCTGCCGGTCTCGCCTTCCTCCTGGCCGCAGGTGATGGTGAGCAGCGGCTTTCCCGGCTCGCCGTAGAACAGATAGGCGACCTCCGACCGCTCGACCGTCCAGGCCGGCTCGGCGCTCGCGCCTGAGGCAACCAGCGTGATCGCGAGCCCAAGCGGAATTGAAAACCTCATCGAGCTCAGGCTCGCTCGACGAAGGTATCGACCACCTTTTTCTGCCCGGCCTTGTCGAAATCGACGGTGAGCTTGTTGCCGTCGACATGCGCCACGTAGCCATAGCCGAATTTCTGGTGGAACACGCGGGCGCCGATCTCGAGCCCCGCGCCTTCGGCCGTGCTTGCCGCGACCAGCGTCCCGTCGATCGTGATCGGCTCGCGCGCACGCGGCGATCTCGGCTCGCTGCCGCGCGGGCGATTGCGCTGCGCGCGCTGCCAGCCGGGCGTCTCGTAGAAGCCCGCGGCGAACAAATTCTCCGCCGTGTCGAACCGGCTCGGTCCGTAGCCGCGCAAGCCTTTGTCCTCGGCGACCTCGACGTGATCGACCGGCAGCTCGTCGATGAAGCGCGAGGGGAGCGCCTGCTGCCACGTGCCATGATTGCGGCGGTTCTGGGCGAAGGTGATCTTGGCGTGCTTGCGCGCGCGCGTCAGCCCGACATGGGCGAGCCTGCGTTCCTCCTCGAGCCCGGCGCGTCCCGACTCGTCCAGGCTGCGCTGATGGGGCAGCAGGCCTTCGTCCCAGCCGGGCAGGAACACGGTGTCGAACTCTAGCCCCTTGGCACTGTGCAGCGTCATCAGGTTGACGCGGTCGGCGCCCTCCTCGGTGGTCGCGTCCATCACGAGGCTGACATGCTCGAGGAAGCCGGCGAGCGTGTCGAACTCCTCCATGAAGTGGATCAGCTCTTTCAGGTTCTCGAGCTTCGATTGCGCCTGCGGCGAGCGCTCGGCCTGCCACATGCCGGTATAGCCCGACTCATCCAGGATCAGCTCGGCGAGCTCGGTATGGCGCATGGTCTCGATCAGCGAGCGCCAGCGGTCGAACGCTGCCATCAGGTCGAGTAGAGCCTTGCGCGGTTTGGGCTTGAGCTCCTCGGTCTCGGCGATCAGCCGCGCCGCCTGCATCAGCGGCACGCCGCGCGCCCGCGCCAGTTGGTGCAGCGATTTCACGCTGGCTTCACCCAGGCCCCGGCGCGGGGTGTTGATGATGCGCTCCAATTTGAGGTCGTTGGCGGGGTTCAGCGTCACCTCGAAATAGGCGGTCGCGTCCCTGATCTCCTGGCGCTCATAGAAGCGCGGCCCGCCGATCACGCGATAGGGCAGGCCAAGGGTGATGAAGCGGTCTTCGAAGGCGCGCATCTGGAAGGACGCGCGCACCAGGATGGCGACCTCGCTCAGGGCGTGGCCCTTATGCTGGATCTGCTCGATGTCCTCGCCGATCAGCCGTGCTTCTTCCTCGTCGTCCCAGCAGCCTTCGACCTCGACCTTGTCGCCAGCCTCGCCGTCGGTCCTGAGCGTCTTGCCCATCCGCCCCTTGTTATGGGCGATCAGCCCGGAGGCGGCGCCGAGAATATGCCCGGTCGAGCGGTAGTTCCGCTCGAGCCTGATGATCTTGGCGCCGGGAAAGTCGGTCTCGAAGCGAAGGATGTTGTCGACCTCCGCGCCGCGCCAGCCATAGATCGACTGGTCGTCGTCGCCGACGCAGCAGATATTGCCGCTGCCTTGAGCGAGCAGGCGCAGCCAGAGATATTGCGCGACGTTAGAGTCCTGGTACTCGTCGACCAGCATGTAGCGGAAGCGCTGCTGATATTTTTCGAGCACGTCCTGGTGCTCCTGGAACAATCGCAAATTCTCCAGCAGCAGATCGCCGAAATCGGCGGCGTTCAGTTCTTTCAGCCGCTTCTGGTAGAGCGCATAGAGCTCGCGCGCGCGGCCATTGGCGAAGGCGAAGCTCTCGCCCTCCGGCACGCGCTTAGGGGTCAACCCGCGGTTCTTCCAGCCGTCGATCATGGCGGCGAGCAGCCGCGCCGGCCAGCGCTTCTCGTCGATATTCTCGGCTTCGAGCAGCTGCTTCAGCAGCCTGATCTGGTCGTCGGTGTCGAGCACGGTGAAGGACGGCTTCAGGTCCACCAGCTCGGCATGGCGGCGCAGGATCTTGACGCCGATGGCGTGGAACGTGCCGAGCCAGGGCATGCCCTCGACCACGCCGCCGATCAGCTGGCCGATGCGGGCCTTCATCTCGCGCGCCGCCTTGTTGGTGAAGGTGACCGCGAGGATCTCGAAAGGCCGCGCCTTTCCCAGGCTCAAAATGTGGCCGATGCGGGTGGTGAGCACGCGCGTCTTGCCGGTCCCGGCGCCGGCCAGCACCAGAAGCGGGCCGTCGAGCGTCTCGACCGCCTCGCGCTGCTCGGCGTTGAGCGCATCGAGATAGTGGCTCGGGCGGCGCCGCATGGCGCGCTCTGACGTGGTGAGTCGCTCCTCGTCATCCTCAGGCGGGGGCAGGGCGGCTTGGGCGGCGCGAATCTTGCTCATCTCAACGAACTATATCACCCCGGCGAGTCGAAAAAGAAAGGCCGCCCGCAGGCCCCACGGGCTTTGCCGTTCTTTCGTCATATGACAAGCTCATGACGGCCTTGAGCGGCCATCGAGGCGGCCGACGCAGAGGGTTATCAGCGAGTTCGCGGGCGCGTCAGGTGTACGAGGAAGATGAAATCCGCCTGAAGCATCACGCTGCCGCCAGCGCGGAAGCCGCGACGGCCGCGGTCGAGCATCAATGGGGCAAGGGCGTGTTCACCCGCGAATGGGCGGCGTTGCTTTTTGCCGTGGTCAGCTTCGTCACCGCCCAGATCATCGTCGTGTCGCTGCACTACCGGGCGACGCGGCTCACCCAGGCGGCCGAGGAGATCAAGCTCGCGCGCGGCCTCTACAGCGAGTTCTATCTCGACGGGAAGTCCTATATCCCGATCGCCAGCGCGATCGAGTCCTGCCAGAAGCTCTATAAAGGCGACGGCGGCACCTTCACCCACGCCCAGCTCAACGAATATCTCGGCTTCTTCTCAGACCTCGGCCTGTTCAGGCAGCGTGGCGCTCTGAGCGATGAGCTGATCGGCCATTTCTTCGGCGCGTTCATCATCGAAGCCAACCAATATCCTGAAATCCAAAGCTATATCGGCCGCATCCGGAAGAACTTCCATCAGCCCGAAGCGTTCGCCGAGTTCGACCGAATCGCCAAGGACGTCGAGAGCGACAAGCGATTCGCCTCCCTCGTCGCGTTCGCCAGGACGATGTGCAATGCATCGCCGGCGATGAGCGTCAATCGCCACCGCCCCGGCGCCTGTCCCGAAGGTCCGCCCTGCACGCCGGGTGACTAGCGATTGGGCGCTCGCGGCCTGGTGTCGCGATTGAGAAAATTCTTGCCCTTAGCGTTTGACAAAAAACCGCAGAAAAAGTCTGGTACTGCCATTGCGCGCGCGAAGCGGCACTGCCAAACGAGAGACTCTGAACTTCCACGTCATTGGGAGACCGGAACATGCTTCAGCTTTTGAGGATGGGTGTTGTTGTGCTTGCGGGTACAGTGTTCGCCTTGTGGGGTCTCGATCCGGCAGAAGCCGGTTGCCAGTTGGTCACGGCGACCCACAGCGCCGACTCGAAGGCCGAAGCCGCGCAAAGCTCGCGCGCGCTTGCCGTCCAGAGCGCCTATGAGCTGAAGGCTGCCAGGCGCTGGAGCTATGTGACGATGAGCGCACGGCGGGTGAAGGGCGATCCGTTCTGGAAAGCGGTCAGGCCCGACGGCGTGCCCGCCGACGCGCAGCTCAAGCCCGATCTGGTGAACTCGCGCTTCTACACCACCTGCTTTACCGGCGTCGTCGTTCCTTACGTCTGCACGACGGGGTCCGCCGTCTGCGGCAACTAGCGCATGATCCCGAAACGTTCGCGGACTTTTCGGGATATGATGCCGCAGAGACAGAGAGCTGGAGCGAGATCGTAAAGCAACTTAGACGATTTCGCTCTAGCTGCCAGCCGGCTCGCTCCTGTTGGTCGCCGAGGGAGAAAAGCGATGCTGCAAGCCTTGAGGATCGGCGTCGTTGCGTGCGGCGTCGCAGGCTCCGCTTTATGTCGGGTTGGGCCCGTTGAGGCCGCTTGCCAATTGGTGACCGCCACGGCCAGCGAGGCCTCCCCGCAGCAAGCCGCCCACACCTCGCAGGCGCTTGTGCTCCAGAGCGCTAACGAGCTGAAGCGCGCCAAGCGATGGGCTTACGTCACGCTATACGCCCACAGGGTGAAGGGCGACCCGTTCTGGAAGGCGGTTCGGCCGAACGGCGTTCCCTCCGATGCGCAGATCAAGCCCGACATCGTCACCTCCCGGTTCTATACGACGTGCTTCACCGGCGTGGTGGTGCCCTATGTCTGCACCACGGGCTCGGCAGTCTGCGGGCAGCAGTAACCTCGTTCAGCCGGCGCCGGGCGGCTTTGCCTGCGATTTGACGCCTCAACCTCGCCACATGGCTTGGTAAGCTGATTTTCAGGCTTACATGCTGGACTGGATCAACAAAGCCGAAGGTAGCGTCGTGTTTCCCAACTACACTATCCGCGAGCGCGTGGCCGATGGCTGCATCCACGTCATTGGCATCGCCGCCAGCCTCGTCGCGCTCACCGTTCTTCTCGTCATCGGCGTCAAGTCGCAGACGACGCTCTGGGTCGTGAGCCTCGCCATCTACGGCGCGGCGCTCGTCGCGATGTTCAGCTGCTCCGCCGGCTACAACCTCATCATCCGGCCGGCGAAGCTGAAAGAGGTGTTCCGCCGTCTCGACCATGCGGCGATCTTCCTCATGATCGCCGGCACCTATACGCCGTTCGTGCTGATCAAGATGAACAATGCCTGGGGGCTCGGGCTGCTCGCGGTGGTGTGGACCATCGCCATCATCGGCATCGTCATCAAGCTGGTCGCGCCGCACTTCCTCGAAGGCCTGACCGTCGGGCTCTATCTCGTGCAGGGCTGGGCGATCGTCGCCGCCTGGCATCCTTTGGTCACCGCCGTGCCCAGTTGGGTGGCGCTGCTGCTCGGCCTCGGCGGTCTGCTCTACACGGTCGGCGTCGTGTTCCACCTCTGGGAGCGGCTGCCCTATCAGAACGCGATCTGGCACGGCTTCGTGCTCACCGCCGCGAGCTGCCATTATGCGGCAGTGCTTGGCGTCGTCGGCGTATAGCGATCAACGAAACGCCCGCGCTTTTCGTAACAATCCGCCTATAGAATGCGCCCATGACCATGGGTCTCGCACAGGCGGAGCTGGGCTCGGGCGCCGACGGCAAGGCGGCGCTGTTCGCCACGCTTGCCGCGCGTTTCGGCGAGCGCTTCTCGCGGAGCCAGGCGCTCCGCGAGCAGCACGCCAACACGCTCACCTGGCTGAAGCTCGAGCCGCCCGACGCGGTGCTGTTCGCGAAGACCGCGCAAGAGGTCTCTGACGTGGTGAGGCTCTGCGCCGAGGCCCGCGTGCCGGTGATCCCGTTCGGCACCGGCACCTCGCTCGAAGGCCATGTCAACGCGCCGTTCGGCGGGCTCTCGCTCGATCTGTCGCGCATGAACCGCATCGTCACCGTGCACGAGGGCGATCTCGACTGCGTGGTCGAGCCCGGCGTCACGCGGAAAGCGCTCAACGATCACCTGCGGGACATGGGGCTGTTCTTCCCGGTCGATCCCGGCGCCGACGCGAGCCTCGGCGGCATGGCGGCGACGCGCGCCTCCGGCACCAACGCGGTGCGCTATGGCACCATGCGTGACGTGGTGCTCGGGCTCGAGGTCGGTGCTCGCCGACGGCAGCATCGTCAGGACCGGGGGGAGGGCGCGCAAGTCGTCGGCCGGCTACGACCTCACCCGTCTCCTGATCGGCTCGGAGGGCACGCTCGGCGTCATCACCTCGCTCACGCTGAAGCTCTACGGCATCCCTGAGACGATCCTCGCCGGCATCTGCCCGTTCGGCTCGATCGAGGGCGCCTGCAACACCACCATCGCCGCGCTCCAGATGGGGCTGCCGCTTGCCCGCATCGAGCTTGCCGACGAGGTGCAGATCAGGGCGTGCAACGCCTATTCGCATCTTGCCCTGCCCGAGGTGCCGACGCTGTTCGTCGAGTTCCACGGCACGCCGCTTGGCGCCCGCGAGCAGGTCGAGGCGTTTGCCGAGATCGCCCGCGCCGAAGGGGGCGGCGAGCTGCAATGGGCCGAGCGCCAGGAGGATAGGAGCAAGCTCTGGCAGGCGCGTCACGACGCCTATTGGGCGGCGCGGGCGCTCAAGCCCGGCACCGAGGTGCTTTCCACCGATGTCTGCGTGCCGATCTCCTCGCTCGCAGCCTGTGTCGTCGAGACGCGACAGGACATCGACCGGATCGGCCTGCTCGCACCGATCGTCGGCCATGTCGGCGACGGCAATTTCCATGTTCTGCCGCTGATCGACCCGGCCTCTCCCGAGGAGAAGCGCAAAGTGGCGGAGTTCCTCGACCGGCTGATCGAGCGGGCGCTTCGCTATGAGGGCACTTGCACCGGCGAGCATGGTGTGGGGCAAGGCAAAATGGCGTATCTGGCCACCGAGCACGGGCTCGGAATCGGCGTCATGGCTGCCATAAAAAAGGCGCTCGATCCGTTGAATATCCTCAATCCTGGCAAGATTTTTGCGTTAGCATGATGTGAGCGTCGCGGGGCCGGGACCGGCCGGCGCCGATGGCGGTTGCCGGGTGACTGCGCGCTCGCATCCAGGCCTTGGGCACAAGAGTTGAACTCGTTCCTGCTCGCTTTGACGGCATTGCTGATCCTGGTGCTGACCGCGCTGTTTGCCGCGCCGCTCTTCATCGACTGGAACGACTATCGTCCGGCGTTCGAGACCCAGGCTAGCAAGCTGCTCGGCCGGCAGGTGAAGGTCGGCGGCAAGGTGCATCTTCTGCTGCTGCCGACGCCCGAGCTCAGATTCGACGACGTCAAGGTCGCCGACCAGGACGGCAATTTCGACAAGCCCCTGCTCGAGGCCCGCTCGCTCGAAGCCTGGCTCAATTTCGGCTCGATGCTGTCGGGGACGTTCGAGGCGCGCAGGATCGCCATCGTCGATCCGGTGCTCCGCATCGACGTGAAGCCGGACGGCACCGGCAATTGGGGCGACGTGGGGCGTCCCGGCGTTCCGCTTCCCTTCGCGCCGAAGGAGGTCATGCTCGACGCGATCAGCATGAGCGGCGGCAGGATCGAGGTCACCAGAGAGGGCGCGCCGCGGCTCACGCTCGAGGACATCGCCGGCGAAGCGAGCGCGGCCTCCTTGTCGGGACCCTACAAGGTCTCGGCCAGCTACAGCTTCGAAGGGCGCAAGCAGGAGCTGCGCTTCTCGACCAGCGCGCCCGATGCCGCCGGCCTATTCCGCATCAAGTCGGCGCTGCGCGACCCCGAGCGGAGCATCACCTATCTGCTCGACGGCGATGTGACCGGTCTCACCGGCAAGCCGCTCTATGACGGCACCATCGTCGTGCGCGTAGCGAATGCGGCGCCTGACGCCCTGCCTGACGCTGACACAGCTCCCGCCGGCGAAGGTCAGGCGCCGGTGCCGGAGCCGACGGAGGGACAGGCGCAGGAGCCCGGGCCGACGCAGGAGCCCGCCCAGCAAGTCGACACCGCCTCGTTCTTCGAGCTGAAAGGTCCGCTCAAGGCGAGCCCCGATCGCGCCGAGCTTCCCGATTTCGACCTCATCATCCACGCCAAGGGCCGCCCGCAGATTTTCAAAGGCCGCCTCGCTCTCGACATGGCCGATAAGCTCAAGGCCGATGCCGCGCTAGAGGCCCGCTGGATCGATCTCGACGCTCTGTTCGGCGCGCCCGCCGCCGGCAGTGGCGAGCGGCCTTCCCCGGGCGAGGTGCTCTATCTCTTCGCCGAGCAGGCGCTGCGCAATGCCGCCGAGCTCGGCGACGCGAGGCTCGCGATCACCGTCGACCAGGCCGGGCTCGGCGGCGATCTCGTCGGCAATCTCGATGCCGCTCTCGCCACCAGCGACGGCGGCCTCAAGGTCGAGCATCTCAAGGCCACGCTACCCGGCAATAACCGCATCGAGATTTCCGGCAAGCTGACCCATGGCCAGTTCGGACCCGTGTTCGCCGGCCCGGTGAAGCTCGAAGGCTCGGGCTTACGCGCGCTGGGCCGCTGGGGCTCGGGCGACCGCGACGTGTCCTCGCAAGCCTCGATGGGCAACTTCACGCTGTCGGCCAACGCCACCGTCGGCGACGGCGAGCTCACCCTTGCCGACGGCGTCGGCGAGCTGAGCGACACCAAGTTCCGCGGCGACTTGAGCTTCAAGGGTGGCGAGCGCAGCCAGATCGAATTGTCGCTCGACAGCGACAAGCTCGATCTCCGCGAGCTCCTCGGCGACGGACCGATCTGGCAATCCTGGCTTCCCGCGCAAACTCCAGCTGCCGCGGCGGCGAAGGACAGCACGGCGCCCGCGCCCGGACCCGCGCCCGAGCCGAGCCTTCTCGCCCAGCTCCATGACGACGATGTGCGGGTGACCCTGCGGGTCGGCGAGCTGCTTCTGCCCAACATCCCCGCGGGCAAGCTCAATGCCGGCTTCACCCTCATCAACGACACGCTCGACGTGCAGCAGCTCGACTTTGCCGCAGCCGATGCGATCGCCCTTGCCGGCAAGGGCCGGGTCGAGAGCTTGAGCCAGGCGCCGTCGGGGCGCGTCGATTTCGGATTGAAGGCGGCGACTACCGATGCCTTGCGCATCGTCGCGCAGCTGTTCGGCCTGCCCGAGACCGTGAGCCAGTCGAAGCATCTCTCATCGCTCGCCCCGCTCGATATCCATGTCGGTCTCGTGGCGGCGAAAGAGGGCGACGGCACCAAGGCTTCGATCGAGCTCGGCGGCAAGGCTGGCGGCTCGGACGTGTCGCTTGTCGGGCGCGCCGTCGGCGATCCGGCCAAGCTCACCGAGGCGAATATCGACCTCGACGGCAGCGTCACCGGCGAGCGGCCGCAGGCGCTGCTCGTGCTGCTGTTTCCCGGCCTGCCGGCAGAGCGGCTTTCGGCTGCGAGCGGCGGCGCCGGCAAGCTCACGCTGAAGCTTCGAGGCGTGCCCAAGACCAAGCTCGCGGGCGGCGCTTCGCTGGAGACCGCCATGATGAAGCTCGGCTTCGACGGGGAGGGATCAGCGGACGAAGCGGGAGCGAGCTTCACCGGCAAGGCATCGCTCGCGAGCCAAGATGCGAGCCTTGCGCTGATGGCGCTCGGCTTCGAGGCGCCGCCGTCGGCGGCCGGCGTTCCGCTCGCGCTCCACGCCGACGTCGTCAAGCAGCTCGCGAGCATCGACCTCAATGGAATCTCCGGCGTCATCGCCGGATCGCCGGTCACCGGCAGCGCCCATTTCGACACCGGTGGTGCGAGGATGCGCTACAGCGTCACGGCTGGCGCCGATTACATCTCGCTGCCCTCGCTGCTCGGCACGCTGGTCGCGTGGCAGCGCACGCCGTCGACCGAGGAGATGCTGGGCACGATCGGCGGCGATGCCTCTGGAGTGTGGCCCTCGCGCGGCTTCTCGCTCGGCGTGCTGGAGAAGGCCGACGGCGACATCAAGCTCACCGCCAAGACGCTCGCGCTCGGCACGCCGTTCCAGGTCCAAGGCGCAACGCTTATCGCCCGGGCCGACAAGAAGGGCCTTGCCGTCATGAGCCTCAACGGGCGGCTGTTCGGCGGGACGCTCGCGGCGTCGGGTGGCTTGTGGCCGCGCGGCGCGGGCGCTGAGCTCGAGGCCAAAGCCGATTTGAAGGGCGCGAGGCTCGATGACGCCTCGCAGGCTCTGATCGGCAGCGGCCTCGCCAAGGGCCCGTTCGATCTTTCCTTCGCCGTGCAGGGCGAAGGCCTGAGCCCACCGGGCCTCGTCGCTGGCTTGAGCGGCGACGGCAGGCTGTCGCTCGGCGCCGGACAGCTGCTTGCGCTGACCGCCGATCCTTTGCGCAAGGTCGCTCTAACCGCCGCCAACAAGACCATCAAGGCCGATAAGGAAGAGATCGAAGCGGACGTGCGGGCGGTGCGCGACACTCTCACCAAGGGTACCTTCTATTACGCGCCCGCCAGCTTCGCCTTCGAGGTCAAGAACGGCACGCTCCGCCTCGCGCCGGCAACGCTGTCGGGAACGGGCGCCGACACCAAGATCAACGCCTATTTGCAGCTCGCGAGTCTCAAGCTCGACAGCGAGTGGGTGATGAGCCTGACCGGCAAGGGGAGCAAGGATGTCCCGCCGGTGACGCTCGTCTTTGCAGGACCGCTCAGCGCCGGCTCGGCGATAAGTCCAGCCATCGATACCGCGGCGATCGAGGCTTATCTCACCATGCGGCGCATGAACGAGGACGTTGAGCGCCTCGAAACGCTCGACGTGAGCGGCAAGGACCAGCCCGCGGTGGACGACGCGGCGCGCATGCCCGCGAGCGACGCCGAAGCCGAGGCTGCGGCGGAGCAAGCGGCTCAAGAGAAGGCGGCCGCGGAGGCGCAGGCCGCGGCCGAGCAAGCCGCGCAGGAGAAGGCCGAAGCCGAAGCAAAGGCCGCGGCGGACAAGGCTGCGCAGGAGCAGACCGACGCCGAAGCCAAGGCTCTGGCGGAGAAGGCGGCTCAAGAGCAGGCCGAGGCGGAAGCCAAGGCTCAAGTTGAGAGGGCGGCTCAGGAGAAGGCCGACGCCGAAGCCGCGGCAGAGAAGGCGGCTCAAGATAAGATCGCCGCCGAGGCCAAAGCCGCGGCGGATAAAGCCGCCCAGGAGCAGGCTGCCGCTGACGCCAAGGCGGCGGCTGAGAAGGCTGCTCAGGACAAAGCCACTGCCGATGCGAAAGCTGCGGCTGACCGGGCTGCCAAGGAGCAGGCTGCCGCCGAAGCGAAGGCTGCCGCCGAAGCTAAGGCCGTCGCGCGGGCCCAGGCCGCGGCTGACAAGGCAGCGAAGGAGCAGGCCGAGGCGGAAGCCAAGGCCGCAGATCAGCTGGCTGCGCGAATGAGAGCGGCCAAGGCAAAGGCCGACGCCGAGGCGCAGGCCGCAGTCGAGGCCAAGGCTGCGGCTGAGGCCAAGGCCGCGGCTCAGCGTGCGGCAAAGGAGAAATCCGCCGCCGAGGCAGAAGCTGCCGCAGAGGCCAAGGCCGCGGCAGTGGCGAAGGCGGCGGCCCAAAGGGCGGCAAGGGAACAAGCCGCCGCTGAGGCTGAGGCTGCCGCCGAGGCCAAGGCTACCGCGGATGCAAAGGCCACCGCCGATGCGAAGGCCGCGGCCGATGCGAAAGCCGCCGCAGACGCAGAAGAGGCAGAGGCTGCGCAGCAGACGGTTGCAAAACAGAATCCCGGCGCCGATGCCGGCGCAGCCGCGGTCGGATTTCCTGCCGATGCCGCGCCCGCGCCCGAACTCGGTCCTGATGGCGAAGCCTTAGCGCCTGATCCCACGCCCGAGGATGCCACACTCGGCGCCAACGGTGAGGCCGCTCCGGTGGATCCGTCGGCCGTTGAGGTCGCCCCGACGGTCGCACCAAAGCGGCATCGCCGCGCCCCTGCCGCCCCAGACGACTGGAAGAAGGGCTACGGCGTTTTCGGCGGCGGCTAGAGGTCTAGACGCCGGCCCTTGACCCGCTCCAACACATAGACGCGGATCGCCGCCGACAGGCTTCCCTGCGATCCTCGCGCGCCGCCCCGTCCCTTGTCGATCTCGCCCACCAGCGCCGCCACGGATTTTCGCTCGGTGCGCGCGATGTCGGTCAGAGCCTGCCAGAACTCGTCCTCGAGCGAGATGCTCGTGCGATGCTTGGCGATGGTGAGCGAGCGCTTGTTGTTGGGTGCGGCCATGCGTGACGCTTCGTCTCGCTAGCCTTTCGGCGCGATCATGTCCTCGGGCCTGACCAGCCGGTCGAACTCCTCCGCGGTCACATGGCCGAGCCTGACCGCCTCCTCGCGGAGCGTCGTGCCCCGCTTATGCGCGGACTTGGCGATCTCGCTCGCCTTGTCGTAGCCGATATGCGGGGCGAGCGCCGTAACCAGCATCAGCGAGCGCTGCATATGGTCCTTGATGCGGTCGCGGTTGGCCTCGATGCCGACGACGCAATGCTCGGTGAAGCTGTCGGCAACATCGCCGAGCAGCCTGATCGACTGGAGCATGCCGTAGGCGAGCAGCGGCTTGAACACGTTGAGCTCGAGATGGCCTTGGCTGCCGGCGAAGCTGATTGTCGCATGGTTGCCCATGACCTGCGCCGCAACCATGGTCACTGCCTCGCACTGGGTCGGGTTGACCTTGCCCGGCATGATCGAGGAGCCGGGCTCGTTCTCCGGCAGCAGGAGCTCGCCGAAGCCCGAGCGCGGGCCTGAGCCGAGCAGCCTAATATCGTTGGCGATCTTGAACATGGCCATGGCCACTGTGTTCAGCGCCCCATGGCTGAACACATACGCGTCGTGCGAGGCGAGCGCCTCGAATTTGTTCTCGGCGCTGACAAAGGGGAGCTTGGTCATCTCGGCGATCTTGGCGGCAAAGACCTCGGCGAAGCGGGGGGCCGTATTCAGGCCAGTTCCGACCGCGGTGCCCCCCTGGGCCAGCTCGTAAAGCCCGTAAAGCGAGAGTTTTATGCGCTCGATGCCATGATCGATCTGTGCCGCATAGCCGCCGAATTCCTGCCCTAGAGTGAGCGGAGTCGCATCCTGCATATGGGTACGGCCGATCTTGAGGATGTCCTGGAACGCCGCCGCCTTGTCCTTCAGCGCTTGATAGAGGCGGGCAAGGGCGGGGTTCAACCGGTAGGCGATCTCCTCGGCGGCGGCGATATGCATGGCAGTGGGGAACGTGTCGTTGGACGACTGGCCGAGATTGACATGATCGTTGGGGTGGACCGGGCGCTTGGAGCCGATGGCGCCGCCGAGCATCTCGCTCGCGCGGTTGGCGATCACCTCGTTCAAATTCATGTTGGTCTGGGTGCCGGAGCCGGTCTGCCACACGACCAGCGGGAAATGGCCGTCGAGCGTGCCGGCGATCACCTCGTCAGCCGCCGCGGCGATTGCGTCCGCGAGGCGCTTGTCGAGCAGGCCGAGTTCGAGATTGGTCAGTGCCGCCGCTTTCTTGACCATGGCCATGGCCCTGATCAGGGCCTTCGGCATGGGTTCGTCGCCGATTTTGAAGTTCCGCCGCGAGCGCTCGGTCTGGGCGCCCCAGTAGCGGTCGGCGGGAACTTCGATCGGTCCGAACGAATCGGTCTCGGTGCGCGTTGAGGCGCAGGGGTTGTGATCTTTGGGGGCAGGGGGCATGCTCACCTTTCCCTCATTGATGGCATTGCGGTCAAGCGCCGGTGACGCTGCGAATTGGTTACTGCGTGTGTCTGTTGGGGGTATGGGGGGGCTAGGCTATAACATCGCTCGTATGGGTGGGAGAACGCGCTCGTCCAATGCGTTGCGGCCTTCTGCCGAGGAGCGCCCAAAGCTTCCGGGTATCAGAGTTCCCTGAAACTTGGGTGAGGAAGGCTAGTGGCTGAGATTCCAGCGAAGTTGGCGCTGCCTGCGCCGCGCGCCGAGCGCATGTCGTTGCTCCTGGCACGCTGCGCCGCGCTCGTCGTCATTGCCATCGGCGCAATGGTGCTCGCGGCGTGGCGGCTCGGCCTGCCGCGCCTGAGCGAGGCGCTGCCGGGCCTCGCCGGCATGACGCCGAACGCCGCGGTCGGAGTGATGGCCGCCGGCGTTGCGCTGTTCTGCTTCACCTTTAGGCCGCTTCAGCTTCTCTCGAGGGTGATCGGCTTTGCGCTGATCGTGTTCGGTCTCGTCGTTCTTTGTCAGGATCTGTTCGGCTTCGATTTCGGACTGGATACCGCGCTGTTCCCCGCCGACGGCTCATCGGTCGACGTCACCGCGACCGAGCCGCGCGCCCGCATGGCGCCGGGCATCACCGGCTCTCTGATCCTGTTCGGCCTTGCCCTGCTCTATGCCAAGCGCGGCTGGGCGTCGTCGGCATTCAGCCAGGTGGTCACCATCATCGTGCTGGCGCAGGTGCTGATCGTGCTCGCCGGCTACGCCTACGGCGTCGCCACCTATTACTACCCGTTCCCGTTCACCTCGATGTCGGTCTATGGCGCGACCAGCGCCTTCCTGCTGTCGCTCGGCCTGCTCGCGGCATCGCCCGAATACGGCGTCGGCGCGGCTATCGTCGAGCAGTCGCCGGCGGGCGAGATGCTGCGGCGCCTGTTGCCCGGCATCCTCGTGTTGCCGCTCGTCATCGGCTGGTTCGCCCATCAGGCCGAGGCGCACACTTATTACGACAGCTCCGCGACGCTCGCGATCTTCGCCGTGCTCAGCATTCTCGTGCTCGCCGTGTTCGCCTGGACCACGATCGGTGCGGTGAGGCGCGCAGACCGCGACCGGAACGCGGCACTCATGGAGCTGCGCGGCCAGCGCGAATGGCTGAGCACCACGCTCGGCAGCATCGGCGACGGCGTGATCGCCACCGACCCCAACGGCAGCGTGCTGCTGTTGAACCGGATCGCCGAGCAGATGACCGGATGGTCGGTCGCCGAGGCGCGCGGCCGGCCGATCTGGGAGGTGTTTCGCGTTATCGACGGTAGCACCCGCAAGCCCGTCGACGACCCGGCGCTGCAAGCCTTGCGCGAGCGCGCGGTGACGCGGCTCGAATCCGGTGCGCTGCTCGTCACCCGCGACGAACGGGAGCTACCGGTCGAGCATAGCGGCGCGCCGATCCTTGGCTTCGACGGCTCGCTCGCCGGCGCCGTGCTGATCTTCCGCGACGTGACCGAACGCAGGCGCACCGCGCAGCGCCAGTCGATGCTGGTCGGCGAGCTCAATCACCGCGTCAAGAACGCGCTCGCCATCGTGCAGTCTTTGGTGCAGGCGAGCCTCCGCCAGGCGACCAGCCGCCCGGCTCAAGCCATGGCGCAGACCCTTGCCGAGCGCTTGCAGGCCTTGCACCGCGCCCACGATCTCCTGCTCGAATCGCAATGGTCTGGCGCGAGCCTGAAAGCCATGGTTGAGCGCGAGCTCGATCCCTACAAGCGCCCCGACGGGCCGAAGATCATGATCAAGGGGCCCGATGTGCTGTTGCCGCCGGCAAGCACCTCGATCCTCGCCATGACTCTGCACGAGCTCGCCACCAACGCGGTGAAGTATGGCGCGCTGTCGCAGAACAACGGCCAGCTAGCCATCACCTGGAAGACCGCGCGCGGCAACCGCCTGATGCTGACCTGGGAGGAGCGGGGCAGCCTCCATCCGGTTCCGGCCAAGCGCAATAACGGCTTCGGCATGCAGCTGATCGACAAGGGCATCCGCCACAATCTCGGCGGCGAGACCAAGGTCGAGTTCAGGCCCGCGGGGCTCTATGTCGAGCTGAACGTGCCGCTCGAGCCGTCGAAAGAGCCGCGCGCCAAGCCGCAGCCGGCGCAGGCGATGTCGGCCTGATCGGGCTATTCCAGCGCCCTGATCTCTTCGTTGGCGTGACGCAGGCGCTCGGAGAATTCGCGCGTCAGGTTGCCGAGAATGGTGACCATGATGCTCGGATGCTGCGCGGCGAGCTCATGCAGCTGCTCGACCGCAAGGCCGTAGCACACCACCCGCTCGTCGGCGACGATGTCGGCCGAGCGCTTGCCACCGTCGAGCAGCGCCATCTCGCCGAAGCTCAAGCCGGGTCCGATCGAGGCCACCCGCTTCTTGCGCTCGCTGCCATGCGTCCTGATCTGCACGCTGACCGTGCCGCGCGCGAGCACGAAGAACAGCTTCGCCTCGGCGCCCTCGCGGATGATGACCTCGCCCTTGTCGAAGATGAGCGGACGGACGATCGCTTCGATCAGACGCAACTCAGCTTGCTTCAGCCCCTTGAACAGATCGAGCTCGGCCAGCGCGAATTTCGGCCCCAAGCTCACCTGCGGCGAGCGGGCGAGCAGCTGGTCCTCGCACCATTCGAGCGCCACGTCGGTGTCGGAGAACACGCGCACCACGCGCGCCGCCTCGCCATGCTCGATCAGCTCGCGGGCGAGCGGCCCGAGCGGACCGTCATCGGCGATCGCCGAGAACACGAGCTCGGCCTCGCCTCCGGCCATCGCTCGCGCCGCCCGATAGATCAGCTTGCGCGCCGATGTGTCGGCGAAGTGCACGCGCTTGAAGTCGACCACGACGAAGCTTGCGCCGGCCGCCAATAGAGTGAGCTTCCGCAGCAGCTGCTCGGCCGAGCCGAAAAACAGCGCGCCCTGCACCTCGATGACCACCACCTGGTGGCCGTCCTTGGCCAGCACCTTGCGCTCCTCCGGCGTGCGCAGGCGGTTGGAGCTGACTACGTCGCCGCGATAGTCGCGCCGGATCACGCTCCTGACATTGGTGCGGTTGTTGAAGGCGTGCAGCTCGAACTCGTTGGAGATCTCCTGGCAGACGCGGATGCCGCGCACGCTGTTGCCGTGCGTGTCGATCGGCGGCGAGAACACGCCGATGCCGATTTGCCCGGGGATGACGGCGATGATGCAGCCCGACACGCCGCTCTTGGCCGGCATGCCGACCTCGTAGGCCCATTCGCCGGCATAGTCGTACATGCCGCATGAGTTCATCACCGACACCACGTCGCGCACATATTGCGCGTCGTACATGCTCTGCCCGGTGACCGGGTTGGTGCCGTCATTGGCCAGCGTCGCCGCCATGATGGCGAGGTCGCGGCAGGTGACGTTGACCGAGCATTGGCGGAAATAGAGGTCGAGCACCTCGTTGGGGTCACGGCGGATCATGCCGCTGTTGAGCATCATGTAGGCGATGGCGCGGTTGCGGTGGCCGGTCGCCTCCTCAGAGCGGAACACCTGCTCGTCGATGGTGAGCTCGCGCCCGGCGAGCCCCCCGAACAAAGCGAGCATGTTGGCGATGCGCTGCTCTTGCGTCTGCCCGCTCATCAGCTCGGCGACGGCGATCGCCCCGGCATTGACCATCGGGTTGAACGGGCGGTTGGCCACCTCGTCGAGCACGATCGAGTTGAACGCCTCTCCGGTGGGCTCGACGCCCACATGAGTGAGCACCGCGTCGCGGCCGTAGCGCTGGAGCGCGTAGCCGTACATGAAGGGCTTGGACACCGACTGGATGGTGAAGGCCTGGTTGGCGTCGCCGACCGAATAGACCTCGCCGTCGACGGTCGCGAGCGCGATGCCGAAGGCGGCCGGATTGGCCTTGCCGAGCTCGGGGATGTAGTCGGCGGGCTTCCCCCCGGTCAGGCCGGAGACCCGCTCATGCAGCTCGACGAGATAATCCTGCACGGGGGCGAGCGCGCTGCCCACCCGTGCCTCAGCCAGGAGTCCCAACGCCGGCTTGTTCATCAGCGCTCCAAGCAAGGTCGCAATATCGCGGCGACGGTCAGTTTTGCTGGGCGCTATCCGAGGGCAAAAGCCACATAACAGTCAAGCTCAGTGTCTGCCGAAACTTTGTGCAAACAGCGCCGGGAAGTGGCTGAAAGCCGGGCTATTTCTTGCGGAAGCGGTCGAGATGGACGACCTCTGCCGGCGGGCGTGACATCACCACCTCGGCCGCAGGGGTCTCGTTCTCCTCGCTCGGAGGCTCAGCCATGCCGCGCGGCTCCTCGGGCTCTCCGACGAGGTCGGGAAGGGCCGCAGCCATATGCTGGCGCGCCGAATCGTTGGCGGCGCCGGGCTTGCCGAACTGGAGCCCGAATTGCGCGGAAGGGTCGTAGAACGCCTTCACCGCGCTGAACGGCACGACCAGACGCTCCGGCACGTTGGAGAAGGAGAGCTTCACCTCGAAGCGCTCGTTGGTCACTTGCAGGTCCCAGAACTGGTACTGCAGGACGATCGTCATCTCCTCGGGATATTGCTCTTTCAGCCGCTTCGACACCGAGACGCCGTCGGCGATCGTGTCGAAGGCGATATAGAGATGGTGCTCGCCGGGCAGGCCGTCGCGCTGCACGCGCGCCAATACCTGACGCACCACGCCGCGGAGCGCATCCTGCGTGAGAAGGTCGTATCTGATTTCGTCGTCTGCCATGAAGGTCGCCGCTCGCCCTCTTGCGACGTGAGGCAGTCAATCACCCCGTCAAAGTGGAGGGCTTCTGTTGGCCGGTGCCCTCCGAACCGCGCCTAGCCGCTGCGAAGCGATTAGGACTTCATTTTCAGGCTATCGCGCCGCTTACGCAGCGAGAGCAGCCTCCGCATAGTTGTCATTGGCAACTATAGGGTTGGCCCGATAACGGCGGTACCATGCCGAGCGAAAGCGCGACCTTTACACCCTCGTCGATCCTATTTCGCCCCCGCCACGGATCAGTTCCGCTTTTCGATCTCAGACGCTCGCATGCCGAGGTCTACAACTGATCCCTGGTGGAGGCGCCGGGTACCGCCCCCGGGTCCGAGTGGCTTATTACGAAGGCCATTTATCGCCGTAGTCGGCTTGCGCCGACAGGCTCTATATAAGCCGCCATGGCGGCAAAAAAAAGGTTGATGGTTCCGATACCCCCAGTCGCGAGTTGTGATTCGCTGGCCGGAAGCAGGGCGCGAGCGCCTAATCGTGGCGTTTCAGCTTGATGATGATGCCGCTTCTCGCGTCGACCTTCATCTTGATCTTGGCGCCGCCCGATCGAAGCCTTCGACCTCCCACACGCCGTCGTCGAGCTCGACCTCCTTGATCTGAACGATTCCCCTGGCGAAGGCCATGTCGCGGACCTCGTCGATATCGACGACCGGACGCGCGGCGGCGGGCAGGGCGGAGAGCAGGGTCAAGGCGAACAGGACGGGGACGATACGCATGGCGGTGACTTTCCTAATGGGCCGCGACCGTGGCAAAGGGGCTTGTGCATAAGGCTTACGCCTCCTTGCCCTTGACCCCGGCGAAGGCCAGATCATAGGGCAAGATCATAGGAGAGAAGCTCACCTTTGCGTCAATATCTCGATCTCCTCGCCAGGCTTCGCAAGCACGGGCACGAAAAGGGCGACCGCACCGGCACGGGCGCGTTAAGCCTGTTCGGCGCGCAGATGCGTTTCGACCTCGCCCAGGGCTTTCCGCTGCTCACCACCAAGAAGCTGCACGTCAAGTCGATCGTCCATGAGCTGCTGTGGTTCCTCCAGGGCTCGACCAACGTGCGCTACCTGAATGACCACGGGGTCACCATTTGGGACGAGTGGGCCGACGCGGATGGCGAGCTCGGTCCGGTCTATGGGCGGCAATGGCGCTCATGGCCCGCGCCTGACGGCGGGCATATCGACCAGATCGCCAAGGTCCTGGACGGACTGAAACGCGACCCCGATTCGCGCCGCCATATCGTGAGCGCGTGGAATGTCGGCGAGCTTGACCAGATGGCGCTGCCGCCCTGCCACTGCCTGTTCCAGTTCTATGTCGCGGAGGGCCGGCTCTCCTGCCAGCTCTATCAGCGGTCTGCCGACATGTTTCTCGGCGTGCCATTTAACATCGCCTCCTACGCGCTGCTGACGCTGATGGTGGCGCAGGTGACTGGGCTAAAGCCTGGAGAGTTCGTCCACACCTTCGGCGACGTGCACCTCTATCTCAACCATCTCGATCAGGCCGACGAGCAGCTTACGCGCAACCCCCGCGCCCTGCCGCGCCTTGAGATCAACCCTGAGGTCACCTCGCTGTTCGATTTCGCCTATGAGGACTTCAAGGTCTTGGGCTACGACCCCTATCCCGCGATCCGCGCCGAGATCGCGGTGTGAGCCATGAAGCGCCCACGCCTGCGCCGCCAATCATCGCGCTCGTGGTGGCGATCGCCGAGAACGGCGCGATCGGCAGGGGCGGGGACCTGCCCTGGCGGCTGTCGAGCGACCTCCGCTATTTCCGCAAGGTGACCATGGGCAAGCCGGTCATCATGGGCCGGCGCACCTTCAAGTCTCTGCCGCGCGTCCTCGACGGGCGGCTAAACATCGTGCTGACCCGCGACACCGGCTTCGTCGCCGATGGCGCGGTTATGGCGCACAGCCTCGAAGACGCGCTCGACGTGGCGCGCGCCACGGCGGCCCGGACCGGGGCCGATGAGATCATGGTGATCGGCGGCGAGGACGTGTTCCGCGCTGTGCTGCCGCAAGCCTGGCGCATCTATCTCACCGAGGTCCATGCCAAGCCCCATGCCGACACCTGGTTCCCGCCTTTCGATACAACCGAGTGGCGCGAGGTCTCCCGCGAGCGGTACGAGCGTGGGCCAAAGGACGAGCATGACTTCAGCTTCGTCGTGCTGGACCGGTCACCATGACGGCCCCGGCGCATTGCGCGGCAAAGATCACTAGCCTATAACCCTCACCGACCTTGTCGCAGGACCGCCATTTTGATGCGGCTAGACTTGCCGTCTGAGCTCACCCTCTAAGGCCGGTCCTCGCGCCACCCTCACTGACATCAGGACGAAATCGCATATGCCTTGGAGCAATCAAAGCGGAGGCGGCGGCTGGAAAGGCGGCGGCGGCGGACCTTGGGGTCCACGTCCGGGCGGCCCCGGCCAGCAGCCCGATCTGGAAGAGATTCTGCGCAGGAGCCAGGACCGCATTCGCCAGGCCATGCCGGGCGGCCGCATGGGCGGCCCGCTGCTGGGGCTGATCGGCGTGGTGCTGGTCGCCCTCGTCGGCTTTTTCGGCTTCACCGTCAGGGTTAACCCCGAGGAGCTCGGCATCGTTCTGCGGTTCGGCCAATATGTCCGACAGCTCCCGCCTGGTCTGAACTTCCGCTGGCCTTACCCGATCGAGCAGGTCGAGCTGCCCAAGGTGACGCGCGTCAATCGCATCGAGATCGGCATGCGCGGCTCCTCCGACGCCCGCGACGCCTCGAGCACGATCCGCGACGTGCCGGAGGAAAGCCTGATGCTGACCGGCGATGAGAACATCGTCGATGTCGATTTCGTCGTGTTCTGGCGCATCTCCAACGCTCCCGACTTCCTGTTCAACATCCAGAACCCTGAAGGCACGGTGAAGGACGTGGCCGAGAGCGCCATGCGCGAGATCGTCGGCCAGAGCGACATCCAGCCGATCCTCACCGAGGCGCGTGCCAAGACCGAGTTCGACGCGCAGCAGCTGATGCAGAGGATCCTCGACTTCTACGGCGCCGGCGTGCAGGTCACCCAGGTGCAGCTTCAGAAGGTCGATCCCCCGGCTCAGGTGATCGACGCATTCCGCGACGTGCAGGCCGCCCGCGCCGACCAGGAACGGCTCCAGAACGAGGCAGAAGCCTACGCTAACCGCATCGTGCCTGAGGCCAAGGGCGAGGCCGAACGCATCCTGCAAGCCGCCCAGGGCTATCGCGACCAGGTGATCGCCGAGGCCAAGGGCGATGCCGACCGATTCATCAGCGTGTACGAGCAATACAAGAAGGCGCCCGACGTGACGCGCAAGCGCATCTTCATCGACACCATGGAGAAGGTGTTGGGCGACACCGACAAGGTCATCATCGACGGCAAGGCGGGACCGGGCGTTGTACCCTATCTGCCGCTGCCGGAATTCTCCAAACGGCCCACGCCGACGGAGGCCCAGCCGCAATGAACCGCACGCTCACCATCAGCCTCGTCCTGCTCGCGCTCGCGGCGTTCGTCGGCTATTTGACCCTGTTCACCGTCGATCAGACCGAGCAGGCGCTCGTGCTCGAATTCGGCAAGCCGAAGCGCATCATCACCGAGCCGGGTCTGCAATATAAGATCCCGTTCATCCAGAACGTCGAGTTCTTCGACAAGCGTATCCTCGACGTCGATACCGCCAGCCAAGAGGTGATTGCCTCCGACAAGAAGCGGCTCGTGGTCGACGCCTTCGCCCGCTACAAGATCTCCGACCCGCTGCTGTTCTTCCAGAGCGTGCGCGACGAGCGTATCGCGTCCTCGCGTATCGGCGCGATCCTCGAAGCATCGCTTCGCCGCGTCCTTGGCGGCTCGAGCTTCACCGCCGTCGTGCGCGACAAGCGCGAGGAACTGATGAAGACCATCGCCTCGCAAGTCAACGAGGAGGCGAAGCCGCTCGGCGTCAACATCGTCGATGTGCGCATCAAGCGCGTCGATCTGCCCGAGGCCAACATGCAGGCGATCTACCGCCGCATGCAGACCGAGCGGCAACGCGAGGCTGCCGAGTGGCGCGGCGAAGGCGAGGGCGCCGCACGCCGCATCAAGGGCACCGCCGACCGCGAGGTCACCGTGATCAAGGCCGACGCGACCGGCGAATCCGAGCGCATCAGAGGCACCGGCGATGCCGAGAAGAACCGGATCTTCGCCGAAGCCTTCGGCCAGGATCCCGATTTCTTCGCCTTCTACCGCTCGATGCAGGCCTACGAGAGCGCGCTCAAGGGCGACGACACCCGCTTCCTGCTGAGCCCCGATTCGGAGTTCTTCAAATATTTCAATGACGAAGGCGGCAACGTCCCTCAGCCAAGCACGCCCTCGCCGGCTCCTCCGGCTGCGAAGCCCTCGCAAGCGCCGCAGATGCCGAGCGACGAGGGTCCGGAGCCAGAGCAGGGCGCTTCGGTCGATACGCCACCGGTGCCCAAACACAAGCTCTCGGCGGGCGAGATGCTCCCCGGGGCCCAGCCGGCGCCTTAAGGCCAAGGAGACGCCGCCGACGCGATGCGCGATCTTGCCGTGGCGCTAGGGCTTGTCCTCGTCATCGAAGGGTCGTTATGGGCGCTTACGCCCGGCCTCGCGCGGAAGCTGTTGCGGGCGGCCGAAACGATGCCGGAAGGCTCGTTGCGGGTGGCCGGCGCGCTCGCCGTCGCCGCGGGCGTCCTGGTCATCTGGCTGGTGCGCGGTTAGTCGCGCCTTTGGCGCTCGCAGCGCGTTCTTTACCTTGCCGATTTCCGCTAGAATGGCGGGAGTCGATGATCGGCCGGCAGGCGATGCGGGAGAGTTCGAGCGATGCTTGAGCGAAGCGGAATGGCGGCACCTCTTGGCCTAGCGGCCATCGTCAAGCGCGCCTGTCTGCCGGCGACGTGCCTCGTGCTGCTGCTCGCCGGCGCGGCGCCGCTGCTCCCCACCGCAAGCCTGGCGCGCGGCCCCGACTCCGTGGCCGACATCGCCGAGGGGCTTCAGGACGCCGTGGTCAATATCTCGACCACCCAGACGCTGAAGGGCTCCAAGGACGGCGCCACGCCCGGTCCCGGGCCCAAGGGCTCGCCGTTCGAGGAGTTCTTCGACGATTTCTTCGACGACGAGGAGAAAGATGGTCTGCCGCGCAAGGTAAGCTCGCTCGGCTCGGGCTTTGTGATCGATCCGTCCGGCCTGATCGTCACCAACAACCACGTCATCGAAGGCGCCGACGAGATCATCATCAACTTCACCGACGGCACCAAGCTAAAGGTGACCAAGATCCTCGGCCATGACCCCAAGACCGATCTCGCGCTGCTCAAGGTCGAGCCGAAGAAGCCGCTGCACGCCGTCACCTTCGGCGATTCCGGCAAGATGCGGGTCGGCGACTGGGTGATGGCGATCGGCAATCCGTTCGGCCTCGGCGGCAGCGTCACCGTCGGCATCATCTCCGCCACCAAGCGCGACATCAATGCCGGGCCCTATGACGATTTCCTCCAGACCGACGCCGCCATCAATCGCGGCAATTCTGGCGGACCGCTGTTCAACATGGACGGGCAGGTGATCGGCGTGAACACGGCGATCATCTCGCCGACCGGCGGCTCGATCGGCATCGGCTTCGCCGTGCCGTCAAACAGCGCGGTGCAGGTGGTCGATCAGCTCAAGCAATATGGCGAGACGCGGCGCGGCTGGCTCGGCGTGCACGTGCAGAACGTGACCGACGAGATCGCCGAGAGCCTCGGTCTGCAAGAGCCGAAAGGCGCGCTGGTGGCCACCGTCGCGCCGGATAGCCCGGCCGCCGCGGCCGGCATCCAGCCGAGCGACGTGATTCTCACTTTCGACGGCGAGGCCATCGAGAACATGCGCAGCCTGCCGCGCGCGGTGGCGGCGAGCCCAATCGGCAAGAGCGTCCCGGTCGGGCTGTTGCGCAAGGGCCAGCCCGTCGATGTCAACGTGACGATCGGCCGGCTGCCCGAGAGCGAGGAGGCCGCCGACGCGAGCCAGGACGACGACCAGCAGAACGATAGCGAGGGCGACGGCGACGCGCCTGAGCACCAGGAGCTGCTCGGCCTCTCCATCTCGCCGCTAACCGAGGATCTCCGCAGCCACTACGGCATCGGCCGGTCGGTCGAGGGCGTGGTCATCACCGAGGTCAAGCCCGACAGCGCCGCCGCGCAGAAAGCGGTGAAACCTGGCGACGTGATCGTCGAGGTCACCCAGGAGAAGGTGAAGCAGCCGGCTGACGTGCTCGCCCGCTTGAATGCGGTGAAGAAGTCCGGCCGGCGCACGGTCCTGTTGCTGCTCTCCGACGCCAAGGGCGAGCTCAGATTCGTCGCCATGCCGACGAGCTAGACGCTGAACGCTGGCGCCATCCTGATTGCCGGGCCGACCGCGAGCGGCAAGTCGGCCGTGGCGCTCGCTCTCGCCGAGCAGCTCGGCGGTACGATCATCAACGCCGACTCGATGCAGGTCTATCGCGAGCTCGATGTGCTCACGGCGCGACCGGCCGAGGCCGACACGATGCGCGTGCCGCACCGCCTTTACGGCATGGTCGGAGCCAGCGAAGCCCATTCAGTCGGGCGCTGGCTGGAACAGGCGTCCGCGGCGATCGGCGAAGCGAGGGACGCGGGCAGCGTGCCCATACTGGTCGGCGGCACTGGGCTCTATTTCAAGGCGCTGCTCGAAGGGCTCGCTCCGGTTCCCGACATTCCAGAGGCGTTGCGCGCTTATTGGCGCGACCAGTCGGAGCGGCTCGGGCCCGCGGCGCTGCATCGCGAGCTCGAGACGCGCGATCCAGGCATGGCGGCCAAGCTCAGGCCGAGCGACCCGCAGCGTATCGTCCGTGCGCTCGAAGTGATCGACGCGACCGGCGTCTCGCTCTCCGAATGGCAGGGCTCGCCCGCTGCTCCGGTGCTTGCGGGGAATGTGATGAGGCTCGTCATCGCGCCGGAGCGCGCCCCGCTCTATGCCGGCATCGATACGCGCTTCGACCGCATGATCGAGGCGGGCGCGCTCGATGAGGTCGAGGCCCTTGTTGCGCTCGGTCTCGACGACAGCCTCCCGGCGATGCGGGCGCATGGCGTGCGCGAGCTCCGCGCCTATCTTGCCGGCACGAGCAGCCTCGGAGACGCCGCCGCCAAGTCCAAGACCGAGACGCGGCGCTACGCCAAGCGGCAGATGACATGGCTCAGGCGCTACATGTCCGACTGGGACTGGTTCCCAGACCCGGCCTCGGCGGTTGTCTCTATTGCCTCGTCATTCCCGCGAAAGCGGGAATCCAGTAGCCACTGATACGAGCTATCTGCGAGCGCCAAGGATTACTGGATTGCCCGGTCAAGCCGGGCAATGACATGAAGGCACTACACGCTGACTTGCGTGCCGATCTCGACCACGCGGTCGGTCGGCAGCTGGAAATAGCTCGACGCGTCGTCGGCATTCTTGGCGAGGATGATGAACAGGCGGTCCTGCCACACCGGCATGCCCGACTTGGCATCTGGCCTGACCGAGCGGCGCGACAGGAAGAACGACGTCGTCATGATGTCGAAGCTCAAGCCCTGCTTCCGCGCGAGCGCGAGCGCCTTGGGCACGTTCGGCGTCTCCATGAAACCGAAGCGGACCAGGACGCGGGTGAACAGCGTGCCGAGCGGTGCGATGGTGACGCGATCGGCCTGGGCTACCCGCGGCGTGCTCTCGGTGATGAGCGTGAGCACGACGTTCTGCTGATGCAGCACCTTATAGTGCTTCAGGCTGTGCAGAAGCGCGGTCGGCGCGCTGTCGGGATCGGCGGTCAGGAACACGGCGGTGCCCACGACCTTATGCGGCTGGCGCTTCTCCAGAATCTCGATCAGTCCGCCGATCGGGGTCTCGAGCCGGCGTGTCTTGGCGGTCATAATGCGCGATCCCTTCCGCCAGGTGAGCATGACTGTCATCATCATGGCGCCGATCATCAGCGGCACCCAGCCGCCCTGGAACACTTTGAGCAGGTTGGCGCCGAGAAAGATCAGGTCGATCAGCAGGAACGGCACCATCAGCGCCGCCGCGCCCCACACCGGCCATTGCCAATATTTCCAGATCACGATGAAGGCCATGATGGCGGTCACCACCATGGTGCCGGTCACGGCGATGCCGTAGGCCGAGGCCAGCGCGCCGGACGACCTGAACTGCACCACGAGCAGGAGCACGCCGATCAGTAGGATGAGGTTCACGCGCGGAATATAGATCTGCCCGAACTGCGATTCGGAGGTGTGGCGGATCTCGAGCCGCGGCAAAAGCCCGAGCTGGATCGCTTGCGCGGTCAGCGAATAGGCGCCCGAGATGACCGCCTGGCTGGCGATCACCGTCGCCGCCGTGGCGAGCATGACCATCGGCACCAGCGCCCAGTGGGGATAGAGCAGAAAGAACGGGTTCTCGATCGCCTCGGGCTTGGCGAGCAGGAGCGCGCCTTGGCCGAAATAGTTGATGGTGAGCGCCGGCAGGCAGACCGTGAGCCATGCCATCCTGATCGGCCCTCGGCCGAAATGGCCGAGATCGGCGTAGAGCGCCTCGGCCCCGGTCACCACCAGGAACACGGCGCCGAGCGTCAACAGTCCGATCTTGCCATGGCTGATGACGAAGCTCACGCCGTGCACCGGATTGAACGCGGCGAGCACGCTCGGGTTCTGCGCGATGTGCCAGGCGCCGCCCGCGGCAAGCGCTATGAACCACACGACCGTGATCGGGCCGAAGAACGTGGCGACCCGCGCCGTGCCGCGCGATTGCACGGCGAACAGGCCGAACAGGATCACCACCGAGAGCGGCACCACGAACCGCTCGAGCGAAGGCGCGATGACCTCGAGGCCTTCGACCGCCGACAGCACCGACAGCGCCGGGGTGATCATGGCATCGCCGTAGAACAGCGCCGCGCTGATCATGCCGAGCAGGATGATGGTGAGGCTCTTGCCGCCGAGCGCGCGATGGGCAAGCGCCATCAAGGCAAGCGTGCCGCCTTCGCCGTTGTTGTCGGCGCGCAGCAGGATGATCACATATTTGACGGTGACGATGAGGATCAGCGCCCAGATGATGAGCGAAAGGATGCCGAGAATGGCCTCGGCGCCGACCGGCGCGTTGGCGCCGCCGGCCGCCAGCACCGACTCGCGCAAGGCATAAAGCGGGCTCGTGCCGATGTCGCCATAGACGACGCCGATCGATCCCAGTGTCAGCGCCCAGAATTTCGGATTGCGCGAAGCTTCCGTTTCAGAGCCGTTGGCGGCCCCGCTGCCTTTGCTGGTGTTTGTCATTGTGAAGGGGGCGTGACCGCTCGCGGAAGAAAGCTGCGCCGCTTATCCATACGATGAATAACTTAAAAAATCCGCGCCTGGTTCAAGCGCGTCAGACGGTCACCTGCGTGCCGATCTCGACGACGCGGTCGGTGGGCAGCTGGAAATAGCTCGACGCATCGTCGGCGTTCTGGGCGAGGAAGATGAACAGCTTGTCCTGCCACACCGGCATGCCCGAGCGCGCGTCCGGGCGCACCACGCGCCGCGACAGGAAGAACGAGGTCGACATGATGTCGAAGCTCCACCCCACCTTGCGGGCAATCGCCAGAGCCTTGGGGATGTTTGGGCTCTCCATGAAGCCGAAATGCAGGATCACGCGCATGAAGTGATCGCCGATCCGCTCCATTTCCACGCGGTCCTGTGGCGCGACGCGCGGGAAGTTCTCGACGATGATGGTGAGGATGACGTTGTTCTCATGCAGCACCTTGTAGTGCTTCAGGCTGTGCAACAGCGCGGTCGGGGCGCTTTCCGGCGCCGCGGTCAGGAACACGGCCGTTCCCGGCACGCGCGGCGGCGGCTTCTTCTCCAACAGCTTGATCAGCTCCTCGACCGGCATCTCCAGCCGCCGCGTCTTGGCGGCGAGGATGCGGGCGCCTCTGCGCCAGGTGAGCATCACGGTGACGAGCAGGCCGCCGATCAGGAGCGGCACCCAGCCGCCTTGCGGCACCTTGAGCAAATTGGCGATGAGGAATGTGAAATCGATGAAGATGAACGGCAGCATGAGCGCGAGCGCCGCGGCGAGCGTCCAGTTCCACACCCGCCAGATCACGGTGAAGCCCATTAGCCCGTCGACCAGCATGGTCCCGGTGACGGCGACACCATAGGCGGACGCGAGCGAGCTCGACGAGCGGAACAAGAGCACGAGCAGGAGCACCCCGATCAACAGCAGGGCATTGATGCGCGGGATGAAGATCTGCCCGGCTTGCGTCGCCGAGGTGCGCCTGATCTGCAGGCGGGGCAGGAGGCCGAGCTGCACCGCCTGATTGGTCAGCGAGAAGGCGCCGGTGATGACCGCCTGGCTCGCGATGATGGTCGCGGCGGTGGCGAGCGCGATCATGGGGTAAAGCGACCAGGATGGCACCATGCGGTAGAAGGGATTGGAGATCGCCGTCGGGTCCGCGAGCACGAGCGCGCCTTGGCCGAAATAATTCAGAATGAGCGCGGGCAGCACAAAATAGAGCCACGCCGTCTGGATCGGCTTCCGGCCGAAATGCCCGAGATCGGCATAGAGCGCCTCTGCGCCGGTAACGGCGAGGAACACGGCGCCGAGCGTCACCAGGCCGATATAGCCGTGGCTGCCGAGGAAGCGCACCGCGTGCGTCGGATTGAGGGCGGCAATCACGCCCGGCTCGTCGGCGATATGCACGATCCCGACCGCGGCGATGGCGACGAACCAGACCGTCATCACCGGACCGAAGAACGTCGCGACCCGCGCCGTGCCGCGCGACTGCACGGCGAACAGACCGACCAGGATGACCACCGTCAGCGGCACCACATATTCTTGCAGCTGAGGCGCGCCGACCTCCAAGCCCTCGACCGCCGACAGCACCGAGATGGCGGGAGTGATTAGCGCATCGCCGTAGAACAAGGCGGCCGCGATCATGCCGAGCAGCATCATGGTGTGACGGATGCGGCCCTGGCCGAGCGCGCCTTGCGCAAGCGCCATGAGCGACAGCGTGCCGCCTTCGCCCTTGTTGTCGGCCCTGAGCAGGATCAGCACGTATTTGCAGGTGACGACGAGGATCAGCGCCCACAGGATCAGCGAGAGCACGCCGAGCACGCCTTCGCGCGTGACGATGTTGCTCGGTCCCGCCGCCGCCTGGAGCGCTACGCGGAAGGCGTAGAGCGGACTCGTGCCGATATCGCCGAACACGACGCCCATGCTGCCGAGCGTGAGCGCCCAGAAGGTGTGCGAGCGCGCCTCGATATCAGCGCCATTGGCGGCAGAAGCTTCTGAATGGACCTGCGGCATCGGGAGTGGGCGTTAAGTGGTATCGCGGAAACGCCGAGATTGCCGACGCGATCCATCAAGCGGTAGGCACATAGGCGGAACCAGCGCTGTTGTCCAGGGCCGGCCGCTCGCGGCCGGTAATCCCTCAAAGCTGTCGATTGGCCGCCGCTGAGCAACAAAGCTCTATGTTTCGGCTCGTCCACGCAATTTTCGAGAAGCAAATGAGGTCGAATCTTCCCATTCATTCGCCTTTGCCGTTGACCCCCCCACTTGAAAATCTTAGGGTGCGCGCCTTATTCACGTTTTTCCGCTAGTCCTCGAGCTTTGACGGCCCCTCTGGACCTTGAGGCGCGAGGGCTTTCTTTTGTCAGGTGAGAACGACATGTCGCGCGCAATGACAGGCGCCCAGATGGTGCTTGAGGCTCTCGCCGATCAGGGCGTCGAGCACATCTTCGGTTATCCGGGGGGTGCCGTGCTGCCGATCTATGACGAGCTGTACCAGCAGGACCGCATCAAGCACATCCTCGTCCGCCACGAGCAGGGCGCCGTGCACGCGGCAGAGGGCTATGCGCGCTCGACCGGCAAAGTCGGCGTCGTGCTGGTCACATCGGGCCCCGGCGCGACCAACGCCGTCACCGGACTGACCGACGCGCTGATGGATTCGATTCCGATCGTCTGCATCACCGGGCAGGTGCCGACGCACCTGATCGGCAACGATGCCTTCCAGGAATGCGACACGGTCGGCATCACGCGGCCCTGCACCAAGCACAATTATCTCGTCAAGGACGTGAACCAGCTTTCGCGCGTCCTGCACGAGGCGTTCTACGTCGCGCGTACCGGGCGCCCTGGCCCTGTCGTGGTCGACATCCCCAAGGACATCCAGTTCGCCAAGGGTCTCTATAGCGGGCTCACCAACTCGCAGCACAAGAGCTACAACCCCAAGACCGTCGGCGAGGATGCCGCGATCGCCGCCGCCATCGAGCTGATGGCGTCAGCCAAGCGGCCGATCTTCTATACCGGCGGCGGCGTCATCAATTCCGGCCCGCTCGCGAGCGCCAGGCTCCGCGAGCTCGTGCGCATGACTGGTTTTCCCGATCACCTCGACGCTGATGGGGCTCGGCGCCTACCCGGCCTCCGACCGGCAGTGGCTCGGCATGCTCGGCATGCATGGCACCTACGAGGCCAACAACGCCATGCACGATTGCGACGTGATGATCTGCATCGGCGCGCGCTTCGACGACCGCATCACCGGCAGGGTCGACGCGTTCTCGCCCGGCTCCAAGAAGATCCATGTCGATATCGACCGCTCCTCGATCAACAAGAACATCAGGGTCGATATCCCCATCGTCGGCGACTGCGCCAAGGTGCTCGAGCAGATGATCAACGCCTGGCGGACGCGCAATCCCAAGCTCGACAAGCCCGCGCTCAAATCGTGGTGGGCGACGATCGACGGCTGGCGCGGGCGGAAATGCCTCGCCTACAAGAAGCGCGACGACGTGATCATGCCCCAATACGCGATCGAACGGCTCTACGCTCTGACGCGCGGCCACGACACCTACATCACCACGGAAGTCGGCCAGCACCAGATGTGGGCGGCCCAGTTCTTCAAGTTCGAGGACCCCAACCGCTGGATGACCTCTGGCGGGCTCGGCACCATGGGCTATGGCCTGCCGGCCGCGGTCGGCGTGCAGGTCGCCCATCCCGATTCGCTCGTCATCGACATCGCCGGCGAAGCCTCGGTGCTGATGACCATGCAGGAGATGTCGACGGCGGCGCAGTACGACCTGCCCATCAAGATCTTCATCCTCAACAATGAATATATGGGCATGGTCCGCCAGTGGCAGGAGCTTTTGCATGGCGGCCGCTACTCGCATTCCTACACCGCGGCGCTGCCCGACTTCGTCAAGCTCGCCGAGGCCTATCAGGGTGTCGGCATCAGGGCCGAGAAGCCATCCGAGCTCGACGACAAGATCAGAGAGATGATCGCCACGCCCAAGCCCGTCATCTTCGACTGCCGGGTCGACAAGCATGCCAATTGCTTCCCCATGATCCCGAGCGGGGAGGCGCACAATCACATGCTGATGGGCGACGATCTGACCGGGGAAGACCTCGAGAAGGCCATCACCGAGGAAGGCAAGGTGATGGTGTAGCAATGCGGGGCTTGTTGAATTTCCTCCTTGGTCTGCGGGCCATCATGCTAATCGGCTCGCTCGGCGCCGTCGTCGGCTCGCTGGTGATGTTCCTCCAGGGCAGCCTCTATCTCTACGAGGCATGGCATGTGCTGCTTCAGCCCGGAGACATTGGCGGCAAGCAGCTGACCGTGCCCGTGCTTGAAGCCGTCAACTCCTTCCTGTTCGGCATCGTGCTCGTGATCTTCGCCTATGGCATCGCTATCGGCTTCGTGTTCAACCTGCCGGAGGGCGTGGGCCAGAAACTCCCGGCCTGGATGAACGTGGCCGGTGTCGGTCAGCTCAAGGAAACTCTCACCGAGGTCGTCGTCGTCGTGCTGATCGTCATCTTTGCGCGGACCGTGGTCGAGGCCGAGGGCAAATTCGATCTGTCGATGCTGGTGCTGCCGGTCTCGATCCTGTTCATCGCTGCGGCGTTGCGGCTGATCGATTTCGCCGGCGTCAAGCATGGCCACTCCGGCGAGCACGCGAAGAAGCCGCATCCGATGAAGGCTAGCCTGGAGAAGGGTAAGCAGTGATGTCCCAGCCCGGTTCAGCCTACTCGCTCGAGAAAACCGAACAGAAGCCCGAGACCCATACCATGACCGTGCTCGTCGACAACGAGCCCGGCGTGCTCGCCCGCGTCGTCGGGCTGTTCGCCGGCCGCGGCTACAATATCGATTCGCTCACCGTGTCGGAGACCGAGCACGAGGCGCATCTGTCGCGCATCACCATCGTCACCTCAGGGCCGCCGGCGGTCATCGAGCAGATCCAGCATCAGCTCGAGCGGCTGGTCCCGGTGCATTCGGTGACCGATCTGACGGTGAAGGGCAACCCGATGGAGCGCGAGCTCGCCATGGTCAAGGTGGCCGGGCTCGGCGAGAAGCGGGTCGAGGCCATGCGCCTGGCGGACGCCTTCCGCGCCTCGGTGATCGACGCCTCGACTGAGCATTTCGTGTTCGAGATCACCGGCAAGCAGTCGAAGATCGAGCAGTTCATCGCCCTGATGCAGCCGCTCGGTCTGGTCGAGGTCGCCCGCACCGGCCTGGCCGCCATGTCGCGCGGCCCCGAGCGCATGTAGCGGATATTAACCCGGCACCGATTGGACCCAGGCGACACCCCTTGCAAAGTGCCGTTCCGGGCGTCACAAACGCGGCCGAGCAAGCCAACATCCAGGGCAGGGAACACCCGTATGCGCGTTTACTACGATCGGGATGCCGATCTCAATCTGATCAAGGGCAAGAAGGTCGCCATCATCGGCTATGGCAGCCAGGGACATGCGCATGCGCTGAACCTGCGCGATTCCGGCGTGCCGAATGTGGCCGTGGGCTTGAGGCCAGGCTCCAAGTCGGCCGTCAAGGCCGAAGCCGCCGGCATCAACGTGATGGATGTGCCGGAGGCCGCCAAATGGGCCGATGTGGTGATGATGCTCACCCCCGACGAGCTCCAGTCCAGCATCTGGGAGAAGGACCTGAAGCCGAATATGCGGCAGGGCACGGCGCTGTTCTTCGCCCACGGGCTCAACATCCATTTCAACCTGATCGAGCCCCGCCCCGACATGGATATCTGCATGGTGGCGCCCAAGGGGCCTGGCCACACTGTGCGCGCCGAATATGCGCGCGGCGCCGGCGTGCCATGCCTGATGGCCATCGCCCAGGACGCGACCGGCAACGCGCATGACCTGACGCTGTCTTATGCCGCCGCGATCGGTGGCGGCCGCGCCGGCATCATCGAGACTTCGTTCCGCGAGGAATGCGAGACCGATCTGTTCGGCGAGCAGTCGGTGTTGTGCGGCGGCCTGGTCGAGCTGATGCGGAATGGCTACGAGACCCTGGTGGCCGCCGGCTACGCGCCGGAGATGGCCTATTTCGAATGCGTGCACGAGGTGAAGCTGATCGTCGACCTCATCTATGAGGGCGGCATCGCCAACATGAACTACTCGGTCTCCAACACCGCCGAGTATGGCGAATACGTCTCTGGTCCCCGCGTGGTGGGCAAGGCTTCGCGCGAGGCGATGCAGCAGGTTTTGGAGGACATCCAGTCCGGCAAGTTCGTCAAGGACTGGATGCTCGAGAATCGCGTCAACCAGACCTCGTTCAAGGCGATGCGCGCGAAATGCGACAGTCACGACATGGAAGTCGTTGGCAAGCGCCTGCGCGACATGATGCCGTGGATCGCCGAGCGCAAGATGGTCGACAAGAGCAAGAACTAGCGCGACCGTTGCCGCCGGCGCCGATCGTCATGGCCGGGCTGTCGCTGCGATCCTAGGGCAGCCTCAGCGGAACGAAGCGGCGCAGCTTGCCGGTCTCCTTGTGCCGCTCCAATTCGTCGACGCATTGGATGTCGATCTCGGCGTTCGCGAGCCCGGCCTTGGCGAGAGCCGCGATCAAGTCCTGCTTGAGCGCGGCGATATCGATCTTGCCCGCGGCAATCACGCCGATTCTCGCGCCATGCTCGGTCTGGTGCACCTGATACTGCTCGATACGGCTGTTCTGGCCGAGCGGCGTGCGGAACACCAAGGGATGGATCTGGACGCCGCCGGGATAGACGAAAATATCGTCGGAGCGCCCCTTCACCGTCGCGATCAGCGGGAACATCGCGCCGCACGGACATTGCCGTCCGGACGGCACTGGCACGTCGGTGAGCTCGTAGCGGATGAGCGGCAAGGTGCGGCCGAACAACGATGTCACCAGCACGCGGTCGATGGCGTCTGGATCGCTCGTCGGCCTGTCATTGTGGTCGACGAGCTCGATTATGACGAGATCGTCGCTCATGTGCATGCCCTGATGCGCATCGCATTCGATGCCGATATGGCCGACCTCGACGCAGCCCCACATATTGTTGATCTCGATCCCCCAGGCCCGGCGAGCAGCATCGCGGGCTTCCGGCATCAACGGCTCGGAATTGGCGGTGACGCGGCGGGGTCTCACGCTTAAGCGTCCGGCCAGCGCCTCCCCCGCCAATTCCTGCAACGACGAGGCGAACGAATTGATTTGCGTCGGCTGGGCCCGGTTGAGCGCGGCAACCAGTTCGGCCGTCGGCAGCGCGGCGGGACACCACGTCACGCTTGCGGCGGGGTCGGTGCTGACCGAGAACAGGAACGGGCTGCCATGAACGATCTCGCCGGCCTCGACCACCGCGAGCAGCCGGCGCCCGGTCAGGCTGCCGGGCGGCTCGTCGCGCAGCTGATAGCGGAACGTGGCGCAGGCGATCTCGACGAACTCGTCCCATCCCCAGGGAAACACGCCGCGCACGCCCGACGATCCGCCCGTGGCGATCACGAGATAGTCGTCGAGATAGTAATAGTCTTTGCACGCGCCAGCGAGCTTGGCCGCGATGTTGGCGTTGCAATCGGCGAGCGTCAGCCGCCGATCGGTGACGATCTCGTCCCAGTTGGCCATGACATCCGCCTTGGTCATGAGCGGGAGGGTCCCGAGCTCGTCCTCGGTGAATGAGCCGGGGTCGAAATGGCCAAGCCGGGCGCCATGCCAAGGCGATTTCGACTTGGCATAAGCCAGCGTCTCGCGCAGCGCGCGTTGCCGCTCGGCCTTGATCTGCTCGGCGGACCACGCGAGACGCGCGACATGCGCCGGCAGCCTCTGCGCCACCGCGGCCAATTGCTCTCGTCTGCGCGGACCGTCGATGATCATCGCCGTATCAACCACCCCCTGCAGAACTACACCACCGGTGGTTTCGCCGGCGCAAGCGGTCATGATACCCTAGCGGCGCCCCTGATGGTCATGCGCCGGGTAAGGGGAGTGGGATCGGGGGATTATCGATGCTGATCGCGCGCTACGCCAAGATCGTGCTCTGCCTCGTGCTCGCCGCGTTCTGCCTCATCGTCACCTTCGACAACATCACCGATTACGGCACCAACTACCTGTTCATGCAGCACGTGCTCAGCATGGACACGACCTTCCCCGGCAACGCGCTGATGTACCGGGCGATCACCAACCCTATGCTGTGGCAGATCTTCTATGCGCTGATCATCGCCGCCGAGGGCATGACGGGCGTTCTGTTCCTCGCCGGCGCCATCCGCCTGTTCCAAGTGCGCGACGCGCCGGCGGAGATATTCAACCAGGCCAAGGTCTATGCGATCGCGGCCTGCGTGCTCGGCTTCCTGGTGTGGTTCTTCGGCTTCATGGTGGTAGCCGGCGAATGGTTCGCCATGTGGCAGTCGGCGACATGGAACGGCCAGGAGGCCGCCTTCCGCTTCTATGTGGCGGTGCTCGGCGTGCTGATCTTCATCAACCAGCCCGACAGCGAGCTGCCGGGCTTCGTGCCGCCGCCGCGGGTGACCCCGCGCCGCCGCCGCACCGACAAGGCCAAAGCGCAGGAAACGTGACGCACGCCTCGAGCGGGCTTGCTCAAAGGCGTGCTCCGCACTATTTTCCGCCCATGCAGCGGTTCGACCGGAAGATCTGGATTGAGGCGGGCGCCTTGACGTGCGCCGCTGGCGCTTTGCGCGCGCTGCCGAAACTCGTCCTTAGACGCCCCTGAGCACCTTAGCTTCCGCGTTGGCGGGGCGGGCGTTCAGGGGATGGCAATCTAAACCCACGAAAATTCAATCGGCTGGTCGGTCATGCTAGACTGACGCCCGAAGCCCTTAAGGACGAGACCGATGGAGTCCAACCCGAATAATACTGGAGCCCCGCGCTCCGAGCGCGATCGCGTGGTGATCTTCGACACGACCTTGCGTGACGGCGAGCAGTGCCCCGGCGCCACCATGACCTTCGAGGAGAAACTCGAGGTCGCCGAGCTGCTCGACGAGATGGGCGTCGATATCATCGAGGCCGGCTTTCCGATCGCCTCGGAAGGCGATTTCAACAGCGTTCAGGAGATTTCCCGCCGCGCCAAGAATTCGGTGATCTGCGGACTTGCGCGCGCACAGCTGAAGGACATCGACCGTTGCGCCGAGGCGATCAAGCCTGCCGCGCGCGGCCGCATCCATACCTTCATCGGCACCTCGCCGCTGCACCGCAAATATCAGATGGGGATCGACGAGGCCGAGGTGCTCGAGCGGGTCACCCAGTCGGTCACCCGCGCGCGGAGCTATACCGACGATGTCGAGTGGTCGGCGATGGACGCGACCCGCACCGAGCACGATTTCCTCTGCCGCTGCATCGAGGCGGCGATCAAGGCCGGCGCCACCACCGTCAATATCCCCGACACGGTCGGCTATGCTACGCCCGACGAGTTCGCGGCGCTGATCCGCATGATCCTTGTCCGCGTGCCCGGTGCCGAGCAAGTCGTGTTCTCGACCCATTGCCACAACGATCTCGGGCTCGCCGTCGCCAACTCGCTGTCTGGCGTCGGCGCCGGCGCGCGCCAGGTCGAATGCGCCGTCAATGGGCTCGGCGAGCGTGCCGGCAATGCCGCGCTGGAAGAGGTGGTGATGGCCATCAGGACGCGCGGCGACGTGATGCCGTTCTGGACCGGGATCGACACCACCATGCTGACGCGCGCCTCCAAGCTCGTGTCGCGCGTGACCGCCTTCCCGGTGCAATACAACAAGGCGATCGTCGGCCGTAACGCCTTCGCCCATGAGAGCGGCATTCACCAGGACGGCGTGCTGAAGCATGCCGAGACCTTCGAGATCATGACGCCCGAGAGCGTCGGCCTGAAGGAATCCTCGCTCGTCATGGGCAAGCATTCCGGCCGCCACGCCTTCCGCGAGAAGCTGAAGGAGCTCGGCTACGAGCTCGGCGACAACGCCTTCGAGGACGCCTTCCTCCGCTTCAAGGCGCTCGCCGACCGCAAGAAGCACGTCTATGACGAGGATCTCGAGGCCCTGGTCGATCAGGAGATCGCTTCAGCCCATGACCGCATCAAGGTCGTGGCGCTGACCGTGATCGCCGGGACCGGCGGCCCGCAGAAGGCGACGCTCACCCTCGACGTCGACGGCAAGCAGCGGACCCATGAATCGACCGGCGATGGCCCGGTCGATGCGACCTTCAAGGCGATCAAGGCGCTCGTGCCGCATGAGGCGCGGCTGCCGCTCTATCAGGTCAGTGCCGTGACGGAAGGGACCGACGCCCAGGCCGAGGTCATCGTGCGGCTCGAGGCCGACGGCAAGACCGTGACCGGCCGTGGCTCGGACACCGATACGATGGTCGCCTCGGCGCGCGCCTATGTGAGCGCACTGAACAAGCTGCTCGCCCGCGAGGGCAGGCGGAAGCCGGAGACCATGCTCGCCTCCTAGACGCAAGCAGCGGCAACCCGCAACGCGTGCGACTCGATTCTGCCCGAGATTGAGGCGGTCGGCTTAGCGCCGGCTGCCTTATTCTTCGGCGCTCCGCGACGAAATCCGAAGGCGCCCGGCCATATTGTGCGAACTGCTTAAAACCGGCCTTTAACGGGCCGCAAATTGTGGCAAACGACGCCTCGCGGGATGGACTCGGCGAGGGCGCGTAGCGCTCGGCTGTGGCAAGCGAATTGTTTTTTCGAAACGGCCTCCCGACGCATTGCCCGCCACGAGGATTTGCCGCAACATGCAAATGCGCTCGGCAGTCGGCCAAGCCGCAGCAGCATTCTATAGCTCGCGAATTTCAGTGGCGTTCAAGGCTTCCCTCCGTGGTGAGCCGAATTGAGGCGGGGTATGTTCTCGCAGGTCTTGGGCTTTGTCTCGAAGGACATGGCCATCGACCTTGGCACGGCCAACACTCTGGTTTACGTGCCGGGACGGGGGATCGTTCTCGATGAGCCGTCCGTCGTCGCCGTCACGCAAGCGCGCGACGGCGAGCGCAAAGTCATCGCCGTTGGCCGCGAGGCGAAGACCATGCTCGGCCGCACGCCGAGCAAGATCGAGACCATCCAGCCGCTGCGCGACGGGGTGATCGCCGACTTCGCCGCGGCCGAGGAGATGATCAAGCATTTTATTCGCCGCGTGCAGAAGCGCACGTTCTTCTCGAGCCCGGTCATTATGATCTGCGTGCCGGCGAGCGCGACCCCGGTCGAGCGCCGCGCCGTGCACGAGGCCGGGCTGTCGGCCGGCGCACGCCGCGTCTACCTCATCGAGGAGCCGGTGGCGGCTGCGATCGGCGCCGGGCTGCCGATCTCCGAGACGCGCGGCTCGATGATCGTCGATATCGGCGGTGGCACGACCGACATCGCCGTGCTGTCGATGGGCGAGGTGATCTATTCGCACTCGATCCGCACCGCCGGCAACGCCATGGACGAGGCAATCGTCAACTATGTGCGCTTCAAGCACCACCTCCTGATCGGCGCGGCGACCGCTGAGGCCATCAAGAAGGAATCCGGCTCGGCTCTCGCCAAGACCAATGGCGAGCGCGTCACCATCCACATGAAGGGGCGCGACCTGCAACGCGGCTTCCCAACCGAGATCGCGCTGGAGCCGCAGGATATCGCCGAGGCGCTCAGCCTGCCGATCCAGCAGATCGTCGGCGGCATCCGCCAGGCGCTCGCCGACGTGCCGCCGGAGCTCGTCGCCGATCTGTGCGATTCCGGCATCTACCTGACGGGGGGAGGGGCGCTCCTCGAACGGCTCGACCTTCGCCTCGCCCAAGAAACCGGAGTCAAGTTCAAGATCGCCGAGGACCCTTTGCGCTGCGTCGCGCGAGGAACCGGAATGGTCCTGGAGCAGCTCGACGCCATGGCTCACCTATTGATCAAGCCATGAACCGGCACTGACGAAGCGGGGGCTTAGCGGCTGCACGAGCCCCCCAAGGAGAGGAGAGCGACCCGCGTAGAGCGGGCCTCCCCTCGATGCGAGACTTGATGCGCGGGGCCGTTTCATCGATCTACCGCAGCCCCCGCCGCTCATGGCGGCGGGCGAGGGGAGAGCTACTCACTTTCGCGCTCTATTTCTTCTGCGCGGTGATGCTGATCCTGAGCCGCATCGGCCACGGCGCGCTCGATGACATGCGCGACCGGTTCGTCGATCTGACCGCGCCGCTGCTCGAGGCCGCCTCCATCCCCGTCATCGAGGCGCGCCATATGATGCTCCGCGCGCGCTCTTATGCCGAGCTGTTCGGCGAGATCGACCGCCTCAAGGCCGAGAACGAGCAGCTCAAGCAATGGGAGTGGAGCGCCAAGCTGCTGGAGCGCAAGAACGCCCATCTCCGCGCCTTGCTGAATGCCGTCGATGAGCCGGCGCTGCACTTCGTCACCGGCAGCGTGATCGCCGACGCGCGCGGTCCGTTCCTGCGCAGCGCGCTGATCAATCTCGGCCGCGACAACGGCGTGCGCGTCGGCTACGCGGTGATCGACGGCGACGGCTTGGTCGGGCGCACGGTCGATGCCGGCTCATCGGTCGCCCGCGTGCTGCTGCTGAACGACCTCAACAGCCGCATTCCCGTCCTGGTCGGCCCCGCGGGTGTGCGGGCGATGGCCTCCGGCGACAACAGCGCCGAGCTGAGGCTCGATTTCCTCCCCGACGGGGCCACGCTCTATGAGGGCGACGAGGTCTATACGTCTGGCAGCGACGGCGTGCTGCCACGGGGTCTCCGCGTCGGCACGGTGACCGGCACGCTGGACGACTTCAGGGTGCGCCCGCATGCCGAGCTGAGCTCGCTCGATGCGGTGAGCGTCCTGTTCTTCGACACGCCGGCGCTCGCGACGACTGACCCATTCGGTCCGGCTGAAGGCCCGCTCTCGGCGACGCCGGCCTCTGCCGCTACCGCCGCGCCTGCGCAAGCCGACACGCCGGCTTCGGGCAGCAACCCCGTGGGCGCCGCCGCCAAGCATGCGGGCGCCGAGGAGGGGAGCGCGGGCAATGACGGCCAGGCGCAGGCGCAGCGATGAGCACCATCCTTCCCGCGCTGTCGGTGCTGTTTGCCGTACTCGCGACCGCGGTGCCGTGGGGGCTGCCGGCCGACGCCACCTTCATCCTGCCGCTCGTCGTGGTGATGATGGTGTTCTGCTGGCGCATCATTCCGGACGCGGTGCTGCCGCTGTTCGTCTGCATGCTGCTTGGCCTTCTCACCGACGTGATGAGCGGCGGCCCGCTCGGCTTCTTCGCGCTGATGACGCTGATCGCGGCGAGCGTCGGCGGGCAGCTCCGCTCGCTGATCGCGCCGCACGAGCTGCGCATCCTGTGGCTCGTGTGGATCGCGCTCGCGGCGAGCCTCGGGCTGTTCGGCTGGCTGCTCGCCTCGCTCTATTTCTTCCGCTGGATCGATTGGTGGCCGATCCTGTTCGGGACTCTCGCCTCGATCGCGCTGTTCCCCGTGGTGCTGCGTGGGCTCGGCTGGATCAGGCAGGGCAGTCTGGGCCCGGCCCATAGCGCCATGTTCCGGAGCTGGTCATGAAGAAGGCGCGGAACTCAGAGGAGAAGAAGGCGCGCGACCCCGAACGGAAGCAGCGCCTGCGCTTCTCGCGCCGCGCGCTCCTGCTGGGCGCCGGCCAGGCCGGGCTGTTCGGACTGCTCGCCTGGCGTCTCCGCCGGCTCCAGATCCTCGACTCGTCGGAATACCGGCTGCTCTCCGACGAGAACCGCTTGAGCCGGCAGCTCACCGCGCCACGCCGCGGCGCCATCTTCGATCGCTTCGGCATGGCGGTCGCCGAGAGCCGCGAGAGCCTTCGCGTCCTGGTCGTTCCGGCCTACACCAAGAATCTCGGCCGAACCCTCGACGCGCTCGCCCGCATCGTCCCGTTAGCGGCCGCCGACCGCGACCGCGTGTTCCGCACCATGCGGCGCCAGAGCCGCTACATGCCGGTGCTCGTGGTCGAAGGCCTCACTTGGCGGCAATTCGCGCTGCTTAACGTGCTCGCGCCCCAGTTGCCGGGCGTGCGCACCGATGTCGGCTCGTTCCGCGTCTACAACACGCCCGAGGCCATGGCCCATGTCGTCGGCTATGTCGGCATGGCCGGCAAAGGCGAAGTCGACGAGGACCCGGTGATGCGCGTGCCGGGCTTCCGCCTCGGCAAGACCGGCGTGGAGAAGGGCTTCGACCGCCCGCTGAGGGGCCATGCCGGCAGCATCACCTCTGAGGTCGACGCCCACGGGCGCATCGTGCGCGAGCTCGGCTCGGTGCCGAGTCAGCCCGGCAAGGACCTCGTGCTCACCCTCGACCACGAGGTGCAAACTATCGCCCATGACCGCATTTCGACCCAGCGCCGCGGCTCGCTGGTGGCGTTCGACTGCACCACGGGCGATGTGCTGGTGATGGTCTCGGCGCCGTCCTTCAACCCCAACGAGATTGCCTTCAAGCCCGATCCCGCGCGTTGGGCCGAGCTCGTCAAGCATGAAGACGAGCCGCTCAACAATCGCGCGGGCGACGGGCTCTATCCGCCCGGCTCGACCTTCAAAGTGGTGAATGCGCTCGCCGCGCTCACCGCCGGTGTCGTCACGCCCCAGGAGCGCATCGTGTGCAAGGGCGGCTATTTCTTCGGCAACCACTTCTTTCATTGCTGGAAGTCGCACGGACCGATCGCGCTCCACGATGCGATCAAATCGTCCTGCGACGTCTATTTCTACGAGACGGCGCACAGGATGGGCATCGACAAGCTGGCGGTGACCGGGCGCGCGCTCGGGCTCGGCCATGCCTATGACAGCGAGCTGCCGGGATTGAAGGCGGGCGTCATGCCCGACACGGCGTGGAAGCGCGCTGCGCTCCGACAACCTTGGTATCCCGGTGAGACTATCTCCTGCGCCATCGGCCAGGGCTATGTTCTGGCCACGCCGCTGCATCTTGCGCTGGTCGCTGGCAGGATCGCCTCGGGCAAGGCGATCGTGCCGCACTTCGTGCGCCAGGTCACGAGTGGGCCGGTCCCGGCAATCCCCGACCTCGCCATCGATCCGGCGCATCTCCAGCTCGTGCGCGACGGCATGGCCGCGGTGGTGAACGAGAAGGGCGGCACCGCCACCCGCGTCGCCCTCAAAATTCCCGGCATGCCCACAATGCTGATGGCCGGCAAGACCGGCACCGCCCAGGCCTTCGGCCACGGCGTAGCGCATCATTTCTCGGGCTGGGAAGCCAAGCCCCATTCGCTGTTCATCGCGTTCGCTCCGGTCGATGCGCCGCGCTACGCGGTCGCCTGCGTCGTCGAGCACGGAGGTTGGGGCGCGGAGACCGCGGCGCCGATCGTCCGTGACGTAATGACCGAGCTTCTGCTGCGCGATCCCGTCAGGAGGCCCGCTTTTGTCGCGAGTAACGACAGGGGCGCGGCTTCGGCTGTCGCCGACGCGGGGGCCGGGCGATGAGCATGATGTTCGAGGAGGGCTCCGAGCGGCGGCAGTTCAAGCTCAGCCAGAAGCTGCTCCTCATCAACTGGCCGTTCCTGCTGCTGGTCACCGCCATCACGCTTGTCGGCGTGGCCGCGCTCTATTCGGTCGCTGGCGGCGCGCTCGAGCCCTGGGCGAGCCGGCACGTCGTGCGCTACTGCCTTGGGCTTGGGCTTCTGTTCGCCGTCGCCGTCTCGGATCTCCGCTGGTGGCTGCGCTTCGCCTATCCGCTCTACTTTGCCGTCCTCTTCCTGCTCGTCCTGGTTCCGATCGTCGGCGTCGAGAGCGGCGGCGCGCAGCGCTGGATCGGCTTCGGCGAATACAGCTTCCAGCCGTCTGAGATCATGAAGATCGCGCTCGTGATCGCGCTCGCCCGCTACTATCAATGGCTACCTCCGGAGAGGGTCTGGCGCCCCGATGCGGTGATTCCGCCGCTGATCATGATCGGCGTGCCGACACTGCTCGCGCTCGCCCAGCCCGATCTTGGCACCGCCGCTTTGTTCGCCATCGTCGGCTGCGGCATCATGTTTCTGGCCGGGGTGAGCTGGGTCTATTTCATCGGTGCCGTGGTCGGCGTCATCGTCGTGCTCCCGCATATCTGGGAGCGGCTGCACGATTATCAGAAGGAGCGCGTGCTGACGCTGCTCGACCCCGAGCGCGACCCGCTCGGCTCCGGCTACCACATTCTCCAATCGAAGATCGCCATCGGCTCGGGCGGCCTGATGGGCAAGGGCTTCATGCAAGGCACTCAAGCCCAGCTCAATTTCCTGCCCGAGAAGCACACCGATTTCATCTTCACGATGTTCGCCGAGGAGATGGGCTTCATCGGCGCCGCCGCGCTGCTCGCGCTCTATCTTCTCGTGCTGGTGTTCATTGCCTATATGGCGCTCAGGTGCCGCAGCGTCTTCGCCAGGCTGATCGCCGCCGGCATGGGGCTCTGCCTATTTACCTACGTGTTCATCAACGTCGCCATGGTGACCGGACTCGTGCCGGTGGTCGGCGTGCCGCTGCCGCTCGTCTCCTATGGTGGCACCTCGATGCTGACCATGATGGTGGGCCTGGGCTTCGTACTGAACGCCAATGTCAACCGCGGCTTGCGCATCAGGCGCGAGGAGCTTGGGCCGCTGTGGTGAGGGGAGGCGAGGAGTAAGGCGCCGAGCTTTGGTGTGCAGGCCCTGAGAACTCTAGCCAGCGGCTTGGTGAGTTCTCCCCTCGTCGCACGCCTTGATGTGAATAAGGTTCGGCATTGACGAAAGCTTGTCCGTTGGCACACATGCAGCGACGCTGGCTTTCCTGGCTGCATCGATGAACAGCATTGCGGCATCGTCTGGATAGCCGCCGCCATCGCTCAGATATTTCTCGACACTCCAATTGGGATCCAGGCGAACCACCTGCGCGGCGGCGACTTTTGCCCCGGCCATGTCGCCCGCCATGGCGCTTGCCGCCGCAAAGTATGCGTAGTCCGTGGCGAAAGGGGTGGTGACCTGTTTCGCGTACTTCACGGATTTATCGAACTGGCGGCCAAAGAAATATGCCAACCGAAGCTCCTGGTTATACCAGTACGGGTAGTTGGGATTCAGTTTCAGCGCTTTCTCTGTAAGTTCGACCGCCCTATCGGCTTGGCCAAATTGAGGAAGGAACCATGCAATGTTAATTAGAAGGTCAGCGTTGTTAGGAGCCAGGGCCTCGGCCTTGGCAAATTGCTCAAGAGCCTGATCTGCCATTCCATGGTAGGCGAAGGCGTGTCCCAAAACGAGCTGGGTCTCTCCGTCATTCGGATCTAACCGAACGGCATTCCGAGCGGCCTCCATCAGCTTGGTCAAATTGTCAGCAACGGAAGTTCCGAGACCGAGGTCGATCCTATAGTCATAAATGTAGGCTAATCCGACATATGCTCGAGCGAGCTCCGGATCGATTTCGAGCGCCTTTCGGAACAATCGTTCTCCCTCGTCCAGCCCTTCCTTGGTGACCTTATGCTTGGCCTCCATTCCAAGGAGATACGTTTCGTAGGCCGTCAAATCACCGGGCGGCTTTCGTCTGACGAGCGAGCGGTCGGTTTCAGCAACTGCGCCCTCATAGCCGGTGAGAGTGGCTGAAATTTTCTCTGTGACATCGCTCTGCACTTTGAACAGGTCTGTGGCGGGGCGATCATAACGGTCCGACCAAACGTTGCCGCCGGTTCTTGCATCGATGAGCTGGGCAGTCACCCGAATCTGGTCTCCACTCGGTTGAATGCTCCCTTCGAGCACGTAGCGGACGCCGAGATCGCGGCCAACGGTTCGTACGTCCGCGGGTTTACCTCGGTAAACTTCCGTTGAGTTCCGAGCGACGACAAACAGGTCTTTGGAGTGAGACAGGTCTGTAACGATGTCCTCGGTAATTCCGTCGGCAAAGCGATCCCACTTAGACTTGTTCCCAAAGTTCTCGAACGGCAAAACCGCGATGGATGCTTTTTCAGACAATGAAGTGGATGGAGTCCACCATTTCCAAGCGGTGAAGCCTGCAAGCAGCGCAAGCAAAACCGTAGCTATGGTGGCAGCTAGAAATCCGAGGGGCGTCTTACGCCAACGGGACTGAGGCGCAACGGGTCCCTGCGAGAGACCTAGCGGTCGATCCGGAGTTGTGGTGTTCGGTCGATCCGGCCAAGGACCAGATGTTGCAGGGCTATTGGCACTTAGCGGACACAGAAAGCACCTCCTGACTACGTCCGCTATTGGACGTAAAGCAGACATTCCCGGCAAGGGTTCAATGACGCCCCTCCTTGTCTTCCTCAACAGTTCACGAGCTATACCCATAGCGCTGCATCGCCGGGACCGAGCGCAACATTCTCGGTAAACTGCTTCTGCGGGTGAATGTAGTTGGTTGGGAGGCGGCGGATTGTTTCCGGCGCTTGCGGCCAACCCTGGACAGGGCAAGGAGTGCAGTGCTAGAGGGAGCACCCTTGACGGGGTAGAACCCCGATGCGCCTCGTCTAGCGAAGGCGGCATGGTTAGGGCGCATAGCTCAGGTGGTAGAGCAGCTGACTCTTAATCAGCGGGTCGTAGGTTCGAGTCCTACTGCGCCCACCAATGTTTCAAACGCGATCGGCTTGCAGCGGCGCTCAACGTGACAGCGGTGTGACGAAAACGCTGCGAGCCGCGCGCCGTTCGCAACCGTGCCAAGAAAATGCCGTTATCTGAAAGCGCCGGAAAGGGCTATGGTGCTCGTGCCTCGCTGATCCGGCGTCCCGCTGGCGAACGCCGTCAGGCACTTTCCCGACTTTGGAGACACCATGCAGCACCCCGGATTTTTCCAGCGCGGGGGCCCCTTTCCCTTGCGGCTCATCGCCGACACGGTCGGCGCCGAGCTGGTCGATGCCGTCGATGGCGGGATCGAGATCGACGATTTGCGCCCGCTCACCCTCGCCGGCGACACCCATCTGACCTTCTGCACGAGCCGCAAATATGCCGGCGACTTGGCGGCGACGCAGGCCGGCGCCTGCCTCATCAAGCTGCGCGACGCCTCGCTCGTGCCGGACGGCGCGGCAGCCGTCACCACCGAGATTCCCCATCGCGCCTTCGCTCTGGCCGTCGGCTTGCTCTATCCCGAGGTGCTTCAGCCAAGGGCCGCGGCCTCGGCCGCCGCCGCCGATGGCGTGCTCATTCATCCGACTGCTGAGATCGCCGAAGGGGTCACGATAGAGCCTGGCGCCATCGTCGGCCGGGAGGCGCGAATCGGCACGGGCACGACGGTCGCCGCCGGTGCGGTGGTCGGCTATCGCGTATTTGTCGGCAGCAACTGCTATATTGGCCCAGGCGCGTCAGTGACCCACGCCCTGATCGGCGACCGCGTGACGCTGCATGCCGGCGCGCGGATCGGGCAGGACGGATTTGGCTATGCCATGAGCGCCCAGGGCCACCTCAAGGTCCCGCAGATCGGCCGCGTGATCATCGGCAACGATGTCGAGATCGGCGCCAACTCCACCGTCGACCGCGGCTTTCTCATGGACACGACGATCGGCGAGGGCACCAAGATCGACAATCTGGTGCAGATCGCCCACAACGTCGTCATCGGCCGCCACTGCATCATCGTTTCCCAGTCCGGGATCGCGGGCTCGGCCGAGCTCGGCGACTTCGTCATCATGGGCGCCCATTCCGGCGTCGTCGAGCACGTCAAGGTCGGGTCCGGCGCACTGATCGCCGGCATGGCCCATGTGAAGGACGACGTCGAGGCCGGCGCGCGCATGGGCGGGACGCCGGCGCGGCCCTTCAAGGATTGGGCGCGCGAGCTCGCTGCGGTCAAGCGTCTGGCCAAGAACGGCCCGTCGCCGCGTGACGACAGCTAGTCTGGCGCTTGCCGTCATCGAGCGTTAAATAAGCGGCAGAAAGCCCGCTTGGCGGTTTTCACCACGAGGCGACCATGGCGAGGGCTTACCTCACCGGCGCATTGGCAATAGCGCTCACGCTGGGCTTTGGTGCCGGCGCCGCGCTGGCGACCGATGGCGAGTTCGGCGGCGAATGCGTGATGGGCCTCGCGCTAGGCAAGGACATCAAGACCGATTGCTCGGTCAACACCGTCTATAACGGCAAGACCTATTGCTTCGGCAACGAGACGGCGCGAGAGCTGTTCCTCAAGAAACCCGAGGAGTTCCTCACCCAGGCGCAGGTCTTCTATTCCAGCAAGCAGCCGCAATAGCCGCTTCTAACGCCCACGGTCGTCATTCCCGCGAAAACGGGAATCCAGTAGCCACCTGGCTCACTCTTTCGACGACGGCGATTACTGGATTGCCCGGTCAAGCCGGGCAATGACAATTCGCGGCACGATCCCGTCGGAAAGGCGGCTAAGACCCGCTCGGCTCTGACTTCGCGGCGAACACAGCGCCGTCGGTGTCGGCCACGGCGACGTCGAGGCTGTTGTTCGGTCCGCGCCCGAAGGTGAAGCGGAAATTCGGGTTGGTCGAGATCGAGAACGTGCTCGCCATCTGAAACACGAGCTCGCCGTCGCGCTTCACCACGACGTCCTTGACGAAGCGCGCCGGGATGACGTTGGCGGTATGGATGTCGAGCTGCATCCCGTTCGAGTTCGGGTGCTTGATCATCACCTGGCCGGACCAGATGGGGCCGGACTCGAGCGCCGGCGGGAACACCTTCACGAGGGTCTTGCCGAGATCGACGGACTCGGTGTCGGGATCCTTGGCCTGCATGGCGCCGCAGCCGCCGGAGGCGGCCACGAACTTGGTCGCCATGTGCAGCTGGCCGTCCTCGGTCTCGAGCACGGCGCGGACATGCGAGAAATTATCGATGCGCACGCGGGTCGAGAAGCTCCGCTCACCGCCGGTCCCCTGCGCCGGGCCGAAGCTGATCTTGGCCACGATGGGATCGGGGTTCTTGTCGATGAACAGCGTGAGCGTCTTGAGCTTTTGCTTGATCTCGGGCGGCACGCGCACGGTGATCGGCACGAGCGACGGATCGTCGGCGGTCCAGGGCGCGTCGAGCACCACCACGCCGTCCTCGGCGCTGATCGGCCGGTCGCCGAAAGCCTGCTGCTTGATCCCGACCCAATCGTCCTCGTCGGCCGCCGCCACGAAGGGCTGCAAGGCAATGACGAACGCGGCAAGGCCGCACGCCAAAGCCAAGCTCTTGATCGGAAGACTCATTGCGCCGTTCTCCTCGGGCACCCTTGGCGAGAGTATATCACTCCCATTCGAGCTCTGCGAAGGCCGCGGAGACGTTCCGGACATGATAATGGTCGAATAGCTTCCAGGCGTCGCGCTCAGAGAATCCGGCCGTCTTGATCGCATCCTCCAAGGTCTTGCCCTCCTTGATCAGCCGCCTGACGTCGCCGGCGACCGAAGCGAGATAGCGTTCCTCGGGCTCGAGCGCTCCCGGCATCTCCATGGCGTGCGGACCGTGCCCCGGCACGACGCGGGCCGCCTGCCTGCTCTTCAGCTCTTCGATCAGTGCGAGCCAGCCGGTGATCGAGCCGTCAAGCGTCGGCACATGCACCGAGAATAGGAGATCGCCGAGGAACAGCGTGCCGGTCGCGGTGTCGGTGATGGTCAGGTCGTTGTCGGTGTGGGCGGTCCGCTGCGGCTCCAGCACCAGCTCGCGCCCGCCGAGATCGAGCGTCACTTTGTCGGCGACCTGCACCGTCGGCAGGATGATCTCGATGCCTTCGAAGGCGGCGGCGCCAAGCATCTCCTTGTTGATCGCGAGATAGCGTTCGGCGCGCGTGGCGAGGCCCCGGGCGAGCTTGTGATGGCCGACGAAGGTCGGCGCATCGCCCCTGAACGCCGCGTTGCCGAACACGTGGTCGGGATGCATGTGGGTGTTGATCACGTAGCGGATCGGCTTGTTGGTCGCGGCGCGGACTGCGGCCAGCAGCTCGGCCCCTGCAACCGCGCTGCCGAGCGTGTCGATCACGGCGACGCCGTCGTTGCCGACGACGAAGCTCGCATTGGCCATGTCGCCGCGATTGTCAGGCGATTGCAGCTCGTAGCGTCCCTGATGCACGAACACGCCGGGCGCGATCTCGGTCGCTTCGGCAGCGTCGTCGGCGCGGGCGGGGAACGCGCGCAGCAACGGCGCCGCCGCCAGCGTGAGCGCCGCTTTCAGGAAATCCTGGCGCGTAATCAGCTGCCGGCCGCACATCTCGACATCGTCTCCATATTCGGCACCGTCATGATCGCCATTCGGGTCCTGCTTTGGGCGAAGTTGTGGCAGCGGTAACACGATCCCGCGCGTCGACTTGGCCTCTCCTATCAGTACCGGCCCTATTCTTACGACCGATACGCCTGCGGGCAGGGGCCCGAGGCGGAAACACCGTTACCGCTATACGACTAGGGAAGAGGGGCTGGGCGCGGCGGGCTAACCTCGCCGGCGGCGAGCAAGCGGGCGAAAACCGCGCCCGGCCGCTGTTTTGTGTCAGGATCCCTGCGACAAAGCCATTGGGGCCGGCCTCGCACCGGCCCTTTTGGTTTTGCTTCCATTCGTATACGTTACGCCGCGGGAATAGGGAGGGTGTCTGAATGCGGATTCTTCTGATCTTGATTGTGATCGCCGCCGTTCTGGTCGTGGTGCAGGCCCAGCGGCACCACTGCAAATATGACGGCACGTTGATCAATTGCGTGCTCGGGAAGTCAGGGGGCGAAGCTCCGGCTCCAGCGGCGGAAACGCCAGCTCCAGCTCCAGCTCCAGCACCCGCTCCGGCGCCGGAGACGCCGGCCCCGGCGGCTCCGCCGGCGCAATAGTCCGAACGCTTCAGTTCGAACGAACGGCTTCATGGGATCGGCGCGCCCGCTAGGCGCGCCGGCTCCCTTTGCGTGCCTTATTGGACGCTTCTTAGCGCCCAAACCTCGCGGTTCTCGCCCGAGGTCAGCGGCTCCGCGCCGCATCGAGACCGCTAAAACTTGCAGGGAATCCGTTAGCTGCGCGTCTGTCTTGCCATTGACAGCGAACCCCGGCTTCCCTGAAGCTGACAAGCTCGAATCCGAGGACTTGACCAACGTTCTCAACCGCTATCTGACCGAGATGTCGGACATCGCGCTGGCGCACGGCGCTACCATCGACAAGTATATCGGCGACGCGATGATGGTATTCTTCGGCGACCCGGAAACGAGGGGCGTCAAGGAGGATGCCCGCGCCTGCGTGCGCATGGCCATCGCCATGCTGCGGCGCTTGCGCGAGCTTCAGGCCGAGTGGCAGGAGCTCGGCGCCGAAAAGCCGTTCCACCTCCGCATCGGCATCAACACGGGCTATTGCACCGTCGGCAATTTCGGCAGCCAGGATCGCATGGACTACACGATCATCGGCAGCGCGGTGAACTTGACGGCCCGCCTGCAGACCGCATCGGAGATCGACGGCATCCTGCTCGGCCACGAGACCTACTCTCTGGTCAAGGATGAGGTGGCGGCCGAGGAGCACGCGCCGATCAAGGCCAAGGGATTCGCCCAGCCGATCCGCTGCTACAAGGTGGTCGGGCTGTACGACGATCTCGCCAAGGAGGGGACCGTCATCCGCGAGGAGGCTGACGGCTTCAAGGTGCTGCTGGACCTGAACAAGCACGGCAGGGCCGCGGCCGTCGAGGCGCTTGAGGCGATTGTCGCGCGGCTCAAGGCGTGAGCCAGGCTCACAAGAACCAGAGCCAGGTGAACAGCGCGAACAGCGGCAACAGGATCGCGCCGGACCACGCCATGTAGCCGATGAAGCTCGGCATCTTGACACCACGCTCCTCGCAGATCGACCGCACCATGAAGTTCGGCGCGTTGCCGATATAGGTGTTGGCGCCCATGAACACGGCGCCCGCCGAGATGGCGAGCAAGGTCGAGGCCAGCGGCCCCATCAGCTCCTGCGCGTCGCCGCCGGCGAGATTGAAGAACACGAGATAGGTCGGCGCGTTGTCGAGAAAGCTCGACAGCCCCCCGGTCAGCCAGAAATAGGCGGCATCGATTGGCTTGCCGTCGGGCGTCGAGACGAGGCTGAGCAGTGGCGCGAACGGTCCGTGTGAGCCGGCTTTCAGCATGGCCAGCATCGGGATCATGGTGATGAAGATCGCAGCGAACAGTATCGCCACCTCCTGCATCGGCGTCCAAGTGAATGCGTTCTCCACGCGTATCGATTGCTTCGTCGTCTTCCATGACAGCAAGCTCAGCGCGATCAGGGTGGCATCGCGGATCAGTCCGTTGAGCGGAAGCGCGATGCCGAGTCCGATCGGGATCGTAACGTCGCGGTTCCAGATGCCGCTCGCGAGCACCGTGCCTGCGACCGCCATGAGATAGAGCACGTTGTGCGCTCCCTCGATGCGGATCTGGCGGGCGACGCGACCCTTGCCTTTGATCTCCGGGCTCTCGCGGTGCCAAGCGCGGCGGTCTATTGCGTAGAACAGCGCGAGCAGGATGCCGCCGATGAACAGCATGGGCGCGAGCATGGCCTGCAAGGTCCACAGGAAATCGACGCCCTTGAGGAAGCCGAGAAAGAGCGGCGGGTCACCGAGCGGCGTGAGCGCGCCGCCGATATTGGCGACCAGGAAGATGAAGAACACGAACACGTGGGTCTTGTGCGTGCGGTCGTGATTGGCGCGGATCACCGGGCGGATCAGCACCATGGATGCGCCGGTCGTGCCGACGAAGCTCGCCGCCAGAGCGCCAAAGGCGAGGATTGCCGTGTTGGTCGCTGGCGTGCCGACGAGATTGCCGCTGACTCGAATGCCACCGGCGACCACGAACAACGCGAACAGCAGGAGGATGAAGGGGAGGTAGTCGAGCAGCAGCGTGTGCAGTACCTCCGTCGTCGCCGTGCCTGCGCCGAACCAGACGGTGCAGGGGACGAGCAGCGCCAGCGCCCAGAAGCTGGCGACCTTGCCGAAATGATGCTCCCAGAAATGCGGCGCGAGGAGCGGCAGGAGCGCGATCGAGAGCAGAAGCCCGGCGAAGGGGACCGACCAGACGACGCCGAGCCTGGCGCCGTCGAGATGCGATGCTGTAGCGATTGCGCCGGTCAGTTCTGAGACTCCTTCGGTCATGCTGGCTCGCTAGTCGAGAGCGATCCGGTAGCGGACGAAATCGTCAGCCGCCGCAAACTCGTCGTAGAGACGCCGCGCGGTCGCGTTCCCCGCCCGCGTGTGCCAATAGAGCCGGCCCCAGCCGCGTTCCTTGGCGAGCGTCAAGAGATCGGTGATCAGCGCGCGGCCGACGCCGTGGCCTCTCGCCTTGGCATCGACGAACAAATCCTCGAGATAGCAAATCGGCCGGATGGTCCACGAGCCCTGGTGCAGCACCGAGATGCTGAAGCCCGTGACCACGCCGTCCAACAGCGCGATGCGTCCGAACATGGTCCCGCCCTGCGTCACGATCCGCTTCCAGGTCGCGGCCGTCACCGCTTCCGCCACGGTTGAACTCGTAGAAGGCGCAATAGCCTGCCCAGAGATGCCGCCACGCCGCCTCATCGTCCGGCAGGGGATTGCGAATAAGGAGAGATTTGCCTGGTGTCGTCACGGATGGGCCGGATGAAGGGGTGAGACGGGAACCGTCAGCCCGATCCTATGACGCAGGGCCGGACCGGCGGAAAAAATTCAGGAGCGCTCGCGCTTGTCTTGCGGCGCGTCGTCATTGGCGGGCAGCCGCCGCGCGCTCTCTTTCAGCGCCTCTTTCAACGATAGCGGCCGGCGATATTTGCGCAGCAGATCGGTGAACGCCTCTTCCGCCAGAGCTTCGAGGCTGACGCCGCTGTCGCGCGCGAGCAGCACCAGAGCCTGCCAGATCTCTGGCTTGAACTCGATCAGCTTGCGCTTGCCGTCGCCGCGGCGCGGGGGAGCGAACATGGCGCGAGCATAGCCGATTCGCCGGCCCGTCGCGTGCTAGACGATCGCCGGCTCGGCAACGATGACGTGAAGCGCGCACGGCCTTGAGCGATATTTGAGCGGGGTGTGCAACATCCTCACCTCACCGTCGAGCGCGACCAGGAGGCGGCTCGTCCGCGCGCCGATCTCGGCCTCGCTCAGCCGAAACGTGTCGAGGTCGCGCGTCTGCTCCATATGGCCGAAGCAAAGCCGCCAGACCATCAGCAGGAATTCGGCTGGGTTGCGCGGCTTCACCACGTAGAACCAGAGCTCGCCGCGATCGAGATGCTTGCGCTTGCCGAGGGTGAACAGCTCGGTGCCGTATTCGTTGTTGCCGACGAACAGGCAGGGCGTGCGGTAGGGGATGGCGAAGCCTTGCGCCTTGATGCGCAAGCGCCGCCGCGGGAAGTGCCGGAGCATGCGGAAAAAGGCCGGCACCATGGCCGCCCATTTGGCGAGCTTGTGCGCGGCGCGCCGCCGCTCCCGGTCGATCACCATGTAGGGATAGATGCCGATCGAGGAATTGTTGATGAAGGTCTCGCCGTTCACCTCGGCAATGTCGATCACGCGCACATGACCGGCGGCGATCGTCCCGGCAGCCGCCTCGACATGCAGCGGGAGGCCGAGATCCTTGGCGAAGTGGTTGAGCGTGCCGAGCGGCAGCACGCCGAGCGGCACCTTCGTGCCGGCCAGCACGCCCGCCACGGTGCGGATGCTGCCGTCGCCGCCGCCGACCACCACCGCGTCGATCTCGCCGCGCTTGGCTTGCTTGAGCGCTTTCTCGGCTTCGGCCTGCAAATCCTCGCCGGCGACGAATTTGATGGTCGCCGCAACACCGCGATGGGCAAAGGCGGAGGCGAGCTCGCTTTCGATCTCGGCCGCGAGCTTCTGGTTGAAGGAGCCGGCCCCGGCATTCATTAGCGCAACGACGCGCCGCACGGCGACGGTCCTCGCGGTGAGCGTGCTCTGGTCGAGTGTCGGGCCGTCAGCCATGGGAGTTTCTTAGTCTGCCCTGCAGGCTCACGCTATCAGTGCCTCGCCATGTCAGAAAGGGCGCCGGTGCATGATCCGGAAAAGTGGGCACCGGTTTTCCGAAAAGATCATGCTCAGGGGGAAGTCCGCCGCCGCGCCTCACATCCGCTCGTCGACGCCGGCACTCGGCTGGAGGTGCAGCGCCGTGACCGATCCGAAAGGCTGGCGGCGCACGCGCGGCTCCGCGCCATGCTCATTGGCGCGCTTCAGCCAGCGCTTGACCGCGAGGTCGAGCACTTGGGGGCCGAGCCGGCCGAGGTCGAGATGGTAGACGGTCCAATAGAGCATCGGGGTCATGCGCGTGATAACGAGCGGCAAGCCACTAGGGTTGCATGGCGTTGCGGCGAATTTTCGGGTGAATCTTGGCACAAGCCAGGCGAGGGGGCGTCAGGTTCTCTGCGCTTCCTCGATATAGAGCGCGCGGAAGGCACGGGCGACCGGGCCCGGGCGCCCATCGCCGATCGCGATGCCGTCGATCTCCACGATCGGCAGCACGAAGGCCGACGCCGCCGACATGAACGCCTCGCGTGCGGCAATCGCCTCCGCCACGCTGAACGGCCGCTCCTCGAGTCTGATGCCCTCGGTTGCAGCCAGCCTGAGCACGGCGCGGCGCGTCACGCCGGGCAGGATATGATGCCCGAGCGGCTGGGTGCGGATCACGCCGTTCACATCCAGGATGAAGGCGGTCGACGAGGTGCCTTCGGTCACGTGCCCGTCCTCGACCATCCACGCCTCGTAGGCGCCCTTCAGCTTGGCTTGCTGCTTGCCCATGGCCTGGCCGAGCATTGCCACCGACTTGATGTCGCGCCGCTTCCAGCGGATGTCGGGGATAGTGATGATCTTCACCCCCGTCACGGCATAGGGGTTCGTGATCAGCGGCCGGCTCTGAGTGAAGGCGACGACGGTCGGCGCGGTGTTCTCGGGGTAGGCGAAATCGCGGTCGGCGACGCCGCGGGTGATCTCGAGATAGACGATGCCCTCGTTCACCTCGTTCCGCGCGATCATCTCGCGATGCAGCGCGCGGAGCGCGTCGTGGCTGAGCGGCGGGTGGACTGCGATCTCGGCCAGCGAGCGGTCGAGCCGGGCGAGATGGGCGTCGAAATCAAGCAATTGCCGGTCGAGCACCGCCGTCACCTCGTAAACCCCGTCGCCGAATAGGAAGGCGCGGTCGAACACCGAGATTTTGGCCTGCTCTTCAGGCAGGTAGCTGCCGTTCACATAGACGACGCGCGACATGACGGGAGGCCGAAGCGGAAGGAGGCCTTGCCTAGCGCCGCCGCAAGGCCAACGCAAGCTTTGCTGGGCCTCGCTTTCGCCTTCTCGGCGCTTAGGGCATACTCCCCCGGCTTTGGGGAGCGGCCCGATCTCAACCGGGCTGCCAGAAGGGGGATAGCGCATGACTTCGGCAAATCTTTTGATTGTTCTCTTGGTCGGGACGGTGGTCGGAGCTCTGGTGGGGCTTGGACTTGGGGGATTTTTCGCCAACCAGTGGTATCTTGCCATCGTGGCCGGCTTTGTCGCCACCATCGTCGGCGGCCTCGTCCGCGATTTCGTCGCGAGACGCGGAGCGGGCTTGGGCGGCGACAGCTCGCGCATCCCGGTGCTGGTCCTAGTCTATTCCGCCGTTGCTTCGCTCGCCGGCAGCTCCGCCGCGATGGAGGTCGCGCAGCAAAGCGGGGTCGCGGCGCCGGCTTGGATCGGCACGCTCGCCGGATTGTTCGCGGCGATCCTTATGGCGATGCTGATGATCACCTACTACACCAACCCCGGCCAGGCGCCGAGACTTCGTCGCTAGCCAGGCTAGGTCAGCCGCACGCTCGCGGCCGCTGGATGCTGAGGCCGGCGTCCTCGATCAAAGCGAGGTCGTCGCAGACGTCGTTATTGGCGGTAGTGAGCAGTTTGTCGCCGTAGAAGATCGAGTTGGCGCCGGCGAGGAAGCAGAGGATCTGCGCCTCGCGCGTCAGTGCGCGCCGTCCCGCGGACAGCCGTACGTGAGACAGCGGCATTAGGATGCGCGCGGCCGCCACCACGCGCACCAGATCGAGCGGATCGACCGGCGGAGCGTCTTGCAGCGGCGTGCCCGGCACGGCGACCAGAGTGTTGATCGGCACGCTTTCCGGGTGCGGGGCGAGATTGGCGAGGGTCTGCAGGAGCCGCGCGCGGTCCTCGACCGTCTCGCCCATGCCGATGATGCCGCCGCAACAGACCTCGATCCCGGCGTCGCGTACGTTAGCGATGGTGTCGAGCCGGTCCTGATAGGTCCGCGTGGTGACGATCTCGCCGTAGAACTCGGGCGAGGTGTCGAGATTGTGGTTATAGGCGGTGAGCCCGGCATCGGCGAGGCGGTCGGCCTGGTCGCCGGTCAGCATTCCGAGCGTGACGCAGGCCTCCATATCGAGCGCGCGCACCCCGCGCACCATGGCAAGCACGCTGTCGAAGGCAGGACCGTCCTTCACCTCGCGCCAGGCCGCGCCCATGCAGAAGCGCGTGGCGCCGGCCTCTCTCGCGACCCGCGCCTTTGCCAGCACGTCGTCGACGTCGAGCAGCGCCTCCCGACCGACCCCCGTCTCCTTGGCGTAATGGGCCGATTGCGGGCAATATTTGCAGTCCTCGGGGCAGGCGCCGGTCTTGATCGAGAGCAGGCTCGCGAGCTGGACCTCGCCGTCTTCATGGTGGCGGCGATGCACCGCTCTCGCCTGATCGACCAGCTCGAGCAAAGGGAGCGTGAGCAGGTCGACGATCTCCCCGCTCGCCCAATCGTGGCGAAGCTGATGGGCCGGTTTCAGCTCGCGCAGGCTCTCCGCCCGCTTGGCCTTGCCATTGACAGGATTCACGGTTTCGAGGGTATCTGACACGGCTCTTGAGCAATCCGATTTGCTGCGACTTAGCTACCTCGCTAATACAGGATCATGGTCGGAAGCGAAAGCAGGTACCAGGGGTTCCTCGAGGGCCTTGGCCGCGAGCGGTTGCAGCGGAGCCTGATCGATGTCGAGCCGGTCGATGCCCGGACCATCCGCGTCGCCGGGCGCGACTACGTCAATCTCGCCAGCAACGACTATCTCGGGCTTCGATTCCACCCCGCCCTGATCGAGCGGGCGGTCGAGTGGGCCGGGCGCTATGGCGCGGGCTCCGGCGCCTCGCGCCTTGTCACCGGCAATCTGGAGCCGTTCGCCGGCATCGAGGCGAAGGTCGCCAAGCTCAAGGGCAAGCCGGCTGCGCTCGTCATGGCCTCCGGCTTCCAGGCCAATGCCGCGGTGCTCGCCGCGCTCTTCGACAAGGCCGTGCTCGGCGCCGAGCCGCTGGTGTTCGCCGATCGTCTCAACCATGCGAGCATGCATTTCGGCTGCAAGGCTGCCGGCGTGCGGGAGCTTCGCTACCGGCATGGCGCCGCCGCCCATCTCGGCGAGCTTCTGACTCAGCATCAAGACGAAAGCCGCCCGCGTTTCATCCTGACTGAGAGCGTATTCTCGATGGACGGCGACATGGCGCCGCTCGATGACATCACGCGACTTGCCTGTTCCCACGCTGCCTGCCTGATCGTCGACGACGCGCATGCGACCGGTATTTTGGGGGAGGGTGGCAGTGGACTTTCCAGTGGCGCCGACGTCGTGATCGGCACCTTCTCCAAGGCGCTCGGGAGCTTCGGCGCCTATGTCGCCTGCTCGGCCACGCTCCGCGACTATCTGATCAATCGTTGCGGCGGGTTGATCTATTCGACCGCTCTCCCGCCGCAGGTGCTGGGCGCCGTCGACGCCGCGCTCGACCTGATCCCCGCCATGGATGAGGACCGCGCCTACGTGGCGAGCCTCGCCGGCCGGTTTCGCACAGGCGCGCAGGCGCTAGGCTACGATACCGGCGGGTCAGCGACCCAGATCGTGCCGCTGATCGCTGGAGCGCCGGAGGCAGCGCTTGCGCTCAGCGACCGGCTGCGCAAATGCGGCTACTGGGCAACCGCGATCAGGCCGCCGACCGTGCCGGCCGGGACGGCCAGGGTGCGGCTCGCCTTCACTAGGGCGCAGCTTGAGAGCGACATCGACCTTCTGCTCGAAGCGCTTGCCGAGACGGCAGGCGAAACCCACGCTAAACTGCACGCTCCCGCGCGTTCTCTGTGATCTATGCATTTCGTCCTCGTCCATGGTTGGGGCTTCCACGCCGGCATCTTTGCCGACTTCGTCTCCCATCTTAGGGGCGCCGAGGTCACGCTGGTCGATCTCGGCTTCGTCTCGGGAGGACCCAAGGGCGCGAGCGACTGGCCTGCCGACGCCATCGCCGTCGGCCATTCGCTCGGGCTATTGTGGCTGCTCGAGCGCGGCCAGTCCCGGTTCAAGGCTCTGGTCAGCGTGCAGGGCTTCGACTGCTTCGCTTGCCATGTGGCGCCGTCGCGCCTCGCGGCGCTTAAGCGCGGTCTGGAGCGCGAGCCCGGCGCCACCCTGCAAGCGTTCTGGCGGTCCTGCGGCGCCTCAGGCTTTGCCTGGCCCGAGGCTCTGAACGTGGCCAGGCTCAACGAGGGGCTCGACTGGCTGATGCAGTGGGACGCGCGCCAAGCCAAGGCGGCGCTGACCTGCCCTGTACTGGCGCTCGCCTCGCGCGACGATGCCATCGTGCCGCCTTTGATGAGCAAAGCGATCTGGAGGGAAAACATCGTCTGGTCGCCCGACGGCGGCCATGTTCTACCGTTGAAGCATGCCGAATGGTGCGCGCGCCATGTCCTTGAATTCGCCGATACTCTCCCGTCATAGCGCCACGGTCGCGGCGAGCTTCGGCGCGCGGGCGGCAAGCTATGAGCTGCATGCCGAAATGCAGCGCGCCATCGCCGCGCGGCTCGCGGGATTTCTGCCCGATGTCGCACGCCCGCGCGTGCTGGAGCTTGGTTGCGGCACCGGGCTGTTCAGCCGCCATCTGGTCGAGCGCTATCCCGACGGCAGCTTCGTGCTAACCGACGCTGCGCCGGCGATGCTGTCGGAGTGCCGGCGGAACCTCGCCGGCGCGCGCGCCCCGCAAGTCGGCTTCGAGGTAATGGACGCGAGCCGCCCGGGTGGGCAGGGGCCTTACGATGTTATTGCCATGAGCATGACGCTGCATTGGCTCGCCGATCAGGCGGCAAGTCTCGACCGGCTCCGACGGCTGCTGAGCCCGTTAGGCGTCGTGATCTATGCAGCGCTCGGGCCCGAGAGCTTCGCCGAGTGGCGCGCGGTATTGGCCGGCGAAGGGCTGCCGAACGGGCTCGCCGCCATTCAGAAATTGCCCGGCATCGTCGCCGAGGAGCGGCTTCTTCCCGATACGGGCGCGCTCGGCTTCCTTCGCCGCATGAAATCGGTCGGCGGCCTAACCCCGCGCGACGGCTACCGGCCGCTGTCGCCTGGCGCGCTTCGCCGCGCCATCCGCGCCGCCGATGCAAACGGAGGCCTCATCACCTGGCACATCGTCTACGGCCGCCTCAGTCGCTGACCGAGGTCGATGCTTCCCTCTCCCCTTGCGGGAGAGGGCTTCTGCCGCGATCTTGCGCAGCGTAGCTTGCGCAACTCGTCGCATGGCGGGAAGGGTGAGGGGTGATTTATTTTGGACGCGGTTTCCAAGCTGGCGTGGCGCCGCTCACCCCTCACCGCGCTGTAAACAGCGCGTGCTCTCCCACAAGGGGAGAGCGGGGAGTTTGCCGTGCCGCTCGGGCAAATCCTATTTGGCGAGCGTGTCGAGGCCTTCGATCAGTCCTTCATAGGCGCGGGTCAGCTCATCGTCGGTGATGCAGTAAGGCGGCATCAGATAGAGCGTGGAGCCGAGCGGCCGGATGTTCAGGCCGTGGGCGAGATACCAATCGCGCAACGCCCGGCTCTGCGCCGATTGATAGCCGCCGGCAGCCTTCACGTCGAAGGCGAGGATCGAGCCGATCAGCCGCGGCCGCGTCACGTCCTCGCGCGCCGCAAGCTCGGTCAGCAGCGCCCGGTGACGGCGGTTGATGCGCCCGATGCGCTCAAGCGTCTTCTCCTCCTCGAACAAAGCGAGTGAGGCGAGGCCGACCGCGCAGGCGAGCGGGTTCGCGGTGAAGGAATGGCCGTGCGGGAGCGCGCGGTCGAAGCTGTCGCCCAAGAACGCCTCGAACACCGCCTCGCGCGCCACCGTAAGCGCGAGCGGCATATAACCTGCGGTCAGCCCCTTCGACAGGCAAACGAGGTCCGGCACGACACCGGCCTGCTCCATGGCGAACAGCGTGCCGGTGCGGCCGAAGCCGGTCGCCACCTCATCGAAGATGATGAGCACGCCGGCCTTGCGCGCGAGCGCGGTCAGGCGTTGCAGGAAGCCCGGCCGGCAGAGCCGCATGCCGCCGGCGCCTTGCAGCAGAGGCTCCAC
>CAWBSA010000007.1:0-285268 GCA_963791255.1 uncultured Alphaproteobacteria bacterium | reverse complement strand
GGCGGGAGATTTGGCAAGCCTCGATGGGCGCTTGTCCGCATGGCGTCAAAAAGTCGCTTAACCTGCTGTGGTTAAGATTTGCGCCGGTTCAGACCTATTTTGGCGCAAACGCGGGCGTTGATACGGGCCCAAGCGCGCGCCGGAACGCGTGCAGGCTGAGGGTCGGTTGCGTGGGGACGATGTCGAGTAGGCGTATGATAAAGGCGCTTGCGCTCGCTTGCGCGGCGCTGCCCTTCCTCGTGGCCGGCGTGTCGAGCCCGACGCCTGCTTGCGCCGAGGCAAAGTCCATCATCGCCAAGGACGCTCGCGTCGCCGGCGACCGCGAGCGCACCCGCTTCATCGCCGATCTATCGAGAAAGGTCGATGTTCATGTCTTCGCGCTGGCGAGCCCCTATCGGGTCATCGTCGATGCCCCCGACGTGAATTTTCAAATGCCTGAGGGGATCGGCAAGGAGAAGAGGGGGCTGATCACCGCCTATCGCTACGGCATGTTCGCGCCCGGCAAGTCGCGCATCGTCATCGATGTCGGCGGCCCGTTCCTCATCGACAAAGCGTTCGTGCTCGAGCCGCGCGACGACCAGCCGGCACGGCTCGTGGTCGATCTCGTGCCGACCGACGAGAAGACGTTCCTCGCCAAGCTGAAAGAGGCGAAACCCGCCGAGCCCGACAGCGGCGGAGCGATGCCGCTGCCCGAGCCGCCCGCCCGTGCGGCGGGCGCGAAGCCCGTGATCGTGCTCGATCCCGGCCACGGCGGCATCGATCCCGGCACGAGCAGCGCGACCGGCGTCACCGAGAAGGAGGTGGTTCTAGCCTTCGCCAAATCGCTGAAGCATAAGCTCGAGGCGACCGGCCATTACGACGTCTATCTCACCCGCGAGGACGACACCTTCCTGCCGCTCCGCGAGCGCGTCGAGTTCGCGCAGAAGAAGGGCGCGAGCCTGTTCCTGTCGATCCATGCCGACTATTTCCCCAAGCAGACCGACAGAGCGACCGGAGCAACCGTCTACACGCTGTCGGAGCAGGCCTCAGACGACGAGGCGAAAGAGCTCGCGACCAAGGAAAATTTCTCGGACGCCATCGCCGGCATCGCGCTGCCGAGCAATTCCGACGAGGTGGTCGCGAATATCCTGATCGACCTTGCCCAGCGCGAGACGCAGAACCGCTCGACGGTGTTCGCCCGCTCGATCGTCGGCGAGTTGGCCGGCGGCCTGCACACGAGGAAATTGCGCTCTGCCGGCTTTCGCGTGCTGAAGGCCCCTGACGTGCCGTCGGTGCTGCTCGAGATCGGCTTCCTCAGCAATCCCGATGACGAGAAGCATCTCGTCTCCGACGTCTGGCGCGAGCGCATGGGCACCTCGATCGTCGAGGCGATCGACGGCTATTTCGCCAAGCGCATCGCCCGCGCCCCGTTCTGATCGCCGCAACTCTTGTCCAACCCAGACAATTTTCCGCCCGCGCCAGCGTTTTGTTGCCATAATCTTCGCTAGGGTTGCCTCGGGTTCTCCGCGCGTTTAAAAGCGGGGACGGGACGGGTCTGAACACATGGATATTACGGCTCCAGTCAAGCCGCCGGAGCAGCGCCGGCGCCGCCGTCGTGGCGGCTTCTTCCTGCGCTTTCTGGGCTTCATGTTCGCAGCCAGCATGATCGTGTTCATCGCGGTCGCTGGCGCTGCGGCTTTCGTGCTGTGGAAAGTATCGAGCGAGCTGCCTGACTACGAGGTGCTTGCAAAATACGAGCCGCCGGTGATGACCCGCATCCACGCCAATGACGGCGAGCTGATCGCCGAGTTCGCTCGCGAGCGGCGCATCTACGTGCCGATCACCGCCATCCCGAAATGCGTCATCGAGGCGTTCATCTCGGCCGAGGACAAGAATTTCTACCAGCATGGCGGCCTCGACGTGCAGGGCATCATCCGTGCCGTCGTCACCAACTTGAACAACGTGCAGTCGGGCCGGCGCGTGGTCGGCGCCTCGACCATCACACAGCAGGTGGCCAAGAATTTCCTCTTGAGCAGCGACCAGACCATGGAGCGCAAGCTGAAAGAGGCGATCCTTGCCATCCGCATCGAGCGCGCCTTCACGAAGGAGCAGATCCTCGAGCTTTATCTGAACGAGATCTATCTCGGCGCTGGCGCCTATGGCGTGGCCGCCGCGGCGCAGACCTATTGGGACAAGGCGCTGAGCGAACTGACGCTCGGCGACTGCGCATATCTGGCGACGCTGCCCAAGGCGCCCTCCAACTACGACCCGTTCAAATACCCCGACCGCGCGGTTGCGCGCCGCAACTGGGTGATCGACCGCATCGTCGAGAACGGCTTTGCCAACGCCGACGAGGGCGAGAAGGCCAAGGCTTCCACGCTCGGCGTAACCAAGCGCTCCCCGGGCGCCAAGATTTTCGCCTCGGAGTTCTTTGCCGAGGAGGTGCGCCGCGAGATTCTCGACCGCTTCGGCGAGGAGAAGCTCTATGGCGGCGGGCTCTCGGTCCGCACCACGCTCGACCCGAAGCTCCAGCGCCTGGCGCGCACTGCGCTGATCGACGGCTTCGTCGCCTACGATCACCGGCATAGCGGCTGGCGCGGCCCGGTGAAGACCATCGACATCAAGGGCGATTGGGGCAAGGGGCTCGGCTCGATGCCGGTCTGGACCGACATCGACCCGTGGCGGCTCGCCGTCGTGCTCGACGTTGCCAAGGACAAGGCGACCATCGGGCTCAGGCCCGGACGCACTCCGCAAGGCGTGCTCGTCAAGGAGCGCGATACCGGCGTCATTCCTTACGAGGAAGTGAAATGGGCAAGACCGAAGGTCGGCGCCGGCTTCGGCGGCACCCCGGCGTCGGTCAGCGCCGTGCTCAAGCCCGGCGACGTGATCTATGTCTCGCCGCGCGTGCCGAAACCAGCCGATGACGGCACGCCGGGCGCGCCCGACGACAGCCTCAAGGGGCAATGGTCGTTGCAACAGGTTCCCTCGGTCGGCGGCGCGCTCGTCGCCATGGACCCGCACACCGGTCGCGTGCTGGCGATCGTCGGCGGCTTCAGCTTCGCCGCGAGCCAGTTCGACCGCGCCACGCAGGCACGCCGGCAGCCGGGCTCCTCGTTCAAGCCGCTGATCTACACCACCGCTCTCGACAACGGCTATACGCCGTCGAGCATCATCGTCGACGGTCCGATCTGCATCGATCAGGGCGCCGGCATGCCGCAATGGTGCCCGAAAAACTACGAAGCTGGCTCTGCCGCCGGTCCCTCGACCTTGCGCTTCGGCATCGAGCATTCGCGCAACCTGATGACAGTCAGGCTCGCCCGCGACATGGGCATGCCGATCATCGCCGAATATGCGCGCCGCTTTGGCGTGTACGACAATCTGATGCCGGCGCTCTCGATGGCGCTCGGCGCCGGCGAGACGACGCTGCTGCGCATGGTGACCGGCTATTCGATGCTCGACAACGGCGGCAAGCAGATCAAGGCGACCTTCATCGATCGCATCCAGGACCGCTACGGCCGGACCATCTGGAGGCATGACGACCGCGACTGTAGCACTTGCGCGGCGCGCGAGTGGACCGGTCAGGATGAGCCGACGCTGGTCGACGACCGCAAGCAGGTCATCGATCCGATGTCGGCGTTCCAGATCACCAACATCATGGAAGGCGTCATCCAGAGCGGCACGGCGCAGAAGCTCAAGGTGCTGAAGCGGCCGATCGCTGGCAAGACCGGCACCACCAACGACTATAAGGACGCCTGGTTCATCGGCTTCACGCCCGACATGGTGGTCGGCGTCTATTTCGGCTTCGACCAGCCGAGCTCGCTCGGCCATGGCGAGACCGGCGGCATGCTTGCCGCTCCGGTCGTGCGCGACTTCATGCGCCAGGCGCTGGCCGACGTTCCGCCCATTCCGTTCCGCGCGCCGCCCGGCATGAAGCTGGTCCGCGTCAACCACAAGACCGGACTGCCCTCCAGTCCCGGCGACAAGACCGCCATCCTCGAGGCGTTCAAGCCGGGCGAGGAGCCGGCCGGCTCGGTGGAGGAGGAGATGGGTGACGTCCCGGTCGCCGGCGATGATCTCGACACCGGCGCAGCGCCGGCGGACGCCGCCGATGCCGGCGGTCCGCCGCCTGACGCCGTTCGTGCGGCGCCTCCGGGGCCTGCTCCTGCGCTAAGGCCGCGGCCCATGGCGCCTCCGCCGCCCAGCAACGCTTTGACAGCTGGCCCCGGCGGCCTCTACTAAGCCCTATCTGATCCACCCGCGACGGCGTGTGTCGGGCTCCGCTCGCTTCGCCGTCGCCGCCCTTTGTGCAGCACGAGGAAGCGATGCGCGCCGAGACCGAATCCGTCGTCAACGAGATCAAGGAGTCGCTGTCCCTGCTCAGGAGGCATCTTTGACCCTGATCAGGCGAGGACGCGGCTAGCGGCGCTCGATCGCGAGGCCGAGGCACCGAACTTCTGGAACGACTCGCGGCGCGCGCAAGGCTTGATGCGCGAGCGCCAGCAGCTCGAGGCCTCGCTCAGAGCCTTCGACCGCTTCGCCCGCGAACTCGACGACAACATCGCGCTGGTTGCGCTCGGCGAGGAGGAGGGCGATGCCTCAATCGTCGCCGAGGCCGAGACCGCGCTCGCCAAGCTGAAGCAGGAGGCGCACACACGCGAGGTCGAGGCCCTGCTCTCCGGCGAGGCCGACCCCAACGACGCCTATGTCGAGATCCACGCCGGCGCCGGCGGCACCGAAAGCCAGGATTGGGCGCTGATGCTCGAGCGCATGTATGTGCGCTGGGCCGAAGGGCACGACTACAAGGTCGAGATCATCGGCGAGCATTACGGCGAAGAGGCCGGCATCAAGTCAGGCACCGTGCTGATCAAAGGCACCAACGCCTATGGCTGGCTCAAGACCGAGTCGGGCGTGCATCGTCTGGTGCGCATCTCGCCGTTCGATTCGAACGCGCGCCGCCACACGAGCTTCGCCTCGGTGTCGGTCTATCCGGCGATCGACGACACGATCGAGATCGAGATCGACGACAAGGACGTGCGCATCGACACCTATCGCTCCTCGGGGGCAGGGGGCCAGCACGTCAACACTACCGACAGCGCGGTGCGCATCACGCACATCCCGACCAACATCGTCGTCACCTGTCAGAACGAGCGCTCGCAGCACAAGAACCGGGCGACTGCCTGGGCGATGCTCCGCGCGCGGCTCTATGAGGCCGAGCTCAAGCGGCGGGAGGAGGAGGCGCAAGCGGCCGCAGCCGCCAAGTCGGATATCGGCTTCGGCCATCAAATCAGGTCTTACGTGCTCCAGCCGTATCAGCTGGTGAAGGACCTGCGGACGGGGGTCGAGAGCACCAACCCATTGGCCGTTCTCGACGGCGATATCGATCGCTTCATCGAGGCTGCGCTCGCCGAGCGCATCCACACCGACGCGAAAGCATAGAGCCACCAAAGCATTAAAGACGCCAAAGCATAGAGCTGGTGGCGCGCGAAAGAGGCTGGCCCCATTCGCGGGGCCACCCTGCCTTGCTGCTTACTCTGCGGCGCGCGTGGTCAGCGGGCTCGAGCCGCTGCCGAAGCTGGTGGTGACCTGCTCGGTCGGCCGCGGATCGAAGCTTGCCGGCTTTGGCTCGGGACGCGGGCTCGCTGCGGCCTGCGCGTTCTTGAGTTCGGCCAACGGATCGTCGGAGCGGCGCGACTTCCCCTCGAAATAGGCGCCCTGCTCGATGGCGAGGCTCTGATGGAAGATATCGCCCTCGACATGGGACTGGGCCTGGAGCGTGACGCGCAAACCCCTGATCGAGCCGGTCACGCGGCCGCGCACCACGATGTCCTCGGCAATCACGCTGCCCATCACCTGCGACTTGTCGCCGAGCAGGAGGGAGCCGCAATTGATATCGCCCTGGATCTCGCCGTCGACCTGGATCTCGCCCTTGGAAGTGACGTTACCGGTGATTGTCAGGTCCTCGCCGATGATCGAGGGGACCATCTTGCTCGCGGCGGGGCTCGGCGCTTTGGCCGCGTAGGTCGCTGGCCGCTCGGTGAACGGAGATTTGGCCTCGCCGCTTGGCCGCTCTCCCATTTTCGTCACACTCTCGCCCGGCTCGGGTTTCTTCGTGAACATACGTGTACCTCCCCATCCGATACTACGACGCAGCGCCGACGCGGGACCAGACGCTAAGCTCGCAACCTCGACACAATAAAGCCGCTCTAAGGGATTGTCGCGGAGTTTCCCGACTAAGGGTCGTCGCCCCGGCGCCCACTCCTCAAGCTCACAATATCGTCTCGCCTACGGGTTGTCATTGGGCTTCTCCGTCCTGCGGCAAGCGGCCCTGTTCCGGGCTAAGCCCAGGTCTCGCCACGGGATTACCGCCTTCCTTTGGCCGATTTTACTGCCTCTTATTGAGGCTGCCCTTAGCTTTAGGTTGTGCGTCGCCTTTGCCGAGGCGCCAGGGGAAATCTAAGGGCCCGTCTTGGGGGATGCTGACCAAGAGCATGAGCAGACCGGGGCGTCGCTTGCCGTTCGATAGCGAGGCCGTTTTCCCGCTTGTTCGCTTGCCAGCCTCCTCTACGGTAGCGGCGAGCGCGCGTCGACGAGCCTGTCGGGGACCTGTGACTGAATGAACGAGCCGATCGCAGGTGCGCTCGCGAAACTGACCACTGGAGGTGGCAAGGCGCTCACCGAAGGTGGCAAGGCGCTTCTTGCGTTGCCTGAGCGGGGCAGGGCGCTGGTGAAGCGGATGCCCCCGCCGGTCCAGATCGAGCTCGCCAAGCTCTCGACGCGCGGCGCCAGCGTCTGCCGCGAAGTCTTCGCCGGAATTTTGGTCGTAGGCCTGATCGCCATCGTGCTCGGCTACGGCCGGCTTGCCCGCGGTCCCATCTCGCTGCCGAGCCTGGTGCCGACCATCGAGGACGCGATCAACGGCCAGCTCACCGACATGCACGTCAAGATCGACGACGCGATCCTGACGCGCACCGCCGACGGGCCCGGCGTGCTGTTTCGCCTGCGTAACATCAGGCTGATCGACAAGGACGGCTCGATCGTCGCCCAAGCCCCTCTTGCCGCCATCGGCATGAGCGGCGCGGCGCTGCTCGGCGGGCGGCTTGCGCCGGGAAGCGTCGACTTCATCGGCCCGCGCCTGCTGATGTTCTACAATCAGCAGCAGGGTCTTACCTTGACCTTCCAGAAGCCGGCCGCAGGCGAGAGCGAGACCTTGATCCGGGGCTCTCTGCCGGCGGAAGGGCCTCCTGCCGACGAGGGCGCGGCCGCCGCGCCTGAGACGGTCATCGCCAAGCGCTCCGAAGCGCCGGCGGCAGGCGGGCGCAAGCTCGATCTGACCAGCACCATCACCGAGATGTTCGCCCGCGCGCGCCAGGGCAATACCTCCTACCTGACGCGGTTCGGTTTCAAGAACGCCCTCGTCGTCCTCAGTCAGAGCGGCACCGAGACCTCCTGGCAGGTGCCCGATTTCGCCATTGACCTTGAGCACAAGGACAAGCGCAGCATCATCGTCGGCCAGGCCAATGTCGCCTCGTCCAAAGGCGATTGGCAGCTCGAGGTCCGCACCGAGCAGCGCCCGAGGCGCCAGAGCTTCGCCATCACCGCGCTGCTCCAGAATCTCGTTCCCTCCGGTCTCGCCGGCAATTTCCCCTCGCTCCGAGCGCTCAAGGCGTTCGACATGGTGGTCAACGGCGAGAGCACGGTCGAGCTGTCAAGCTCAGGCCAGTTCCTGGCCGGCGAGGCGAAGCTCGAATTGGAGAGCGGGCAGATCACGCCCGAATGGGATCCCGAGTACGCCATGCACATCGACCATGGCAATCTCCTGGTGCGCTATCTGAAGGAGAGGGACATCGTCGAGATCGCCCCCTCGACGCTCACCTGGGGCGACAGCAAGGCGACGATCAGCGGCGCGGTCACGCCGGTGCGCGATGCGAGTGGGACGCCGACCTCCTGGAACTTCTCGTTGAAGGCTGATGAGGCGGTGCTCGCGGTCGAGGAGTTCGGGCTCGCTCCCATGCGCATCGACGAATGGAGCGTGACCGGCTCGATTGCTCCCAAGGACGGGCGCGTGACCATCTCGCGCTTCGTCATCCGCTCGGGCGCGTCCTCGATCGCCTTCGCCGGCAGTATTCACGATGCACCGGGCTCGCCGGAAATCCAGCTTGCCGGCGAACTTAGCCCGATGACTATGGACACGCTCAAGCGGTTCTGGCCGAAATTCTTCGCCGGCAGCGCACGCGAATGGGTGCTGCAGCGGGTGGGCGCAGGGCAGATGCTCGGCGGCAAGTTCAAGGTGAATCTCCCGGCCGGCGAGCTTGCCAAGATCGAAGCCGGCGCCGATGCACCGGACGGCGCGATCGACGTCGATATCGATTTCACCGGGCTCAGCATCGCCTATATGGACGATTTGCCTCCCGTGCTCGCCGGCGACGCCAAATTGACCATCAAGGGCACCGAGTTTTCCGTCGACATTCCGCAAGGGAAGCTCGTCGAGCCTTCTACGGGGCGGGAGATTGCGCTCAGCGACGGCCGCTTCTACGTCCCCGACCTCCGCCCGGACCCGCTACAAGGGGTCGTCTCGTTCAAGGCCGCCGGCGCCACGCCCACCGTACTCGCGTTGCTCGACGGGGAGCGGCTCGGCTATCTGAAGACGGTCGGTCTGAAGCCCGACTTTCTCGGCGGTACCGCCTCTGGCGGCTTCACTCTGACGATGCCGCTCAGCGAAAGCCTCGTATTCAAGGACGTCAAGTTCCGCGGCATGGCGCGGCTCGACCAGGCAATTGCCGCCAATCTCATCGGCGGCATGGATGTCGAGGGCGGCTCGCTCGACGTGAATCTCACCGAGGAGGCAGTCGAGGCCAAGGGCATCATTCAGATCAAGGGCGTGCCCGCCGAGCTTGCCTGGCAGCGCATCTTCGACGCGCCCAACGATCGCCAGCCGCCGATCAGGGTGACGGCCAATCTCGACGAGGAGGCGCGCGAGAAGCTCGGCTTCAAGGTCAACCATCTGGTCAAGGGAACGACGCCGGTCACCCTCTCGGTCACCGGCCTTGGCGAAGCCTCCCCGAATATGAGTCTCAACGCCGATCTCACCGACGCGCAGCTGCTGTTCGGCAGCATGGGCTGGACCAAACCCGCCGGCCGTCGCGCCAACATTCAGTTCGACGTGGCGCAGAAAGACGACGGTACGACCGAGCTGCAAAACCTGAAAATCCTCGGCGACGACATCAATATCGAGGGCGCGCTCGCGCTCGATTCCGAGCAGCATCTCAAGAGCTTCTACTTTTCCGATTTCTCCATCAACTCGATCACTCATGTCGAGATCACCGCCAATGTCCGCGACGACAAGGTGCTCGATATCAGGGCCAAGGGCCCGAGCTATGACGGCAAGCAGTTCTTCCGCTCGCTGTTCTCCGCCGGTCAGTTCACCGACGACGGCTCGAGCGAGCCTGCCGATCCGTTCGGCATCGATCTCGCCGCCGACATCGATTCGGTGGTCGGCTTCTACGATACGACCGCGCGCAACGTGCATGTCACCTTCAAGAAGCGCAACGGCCGCATCGTAGCGCTCGACGGCAAGGGCGATCTGAACGGCAAGACGCCGGCCGCGGTCACTCTGGTGACGAGCGGCGGGGCGCGCGAGATCAAGGCCGAGTCGCGCGACGCTGGCGCGGCCTTCCGCCTGATCGGCTTCTATCCGAGCGTCGATGGCGGCGAGGCGCAGCTCGAGGTCAATCTTGACGCCGGCGGTCCCGGCACCAAGAGCGGCACGCTATGGGCGCGCGACTTCACCGTGCTTGGCGATCAGGTGGTGAGCGACGTGCTCACCGATCCAAGCTCGGAGGCGGTGCTTGGTGGCCAGGGTAAGAAACAGGTCACGAGATCGAGCATCGACTTCAAGCAATTGCGAGCGCCGTTCTCGGTCGGCGGCGGCAAGTTCCATTTGAAGGATGCCTACATGAACGGCGACCAGCTCGGCGCCACCATGCGCGGCACGGTCGATTTCAAGTTGCAGACCGTCGATCTCGGTGGCACCTACGTGCCGCTTTACGGCCTGAACTCCGCCTTCAGGGCGATCCCCATCCTCGGCCCGGTGCTCGGCGGCCGGCAAGGCGAGGGACTGGTCGGCATCACCTTCGCCATCAAGGGCAAGCTCGACGACCCGTCGGTGCTGGTCAATCCCATGTCGGTGATGACGCCCGGCATCTTCCGCCAGATCTTCGAGTTCACCGGCACCGTTCCCGACGCGGCGGCCGCATCCTCTTCCTATCCTCAGGCACGGCGAGTGGCGGCTTCGTCCCGCCGCAGTAGCCGCCGGCGCTTCTCTACACGGGACGGATCAGCGCGTGGCGCTTCTTGCCGAGCGAGAGCTTGATCACGCCCTCAGGGGTGAGGTCTGACGGCGTCAGCAGCCTGCGTTCGTCGGTGACCGCTTCGTCGTTCACCTTGATGCCGCCGCCCTTGATCTGGCGCCTTGCCTCTCCCGTCGACTGAACGAAGCCCGCGAGCACGCTGGCATTGAGCACGCCGAGGCCGCGCTCGAGCTCTGCCGCTTGCACCTCGACCGTGGGCAGGCTCGCGGCGATCTCGCCGGCTTCGAACGTGGTTCGCGCGGTCTCTGCCGCGCGGTCCGCCGCGTCGCGCCCATGCACGAGCGCGGTCGCCTCGGTGGCGAGCACCTTCTTCGCCTCGTTCAGCTCTGAGCCCTTGAGCGTGGCGAGCCTGCCGATCTCATCGAGGGCGAGCTCGGTGAACAGCTTCAAGAAGCGGCTCACGTCGCCGTCCTCGCTGTTCCGCCAAAATTGCCAATAGTCGTAAGGCGACAGCATGTCGGGGTTGAGCCACACCGCGCCGGCCGCCGTCTTGCCCATCTTGGCGCCAGAGGCCGTGGTGAGGAGCGGTGAGGTCAGCCCGAACAGCTCGATGCCGTCGGTGCGGCGCCCAAGCTCGATACCGCCGACGATATTGCCCCATTGATCGGAGCCGCCCATCTGCAAGCGGCAACCGAGTCTGCGGCCAAGCTCGACGAAATCGTAGGCCTGGAGCACCATGTAGTTGAACTCGATGAAGCTCAGAGGCTGCTCGCGCTCGAGTTTGAGCTTCACCGAATCCTGGCTCAGCATGCGGTTGACGCTGAAATGGCGCCCGTAATCGCGCAGGAAATCGATATAGCCGAGCTGGTCGAGCCAATCGGCGTTGTTGACCATCACCGCGTCGTCGGCGCCGTGGCCGAAGCTCAGGAACTTGCGAAACACCGACTCGATGCCGGCGACGTTGGCGCCGATCTCGGCATCGCTCAAGAGCTTGCGAGCCTCGTCCTTGCCCGACGGGTCGCCGACCTTGGTGGTGCCGCCGCCGATCAGCACGATGGGCTTGTGCCCCGCCTGCTGCAACTTGCGCAGCATCATGATCGAGACGAGGTTGCCGACATGCAGGCTCGGTGCCGTGGCGTCGAAGCCGATATAGCCGGTGACGCGCTCGCCCCTGAGCAGCTTGTCGAGCGCAGCCTCGTCGGTCGCCTGGTGGATGAAGCCACGCGCTTGAAGCTCGATCAGGAAGTCAGATTTAACGGTGCTCATGGGCGTGGCCGGCTGGCTGATGAAGCGCTGCTGTCGCAGAGCCTCCTATCACAAGCCTGGGCATGACGGTAAGGGCAAGGGCCTAGGCGGCGGAGTCTTTCGCCTTCTTGCGCTTGCCGAGCCGCTTGTCGAGATAGCCGTCAACCACCTCCATCAGGCCGTCCATGCGGCCCTCGAAGAAGTGGTTCGCATCCGGCACGGTCTGGTGGTCGATGACGATGCCCTTCTGCGTCTTGAGGCGATCGACGAGCCCGCGCACCGATTCCGTTGGCACGACTCGATCTTTTGCTCCGTTGACCATCAGGCCGGAGGAGGGGCAGGGCGCCAGGAACGTGAAGTCGTAGAGATTGGCCGGCGGCGCCACCGAGATGAAGCCTTCAAGCTCGGGTCGGCGCATCAGAAGCTGCATGGCGATCCACGCGCCGAACGAGACGCCGGCGATCCAGCAGGTCTGCGCGTCGGCGTTATAGGCCTGGAGCCAGTCGAGCGCGGTGGCCGCGTCGGCGAGCTCGCCCGGGCCGTTGTCGAACAGGCCCTCGCTCCGTCCCACCCCGCGAAAGTTGAAGCGGAGCACCGAGAAGCCGCGCTTCTGGAACGCATAATAGAGGTGGTAGACGACCTGATTGTTCATCGTCCCGCCGAATTGCGGGTGGGGATGCAGGATGAGCGCGATCGGGGTGTTCGGGCCGCGCTCATGATGATAGCGGGCCTCGATCCTGCCGCCCGGGCCGCTGATATTCACTTCAGGCATGAAACACTGGCCTCGATACCGACGTTAGGTCACAGATAGCGAGCGCTTGGGGGCGCCGAGTGGCAAATAAGACGCAGAAACCGCCGCCGCAAATCTTGACTCTGCCGCTCCAGAATCCTATACGAATTTAAGATTAGAATTGTTCCAAACAAGACCCTTCCAGAGCAGCTGGGCGCTCGGAGCGGTCCCGACTTCAGGCCGCGCTTCATAGCACGCGCGATGGGGGCTCGTGCAAGCGCTAACCCGGCGGCAATCGGCCGCGAGTTTCGGCGATCGATGAACCAGCGCTCTTATCTCGACTATAACGCGACCGCGCCGCTCCGCACCGAGGTGTGCGAGGCGGTTGCCGAGGCGCTTCGCATCGTCGGCAACCCGTCCTCGGTCCATACGGAGGGACGCGCCGCGCGCGCCGCTATCGAGGCGGCCCGGGTCAAGGTGGCGAGGCTCGTCGGCGCCGCGCCCGAGGACGTGATCTTCACGAGCGGTGGCACCGAGGCGAACGCGCTCGCGCTTGCCGCTCAATCTGGCGAGGCCTGGCACTGCTATCTCTCGGCGATCGAGCATCCCTCGGTGCTTGCGGGGGGGCGCGTCTATCGCGAGACCACCACCGTGATTCCGGTGACCGGGGACGGGGTTGTCGATCTCGAAATCCTTGCGAGCGAGCTTGCAAAACACCATCTAGGAGGTTGGCGGCCGTTCGTCTCATTGATGGCGGCAAACAACGAGACGGGCGCCGTCCAGCCCGTCGCCGAAGCTTCTGAGATCGTCCATAGCGTAGGCGGGCTCCTGCACAGCGACGCCGTTCAGGCGGCCGGCAGGATGACGCTCGACATGGCGAGCCTCGGCGCCGACATGCTGAGCCTGTCGGCCCACAAGATCGGCGGGCCCAAGGGCGTCGGTGCCCTGGTGCTCAAGCCAGGCGTCGCGGTCGAGCCGCTGCTGAAGGGCGGCGGCCAGGAGCGTCGGAAGCGCGCCGGAACCGAGAACGTGGCGGGCATCGTCGGCTTCGGCGTGGCGGCCGAGTTGGCGAGTGCCGATCTCGCCAAGACCGAGGCGATCGGAGCGTTGAAAGAGGCGTTGGAGGCGGGAGCGCTCGCCATCGCCCCTGACGCGGTGATCGTGTCGAAAGCCGTGCCGCGGCTGGTGAATACCAGCTGCATCGCCGTTCCCGGCGCCAAGGCCGAGACGTTGGTGATCGGGCTCGATCTCGCCGGTGTGGCGGTCAGCGCAGGGTCGGCCTGTTCGTCGGGCAAGGTCGAGGCCTCGCATGTGCTGGGCGCCATGGGTGTCGCGCCCGAGCTCGCGCAAGGCGCGATCCGCGTGAGCCTTGGTATTGGCACCACGAGTGCCGATATCGAAAGGTTCCTGGGCGCCTTTGGCGAGTTGATCAAACGGCTCAAGCAGAGCCGGAAAGTGGCGGCCTAGGGCCGCGGCAAGGATTTGGAGTAGGCCAATGCCGGCAGTGCAAGAGACCGTCGCCCGCGTCCGCGAGATCGACGTCGACAAGTACAAATACGGCTTCACCACCGACATCGAGTTGGTGAGGGCCCCCAAGGGACTCACCGAGGAGACCGTTCGGTTCATCTCGGCCAAGAAGGACGAGCCCGACTGGCTGCTCGATTGGCGGCTCGAGGCCTATCGCCGCTGGCTGACCATGCAGGAGCCGACCTGGGCCAACGTCGTTCACCCCAAGATCGACTTCCAGGACCTCTATTACTACTCGGCGCCCAAGAGCACCGAAGGGCCGAAGAGCCTCGCCGACGTCGATCCAGAGCTGCTCGAGACCTACGCCAAGCTCGGTATCCCGCTGAAGGAGCAGGCCGTGCTCGCCGGCGTCGAGGGCGCGCGGCTCGAAGGACCGCGCGTCGCGGTCGATGCCGTGTTCGATAGCGTCTCCGTGGTCACCACCTTCAAGGAGGAGCTGGCAAAGGCCGGCGTCATCTTCTGCTCGGTGTCGGAGGCGGTCAGGTCGCATCCCGAGCTGGTGAAGAAATATCTGGGCTCGGTGGTGCCGGTCACCGATAATTTCTACGCGACGCTCAACTCCGCGGTGTTCTCCGACGGCTCGTTCGTCTATGTGCCGCCGGGCGTGCGCTGCCCGATGGAGCTGTCGACCTATTTCCGCATCAATGCCGAGAACACCGGCCAGTTCGAGCGCACCCTGATCATCGCCGACAAGGGCTCGTATGTGAGCTATCTCGAAGGCTGCACCGCGCCGATGCGCGACACCAATCAGCTGCACGCCGCAGTGGTCGAGCTGGTCGCGCTCGACGATGCCGAGATCAAATATTCGACGGTGCAGAACTGGTATCCCGGCGACAAGAATGGCAAGGGTGGCATCTACAATTTCGTCACCAAGCGTGGCGATTGCCGCGGGCCGCGCTCCAAGATTTCCTGGACCCAGGTCGAGACCGGCTCGGCCATCACCTGGAAATACCCGAGCTGCATCCTGCGCGGCGACGGCTCACGCGGCGAGTTCTACTCGATCGCCATCTCCAACGGCTATCAGCAGGTCGACTAGCGGCACCAAGATGATCCATCTCGGCCGCGACACGTCGAGCCGCATCATCTCCAAGGGCATCGCCGCCGGTCATTCCAACAACACCTATCGCGGGCTCGTCTCGGCGCATCGCCGCGCCGCCAATGCGCGCAACTTCACCAATTGCGATTCGCTGCTGATCGGCTCGAAATGCGGCGCGCATACCGTGCCCTATATCGAGGCCAAGAACGCTTCCGCCACGTTCGAGCACGAGGCGACCACCTCGAAGATTTCCGACGACCAGCTGTTCTACTGCCTGTCGCGCGGGCTGTCGCCCGAGGAGGCCGTGGCGCTGATCGTCAACGGCTTCGTGCGCGACGTGCTCCAGCATCTCCCCATGGAGTTCATGGCCGAGACGCAGAAGCTGATCGGGATTTCGCTGGAGGGCTCGGTCGGATAGCCGGAGTCAAAACGAGAGTCAGTGCCAAAGAGTTAGGAAGTCGAACGAATGCTTGAGATCAAGAACCTTCACGTCAATGTCGATGGCCGCGAGATCCTGAAAGGTCTCGACCTGACGCTGCCTGCGGGCGAGGTGCACGCCATCATGGGGCCCTAACGGGTCCGGCAAATCGACGCTCGCTTACGTGCTGGCCGGCAAGAGCGATTACGAGGTCACGTCAGGCTCGATCACTTGGAAGGGCCGGGACCTGCTCGATCTCGCCCCGGCCGAGCGCGCGGCTGCCGGCGTGTTCCTCGCCTTCCAATATCCGATGGAGATCCCGGGCGTCGCCACCATGACCTTCCTGCGCACGGCGGTGAACGCGGTGCGCAAGGCGCGCGGCGAGAAGGAGCTGTCCACGCCGGACTTCCTCAAGCTCGTGCGCGCCAAGGCTAAGCTGCTCAAGATCGACACCGAGATGCTGAAGCGTCCGCTGAATGTCGGCTTCTCCGGCGGCGAGAAGAAGCGGAACGAGATCCTGCAAATGTCGCTGCTCGAGCCCTCGCTCTGCGTGCTCGACGAGACCGATTCAGGCCTCGATATCGACGCGATCCGCATCGTCTCCGACGGCGTCAATGCGCTTCGCAGTCCCGAGCGCGCGACGCTCGTCATCACCCATTATCAGCGGCTGCTGGATTACATCGTGCCGGACCGCGTGCATGTGCTCTCGGACGGGCGCGTGGCGCGCTCAGGCGGGCCTGAGCTTGCGCTCGAGCTCGAGCAGACTGGCTACGCCGAATTCGGCGGCAAGGCGGCCTAGAGCATGATCCGGAAAAGTGGGAACCGGTTTTCCGACAAGATCATGCTCAACGAGGTTAGGGGCGCATGATGGAGTTGCCGGTCCAGCAGTTTCGCACCAAGGCCGAGCAGGCTTATCTCGACATGTTCGAGAGCGCCCGCGAGGCGCTTCCCGGCGCGCGCGATCCCTTCGTATCGGCGTTACGGGCCAAGGCGATCGAGGCTTACGGGCGGCTCGGGCTGCCGCATCGCCGCATCGAAGCCTGGAAATACACCGACCTTCGCGCGCTCCTGACCGAAGCCTATCCGCCGATCCGCGCCACCTCCCTCCCGATCGATGCCGCCGACGTCAAGAAAGCGCTCGGCGCGGGCGTCGCGGAGCTTCCCGCCTATCGCCTGGTCGTGGTCGAGGGCGAGCTTCGGGCCGATCTCTCCGATCTTTCCGGCCTAAAGGCCGCCGGCGTCGAGATCGTGTCGCTCGCCCAGGCGCTCGAGAAGCCGCCGGCGTGGCTCAAGCAGGCGCTCGGCGCCGTGAACCCGCGCGAGGACGATGCCGTGCTCGCGCTGAATACCGCTCTGATGACCGGGGGCGCCGTCCTTGCGCCTCGGTGAGGGCGTCACCCTCGACAAGCCGGTCCACATCATCCAGCTCGACGGCACCGGCGAGCCCGCCTCGATCTTCACTCGTATCGTCGTGATCGCCGAGCCCGGCAGTGCGCTCACCCTGATCGAAAGCTTTGCCAGCCTTGGCTTGCGCGGGCCTTCAGCGCAACGCCGTGACCGAGCTCAGGATCGGCGCCAAGGCGGCGGTGAACCATTTCAAGATCGAGCGGGAAGCTGACGACGCCATCCATCTCGGTAGCGTGCTGGTCGAGATCGGCACCGACGCCCGCTATCAGGCCTTCCAGTTCTCGACCGGCGCGAGCGTCGCCCGGAACCAGACCTATGCCCGCTTCACCGGCGAGGGCTCTGCGCTCGACATCTCCGGCGCTCTCCTGATGCGCGGGCGGCAGCATTGCGACACCACGCTTCTGGTCGAGCATGCCGTGCCCCGCTGCACCAGCCGCGAGCTGTTCAAGGCCGTGCTCGACGGCGAGGCGCGCGGCGTGTTCCAGGGCAAGATCATCGTCGCGCCCGACGCGCAGAAGACCGACGGCAAGCAGATGGCGCAAGCGCTCCTGCTGTCCGAGACGGCAGAGTTCGATTCCAAGCCCGAGCTCGAGATCTTCGCCGATGACGTGGTGTGCGGCCACGGCTCGACCTCTGGCCAGATCGACGAGGAGCTGCTGTTCTATCTGGAGGCGCGCGGTATCCCCGAGCCGGAGGCTCGCGCGCTGCTGATCCAGGCTTTTGTCGGCGAGGCGATCGAGCGCGTCGAGCATGAGGGCTTGCGCGCGGCGCTGTCGGCGGCTTCCGCCGAATGGCTCGGCGTCAGGACCGGAGTGAGGGAGCGGCCGATGACCGTGCTCACGCCTACGGCAAAAGAGCTCAACGCGGTCCAGGCGCCGTTCGACGTCGAGGCGATCCGCGCCGATTTCCCGATCCTCGCGCGCAAGGTCAACGGCAAGCCTCTCGTCTATCTCGACAACGGCGCCTCGGCGCAAAAGCCGAAGATCGTGCTCGACACCATCCAGCGCGCCTATGGCGAGGAATACGCCAACGTCCATCGCGGACTGCATTATCTGAGCAACCTCTCGACCGCCAATTTCGAGAAGGCGCGCGAGAGCGTGCGCCGCTTCATCAACGCGCGCTCCGACGAGGAGATCATCTTCACCCGCAACGCCACCGAGGCGATCAACCTGGTCGCCTCCTCCTACGGCGCCCCGAATATCGGCGAGGGGGACGAGATCCTCATCACCATCATGGAGCACCACTCCAACATCGTGCCCTGGCATTTCCTGCGCGAGCGGCAGGGCGCGGTGTTGAAATGGGCGCCGGTCTCCGACGAGGGCGAGTTCCTGCTCGATGAGTTCGAGCGGCTTATCAGCAAGCGCACCAAACTCATTGCTTTAACTCAAATGTCGAACGTGCTCGGCACCATCGTTCCGATCAAGGAGGTGGTGCGCATCGCCCATTCCCACGGCATCCCCGTGCTGGTCGACGGCGCGCAAGGCGCGGTGCATCTTCCGGTCGACGTGCAGGACCTCGATTGCGATTTCTATGCCTTCACCGGCCACAAGCTCTACGGGCCGACCGGCATCGGCGTGCTCTACGGCAAGAAGCGGTACCTCGAGACCATGCGGCCCTATCAGGGCGGCGGCGAGATGATCGGCCATGTCACTCAGAACGAGATCACCTACGCCAAGCCGCCGCATCGCTTCGAGGCGGGGACGCCGGCCATCGTCCAGGCGATCGGGCTCGGCGCCGCGCTCGACTATGTCGAGAGCATCGGCCGTGAGCGCATCAAGGCGCACGAGGACGTCCTCCGCGACTACGCCATGGGGCGCTTAAGCGAGCTCAACTGGCTCCGCATCTTCGGCCGCGCCAAGAACAAGGGCAGCATCGTTGCGTTCAATGTCGAGGGGACGCATCCGCACGACATAAGCACGATCCTCGACCGCTATGGCGTTGCCGTCCGCGCCGGCACCCATTGCGCCGAGCCGCTGCTCGCCCGATTTGGCGTAACGGCCACGTGCAGGGCGTCATTCGCCATGTATAATACGGTCGAGGAGGTCGACCGGCTGGTCGAGGCGCTGCATAAGGCGCGCGACATGTTCGCTTAGGACATAGATTGAAGGTCGATGGGCCAAATGGTTGAAAAGATTCAAGAGAGCGAGGGGACCGCTTCGGCCGAAGATGTCGCGTCGGTCGGCGCTGGAACTCCGGCCGCCACGCCCGATGAGCCTGCCGAGATCAAGGCTTGCGTCGGCGCGGTCGGCGGCGAGGAGGGAATGGCCCCTGCCGCCGATCAGCCCAAGGGCGACGGCTCGTCGATCCCGCCGGCAGAGCTCGAGCGTTTGCGCGACGACCTCATCGCCGCGCTCAAGACCGTGTTCGACCCCGAGATCCCCGTGGATATTTATGAGCTCGGCCTGATCTACCGCCTCGACGTCGACGACGACCGCAATATCGAGGTCGACATGACGCTGACCGCGCCGGGCTGCCCGGTCGCCGGCGACATGCCGGGCTGGGTCGAGAACGCGGTTTCCTCGGTCCCCGGCGTCGGCCAGGTGAAGGTGAAGCTCGTGTTCGATCCGCCTTGGGACATGAGCCGCATGTCCGAAGAGGCCCAGCTCGCCCTCAACATGTTCTAGCGAGCCCTTGAACGTGCCGCCGATTTACCCCAACTTGAGACCATGACCATCCGACCCCGCCCGCAAGTTATGCGCCTGACCGAGGCCGCCGCCGACCGCATCCGCGCGCTGTCCGCCGCGTCCGGCCGCGACGTCGAGGGTGTGCGCATCGGCGTCAAGAATGGCGGTTGCGCCGGCATGGAATACACCATGACCTATGCCGAAGCGCGCGGGCCGCATGACGAGGTGATCGAGGACAAGGGCGTCAAGCTCCTGATCGACCCGACCGCCGTGATGTTCCTGCTCGGCACCGAGATGGACTATCGCGCCGACCGCATGCGCTCTGGCTTCGTGTTCAACAACCCGAACCAGACATCGGCTTGCGGCTGCGGCGAGTTGGTCGCGCTCACCCCCGCGAGCGAAGCTGCCGGCGCCGAAGCGCCCGAGAAGCTGGCTTAGCCACTCTTTCCCTCAGATTTCCTCGTCATGCCCGCGCTTGTCGCGGGCATCCACGCTTTGGGACACCCGCGTGCCCAAACGTGGATGGCCGGGACGAGCCCGGCCATGACGATGCAAATGACGTCTGAGTTGGGAAAGCGGCTACTGGCCGGGGATGCGCACCGGGCGCATCATGAAAGCGGGGACGTGGTCGCCCATGCCCTGCTGTTTCGATGGCGCGGGCTGGAGCTGGGGCGCCTTGTTCGCGGGCGCGGGACGATCGCCGGAAGCGGCGGCTTGAGCGCCGTGGGTCGGTTTCCGGTCGCCATATTGCTGTGGCTTACGCTGATCGCGTCTCTGGTCGTTGTGCCGCTGATCGCTGTGTCGCTGATCGTTGTGTCTTGGCTCGCTCTGCCGCTGATGATTGTGCTGGCGCTCGTCCCTCATCTTGGCGTCCCCTCCATTGCCTTGAGCCGTCTGCGGCTGCGGGGCAGGGACCTCCTGGCGCTGCGCCGGCTTGGCCTGAGCGCCGTGGCCTGAGGTCTGGCCGCCACGCTTCGAGCGGCCGCCGCGCCGATGCCGATCGTTCGACCGCCCCTCTGAGCTCTCGGTCATTTCGCCGGGAGCGGGCGCGCCGTCGATCCACGGGATCTCTTGCTTCAGCATCTTCTCGATGGCCTTGAGCGCCTTCACGTCCTTGGGCGTCACCAGCATGGCGGCGAAGCCTTCGCGACCGGCGCGGCCAGTTCGGCCGATGCGGTGGATATAGTCTTCAGGGTGGATCGGAACGTCGTAATTGAAGATGTGGCTCACGTCGGGGATGTCGAGGCCGCGCGCCGCCACGTCGCTCGCGGCAAGGAAGGCGATCGAGCCGTTGCGGAAGGCATCGAGCGTCGCCGTGCGTTGATGCTGATCCAGGTCCCCGTGCAGCGCGCCGACATTGAAGCCGTGGCGCTGCAGCGAGCGGTAGACGATGCCGACATCCTTCTTGCGATTGCAGAAGATGATGGCGTTCTTGACGTCGACCTCGCGCATCAAGGCGCGGAGCGCCTCGCGCTTGCCGGCCGGATCGTCAGGGGCCTTTTTCAGCCGCTGCACGATGGTGGCCGCGGCGGTCGCTTGCGGCGCAACCTCGATCCGCTCGGGATGATGCAGGAATTTGTCGGCGAGGCGTTGAATTTCGGGCGGCATGGTCGCCGAGAAGAACAGCGTCTGCCGCGTGAAGGGTAGCAGCTTGCAGATGCGCTCGATGTCGGGGATGAAACCCATGTCGAGCATACGGTCGGCCTCGTCGACCACCAGGATCTCGATGCCGTTGAGCAGCAGCTTGCCGCGCTCGAAATGATCGAGCAGCCGGCCTGGCGTGGCGATCACCACATCGGCGCCGCGATCGAGCTTGCGGTCCTGATCGTCATAGGACACGCCGCCGATCAGGAGCGCGACGGTGAGCCGGTGGCTCTTGCCGAGGATCTCGAAATGCTCCGCCACCTGGGCGGCGAGCTCGCGCGTCGGCTCGAGGATCAAGGATCGCGGCATGCGCGCCCGGGCGCGTCCGCGCTCGAGCCGCGTCAGCATCGGCAGCACGAATGACGCGGTCTTGCCGGTCCCGGTCTGGGCGATGCCGAGCACGTCGCGACCGGCGACGGCATGCGGGATGGCTTGATTTTGGATTGGGGTCGGCGTCTCGAAGCCCGCCGCGGTGACGGCGGACAAAACTTTGGGGCTTAGGCCAAGATGTGAGAAGCTCATGCGTTAGCAAAAATACCGCGAGACCATAATCGTCTCGCGCATCTTCTTTCTTTAGGCGCAACGACTTGCTGCAACGATTCGCGAGTCATGCGCAAGACCAACTCGACCATCGGAGCCAACTGGCCTCACGATGTCCCCATTCAAATAGGCGGCTCGGCGCATTGGCGCAAGGGGCAAATGCACGCGAAAGCGCTTAAAACCTGCCGATTGCGACGCGGAGCAGGCAACGCGGCGCTTGTGCGCCGATGAAACCCGCGCGATTGATAGGGTCTTCTATCGGGAAGCAGCGTGAGCATGACATGACCATGACATCGGAAGACTACGCCGATGTGGCGATCAAGCCGCCGTTCCTGTTTCTCGGCGCGCTCGCACTCGGCTGTCTGCTGAGCCTCGTCATCCCGATCGGGCCGAGGCTTGCCTCGGCGAACGGGACGGCGGTTGCCACCGGCCTCACCTTCATCGCGATCGGCTTCGTGCTGGCGGCATTCTCGGCCCGCGCCTTCCGCCTCGCCGGCACGGATGTCGTGCCGGGACGCCCGTCGACCGCTCTCGTCACCTACGGGCCATACAAGATCACGCGCAACCCGATCTATATCGGCTTCATCCTCGTCTATTTCGGCCTCGCCATCGTCATGACGAGCGTCTGGGTGCTGGTGCTGCTGATCCCTGTGTTCGTGATCTTGCAGCGCGGCGTCGTGGTGCCGGAAGAGGACTATCTCGAGCGAAGATTCGGCGACGCCTATCGCCAATACAAAGCGCGCGTGCCCCGCTGGCTATAGTCAAATATCGAGCTGGTCGGCCTTGGCGAACTCGGCGCGGTCCTGGATGAATTTGAAGCGCGCCTCGGGCTTGTTGCCCATCAGCTGATCGACCAGTCTGCCCGTGCCGCGATCGTCGTCCTTGGCGATCTCGACGCGCAGCAGCGTGCGCACCGCGCGATCCATGGTCGTCTCTTTCAACTGCTTCGGCATCATCTCGCCCAAGCCCTTGAACCGTGAAACATCGACCTTGCCCTTGCCGTTGAACTCCGACGCCATCAGCTGGTCCTTGTGCGCGTCGTCGCGCGCATAGAAAATCTTGGCACCCTGGCTCAAGCGATAGAGCGGCGGCACGGCGAGATAGAGATGGCCGCCTTCGACCAGCCCGCGCATCTCGCGGTAGAAGAAGGTGATGAGCAGCGAGGCGATATGCGCGCCGTCGACATCGGCGTCGGTCATGATCACCACCTTCTCGTAACGGAGCTCCTCCTCGCGGTAGCGCGTGCCGGTGCCGCAGCCGAGCGCCTGGATCAGGTCGCCGAGCAACTGATTATCGGCGAGCTTGTTGGAGCTGGCGCTGGCGACGTTCAGGATCTTGCCTCTGAGCGGCAGCACCGCTTGCGTCGCGCGGTCGCGCGCCTGCTTGGCCGAGCCGCCGGCCGAGTCGCCCTCGACGATGAAGATCTCGGTGCCCAACGCGCCGTTCGCCGCGCAATCGGCGAGCTTGCCGGGAAGGCGCAGGCGGCGCGTCGCCGTCTGCCGCCCGATCTCCTTTTCCTTCCTGCGGCGAAGCCTCTCCTCGGAGCGGTCGATCACCCAGTCGAGCAGCCGGTTGGCCTGGGTCGGGTTGCCGGTCAGCCAATGATCGAAGGCATCGCGCAGCACGCTCTCGACGATGCGCTGGGCTTCCGGGCTCGCCAGGCGGTCCTTGGTCTGGCCCTGAAACTCAGGCTCGCGGATGAACAGCGACAGCATGGCGGCGGCAGTGCCGAGCACGTCGTCGGCCGTGAGCTGCGCCACGCGCTTGTTGCCGGTTAGCTCGCCATAGCCGCGCAGGCTCTTGGTCAACGCCGCACGCAAGCCAGCTTCGTGGGTGCCGCCGTCGGGGGTAGGGACGGTGTTGCAATAGGTGCTGAGAAAGCCGTCGTCGCTCGCGATCCAGGCGATCGCCCATTCCACCGAGCCGTGGCCTTCGGTCCGCTCGATGCGCCCGGCGAACACGTCGTTGGTGACCGTCTCCTGGCCTTCGATGCGGTTCGCCAGAAAATCCTTGAGGCCGCCCGGGAAATGGAGGACGGCACTTTCCGGCGTCTCGCTGTCGCCGCCGAGCGCGGCCTTGGCGCATGACCACCTGATCTCCACGCCGCGGAACAGATAGGCCTTGGAGCGCGCCATGCGGAACAGCCGCGCGGGCTTGAAGGCGCAGCCTTTGCCGAAGATCTTGGGATCGGGCTGGAAGCGAACCTTGGTGCCGCGCCGGTTCTTGATCGGTCCGAGATTCTTCACCGGGCCGTCCGGCTCGCCGCGCGTGTAGGTCTGCCGGTAGAGCTTCTGCCCGCGCGCCACCTCGACCTCGAGATGCTCAGACAGCGCATTGGCGACCGAGACGCCGACGCCGTGCAACCCGCCGCTTGTCGCATAGACCTTGGAATCGAACTTTCCGCCCGAATGCAGCGTGGTCATGATGACTTCGAGCGCGGATTTCTTCTTGAATTTCGGGTGGGGATCGACCGGGATGCCGCGGCCGTTGTCGGTGACGGTCAGGTAGCCGTCTTCCTCGAGCTCGACCTCGATTCGCGAGGCATGGCCCTCGACCGCCTCGTCCATGGCGTTGTCGAGCACCTCGGCGAAGAGGTGATGCATCGCCTTCTCATCGGTGCCGCCGATATACATGCCCGGGCGCCGGCGCACCGGCTCGAGCCCTTCCAGCACCTCGATGTCGGCGGCCGTGTAGCCATCCTCGCCGCCTTTTCCGGTCGGGCTTGGCGCTCGCAGGCGGCTTAGCGCCTTTGCCAGGCTTCTTCTTCAACTCATCCTCGAGCTTGGCGAACAGGTCGCGCGATGATGCGGTCTTGGCCATGGGTCCAATGACGCGAGATGCGAATCTCTATGCACAGGGAACGCTGTTAGCTCGCACGCGTTCGCGGCTTTTTCAAGAGTCCGCCAAGCCCCAGGAATTCAGGCGATCTTGCCGCCGCCGATCTTGGTGATGGTCACCACCGAGGGCCGTGGCGGGCGATCCTCCCGGAAATCGGGCCAGCGCGTCGCCGGCTTCTTGTAGGTCGAGGGCAGGCCAAAGCCGTAAAGCGCCTCGGTGCCATCGGCGCCGGGATGCTGCACGGCGAGGAACAGAGTCTCGCGGTCAGGCGTGAAGCACGGCCCGCATAGCTCAGCGCCCACGGGGACGCGGAAGAACATCTTGGAGGTCCTGCGCCGCTCGCCTTCGGTCTCGAGCCCGTACAGGCCGTCGGCGCGGCCGGTGCGCGCCCAGTTGTCGCCCTGGTCGGTCGCGACCCACAGCCGGCCCTCGTCGTCGACGCAGGAATTGTCGGGGCAGGAGAACCATCCCTGGTCGGAAGTCGCGGGGTTCCACAAGGCGTCGACCCCGCCTCTCGGGTCATGCGGATTGCCGCATTGCACCAGGATCTCCCAAGCGAAGGTGTCGCCGGAATGGTCGCCGTCCTTCGGTGCGAGCTCGATGATGTGGCCGAAATAATTCTCGGGCCGCGGGTTCGCCTTGTCGGTCTGGTCGGCTTTGCGCTTATCGTTGTTGGTGAGGTTGATATAGACCTTGCCGTTGACCGGGTTGGGCTGCACGTCCTCGGGCCGGTCCATGCGGGTCGCGCCGAGCAGATCGCCGGCGCGGCGCGCATCGATCATCACGTCGGCCTGCGAGTTGAAGCCGTTCTCCGGCGTGAGCCACGGCGCGCCGAATTTAAGCGGCAGCCACCGCCCCGTGCCGTCGGCGTCGAAGCGCGCGGCGTAGAGCGTCCCCGCCGACAACAGCGACATGTTCGCCTTGCGGTCGTTCGGATCGAAGCGGCCCTCGCTGACGAAGCGATAGACATATTCGCCGCGCGTATCGTCGCCGCAATAAACGACGACGCGGCTGTCACTATTGAGCACGGTCTCGGCGCCCTCATGGCAGAAGCGGCCGAGCGCGGTGTGCTTCACCGGGACCGAAGTCGCGTCGAGCGGATCGATCTCGACGATCCAGCCGAACCGGTTCGGTTCGTTCGGCTCCTTGTCGACATTGAAGCGGTCGTGAAACTTGCCCCAGGCCTGCCACAGCCCCGGCACGCCGTAGCGCTGGTAGCTCACGAGCTGATCGCCGCCGAGGTCCTTGCTGGGCTTGCACTCGGCGTCGTGCTGGTCGGTCCAGAAATAGGCGTGGAAATTCTCCTCTGCCGTCAGATAAGTGCCCCAAGGGGTCGAACCGCCGGCGCAATTGTTGAGCGTGCCGATGAGCGACCGTCCCGACGGATCGCCCTTGGTCTTGAGCCGCTCGTGGCCGGCGGCAGGGCCATCGACCGCCATCGGGGTGAGCGGGCTGATGCGGCGGTTATAGGGGCTGTCGCGGACCACGTGCCACTCAAGCCCGTCGCGGGCGATCTCGACGACGGTCACGCCGTGCGCCGCCATCTCGATATTGACCAGCTCCTCGGTCATCTCCTTGAAGCCGGTCGTGTCCTGGCGCTCCTTGAGCACCGGGAACATCAGCTCCTCGTTAGTGTATTCGTGGTTGACGCAGAGGATGCCGTGACTGCTCGAGCCGTCGAGCGGGAAATAGGCGACGTAATCGTTGTTGTAGCCGAACTGCTTGAGCTGCGACGCCGCGCTCTGCTTGAGCGGATCGAAACTGGGGGAATCTGGAAACAACGCATCGCCCCAGCGGAGCAGGGGCCGGCACCAATAGCCTTCGGCGACATGGTGGGTCGTGTCGACGCCCGCCTCGATCTCCTTGAATTGGAAACGGTCGGGCGCGCCTTCCGCCCGCGCCTTGCTCGCGGCGAGCGCGGCCGGCCCGAACAGGGAGGCGGCGGCTACCACGCCGAGCGTGCCGCGCATCATCTCGCGCCGGCTGAACCGGCGGATGATCACATCGCCGATCGTCTCGCCGGTCGCGGGGCTACGCGGGGTATCGTCGTGGGCCTCGCAGGCCGCGGCCCTGTTGTGGAAGTGGTCGGTTGTGGCCATATGTTTGCACGTGATGTGAGGAGGAGCGCGTCAAGATAAAGGCGCCCCGTGACAGATTTGCGAAGAGGAAAGATCGATGGCTGAAGGCACCCCCGTCTGCGATTTCGGCTGGAAGGCGCCATCCTTCACGCTTCCCGGCGTGGACGGCAAGACCTACAGCCTCCAAGGCTTGCGCGGGCGGAACGGCACTCTGGTGATGTTCATCTGCAATCACTGTCCTTACGTGAAAGCGGTGATCGACCGCATCGTGCGCGACACGAACGAGCTCAAGGGCTTGGGCGTGAGCGCTGTCGCCATCTCCGCGAACGACGCCGTGCACTATCCTGAAGATTCCTTCGACAACATGAAGCGCTTTGCCGCCGAGCATCGCTTCGGCTTTCCGTATCTCTACGACGAGAGCCAGGAGGTCGCGCGAGCCTATGACGCAGCCTGCACGCCCGACTTCTTCGGCTTCAACGCCGCTCTCGGACTGCAATATCGCGGGCGGCTCGATGCGAGCGGGCGCGAGCCTGCCGGCGCCGATGTTCGCCGCGAACTGTTCGAGGCGATGAAGGAGATCGCCGCCACGGGAAGCGGCCCGCGCCTTCAGACGCCGTCGATCGGCTGCTCCATCAAGTGGAAGGCGGCTTAGGCTCGACGCTTACCAGGGTCTCCGCATGCCCGCGCCTGTCGCGGGCATCCACGTCTTGCTGCGGCGCTGAAGGTTGAAATCGTGGATGGCCAGGGCAAGCCGGGCCACGACGCGGTGTCTTGTTAACTCCCTCTTAAGCCTGACCCTTACCCATTTGTTTACGCGCCGACCTCTAAAATTCATCACAAATGCGACGGGGTTTTGCGTGTCATGCTCGTGCGTTACGCCATGCTGCTGGCGATGGCCGGCTCTGCGGTCTGGGGCCTCGTCGTCGTCAGCAACAGCGATGGCGGCCGGATGCTTCTGGCGGATGTAGGCCAGGGCGATTCCGGCGGCACCTCGTTCTGGCTGCTCGCGTGCATTGCCACGCTCATCACGCTTTCGCTGTTCCGCTTCGTCGTCTTCGGCCTGCCGTCGATGCTCGACCAGTGGTACGGCGACAAAAGATCTTGGATCTACGCCTTCATGATCGGGGGCGCACTCTACGGGATGTTCTATCTGGCGGAAGCGCGTCCCTGATCCACACGAGGGGTTCTGGGGGAGCCTGGCGGGGGGCCTCGATGCTGTCGCGTCTGCGGGGGAACGCGGCGAGAGCTTGAGGTTCGGAAAGGCCGGGCAAAAAGTGGGGCGGCCGTCACGAGGCGGCCGCCCCATCTTTCTTCAGGGTCGCTGTCTAAGCGGTGCAGCCGCTAGACGCTGTAATACATGTCGAACTCGATCGGGTGCGGCATCATCTCGTACCGCTCGACCTCTTCCATCCGAAGCTCGAGATAAGAATCGATCGCGTCGTCGGTGAAGACGTTGCCCTTCTTGAGGAAGGCGCGGTCCTTGTCGAGCTCCTCGCACGCCTCGCGCAGCGAGCCGCACACGGTCGGCACTTTCTCCAACTCCTCGGGCGGCAGGTCGTAGAGGTTCTTGTCGATCGGATCGCCGGGATTGATCTTGTTCTCGATGCCGTCGAGGCCGGCCATCAGCATGGCGGCGAAGGCGAGATAAGGATTGGCGCCGGGATCGGGGAAGCGCACCTCGACGCGCTTCGCCTTGGGCCCCGAGCCGAGCGGAATGCGGCACGAGGCCGAGCGGTTGCGCGAGGAATAGGCGAGCAGCACCGGCGCCTCGTAGCCCGGCACCAGCCGCTTGTAGGAGTTGGTGAGCGGGTTGGTATAGGCGTTGAGCGCCTTGGCGTGCTTCAGGATGCCGCCGATATAATTGAGCGCCATATCCGATAGGTCGGCGTATTTGTCGCCGGCGAACATCGGCTTGCCGTCCTTCCAGATCGACTGGTGGGTGTGCATTCCCGAGCCGTTATCGCCGAAGATCGGTTTCGGCATGAAGGTCGCGGTCTTGCCATAGACCTGCGCCACCTGGTGGATCACGTATTTGTAGATCTGCATCGAGTTGGCCATCTTCACCAGCGGGCCGAACTTGATGCCGAGCTCGTGCTGCGCCGCGCCCACTTCATGGTGATGCTTCTCGGTGACCACGCCCATGTCGGCCATCACCGACAGCATCTCCGAGCGGAGATCCTGCGCCGAGTCGATCGGCGGCACCGGGAAGTAGCCGCCCTTGGTGCGCGGACGGTGACCGAGATTGCCCATCTCGTATTCGGTGTCCATGTTCGAGGGCAGCTCGATCGAGTCGATTCTGTAGCCGCAATTGAACGGCTCAGCCTTGAAGCGCACGTCGTCGAACACGAAGAACTCGGCCTCTGGACCGAACACCGCGGTGTCGCCGGCGCCGGTTTGCTTGAGATAGTTCTGCGCCTTGCCGGCGATGCCGCGCGGGTCGCGCTCATAGGGCTCGTTGGTCAAGGGCTCGAGCACGTCGCAGAACACCGCGAGCGTGCTCTGAGCGAAGAAGGGGTCGATCACCGCGGAGGAGGGGTCCGGCATCAGCTTCATGTCCGACTCGTTGATCGCTTTCCAGCCGGCGATCGAGGAGCCGTCGAACATGATGCCCTCGGCGAAGGCGTCCTCGTCCATCTCCCTGACGTCCATCGTGACATGCTGCATCTTGCCGCGCGGGTCGGTGAAGCGCAGGTCAACGTATTTGATCTCCTCATCCTTGATCTTCTTGGTCACACTCTTGGCGTCGGCCATTTTACTCCCCTGTCATCTGGTTGATTGAGCCGCCTGAAGCCTGTGGCGGCGATAAGACGAACCGGCCTTGGCGCCGGCTTTGCTCGCAACTCCATATTAAATGGCATCGTTCCCGGTTTCGCCCGTGCGAATCCGCACAGCCTCTTCCACATTGGACACGAAGATCTTGCCGTCGCCGATACGGCCGGTCTTGGCCGAAGCGATGATGGCATCGATCGCCTTTTCTACCATGCTGTCGCCGAGCACGAGTTCGAGTTTCACCTTGGGGAGAAAGTCGACGACATACTCGGCGCCGCGATAAAGTTCGGTGTGGCCCTTCTGCCGCCCGAAACCCTTGGCCTCGGTCACCGTGATGCCCTGCAAGCCGATTTCCTGTAGGGCTTCCTTCACCTCATCGAGCTTGAATGGCTTGATGATAGCCTCGATTTTCTTCATTCCTTCGCTGCACCTCCCTTGGACGCAGAATAGCGCTTAGCCGCGCGCTTCCGTTCGCCATCCCGCAAAAACTGCGTCCAGCCGAAGCACGCCCTATGCCAATCCTCAAGACGCAAGTTTTGTCTCTCGTTTCAAGGTTCTATGTCGGCGGGGCGGACGCTTGTGGGGATGGGTAAAATGCTACTGCTCAAGACATGGGCTATATGCACAACAATTGTGCAGATTGGAAGGACCAGCTGCTTGGGCTGTCCTCTTTATACCGCCTCTGCTTTATCAGGAAGCAGGCAATCTCGGGATCGGCTGAATTTATGATCGAGCTTCTGACCGCTGAGGAGATGGGCGAGGCCGACCGTCTCGCCATCGCCGGCGGCATTCCCGGCCTGACCTTGATGGAGAATGCCGGCCGCGCCGTCGCCGATGAGGTCGCGCGGCGCTTTCCGGATGCCGGCACGGTCGCCGTCCTGTGCGGACCCGGCAATAACGGTGGCGACGGTTTCGTGGCTGCGCGCCATCTCGCCGAGCGCGGCTACAAAGTGAGGCTCGCCTTCAAGGGAGACCCGGCGCGTCTCCCGCCCGATGCCGCCGCTAACGCCAAGCGCTTCGCCGGCGCGCGCGAGCCTCTCACCGCCGCCATCCTCGCCGGCGCCGATGTCGTGGTTGACGGCCTGTTCGGCGCAGGGCTGACGCGCTCGATCGAGGGCGACTATGCCGTTCTCATCGAGGCCGTGAACGCCTCAAGCCTTCCCGTGATCGCCATCGACGTGCCGAGCGGCATCGACGGCACGACCGGCGAGGTGAGGGGCATTGCCATCGAGGCGCAAGCGACCGTCACCTTCTTCCGCCTGAAGCCGGGGCATCTGCTGCTGCCGGGGCGGCTCCATTGCGGCGAGGTCACCCTCGCCGAGATCGGCACTCCGGCAAGCGTGCTCGACGCCATCAAGCCCAGGACCTTCGCCAACGTGCCGCCGCTTTGGCTTGCGCGCTTCCCCTGGCCGACGCCGCAGGGCCATAAATATGCGCGCGGCCACGCGGTCGTGGTGTCCGGACCGCTCTACAGCACGGGCGCTGCGAGGCTCGCCGCGCGCGGTGCTCTTCGGGTTGGAGCGGGCCTCGTCACGGTTGCAAGCCCGCGCGACGCGCTCGCGGTGAATGCGTCGGCGCTGACCGCCATCATGGTGCGCGAGGCCGACGATGCCCGCGCGCTTACGAGCCTGCTGGAGGATAAGCGCAGGAACGCCGTCTTGATCGGACCGGGCGTTGGCGTCGGCGAGCGCACCAAGGCGCTTGTGCTGGCGGCGCTGGCGTCTCAAGCCGCCGTCGTGCTCGATGCCGATGCGATCACGAGCTTCGCCGGCGATTCCGCCAAGCTGTTCGCGGCAATAGCGAAGCGCGCGGCGCCGGTGGCGCTCACCCCGCATGACGGGGAGTTCGCGCGGCTGTTCGGCGACATTGCCGGCCCCTCCAAGCTCGAACGCGCGCGGCAGGCTTCGGCCCGCTCTGGCGCGATCCTGCTGCTCAAGGGCTCGGACACCGTGGTCGCGGCGCCCGACGGCACCGCCTCGATCAACGCCACGACGAGTCCTTGGCTGGCGACGGCGGGGAGCGGGGACGTGCTCGCCGGCATGGTGCTCGGGCTGCTCGCTCAGAGGATGCCGCCCTTCGCCGCCGTAAGCGCCGCCGTCTGGCTTCATGGCGCCGCGGCTGAGGCCTTCGGCCCCGGCCTGATCGCCGAGGACCTTCCGGAGATGCTGCCCCAGGTGCTGCGCGGCCTGCAGGGCTAGGCTGGGTCGGGAAAACCGAGGAAAAAGCCACTCATAGACCGCCCCGCGACCCGTTATTGACACACTCCGACCTTATGGGAGACATGAGAGGGAAGGTTCGCAGGAAACGGGATTCCTCGCCGCCAATGCATCCGTCACGGATCAAGCTTCCGGTCTTCGTACTGGCCGTCGCCGCGTTCGCCTCCTTGGCCTGCGCCGCCGAGGACGACCAGACCCTGCTCCGCGCGCGCGAAGGCGCTGCCGCATTGATGCGTGGCGCCTACGACAAGGCCATCGCCTCTTACGATCAGGCTCTGACCGCGCCGGAGATCGCCGACTTCATCGAGGCCAGCATCTATAGCGACCGGGGCGTCGCCAAATGGCGGCTGAAGCAGACCAAGGAGGCGATCGAGGATTTCAACAAATCGATCCAGCTCGCCGCCGACAGCCCTACGGTTTACAACAATCGCGGCAACGCTCTGATGGATCTCGGCCATCCCGACGAGGCGGTGAAGGACTTCGACCGCGCCATCACGCTCTCGCCGAATTACGGCGCGGCCTACAACAACCGCGGCAACGCCCGCGCCGAGCTTGAGCAATTCGATCCCGCCTTCCAGGATTTCCGCAAGGCGGTCGAGCTGATGCCGCAAAGTGCCGTGCCCTATAACGGGCGGGGCAAGGCCCATGCCGAGTTGAAGCGCTATCACGCCGCGGTGCGCGATTTCAGCCGCGCCATCACCCTCAACCCGAAATATGCCGCGGCCTATCACAACCGCGCCGACGCCTATCTCGCCATCGGCGACTTCAAGGAGGCTGCCGACGACGCGACGCAAGCCATGACGCTCGAGCCCGATCAGCCGCACCCCGATCTCTTGCTGCTGCGGGCCCGCGCCTATTCCGGCGACAAGAAGTTCAATCTGGCGTCCGACGATCTCAACAAGGCGATCGAGGCCGAGCCCAATCTCGCCGACGCCTATATCGAACGCGGTGTTCTCTTCACGCAGAACCGCCGCTTCGACGATGCCATCGGCGATCTGACCAAGGCCATCGAGCTCGACCCGAAGAGCGTGCGGGCTTACGCCATGCGTGCCGAGGCCAAGCTCCAGGCCGAGCAAAACGACGACGCGCTGGAAGACGTCAATCAGGCGCTCCAGATCACGCCGACCGATCCGCTCGCTCTGCGCATCAGGGGCAATATCTACGAGGCGCTGTACCGCACCGACGAGGGGATCGTCGATTATCGCAACGCTCTCGTGCAGGACCCATTCCAGACCGAAAGCCGCGAGGCGTTGCTGCGTCTAGCGCAAGAGGTGCCCGAGGAAGCCGGCCAGCCCTTGGGTCCGCCGGAGGACGGCTGGGTGATCAAGGAGCCGGCCCCCGACCGCTATATCGCCAGCAACGATAAATATCCCTCGCTCAGGGTCGAGCTCGAAATGTTCGGCTCGGGCAAGCCCAAGATCCAGGAATGGAAGCTGCTCAAGGACGCGCTCACCGGCATCGGCTTGTTGCAGTATTACGCCGGCGATTTCGGCGAGAGCGGCGACACGAGTCTCGAATATGTCGCCATCGTCGACACGCGCGCCAACAAGGTCATCTCCATCGAGCCGCATAGCTGGGGGCCCGCGGCCGCGCAATGGAACTGGCAGGCGGTTTCGGTGGTCGTCACCGACCCTGACGGCAACGCCAGCGAGGTCCAGTTGCGCAAGGCGCGGCGGACGGCCCCGGCTCCGACCGACTTCTGGGGCTTCGAGCAGCCGCGTGCCGCCGACAATAGCGGCGCTGTCCCTCCTGGCAGTGGTGGCGGAGCCGGCGCACGCCGCGCGCGGCGCGGCGGAGAAGGCAGCGGCGGCGCCGGCATGTTCGGCTGGCTGTTCCGCTGATGCTTGAAGGCGCCCGCCTGCCGGCCGAAATCATGACGCGATTTCTCGCGAGCGTGCGCGGCGTGGCCGAGGCCGACACCGCGCTCGCCGCCGGCGCCGACATCATCGACCTGAAAGACCCTGCCAAGGGCGCGCTCGGCGCTCTCGACGCGTGCGCGATCGCCGCATGCGTGGCGCGCGTCGCCGGACGCGCCGAGGTCAGCGCGACGGTCGGCGATCTGCCGATGCGCCCCGAGACCATCCGCGACGCCGTGCGGGAGATCGCCGCGTTGGGCGTCGATCACGTCAAGCTCGGCCTGTTTCCCGATGGTGACGCCGAGCGGTCATTGAACCTGCTCGCCGCCGAGACGCAGAGCGTGTCCCTCATCCTCGTCGTCTTTGCCGACGTGCTGCCGCGCTTCGATGCGATATCGAGCGCGGCGCGGATCGGCGCCCGCGGCGTGATGCTCGATACCGCCGGCAAGGACGGGAGCTCGCTGCTCGACCATCTGCCGCCGGCAGCACTGGCCCGCTTCGTGGCGGATGCGCGAGCTGAAGGCCTGCTGGTTGGGCTGGCCGGGTCGCTCAGGGCGGCGCATGTGGCGAAGCTGCTCGCGCTTCAGCCCGATCTTCTCGGCTTCCGCGGTGCGCTCTGCGCGGGGCTGGCGAGGGGGGCAAATCTCGATGCGGAAGCATGCGCGGCGATCCGTGCGCTCATTCCGCGCGGTCCCCGAGCCGCGGCCGGCGCCGCAACGCCTGATCTCTCGCCGGCTCCATGCTAAACCAGTGTGCGGCTTTGCGCGCCGCGACGGAGTGAGCCGCAGATGGCGGACAAGCAATCGAAGGCCGCTAAGCGAACCGGCCGCGCCAAGCTCAAGCGCAGCGCCAAGCGCAAGATCGCCGCGACTGCCCTCGACCGCGTGTTCATGCACGACCTCGTGCTCGACGTCGAGATCGGCGTCTACACCCATGAGAAGGGCGTGACCCAGCGCGTGCGCTTCAGCGTCGATGTCGATGTGATCCCGACGACCGTGGCGCTCGACGACGATATCGACCGCGCCTTCGACTACGACACGATCATCCAGGGCATCAAGGACCTCGTCGCGCGCGGCCACATCAATCTGGTCGAGACCCTGGCCGAGGATGTGGCGATGCATTGTCTCGCTCACCCGCGCGCCTCGGCGGTCACCGTCAGAATCGAAAAGCTCGACAAGGAGCCGGGCGCCGTCGGCGTCGAGATCAGGCGCGGCAAGGGGAGGGCGTGAGGATGCGCGAGGCCGTCTTGCGTGAGGATGCCGAATCCGTGGCGCTCCCGGCCGACATCCGCCCGGTCATCGTCAAGCTCGGCGGCAGCGTCGTGCGCGCGCCGGAGCTGTCGTCTTGGCTCGACGCGATCGCCGCGGCACGCCGCCCGATAATCGTAGTGCCGGGGGGAGGGGCACTCGCCGATGAGGTGCGCGCCTGCCAGGCGGAGCTCGGCTTCGGCGATTCCGCGGCCCATCGCATGGCGCTGCTCGCCATGGATCAGCTCGCCTGGGCGGTCGCGGGTATGCGGGCAGGCTTCGTCGTGGGCGCGACCGAGGCCGAGCTCGGCGACGCGCTCGGCCGCGGTCTGGTCGGGGTGTGGGCGCCATACCAGCTGATCGCCGAGCGGACCGACATCGAGGAGAGCTGGCGCATCACCTCCGACAGCCTCGCGCTCTGGCTCGCGCGGCGGCTCGGCGCCAGGCGTTGCTACCTGATCAAGTCGATCGCGCGCAAACCCCAGAAGCAGGTCAGCGCCGAGCAGCTTGCCCGTGACGGCGTGGTCGATGCGGCCTTTCCGGCCATGCTGAAAGAGGCTGGCGTGCCCGCGGTCTTGCTCGGCCGGCTCGACCAGGCTGCCTTCGCCGCCGCGCTTTCGGGCGATAGGCCCTGCGGCGCCGAGATCGACTAGCCGCACCCGCTCCTGTGTCATTGCCCGTCTTGACCGGGCAATCCAGTAACCACCGCGCTCACGACCGATGAATTCCAGCGTCTACTGGATTCCCGCTTTCGCGGGAATGACACCCTGCATACTCTCGGCTTCGCCCGCGAAGCAGGGTAGAAGGGCGGCTAGGCCCACAAAGCGCGACCCTGAAATGGCTGAGAGCATCCTGTTCCTGACCGGACATTTGGCGAAGGCCAGGCTCGAGGCCGTGCTCAGCGGCATGAAAGCGCCGTTCGACTGGAAGGTGCTCGATATCGGCGTCAAGGTCGCGGCGCTGATGACCGAGGACATCATCCTGCGGCGCCTCAAGACGCCGGTCGAGGCCGACAAGATCATGCTGCCCGGCCGCTGCCGCGCCGATCTTTCTCGCCTCAGCACGAGCTTCGGCGTGCCGGTCGTGCGCGGACCCGACGAGCTCAAGGACATTCCCATGTTTTTCGGCCGCGCCCGGAAGGCCGCCGACATGACGCGCTACGACATTCAGATCTTCGCCGAGATCGTCGATGCCTCGGCGCTTCCGGTCGAGGTCATCGTTGCCCGCGCGCAAGACTATGTTCAGCGCGGCGCCAACGTGATCGACCTCGGCTGCCTGCCCGACACGCCCTTTCCCCATCTCGAACAGGCGATCCGGACGCTGAAAGAGAAGGGCTACAAGGTCAGCGTCGATTCGGCCGACACCGACGAATTGCTCCGCGGCGGCAAGGCCGGCGCAGACTATCTGCTCAGCCTCCACGAGGAGACGCTGCATATTGCCGATCAGGTTGCCTCAGTGCCGGTGCTGATCCCCAAGGAGCACGGCGACATGGATTCGCTCTATCGCGCCATGGACGCGCTCGATGCCAAGGGGCACGCCTACCTGGTCGATCCCGTGCTCGATCCCATCAATTTCGGCTTCATGCGCTCGCTCGAGCGTTATGCGGAAGTGCGTCGCGCGCGACCGAACGCCGAGATGCTGATGGGCACCGGCAATCTCACCGAGCTGACCGACGCCGACACGACCGGCATCACCGCAATCCTGCTCGGCATCGCCTCGGAGCTTCACATCAGGAACGTGCTCGTGGTGCAAGTCAGCCCGCACACGCGCCGCACCGTCGAGGAGCACGACCTCGCCCGCCGTATCATGTATGCCTCGCGCGCCGAGCACGACCTGCCGAAGGACTATGCCGACGGGCTGCTCGCGCTTCACTCGCGCCGGCCGTTTCCGCTCACGCCGCAGGAGATCGCCGAGACCGCGCGCGAGGTGCGCGACAAGAACTTCCGCATCGAGATCGCCGAGGACGGCATCCACGTCTATAACCGCGATGGCCATCACGTGGCGCAGAGCGCGCTCGATCTATTCCCCAAGCTCGGTGTCGAGGCCGACGGCGCGCACGCCTTCTATCTCGGCACCGAGCTCGCCCGTGCCGAGATTGCCTGGCGGCTCGCCAAGCGCTACGCCCAGGACGAGCCGCTCGATTGGGGCGTCGCCGCCGACGCGCCGGCCGACGACAAGACGCGGCTGAAAGAGGCGGGCCATACTCTGATCGCCAAGCAGAGCCGCAAAGCGAAATGAAAACGGTTTAGCCGCCATGCCCATGATCCGGGAATGCATCGTCACGACGCTGAGCGATGAGGGGAGGGTGCATATCGCCCCGCTCGGCCTGATCGCCGCGCCGCCGCGTCAAGGCGAGGAGGACGAAGGCTGGATCATCGCCCCGTTCCGTCCCTCGACCACGCTCGACAATCTCCGGGCCACGCCCTTTGCCGTCGCCAATTTCACCGACGACGTGCTGGTGTTCGCCGGCTGCCTGACCGGCCGCAAGGATTGGCCGACCCGCCCGGCGACGCATGTCCCTGGCGTCGTGCTCGACGGTGCTCTGTCCCATGCCGAGCTCAGGGTCGAGGCGATCGAGGAGGACGAGCAGCGGCCGCGCTTTCATTGCCGCGTGGTGCATCAGGCGATGCACGCGCCGTTCTTGGGCTTCAACCGCGCGCAAGCCGCGGTGATCGAGGCGGCGATCCTCGCCACCCGCTTGCACATGCTGCCGCGTGAGAAGATTGAGCGCGAGCTTGGCTATCTCCAGATCGCCGTTGAGAAGACCGCAGGCCCCCGCGAGCACGAGGCCTGGCGGCTCTTGATCGAGAAGATCGAGGACCATTACAAGCACGCGTCGCCTTAAGCCGCGCTAAACCCCTGTCATCGAACTCCCCGACATAGCGACCGATCAACGAAGGAACGCGCGATGAGCGAAGTGAGAGAAGTGACCGGTACGGCCTTTGTCGTCGCGGAGTTCCGCGCGCGCGAGAATGAGGAAGCGCACCCGCTCTATGTCGACCCCATCGTGCCCATCTTCCTCGATGCGCGGACGCGCGCCGCGGCTGACGCGATCAAGGCCGATTTCCCGGCCGGCGAGCACATGCCGCGCCTCAGGACACGCTATTACGACGACCGGCTCGGCGAGCAGATCGCGCAAGGCTGCAAGCAGGTGGTGATCCTTGGCTCGGGCCTCGACACGCGGCCCGTGCGCAAGGCAGCTCCCGGCGTCGCCTATTTCGAGATCGACGATGCCGGAACGCTCGACCTCAAGAAGGCGCGCTATGCGGAGACCGGCACCGATGCGCACGTGACGCTGATCTCCGCCAATTACGTCACCTCCGGCGTGATCGCCCTGCTCAAGGCGAACGGCTTCGACCCGAGCCTGCCCTCATTCTTCATCTGGGAAGGCAACACGATGTACCTCACGCGTCCTTACGTGATGAAGGTGCTCACCGATCTCAAGGACAGTGTGCGGCGCTTCGCCATCGCCTTCGACTACATGGATGAGGCGGTGGTCGGCATGACCACGGGAGAGCCGGGAGCGACCGCCTTCGTCGAGCGCTTCGCCGCCATGGGTGCGCCCTGGACCTACGGGCTCGACGATTTGCCTGCGCTCGCGCGCGAGGCAGGCCTTACCGTCGCCGATGCAACGACGGTCGGCAAGCTGTTCCGCCTCTATTGGCCCGACCGGCCGATGCAGTCGGTGATCTACGACCATTACGGGCTGTGCACGCTCAGATCGCCAGCGGTCTGACCAAGGTCAGCCGCCGCGACTAGGCGGTTGATCGGGATGGGCGTAGTCTTGCTGTCTCGGTGCTCACCCCTTTGCTGGGTGACTTTCGCGAGGATGACCGGTGGCTGGCGTTCTTCTGCCTCGTCATGGCTTGGCATTTGTCATGCTGCTTGCGGCAACCACTGGCGCCGCGCGCGCCGCCGGCGATTCAGACGCGGCCGCCGGCAAGGCCATCCTCGAGAAGAATTGCGCAAGGTGCCATTCGATCGACGCGACCGGCGTGAGCCCGCTCGCCAAGGCGCCGCCGCTTCGTGAGGTCTATCTCAAATATCCGATCGAGCAGTTGGAGGAAGGCTTCGCCGAAGGCATGGGCTCGCGCCACCGCGACATGCCGCAAATCCAATTCTCCCCGGATCAAGTGTCGGCGATCCTGAGCTATCTCGGCGGCATCACCGGCGTCGACCCATCGCTCAGGCCGCGCATTCCCCCGAGCGGCGAAACGCCGCCCTAGCCCTTGCGCATGGCAAGCATGCGGGCGCTAGCGCGGGCCGGTATAGACTTTGTTGTAGCGCGCATCGACGCACGCCGCGCCATTCCAATAATGGAACTCGCCGCAACTCACCGGGCGGATCGGCACGATGGCGATGATCGCCGGGTTGTCCGGGTTCACGACAGGCGGGGGCGCATCGACCGTGACCGCGACGTTAGGACCGGTGCAGTCGTGGAATTTGCAGTAGTGGCGCCAATAGTCGACCTCTCGACCGTAGCGGAAGCGGGGCCGTAGGCGCTCGCGCGCGGCAATGGGGCTGCGCTCGCCGGCAGGGCGGACAAGCCGGAGCCGCCGAGGATCATGACGGTCGTGAGGATGAGGATTTGACGCAAGCTAACCTCCCAAGTTTGCATTGGCCGGTCTTCGTAGCACGACTGGCGCGGGTCTGGCCAAGCATCGTGCGTCACCATCAATAACGTCTTTCGCCCTGTCGGCTCGATCGCGCGGCCTATAATATGTGGGTTCAGCCGGACGCTGCGAGCCCATGGCCACACAACCGACCAAGGCGACCGAGATCGGCCTCGTGCTGCAAGGCGGCGGCGCGCTCGGCGCCTACGAATATGGCGCCATCACCGCCCTGCTCGAGCTGATCGACGCCGCGATCGCCAAAGGCCGCGATGTCACGCTCAAGGCCGTCACCGGGGTCTCGATCGGCGCCATCAACGCGGCCTGCGTGGTGGGCTCGGCCAACCGCCTCGACGCGCGGCGGCGGCTCGCGGCGCTGTGGAACGACTTCGCGCTGACGACGCCGTTCTTCTGGCCGGCGCATATCGCCCGCGACCTGTCGCTCTACGGACTGCCGCGCTTCTATGCCATGCGTCCCGATCTTCTGGCGCTGTCGAGCTGGACCTATCTCTACGACACCAACCCGCTGCTCAGGACGCTCGCCGAGCATATCGACTTCGACGCTCTGAATGCGAGCGAGACCGCCTTCGTCGTGACCGCGGTGGATGTCGAGAAGGGCGAGCTGAAAAGATTCTCCAACCGGCCCGTGCGCAAGGCGACGCAGACCACCATCGGCCCGCGCCATGTACTGGCGAGCGGCAGCCTGCCGCCGCAGTTCCCCTGGACCGACATCGAAGAGGGCAGCGAGCTCCGCGCCTATTGGGACGGCGGTCTGGTCGACAACACCCCGCTCGGCGACGCGATCGACGCGTTCAGCACCGGAGAGGACATCGATCGGGTGCTGGTAATCATGAATCTGTTCCCGGCCGAGGCAAAGCGGCCGAGCTCGCTGCTCGAAGTGAATGAGCGCATCAACCAGCTCAGATTCGGCAATCGAACGCAGCAGGACAAGAAGACGGCGAGCCGCATCAACGAGCTGATCGGCACGATCGAATCGCTTGCCGGTCTCGTGCCGGGTGAGCTTCCCCCCGAGGTGGCCGCGCAGGTCGAGGCGGCGCGCAGGTACAAGCACGTCAACTCGGTCGAGATCTCGCTTCCGGCGAAAGAGGTGGCCGATCAATACGGCTTTCGCGATTTCTCGTCAGAAGGCATCGAGCGCCGCCGCGCCGACGGACGCGCGCGCGCGTTAGAAGCTCTCCGCTCGATCTTCACGCCGATAATATGAGAACGGCGTCGGCATGAGCCTTGCGCGTCACAGGAACGCAAAGGCGAGGGCGACCACGATGCGGTAGATACCGAACGGTATGAAGGTGCGGGTGCGGATGAAGGCCAGCAGGAACTTGATGCTGACGAGAGCGACCACGAACGAGGCGATGAAGCCCGCAGCGAGAACGCCAAATTCCTGCGGCGCGAAGGACGCGGCATTCTTGTAGAGGTCGTAGCCGGTCGCGGCGAGCATGGTCGGAACCGCGAGCAGGAAGGAGAACTCCACAATCGTGCTGCGCTTCAGGCCAAGAATGAGTCCGCCGACGATGGTGGCTCCGGCCCGCGATACGCCCGGCACGATCGAAAGGCTTTGGAACAAGCCGATGAGGAACGCTTTGGAGTAAGGGATCGCCGTGACATCGGCCACGGCATCGTCTCCCTCGCGGTGCAGCAGCTCGAACACGATGAGCGCCACGCCGCCCAATCCTAGCGCCCACAGCACGACCGTGTCGCTGTCGAACAGATACGTCTTCACCACATGATAGAGGGCGAAGCCGATCACACCGGTCGGCACGAACGCCGCCAGCACGCGGCCAACGACCGCCGGCACCAAGAACTTGCGCCAATAAAGCAGGATCACCGACGCGATAGCGCCGAGCTGTATCGCGATCTCGAAGCTCTTTTGAAAATCCGTCTGGGCGAGGCCTAAAAGCCTGCTCGCCAAGATCAGGTGCCCCGTCGATGAAATCGGCAGGAACTCGGTAAACCCTTCAACGACCCCGAGGATGATGGCCTGCAGCAGTGTCATCGGGACCTCTCAGCGCATCGGTGGGGGTTTGTCTCTGTGGTGAAGAGCCACAGCCGACAGAACGACGACTATCGCTCGATTCTGACCGCGTTGGTGAACAGCTCATCGCCCCATTCGTAGAGCGGCCGGGCGAAGTCGGACTGCGCATGGATGCCCTTGCCTTTGCGCTCGGTCCACTTCTTGCCGTAGGTCTCGAACGGGAAGTGCTTGATGTAATAGTCGCAAGTCTCCTCCCAATGGTCGAGCGACAGCGACTTGCCGTAATGCTGGCAATAGAGGTCGGTGGCGATCACTTCGAGGCCGCCGGGCTCCCGCGCATGATGCTCGGCGAAATGGATCTTGGGCCGGCCCCGCCAGAACATCAGAATGTCGCGCTGCTCGGGCCCGAAGAACCGGCGGAAGTCCATCAGCTCGCTGTTGGGCCCGAACGGCGCGTGGTCGCCCTCGGTCATGTAAGCGTCGAACAGCTTGACCCGCACGCCGTCGACCTCATCGGGCAGGGCTGAGAGAAAGCCCTTGATGTCGCCGGTCACGCGCTCGTCGGGGTCGAAGCACAACATCCAGTCATGCGGCAGCGTCTCGCGTGCCATGTCCAGCAAGAGGCCGCGATGCCGGCCCTCGGCGAGGCGCCGCGCCGCCATGTCCTGCTCCCACGCGTCATTCTCGATGATCAGCGCGACCTTAGGATGCTCGCGCAGAATCTCGACCGTCTCGTCTGTGCTCGCATCGTCATAGGCGACGATCGCATCGACATGCTTGCCGAGATAATCGAGCGTGTCGGGCAGGATCAGCGCCTCGTTCCTGATGCGCGTGACGGCGACCAGCTCGTGCTTCTCGCCGAGCAGCGCCTTGTTGCCCTCGATCAGGCGCTCGGTGTCGCGCAAGCTCCAGCTGCTCGTACGGGGCATGATAGCGCGGGCTCCGATCCTGACATAAGTTTCGCGGAAGATCGTCCAGGCGAGCGGAAGCCGCAAGGGCTAAACTGCGGCAGGTTTGGCCCCCAGGATCGCCACGGCGACGGCGGGCGCGCAGCGCGCGGCCATCTCGCGTGCCTCGGGCGCACAGTCGATCATGTCGGCGAAGTCGCGATAGGGAACATCGAGTTGCGCGGCGAGACGTTTCGCGAGGAACCGCCCGCAGCCGGCGCCGATGATGGGTGCTCCCGATTCAAGTTGCTCGCGCCCGATCAGATGACGCGAAGCGGCCTCGATCCCGGCGGATTGGAGGCAAGCGAAATGGCGCGCCACATCGACCCATTGGTCGGGCAGAGCCTCGCTCGCGTCGCGGCCGAGCATGCGGGCAAGCCGCGCCGCGCTTTCCGCTGCGCTCTTGCCGCGAAGATCGGCTGACGGGTAGGGATCGGCGTCCTCGGGCAACTCCCCGGTCAGGCGATAGACGTCGGCCATCGTGGCGAAGCGCTCGGCGGCGATCCCTTGCGCGCGGCCTTTGAACGGCGCCTCGCGGGCAACCGCCATCACCGGCGTGCGCACCACGCCGGTGTAGACGAGTTCGCCTTCAGTGAGCCGCTCGCCGTCGGTCACCCCGCGCGAGGCGGGCGCGCCAGCCCGGAGCGGCACGAGATCGGTGGTGGTGGTGCCGACATCGACCAGCAGCCCGTCTGGATAATGTGCCGCTGCGAGCACCGCGCTCGCGTGCCAATTGGCCGACGCCACGTCGAGCGGCCTCATGACCGCAAGGTCAGGCGCGAGGAATCCCGCGCCGCCCGCATAAATCGAAAGTCGCTCGGTACCGATGGCGTTCTGCATCATCGTCACCAGATAGGCGACGCCCTCCTCGCGGGTGGCGAACACATCCGACAACTCGCCCGTCATGGTGACCGCGTGGCGGGGGGTTTCGCCGCTCGGGCAGAGCTTCAGCGCCTCGCCGAGAGCGCGATCGAACTTGCTGCGGTCAGGAATGACGGGGCAGGGGATCTGCGCCACCAGCGCGATGCGGCCGCCTTGAAGGCGCGCCAGCTTGAGGTTGGCGCCGCCGAGATCCCAGCCAATGACGGAAGTCATCTCGTTCATTCCTCGTCCTAGCCTTCGTCATGGCCGGCGAAAGCTTGTCCCGGCCATCCAGCGTACCTTATCCCGTTGGCAGAAAAATGACGTGGATGCCCGGCATAGAGCCGGAATGACAGGCGGTGAAACGAACAATGATCGCCAACCAACGCCATGAGCAACTTCACCGTCATCCCGGTCCTCGACCTAAAGGGCGGCGTCGCGGTCCATGCCGTGGCCGGCCGCCGCGCCGACTACGCCCCGATCATGAGCCCGTTCGGTCCGGCAGACGACCCGGCGGCAATCGCCCGCGGCATGCTCGCCGTCACCGGCTCTCCGGCCCTCTATATCGCCGATCTCGACGCCATCGAGGGCATCGGCAATCATTTCGAGCTGGTGCGCGGGCTCTCTTACGCGCTGCCCGGCACCACGCTCTGGGTCGATGCCGGCTTTTCCGATGTTGCCGATTGCGCCTTCTGGCTGCCGCTTGGCGCCACGCTCGTCATCGGCAGCGAGAGCCTGGCCGGCGTCGACGACTGGCGCGACATCCATGCCGCGTTCGGCGAGAGCGTCGTGCTGTCGCTCGATTTCGCCTCTGAGGGGAGGCAGGGGCCCGAGCCTCTGTTCAGCGATCCCGCGCTCTGGCCGAATCGGTTGGTCGCGATCGATCTCGCCCGCGTCGGCACAAGCGACGGCCCCGACATCGGCCGCTTGCAGGGCATCCTCGACATGGCAGGGGGCAGCTGCGCGGTGTTCGCCGGCGGCGGCGTGCGCGATGCGCGCGATCTTGCCGCGATCCAGGCGCTAGAGGCGAGCGGCGCTCTGATCGCGACCGCGCTGCACACCAACGCCATCACTGAAAATGAGATCGCCGCCCTCAGCTGAGAGCGGCGATCTATCGTTGCAATCCAGAGCGCTGTTATTTCGCGCCCGTTCGTCAGAAACCCAGTCTTTGGAGCCACCGCCGAATCGGGCCCGGACCGCCGTCTTTACCGGGTTCCCCCCGACCTGGGGGTTCTCCCTTTCAACCGGCCGCGAACGGGTGGTGCGCGGAATCCTTCTTCGCGGTCACCTCGGAGGCCTTCGGCTCGCCCTTGACGGCGCGAGCGATGGATTCCTTGACGGCGCGATAGTTGAAGTCCTGGATCTTCTTGTCGTCCTTGGCTTCCCAATGGATGAACACACCGACGCAGATGAACAGGTCATCGGCCTCGTTGGCCGGGATGACGCCTTCCGCGACGGAATCGGCGACCGCCTTGGCCACGGCGTACTGCGCGGGGCCGAACATCTGCACGGCCTGGCGTGCGTCCTTGATGGTCACCTTGTTGTAGAGGATCGTTGGGGGCTTGCAGAGAAGGTTCGGCGTGACCACCGCGAGCAGCGTGGTGAAGCCGTCTTTGTTGTTGGTCAGAGCATTCGTGAACGCCTGCTCCACGGCACCGCCGCGCGGACCAATCAACAGATCGATATGAGCAACCTCGTTGCCGTCGCCGACGAGCGACTCGCCAACACACGTACCACTGATTTTGGGCATGAAACCCCCTCCCTAATGGGCTGATTAAGTGAGCAATTTAGCGGGCGCTGGCGGTGACACCGCCGACCGCAAGCCGACGAAAGTTCTTTGGGTAAAGCGCCTCCGTCCGCAACTCCTGGTAAGAGCTCCGCGGGGAGAACATAAGCCGGGGCTTACGACATCGGCAAGTCGATTGTTGGCCGCAGCGAAGGGCAGATTTTTAAGCTTTATTGGGGTTTTTCCAGCCCCTCGAGCGCCGCGGCGAACAGCGTCGCCACGGTAAGATCGGCCGAGGTGCCCGGGTTTAGCCCACGCTCCTTGAGCGCCAGGTCAAAGGCCATCAGCGGCGCGGTCATGGTCTCTGGCGCCGCACATTCCGCCAAACCCGCTTCGATTGGACGCGCCTCATCCAGCACCGAGGCGGCGACTTTGGCGCCGAATTTCCGCTCGATCAGTGTGTCGGGGATATGGGCGAGAAAGCCGAGATAGACCGAGGTCACGGCAAAGGCGCAATCGCCCCAGCGCTCGCGCGCCCGCTTAAGCCAAGCGAGGCCGAGCTCGAAAATGTCGACATAGCCGTGCGTGTAGTTCCAGGCGATGCGGTCTCTGAGCTCCGCCGCGCGCATCGCCTCGAGCAGGGTGGTGCGCGGGTCGGCTGCCACGTCATGCTCGGGTGCCGCGCCGAGACCGCCGGGCTCCGCCAGGCGGATCGCCCAGTAGGCATCGCGCGCATCCTCGACCGTCAGCCCATCGAGCACCGCGCCGAGCCGGGTTCTGAGATCGCCGTTCTTGCGGCCGAGCGCGGCGGCGGCGAGGGGGCTCGCCATAAGCACGATGCCGAGATTGGTGTTGTGCTTGACCGCGCCTCTGGTCGCCTCGATGGCGCGCAGGATACGCTTCCCGACCGCAAGGCCTGCGCGCCCGATCGCGGGAGCGGACGCTGTCGCGCTCGCCTCGAAATCGGCGACGCTCATGCGCTTGTCCTCGCCGAGGCGATGCACGTTGCCGGGCTTCAGCGCATCGAGCTCGGCAAGGCATGAATCATGGAAGGCTTGAGCGACCGGGTTCAGCTTTGCGGCCCTGGTCAAGCGCCCTCTTGGCCTTTGCGGCGGGTCTCGCCCAGCGCCGCGTCGAGAAAAGCGCCGACGAGATGGTCGGCGATGTTCAGCCGGCTCACGGCCTGGAGCCCGTTCCACGCCGGCATGGAGTTCACCTCGAGCACGAGGAAACCACCGTCTTGCGCCTGGATGATGTCGACACCGGCATAGTCGGCGCCGACGCAAGCGGCAGAACGCACCGCGAGCTCGGTCAGTTCCTGGCTCGCGATCGCGGCCTTGGCGCGCGCGCCCTGCTTGATATTGGTGATCCAGCTCGCGCCATGCCTGATCATGGAGGCAACGACCTCGCCTTGGCACACGAAGATCCGCCAGTCCTGGTGATGCGCCTGCGCCGGCGGAACGAACTCCTGGAGATAATAGACCCCGTTCACCTCCTCCGGCGGCGCCAGATCGCCAAGCGTGGCGATCAGACGCAAGCCTTTGCCCTGCGCGCCGAACAGCGGCTTCTGCACCAGCTTCTTGCCGTCGCCGAGCAGCCTGGCCGCAATCGAGGCGGCATCGAACGGATCGACGCAGGCGAAGGTGCGCGGCGTCGGCAGTCCCTCGCGCTGGAGGAAGAACGTGGTGGTCGACTTGTCGACGCAGCGCTCGATGGCGCGGGCGTCGTTCCACACGACGACGCCGAGCTCGCGGAGCGCATGCAGCACGCCGAGATAGAGCGTGACCTCCTCGAATGTGCCGCCGGGCACGAACCGGACGAAGGCGCCTTCGGGCAGCCGGTCGCCGAGCCCGGGGATGGCGAGCCCGGTCGCGGTCTCGGTCGAGAAGCCGCATACATCGAGCGGGACGAGCAAGGGGCTGAGCCCGCGCTTCTTGAAGGCGCGCAACAGGCTCTTGCCATGCCAGTCGCGCCCATCGCCGAACAGGACGATGCTCGCGTCAGGTGCCGCCCCGTCAGTCATCGCGTCAGGCAAAGGAGCGCGCCAGCACGGCGGTGTCGATATGGCCCGCCTGGAAGCTCTGTCCCGACTTGAGCGCGGTCACCGTCACCTTGGCAGGGCTGAACAGCATGCGGTCGATGGCGTAGAAATCGCCCTTCACCGCGCCGAAGATCTCGGCGAACGGCTTGCCGTAATCCTTCGACGTGAGACTCGGCAGATTGTCGGCGAGCGCCTTGGCCTCCTTGTCGCCGCCCGTGACGTAGAGCTGCACGCGACCGCCATAGATGATGGCGTCGTTGGTGCGCCCCATTGCGGCGACGAACGAGGGCGCCGGCGGCGGCAGCGGCGCGGTGGCGATGCCGTCGACGATATGGTCGAGCGGGAAGTGCAGCTCATGCGCCTTGTGCAGCGCGACCTCGAGGCAGCGTGCGGCGATCTGCACCGTGCCGGCAAGGCTCGATGTCGGGGCGTAGATGAAGGTCAGCCGCTCGGGCGAAAGCTTGCAGGCCTTGGCGACGGCTTCGACCAGGGCCGGGGGTGGGGCGCGGTCGGCCTCGATCACCAGAGCCGCGCTCGCCGCCTCGTCGCGATAGCCGAGCTCGTCGAACAGCTTCTCCGACGAGCCGATCGCGCGCGCCGGGCCTGAGCCGAGCACGTTGTATTTCTTGCCCTTGTCGTCGACCGAGAGGCTCCAGCCGGCATATTGCGAGCCAAGGCAGGCGAGCACCGGCTGGCTCGTGTGCACGGTCACCATGAACGGCCAGGAGCTTTCGTGGTTGGTGGTCTCCAGCGACACGCTGCCAAGCCCGCCGAGACAGATCTCGGCGATGCGGCGCCCGGCTTCCAACCCGCCCACTGCGCGCACGCCGCAATCGATGCGGCATTCGCCGAGCGTGCCCCTGCTCACCTCAACCCTGAGCGCCTGCGCCTCGTCGACGAGTGCCTTGACCAGCGGCTCGACCGTGGCGTTGACGCTCGGCCATTCCGTTTGGCGCGTTGCGCTCTCTTCCGTCTTTTTGTCCAATTTGTTCACCGTCATCCCCCCTGCTTCCAACCTCAAGATTTGCCAGGACTTTTGTCGTGCGCGCCGTGATCAGACGCTTGGCGGCCGCCCTCGTGGCGGCGCGCGCCCACACAGTGCATATCGGGCGGTTTTTGTCGATAAGTTCACCCGGATTTGGCCGGTCGGCGGCCCAATCGGGCCAAGTCATGGTCAACGGCACGGTTACGGCGCGGGGCGCAAAGACGATGGAAGAGGCCATGGCGCCAGCGAGAGTGAGTCGCGCCTTGGGGAGCTTGCGCTTGAGCACTGCGTCGAGATGAAGCGCGACGAGGGGCGCGCGCGGGCTGTCGAAGATATCGAGCGTGGCGCCGGGGCGCGGATTGATCTCGAGCAGCAGCGCGCTCCCGCCTTCCACCATGAAATCGGCTGAGGCGAGGCCGACGATGCCGAACGCTTCGGTCATGCGCTCTACCGCCACGACCATCGCCGCCTTGGCGGCGGCCGGCAGACGGGTTGGTCGCGCCGCGCCGCCATAGCGCCATGGGCTCCGTTTGGATGGCACGGTCCATTGCTCGCTGAAGCCGAGCACGCGCGCCTCGCTGCCATTGCCGGCGAACAGCACCGAGATCGGGCGTCCCTCGAGGCGCTCCTGGTAATAGAATTCGCCACTGTTAGCTGCGCGTGAGCCAGAAGCGATATGGCTGCCGCCGGCTCCGCCTTCGCGCTTCATGAGCCACGCGCCCTTCGCGGGCCGCTTGCGCGATGTCGCCGGGTGGGCGACGCCGAGCCGGTCAAGCTCGGCGAAAAAGATGTCCGGATCCTTGAGCCGCTCGACGACCGCCGCGTCGTTGCCGAGCAGCGTCCAGCGCGCGGAGATCCGCGTGAGCAGCTTAGGCCGGTCCTCGAAGCCAGAGCCGTAGACGAGACCTAGGATGGGGGCGGGGCTCGATGCGGCGAGCGCCCGAAGCGCGCGAGCGAGGCTCGTCCACTGAAAGCCGCGGGCGATATCGCCGTCGAGCTTGCGGCAGGCATGGGCCGCCTGTTGCGTGTCGCGATCTCCGAAGAAGTCCGCGACCAGCGGAACGAGCCCGGCACGGCGTGCCGATTGCGCCAGCGCCCGTCCCGAGACGGCCGCGATCAGCAGCGCCGGGCGCTCAGCCGACCAGCTTCTGGGCAAGGGCGTAAGCGTCCCTGAAATCGAGATAGATCGGCTTCTCGCTGTCGATCATCATCTTGAACAGGCCGAACTCGGTCTTGTACTTGATGTTGCCGATGGCCAGCGCGCCGATACCGACCGCGTTGGTCCCGGGGATGGCTTTGCCGTTGTCGTTGACGCCGACGCCCTCGACGCCGGACGGCGGCACGGCGTTGACATCGGCGGCGACCCTGAGCTCCTTCGCGTCCTTGAGCTGGTCGCGTGGTGAGCAGACGCCGCCCGGCAGGCCCCGCCGCGAAGATGATATCGGCCTCGTGCGCCAACGCCGTGTTCTGCTCCTCGGTCGACCCGTCCGCATAGTCGAGTGCAACGTCGAAGCGCGCATGCGCTTGAAACGCGAGCTTCTTGACGCGCTCAGGCCCGTCATAGCCGACCAGCGTCGCCTTGGCGCCATCGCCGACGGCGATGACCGCTGAGGCGAACGCGACCACGCCGGTGCCGCCATACACCATGACGCGAAGGCCGGTGAGATCTACCGAGAATTTCTCGCGCAACGCCTTCTTGGCGCAGGCGACCATGGCGGCGGCGGTAGTGAAGGAGCCGGCGGGGTCGGCCAGCACCGAGATCTCGAACGGCGGCACCATCGCCTTCTTGGCGCGGTCCAGCATGTCGAGCGCCTCGATGGCGCGCTTGCCGCCGATGAACATGGCGGTGCGCTTGATGCCTTCAGGGCCACGCGAGAAGATCGCGTCCTGCACCAGGCCGTAGACATCGTCGATGGTGACGTTGGTGTAAGGGATCGCGTGATCGAAGCCCGCATCGAGGCCCATATTCACGTCGAACGGGCTCATATGCTTGAGCGGCGTGAGCATATGCAGAATCCGGGGGTTCGGCATGGACGTAGGCATCTCCCTGCTTTGTGGCGGCCTCGCTTTACCACACCGGAGGCCGGCGGAAAGTCTCTAGAGCATGATCCGGAAAAGTGGGAACCGGTTTTCCGAAAAGATCACGCTCAAACAAAAAGCTAGCGAGAAATCATGGTTCAACCTCAAGGGATTTCGCTCTGCGGGCTGCGTTAGCGAATTTCGACCTGGCTCGTCTCGATGATCGCGCCTTCGTTCCGCCCCTGCGCGAGCTCGAAGCCGAGGCCCGTATCGTGGCCACGGGCGGTGACCTCGCCGAGCAGCGCCTCGCCGGAAGCTTGCGAGGGGACGAAGGCAAAGCCGGTCGGTCCCCACGAGCTTTGGCCGATCCCGGTCAGACCCTGGCCGCGCAGCCATTCGAGCACCGCACCGACGGCTGGGCTGGTATAGGCCCCGCCTTGCAGCGGGCCGAAATAGCGGCCCATGACCGCCTGGAGATAGCCGACCTGCGCGCAGAACCCGGCGAAGTCGCAAGCGGCAAGGGCCGGGAGCGCGCCCTGCAGGATGCGCCGGCGAAGCTCCGCGGTCTCGCTTTCGGGGAAATCGGGAAGCTGGTCGAAGGCGGCGGTTTCGCCCGCTCCGGCAAGACCTTGCGCGCCTGGATCGAGAATCAGTAGCACGCGCCAGGCTGACGGGAAGGGGAGCCGGCTGACGAGTTGCGGCGGCGCGTCGGGGCGCGGGCCGCCGTCGAGCACGGCGCCCCCCAACGCGAAGGTAGCGATGCCGATGCCGGAGCGCGCGCCGCGGCCGAGTCGCGCGGCGACGTCCTGCGCGTCGAGGCGGAGGCCGCCAAGCGCGGCGAAGGCCGAGCCGACCGCCAGCGCAAGCTGCGTGCCCGAGCCGAGCCCGGCATGGGGCGGGATCGCCTCCTCGACGTTAAGCGCATAGGCCTTGGGAAAGCGGAAGCTCTTGGCGATGGCGGTGAGGTAGCGAAGCGCTCGCTCGCTCTCGGGGCCTGAGACTTCGGGGGCCTCGGCGCGTCGCAGCGTCAACCGCGTGCCCGGCCGGTCGAGCGACAACCCGAACGAGCCGAACGGCCGCGTGCCCCGCCCGCTTGGATCGAGAAAGCCAAGATGCAGGCGCGCCGTGGTGGTTACCGTCGCCTGGTGCGATGGAAGGCGAGCTTCGCCTGCGCCTTTTGCTGGCGGGGGATAGGCCTCCATTGATCGGGCGCAAGCCTCTCGATATGGTCGGGGTAGCGGGGAGTGTCTTACTGTTTCAAAAGTCGGATGCGATGGCAACGCCGGAGCGCACCTATAGCGACGCTGAGGTCGAAGAGCGGCTCAAGAGCGAGCTGCCCCATTGGTATCTCGAGGACGGCTGGATCAGGCGCCGCTACCGCACCAATAGCTGGAAGGGGACGCTGATGGTGATCAACACCGTCGGCCATCTGGCGGAGGCCGCCTGGCACCATCCCGATATCACCGCGTCCTATGCCTGGGTCGAGATCAGGCTCAAGAACCACGCCGCCAAGGGCATCACCGACAAGGATTTCGAGCTCGCCAAGAAGATCGAGGACGTGGTCCATTGGCAGCCCGGCAAGGAAGAAGGCGCGCTCGAAGGCACCCCCGCCGAGGACATGCGCTTCGCCTATATCAAATACGACAAGCCCAAGGGCTGATCTCCCGACCCACGACAAGCCAAAGCCGGAAGCCTGGCTTTCGCCCGCTCCCGGCTTTTGGATGAGCAGTCCTAGAACTTGGACTTGATCTGGCGGTGCTGCTTGAAGATTTTCGGCGGCAGCGGCTGCGGGTTCAGCATGACCTCGTCGCCGTGCGACAGGTAGGCCACCTTCTCTTTGGGGGGCAGCGGCTGGGGGTTGAGCATGACGGCGTCGAATTTGTTGAGGGACGCTGCCGAGGCCGTCAGCGGCGCAAACGCAAGCCCGAGGCCGACAATTGCGAAACCTATCAGAGTGATGCGCTTCATGGGGGAACCCTCCTTTTCGGTCTATCGCCAATAGCGATGATGGAGACTCTACCTATTGGGGAGCCCCTGAACCGTGCCGGAACCGCCCATTTAGCTGCCGTTCATCTTGGTGCGACCCCGGCAGCCCCGAAAAACGGCCGTGGGCGGAAGATCGAGGGGTGGCCACATGCCCCGCTTGCGCGGCTTGGGGCACCTGTTTAATGGTGCGCCGCTATGGCGGCTACGCAAAAGGGGAAGAAGGTCGGGCAGCCCATGTCCAATCTCAACGTCAAAGGCGTCACCATCGTCGAGACCTTCGCCGAGGCCTTCCCCATGGTCGGCACGCGGATCATCATCACCGCGCCGACGCTCGACTGGGCCCTGATCTCCGCGCGCACCATGACCGGCTTCGCCACCTCGGTGATCGCCTGCGGCGCCGAGGCCGGCATCGAGCGCACCTTGACCCCCGACGAGACGATGGACGGGCGACCCGGCGTGGCCGTGCTGCTGTTCACCATGGACGTGAACAAGCTCCAGACTCAGCTGCGCAATCGCGTCGGCCAATGCGTGCTGACGAGCCCCGGCTCGGCCTGCTTCGCCGGGCTGAAAGGGGAGAAGAGCTTGAAGCTCGGCTCCTCGCTCAGATTCTTCGGCGACGGCTGGCAGGTATCTAAGAAGGTCGGCGGGCGGAGATTCTGGCGCATCCCGGTGATGGACGGCGAGTTCGTCTGCGAGGAGAAGACCGGGCTGACCAAGAAGGCTGTCGGCGGCGGCAATCTGCTCGTGCTCGGCAAGTCGCACGCTGCCGTGCTCGCGGCCTGCGAGCGCGCGGTCCGCGCCATGGACGATGTGCCGGAGGTCATCACCCCGTTCCCCGGCGGCATCGTCCGCTCGGGCTCCAAGGTCGGCTCGAAATATAAGGGCCAGATCGCCTCGACCAACGACGCCTATTGCCCGACGCTGAAAGCCGCCGTGAAGACCGAACTGCCGCTCTATGTCGAGGCGGTGCTGGAGATCGTGATCGACGGTCTGACCAAAGAGTCGATCGCCAAGGCGATGCGTGTCGGCATCCACGCCATCGCCGAAGGCGGCGCCGAGCAGGGCGTCACCCATATCACCGCCGGCAATTACGGCGGCAATCTCGGGCCCCATCATTTCCACCTCAAGGAGATCATCGCGTGAGCGCGCTCCTCTTCGAGCTCAAGCAGGCGCCGGACCAGCGTCTCGACCTGTCGCCGCTTACGCCGGCGCGGCTCAAGGACCTGAAGGCGAAGGAGATCGAGGCGCTCGTGGTCGGCACGACGCGCCATCAGCTCACCGTCGGCGACGTGTTCAAGGTGAAGGGCAAGGACGCGGCGACGTTGAGATTCGCCGGCACCGACGGACGCTGCGACAAGATTGGCGGCGGGCTGACTGAAGGCGAGATCGTGGTCGAGGGCGACGCCGGCGCCTATCTCGGCGCCGGCATGAAGGGCGGCAAGATCGAGGTCAAAGGCAACGCCGGCGTTCTGGCGGCTGCGAGCATGAAGGGCGGCGCCATCGCCATCGACGGCGACGCCGGTGAGCGCGCCGGTGGCATCCTCGTCGGCGAGACGCTCGGCATGAAGGGCGGCCTTCTCACCATCGGCGGCAATGCCGGCCCGATGCTTGGCGAGCGCATGCGCAGGGGCCTCGTGATCGTGCACGGCGACGCAGGCGACTATGCCGGCGGCCGCATGGTCGCCGGCACCATCCTCGTCAAGCATCGCGTCGGCCGCTTCGCCGGCTACGGTCTTCGCCGCGGCAGCTTGATCCTGCTCGACGAGCCCAAGGAGCTGCTGCCCACTTTCGGCGATTGCGGCGTGATGGAGTTCGACTATCTCCGAGTGCTGGAGCATTGGCTGCGCGAGACCGGCAGGGCGATCAGCCTCGGCGGCCGTGCGCGCCGGCTGATGGGCGACATGTCGGTGCTCGGCAAGGGCGAGATGCTGATCGTCGCCTAGGCCCTCGTTGTGCGCGCCTCACGCCCCCCCATATGGGCTATGCTCTGGTCCCAAGCGGATGCCGCTGATTGGCTCTTGAGATGACCGCTTCCCCCTATGTTCTGCTCGACGACAGCCTGACCCCTGGCGGCAGGAGCCTGCTCTATGCCGAGCCCGAGCGTGTGGTGTTCGCCAACACGCCGGATGAGGTCGAGGGTGCGCTCGATCAGGTGTCGGCCGGCCTGGCGCGAGGGCTGCACGCCGCTGGTTTCTTCTCCTACGAGCTTGGCTATTGTCTCGAACCCAAGCTCAGGAGCCTGCTTCCGGCGGCTCGGCGCATGCCGCTGTTCTGGATCGGGCTGTTTGGCGCCCCGCGCGCGCTCGACGATGCGCTCACCCGCGCCTGGCTCGACAAGAATGGCGGCACCGAGCGCGCCAAGATCTCGGCCCTGACGCTGTCCTGGACGCGCGAGCAATACAGCGCGGCGTTCGACAAGGTCGAGGACTACATCGCCGCCGGCGACGTGTACCAGATCAACCTCACGCTGAAGTATCACTTCGCCTTCGAGGGCGATCCCATCGGGCTCTATGCCGCGCTTAGGCGCAAGCAGCGCGTCGCCTATGGCGCTCTGATCGGCGCGCCCGGCTTCAACATTCTGTCGCTGTCGCCCGAGCTGTTCTTCCGCCGCGAGGGCAAGCATATGTCGACCCGGCCGATGAAGGGCACGGCGCCGCGCGGCCGTACCCCGCGCGAGGATGCGCGGCTCAAGACCTGGCTCGCCATGGACGAGAAGCAGCGCGCCGAGAATCTGATGATCGTCGATCTCTTGCGCAACGATCTCGGCCGCGTGTCCAAGATCGGCTCGGTCGAGGTCACCGATCTGTTCACCGTCGAGACCTACCGCTCGGTGCATCAGATGACCTCTGGCATCTCCGCCGAGCTCAGGTCAGACATGGGGCTCAAGGACATGCTTCGCGCGCTATTCCCGTGCGGCTCGGTCACCGGCGCGCCCAAGGTCCGCGCCATGGAGATCATCCGCGAGCTCGAGGCGGCGCCGCGCGGCGTCTATACCGGTGCCATCGGTCATATCACGCCGTCCGGCGATGCCCAGTTCAACGTCGCCATCCGCACCGTCGTGCTCGATGCTAAGGGTGGCGAGATGGGCATCGGCAGCGGCATCGTCGCCGATTCAAAGGCCGATTCGGAGTTCGAGGAGTGCCTGCTGAAGGCCCAGTTCCTGACCCGGCCCGACGCGCCGTTCGCCCTGATCGAGACCATCCGCTACGAGCGCGGCGCCGGCTTCCATCTGCTCGAGCGGCACCTCGCGCGGCTGCAATCCTCAGCCGCCTATTTCGGCTATCCGTTTTCGCGCGAGGCGGTGCTGCAAGCGCTCGACCGCGAGGCCGCTCTGGTCGAGGCGCCGGTCGCCATGCTGCGGCTCCTGCTCGCCGAGGACGGCACTATCACCGTCACCTCCACCGCGATCGAGCTGCCGACCAAGACGACGGTGTGGCGCTTCGTGATCTCCGATCAGCGTCTCGATGAGAAGGACCTGTTCTTCTATCACAAGACCACGCGGCGGCAGTTCTACGACCGCGAGATGGAGCGGCAGAAGGCTCTGACCGGTTGCGACGAGGTGGTGTTCCTCAACAAGAAGGGCGAGCTGACCGAAGGCACCCGCACCAATCTGTTCGTGGAGCTTGACGGGCGGCTGTTCACGCCGGCTCTGACCTGCGGACTGTTGCCCGGCACGCTGCGCGAGGAGCTGCTCGACCTACCGCGCGCCGCGGCGAGCGAAGCGGTGCTCACGCCGCAGGATTTGCTCGGCGCCGAGCGCATCTATTTGGGGAACTCGGTGCGCGGGCTGGTTCGCGCCGAGCTGATCGGTCCCGAGCAGCAGCACAGCAACCGCGAGCCCGCCGATGCGACGGCCTCACGCTGAGTGTGAATGGCCGGGACAAGCCCGGGCCATCACGCAATCTAGAACGAACTAGTTCGTCTCGCGGCGGTCGTCGTTCTGGGTCGTCGTGGGCCCGTTCGCCGTCGTCTGCTCGTTGAGCCGGCCGGCGGCCTTGCCGAGCGAGGCGCGGATCTCGGACCAGGCGCGGACCACGCCTTCGCCGACGTCGCGGGCGCCCTGGCGCAGTGGCTCTGACCGCTCCCACACCTGCTTGGCGGCCTCGCTCGAGCGTGTCCGCATGTCGCTGAAGGTGGTGTCGGCTTGGTTCGTCGCCGTCTCGCGCAACTCATCGAATTGCTGCTCGGTCGTCCGCCGATAGGTTGCGGCGCGGTCCTGCACGTCGCGAAAACGTGCCTGCAGGTTCGTGAGGAACGTCTCGCCCAGCTGCGCGGTGTGCGTGGTGAGCTCGGCAAGCTGCCGGCCCAAGACGTCGAGGTCGCGCTGTAAGTCAGCCCATTCCTTGTCGCCCTGATTTGGCTCATTGGAATTTGGCGTCGGTTGGCTGCCGAATTGGGAAGGATTGTTGTCTTGCATGTCTCGCCTCACTGAACAGGATCAAACGGGGGGGTACGCGATCAAACTGGGGTCTCGGAGCTTTCTTCCGGCGGAGATTGGCTGCGCATCCAGGCGGCGAAGCGGTCGAGCATGTTTTGAGCAACGCGCTCGGCGTCCGTCCATGCCGGCCCTGCCGACTTGCTCCATGCCTCAAACCTCTTTGCGGCGTCGCGCGCAACTGTCTCCGCTGACGCTTTCTGGTCGCTTAACGCGGCGCGAAGATCGGCGAGCTGCGACCCGATAGCCGCCTGCTCGATCGTGTCCTTGTTGTCGCGCACGACCTTACCAGCCGCGGCCGCTGCATCGTAGGTCTCAGATTTCAGGTAGGCAACAAAGCCGTCGACCGCGTCTTGAAGGGAATTTTGTTGCGGTTCAACAGGCTGAGCCGACGCTGGAGCTGCCCCACCAAGGGCGAGAGCGCCGAGAACAGCCGCAACGGCCAAAGCAAACGTCAAGGATGACAAGCGCCCTCGCATGGACAATCCCCATCATTAGCTCGTCCTTAACCTTAGATTTGGTCGGGGAGGCTTCCGATCAAGGGGTACCGGTCCACGGAAGCGAGACCCAGCCGAGGCCGAGCCCGATCCCGGCGATCACCGCCAGCGTCAGAGAAGCGATCAGGACATAGAACATGGCGCGCGGGCCAGTTCCCTGGCGGGCTTCGGTGGTAGTGAGCTTGGCTGCCATCGGGTCCGTCCTTCCTTGTGCGGACCTGGGAAACGCGCGAGCGCGCGGCGCTGTTCCGCGCCGATCGCGTCGGCACTAGAGCGAAATCCCTTGAGATTGAATCATGGACTTGGCTCTAGGTCTTTGTTTGAGCACGATCTCTTTGAAAAACCGGTCCCCACTTTTCCGGACCGTACTCTAGCCGCAACAGCAGCTCTTCTTGGCCTTGCCGTCGAGCGTCTCCATGGCCTCGTGCACGGCGCGGAGAAGCTCTGCGGGGCTCAGCTTGCCTTCGGGCGGCATGCCTTCGCCGGTCGCCCGCATCAGCGCCTCGGCGTCATCCTGCCAGCGGACGAGGATCGACTTCTTGTCCTCGGGCGACAGGCCATGCGCGTTCAGCACATCCTTGGGCGCATGAAACACCGAGGCCGGATCGAGCTTGGCCTTGTCGAAATCAATTGCGGTCGCGGTTGTCATGTCTGGCTCCACTTCAGTCTAGAATAACGGCTTACAGCTGGGCAGCGTTCGCGCCCATGACAATAGTTGGGTCGCGCAAACGATCGGTAAAAGGGCGGAAGGGGGCTAGCCCGACTTGGTCAGGCCGACTTGGTCAGGCCGACATCTTCGCCGGTCTCGCCGGCTTCGCCCTCGGCGAGCCCCAGCATGTCGGCGAGGCGGTTCCGCGCGCGGTTGACGCGGCTCTTGATGGTGCCGACGGCGCAGCCGCAAATCTCGGCGGCCTCCTCGTAGGAGAAGCCGGCGGCGCCGACCAACACCAGCGCCTCGCGCTGATCGTCGGGCAGGCGCACCAACACGGCGCGGAAGTCCTGCATGTCCATATGGCCGTGCTGCTCAGGATGGGTGGAGAGGCGCGCCGCATAGCTGCCGTCGGCGTCCTCGACCTCGCGCTTCCGCTTCCGCCGCTCGGAGAAATAGGTGTTGCGCAGGATGGTGAACAGCCACGCCTTGAGGTTGGTGCCTTCCTTGAACGAGTCGAGATGGTTCCACGCCTTGAACAGCGTCTCCTGCACGAGATCGTCGGCGCGCTCCTTGTCGCCGCACAGCGACACGCCGAACGCTCGGAGATTGCCCATTTCGGCCACGAGAGCGTCTCGCAGGCTCGCAGACACTTTGCGTCCCAACCTATTTGTCTCCGCTTCGCTCGAGATCTTTCAGGAGGCGCAGCAGGTGATCGGGGACCGGTTCGCGCGCGACCTCATCGAACACCGCACGAACGTGACGGCCGATATGCGCTTGCAGGTTAGGAGACAATCCGGTTTCGAGCTCGGCCCCAAGCGCGGCTTCGTCTGCCGCAACGCGACCATCGGCGGGGGCGCCGCTCTCGATTGAGTGATCCATCTTCTTGTTTACGCCTGGCATCTTGCGCCGGCGGTCCTTCTTGTTCCGACTGCTGTCCACGACCGTCCCCTATCCGCCCTTCTCGGGTACGCTGAAGATAGCGGATTTCCTACGGCATAAGAGCGGTAAAAACGCTTAACAGCTCAAACGGTTCCACGTCCACGGAACCCATCGGGGTCTGGAAACGTTGTTCGCGGCTATAAAACGGTTTTTAGGTTGCCACCACTCTCGGGGTTTGTGAGAAATGAGACCCTTGGGCTATTCAAGCGAAGGAAGCCTGATGCCGATATCGAAGGCCATCGCCCCTCATATCCCTTATCTGCGGCGCTTTGCCCGTGCCCTTGCCGGCACGCAAGCTGCAGGTGACGCCTACGTCGCGGCAACCCTCGAAGTGCTGATCGAGGATCCGGCTCTGTTCGATCAGAGCATCGATCCGCGGGTCGCGCTCTACCGGACCTTTCTCGGCCTGTGGAACTCCGTCGGCGTCAATCTCAAGACCGACAGCCCCGCCGGGCCGGCAAGCGCGCTCGACCGCAAGCTCGAGCAGATCACCCCGCTGCCGCGGCAGGCGTTCCTCCTGTCCGCGGTCGAAGGGTTCTCGAGCGAGGAGGCGGCCCTGATCCTGAATGTCGACTCCGCCAAGATCGACGAGTTGATCGAGGCGGCAGGACGGGAGATCGCCGCTCAGGTCGCGACCGACGTGCTGATCATCGAGGACGAGCCGATGATCGCTATGGACCTCGAAAGCATCGTCGAGGGTCTTGGCCACCGCGTCACCGGCATCGCCCGCACGCACTCCGAAGCGGTCAAGGCGGTGAGCAAGGCGACGCCCGGTCTGGTGCTCGCCGACATCCAGCTCGCCGACGGCAGCTCAGGTCTCGACGCCGTCAACGAGATGCTCGGTTCCTTCGAGGTGCCGGTGATCTTCATCACCGCCTATCCCGACCGGCTATTGACCGGCGAGCGGCCCGAGCCGGCCTTCCTCATCACCAAGCCCTACCAGCCCGACACGGTGAAGGCGATCGTAAGCCAGGCGCTGTTCTTCGAGCGCCGCGCGCATCTGCGCGACCGCCCGGCGGTGACCGCTTAGCGCTAAGCGAAATCATCGAAGCATCGTCATACCCGGCACAGGCCGGGTATGACGGCTTGGAGTGAGGCTAAATCTTGCCGAGCAGGAGCAGGATCAGCAGGATCACGAGGATCAAGCCGACCACACCTGACGGTCCGTAGCCCCAGCCGCGGCTATGCGGCCAAGCCGGAAAAGCGCCAAGCAGAATCAAGATCAAGATGACGATGAGAATTGTCGTCAGCATGTTACTCCTCTTTGTGAGATCGAATGGCAGCGAGAGCGAGCCCCATGGCTCGCTTGCCGCGAAGCTAAATCTTGCCGAGCAGAAGCAGGATGAGAAGGATGACGAGGATCAGCCCGACCACGCCTGACGGACCGTAGCCCCAACCGCGGCTATAAGGCCAGGACGGGAATGCGCCGAGCAGGACCAGGATCAGGATGATGACGAGAACGGTCGTAAGCATGTTGCCTCTCCGGGGGCCGCGAGCCGCAAGCCAAGCATGCGCTCCAGCCAAGGGTTGGGCAGAGGGAAATGCGGGACTGGTCCCAGTGCCTCGTTGCGCTAAAAACTAAGATCGAGCGCAGGGGCGCTCGCGACTGAAGGAAGATTGGAGTGACGCGTAACGCATGCCGGTGCGCTGAGCCGGCGCGCCGCGGCGGAGGCGATACGAAGCGATCTCCGCATCGAGCGACCGCCGCGGCGGACCGAAGTCTGGCTTACATATTGCGCATCCAGCTGTCGACCTGCTTCTCAGCCTCGTCCCTGGCAATGCCGTATCTCTCCTGGATCTTGCCGACCAACTCGACACGGCGGCCCTCGACGACTTGCAGGTCATCGTCAGTGAGCTTGCCCCACTGCTGCTTGACCTTGCCACTGAACTGCTTCCAGTTGCCTTCGATTCGATCCCAATTCATGGAAATCTTACTCCTATGTTGCGGCTCCCACTAGCGCGGGCGGCCTCCAACTGTGGTCACAGGGGGGTCTGTGCACAGGTCTTGCGTCAACGTTCAGAGCTTCCGGCAGGTTCCCCTTAAGGAGCGCGGGCTGAACGCTCGTTTGTCGTGCGAGGAGGGCTTGATCGGAAGCGCTAAATCAAATGAACTCTAAATAAGTATGACCGGTTCGGCGCCGGCGCCGGCCCACCCAAAGGCGGAACAGCGATGGCAGCAACGCGCATCCTCGTCGTCGAAGATGAGTTCCTCATCGCGCTCGATATCGCCGGTGTGCTTGAGCAGGCGGGCCTCGCCGTGATCGGGCCTGCCGCCAATGTCAGCGACGCGCTGCAAGCGATAGAGCTTGAGGTGGTGCACGGCGCTCTGCTCGACGCCAATATCGCTGGCGAGCCGGTCAGCCGCGTGGCGGACGCACTCAAGCAGCGCGGCATTCCGTTCGCCTTTGTCAGCGGTTACGGCCGCGAGCAGCTTCCGGCCGCGCATCGGGGCGCGCCTTTGGTGAAGAAGCCTTTCACCGGCAAGGATCTCCTCGCCGCGGTTGCCCATTTCTGAGGAGGATGATCACGGGACTGAACAAATCGCGACAACCGCACGTTTGCCAGGAACGAGCCGGAGGCGGCGGAGCTACGCCGCGTCCGAACCACAAAGCACTAGGAAATTGACATGCCTTTCTGGGCGGTCGTTGTTGCGATTATTGCCGCCGCAATCACTCTAGTGACGGGCGTGTTCGGCTTTGGCGGCGTCGCCTCTGCCGCCGCCGGCATCGCGCGCATCCTGTTCTTCATCTTTTTCATCGTCTTTCTCGTCACACTGATCGCCGCGCTGCTCTAGCCGGCAACCGATCCGCTCCAGACGTGACGGTGCCGCACGGCGCCGCCGCGCCGGATCTCCCCGTTTGCATCGCGCATGGAAACGCCCGCAACCGGGGGAGGGTCGGCTGCGGGCGTCAAAGCTTCGAGGACAGCTGGGGAGGGGCGAGAAAGGATGGTTCGCATGCCCTCGAACCCCAACAAAACCCTCCTCCAGGGGATTGGTTCCCGCCGCTTGGCCTTGACCCGGAGCTTGCGGATCAACCCCGCCGCACCCAAATTCACCTCAGGGAAGTTTACGGGTGCCTGAACTATTAGCCGTCTCCGTGGTTTAGCTGAAAATCCTGGCCGCGCTTCGGCGGGCTCGCCACGCCGATGATTGAAAACAATTATGCCGACTGCGCTTAATTCCGACGTCACGGCCTCCGGCATGCTCTTGCTTCATGCTGTGTCGGACGGCGTCATTGCGCTCTCTCTTCTGCTCATCCCCGCGGCATTGCTCTATCTCTACGGGCGACGCAAGGAGACCAATCCACGCGAGCAGGCGCTCATCACCCTCTTCATCCTGTTCATCGCCGCCGTCGGGCTCGCCCATCTCGCCTCGTTCATCGGCCTATGGACGCCGCTCAGCGGCTTGGAGGGCGTGCTCAAGGCGGCAGCCGCGCTGCTCGCCCTCACCACCGCCATCGTGATCTGGAGGCTCGCGCCGCATCTCTTGCGCCTTCCCTCGCGCGACCGTCTGCAAGCCGAGGTCACCGCGCATCTCCGCACCTTCGATGAGCTGAAATCCGCTCGCCATCAGCTCGAGGAGCGGGTCGATGCGCGCACCAAGGAGCTCGCCGAGGCCAAGCAGCGCTTCGAGATCGCATTGCGCGGATCGCCCATCTCGGTGTTCACCCAGGACAAGGACCTGCGCTTCACCTGGGTGCACAACGCGCCCCAGGGTCTTACCGCCGAGATGCTGCTCGGCAAGACCGACGCCGAGGCGCTTCCCGTCGGCGCCGCCACCGCCATCATGGCGGCCAAGCGCAAGGTGATGGAAACCGGCGAGCCGCAGGAGCTCGAGACCAATTTCGAGCTGCTTGGGCGCCGGCGCTCCTTCTACCTCCTGGTCGAGGCGCTGCGCGACGAGGCGAACGCGGTCATCGGCACGACCTCGGTCGCCGTCGACATCAGCGAGCGCAAGGCCAACGAGGACCAGCTCCGCCTTCTGCTCAGGGAGCTGACCCACCGTTCCAAGAATTTGCTGGCAGTGATCCATGCCATCGCCCGGCAGACCGCATCGCGCACCCGCACGATCGAGGACTTCCTCGATCGCTTCAGCGCGCGGCTGGTCGCCATCGGCTGCTCGCACGATCTTCTCATCGCCGACGATTGGCACGGCGCGTCGTTGCGCATGCTGGTCGAGCAGCAACTCGGCGCGCATGCCGACCGTTTCGGCGGCCAGATCGCCATCGACGGCGAGGACGTGATGCTGAAGCCCGAGGCGGTGCAGAATCTCGGGCTTGCCCTGCACGAGCTCGCCACCAACGCGCAGAAATACGGCTCGCTGTCGATGCCGTGCGGCCAGATCCGCATCCATTGGCAATTCTGCGAGGAAGCCTCCAAGCTGAAGCTGATCTGGCAGGAGCGGGGAGGGCCCAAGGTCGCGCCGCCCGAGCGGTCGGGCTTCGGCCGCGCCATGATCGAGACCGTGGTCGGTCAGGCGCTCGAGGGCGATGTCAGATTGTCCTTTCCACCCAAGGGCGTGCGCTGCGAGATCGTCATCCCGGCGGCGCAGGTCACCTCGCGCGGCTAGGCGCATCCGGCTGAGCGATTTTCGGAGACAGTTCCCACTTCCCGTGCGGACGGCACCCGCAAGTCCCGACCTCGTGATCGTCCGTGCGCGCAAGTTGAATTGCCGCCGGCGCGAGAGTGCATAAATCTCCAGGCAAATCGTCCAGGAGATAATCAAGGAGACATCATGGTTACGCGACGCGAGTTTGCCCTCGGCGCTGCCGGCGTGGTCGCGCTCGGCGCCGCCGCCATTGGGTTCGGCCGCTGGCGGAGCCGCGCCAACGCCGCGACCGAGACGTTCGAGGTCAATCACACCAAGGAGGAGTGGCAGAAGCTGCTCTCGCCCGAGCAATTCGCTGTGCTGCGCGAGCAGGACACCGAGCGCGCCTTCACCAGCCCGCTCAATCATGAGAAGCGCAAGGGCACCTTCACCTGCGCCGGCTGCGACCTGCCGCTGTTCCTCTCCGACACCAAATTCGATTCAGGAACCGGCTGGCCGAGCTTCTATGCGCCGATCGACGGCGCGGTCAGGCAGGAGAGCGACTATACCTTCGGCATGGTCAGGGATGAGGTGCATTGCCGCCGCTGCGGCGGGCATCTCGGCCACGTTTTCAACGACGGCCCTCCGCCGACCGGCAAGCGCTATTGCATGAACGGCGTGGCGCTGAAATTCGTCGCCGCCTAGGCGCCAATTAGGCTCGGATATCTCACGAGCCTGGCTTGACAAAATTCTGGAACCTTTGCCGTTCCGCGTACGTTTTTGATTCGGTGGGTCATGTTCCGAGTTCCCGCCGAGCCGTATACGGGGGTGAAGGGGTCGGGGTCCGGCCCTTTCGCTCGCTCTTGCGCTTCACCAAGCCCGTGGCGCGGAAATTCGTCCCGTCATAAGCTCTCACCCTGTCACTGCTCGCAGCGCGGTTCGCAGGGAGGGTTCGATGCGCGTATTCGCGGTCATGTTGCTTCTTGTGGCGTCCGGCTCTCCGGCCTTCGCCAAGATCAAGTTCTGCAACGATTTCAAATACGCCATCCACATCGCCATCGCCTACGAGACGAGCAAAGGCTGGATCTCCGACGGCTGGACCGGCGTGAAGCCGAACTCCTGCTACGACGACGCCGACTATGCCGACGTCACGACGTTCTTCTATCACGCCGAGACGGACGCCATCGACACCGGCAACGGCGACAAGACCACCTGGTCGTGGGGCAACGACCGCGCCTTCAGCGTGCTGAACAAGCCGTTCAAGGTCGAGAACGCCGAATACAAGGCCAAGGACGCGCGCTTCGCCGAGTTCTCGGGCCCGGTCAAGTTCAATCACCCATCGACGGTGGTGACGCTGACCTTCGTCGAGAACACCACGACGATCTCGATTCCAAATTCCGACAGCGCCGACGACAAGAAGTCGCCCTAGATGCGTGGGCGTAGCTGAACCACGCGTCGTTGCGCCGCGAACGAAGTCTTTCCCGCGCCACACTTGACGTGCAAATCCTCGCCCGCAAATCGAGGGAGGGGTTCTCCATGAACGATCGAGCTGTGAACGATCAAGCTGTGCAAACCCAGCTGCCGCCGCCGATGGCGTTCATGCAGCTCCTATTCGGCAAGCAGCTCACATATTCGCTGTCCGGCGTGGCGCGGCTCGGCGTCGCCGACCACATGGACGGCAAGGGCCGCGCGATCGAGGAGCTTGCGGGCAAGGTCGGCGCGCACGCGCCTTCGCTCTATCGCGTCATGCGGCTGTTGGCGAGCTTGGGCGTGTTCCGCGAAGGACCGCCGCGCCATTTCGCTCTGACGCCTGTCGGCGAGTTGCTCAAGACCGACGCGCCGGCTTCGCTCCGCTATATGGCGATGATGTTCGGCGAGGAATTCTCCGCGCTCGCCTATGCCCATATCACCGAGTGCCTGCGCACCGGCGGCGACGGCGTGACCGCGGCCTACGGCAAGGATATCTGGCAGGTGCTGGCCGAGCGGCCCGAGCAATGCGAGACGTTCCAACGGGCGATGACCAACAACTCCTCCGGCGCGGTCGGCCCGATCGTCGAGGCTTACGATTTCAGCGGCATCAAGAAGCTCGCCGACGTGGGCGGCGGTCATGGCCTGCTGCTCGCCGGGATCCTGAGATCGAACCCTGCGCTGCAAGGCGTGCTGTTCGACCGGCCCGAGGTCATCGAGAGCTTGCCTGCAAGTCAGTTTGCCGGCTGCGAGGGACGTATCGCCACCGAGGCGGGGAGCTTCTTCGAGCGCGTGCCGGACGGCTGCGACGCCTACCTCATGAAGCACATCATCCACGACTGGGACGACGAGCGCTGCGGCATCATCTTGCGCCTGATGCGCGAGAAGCTGCCGAAGAATGGTCGCGTGCTCGTCTGCGAGATGGTGGTGTCGGACGACCCCGGGCCCACTCCTGCCAAGCTGCTCGATATCGAGATGCTGGTGATGACCGGCGGCGGCAAGGAGCGAACCCCGCAAGAGTTCGCCGATCTGTTCGCCGCCTCGGGTCTTAAGCTCGTCCGCATCGTGCCGACGGCTCGCCCGGTCGCGGTGATCGAGGCAGTGCCGGCCTGACACCCGCCGCGCTATTTCTTCACCGGCACCGGCTGCCATTTCTCAGCCCAGCTACTTCCTCTTAATGTTGCCAGGAGTTGCCAGAAGGCTTGAGCTTTGGACTGCCTTATAGGCTAAGTCCTGGGAAAGATTGGCTCCCCGGGCCGGACTCGAACCAGAGACCCAGCGGTTAAAAGCCATGGGTTTGACCTCACTTATCCACTGCATACCGACGCGTTTCGAGCCCGGCGATCAAGCAAACGCTTGATTTACTGGAGTCAGAGCGTATCTTTCCGTCTCACGGGGCAACACTCGATCTCACGCGTGTTGTTGCCCGGGCGTTGCCCGGAGACACGGATGGCTAAGAACCGCCTCACTAACCGCAAGCTTCAATCGCTAAGGCGAACGGGCAAGCGTTACGACGTAATAGACCCCGAGCTTCCCGGCTTTGGCGTTCGTGTCAGCGAAACAGGCCGCAAAACCTTCGTCTTGATCGCGCGCTACCCTGGGAGCTCTAACCCTACACGCAGAGCCCTTGGAGAATACCCCGCTGAGAGCCTCGCAGAGGCCCGTGAGAAGGCTAAGACGTGGCGGAGGTGGATAGAGAAGGGGAAAGATCCGAGGGCTGAGGAAGAGCGTGAGAGGCGCCTAGAGCTACGCAAGCTCGACACTACGTTTGCTGCCGTTGCCGAGGACTTCATTCAGCTTCACGTTAGGCCACAGCGGAGGGGCAGGGACACCGAGCGCGAAATCCGGAAGGAGCTGATTGCGCAGTGGGAGGAGAGGCCACTTGCATCAATCACCCGAGAGGACGTGGCTTCCCTCGTTGACGCGATAGCCCGTCGGCCGGCTCCATATCTTGCTCACATAGTGCTTGGCCATGCACGTCTGCTTTTCAACTGGGCGATCAACCGAACCACGTATGGCCTGGAAACTTCGCCATGTGATCGGCTCAAACCGAAAGCGCTTATCGGCGCCAAGGAGCCACGCCAACGCGTTCTAACTGACGCTGAGATTGCGGCCTTGTGGCGAGGCAGTGAGACTATCGGCTATCCGTTTGGTCCGCTCTATCAACTCCTGATATTGACCGGCGCGCGCAAGAGCGAGGTTTCCGGTGCCCGATGGTCTGAGTTCGATCTGAAGAAGAAGATTTGGACTGTCCCGCCAGAACGATTCAAATCCAACGCCTCCCACTTAGTCCCCTTATCAGATGCCGCGCTCGCTATCGTTGAGTCACTCCCGCACTTCACCAAGGGCGATCATCTGTTCTCGACCACTTACGGCGAGAAGCCTGTTGCTGGTTTCAGCAAGGGGAAGGCGCGCATCGATAAGATAATAGTCGAGCATCTCGGCGCTCCGCCGCCATGGGTTATCCACGATATCCGCAGGACTGTGCGCACGCGGCTAGCTTCGCTGCGAGTCCCCGATCTGGTAGCAGAGATGGTGATCGGTCACGGCCGTAAGGGCATTCAGCGGGTGTACGACCAGCACACTTACGAGGCGGAGATGCGCGAGGCTATCGAACTATGGGCTGCTCGCTTGCGGGATATTGTGACGCCACCACCTGAGAACGTGGTTCATCTGGGAAGGGGGGTGAGATGATGACCAAGCATAAGGACAGAATCTATGATGGCGTGCTGCACGACCTGTATGCGTGCTTCCTCATGGGAAAGGCCATTCCGAAGGAGCTGTCAGACGCTTTTGTCGAAAGGTATCTCAAGGCAGCGCCGAGCGCGTACGACAGATTGAGTCTCGGGCAACCAAGAAGCTACGCAACAGCAAGGGCCAGATCGCACTGGCGTGCATCCGCGACCTCGTGAAGAGACGTGGGTATCACAAGCCGTACCGCCCACCACTTCCGTTCAGGTCCGTTAAGTACCCTCATTACACCTACGTTGATACCGAGCGCGAAGCCCTTGCGTCAAATCGGCAGAAGATTCTGCAAAGCGTGAGGGCTGACAGATGGTGGGAAAAGCAGAATTACAGATACGCCCTTCAAGCCATCGGAGGAAATCAGGTTGGCGGATGCAAAACTTGGGGGAGCGAATGACCCGCACCCACTTTATTGCAGACCTGAAGGTCCTGGCGATCTGGAAACGTGAATGGATGACGCGAGCGGAGAGCGCACAGTTTCAGTTCGAAACTATCGGGCTCGATGCCGAACAGCACGACGCGCTCACAAGGGAAGGCCAAGAGCTCAACGAGCTTTATCGCGCATGTGCCCAGCACATTCCCGGCTGTCTCGGTGAGCCGGAATCTAGTCGGGAGGCGGCATGAGCACCTTTGGCCGTGAAGCCGATGAGGCTGGGGTGTATCGCTTCGATCCGCCCGAACGCCGCATCAAGCTTGTGTCCTTCGACAACATTCGGCTCGGCACGGACCGTAGCTACCTCGTCAAGGGACTCATTCCCTATCCCGGCCTCACCGTGATTTGGGGACCACCGAAATGCGGAAAGAGTTTCTGGACGCTCGACGTCGTCATGAGTGTTGTACTCGGGAACGACTACCGAGATCGACGTGTCCAGCAAGGCCCGGTCGTTTACTGCGCGTTCGAAGGTCAGAGCGGCATCCAACAGCGCGTCGAGGCATATCGACAGCGATACCTGGCTGAGGGTGCTGAGGGCATCCAGTTCTTTCTCGAGCCCGTTACCCTCGACCTAATCAAAGAGTATGCGGACTTGATAGCGGCCATCCGCGCCAACGGCGTAAAGCCCGTCGCGGTGGTTCTGGATACGCTCAACCGCAGCCTCAGCGGCTCAGAGTCGAGCGATGAGGACATGAGCGCATACATCCGTGCAGCCGATGCAATCCGTGAAGCTTTCGATTGCTCAGTGTTGGTGGTTCACCATTGCGGGATCAACGACAGCCGGCCACGCGGACACACTAGTCTCACTGGCGCTGCTGACGCCCAGCTCGCGGTCAAACGCGACCCTGCGCTCAATATCGTCGTCACAGTCGAGTTCATGAAAGATGGCGAGGCCGGCACAGAAATCGTCTCCAAACTCGACATCTTTGAAATTGGGCTCGATGAGGACGGTGATCCGATCCGATGCGGCGTAGTGGTGCCGGCTGAGCCCCAGGCACAAGAGGTGAGGGGCGTCAAACTCAAGCCCAACGAACAAACCTCCTTCTCAATTCTTCAAGCTGCCAACGGAACGCTATCAACCGAGGAATGGAACGATCAGGCCGGAATCCCAATGGACGCCCCAAGGGTTCCAAAAACAAAGTGTCAGAAGATTTCGTGCAAGCCTACGCCAAGATTTTCGCTGAGAAGGGCGAAGGGGTTCTGAGGGATCTTGCCGAAAACGACAAGGCCACGTTCGCCAAGATCGGGGCTGGTTTCGTACCCAAGGACTTCAACATGGATACGTCGCATCCCTTCGCGATCATCCCGGAGACCATCGAGTATCCCGAAGAATGGGAAGCGAAGTATGCGCCGCTAGCTAACAGAAGCGCCGATGCCTAGCGGCGTGCCTGAGCAAACTTTGGCATAGTCAATCATTGCCAATGCGTGGACGCAGCTTGGTGCAACGAAGGCACGACCTGCTGGCAAGACGCGTGTTCCGCACATTCAGGGCACGACAAAAAGGGAAAGTGGGCAGACCGAAAGGCGACGCCCATGTTCCGACCGCTTAGATAGACACCGGGCGGTTATCAAAAAACGCAACATCGCTGACAAACGGCTGCTGTTAAATTATTTCAATTGCTCACCAGTAACGTAAAAAAGCGATTTGGATTCCGTTTTAAATCATCTGCCAATTTGTCGCCACATGCGAGGCAGCACCTAGCCTCACCGACAGTGTCGGATGAGAAACAATGGGAGGCCGCGCATGATCGAAGGACTCAAGAACGCCCCATCTACAAAGCGCAATGACAGTTCGACAACTCCTCAATCCGACCAGACAATTGAGAAAGTGGCCATCGCTGGAGCGAATGCAATCCAGCACCTCATCGCCGAGAGGGATAGCCTCCGCGGTCGAGCGCACGTTCAAGAGGATGAAATCACTATTCTCCGGTCTACAAATGAGGACCTTCGACGCCATCTCACGTTGATCCGCGACCATTATATCGGACTGGCAACGGGCGTGATCGCAGAATTGAAACAAATCGACCAACTTTTCCAAGCGGCCCTTCAAAAAGCGCAAGAGCCGACTACTCAGCTTGCACGCGTGCACCATCTCAACCCAAATGGTGAGATAGCGGACGTACATTAAGTTTCCGGAAGTTTGGACCACGGGGCAACCCGATGACTGTCTCCGCGGATGACCTAGCAAAAGCTCACGAGATTCTTCGCACGCAGGTCTCATTCGTCGGCCACGCGCTGATAAGAGAACAAATCGTGCAAGCTATCGCGGAAGGCATTTCGTTAGGTCGTGAGGAGATTCGACAGCGCGCCGCAATTGTCACGGAAGAAGTGCTTCGATCGGCGGCCGCTGCAATTGTCAATCGCCTAAGTCGCAAATTCCCAGATGTGGAGGTCGTCAGACGGCGCGGTCGTCTCTAGCCGGGGTTATTCTGTGGTGTCGCCTGGAACGGGTGGCCGAGCGGTGAGGCATCGTCTGTGCATAGCCGACTAGGGAGGTTCGACTCCTCCCCCGTTCTCCAGGCCTTATCGACTGACGGGCATTTCAAATTGCGACGCTAAGGCTCAATGGGTCGGAGCAAGGGCACCACGCGACCTAGATAAATGAAGCGCTCCTTCCAAGATAGCGAACTTAACCCCGAACGAGATATGTGCATCGCAACGCGCCGTGCCGCGCCGTCATTCTTGAGCTGATTGCTAAAGAGTAGCGCGCGAATCTTGTCACTCAACTCAGCATCGTTGAGGCGCATTCGGATCTCCAATGCCCGACCACCTACAACCTGACCTAGCCCAGCTAATCTTCGGTGAACCAGCCCCATCGAAAAAGTCGGTATTTCGTTTCAATCTTTGTGTTGCATTGAATGAACGGAACCGCACATTGAACGCGCAGTAGGAAGCTATTCCTCTGAATATACAGGATCGCTACAGCGAGAGGCTAAGGGTCCTGATTTGTGGAATCCACACGCCAGCGGCCGCCACAGGACAAATGTCCCACAAAGTGTACAATTTGAAACTACGGCTTGACGTGTTCCTTTTTATGTCTCTTAATCTGGTTCTCTGAACCTCTAAGAGGAAAAGGAACATACGATGCCGGTCGTTGGCTATGCCCGCGTCAGCACCACCGGGCAGGATCTTGCCGTCCAGCTCGAGAAACTGCAGGCCGCAAGGTGCGACAAGATTTTCAAGGAGAAGCGTTCTGGAGTGGACGCTGGTCGTCCGGAGCTGAAGCGCTGCCTGGAATATCTCCGCGAGGGCGACACGCTGCTTGTAACCAAGATCGACCGATTAGCTCGTTCGACTTCAGACCTCTACCGCATCGTCTCGCTGCTCGCTGAGAAGGGGGTCGCCTTCAAGGTGACCGACGACCCGTCGATCGACACCACGTCTCGTACCGGCAAGCTAGTGATGGGTATCCTCGCTCTTATTGCTGAGTTCGAGAATGACATCCGCCGAGAGCGTCAAATGGATGGCATCGCCAAAGCGCATGAGCGTGGTGTCAGGTTCGGTCGCAAGCGCGAGCTGACCGATGAGGCGATCACCGAGATCAAGGCCCTCCGTGACGCCGGCAACACCGTTCCCGCTATCATGCGCGAGAAGGGATTGAGCAAGAGCAGCGTCTATCGCGCTCTAGGCTCTGGAGTGGGACGGAGCTGAACTTGGGCGGGGGGAAGGGACGTTAGATGGAACGAATGCGTGATCGCGTACCATTACTGAGGTGTCAGGTTATCTTCTCTTCGCGGTGAGACTGAAGTAGGAGGAAGAGACCTCTGCTCAAGTTCGGCTTTGAGTCGCTCAATCTCAGCATTCGATGAGGTAGCCGCTTGCTCCAATTCTCTAGTCTTTTTGGTCGCCTGTTCCGCCGCTCCCTCGGCTTTTGCAAGCTCGCTGTTTAGGGCCTCCAGTTGCGCGGTCGTTGCGACCAATTGCTTCTTTAGGTCAGCAATCTGCTTTTCGGCGTCGGAGAGTTCTGCCTTCCCCTCTTCTGCCGTGTTGTTCAGTGCGTCGATTTGGCTCTGGCTCGCTTGGCGCTCAGCAGCACGCTGCTGCTCTGCATCTCTTTTGGCCGTTTCAAGCTCGGTCGTCAGTTCCTGTGCGTGAGCTCGGCTTTCCGTCGATTGGGACTTTGCCGCAGTAAGTTCGATGCGCAGTTGCTCGATGGCTCCACTGGCCTCATCCAGTTGGGCTTCGAGTTGTGCACCGCCCTTGTTGGCCGCCTCGAGTTGGGTTTTCAGGTTAGCGACGACCTTCTCTAGTCGCGCTGATGCTCCCCTCTCTAGGACAAGCTCCTGGGTTTGGAGCAGGGGAAAAACTAAAGCGATTAACGCGACAACTGCTAGTCCAACGGCAATGGAGATAAAGTAACGCATGGACGCAACTCGAATGCGGTGGCTGAGATCGTTTTTTGCTGAATTTCATCATTGCCTCCCAAGGCAAAGCTTGGCTCAGCTTAGCACGCAAGCCTTGACCCGGCGTCAACAAATAGGAGTTCACTCGCGCGTCGGTTCGGCGTGTGGGGTCCTTTTTATCTTCGCCGCTCGACTGATGAGGGCCGCGAGGGAGGGGACTCCGGGATGGAACGATGCGTCAACGAACGAAGACCGATCTATGCGCTTGTGTTCGCCGCGATGGCGTTAGTCCTAGGCGCAGACCCGATTTATGGTGGTGCCTGGTGATCGTCTGCAGCGAGGGATTGGCTCGGGGAAGATTCACGCAATCTCTCGAACTCTCTGCAAACCGCTATGGCATTAGCGACGTGCGTCTCGCCGAGTTCGCCATCTTGCACACCTTTGACTGTAGCGGCCACGTAGTTGGCTACAAGGCGCCCAAGAGGAGTGTCAAAACGGGGATCGGTATCGAGCCGCTTCCTCAGCGCGACGATGAGGGATTCCATTTCTGTCGTCATAGCGAGGCTCTCCTCAGCTTTGACCGAACTCAGGGTCGACTTTGTCCGGCGCCCTTCAAGAAGCGGAACTAACTGCTCAAGCTAAGGTTCATCGGTGACGCGGCGTTTTCTGCAGGGCACGCCGGCGTCAGCCGCCGCCTAGGCAGCAGGAAGCCCGGTCGGTTCGCGCTTCTTCCTTGGTGCGAGAAGCCAACCGTGTACCGGGCTGGTGTCTAATGCTGCAAGGTTGGGGGTTTCCCCGTGGGGTCCCCACAGACACGTTGCCAGATTGCCGGGGCCATAGGCCGCAAGCATCGCTTCTTTGCCAAGCCGCTTCACCTTCTCGATAGGGCCCTCTCTCGTGGCAGCAGCGAATTTCCTGCTATCTCGGGAATTGGTCATCGCGAACCTCCATCTCGGTTTGCGTTGGCAAGTCGTGCTGGCCGGGTGTTGCGCATCCGGCCAGTGCGCATCGTAGCGTACTATATAAGTCGAAATTCACAGAATGTTGCCCCCGGCGTTGCCCGAAGGCCTTATTTGCTTATGGGAGGGAGGGCTAACTGCTTGAGAAAGTTGGCTCCCCGGGCCGGACTCGAACCAGCGACCCAGCGGTTAACAGCCGCTTGCTCTACCAACTGAGCTACCGGGGAACATGCGCGCTCTTTGCAAGCAGGCACTGAACGCTAGATAGCAAAAGGGCAGGGGCCTTTCCAGAGCTTTGCGCGGCCTCCAAAAATAAGGCCAGGGCGCCAAAGCACGGTTGCGGCGTAAGGCGGCGTTGCAGGGGGCGCGCGCACCCCCTATGTCCGCTTCGAGAGCCCGCCCGACGGGACCGCCAATCAGGACCGCATGGCCCACAAAGTCCGTCTGTTCAACCGCCATTGGCATCTGCCGAAATCGCGGCCGATCCGCATCGGCCTCGGCATCGTGTTGATCGCCTGCGGACTGCTCGGCTTCCTGCCGGTGCTCGGCTTCTGGATGCTGCCGCTCGGTTTCCTCGTGCTGTCGGTCGATATCCCGATCGTCAGGCGCTGGCGCCGCCAAGTCACGGTGTGGTGGCACCGCCGGAAAGGCGAGGGGGCTTCCCCGGAACAGGCTACATCGGAAAAAAACGCCGGCTAGCTTTGCAGTCGATGCGCTTCTAGTCCGTGGCCTTGACACAGCCCGCACTGTTACCCCAAGCGAAGTACTTGGTCCCGGGAGCGCAGCAGCCCGACACGCCGTTATAGGTCCAGGCGTTCCAGCCTGGTTGGCACGAGACGGCCGCCGCCTATCGCGACCCGCCGTGGCGGAGCTGGTGCAGAGCACGCAGGTCCTCCTCGTTGAGCCTCGTCCACCGCGCGCTGCCGTCGGCCGCCCAAAGATTGCACGTCAGGCAGCCGGTCAGATGCTCATCGTGATTGTCGATCTCGATGAGCTCACGCCCACACTGATTGCAGCATCGTTCGTTGCCGACATCCGACATGGGCGCAGTGTAGCACGATGAGAATGACAGGGGCGCCGGGTAAGCCGGCGCCCCGTCTGGGCTCACACCCCGCGCAGCAGGTTGCCAGCGGCCAAAACCAAAAAGCCGACCAAGAGAACGACGAACCCGCTATGCACGTGCGGGATTTCTACCTTTGCGTAGTGAATAACAACAGCCGCAAGCGCGACAATGACAGCAATTGCGAAGGTGATAACTTTCGGTGCCGACAGTTCCATGGTTGTTGCCCTCCCTCTGAGACCGGGCACTATACCAGAGTCCGCTCAAACAGCGTTGGGACATCTCCGCGCGAATTGGAGGCGCACGCCACCGCTCGGCGTCTTCGCTCGCCACGGCTCGCAAGTCTATGATGCGCTTAGGGTATGGGATTGGAGGCCACGCCCGGAATTGAACCGGGGTGCGCGGATTTGCAGTCCAACTACTTTGCAACGTTCTCAAGGACCTGCAGGTAAAACGGGCGCAATTCACCCCACGATAAATCAAGGACTTACAGGCGTTTCGCAAAACGCCGGGGCGGTAAAACCACCCCCCCGAAAAGCAAACGCCGCCCAGCTTGGCAGCGGGGACGGCGTCGGGGTGCGCGAGACACGTCGGAATAGCACCCCCATCAAGTCTTCGGCTGGGTCCACCCGAGCGCCAGCGCACCCTTCAAAACGGCTCGTAGAGAGCCTCAATGACGACTGGAGGGTAATGGATGATCCGCTGCAATGGATCCTGCAGCGAAGGAAAGGCAATCCACGCAAAAAGAACTTTGGCTGGCAAGACCGATCCTTCTGCAGGACGCGAGAGGCCTTGCTGCGATGCATGCGCGAGCTCTGCGGTGCGGTCGATAAGGGCATCGTCACCCAGCTACGCGCGCTCCCAGAATTTCATTCTGATTGGGAGTCGCCCCGATGAACGCCGCAAAACTTCGACGTTCACGAGACGTCTCAGAACGCGACCCGAGTAAAATCGAAAATTGTTTTGCGATCAGCCGCCTAGCTATGTTCAGACATGGCTTTCTCGAGGCTGCTGAAGTGGAGGAGTTAGTTCGACAAAGCTCTGACATTTCAAGGCGATCGCCGGTCTCTCCTTGGGGTCGGTTCCAATGTGATGCTCACAATCTTAGTGTGAGGCAAGCCTGCAGGTGTGGAGGGGTGCTGCCATGACAGTCCTCCCGTTCCCATCACCAACACGACGGCCACACCCAACTCGTGGGCCTCGCCAACCCTCCAAACGCATTGGCCTCAGGCAGGCTCGAACCATGATGGAGGCTGTGTCTTTCGCCCGTCAGATTCGGACGCCCCTAAACACCCATCTCATCATTCATTGGGGTGGAACGTTGGCGGGTGACGATCCTGACGGCTCCTTTTTCGCGAAATTCCGCTACCTGCTCGACAAGCGGTTTCGTCGCAAATTCGGCATTGAGCTAACTAGCGTTTGGGTGCGGGAGCGTCACCGCAATAAGCACACCCGCCAGCCATCCGAAGTTACCCATTCCCATCTATTGCTGCATCTGCCGAGTCAACACCGCAAAGTAGCGAGGCAGGACGTTGAGGAACTCGTCGCGCTGATGGCAGGACAGATTCTCGATGACCGTACCATCGAGCTAACATTTCCTCCTCATTGTGACGGCAAATACCTCTTGAAGGGCGGCTCATTGCGGCCCACAGCGCGGCTATGGAGTGCTACCGGCGAGCAATGCTGAGGGAACAAAGTTTCGAGGGACGGCGTGAGAATTTAAACCAAGCCAACAAGCTATCCAGAACCTACAGCCTCCTGCTCGAAGCGCTCAATCGCCACCGCGGCAAGGGTCAGCAGAAGGTCACAGTAGAGCATGTCCACGTCCATTCGGGCGGGCAGGCCGTGGTTGGTTTGGTTGAGACCCCCGGGGGTGGGGATCGCGGCTAGTCGGAGGAACAATCCCATGCAATGCGAACTGCCGATGCACCGCAGCCCAAGGTGCGGAGCGAAAACTCGGAGCAACGCGATCTGCCGGGGGCCAGCGATGCCGAACGGCCGCTGTCGCATGCACGGGGGTAAGTCGCCTGGCGCACCCAAGGCCAATCGAAACGCGTGGAAGCATGGCCGCTACTCCGCAGAGGCAATCGCGTTCAGAAGGCAGATAGGGCGATTATTGTCGGACGCGGCAGAGCTCGTGGCGCGGTGTTAGGTGAGTGAGGATCGTCCGAAATAAGCCCAAGTGGACGCTCCAACACGCGCCGCCGAAAGGATTGTGTCGGACGAGCTCGTGGAGCGGTCATGTCTGGCATTGATTCTCGTGCCCCGATAACTTCTCTTGGAGTGGGTCAAAGAGCAGAACAAGGAGCGCATAGGAACGCGCTCTTTTGTGCTAACTGCTTCGGCAAACAAGTTCGGGCGAAGCAAATGACCGAGAACACGACAATCCAGAAGCTGTCTAGTTTTGTGAAAGCGGTGTTTCTGCTCTGCCTCGCCGCATTAATCCCGCTCGCGGTGGCAGAGTGGTATTCCGGCCAGGACGTGCCATCCCAAACGCGGGGAATGTACGACAGGATTGAGAATATCCTCGTTGGGATAATCATTTCCTGCATCGTCGTGTGGCTTCTCGCTGAAGTCTGGCGCGAAATCCGATTTCTAAAGGCCAAATCTGACAGAGAACGCCGAGAACCTTAAATGAGAAAAGTCACTGCTTGATCTTGCTAAAGAACCGCTCGACCAAGTTGCGGTCGCGGTAGAGATAGGGGCTGAAGCAAATCGGGTCCTTGCGATTGCGCTTGGGCGGGATGTTCACCCACGCGCCCCGTTCGGTGACAAATGCCCTGATCCAGTTTGCGTCGTAGCCGCGATCTGCCAGCAACCGCGCGCGCCGAGGGAGCTGTCGCAGCAAGACCGAGCAGAGCCGGTTGTCGTGCACCTGACCACCAGTAAGGCCGAGCTGCACCGGCAAACCATTGCCGTCCACAACGACGTGGATCTTGCTGGTCAGCCCGCCACGAGAGCGACCAATATGCTGGCCGCTGTTATTGGCGATGCAGGCACCATGTTGGTGTACGCGGACGATAGACGTATCGATCATTTGCACCGCTGCATCATGAGCGGTAGCCAACGCATCCATGATCAGGTCCCAGATACCAGCCCGCCGCCAACGAACGAAGCGATTGTAGCAAGTCGTAGGGGGACCATAGCTGTCTGAGCCAGGGAAGTTCCTCGACGTCTTTTTCAAATTGGACGAAATTAAATGTGCGCATGATCCAGAGTTGAGTGAATCGGTGTACGGGCGTTTCTTCAGTCCAAAGAAGGAATTGACGGATAACGAGCTCGCGAAATTCACCGAAGCGGATTTCAGTCGGGTGGCAGGTCAATGGCGTGAAGCCGTCTGCCTTTTGACCAGTGGTAACCCATTATGCGTTGTTAAGTTGATTGCTGACCGAAGAGAAGGCACAACTAAGTGCACTTCGAGGAAACTCTTAAACACATTGGAGAAAAACAATGATGAGGTTGATCGCTATTGCTGCCTTTGGCTTAGTCGTCGCTACGTCGGCGCAGGCTATGTCGCCCGTGCCGCTGCATCATCCGGACGGCATGTACACAAAGGCGATCTACGCACGAGGTGTGGCTAGGCGCACTGTCCGGCGCAACGTCGGTGTCGGTGTCGGCGTCGGTGTCGGGCGTTACTATGGCGGACGCTACTGTCCTGGCGAGTATCACTACTGGAAAGGCGGGGCTTGCGTCGACGCACGCGGGTACTCATACGTGAACCGCCCGTACGTGGACCGCGGATACGTGAACCGCGGATACGTGAACCGCGGATACGTGAACCGCGGATATGTGAACCGCGGATACGTGAACCGTGGCTCCGTGAACCGCGCGTACGCGAACCGTGGCTCCGTGAACCGTGGGTCCGTGAACCGTGGGTCCGTGAACCGCGGGCGCCGGCGTTAGGGGCCGAATTTCGTCGCCCTCTTCACATCTGTAATCGTCGCTCAAGGCACCATAGCGACACTCTTTGTACCGCCGGCGCCAATTTTACCCGACTATCTAAATTGGCGGCCCGACGACGAGACAAGTAGTGCGGCGGAGTGCCTGGAATCGCGGGTAAGCAGAATGTCCACTAGTGGCACTCTGCGGACATCACTGATCCGCGGTCGAATGTCCGCTCATGACCCAAAGCAGACATCCGGATTCGTTACAGGCGTTTTGGATAGACGGACATCGCTACGGGCGAGTGAGGCGACGCCGGCGATGGCGTTGGTTTCGCGGCGCCCCTTCATTATCTGTCGCTTTGTCCTACAATCCGCGAAGGACGTTTCCGGCAGCTAGGACCAAAAAGCCGACCAACAGGAGCGTGAACGACCAGTTCTTGGTCGACATCGACGTGGCACGGTTTGTTCCTCTTTTTAGCCCAAGTCGTCGTGCCTTCTCGATCAACTCGCCGTATAGTGGCTGGGCTAAGCAAGAGAGGTCAAGTCGATGCGGACCGTCATGTTCAGTACCGCCGTGATTGCGGGTGTAGTCTGGATGGGCATGGAGACCGCCAACGCAGCCGCCCAGCCAGTGCCAGGAATAAGCAATACGAACATTCAGGCCGCCACGGTCGGGAGCGTTGGCTACAGACGACGTTATTACCGGCGATATGGCTATCCGGTGCCCTATGCGTACTACCCTCCAGCATATGGCTACTATTTGCCTCCGTCCGCATATGCCTACCCGCCCGCAATTGGCCATTATCCGCCCCCAGGCGGCAATTACGCCGACGCTCCGCCTCCGGACGGCAATTATGCAGATGTTCCTCCTCCGGACGGCAATTACGCCGACGCTCCGCCTCCGGAAAGTTACTAATCGAACTACAGGAGTTCGAACTAGGGCGTGTACTCATAAATCGACAGCCAAATGCTGACTTGGATGCGCCGCCCAACGTCCGTTATTGGGGGCAAATCGGACATGGTGCGGACTTATCAGTATGTCCGCTAATGACCCGTAGCAGACGTTTGCTATTGTTTGCGAGGTTCGGCGCACCGGATTTCGGTCAGGTTTCCCGGATGCTTGCTTGCGATACCCAGAACTTGAGTTGCTTCGAGATGCAGCTCTCGCGTGCCTTCATAGATGGCCGAAACAAGGCTGACTGGGCTCCACTCGTGCCTGCAAGGCCGTTGGCCGCCGCACTGGTCATTGAAACAACACTAATGCCTTTTGGAAGGTGATCCAGATGCCCCAAGCGAGCGGGATGCCGACGGCGGCCCAGGCGAGCAGGGCTCTGATGTCGAAGGCGCCGCTGCCGATGGTGGAGGTCACGGTCGCGACCCTGCTCTTCAGCTTGGCCTGTAGCGCCGCCACCTCCTCCTCGCTCATGAACCATTTCTTGTCCAAGGGCCTGATCAGCAGATTGGCGATGAAGCCTGCCACCAGGAGCCCAGCCAGAACGTAGAAAATCGGGTGATAGATCTGGTCGTAGGGGACGCCTGCGGCTTTGCGGGTGTCGTGCATGTAGTTCACGATCACCGGGCCGACAATGCCCGCCGTCGACCAGGCGGTGAGCAGACGCCCGTGAATGGCGCCAACATATTGCGTGCCGAAGATATCGGCGAGATAGGCAGGGACGGTGGCGAACCCTCCGCCATACATCGAGGCAATGAGGCAGAAGGCGGCCGCGAATAGGCCGAGCATGCCGAGCGTGGCAAGGGTCGGGGCCGCTGCGTAGCAAAGGAAGCCGAGGGTGAAGAAGGTGAAATAGGTCACCTTCCGCCCGATCTTGTCGGACAGCGAGGCCCAGAAGAACCGGCCGGCAATATTGAACAGCGAGAACAGCCCGACAAAGGCCGCACCCACCAGCGCCGCTTGCGCCTTCTGCGCGTCGCTGAGTTGGGCAAAGCCGACGGATGGATCGCCGAACAGCCTGCCGCCGAAGGTCTCCTGCAGCATGGGCGACGCCGCCCCGATGATGCCGATACTGGCCGAGACGTTGAGGCAGAGCACCGCCCAGATCAGCCAGAATTGCAGCGTCTTGTGCGCGTCCTTGAGATCGACGTTGCCGCTCGTGATCATGGCCTTGGCGCTGGTCGGCGGCGTCCAGCCAGCCGGGCGCCAGCCAGCCGGCGGCAGGCGATAGCCAAAGGCGCCCCCCAGCATGAACACGAAATAGATGAGGCCCATGGTGACGAAGGTCTCCCACACCCCGGGCGAGGTTGGCGTGGCGTAGTGGTTCATCAGCATGGTGGCGAGGGGCGAGCCGATCATGGCGCCGCCGCCGAAGCCCATGATGGCCATGCCGGTCGCCATGCCGCGGCGGTCAGGGAACCATTTGATCAGGGTCGAGACCGGAGAGATGTAGCCGAGGCCGAGACCGCAGCCGCCGATGATGCCCGAGCCAAGCCACATCAGCCAAAGCTGGTGGAAATAGACGCCGAGTGCCGAAATCAGAAAGCCACCGCTCCAGCAGAAGGCAGCGACCACGCCGGCTCTGCGTGGCCCAACCCGCTCGAGCCAGCCGCCCCAGATGGCGGCAGAGGTGCCGAGTAACACGAAGAACAGGGTGAACATCCAGCCGAGATCGAACTGGGTCCAGTTGCAACTCGTGGTGAAGAGCGCCTGCAGCGTGCCCGCCGCCTTCTCGCCGAACGTGGTCGCGGCGGCCGAGCATTCGGGAACCGCCTTACCGTCGGCGCCTAAGAGCGCGCCTTGCAGCGGCTTCCAGAACACGCTGAAGCCATAGGCCATGCCAATGCAAAGATGAATGGCGAGAGCCGCAGGCGGTACAAGCCAGCGGTTATAGTCGGTCGGAGCGATAATCCGCTCCTTGTCGAGCAATCCGAGATGATCACTTACGGCACCCGTTGTCGTCATCCCCGTCTCCTGCTAATTTAAACTTGTACTTTTTACCGCAAAAAGAGGGAAGTCCATTGGTTCCGTCAAAGGTTTTGGTCCCGGTCGACGGTTCTCCGGCGTCGCTTCGCGCGCTCGACTTCGCGATCGAAATGATGGGTCAAAATCCAGATACTTCGCTTGTGCTGCTCAATGTGCAGAACATTAGCGCCATGGACCTGACCGGTGCAACAATGGGAGGCGATTGGCAGGAGGCGGCTTCGCAGGCATCGGCTAAGGCCCTTAAAGAGGCGATTGGAAAAGCTGAGGCGGCCGGAATTGCTTTTAAGAACATCGTCAGAACCGGACAGACGGCGGAAGCGATCGCCCAGGCAGCTCGCGACGAAGGCATCGAGCATATCGTGATGGGAACGCGAGGCCTCGGTAGTATTCAAGGCCTGCTTCTCGGCTCGGTCGCCATGAAGGTCATCCACCTAGCCGAAGTTCCGATCACATTGTTAAAATAGTCGGCGGATCGCGTCTGCAGGTGCTGGAAGCAGACATCCTCAATGCGCTGACGAATGTCCGCTTTTGGGCAAGGCGGACATTGACCACCGCTGCTTACCAATCTCGATTTATGAGTACACGCCCTAGCCGGAAATGGCCAGAGTCTCTCTGCTCCGTCCGAAGGGCTACTCAACGATAATCCCAGTAATGTGGTTTTGCATATCTTCAGCCAATTGCCACGCTGTGTCGTATGATGTTCCCGGTTTAAGTCCAAAGCCCAGTAGGGGGGGCAACGCCCGCTTCCCATCCTCCTGCAAAGCCTCAATATATAAAAGTTCCGTCCCACGGGATTTAAGCAAAGGAGTTACCGATGTACGCAGCAGTCCGTCGATACGAAGGCATCAACGATGATGATGAAGCGGCACGCCTCGTTCGCGACAGCTTCATGCCACAACTCGAAAAGGTGCAGGGCTTCATCGCCTACTACTGGATCGACGCAGGCGAAGGCTCCATGGCTTCTCTCAGCGTGTTCGAGGACAAAGCCGGAGCCGACGAGTCGGTGAAGTTCGCGCACAAATGGATCGAGGAGACCGCGCCCAATCTCTTCCCGAACCCGCCGCGGGTCACCGAGGGCTACGTTGTCGCGACCAATACGAAGTAGACGCATCAACGCCACAACGCTCGCGGCGGATGCTCGGCTCTTCTTCCTAAGTCCAAATGCGTCGCCCGGACCTGCGCGGTCAGAAGCAGACATCGCCGAGTTCGTTTGTGATGTCCGCTTAGTGCCAGAAGCGGACGTTGCGCTGATCCGTTGGGGGGATTACACAAAGTCAAAGTGAACGGCTCTCAACGGGGACCTTTGGCAGCGGTCGGTCTCCTCTAGATTGTTATCACAATGATCTCATTTCTTGCGAGCCTGCCGCTCTGGTTATCCGGATTGTTGGTAGTTGGGCTGCCGACGGTGCTCGCAATGTTCGGGCCTGTTCTCGTACGTCGCTACGTAACACTCGAGAAACTGGAAAAGAACAACGAGGTCGCCGGATTCCAATTTGCAGCCGTCGGGGTTCTATACGCGGTGTTACTTGCTTTCGCGATCATCGTCGTCTGGGAAAGGTTCAGCGAGGCTGAAACCAACGTCGCCACGGAAGCAGGTGCTGCGGCAAATATCTATCGCTTGTCGCAAGGCATCAATGGACAGCCCGGCATCGTGCTCCGTGAAGCCCTTACCAACTATCTCAAAGTGGTTATTTCCGATGGCTGGCCCCTCATGGAGCGTGGTAGCCCGAGTACTTCGGCGCGGGAGGCGCTGGATGCTGTTTATAAAGCGGTGCTAACGATCGAGTCTCCAGAGCGACCCGACACTGCCTTCGTCTCCGAAATTCTGCGTCAGCTCGACACGATCACGCAAATGCGACGCGCTAGGCTCTCCGCTGCGGTAGGACTCGTACCAGGAGTAATATGGCCGATCCTGTTTGGAGGCGCTCTCATAACCGTCGCTTACACTTTTTTCTTCGGAAGCCAGAACCTCGGGGCGCAGGCGCTGATGACGGGCATGCTGACGATGATTATTTTCTCGGGACTTCTGACGGCCATCGCCATTGATAAACCTTTTGCCGGGGTGGTGAAGGTGACGCCCCACGCCCTTACTCGAGTTCTGGAGGACTTTGGCTCGATGCCGAGTGATCATTAGCGCGATAGCTGCGCCAGCCTGCCATGTCCGCTATGGGTCAGAAGCGGACTCTCCACTTGGCACCATTCCATGTCTGCTTAGCCCGTGAAAGCGGACATTCAGACAAATGTTGCTGACCGCCTCGCCGTGATTCAAGCTCCGATGTCGGAGCTTCGCATCATGCGCTACGAACTCAATGACTACGAGTGGAGCGTCATTAAGCCGATGCTCCCGAACAAGCCACGCGGCATTCCACGAGTGGACGACCGACGCATTCTCAACGGCATCTTCTGGGTCTTGCGCTCAGGCGCGCCGTGGCGCGATCTGCCATGCAGCTACGGTCCCCCTACGACTTGCTACAACCGCTTCGTTCGCTGGCGGCGCGCTGGCGTGTGGGACCAACTCATGGATGCGTTGGCTGCTGCTCATGATGCGGCAGTGCAAATGATCGACACGTCCATTGTCCGCGTGCACCAGCATGGTGCCTGCATCGCCAATAACAGCGGCCAGGATATGGGTCGCTCTCGAGGCGGGCTGACCAGCAAGATCCATGTCGTTGTGGACGGCAACGGTCTGCCGGTGCAGCTCGGCCTTACTGGGGGTCAGGCCCACGATAACCGGCTCTTCTCGACCTTGCTGCGAAAGCTCCCTCGGCACGCGCGGTTGTTGGCAGATCGCGGTTACGACGCGGACTGGATCAGGGCATTCGTCAGCGAACGGGGCGCATGGGCGAACATCCCGCCCAAGCGCAATCGCAAAGACCCAATCTGCTTCAGCCCCTATCTTTACCGCGACCGCAATCTGGTCGAGCGGTTCTTCAACAAGATCAAGCAGTGCCGGCGTGTTGCGACCCGATACGACAAGCTCGCCGCCAACTATCTCGCCTTCATCAAGCTCGCCTGCACCCGCCTATGGCTGCGCGTTTATGAGTGCACGGCCTAGCTGCTTGTCTGCTTCTGGAACCAAGCGGACATTCGCGTTCGCTATTCCCATTCGAGGGGAGCGGACAGTTTGCAAGCGGCCCGGATAGGACACTCGCTCCCACTGGAAACGGCCATGGCTAATAAAAATGACTTCACACCGGATGAATGGACCAAGGTGTTGGAGAGCATCATGATTGCCGGCATTGCCGTTTCGGCAGCCGATCCAAGTGGCTTGTGGGGCACTCTCAAAGAAGCCGCTGCAAGCAGTTTGGCGCTAGCTGCGGCTAAGCGCGATCCCAATTCTAACGAACTGATCAAGGCAGCAATTGCTGATTTTGAAAGATCCGATGAAGGAAGGTCGAGCATTCTTGCAATGCGCGAACGCTTTGCCCAGGCTGAGCCCACGATATGTGTACAGCGCTCATTAGCGAGCCTGCGGGAGGTTTCCGCCATCGTCGATGCCAAGGCCCCTGACGAGGCAGCGGCCTTCAAAACCTGGCTCTGCGAGATCAGTCAGAAGGTCGCAGAAGCTGCCGTGGAGGGGGCCTTTCTTGGCTTTGGTGGTGTTCGAGTGAGCGCCGCTGAGACGGCGACACTTCGCGACATCTCCAAGGCGCTAGGCACGGCATCCTAACCCCCGCAGCGAAGTCCTGCTGATGCCACAAAGCGGACATGCCAATGGCGCTGACGAATGTCCGCTTTTGCTGGCAATGCGGACGTTGAGCAACGGCTGCTTATCAATCTCGATTTATGAGTGCATGGCCTTAGTCGGAGTGCTTCTCTGGCCGGCGATTGCCGTCCATACTGTCCTGGCACTCCTGTTTGCCTATGTGCGCTTCAATAGTCGGCAGCCGACGTAACCAAATCCGGGATAGCACTGCGCACTTCACTTCTGCTTTTGGCACAAAGTATTACGACAAGGCCGTGAGCGGTGCCGACCGGATCGACCAACGCCGAGGCTTTGCCGAGATGCTTCCGCGTCTCGCCTCGAATGGGGCTAAGACCATCATCGTGGAGAGTCCCGATAGGTTCGCCCGGGATCTCGCCGTGCAGCTTGCCGGACATGACATGCTGAAGGAGCTCGGGATCGCGATCATACCGGCATCCGCCCCCGACTTCTTCACTGAAGACACGCCCACCGCTGTTCTGGTTCGCCAGGTGCTAGGTGCAATCGCTCAATTCGAGAAGGCGAGCGCCGTTGCGAAACTGGCAGCTGCTCGTAAGCGCAAGCGGGAGCGTGAGGGACGGTGTGAAGGACGGAAGCCCCTCAGCGAAACTCAACCGGGCGCGGTTGCCGTGGCCCGCCAATTGCGCCGTCGTCGCTCGAAGGGCGGGCAACTCTCACTACGTTCAGTGTCGAAGGAACTTGCCGCTCAAGGCTTCCTCAACGAACGCGGCAAGCCTTACGCCGCCAAATCTGTGGCGAGCATGTTGCTGAGAGTTTGATTCGACTTATCCACCAGGAGCGGAAAGGTAAGACCGCAACGCCTCACTGTTCGTCGCGGACATCGTGAAATCGAAAGCCGAAACCGCAGGCTTTGATCCGGCAATATTTCTGCGCTGGCTTCGTGACGAGCGCACTCGCGCCGCCATTCTAAGAGTGATGGATCAAACTCGGCACCGCGACGTTCGCACACTGAAAACCTACGATCGACGCCCCAAAGCCTTCGAAGCCCATGCGGGAGGCTTTTCTATAGGCGCCCGCAAATTGTGGAGAAGGAAGAATGCTTTGGAAAATTCCAATGGCCTCGCGTGACGGTCGGCTTACAGTCATTTGTCAACGGACGCGGTCAGCAGTACGTTGTGGACACCGCGGACTGGCTATCGCGCGTGACCGTTGTGGCGCATATTTTCTGTACGAAGGGATTCGAACGATGGGCGAAAAGAAAGCCGCCCCAGATTGGAACGGCTATAAGGAATCGTCGCAATGATTTTTTTAGCTACCGAAAAAACATCGAGCAACGCAAATCGCTTTTCATCCACGGTCGTGTGTAGGGGGAAGGCTTACCCCGATCGGGGAGGGCCACGTTGATAGTTCGCCTCGCGTCGGAGAAGGAAGCCGCCGAGATTTTCGGTTTCGATCTAGCAACATTTCGGCATTGGGTCGAGATCGGACGCCTTCCGAAGCCGCTTCCCGAATTCAACAAATTTGATCTCAAGGCGATCGATGTGGCGTTGGATCGAGTTTCGGGCTTGAACTCATCACCGACAGCGCCCTTAGAACTCTTGGAGGGCGAAGAAGGTTGCGGGTTGACCTTCCGGGGATTCACCGCATCTCGCGCACCTTGGCGACGGGCGAGCGCGTCACTTATTTTTATGCATGGCGGGGAGGGCCTCGCCTCGTTGGGAAGCCTGGCTCACCCGAGTTTCTGCGCTCTTATGAGGCAGCTCACAGCAATCGACGAACCCCCGACCCTTCTCTCTTTCGTTCGCTCGTAATTGCATACAAGGCTTCGCGGGATTTCACCGGGTTGCGTGAGCGCACCCGCGCCGATTATTCGAAACAGATCGCCAAGATAGAGGCTGCATTCGCTGATTTGCCTTTGGACGCGCTCGATGATCCGCGCGTCACCCGAGACCTTCTTAGTTGGCGTGATGGCATGTCTTCGAAACCGCGCCAGGCGGATTACGCATGGACGGTTCTGATGCGGATTATTGCTTGGGGTAGGGACGGAGGTTTGACCTCGTATCGTCCTCCAACGCGAGTAAATCGCCTCTACCACGCCGATCGCTCGGAGAAGATTTGGGGTGACGTGCACATTGCACGTTTCATGAGCGCGGCGCCCGTGACCTTGCAGCGAGCGCTTATGCTTGCGCTGGAGACGGGACAGCGCCAAGGCGACTTGCTGGTCCTTCCGTGGAGCGCATATGACGGCATGTGGATCCAACTCCGCCAAAGCAAGAACGGTCGTTCGGTACGGGTGCCCGTCACTCAGCGATTGCGTGCCGTGCTGGACGACACGCCGCGCGTCTCGCCCGTCATGTTGACCAACGCTCTAGGCCGTCCGTGGCGCCAAAACGCGTTCAGAAAGGCTTGGGGTAGCGCGAGCCGCAAGGCGGGGATTGTGGACCTAACATTTCACGACTTGCGAGGTACCGCGGTCACTCGCCTGAGCGAAGCCGGATGCATTCCGCAGGAGATCGCGAGCATCACAGGTCATAGCTTGCGAGACGTAGGTGCCATCACCGACAAATATTCTGCCCGCACGGACAAGATCGCGCTCTCGGCGATCGCGAAGCTTGAGAGGGGGAGAAAGTGAACTTCGCCTGTAAAACGCACTGTAAAATGGACACGATGATGCAAGCTAAGTATTGGAGGCCACGCCCGGAATCGAACCGGGGTGCGCGGATTTGCAGTCCGCTGCGTCACCACTCCGCCACGTGGCCAATCTCGAAGCCGCTAATACGTGATCGTCCCCCACCCCTGTCAATATGTGTGACGCAATTCAGGAGACGGCGATGCTATCACCTCCGCCATGCTGGCGATCGGCGCGCGCATGCGTTAGTTAATCAACTCCTGTTGGCATCGCGCGCGAGAGAGGGCTGGGCATGGTCGACTTCGAGCAGCAGCGGCTCACCATGGTCGAGTCCCAGCTTCGTCCGAACGAGGTCACCGATCGGCGGCTGCTCGCCGCCATGCGCACGCTGCCGCGCGAGCGCTTCGTGCCGGCGCGTCTCAGCCTGCTCGCCTACATGGATGAGAGCGTCGAGGTGTTTCCCGCGATCGACGGCGCTCCGGCGCGCTTCCTGCTGTCGCCCATGGTGCTCGGCAGGCTGGTTCAGCTCGCCGCGATCGAGCCCGAAGATCATGTCCTCGATATCGGCTGCGCCACCGGCTACTCGACCGCGGTGCTGGCGCGTCTTGGCCGAAATGTGGTCGGGCTCGAACCCGAGCCGGAGCTTGCCGAGGCCGCCACAAGCAATCTGCGCGCGCTTGCCATCGGTAATGCCAGCATCGTGCAGAGCGCTATGGCCGAAGGGCACGCCAAACAGGGCCCTTACGACGTGATTATGCTCAACGGCAGTGTGCAGGAGATCCCCGAGGCGTTGCTCGTGCAACTCAAGGACGGGGGCAGGCTCGCCGCAATCATGGCGAGCGGCGCCAACGGCACGGGCCCAGGCCGGGCGTATCTGTTCGTAAAAGTCGAGGGCGAGGCGAGCGGTCTGCCGCATTTCGAGGCGGGATCGCGGCCGTTGCCGGGCTTTTCGCGTGCGAGCGCCTTCGCCTTCTAGACTAGTCTTCCTGCCGCTCCGAGGCACTGTTGCCGCGATCCCACGCGGCTTGAGTTTTTTGCTAAATCCGACTCAAAGTGATCTTTCGGTGTATCGCTGGCAGCTTATGCTGGCTTATGGTTTTGGTGCAGTGGGGGCGCGGGCGTCACCGACTTGCGGGAGAATGATTAGGTGCAAGGCGTCTTGGGCAGGCCCGATATGTCGGCCTGCGCGGGAGGGTTGTGGCGGCTCAGTGGCGGGGCTGCTCTTGTAATTGCGTTCCTCGTCATCGCCGTGTTTGGTCGTCCGGCTCACGCCGAGACGCTCGAACAGGCGTTGTCTGATGCCTACCTGATCAACCCCGTGCTGAATGCCGAGCGCGCGCGGCTCCGCGCGACCGACGAGCAGGTCGCGGTCGCCAAATCAGGGCTGCGCCCCTTCATCTCGACATCCGGCGACTATGCCTTCATGAATACGGACAACGATGTCGCGCGTCCTGCCGGGACCACAGCGCTTGGAAATCTAGCCGGCATCTCATCCGCCGGTGGATTCCCCACAGGCACTAGCCATCCCCGCGGTTGGTCGGTTCAGCTCACACAGCCGCTCTTCGAGGGCTTTCAGAACCTGAACGCCGTTCGTCAGGCGAAATCGACGGTGCAGTCGGCGCGCGAGAGCTTGCGCACCGTCGAGCAGACCGTCCTCCTCGATGCTACAACTGCCTATGTGAACGTCGTGCGCGACACGGCCATCGTGAAATTGCGCGAGAACGACGTGACGGTACTGGCCGAGCAGCTCAAGGCGACCAAGGACCGCTTCGATGTCGGCGAGGTGACGCGTACCGACGTGGCCCAGGCCGAGGCCCGCCGCTCTGAGGCGTTGGCGACCTTGGCAGCGGCGCAGGCCAATCTTAAGACGAGCCGTGCCGCTTACGAGCAGATCATCGGCCATCCGCCGGGCAACCTCGCAACGCCGCCCTCGATCAAGCATCTCCTGCCGGGCAACATCGATGCGGCCATGACGCTGGGCGATGGCGAGAACCCCATCATCCTCGCCGCCATCTATCAGGAGGAGGCCTCGCTCTACGCGGTCGAGCAGATTATGGGGGAGCTTCTTCCTACCGCCACGCTGGAAGCTCAATATCAGCAGCGCTACGGCTTTCTAAATACCCCTGACGTCCCGGGTGATAGCGATCTCAAGGGGGAATACACGACCACCGTGATAGGTCGCGTGAACGTGCCGCTCTACCAGGGAGGTGGCGTGACGGCCCGAATCCGTCAGGCCAAGGAGACCAACAACCAGCTCAAGAAAGAGGTCGAGGACGCCCGGCTTCGCGTGCATGCCGACGTGATCGCCAATTGGGGCATCCTGCAATCCTCCGGTCCCGCCATCACCTCGGCCCAGTCCGCGGTCGACGCCAACAAGATCGCTCTAACCGGCGTGCGCGAGGAGGAGAAGGTCGGCCAGCGCACCACGCTCGACGTGCTCGACGCCGTGCGCGAGTTGCTCAACTCGCAGATCGGTCTCGTCACGGCGCTGCGCGACCGTGTCGTCGCCGAATATTCGCTGTACTCCGCGATCGGTCGCATGGATGCGCAAACACTCGGTTTGCCAGTGCCTTATTACGATCCGATCGAGCATTATGACATCGTCAAGAACAAGTGGTTCGGCCTCCGCCCGCCGGCCCCTCCCGCCCCCGACGAATGAACCAAGTCGGGCTCAGCGCGTTAACTATCGGGGCGGTTCACCCATCGAAATCGAGACTTGGGTCTTAACGGGTGTTAAGCTAGAAACACTAGGTCGACCCTGGTGTTGACCGCCGGGTGATGTGAGGGTTTTATGGCGGCAAGGGATCAAGTCATGAGCAGCACGGAGCGGGCTCCTGAACCGACGATGGAGGAAATTCTCGCCTCCATTCGCCGGATTATCTCGGATGACGAGTTCGAGTTCGGCTCGTCAGCGCCCCGCGCCTCAGAGCCAGCCGGACGAGGAGGGTCTGGACGGTGCTGAGGGCGAGGCCGACGACGAGATCATCAACGACATTGCGCGCGTGTTGAAGGGCAGCGGCTCCAATGCCGCACCCGCCGCGACTGCACTGGTCTCCGCCGAAGTCGAGGAAGAGGAAGACGTTCTCGATCTGACCGCCGAGCTCGGCGGGCTCGAGATGGTCGACGACGTCGAGGATATTGAAGACATCGAGATGATCGAGGTGGTGGCTGTGGCCGCCCCCGCGGTCTATCAGCCGGCGCCGGCCCGCCCGCAACCGGTGGTGGCGAGCGCTGAGCCAGAACCCGAGCTTGAGCTCCTTGACGAGGTCGCCGACGAGGTGATGGAGGCTGACGCGAGCGCGCCTGAGCCGGCCGCCGAGCCTGTAGCGCCCGTTGCGGCTCCCGCCGAGCCGCCCCGCATGTCGGCGAGCGAGGAGGCGGCATCAGCCCTTGAGCGGGCGATCGCCGCGCTCCGGGCAGGGCAGCTGCCGACGTCGACGGGCTCATTTTCCTTCCAGCCCCAGGCCGAGCTTGCACCGGCGCCAGAGCCCGCATCGTTCGTCGCCGCAGCTCCAGACTATGAGCCGGTTCCTCCGCCGATCGCGGCCGCCCCGGCCTACGAGCCGGTCCCTGTGCCAGAGCCCGCTCCCGCCTATGTGCCCGAGCCGGACTTCGAGCCCGAGCCCGAGCTCATTCTGGCCGAGTTCGAGGCCGACATCATCGAGACCGAGCCGGTCCTGGTGGTCGAGGTAGAGGCCAGCGCGCCGCGGACCGATCAGGCCTGGGGGATGGGCGGAACGCCCTCCTGGGCGAGACCGCCCGAGCCCGTGTTCGAGATCGAGGAGGCGCCGGAGATGCCGCGGGTCAATGGCGGGTCGCATCAGTCTTATGCCGCAGCCGGCGGATCGCAATCGCTCGAAGACAGCGTCAAGGACATGCTTCGGCCGATGCTCAAGCAATGGCTCGATGAGAACATGACGCGGGTGCTGACGGCGGCGCTCAAGGACGAGCTCAAGGACAACCCCTCGCGGCTCCAAGGCGACTAGGGCCGCTCCCGCGGGTTGACAGCCAAGAAGCCAACAGCGTAGGACGCGCGCGCGTCTCTTTCGCGCCGAAATCCAACGCATCCATGCTCGACAAGACCTATCAGCCGCAAGCGATCGAAGACGCCATCTATGGCGCTTGGGAGAAGGCCGGCGCCTTCGCCGCCGGCGCCACCGCGCGCGAGGGCGTGCGTTCCGACGGCAAGCCCTACGCCATCGTCATCCCGCCGCCGAACGTCACCGGCTCGCTCCATATGGGGCACGCCCTCAACAACACGCTCCAGGACATCCTCGTGCGCTTCGAGCGCATGCGCGGGCGCGACGTGCTGTGGCAACCCGGCACCGACCATGCCGGCATCGCCACGCAGATGGTGGTCGAGCGGCAATTGATGGAGCGCCAGGAGCCGAACCGGCGCGCCATGGGCCGCGAGGCGTTCATCAAGCGCGTCTGGCAGTGGAAAGAAGAGTCGGGCAACACCATCGTCGGCCAGTTGAAGCGGCTCGGCGCCTCCTGCGACTGGTCGCGGCTCAGGTTCACCATGGACGAGGGGCTGTCGCGCGCCGTGCGCAAGGTCTTCGTCGAGCTCTACCGCGCCGGGCTCATCTACAAGGACAAGCGGCTCGTCAATTGGGACCCCGATCTCCTGACCGCGATCTCCGACCTCGAGGTCGAGGCGATCGAGACCAAGGGCCATCTCTGGCATCTCCGCTATCCGATCGAAGGCGGTGACGGCGCCTATATCGTCGTCGCCACCACGCGGCCCGAGACCATGCTCGGCGACACGGCCGTCGCCGTTCATCCCGACGACGAGCGCTACAAGCATCTCGTCGGCAAGAACGTGATCCTGCCGCTGGTCGGCCGGCGCATTCCGATCGTCGCCGACGAATATTCCGACCCGGAGAAGGGCTCGGGCGCGGTCAAGATCACGCCGGCGCACGACTTCAACGATTTCGAGGTTGGCCGCCGCCACGCCCTTCCCATGATCAGCATCATGGGGCCGGAGGGGAAGCTGCTGCTCGACCCCAATCCCGACTTCACACATGGGATCGAGCCAAGCCCGCAACTCAAGGCGACGATTCTCGAATTCAACGGCGTGTTCCGCTTCGCCGCGCGCAAGATGATCGCGGCAAGGCTCGAGGCCGACGGCCTGATGGAGAAGATCGAACTGCACAGCCATGTCGTGCCGCACGGCGATCGCTCCAACGCGGTGATCGAGCCGCGCCTCACCGACCAATGGTATGTCGACGCGAAGACGCTCGCGGGACCGGCGATCGACGCGGTCAAGCGTGGCCGCACCGTGTTCGTGCCGAAGAATTGGGAGAGCACCTATTTCCACTGGATGGAAAACATCCAGCCCTGGTGCATCTCGCGCCAGTTGTGGTGGGGCCATCAGATCCCGGCCTGGTACGGTCCTGACAAGGACAGATATCCAGCAGTTACGTCCCAACAAAAAATCTTTGTCGCCGAATCCGAGGCGGACGCATTGCAGCAAGCTCGGGACTACTACGGTTGCGCGGTCGTAATAAATGACGAAACCTGGATCGAGGACGGAAGAACGAGAGCCAACTCCAGCGTCGAGCCTTCCGATTCCGGTTCAGAATGGAAGCGCGTGACATTGAGCCGGGACCCCGACGTGCTCGACACGTGGTTCTCGTCGGCGCTGTGGCCGTTCTCGACGCTCGGCTGGCCCGACAAGACCAAAGAGCTCGCCCGCTACTACCCGACCGATGTACTCGTCACCGGCTTCGACATCATCTTCTTCTGGGTCGCGCGCATGATGATGATGGGCCTGCACGTGATGGAGGAGGTGCCGTTCCGCGACGTCTACATCCACGCTCTGGTCCGCGACGAGAAGGGCCAGAAGATGTCGAAGTCGAAGGGGAACGTGATCGATCCCCTCGACCTGATCGAGAGCTTCGGGGCGGACGCGCTCCGCTTCACGCTGGCCGCGATGGCGGCGCAGGGGCGCGACATCAAGCTCAGCCATGGCCGCGTCGAGGGCTATCGCAACTTCGCGACCAAGCTGTGGAACGCCGCGCGGTTCACCGAGATCAACGGCTGCCGCCCGCGCGCCGATTTCGCTCCCGGCTCCGCCAAGCTGACGGTCAATCGCTGGATCGAAGGCGAGAGCGAGGGCACCGCCGCCGCCGTCACCGAGGCGCTGCAAGCGTTCCGCTTCAACGAGGCTGCCGCCGCCATCTACCATTTCATCTGGCATGTCTATTGCGATTGGTATCTCGAGCTGATCAAGCCGATCCTGACCGGCGGCGACGAGGCGGCCACTGCGGAAACGCGCGCGGTCGCCGCAGCCGTGCTCGACCGGGCATTGAAGCTGCTGCATCCGTTCATGCCGTTCGTCACCGAGGAGCTGTGGGCGAAGCTTGGCGAGGAGGTTGGCGGACGGGCAAGCCTGTTGATGCTCGCGCCGTGGCCGGAGCAGGAGGGCTTGCAGAACGCGGACGCCGACGCCGAGATCGGCTGGCTGATCAGGTTCATCTCCGAGGTTCGCTCGGTGCGCGCCGAGATGAACGTGCCGGCCGGCGCCAAGGTGCCGCTGATCATCGCCGGCGCGGGTGAGGTGACCAAGGCGCGCGTCGCTCGCCACCAGGACACGCTGCTTCGTCTCGCCCGGCTCGACAGCATCGACTATGGACGGCCCCAAGCGGGCGCCGTGCAGATCGTGCTCGACGAGGCGACGCTTGCCCTGCCGCTCGCCGGCATCATCGACATCGGCGCCGAGCAGAAGCGGCTGAAGCGCGAGATCGACAAGGTCGGCTCCGAGATAAGGCAACTCGACGCCAAGCTCGCCAACGAGAAATTCGTCAGCCGCGCGCCCGAGCACGTGGTCGAGGAGCAGCGCGAGCGGAAGAGCGAGGCCGAAGCGACTGCCGCCAAGCTCGAGCAGGCTCTGAAGCGCCTCGAAGCCGCCCTGTAGATTTCGCCCTGACCGGCGCCACGGCGCTTGAGGGCGTTGCCCCTTAGCCACGAGTGACAATTTTACGACTTTCGGGATTTGGGCCTGCCGCGTAGCCGAGCGTCGGCAGAACGTGGCGTTGCCCTGAGCAGCGTTCACCTAGAATCTTTGCAACTGTAGCTAAATTGCAACAACCTGCGGCATTTATGCCTCCTTTGCGCCATAAAACTTTGAGAAATCGAAACTCGTAGGAGGAGCATCGGCCTCGAACGCTTTTCACGGCTTCCGATTTGGGGGAGAGCCGGCAGAAAAGGGGGCCGAACCATTGGGGAACGGTGGCCTGAGAGCCATATTTCCCGCTTCGCACCTTACACTTGGGCGTTAGCAGATGGACGCGAAGACGTTCGATAAGACACGCTTGCCGAGCCGGCATGTGACCGAGGGGCCGTCCCGCGCCCCGCATCGCTCGTATTATTACGCGATGGGTCTGTCGCGCGAGCAGATCCACCAGCCCTTCGTCGGCGTCGCCACCTGCTGGAACGAGGCCGCCCCGTGCAACATCTCGCTGATGCGCCAGGCGCAGGCCGTCAAGCAGGGCGTCGCCGCCGCCAACGGCACGCCGCGCGAGTTCTGCACCATCACGGTCACCGACGGCATCGCCATGGGGCATCAGGGCATGAAGTCCTCGCTGCCCTCGCGCGAGGTCATCGCCGATAGCGTCGAGCTGACCATGCGCGGCCATTGCTACGACGCGCTGGTCGGCATGGCGGGCTGCGACAAGTCGCTGCCGGGCATGATGATGGCGATGTGCCGCCTGAACGTGCCGTCGATCTTCATCTATGGCGGCTCGATCCTGCCGGGCTCCTTCAAGGGGCGCCCGGTGACCGTGCAGGACCTGTTCGAGGCGGTCGGTCAATATTCCGTCGGCACGATGTCGGCGGACGACCTCGACACGCTCGAGCATGTCGCCTGTCCCTCGGCCGGCGCCTGTGGCGCCCAGTTCACCGCCAACACCATGGCCTGCGTCTCCGAGGCGATCGGCCTTGCTTTGCCGTACTCGGCCGGCGCGCCCGCGCCCTACGAGATCAGGGACCGGTTCTGCATGGCGGCCGGCGAGAAGGTCATGGACCTGATCGCCCGCAACATCCGCCCGCGCGACATCGTCACCAGGAAATCGCTGGAGAACGCCGCGGCCATCGTCGCCGCGACCGGCGGCTCGACCAACGCCGCGCTGCATCTCCCGGCCATCGCCAATGAGTGCGGCATCGACTTCGACCTGTTCGCGGTCGCCGAGGTCATGAAACGGACACCTTATATCGCGGATTTGAAACCGTCCGGCCGCTATGTCGCCAAGGATTTGTTCGAAGCCGGGGGCGTGCCGCTCCTGCTCAAAACCCTCCTCGATCATGGCTATCTGCACGGCGACTGCATGACCGTCACCGGACGGACCATGAAGGAGAATCTCGCGCGGGTTCAGTGGAATCCCGACCAGGACGTGGTCCGTCCCGCCGACAAGCCGTTGTCGCCGACCGGCGGCGTGGTGGGCTTGCGCGGCTCGCTCGCTCCTGACGGCGCCATCGTCAAGGTCGCCGGCATGAAGGGCGTCAAATTCCGCGGGCCCGCCCGCTGCTTCGATTGCGAGGAGGATGCCTTCGCCGCCGTGAGCGCCAAGCGCTACAAGGAAGGCGAGGTGCTGGTCATCCGCTACGAGGGCCCCAAAGGCGGCCCCGGCATGCGCGAGATGCTGTCGACCACCGCGGCGCTCTACGGCCAGGGCATGGGCGACAAGGTGGCGCTGATCACCGACGGCCGCTTCTCGGGCGCGACGCGCGGCTTCTGCGTCGGCCATGTCGGTCCCGAGGCGGCGCTTGGCGGGCCGATCGGGCTGATCCGCGACGGCGACATCATCGCGATCGATGCCGACAAGGGCACGCTCGATGTCGAGCTGACCGAGGCCGAGCTCGCCGAGCGCGCCAAGGCTTGGAAGGCGCGGCCGACGCAATTCAAGAGCGGCTATCTGTGGAAATACGCGAACGAGGTTGGGCCGGCGCGGACCGGGGCCGTGACGCATCCCGGAGCTGGCGTGGAAGTTGAGTGTTATGCGGACGTGTAAGCTCGCGTTTGGCGCCGTCGCGGCGCTGATGATGCTGGGACCGGTCGCCGTCGGCGCCGACGACCCGCCGCCTTATGCGTCGGCCACCGACGCCTATCGCCAGGGCGTGAGCACGATCAAGGCCGGCAAGGTCGCCGCCGCGCTGCCGGCGCTCGAATATGCCGCCAAGCACGGCGTGCTCGGCGCCGAGCTCAAGCTCGCGCGCATCTATTCCTCCGGTCGCGACGACGTGGCCGAGGACGACGCCAAGGCCTTCACCTACTTCCAGGCGATCGCCGACCAATATGCCGATATCAGCCCGTCGAATCCCGGTCGCCCAATATGTCGGCGAGGCGTTCGAGGCGCTCGGCCAGTATCATCTCGATGGCATCGCGGCGATGCCGCTTCCCGTCCAATCCGTCTTACGCTGCCGACCTGTTCCGCCACGCCGCGAGCTATTTCGGCAATGCCGACGCGCAATACGCTCTCGCCCGGCTCTATCTCAAGGGCGACGGCGTCGAGAAGGATGTCAGGGCTCGCCGTGAACTGGCTGGCCATGGCCGCCAAGAAGCAGCACGTCGCCGCGCAGGCGACGCTCGGCGAGCTGTTGTGGCGCGGCACCGAGGTGCGCCAGCGCGAGGCGAGGGGTCTTGCCCTGATCACGCTCGCGCACGAGAACGCCAAGGCGAGCGGCAAGGAGCCGAACTGGATCGGCGACCTCTACCAGGAGGCCTTCGCCAAGTCCGATAGCGCGACCCGGAAAGAAGCTGCGGCGCTGCTGCCCGAGCTCGGTCCGACTTCGGTCGCCTCGACCGAGACACCGCTCAGCGTCGAAGCCGGCCGAGCGCCCGTCATGCTGCCGGCGATCGGAGCCGCCGCGGTGAAACCGGTTGCGCCCGCCGCCGCTCGGCCGTCGCCGGCGGGCAGCCATCCCGCTCAGCAAGCCAGGCACGCCGCCGCCGGCGCCGATCGGGCTCTCGGTCGGCTTCGGCGCCCAGAGCACCGACGCCGCGGGCCTCAAGCCTTAAGTAGCGCTAGACTGCAAGCTCGATGAAGATCGGCACGTGGTCGGAGGGCTTTTCCCAGCCTCTCGGCGCGGCATCGATCTCGCAGGCCTGGAGCCGGTCTGCCGCCTGCGGCGACAGCAGCAGATGGTCGATGCGCAAGCCCTGGTTCTTCTGCCAGGCGCCCGCCTGATAGTCCCAGAAGGTGAAGCGGTGCGGCTCGTCGTGACAGGCCCTGAAGGCGTCGGTCAGGCCGAGATTGACGAGCGCCTGGAACGCCGCGCGGGTCTCGGGCTTGAACAGGGCATCCTCCATCCACGCGGCGGGGTTGTAGACGTCCTCCGGCGTCGGGATGACGTTGAAGTCGCCGGCGACGATCAACGGCTCCTCGAGTGCGAGCAGCGCCTTCACCCGCTCGCGAAGCCGGCCATCCAGGCGAGCTTGTAGATGTATTTCTCGGTGCTGACCGGGTTGCCGTTCGGCAGATAGATGTTGAGCAGCCGGAGCACGCCCGACGGCACCGAGACGACCGCCTCGAGATAGCGCGCCTGCACGTCTTGCGCGTCGCCGGCGAGCCCCGGCCTGACCTCGTCGAACGGCAGCTTGGAGAGCAGCGCCACCCCGTTGAAGCCCTTCTGGCCGTGCACGGCGACGTTATAGCCGAGCTCCTCGAAGGCCTCCTTGGGGAACGCCTCGTCGACGCATTTGATCTCCTGCAGGCAGGCGATGTCGGGCGAGGCCGATTTGAGCCAGGTCGTGGCGGCGTCGATGCGCGCCTTGATGCCGTTGATGTTCCAGGTGGCGATCTTCATGGGTGCTTTGTCATTGCCCGGCTTGACCGGGCAATCCAGTAACCAGCCGTCCCACTGTGTCGAATGTCGGTGATTACTGGATTCCCGCTTTCGCGGGAATGACGCTGAGAGGAGATCAGACCGAGAAGCTGGTGCCGCAGCCGCACGCCGCCGTGACGTTGGGGTTGTTGATCTTGAACTGGGCGCCGATCAGATCGTCGACGAAGTCGATCTCGGCGCCATGCACGAAGCCGAGCGACACGGGATCGACCACGACGCGCGCGCCGTCGCGCTCGATCAGGAGGTCGTCGGGCGCGCTCTCCTTGACGAGATCGAAGCGGTATTGGAAGCCCGAGCAGCCGCCGCCCTCGACGCTGACGCGGAACAGTGTCGGCGCCTGCTCGCTGCTCAGCAGCTCGGCGATGCGGTGCGCGGCTCGCGCGCTCAAGGTGATGGACGGTTCGCTCATATCGGGTGTAGCCAATCCTTTCCTGGAACATAGGATGACGAACGGGCTTGTCAATCGACCAAAGCCGCGAGATTGCCCCTTATGCCGTCGATCCGGGCTCGAGCCGGGGCAGGCTGAACCCCGAGCCAGCGAGCCCGACGCGCTCGCCTTACGGGCGCGACCGCGACCGCATCCTGCACGCGACCGCCTTCCGCCGGCTGAACTACAAGACGCAAGTCTTCGTCTACCACGAAGGCGACCATTACCGCTCGCGGCTGACCCACAGCCTCGAAGTGGCGCAGATCGCCCGCGCCATCGCCCGCACGCTTCGTGTCGATGAGGATCTGACCGAGGCGCTGGCGCTCGCCCACGATCTCGGCCACCCGCCCTTCGGCCATGCCGGCGAGCGCGCGCTCGATGCCGCGATGACCGGGAAGGGCGGCTTCGATCACAACGCCCAGTCGCTGCGCGTGGTGACCGAGCTCGAACGGAAATATGCGAGCTTCGACGGCCTCAACCTGACCTTCGAGACGCTCGAGGGACTGGTCAAGCATAACGGTCCTCTGCTCGGCCGGAAGGATGCGAAGCCAATTCCCGAGCCGATCCTCACCTATTGCGCCAAGCAGGACCTCGAGCTTGACACCTATCCATCGGTCGAGGCGCAGGCCGCCGCTCTCGCCGACGACATTGCCTACAACAATCACGACGTCGACGACGGCTATCGCGCGGGCTTCTTCACCTTCGCCGAGCTTGCCGAGGTGCCGATCGCCGGCCGCGCGCTTCACGAGGTTCGCGCGGCCTATCCCGGCGTCGAAGGGACGCGGCTCCTCTACGAGTTGAACCGCCGCCTGATCACCGCGATGATCGACGATGCGACCGCCGAGACGCGGCGGCGGCTCGCCGCGCTCGATCCCAACAGCGTCGACGACGTGCGGCGGGCCGACGGATGCGGTCGTCGCCTTCTCGCCGCCGATGCAGCGAGAGCTCGATGCGCTTCGCGCCTTTCTGCTCACGCGCGTCTACCGCAATCCGCGCATCGTGCGCGTCATGAGCGGCGCCGAGCAGGTGGTCGCCGACCTGTTCGCTCGCTATAGCGGCGACGCGGCGGCGCTTCCGCCCGAATGGCGCGATCACGCGCCTGAGCGTGGCACACGCGCCTATGCCCGCCACATCGCCGACTTCATCGCCGGCATGACCGACCGCTACGCCCTGGCCGAGCATCGCCGCCTGTTTGACGCGACCCCCGATTTGCGTTAGTCGCCGATCCCTACTTTTCGGAGCTTCCATGGACGTTTTTGCAGGGTTCCACGGCCGTGTCCTCGCTGCGGTCCAGCAGCTCAAGCACGACGGCGTGGTGCCGCACGAGGCGAGCATCGACGGCATCGCGCTCGAGCCGCCGAAGGACGTCTCGCACGGCGATCTCGCCACCAATGCCGCCATGGTTCTGGCCAAGGCCGCCGGCAAGCCGCCGCGCGCGCTCGCCGAGCGCATCGTGCCGCTGCTCGCCTCGGACCCGTTCATCGCCAAGGTCGAGATCGCCGGCCCTGGCTTCATCAACCTGACACTCGCCCATGCCTTCTGGCCGAGCGTGCTCCGCATGGTGCTCGAGCAGGGCGAGAGCTACGGCCGGAGCGCGATCGGCGGGGGCGAGGCTGTGAACGTCGAGTATGTGTCAGCCAATCCGACCGGGCCGATGCATGTCGGGCACACGCGCGGCGCCGTGTTCGGCGATGCGCTCGCCAATCTGCTCGCGTTCGCCGGCTGGGCCGTGACGCGCGAATATTACATCAACGACGCCGGCGCTCAGGTGGACGTGCTCGCGCGTTCGGTATTCTTGCGCTACCGCGAGGCGCTCGGCGAGGACATCGGCACGATCCCCGAAGGTCTCTATCCCGGCGACTATCTGAAGCCGGTTGGACAGGAGCTAGTCGCGGTGCACGGCAACGAGCTTCTCAGCATGCCGAAAGCAAAGTGGCTGCCGATCGCCCGCGCCGCCGTGCTGAAAGCGATGCTGGCCCTGATCGAGGACGATCTTAAGGCGCTTGGCATTCGCCATGACGTGTTCTTCTCGGAGCGGTCGCTGACGGAGGGGCCGCGCGACGAGATCGCCGAGACCATCAACGACCTAAAAAAGAGGGGCCTCATCTATCAGGGGCGCTTGCCGCCGCCCAAGGGCCAGGTGAACGAGGACTGGGAGGATCGCGAGCAGCTCCTGTTCCGCTCGACCGAATTCGGCGACGACAGCGACCGTCCGCTCGTCAAGTCTGACGGCGCCTACGCCTATTTCGCCTCCGATATCGCCTATCACCGCGACAAGTTCGAACGCGGCTTCAAGTCGATGATCGTCGTCCTTGGCGCCGATCACAGCGGCCACGTCAAGCGCATGAAGGCGGCGGTCGCGGCCATCACCGAGGGGCAGGCCGACCTGGATATCAAGATTTGTCAGCTTGTTCGCTTGTTTCGCGGAGGTGAGCCTGTCAAGATGTCCAAGCGTGCCGGGACGTTCGTCACGCTCCGAGAGGTCGTGGACGAGGTGGGCTCTGGCCCGGTCCGGTTCATGATGCTCTACCGCAAGAACGACGCGCCGCTCGATTTCGACTTCGCCAAGGTCACCGAGCAGTCGCGGGACAACCCGGTTTTCTATGTTCAGTACGCCCATGCGCGGGCGAGTTCGGTTCTGCGTAACGTTCGGGAAGCCTTCCCTGATCTCGGTCTTGAGGAGGGGGCGTTGGCAGAGAGCGATCTAGGTCTGCTTAAGGACGAGGCGGAGATCGCCTTGATCCGGCGCATAGCGCAATTCCCCCGCCTGGTAGAATCTGCCGCTTTGGCGCATGAGCCGCACCGCATCGGGTTCTATCTGTATGACCTTGCCGGTGACCTTCATGGACTTTGGAACAGAGGCAAAGACTTGCCACAATTACGATTTATTTACGAAAGTGACCGAGAGTTAACGCGTGCTCGTGTAGCGCTCGTGGCAGCCACGAAGCGTGTTTTGGCGTCGGGTTTGGGGATCCTCGGGGTCCACGCCATGAACGAGTTGCACTAAGCCGACCTGGGGGCAGGGGTGGTTCGAGGGAAGTAGCCATGTCCATGCACGATAGCGGATACGGCCGTAAGGCCGGTCCGACCCCTGAGTTACAGTCAGAGTTCGCCAATAGACAGGGTGCCGGCAGTGCGCCGCAGGCTTGGGGCGCTAACGCACTCAACACGCAAAAGAGCGAGGTAGGCTTAATGGTACAAGGAGCGGGTAGGCCAGGGCAGCCGAACGCCGGACAACGCTCGATCTTCGGGGGAGGCGGTCCCGTCTTCGCGCAGATGCCGACCTATACGCCGGTGACGCGCGGGCCCGCCCAGCAGGCGCCGGAACCGCCGCAGCCAGCCTATAGCCCCTACACTCCCAACCAGCCAGCACAGCCTTCCTTCCAGAATCCCTTCGCACCGAGCCAACCGGCACCTCAGCCAGCGCCCCCGCCGGCGCCCAGCTATTCCAATCCCCATAACGCGGCGCCGGGCTACCAGGCGTCTGAGTTCCAGCCCCAGCCCTATCGCGGCGCCAATCAGCAGCCGAGCGCGCCGGGCTTCTCGAGCGCCGAGCACGCCGGTGGCCAGAGCTATCCCGCCGCCGGCTATAACGGCGGCCAGGACTTCCAGGGCCAGTCCTATCAGCCGCAAGCCTATCAAGACGCGAGCTTCGGCGACGCAAGCTACGGCGATGCGAGCTATCCCGAAACGGGTGCGCAGGACGCCGGCTATGCCGAGCCCAAATTCGCCGAGCAGACTCACGCCAAGCAGACTTACGGCGACGCGAGCTTCGGCGACGCAAGCTTCGAGGATGCGGGCTTCCCCGATACCAGTTTTGCCGCATCGAGCTCGCCCTTCCGCCATTTGGAAACGAGCCTCGGCGGCGGTCTCGCTCAGCACCAGCATACCGAGGCTGAGCAGGGCTACGAGACCTACACCGAGGAGGCCGCGCAGGATTACGTCATGGCCTCGCAAGGCGGCCAGGTGCCGCCCAGCGACCCGCGCCGCCAGCTGCAAGCCTTCGATGCGCTTTACGACCAGCCGCCGCAGATCGCGCTGGGGTCGACCGAGGCGCGCCGCGCGCCGCAGGACTTCTACGAGAGCGAGCGGGCCGACGCCGATTTCCTCGATGAGGGACAGGTCGCTCCGCCCCCTGGCGCCCGCTCCAAGATGACGGCACTCCGGAGCCGGAGCGTCTTCATGGTCGGCAGCGCCTTGCTTGGCGCCATCGCTTTGGGTGGGGCGCTTGCCTTCGCCTATAAGCAGAGTGGCGGCGGCATCGGCAGCGGCGAGCAGCCGCCCCTCGTCACCGCCGACGCCCGTCCCGTCAAGGAGGTTCCAGACGCTCCTGGCGGCAAGGAATTTCCTCACAAGAACAAGCTGATATACGATCGTCTCCAGAATGGTGACGAGCCCGAGGCCGAGCGCATCGTGCCGCGCCAGGAGGACGTCGCGGTTCCGGCTCTCCCGGCTGCGCCGACCGAGATGGCCGGGCTGCCTACGCCGGTCGCCACCACCGATATGGTGACGCCCCAGAACACCCAGGCGGTCGATGGCGGTGCAGCTGCGGCCGCGCCGATGGCCGTCGCCGCTGCCGACGATACGGCAGATGGCGGTCCGCGCCGCGTGAAGACCATGAAAGTTCGCCCCGACGGCTCGGTGGAAGAGCCTGCCGCTGCCGCTGGCGGGGATGCCGCTCAGCCCGCCATGGCTGCCGCTGCTGCTGCCGATGGCGACACGGCTGCGCTTCCCGCTGCCGCGATGCCCGTTCCTGCTGCCGACCCTCCGTCGGCTGAAGCCGCGCCCGCCAAGCCGCAGCAGGTCGCTGCCATCCAGCCCGCGCCGGTCAAGCCCAAGGCGCCGAAACCTGCCGTCGCGCAGGCCGCTGCCACGCCCGCCGCCGCGCCCGCGCCCGCAGCCGCCAACACCAAATATGTGGTTCAGGTCGGCTCCAAGAAGAACCAGACCGAGGCGCTCGCGAGCTTCGCCGACATGCAGCAGAAATATCCGACGCTGCTGGCGAGCTACCGGCCGATGGTGCAGAAGGCCGATCTCGGCGCCAAGGGTGTCTGGTACCGGCTGCGCATCGGCCCGATTCCCGACAAGACCGCGGCGGCCAAGCTTTGCAGCCAGCTGAAGGCGCAGGGCCTGCCTGATTGCCTAGTGGCGTCGCAGTAGGCGCTCGCCACCAAGCGGGGCTTGACCTCGGGCGGCGACGCAAGCTAGGCCGCGTCGTGGACCTCAAAGCCTTCATATCGGGCTGCGCGAGCACCTCGCTCAGCGACGCCGAACGCGAGTTCTTCGCCCACAACCGTCCCTGCGGGCTGATCGTCTTCGCCCGGAATTGCGAGAGCCCCGAGCAGCTTCGCGCGCTCGTCGCCTCGTTCAGGGACGCGGTCGAGAGCGACCAGGTGCTCATCCTCATCGACCAGGAAGGCGGCCGCGTGCAGCGCTTGCGCCCGCCGCATTGGCGGAACATGCCGCCGGCGCGCTGCTACGGCATCATGTACGAGACCGACCCCAAGCTCGGTAAGGACGCGGCCTTTGCCGGCGCGCGGCTGATCGCCCAGGAGCTCGCGGCGCTCGGCATCAACGTCAACTGCACCCCCGTGCTCGACGTGCCGGAGCAGGGGGCGCATGAGATCATCGGCGACCGCGCCTATTCGACCGACCCTGACGTGGTGGCCGCACTCGGCCGCGCGGTGATGGACGGGACCGCTTGCCGGCGGCGTACTGCCGGTGATCAAGCATGTGCCGGGCCATGGCCGCGCCAAGGCCGACAGCCATCTCGCGCTGCCGCGCATCGACGTGTCCGAGCGCGAGCTTCGGGCGATCGACTTCCGGCCGTTCCAGGCGCTCCGCGACGCACCGCTCGCCATGACCGCCCATGTCCTCCTCCCGTGCTACGACGAGCGGCGACCGGCAAGCGTCTCGCCCGTTATAATGGACGAAGTGATTCGTGGATTGATCGGGCTCGAAGGCTTGGTGATGAGCGACGATATCGGCATGAAGGCGCTTGGCGGCCCGTTCGCCGAGCGCGCCCGCGCGGTGATCGCGGCGGGCTGCGACGTGGCGCTCCATTGCAGCGGCGACTTCGCCGAGATGGTCGACACGGCGAGCGCCGTGCCGCCGCTCGATGGCATCGCCGCCGAGCGCTTCGCCCGCGCCCTGTCCTTCCTGCATGCGCCCGAGCCGTTCGACGAGGCCGAGGCTCTCGCGCTGGTGACCGAAGCCGCGGGGACGCGCGTCGCATGATCGGTGGAGACGAGACAGTGGCCCAAGAGCCTCAAGAGCCCGACGCGCCCGTTACGTCCGATTGGGACGCGCCCGAGGACCGCATGGAGGCGGCAGCGGACGAGACCCTCGTCGTCGATGTCGAGGGCTTCGAGGGGCCGCTCGATCTCTTGCTCGCGCTCGCGCGCACGCAGAAGGTCGACCTCGCCCGAATCTCGGTGCTCGCACTCGCCCAGCAATATCTCGATTTCATCGGTGAGGCGCGGCGCCTGCGCCTGGAAGTTGCCGCCGATTATCTCGTCATGGCGGCATGGCTCGCTTATCTCAAGTCGAAGCTCCTGCTGCCGGCCGAGCCATCCGAGGAGGGCGAGCCGACCGGCGCCGAGCTTGCGGCGCTGCTCGCCTTCAGGCTGAAGCGGCTCGACGCGATGCGCGATGTCTCGGCGCAGCTGATGACGCGCAAGCGGCTCGGCCGCGACGTGTTCGGCAGAGGGCTGCCCGAGCCGACCCGCATCACCCGCAAGAGCCTCTACGATGCCAATGTCTACGACCTGCTCAAGGCCTATTCGCAGCAGCGCCAGCGCACCGCCACTCACACTTGGCAGGTTCGCCAGCGTACCGTGTGGTCGCTGAAGGAAGCGCGCGAGGAGCTCGAGCGGCTGCTCGGCATCGCTTGCGACTGGGCGCCGCTCGATCAGCTTCTCGCCGAGTTTCTGGTCGAGCCCGAACTCCGCAAGACGGCGCTCGCCAGCGGCTTCACCGCGACGCTGGAGATGACCCGTGAGGGGGCGCTAGAGATCAGCCAGTCGAAGTCGTTCGCCCCGCTGATGGTGCGCCGCCGTAACCGAGCCGCGTAAAATGAAAAGCCCGAGGGAAGAACAAGGACGAGGCCAGGCATGACAGCGAAGCAATTGAGTAGGGTAGTCCCAATGACGGAAGACGAGACGGCGCGCGAGCAGACGAGCCCGCGTCCGGTGTTGGCGCTGCCCTCCAATGTGATCGCTTTGCAATCCACCGACCGACGCGAGAAGCTCCGCATCGTCGAGGCGTTGCTGTTCGCGGCCTCCGAGCCGCTCGAGGAGGCAGTGCTCGCCCAGCATTTCGGCGAGGGCGAGGATGTGCGCGCTCTGCTGGAGGAGCTGCAAGGCATCTATGCCGGGCGCGGCGTCAATCTCGTGCGCGTCTCCGGCAAATGGGCGTTCCGCACCGCCGACGATCTGTCCTTCCTGCTCGAGAAGCAGGCCGTCGAGCAGCGCCGCCTGTCGCGCGCGGCGCTAGAGACGCTGGCGATCATCGCCTATCACCAGCCGGTCACCCGCGCCGAGATCGAGGAGATCAGGGGCGTCTCCACGTCGAAGGGCACGATCGACGTTCTGCTCGAGACGGGCTGGATCAAGCTCCGGGGGCGCCGCCGCGCGCCGGGCCGCCCGGTGACCTACGGTACCACGGCGAGCTTCCTCGAGCATTTCGGCTTCGACCAGATTCAGGACCTGCCCGGGCTGAACGAGCTGAAAGGTGCCGGGCTGCTCGATTCCTCGCTCCCGCCCGGCTTCTCCATGCCGAACCCCGACGATGCGGCCAATCTCCGCGAGGACGAGGATCCGCTCGAGGACGAGGCCGCCGATGAGCCCCTGTCCGACGGGGAGGAGCCTGTCTGATTTGGCGGCGCGCGGCTAGGCAATCTCGGGCAGTTCCTTGTCCTTCCAATAGTCGTGGACAAGCTTGAGATTTTGGCCGTGCACCTCGCGGTACGGCTCGAACGGATAGATCCAACCTTTGGCCGCCTCCTCGCCGATATAATCTTCCATCGTGCCGTCCAGATAATCGGCGTCATGGGCGCGGGAGAGCATCTTGGTGACGTAGTCCATGGTCGCCTCGATGAGGGTCTTGTCGAATCCGCCCTTCATGATGATTTCAGGATTGCCGTGGTTGGGCAGGATCTTGGCGATATCCCAACCCCGCATTTCCCTGAGGCTTTTGACGTGGTCGGCGAGGTTCTCCACCTCGATCATGTAGGTCAAAGGGTCCTCGAGCGTATCCCCGGCGAGCAGAAGCTTGTCCTTGGCGAGGTAGACGACGCAGCCGTCGATGCTGTGGATGTTCATGCGGCGGAGGTCGAGCACGATCTCTCCCACGCGAAGTTCCATGTGGTTGTCGAACATGATGTTCGGGAATACGAGTGGCGCGATGGCCGGCGACCCCCCCACTTTGCCCGCCTCGATATCGGATCTGTGCCTGACCAGCGCGTCGCGCGTGAGCGACGTGGCGACGATAGCGCCATCGTCGAACACGGCATTGCCCGCGATATGGTCGAGGTGCCAATGGCTGAGCACCACGGTGAATTTCCTGATCCCCATCTTCTCGAGATAGAGGCGGACGAATTCCGCGTGGGCCACGCTGGTAAAGGTGTCGTAGACGATGGCCTCAGCACCGCTGTGGATTGCGTACATGGCGGTACCCAGTTTGATGGCGGAATCGTCGACCCAGTTTTGCTCCGCGGCGTAGCGCTTGCCCGGCTGCCGGCCGGCGAAGAAGGAGATCAGGTAGTCGCTCTGATGATGGACCTCGAAAAGGGGCACGGATTCGCTCATCGCTTGCATCTGTCCTCAACGGCCAACTCAGGCATTCAGTGAACAACAGGCCGCCGACAATTCCTAGCGGCAACGGACAGTAGCGCCCTTCGACCGAAGTTCGAGAAGGCACGCGCAGGGTTGCGCCGAGCGCGCCGAACCGCGTAGATCAGCGCCATGTTCGAGGCCCTGAAATCGCGCCGCCGCTCAGTCTCTGCCGCGCCGCGTGGCGCTGGCCGCGGCAAGGCCGCCGTCACCTTCGCCGCCCGGCTCACCTTCGATGACGTGTCGCGCCGCTTCGGCGAGAGCCTGGCGCTCGATCATGTGAGCCTCGATGTCGAGCCTGGCGAGGTGGTCTGCCTGCTCGGGCCTTCGGGTTGCGGCAAGACCACCCTGCTCAGGATCGCCGCCGGCGTCGAGCGCCCGACCGGCGGGCGCGTTCTGATCGACAATCAGGAGGTTGCCGGCCCCGACTGCTTCGTGCCCCCCGAGAAGCGCGGCGTCGGCTTGATGTTCCAGGACTTCGCGCTGTTCCCGCATCTCTCGATCATCGACAACGTGGCGTTCGGCCTGAAGTCGCTGACGCGGGGCGAGGCCAAGGCCGAAGCCTTCGCCGCGCTCGAGCGCGTCGGCCTCGGTCACTACGCGGTGGAGTATCCGCACATTCTGTCGGGCGGCGAGCAGCAGCGCGTGGCGCTTGCCCGGGCGATCGCGCCGCGCCCGAGCGTGCTGCTGATGGACGAGCCGTTCTCGGGCCTCGACCCGCGGCTCAGAGAGAGCATGCGCGAGGAGACGCTCGCCATCCTGCACGAGACGCACGCGACCTCGATCGTCGTCACCCATGACCCCGAGGAGGCGATGCGCATGGGCGACCGCGTGGCGCTGATGCGCAGAGGCCGCATCGTGCAGATCGGTAAGGCGCTCGATCTCTATCGGGCGCCGAAGGACATCCTCGCCGCGCGCACCTTCTCCGATCTGAACGAGCTCGCTGCGCGCGTCGAGCAGGGGAGCGCGTCGACCCCGCTCGGGCGCTTCTTCGCCGGCGGCATCGCCGACGGCAAGGACGCCATCGTCTGCGTGCGGCAGCGCGGCGTGCGGCTTCTGACCGCCGGGCAGGGGGTGCCGGGCCGCGTGCTCGATACCCGTTTTCTCGGCGATGTCGGCCTGGTCGAAGTCGCCGTGCAGGGGCTCGACGCGCCGATCCTCGCCAGGGTCAGGGAGAGCGACGTGCCGGCAGAGGGCGCCGAGATCGGCGTCGCGGTCGATGCCGGCGCCGTGCTGGTGTTCGAGGCCGAGAACGGCGGCCAGCCGGAAAGGTAGCTCCCTCACCCTGAGGAGCGAGCAGAGCGAGCGTCTCGAAGGGTGAGGCCCTTGCTTCGAGACGCCGCCTTTGGCGGCTCCTCAGCATGAGGCTTTTGTAGCGGTCCGGGGCGTGCTTGAGGGGGGCGGCCTTTGCTGCCATAGTGCCCCCGAAATTGGATCGCCGGGGCGAAGGCGCCTCGCGTTGGAGATTGCTGATGGGATTGAGCTGGTCGCATATCCTGATCGTGCTCGTGCTGTTCGTGCTGCTGTTCGGCCGCGGCAAGATTTCCGAGCTGATGGGCGACGTCGCCCAGGGCATCAAGAGCTTCAAGAAGGGCATGGCTGACGACGAGGAGCCGGCGGAGGCTGCCCCGGCCGACACCAAGGTCATCGAGCATAAGCAGGCCACGCCCGAGCCCCGCGGCACAAAGACCGCTTCCCGCGCCAAGACCCCGCGCAAGCAGAAATCGGGCTGACCATTTTGCCCCAGCGAGCTCGTCATGCCCGGGCTTGACCCGGGCATCCAGGGGCCACAAGCTCTGAGCGCGCGTCCCTGGATTGCCGGGTCGAGCCCGGCAATGACGTAACCGATCTGCCAACGCGGCCCTAAATCACACTCCATGTTCGACATCGGTTGGTCCGAGCTTTTGATAATCGCGGTGGTGGCGATCGTCGTGGTCGGTCCCAAGGACCTGCCGCGACTGATGCGCACCTTCGGCCATTACGCCGGCAAGCTCCGGCGCGCGGCAGCCGACTTCCAGCGCCAGTTCGAGGATGCGATGCGCGAGACCGAGCTGGAGGAGGTGAAGAAGGCGATCGACAGCGTGCGCAGCACGGACACCGTCGTCGATCTCAAGGCGCCGATCAACAAGCCGATCATGCTGCCCAAGCCTGAGACCAAGCCGGCGCAAGGTGCGGCCAACGGCAAGGACACCGGCGCGGCTGAGATGGCTTCGGCCGAGCCGGTCAAGCCACCGGTCAAGCGCAAACGCGCTGCGAAGCCCAAATCCAACGAGGCCAAGACGGTCGCGCCAGAGGTTGCGGCAGAAAAAGCCACGGCCCCAAAGACGCCGCGCGCCCGCAAGCCGAAGGCGGAGCCCAAGCTGTGACCCATGAGGACATCGAGTCGAGCAAGGCGCCGCTGATCGAGCATCTGATCGAGCTCCGCCGCCGGCTGATCTGGACTCTGCTCGCGATCTTCGTCGCCTTCCTCATCTGCCTGTGGTTCGCCAAGCCGATCTATAATCTCCTGCTGTTTCCCTACCGGCTCGCCGCCGGCACCGACGCGCCGATCGAATTGATCTACACCGCGCCACAGGAATTCTTCTTCACCCAGGTGAAGCTCGCTCTGTTCGGCGCGATCTTCATCGCCTTCCCGGTGATCGCCTCGCAGATCTACATGTTCGTGGCGCCCGGGCTCTATAAGAGCGAGCGCAAGGCCTTTCTGCCGTTCCTCGTCGCCACCCCGATCCTGTTCATGATCGGCGCCGCGCTCGTCTATTTCGTCGCCATGCCGCTCGCCATGCGCTTCTTCCTGTCGATGCAGCAGACCGGCGACAGCCAGGTGCATATCCAGCTGACCGCGCGGGTGAGCGAATATCTGTCGCTGATCATGACGCTGATCCTCGGCTTCGGCATCTGCTTCCAGCTGCCGGTGCTGTTGACGCTGCTTGCGCGTGCCGGCTTCATCACCGCAGACGATTTGCGGGCGAAGCGCCGCTACGCGATTCTCGGCGTGTTCGTCGTCGCCGCGGTGCTGACGCCGCCCGATCCGATCAGCCAGCTCGCGCTCGCCATCCCGACCGTGCTGCTCTACGAGGCCTCGATCTTCGCCGTGCAGCTCGCCGAGAAGCAGCGCGCCGCGCCGGCCTCCGCCAAGCCGTCCAAGAAGCCGGCAGGCAAGGGCGCCGGCAAGCCGGCCTGAGCGCATCCGTGCCGCATCTCCTGCATCTGCCCGACACCAAGACGCTGCTCGCTATCGCCCTGATCTGGGTGATCGCCGCCTATCTGGTCGTCCCCAAGCTCTGGCTGCGCCACTTCCGTAAGCATCCGTTCCTGGCCCAGCCCGCCCGCATCACCGCGACAGGCAACGGTCACCCGGGCGATCCGATCAATATCGGCCTAGTCGGCAGCGAAGAAGATGTCGTGCGGAGCATGACGGCCGCCGGCTGGTACCCGGCCGACCCGATCACCTTTGCCAGCTCCGTGCGCATCGCGGCCGACACCGTGTTTCGGCGCCCCGACGACGACGCGCCGGTCAGCAATCTCTTTCTGTTCGGGCGTAAGCAGGACCTCGCCTTCGAGCAGCCTCTTACGGGCGGACCCGGCAAGCGGCATCACGTCCGCTTCTGGCTGTGGGACCAGTCATACGAGGGTCGCCACGGCTGGTTCGGCGCGGCGACCTACGACCGAAGCGTCGGCTTCAGCCACACCACCGGCCAGGTCACCCATCACATCGCGCCCGATGTCGACGCCGAGCGCGACCGGCTCGTAGCCGAATTGCAGAAGGCCGGCATGCCGCAATCGGTCGAGTGGATGGACGGCTTCCACGAGAGGCATGAGGGCAAGAACGGCGGCGGCGACCCGTGGCATACCGACGGCCGCCTCGCCATCGTCACCCTGCGCCGCTCGGATGACGCAAGGGACGATGTCATGCCCGCGAAGGCGGGCATCGAGTAATCATTGGTCTTTGCGACGGCGACTGGCAGGGTTTACTGGATCGCCCGGTCAAGCCGGGCGATGACAAGAGAAGGGACCCGCTCTATAGGGAGCCCACACCTCGCATCGATTCAGCCTTCAGGAAGTTCCCCGTGCTCGACATCAAATGGATCCGCGATAACCCGGACGCCTTTCTCAAGGGGCTGACGGATCGCGGCTTCGACGATCCCACCGCGACGTTGAATCGAGTTCTGAGCCTCGATGAGCAACGCCGCACCACGATTCAGAAATTGCAGGAGGCGCAGGCGCGCCGCAACGCAGCGTCTAAAGAGGTTGGCCAGGCTAAGGCGAGCAAGGACGAAGCCGCAGTGAAGCGCCTGATGGACGAGGTCGCCGCGCTCAAGACGGCGATCCAGGACGGCGAGGCCGGCGAGCGCGAGGCGGACAAGGCCCTGCGCGATCTACTCGCCACGATTCCCAATACGCCGGCATCCGACGTGCCGGTCGGGCCGGATGCCGGCGCCAATGTCGAGCTGCGCAAATTCGGCGAACCGAAGACATTCTCGTTCCAGCCGAAGCAGCATTTCGAGATCGGCGAAGGCTTGGGCCTGATGGATTTCGAAACTGCGGCGAAAATCTCGGGCGCGCGCTTCGTCGTGCTGAAGGGCGCGCTGGCGCGTCTCGAGCGCGCTCTCGCCCAGTTCATGCTCGACCTGCACACGACAGAGCACGGCTACACCGAGATAGCGCCTCCGCTTCTCGTGCGACCGGACGCAATGATGGGGACTGCACAGCTTCCCAAGTTTATGGACGACCAGTTTTACACGAACTCACTGGCGGGCTTGATCAATGTGGTCGGAATAACGGTGCCGATCCTGGATCATATTTCTGAGCCCAATGCGCCGTTTACCGATGAATTCAAGCGAGAGCTCTCGAAGAACATGGAGTTTGAAGGGCGTTGGCTCATCCCCACAGCCGAAGTGCCGCTCACCAATCTCGTGCGCGAGGAGATCGTCGACGAGGCGAAGCTGCCGATGCGCGTCACCGCCGGCACGCCGTGCTTCCGCGCCGAGGCTGGCGCGGCCGGCAAGGACACGCGCGGGATGATCCGCCAACATCAATTCACCAAGGTCGAGCTCGTCTCCATCACCACCCCCGAGCAATCGACCGAAGAGCACGAGCGCATGACAGCGTGCGCCGAGACCGTGCTGAAAAGACTCGAAATTCCTTATCGTATGATGGTGCTCTCGACCGGCGACATGGGCTTCGCTTCGCAGAAGACCTACGACATTGAGGTCTGGTTGCCGGGGCAGGGCACGTATCGCGAGATTTCCTCCTGCTCCAATTGCGGGGACTTCCAGGCGCGGCGCATGAACGCCCGCTACCGGCCGAAGGGTGGTGCCTTCGATCCAAAGGTATTTCAGCCAACTGCGTTTCAGACAAAACAACCGCGCTTCGTGCACACGCTGAACGGCTCCGGTGTCGCCGTGGGCCGCGCGCTGATCGCCGTGCTGGAAAACTACCAGGAGGCAGACGGCAGCGTGCGCATCCCCGAGGCGTTGAAGCCCTATATGGGCGGCCTCGCCAAGATTGCCGCCCGAAATGATCTCTGCCTTTGTCAAATATGATCACGTCATCGCCGGGCTCGACCCGGCGATCCAGGAGCCGCTTGCTCGGAGCAAGTTGCCCTGGATGCCCGGGTCAAGCCCGGGCATGAAGGGTGATGGGTTTGGCAATCGACACAAGCCCGCCCGCCGAAACCTCTGACAAGACGCGATCAATGCGCATCCTGATCACCAACGACGACGGCATCGAGGCGCCGGGTCTCGACGTTCTGGAAAAGATCGCGACCGATCTCACCGAAGATGTGTGGGTCGTCGCGCCAGAGACCGACAATAGCGGCGCGTCGCATTCGCTCACGCTCGCCGAGCCATTGCGCATGCGCGAGCTCGGCAGGCGGCGCTACGCGGTCAAGGGCACGCCGACCGATTGCGTCATCATGGGCGTGCGCTTCCTGCTGCGCGACACCCCGCCAGACCTCGTGCTGTCGGGCGTCAATCGCGGCCAGAACCTCGCCGACGACATCACCTATTCGGGCACGGTGGCGGGCGCCATCCAGGGCACTCTGCTCGGCGTGCCGTCGATGGCGCTCAGCCTCGCGCTCGGGCCGGCCGAGGGCAGCCCGGAGCTCGGCGCGCCGAAATGGCAGACGCCGATGCGCCACGGCGCCGAGCTGGTGCGTCAGCTGCTCGACGCCGGCTGGCCCGAAGGCATCGTGCTCAACGTCAACTTTCCGGACTGCGAGCCGGACGAGGTGAAGGGCATGGTCGCGACCGAGCAGGGCCAGCGCAATCCCGGTCTGCTCCGCATCGAGGACCGGCTCGATACGCGCGGCAAGGCGTATTATTGGATCGGCTTCGAGCGCCGCCGCTCCAAGCCGCCGAAAGGCACCGACCTCTTCGCGGTCGGCTCGAACCTGATCTCGGTCACGCCGCTCTGCCTCGACTACACCGACCAGGACACCCGCGCCGAGCTTGCCAAAGTGCTGGGCGACAAGCGGCGATAGTCGCCTGCGACAGGGCCTGAGAATCGGCGGATAATCTCAAGCCACGCCTCTGAGGAGGTGGGTACCGACATGGCGAGCGCCCAAGACCAGATCGGCCTGATCATGCAGCTCAGGCGTCGCGGCATCCGCGACACCAAGGTGTTGCGCGCGATCGAGCGGGTGCCGCGCGATCTGTTCGTCGACGAGGCATTCGCCGACCACGCCTATCAGGACATCGCGCTGCCCATCGAGTGCGGCCAGACCATCTCGCAGCCTTACGTGGTCGCCTTCATGACCGAGCATCTCGAGCTCGACGAGCGCCACAGAGTGCTCGAGATCGGCACCGGCTCGGGCTACCAGGCGGCCGTGCTGTCGCATCTCTGCCGCCACGTCTACACCGTCGAGCGCTGGCGCGAGCTGCAGAAGGCGGCCGAGCGGCGCCTCGCCAAGCTCAACATCACCAACGTCACCACCATCATCGGCGACGGCTGGCTCGGCTGGCCGCCGCAGGCGCCGTTCGACCGCATCATCGTGACGGCTGCGGCCGACGAGGCCCCGCCCGCTTTGATCGACCAGCTCGCGATGGGCGGCCGCATGATCATCCCGCTCGGCGAGACGCGCGACACTCAGCAACTCGTCAAGATCGACAAGACCGAGACCGGCATCAGCGAGACGAAGCTGCTGCCGGTGCGCTTCGTGCCGCTCGTGCATGGCAGGGCAGGGCTCGGCGCGCGCAAAGGCGGCAAAGGCAAGCACCGCGACAACGGTTAAACCCTCGCGCGGCCACCAGAGAGACTTAACAGCTTGGTAACGGCTCGCGCGCTTTACTCCCGAGGGGTGAGTATGTTGAGGGATGTCAGGGGAATGCGGGCGTTCTGGTCAATCTACGGCCGTGGCGCGTCTGGCGTTCTGGCGGCGGCCGGTGTCGCACTTTGCTTGGCGGGCTGCAGCTCGAGCATGTCGCGCTTCGACTTTCCCTCGTTCAACCTGACCGACAGCGCTTCCACCGACACGCAGGCAGATCCGAATTCAACGTCGTCTCTGCCGGTCCCTCCGGAGTTGGTCTACGCGAGCGGCGGAGTCTCACGCGCCAATCTCCCGCCGCCTGACTATACGCCGCGGCCCGCCTCCTATTCGCCAGTCCCGCCGCCTGACCGCTCGCGCATCGCGCGCGCCACCTATGCCGGCGGCATCGCGCCGCATGGCGAGAGCGCCATGCGCGACGACAAGCCGGTCTCGGGGCGTCACATCAAGGTCGCCAAGGGCGATACGCTCTCGGTGCTGTCGCGCCGCTACGGCGTGCCGGTCGAGACCATCATGGGCGCCAACGATCTCAGCGACGGGCGGCTGCATATCGGCCAGGAGCTGATCATCCCCGGCGCCAAGGCCGAGCAGGCCGCCGAAGCTGCGCCCGCACCGTCCGGCGAAACCTACAAGGTGCAGAAGGGCGATACGCCGCACTCCATCGCCGACAAGCTCGGCGTCAGCGAGCGGGCGCTCATCGCCCGCAACAAGCTCCGCGCCGACAGCCTCCGTGTCGGCCAGGTGCTGATCGTTCCCGCCAAGGACGCGCCAGCCGTGGCCGCCAACGATAACGGCGTCGAGCCGCAGGTGCATATGGTCAAGACCACGACCATTACCGCGGCACCAGGTGCCCTGGCACAAGGCGCTGCGGCCCAGGGGACATCCCTTGCCGAGGAGGAAGACGCGCAAGCCAACCCGCCAAGACCAAGGGCAAGCCCGATTCCAAGTCCAAGCCCGCGAATGCCGAGGCTGAGTCCTCACCCGAGGTCACCGGCGAGGGCGGCAAGCGCGTTGCGAGCAACGATCAGCTGCCGACGCCCGAGCCGATGTCGGGCAACAGCTTCCGCTGGCCGGTGAAGGGCCGCGTCATCTCCGAGTTCGGGGCCAAGCCGGACGGCGGCCACAATGACGGCATCGACCTCGCCGTGCCGCAAGGGACCTCGGTCCTGGCGGCGGAGAACGGCGTCGTCGCCTATGCCGGGAACGAGCTCAAGGGCTACGGCAATCTCGTGCTGATCCGCCACGCCAATAACTGGGTGTCGGCCTACGCCCACAACGAGGAGATCCTGGTGAAGCGCGGTGACAAGGTGCGGCGCGGTCAGGTGATCGCCAAGGCCGGCGCCACCGGCACCGTCAGCCAGCCGCAGGTGCATTTCGAGCTGCGCAAGGGCTCGCGCCCGGTCGATCCCACCAAGTTCATGTCCAGCGAAGCCGCCAGCGCCGACTAGGCTGAAGAGCCTCACCCTGAGGAGGTCGCGGAACGCGACCGTCTCGAAGGGTGACCGCTTCGGCTCATGCTTCGAGACGCGCCCTGCGGGCGCCCTCAGCATGAGGAATCATTTTTACAGCGTCTTGCCGAGGCGCCCCGCCAGGTCCTGGATGAATTGCCAGGCGACGCGCCCAGAGCGGCTGCCGCGGCCGCGCGCCCATTCGAGCGCGTCCTGGTCGAGCGTCGCGGGCGGAACGTGCAGGCCGTAATGCCCGGCATAACCGCGCACCATGTCGAGATAGTCGTCCTGGCTGCAATTGTGGAAACCGATCCAGAGCCCGAAGCGATCCGACAGCGACACCTTCTCCTCGACCGCCTCCGACGGGTTGATCGCGGTCGAGCGCTCGTTCTCCACCATCTCGCGCGGCATCAGGTGACGCCGGTTTGAGGTCGCGTAGAACAGGACATTGGCGGGCCTGCCCTCGATACCGCCCTCGAGCACCGCCTTCAGCGATTTGTAGGAGGTGTCGACCGCCTCGAAGGAGAGGTCGTCGCAAAACAGGATGAAGCGGTCGCTTGGCGCGGCGCGGAGATGCCCGAGCAGGCGCGGCAGCGAGGCAATGTCGTCGCGGTGGATCTCGACCAGCTTGAGCCCGCCGACCTCGCCATGCACGGCCTTTACCAGCGAGCTCTTGCCCATGCCGCGCGCGCCCCACAAAAGCGCATTGTTGGCGGGGAGGCCGCTTGCGAAGCGCTGCGTATTGGCAAAAAGTGTGTCGCGCATCCGGTCGACGCCCTTGAGCAGCGCAAGCGGCACGCGGTTGACCTGTGCCACGGGGAGGAAGGCGCCGCTCTCGGCCTGCCAGACAAAGGCGTCGGCCGCTCCGAAGTCGGGCGTCTCGGCCTCGCGGGGCCCGAGCCGTTCGAGCGCCCGGGCGATCCGCTCGATCAACCCAGAGATCGGCTCCTGAAAGTTCATGGTCCACGCCCGTTGCAAAGGCATTTTTGGCCGCTATAGTCGCGCCACCTTCGCGAGATAAGGCCCTGAAACAGGGCCCACTTGGCCGGGGGCGGCCATCCTTAAGCCAAGCAAAGGACAGGAGCAATGACCGGATTCGCCTACGCTCAAGCCGCCCAGGATACGTTCGGGATGCTGAATAGCCTGCTCATCCCGACCATGCTAATCATCGGGATCATGTATTTCCTGATGATCCGGCCGCAGCAGAAGCGGCTCAAGGAGCATCAGGCGATGGTCGCCGGCGTCCGCCGCGGCGATACCATCGTGACCTCAGGCGGCATCATCGGCAAGGTGGCCAAAGTTGACGAACAGGAGCTTCAGGTCGAGATCGCCGAGGGGGTGAAGATCAAGGTGCTGCGCTCGACCATCTCCGAAGTGCGCGGCAAGGGCGAGGCTGCGCCCGCCGCCAAGGGCAAAGCCAAGGACAAGGACAAGGAAAAAGACGAGGCCGCGTCGGAATGAGCCCCGCAACGACCAACCGCATCAACCGTTAGCCTGACTGGAGTTTCAAGGCTTCATGCTGCATTTCCAAAGATGGAAGCTGATCCTGACATTGGGCGTCGTCATCGCCGGTGTCCTGTTTGCGCTTCCCAACCTGTTCCCCGCCGCCACCATGGCGCGCATGCCGGCCTGGCTGCCGCATAAGCAGATCAATCTCGGCCTCGACCTGCAAGGCGGCGCCCATCTCCTCTATCAGCTCGACGAGAAGGAGATGATCGACGACTGGCTCGCCACCATTCGCGGCGACGTGCGCGAGACTTTGCGCAAGGCCCGCGTCGGCTATACCGATCTTGCCCAGAATGTCGCCACGCGCCAGGTCACGGTGAAGATCCGCGACGCGGCCGACATGGACAAGGCGTTTCAGGAGCTGCGCAAGCTCGCCCAGCCGATCGGCGGCAACGTGTTCTCCGGCTTCAACGGCTACGACATGGATGTGGCGCGCCAGGGCGACGACGGCGTTTCGCTGACCGTCACCGATACCGGGCTCACGCACCGCATGGGCTCCGCCATCCAGGCCTCGATCGAGACCATCAGGCGGCGCGTCGATGCGTTCGGCACCACCGAGCCCAGCATCCAGCGCGAGGGGCGCGACCGTGTGCTGGTGCAGGTGCCCGGCATCCAGGACGTCGAGAGGCTGAAGAAGCTGATCGGCGAGACCGGCAAGCTCGAGTTCAAGCTGGTCGACCCGTCGGTCAACGCGGCGCAGGTGGCGCAGTCGAAGCAGGTGCCGATCGGCGACGAGCTGGTCTATGGCAGCCCGCCGAGCGGCTCGCCGCAGGGTTCCCCGCAGATTCCCTATGTGCTCAAGAGCCAGGTCCTGGTCACCGGCCAGGACCTCGTCGATGCGCAGCCGGGCTTCGATCAGCGCAGCGGCGAGCCGGTGGTGACCTTCCGCTTCGACGCCGCCGGAGCCAAGCGCTTCGCCTTGGTGACGCAGGAGAATGTCGGCCTGCCGTTCGCCATCGTGCTCGACAACAAGGTGGTCTCCGCACCGGTTATCCGCGAACCGATCCTTGGCGGCACCGGTCAGATCAGCGGCAATTTCAGCGTGCAGGAGGCGAACGATCTTGCCGTTCTGCTTAGATCCGGCGCGCTGCCCGCCAAGCTCACCGTGATCGAGGAGCGCACCGTCGGCGCAAGCCTCGGCGCAGACTCGATCGCGTCGGGCAAGAAGGCGGCGCTGATGGGCCTTCTCTTGGTGATGATCTTCATGTTGGTCGGCTACGGCCTGTTCGGCATGTTCGCCAACATCGCGCTCATCTTCAATGTCGCGCTGATCTTCGCTGTGCTCTCGCTCATGGGCGCGACGCTCACGCTGCCCGGCATCGCCGGCATCGTGCTCACCATTGGTATCGCGGTGGATGCCAACGTGCTGATCAACGAGCGCATCCGCGAGGAGATCAGGTCCGGAAAGTCTCCCTATGCCGCTGTCGATGCGGGCTATTCGCGAGCTCTGATCACCATCATCGACTCCAACGTCACGACGCTGATCGCGGTGCTGGTTCTGTTCTGGCTCGGCTCGGGACCGGTGCGCGGCTTTGCCGTGACGCTGACGGTCGGCATCCTCGCGTCGATGTTCACGGCCGTGACGTTCACGCGCCTGATGGTCTCCTATTGGCTGCGTTGGACGCGGCCTCAACTCATACCGATCTAGGGATTTAGCCTCATGTTTCGCGGCATCCACTTCATTCCTCCGGACACGAAGATCGACTTCGTCGGGCTGCGGACGATCACTTGGATCGTCTCTGCGCTCCTGACTGTCGTTCCGCTCATTCTCGTCGCGACTGTCGGCTTGAATATGGGCATCGATTTTCAGGGCGGTACGCTGATCGAGATCAAAACCAAGGAGAGCCCTGCCAATCTCGCCGACATTCGCAGCAAGGTGAGCGGGCTCGGCATCGGCGAAGTCCAGATCCAGGAATTCGGCGCACCCGATGCCGTCCTCATTCGCATCGCTTCGCAGCCGACCGAGCAGCAGCAGCAGGAATCGATCGCCAAGGTGAAGCAGGCGCTCGGCGATACGGTCGAATATCGTCGCGTCGAGATCGTCGGCCCGACGATTTCCGGTGAGCTGATCGCCAGCGGCACGATCGCCGTGGTCGTGGCTCTGCTTGGCATCCTCATCTATGTGTGGTTCCGCTTCGAATGGCAGTTCGCCGTGGCGGCCATCGCCTCGCTGATCCACGACGTGACGGGCACTATCGGCCTCTATGCTTTGTTCCAGCTCGAGTTCAATGTCTCGAGCATCGCCGCGCTCCTCACCATCATCGGCTACTCGCTGAACGACAAGGTGGTGATCTTCGACCGCATCCGCGAGAATTTGCGCAAATACAAGCGCATGCCCCTTGTCCAGCTGCTCGACCTGTCGATCAACGAGACTCTGGCGCGCGCCGTGCTGACCCATGTGACGACCTTCCTCGCCATGCTGCCCTTCCTGTTTTTCGGCGGCGAGACGATCTTCGGGTTTGCGCTTGCCATGTGTTGGGGCATCGTGATCGGCGCCTATTCGTCGATCTTCGTGGCATCGCCCTTGCAGCTGATCCTGGGTGTGCGGCGTGACGCGTTCAGCGTGGCGCCCGCCGCCGCCAAGGGGAGGGGATCCGCGCCGGCGCGCGCCTGATTTCCGCGGAGGCGAGCTGACCTTGTGAGCGGCGAGCAAGGCGACACACCAAGACGCATCGCGCGGGAGGCCGATCCCGACCGGAGCATCGCCGCTTCGTTCGCCCCGCGCGAGGCCCGCGCCGATCTGTTCGCCCTCTATGCTTTCAATGCCGAGCTTGCCCGCGTGGCGGAGCTCGTCAGCGAGCCCGGCCTCGGCGCGATCCGCCTGCAATGGTGGCGCGAAGCGATCGAACGCGCCGCCAACGGCGAAGCCTCGGGCCACCCAGTGGCCGACGCTATCGGCAACCTGATCCGCCGCCGCGACCTTTCGCGCGAGCGCATCGCCGGTCTGATCGATGCCCGCAACTTCGACGTCGAGACCAAGATCATGCCGGACGGCGCGGCGCTCGAGGCCTATCTCGACGCTACGGCCGCCGCGCTGTTCGCGCTTGCCACGGAGACCATGGGGCTCAAGGACGCGAGCGCCAAGGACGCTAGCGCCAAGGACGCCAGCGTCGAGCAGGCCGCGCGCGCCGCGGGCACGGCCTATGGCTTGACCGGCCTCATGCGTGCGCTCCCGGTCCATGCTTCGCGCGGTCTCGTGTTCCTGCCGGCCGACGAGCTCCGCCGCCACGGCACCTCGCCGGAGCAGGTCCTGGCCGGCAAGACGAGCGATGGCCTCGGCGAGCTGCTCGCCGAGCTCAGTGCCACGGCGAGAGAGGCGTTGCGCGAGGCCGAGGCGCTGATTGACGGGATCGAGGCCCCGGCGCGAGCCGCCTTCGTGCCGCTTTCCCTGGTTGACCCTTACCTTGCGGCGTTGGAGAAGAACGGGCGCGATCCGCTGCACGAGATCGCCGACATCAATCCGCTCTACCGGCTGTGGCGCATGGCGCGCTGGCGGTGACGCGAGGGAGCATGGAGCCGAGCATGGGCGAGCGGTCTCTCAAATCATGGTGGCGGCGGCGGCTTCCCGATCTCAGCGCCGCGGCCTCACGCTTTCCCCTGCCGGTCCTGATCGCCGGACTGTTCACCTTCTACCGGCTCGACCACGACATGGCGCGCGACGTCGACGCCAGGATCCTCGGCGCGCTCGCCGCCTCGTTTCTCTGGGTGGTCTCGGTCGATTTCTATGTCGAGAGCGGCGCGCGTTCCTTCGTCGCCCGCGTGCTGCTGTGGATCGCCGGGCTCACGGCCATCGCGCTCCTGTTCTATTTCTCGTGGGACATCTGGCTCAACCCCTATCTCCTGTTCGGCGCGCTGCTGATCCTCGTCGGCCTGTCGGGCCACCTTGCCCGCGGCGAATCCAACGCGACCTTCTGGCTGTTCAATCACCGGCTCTGGCTTGGCGCACTTCTCGCGCTGGTCGGCGCCGGCCTGTTCGCGGCCGGCCTCTCGGCCATCATCCAGACGCTGAACCTCCTGTTCGGTGTCGTCCTGCCTCCGCATTGGCAGGAGCATATCTTGACCGTCGCCATCTGCTTCGTCGCGCCGGTGAGCTTCCTCGCCTTCGCGCCGCGGAGCTTTGACGACCCCATCACCGCGCAGGAGGAAGGCGACTTCACCATGCGCGCCGCGGCGGCGCTGGTGAAATTCGTGCTCGTCCCGCTGCTGCTCGTCTACACCGCCATCCTCTACGCCTATGCGATCAAGATCGCGCTCGCCTGGGAGCTGCCCAAGGGCACGCTCGGCGGCATGGTGGTCGGCTATTTGCTGGTCGGCGCGGCGACGCTCATGGTCGGCTATCCGAGCCGCGACACTGGCGGCCCGCTCGTCCGCTTCTTCTGGCGCTATTGGGTCGCGCTCGCGGCGCTTCCCGTGGTTCTGCTGTTCATCGCCGTCGGCCGGCGCGTCGCCGATTACGGGGTGACCGAGCAGCGCTACCTGATGGTGCTGATCGGCGTCTGGGCGCTGATCCTCGCCGTCGTCCGCATCGTTCGCGGCGGCAATTTCGACCTGCGGCTCGTGCCTGGCGTGCTGGCGCTGCTGATGCTGGCCGCATCGTTCGGGCCCGGCGGCGCCATCGGCTTCTCGGTCATGAGCCAGAAGCAGCAGCTCGCTTCTCTGCTGGCTGAGAAGGGCATGCTGGCCGACGGCAAGGTCGTGCCGCGCGGCGAGGGCGCGCCCGACAATCCGCTCGGCACCGACGCGTGGCGCGCGCGCAGCATCGAATGGTATCTCAACACCCACCGCTCGCTTTATCTGCTGGCGCCGTGGTTCGTGGGCACGCCGAACGATCCGTTCGCGCCGGGCAAGACGCCCGAGGAGACGGCGCGCGACCTGCTGCTCGCGCTCGGCCTTCGCGCCGACGTGGCGAACTCATCCGGCGTGGTCTACTTCACGCATTACTCCGATGTGCCGACCGTGCTTGCGCTTGCCAAGGACGGTCACGTCATCGGCCCGATCGTATTCCAGTCGGCCGGCGATGTCCCCGCCGCGATAGAGCCGCAGACGGTCGCGGTCGAGGGTCTCGGCACGGTCAGCATCGGGCTCGACGACACGCTCGTCACCGTGAAGCTCGAGAGCGGCGAGGTGGCCAAGTTCGACATCCAGGACGCGGTGAAGGAAATCTATCGGCGGGGCTGGCCGATCACCCAGGACCACCGGCCGGTCGAGGTGAAGGGCGCGGGCACCGGCCTTGCCGGCACGCTGGTCATCGACAATCTGAACGGCACCTATAAGGAGCCGGCTTTCGACATCTCGCTGCTGCGCTTCTGGCTCGTGCTCGGCCGGAGCTAGATTATTCCGCCGCGATCGAAGCCGAGCGACCGAGCCAAGCATCGAGATCGGCGAGAGCGCGTGCGGCGAGCGCGCGCTTGCGGTCCAGGCCCTTCGGCCCGCGCTTCACCTGCGGCGACCGGAGCGAGCGGCGGGAACAGCCCGAAATTGACGTTCATCGGCTGGAAGCTTCGCGCCGCCCCGTCACCCTCGGCGCTGAGATGCCCGCCGGTGATATGCGCGAGCAGCGCGCCGAGCGCGGTGGTCGGCGGCGGCGGCGTTATCGCGGCTCCAAGCATCTCGCTTGCGGCGAAGCGCCCGGCGATCAACCCGATCGCGGCGGACTCGACATAGCCCTCAACCCCGGTGATCTGCCCGGCGAAGCGGAGCCGCGTGTCGGCCTTGAGGCGGAGGCTCGCGTCGAGCAGCTTAGGGCTGTTGAGGAAGGTGTTGCGGTGGAGTCCGCCCAGCCGCGCGAACTCGGCATTCCCGAGGCCCGGGATCATGCGGAACACGCGTGCCTGCTCGCCATGCTTCAGCTTGGTCTGGAAGCCGACCATGTTCCACAGCGTGGCGAGCGCGTTGTCCTGACGGAGCTGCACCACGGCATATGGCCTGACGCCGGGCCGATGCGGGTTGGTCAGCCCGACCGGCTTCATCGGACCGAAGCGGAGCGTCTCAGACCCACGCTCCGCCATCACCTCGATCGGCAGGCAGCCCTCGAAATAGGGCGTCGCCTCGAACTCCTTGAACGCGGTCTTCTCGGCTTCGAGCAGGGCTGCGATGAACGCCGCGTACTCGTCCTTGTCGAGCGGGCAGTTGATGTAGTCGGCGACGCCTCCGCCTGGACCAACCTTGTCGTAGCGCGACTGAAGCCAGCACACGCCCATGTCGATCGACTCGCGATGCACGATCGGCGCGATCGCATCGAAGAAGGCGAGCTCCGCTTCGCCGGTCAGGGTCTGGATTGCGCCAGCCAGCGCCTGCGAGGTGAGGGGGCCAGTCGCAACGATGACGCTCTGCCATTCGGCGGGAGGCAGCCCGCCGATCTCCTCGCGCGCGATCTCAATCAGAGGATGCGCTTCGAGCGCGCGCGTCACCTCGGCGGCGAAGCCCTCGCGATCGACGGCGAGCGCGCCGCCTGCCGGCAGCTTGTGAGCGTCGGCGGCCTGCATGATCAGCGAGCCGGCGCGGCGCATCTCCTCATGCAGCAGGCCGACGGCGTTGGTCTCCCACTCGTCTGAGCGGAACGAGTTCGAGCAGACGAGCTCGGCGAGAGATGCCGACTTGTGCGCCTCGGTCTGGCGGACGGGGCGCATCTCGTGCAGCACAACATTCACGCTGGCCTGCGCGAGCTGCCAGGCCGCCTCGCTCCCGGCAAGGCCGCCGCCGACGACATGAATTGGCTCGGTCATGGCCCGTAGCTAGGCTGCCTGGGCTCGCTGTTTCAAGGGCGGAGGGGTTTAGCGGACGCGATCGGGCGAGTAGCTTTGGCTAGGAATTGTGCAGAATGGCCAATTGGTGTTCAGATTACGGCAATTTCGCGCTAGCATATACGCGGAAGCGAATCGCCTGGCAAAAAAATAGGCGCTTCCGATCATTGAGCCGGTGGACCGCCGGCACTCACGGCGCATCCGCCCGCTCCTTCACCAAAGGGGGGTTAGATGTCCGCAAACACTGCACTTGCTATCAGCGTTGGTGTGCTTGGCGCCGTCGCGACCTGGCTCTTCCTCGGGCCGCTCGGCGGCGCGCTCGCGATCTGGGCCGCGTTCATCGCCTGGGGCTGCTTCTTCCATTGTGGTGGTAAGGAGCATGGCCTGCAATCGGCGATCCTCTGCAATGCTGCCGGCGCGATCATCGCCGGTATCACTCTGATCGTAGCCACCAAGACGGGCCTCGCCGACAGACTCGGCCTGCCGGTCTGGGCCGCGATCTGCGTCGGCATCGGCGTGGCAGCGATGGTGCTGCTCGCCAATATCCCGCTGTTCGCCGCGATCCCGGCGCAAGTCTACGGCTTCGCCTCCGTCGTCGCTTACACGCTGATGAAGGATGCCGCCGGCAGCCTGACCGCGGCCTCGCTCGAGAACCCGGTCGTCATCGTCATCCTGTCGATGATTGTCGGCGCCGTGTTCGGCTATGTATCGGAGAAACTCGCCGGCATGCTGGCTGGCATGGGATCGCATCCCCGCCACGCCAAGGCCTGAAGCGGCGAAGCATTATAGCCCGGAGCTGGCGCTGCTCGCGGGCGCATGGCGCGGAAAACGGCGTCGCTCCGCTTCTCGGGGCTACGCCGTTTTCCGTCCGCTCCCCTCCCAATCATCCATTGCCCACCCGCGCCGAGTACTTCGTCAACCAATTATAGCGCGCGAGCGTCCTTGGCCCGAGAGCCTCAGCGGCGACGGTCCATGGGTGAATTTCGAGGCAACCCTGTTTGCCGGTGACGGCTTGCGCCTGACGCTCCTGGAGGGCAATCTCAAGCTCCCCTTTGCCCCCCAAGCGCCCAGGAGAACTTAACTAGGCCCATGCCCTCCGTGATCGTCGCCTGGAAGGGGAGCTGCCGCGACACCAAGATCCGCAAGCGGCTGCTCGGTCATCTGCATCGCCTGGCGAGCCAGAGCGACGCCTATCTCCAACTCAATCAGCCCGAGCGCCCCGCTTTTCTCAATTTGGTGAACGAGCGGCGCGAGCAGGGGCTGCGCGCCCGCGCCAATGTCGAGACGGTCGATCGTTCGCTCGCCGGCACCGTGCTGATCTCGAGTTTCATAAGCGCGAGCCCTTCGGCGCTGGTGTCGAGCGCGCGCGTGGCCGGCCTCACGGTGATCGACCGGCAGGAGGGCAACCACGCTTCCCTGATCGCCGTCGACAAAGTCAGGCTGAGCGGACTCGACTTCAAGCTGTTCGATCCGCGCGGCATCTATCCGGCCGAGGATCGCATGAGCTTCGTGTTTCTCGAATGTCCCGAGCATCCATTTCTCGACGGCCGCCTGGTCGAGATCGCCGCGACGAAGGATTGCCCGGCGGGCGAGGGTGAGGTGCTCCCGGCGGCGAGCGCCTATCTCGTGAGCCCGAGCATCCACCTCCGCTATTACCTCGAAGACTGGACCGACTGCCTGTTCTCCTGGGTGAAGTTCTTCTTCATCGGCGATTTCTGGTGGCAGCGCTGGGAGGAGATGCAGGGCTACGAAGATTATCGCGCGGTGTTCAAGACCATCCAGGAGGAGCGTGGCGGCGAGACGGCGGAGACGGCGACTTTCGACGCCGTGCTCGGCACGTTCACCCAGCACGCCGAGCATTGGATCGACGAGGTCGAGGGCTGGGCGCGAAGCGAGCAGGGCTAGCGGTCATCGGCTCGTGCCGCTGCCGTGATCGATTGTCGTTCACAATTGGAGATTGTATAGTTCTAGCGTAGCAACTCTTGAGAGGTGGTGCGTCATGGTACGGAGGAGCGGAGCCACAGCAAGACTCGTTAAACTGACCAACAATCGGCTTGAGGATGTGACCGAGAGCTCGACAGGGGCCGAAGCGGCGGACCCATTTCACCTCACCCCCAGCGACGTTCAGACACTACTCCGGGCGAGTGCTCCAAGCTTCGAGCATTTGCGCGACGAGTACACCGCGCTGCTTGGCGAGATGGAGATCCGCCGGCAGAAACTGCGCACGGTTGATCGAATCATCGACAGCATCGTCGCCAACAAAAATCGTTATCTGGAGGTGGAGCGGCGGGTCGGCGTGCCGTGGTTCGTCGTGGCCACTATTCACAATCTCGAAGGCAGCCTTAACTTCAGGACTCACCTGCACAATGGCGATCCCTTGAGCGCGCGCACCACGCATGTACCGCGAGGGCGTCCGGTCTCGGGCAATCCCCCTTTCACCTGGGAGGAGAGCGCGACCGACGCGCTGACCTTCGATGGTCTCGCCAGCAATCACGATTGGTCGATTCAGAAAATCGCTTACCTGCTCGAAGGCTTCAATGGCTGGGGTTATCGCCTCTACCATCCCTCTGTGAAGACGCCCTATCTATGGAGCTACAGCACACTCTATGAACGCGGAAAATATGCCGCCGACGGCAGGTGGTCACCGACTTTCGTCAGCGACCAATGCGGCGGCATGGTGCTGTTGCATCGTTTGGCTGAGCGCGACGCAACCGTCGGGCAGGCTCTGCGACAAGACATGCGCGAGTTGATCGCCTCGCTCGAAAGGCCCTTGGCCATCGCCGAGAGCTTTGAACACGCGGACCTCCCAAGCTTCTCGCCCCGCATGGCGAAGTTGGAGGCGGTCAGGAGCATTTCTTCGGTCCCGACGCGCGCCGCGAGTGCGACGGGTCAATCGATTGTCGACCTGGCTCAAACGCGCATCGGACAAGAATATATCTATGGTGCCGACGTGCCGATCAACGATCCGAACTGGTCGGGTCCGTGGGATTGTGCCGAATTTACCACGTGGGTGCTTTACCAAGTCTCCGGCATCGTATTCGGTTGCGTGGACAACACGGTCGACATCCGGCGGCTCGAGCCCTGGGGACCGGCGTGGTATCGTGACGCGCTTGCGAGCGGGATTCCCGTCTCGATCCCGAAGGCAAAGCAAACGCCTGGCGCCCTCTATGTCCGCAAGAAGCTCGAGCGGCCGGCGCATGTCGCGATTTCGGACGGCAAGGGTCGCACGATCGAGGCCATGGACCACGCCCACGGCGTGACCAGTGGCGCGGTCGATGGACGCCTCTGGCACGCAGTCGTTCTCATTGCGGGAATCAGCTACTAGCCGAAACTCTGCTAGCCTGATCCGGTTTAATGCTCCGATGCGCTGCGAGCGGTCTTTCCGCTCGGTGGGGTGCTTTGCCGAAGGCCTTGCGCAGCTCTCCAGCTTAGCGCGGTGAGCCTCGGAGAACACGCGAGTACCAGCGCTATGGCGCCGCTTGCGTTTTGCTCACCACGGACCGTCCCCTATAACGGAAAAGGCGACATCATGTTAACGCCATAAGCGCGGTTTAGGTACGGGCCAAGAGCCAGGGGAGGACAATCATGGCCAAGCTCACGCTGTTTCACGCCTCGCCGTCACGCTCGTCGATCGTCCGCTGGATGCTCGAGGAGCTTGGCGAGCCTTACGATCTTCATGTGTTGAGCCTCGCCAAGGGCGAGCAGCTCGCGCCCGATTATCTCGCCGTCAATCCCATGGGGAAGGTGCCGGCGCTCCAGCACGGCGAGGCGATCGTTACCGAGGCTGCCGCCATCTGCACCTATCTCGCCGACGAGTTCCCGCACGCGCGGCTGAATATTCCGGTCGGCGACCCGCGCCGCGGGCCTTATCTGAAATGGCTGTTCTTCGGCCCGAGCTGCATCGAGCCGGCGATGATCGACCGCGTGTCGCCGCGCAAAGAGCAGCCGCGCCGCGGCATGGTCGGCTATGGCGACTTCGACACCGTCATGGACGTTGTCGCGAAGGGCTTGGCACCAGGGCCTTACCTCATAGGCGATCAGTTCACCGCCGCCGACGTAGTGGTCGGCTCGACCCTGCGCTGGGGCATGATGTTCAAGCTGATCCCCGAACTGCCTGAATTCAGAGCCTATGTCGACCGGCTCCAAGCCCGGCCGGCTCTACAGCGGGCGACTGCGCTGGACCAGGAGCTTGCCGCCGCCTGAGCGCAGGAAGCAATCGGCGCATTTCGAATAGAATGCGAGTCTTCCGCGACACCACGGCATAACCGGAACTTCGCCATGACACACTTAGGTCCGACGGCGGGGAATAGGGTGGTCCTCCCAAATCATTACGGAGGATCGGTCGATGGCTACGGCATCAGCTGCCAAAATGAATCCAACGCCGCCCAAAGCCACCCAGGGCAAGTTTGAGGTGGTCGCGTCCGATAAGCTCTTGCGCACCAAGGTGTGGGGCGAAACCGACGCCGCCGTGAGCTGGGCGGGCGCCTTCGCCGTTTATGGCGGGCACGGGGCGACCGCGTCCTCGACCATCGTCTACGAGATCGAGCCCGGCAAACGGCTCGGCTGGCACACCGACGCCACCGAGGAAACGCAATACATCATCGCCGGCACCGGCAAGCTTTACCTCGAGGACGGGTCGACCTATCCGGTCGGGCCGGGCAGCGTGTTCGTGTTGCCGACGCCGTTGCGGCATGACCTCGAGAACACCGGCAAGGAAACGCTTCGCGCCGTCGCGTTCTTCGCAGCGGCCATGTTCACCCAGGATTTCGACCAGGTGATGCTGCCGCCGAAGAGCCACATCCTCGGCACGCCCAACCGCGAGGGTTGAGCGCAAACGCTAGGCGGGTCTGTCGGGAATGGCGGAGGAAGAAGCGAGGACGCGGTCGCCGCCGTGGTCTCTACGCGCGTAACGCGCTCTGAGCCGCGGCGCGATGATCCAGGCGATCGGCGCCGCGAGCAGCAGACTGAGCACCACGACCGCCACGATGCCAAGGCCGCTATGGGCTGCGAGCGCAGGCACGTTGAGCACGATGACGATGCCAATGCCAAACAACACGGCGTTGATCATCGAATAGATGAGTATGGCGATGCGCGTCCGAGTCGTGATTCCGTCTTGCATGGTCGCCTCTTAAGGAACTCTCCGGAGACAACACGGGGGCCGCGACAATCGTTCCTGCGCGGCGATCACTTAGGGACCGTTCCGGTACACTTGCCGCCGTAGCAGTCGACCCGCGTGCCCTTCTTCTTGTTCACGCAGCCATAGCTGATGCCGCTCTGATAATAGTCGCCGCCGGCAGAGCTGCATGAGCCATAAATGTCGGAGAAGCTATGCGTGCCGCTGATGCTCACTTTCTTCGCCGAAGCGTCCTGCGCGAACAAGGCAAGCGCGGCGAAGGCGATGGATAAAGTTGCAGCTTTGCGGATCATGACGTCCTCCTTCTGGTAACGAGGTGGAAGCGATCAGAGCGGTCCGTGGACCGGAAGGATAGGCATCACCGCCTTCATTGAAAGTTAAACGTCCCGACATGCCGCTGGTATCCGGCGTCTTGGCGAATTATCCCTGAACGGCGGGCTCGTCCCCGCCGACATCACGCCGATGGAGGATCAAGATGTTGCACCGCCTCTGTTTTCCCGTCCTGATGGCGCTCGCGCTGGCGGCAAGTCCGAGCCTCACCAACGCGGAATCGCCGAATGGCGTCAGAACGCTCGATCCGCCGGGCGCCATCAAGGCCGAGGGCACTTGGAGCCTTGGCGCCAGGGCAGGGGACTTCGTCTTCGTCGCCGGCATGCAGGGCATCGATCCGGCCACCAACAAACTGGTCGAGGACCCGCAAGCGCGCATCCTCCAGGCCTTCCGCAACATCAAGACGATCGCCGAGTCCGAAGGAGCGAGCCTCAAGGATTGCGTCCGTCTCACCGTCTATCTGAGCGATCTGCCCCGCTTCGCGCCGATGGTGGAGAAGGCGCAGGCCGAATTATGGGGCGGGCCGCCTTATCCGCCGCGGACCATGGTCGAGGTGAAGCGCCTGTTCGACGACGACATCGCTGAGATCGACAGCGTCTTCTACGCCCCTAAGAAGTAGTCCTCCATGCCCATTGCCGGGGCTCGACTCATGCTAGATTGCGGCGTCGACACTTTGGCTTGAAGGGGGGAAGCAATGCTAACAGCAATCATCATCGCATGCGTGATCGGGGCGATCGCGGGCTGGCTCGCCGGCCTGTTGGTTCAAGGTACGGGCTTCGGCCTGGTCGGCGATATCGTCGTCGGCATTTTGGGCGCGCTGATCGCGGGCTTCCTGTTTCCGGCGCTCGGTATCACGCTCACGCTTGGTGGCGGGGTGGTCGGCGCGATCCTGCTCGCATTCATCGGCGCCGTGATCCTGCTCGTGATCGTGCGGCTCATCAAGCAGCTGACCTGATCGCCGCCTAGCCGGGCATAAGAAAAGCCGAGGACGATTGCCGCCCGGATCGGTTCCGGCGCACATTGGCGCATGCCAATTCTCAGCCTCTATGCGCGCGTACTGCGGCTGCTTGGGCCGCAGGCGCGGCTTGGCTGGGTGCTTGCCGTCGCCAATGTCGCCCTCGCACTGGTGCAATTCGCCGAGCCTGTCTTGCTTGGGCGCATCATCAACTCGCTGGCGCAGTCCCAAGGCGGCGGACCGTCGCTCTCCTGGCGGCATCTATCTGCCGCTGCTCGCCGCCTGGGTCGGCTTCGGACTCTTCATGATCGTTTGCAGCGCGCTCGTGGCACTGTTCGCCGACCGGCTCGCCCATCGCCGGCGGCAAGCGGTTCTGACTCAATTCTTCGAGCATATCCTCGAGCTCCCGCTCAGTTTTCACGGAGCGACCCATTCGGGACGGCTGATGAAGGTGATGCTGAGCGGCACCGACACGCTGTGGGGACTGTGGCTCGGCTTCTTCCGCGAGGACCTCGTCGCGCTGGTCTCGATCCTCGTTCTCGTGCCCATGTCGCTCTACCTCAATTGGCGGCTCGGCCTGCCCTTGATCGCGCTTTGCCTCATCTTCGTCATGCTGAATGTTTGGGTGCTGGGCCGCACGCAAACTCTGCAGAGATCGGTTGAGCGCTATTATTCGGACCTCGCCGAGCAGGCTTCCGATACGCTCGGCAATGTCGCGCTCGTGCAGAGCTTCACGCGCGTCGAGCTCGAGGCGAGAGCGTTGCGCGACGTCGCCGACCGGCTGCTCGGCGCGCAGATACCCGTGCTGTCCTGGTGGGCGCTGGTCTCGACATTGAGCAAAGCCTCGACCACCCTGACCATGCTCGCGATCCTCATCCTCGGCATCGTGCTTTTCTCGCACGGCCAGACCACGGTCGGCGGGATAGTGATGTTCATGAGCTTTGCCGGCATGCTGATCCAGCGCCTCGAGCAGGCGGCCAGGTTCGTGAGCCGGATCTTCATGGACGCGCCCCGCTTGCAGGAGTTCTTCGGCGTCCTCGACACGACCTCAGGCGTGCGCGACCGTAAACGGGCGGTGACGCTGAAGCAGGTCCGCGGCTCGGTCGCGTTCGAGCGCGTCACCTTCTCCTACGACGGCAAGAAGCCGGCCGTCGCCGAGCTAACTTTTGCCGCAGAGCCGGGAGAGTCAATTGCGCTCGTTGGCGCCACCGGCGCCGGCAAATCGACGGCGATGGCGCTGCTCTACCGTGTCCATGAGCCACAATCGGGCACGATACGCATCGACGGCCACGACATTCGCGACGTGACGCTCGCGAGCCTTCGCCGCAACATCGGCGTGATCTTTCAGGAGCCGTTATTGTTCAACCGCTCGATCGCCGAGAATCTTCGCGTTGGTAATCCTGACGCGACGGAAGCTGACATCCAGCTTGCGGTCGAGCAGGCGCAAGCTCTCGAGTTCATTGAGCAGCACGCGGGCGGACTGAACGCGGTCGTCGGCGAGCGGGGCAGGGCGCTTTCCGGCGGCGAGCGCCAGCGGCTCTCGATCGCCCGCGCTCTGCTCAAGGACCCGCCGATCCTGATCCTCGATGAAGCGACGAGCGCGCTCGACGCCGCGACCGAGGCCAAGGTCACCGCGGCGCTCGGCGCGGTCATGAAGGGCCGCACCACCTTCATCATCGCCCATCGCCTGGCGACGGTGCGCAACGCGACCCGCATCCTCGTGTTCGATAAGGGCCGGATCGTGGAAAGCGGCGCATTCGACGAGCTGGTGCGCGACGGGGGCATCTTCGCCGCCTTGGCCAAGGCGCAGTTCATTGCCAGCGAATCCGCCTGATCGGCGGGGCGCGATTTGCCTCAATATGATCGCGACCGATCTCCGATATGTTGCGCCCCTGACAGGCTCCCCCCGCGCGCCGGATCTGATGGCACGATGAAAACTGCGGTATGGCTCTTAATGCAGGCCTTTCTGATGGGCTTGCTTGCCTGCGCGCCCGCTCGCGCCCAGTCGGAGTTCACCGGCGAGCGCTTTCCTTACGATGCGTTCGACAGACTGACGACGACGCCCATCGCGGTCGGCGGCGGCACGCTCAATGTCGCGTTTGCTCCAGGCGAGCTCGCACTGCCGCGGAGCGCGCTCATGGCGTGGCTCGAGAAATCGGCCCATGCGGTCTCCGTCTATTTCGGCAAGTTCCCGGTCGCCTCGGCGCGCGTGCTGATCGTCCCGGCTCCGGGCGACGGCGTGCAAAGCGGCACGACCTTCGGCTTTCGCGGCGCCGCCATTCGCCTCCTGGTCGGCAGGGACGCGACCGAGGCCGATCTCGACGACGACTGGAAGGCGGTGCACGAGATGACCCATCTCGCTCTGCCTGATGTCGAGGATAGCCATCTTTGGCTTGCCGAAGGCATCGCCGTCTATGTCGAGCCGGTCGCCCGCCTTCAGGCTGGAGACCTGACGGCCGAGAAGATCTGGGGCGACATGGTGCGCGACATGCCAAAGGGCCTGCCGAAGGCGGGCGATCGTGGGCTCGACTACACGCCGACCTGGGGGCGCACCTATTGGGGCGGCGCCATCTTCTGCCTCCTGGCCGATGTCGGCATCCGTAAGCAGACCGGCAACCGGGTCGGCTTGCAGCAGGCGCTGCGCGGCATCCTCGACGCCGGCGGCGATCACGAGAAGGACTGGGACGACTGGCCGATCGAGCGCATCCTCCAAGTCGGCGACAAGGCGACCGGCACCAATGTGCTTTCAGACCTCTACGCTAAGATGCGCGACAAGCCCTTTGCGCCCGATCTCGACGCGCTGTGGCGCGAGCTCGGCGTCGCGGTGCACGACGGGCAGGTGACGTTCGACGACGGCGCGCCCCTGGCGGCCATCAGGCGCGCCATCACCGCGAAACCCTCGGACTAGCCAGCGCGACGATCTTGGCCTATGCCAACCGACGAGTTGGACAATAAGGAGCGTCCCATGGCCGATACCGCAACCCTCGCCGAGCTCGATGCAGCCATCGCCGCCGTGAGCGACAACCTCCGCGAGCTTATCGAGCAGGCCGCGGCCTATTCGGGCGCTGCCGACGAGGAGCGCAGCGCCGATCGGATCGCGGCACAGCAGGCCAAGCTCGACGCGCTGCTCGAGAGGCGCAAGGCGCTGGCGAGTTAGCGGGGGCGCTACGGCAGCTCGATCTTGCCGTTGAAGCGGCCGCCTGCGAGCGGCATCGAGGCCGCTCGCCTGCGCGACAAGCTTCGCGAATATTACGAGGCCGATGGCCACGCCGATCCCATTCGCATCGATCTGCCGAAGGGCAGCTACCGGCCGCAGATTGAGTTCCTCCACGGGTCGGACGGCAAAGCCGAAAGCGCCATCGAGGCGCCGATCCAAGCTACAAATGTCGGCGATGGGTCATCGGAGGGAGTCACTTGGTGGTCGCGTCGCTCGACTTGGAAAGTTGGCTTGGCGGCTCTGGGGTTGCTTCTCGTGCTAGGCGTGACCGGCGCATGGCTTTATCGGGATCGGCTCCCGCCGTCCCAACAACGAACGGCCGAGGAGCCTGCCGCGCCCAACGTGCCGGCAATTGCCGTGCTCCCATTCACCAATCTGAGCGGCGATCCCACACAGGACTATTTCAGCGACGGTCTGACCGAGGACATCCTCACCGAGCTGTCGCGGGCGCGCGACCTTCGCGTGATCGCGCGCAACACCACCTTCCAATACAAGGGCAAGGCGGTCGATGCCGGCAAGCTCGGGCGCGAGCTCAACGTGCGCTACGTGCTCGAAGGCAGCATCCAGCGCAGCTCCGACCGCTTGCGCGTCACCGCGCAACTGATCGACGCCGCCACCGGAACCCATATTTGGGCCGACCGCTACGATCGCGATTTGGCGGACCTGTTCCTCATCCAGGACGAGATCGTCAATCAGATCGTTGCCAAGATCGCCGGGAGCTACGGCGCCATCGAGCGCTCGGAGGCCAAATCTGCCGCGCGCAGAGAATCCTGAGCAAATTCAGGCCTACGATCTTGTCTTACGCGCGCGTGATGCGATTTGGTTCGGATGGACCCGGGACACGTTTCGCCGGGCCGAAGACTTGTTGCGCCAAGCAATCGTACTCGACCCGACAAACGCACAGGCACCCCGGGAGCTCGCTTGGTTCGGCGTGATGGGCTGGGTGTTCCGCCTCGACGAGACGCCAGTGCCGCAAGACGAGATCGTTGCCCAGGCGGCCAAGGTCGCTGCCTCGGCCTATTTCTTCACCAAGCAACTTGAACTATTCGCGCGTGAAGCGGACCAAGCTCTGGCGCTTGCCCCCTATGACGCCGAGATCATCGCCACGCTTGCGTGCATGATCTCAAGCGCCGGAGACCATAAGCGCGGCGTGGCCTTGGCGGAAAAGGCGAACGCGCTGAACGCCGACGCCGCCTCCGGATGGTATCACTCGACCGTCTACACGGCCGCTTATTTGAACGGCAATTATCAGGGCGCGCTCGAGGTGGCGAGGCGGGACGAACAGCAGGAGATGTTCTACTCGCATCTCGAGATCATACCGATCTACGGCCAGCTCGGCATGAAGCAGCAGGCGATCGATGCATGGCATAAGCTTCGCGAACAGATTCCAGATGCGAGGGCCGCAACCTTTGAGGATTGGTGGCGGCTGTGGAACATCAGCGACGCGGAGGTCAGCAGACTGATGGACGGCGTCTACAAGTCCAGGGTGCTCGAGACGGCCGCGCCGCCCGGCCAGTGACGGCCCTCACTGCGGCACGTAGATGCCGTTGGCGCGGCAATATTGCTTCACGGAATCCTCTTCCTGCTCGTCGATGCCGATGCCGATCGGCAGGAACTGCGCGGTCCCGCGCGTGGCCTTGGCAAACATCCCGACGAATCTCTTGCCATCGACGTAGCCGCACACCACGGTCTGCCCGTCGGCGTTCTGCCCGGCGCGGTAGCTCTTGCCGAAGCTCGGCGACGGTTGGCCGGTGAGGGCCTGGGCGATCGCCTTCTGCGCCTGCTTGATCTGACCGGCCGACAGGCTGACGGGACGGAGCGGGCCCTTGAACGCGAGATCGGGAGCGTCGCGCTGGGCGACATAGCTCTCCCGTTGCGCGGCGCAACCGCCAAGCATCAGCACGGCTGCAAAGACCGCGAACTCTCGCCGCATCGACGCGTCCCACCCAACCAAGCCGAGATTTTACCCCGAAAGGCAGCTGATCGGGGAGTGCTCTTTGGGTAAGATTGCGCCATGGTGCGATTTTGGCACAACCCGCTTACAAGGCATTTTTTTGAGGGGGGAAGCATGCGCCGTTCGAAGTTCGCGGTCCTTGCGCTGGCAGTTTACAGTCTGCTGCCGCGGGCCGGCCCGGCTTACGCCGATTGCCAGGTGATCTCGGCGACCCATGGCGGCCATTGGCAGGGCGAGGCCTTGAGCATGTCCCAGGCGCTCGCGGCGCGTAGCGCGAGCGCGCTCAAGGCCGAGAAGAAATGGCGCTCGATGACGGTCAAGGCGTATGCCGTCAAGCCCGACCCGTTCTTCAAGACGGTCCGGCCGCAAGTCTCGAGCGACGTGATCGTCGGCTCGTTCGTCACCGCGCGCACCTACACCACCTGCTTCACCGGCATCACCGTGCCGTTCGTCTGCACCTCGGGCTCAGAGGTCTGTGGCAACTAGCTCGGCCCGTTTTTTTTCGGTCGGCAGGCTGCGGCGCGCGCTCGCAAAATGCACAGTCGCGCCTATATGTGGACAGTGGGCCCAACCAACACGGAAAGGAGAGCAATGGAATAATGAACGACGCAGACACCGTCGATATCGGCGACGACACTCCGCAAACCGCATGGTTTGTCACCGAAGCCGCTGGCTTCATGGGCGCGCAGGGGCGCCAAGATCGCCTCATCAGCCGGGTCGCCGAACGCATGCGGCGCAGGACGCGGCCCGAGCAGCTCATCTCCAACAGCATCTTCGGTGTGGTCCGCCACGCGGCTACGGCGGCGATCTATCTCGGCCTCGCTTATGCGGCCAAACTGATCTTCGGCATCTCGCTCGTCTTCAACGCCATGCGCTGAAGGCGTCTCGCTAGGGAGCGGGAACCCGGGGATGAGCCCTTGTATTTGGCGTTTCCGGCAATATCTTTATGGGGCCGGGCGCTAGGCCCGTTTCTCGAGGGAAATCGCCGTGAGATGGCTCGTGATCCTGTTGCTGCCGTTGGCGCTCGCGGGCTGCGTGACCGAGCAAAACTCGGCGCTTCCCATGGCGCTTGGGCCGTCGGACACCGCGCCCGCCTCATGCCTCGGCTACGGCAACACGCCCACCTTTGGCGACTGCAAGTCGCCGGCCGCACTCTCAAGCGCGCAAGAAACAAAATAGCGCACGCCGAGCGACTGGTGCGACCGCTCCGTGTTTCAAGTCCTTGTATCGGGCTCTTCCGGCAATATCTCCAGGCGGACCGTTCGTTAGCCCCGAACTTCAGAGGGATATCGTCGTGATACGCCTGGTGATGCTGCTGATGCCGATTGCGCTTGCCGGATGCGAGGTGGGGCATCTGAACTTGGCCCCCATGTCGCTCGGCCCGAGCGATGCCGCGCCTCGCTCATGCCTCAACGGCACGGCAGACGGCGCCTGCAAACCGGCAGGCGCGCTGTCCAGCACGCGGGCAACCAACTAGCCCAATCCTTTGAGTCGCGATCGGCGCCGTTAGACGGCGTCCTTGGCGGCCTTCACCGGACGGACCTTCAGGATCTTCCGCGCGGGCTTCGCCTTGAACACGGTCGGCTCCTTGGTGAACGGGTTGATGCCCGCCCGCTCCTTGGTGGCCGGCTTCTTCACCACCATGAACTTGGCGAAGCCTGGCAGCAGAAACACGCCGGCCTTCTTCATCTCCTTGTGGCCGACCGTCGCCAGCGACTCGATGACGGCCTTCACGTCCTTCTTGGCCAGCGAGAGGTCATCGGCGATTTTCTGAATCAGCTCTGATTTGGACATCATGCGATTTGTTCCCCTTATGAGATAAGCCACCAGCCGCCTTGGAAAGTCAGCGCTCGTGGCTATGACGCTTGGCAGATTCGGCCCTGTCTCCGCAAGTAAGCCGACAATCGCATAATCGCTGCAAATCGCAAAAAAAAGGGCAAAAAAGGCCTTATTTCGCTCCGCGGGGCGCGCGCCGGACTGAGATAAATCAGCGCTCTCGTGGTAGACTTGGGCGTCAGAACCAGGGAGGTAAGCCATGAACAGGATACAGCTCGCTTGCTTTGCGGCAGTAACCGCGGCCGTGCTCGTTGCTGGAGTTCTGGTGTGGAAAGCGGAAGCCACGCCGCTGTCGGGATCGGTCGAGCCGCTGGTGATGAGCAAGGGCCTCTCCGCCGCAGAAAGCCTCATGCATGTTCGGCACGACGCGTTGCGCCGCCGGCACCAAATGGATGTGCGTGAAGGGCTCGAACGCCAACGGCGACACGAAGAAGTGCAAGTGCAGAGCCTGCTAGGGATCGACACGCTGATTCGGGATTGAAGCAGCCGATCCCCTCTCGCCATCGCGGCGAGCGAGGACGGCGCAATCGAAGGGGGCAAAGCAAAATGGATCTCACCGGTCTTCTCGTTCAAGTCGTTTCGGGTGCGCTCGGCGGCAGCGCGGCGGGCGCGGCAGCCAAGCAATATTCGCTCGGCACGCTCGGCAACGCGATCGCTGGCGCGGTCGGCGGCGGCGTCGTCGGCCAGCTCGTCGGCACGTTTGCCGGGCAGATGGTCGAGGGCTGGGTCGGCAATATCGCCGGCGGCGCCATCGGCGGCATCGCGCTCACGCTGCTGGTCGGCGTCATCAAGTCCATGACGGCGAAATAGCGCGCGGCGCTCGCGCCTGGCGTTTGGCGATTGCAGCGGCCAAGCCTCCCCGTGAAACGCGGGGAGGCGGGTTGCGCTGTTGCGCGCCAGGCTCTCGCAGCGTCAAGGCGAGGCGTCCTCGCGTCGCCGCAACAAAGGCGGGCAACAAAGGGCGGAAATGAGCACAGATCCCCTGACCGAGATCCTCAACGATCCCCGCTTCAAAGGCGCGCCGATCACCTGGGAGATCACGCCGGAGGGCTACGACGCCATCAGGCGCGCATGGCTGACCCACGTCCAGGCCGAGGAGGTGTTGTTCAAGCCGTTCACCGAGGCGACCTTCGCGGCGCAGATGAAAATCATGCTCGGCGTGTTCACCGCGGATTGCGTGATGGAGCTCGCCACCACCGGGCAACGCTGGGTCGGCCACGAGGAGGCCGAAGCGTTCTACCGCGTGTTCCTCGGTTCGCTGGCGGAGATGGCGTGGGTTCCGCAAGCTCTGGTCGTCGGGCCGCAGGGCGTTCTCGATGTGGTGAACATGACGGGGAAACTCGTCAAGCCGTTCGCGGGCTTCAGTTCGGTCGGCGAGACTTTGCATCTGCAATGGGTCATCTACTTTCCGTTCGTGCCCGATCAGCGCAAGTTCAAGGGTGAGACGATCTACTCGATCCGCCCGCTGTAGCGCTGACATCGGCGGGGCGATCGCTCTGGCGCCGGCAAAGACCCCGTCTGTCCGGCCACTCGGGTCCGGCTTCGCCGGCCCGAGCACAGGCTACGTGCCGGGCATCCACGGTTGGGCTGCCCAGCACGGGCGACGCGCCTCCCAGCTATGGGCTGAGCCAGGGCATCGCGCTCAAGCAGCGAAGCGGTAGCGTAGCAGAGCGAAGTCGTGCTCCCCCACAAGGGGAGAGCGGGGAGTGGGCTGCAGCGCCCAGGGCAAACGAATCCAGTCTTACTCCGGCGCTGGGACGAGACCCGCGAGCGCCGCCCGCGTCTCGGCGGTCAGCGCCTTGCCGCCCTTGCAGGGGAGCCGACTCCGACCGCGCTCACGAACTCGGTCCGGGTGGATTCGGAGGAAAGCCTCCAGTCCGTTTTAAGCGCATTCGGTATTGACCCCGGGTCCAGTTCGATACCGGCGGGAGTCCGTGCCGGCTTGCGTCTTACCGCTGGGGAGAGAGCGTAAGCTCATCCATAAGGATGGCCGTGCGCAGGCCTTGCGACCACTTCATCATTTCCTATCTGATCTATTAGAAGTTGTCGGCGCCACATCTGGGCAACCGGACAATCGCTTTCAAGGTGGACCGAAGTGGTTTTCAAGAGGACCGAAGTGGTCTCGCGCGGGGCGGAGCCAACGTAGGCATGATTTACGCCTGAGCAGACGAGAGGACGCCAGCGCACGGCGTGTCCGATTCCGAATTCCGGCGATGACTGGATGCCCGCCTTAGCCTGTCATCGGGCGGCGGAGCCGGGCCCGTTGGCGAGCCTGACAACGGCCGGCTTTGCCGCCTCCGCGGGTGTGCTAGGGCTGGGCCAGGTTGAAAGTAACAGTCTCTCCCGCCATGCCTTCGCCGACCTTGATCGAGATCTGCTTCGGGGGAGCGGGAAAGATCAGCGCGAGCTTGCAGTCGAAACTTCCCTTGGGCGGTATGGTCCCGTCACAGCGGGTCTTGGCGTAATCGTAATCGCCGAGCTCGCCGGTCTCCGAATGCACGTCGATGAAAAGCAGGAACGCGATCTCTTTTGCCTCATCGCCGACATTGTCCATGCGCAGCACCACGTCCGCCTTGGCCCCGTCGATGGAGAAGGACTCAGGCGTGACCTTGATCGTGCCGAACTGCTTGGACTCGCCGAGCTGAGAGACTTGCGTCGTATCCCCGGCAGGCTCCGCGACCGCGGATCGGGAGATGAAGGCGGCAAAGAGGCCGAGCAGCAGCGCCGTCGATATCGATCTGGTCATGTCACTTCCATAGCTGGATGTCTCGTCATTCGGGACCGGAGTTGACGCGCGTTGGCTTTAGCCGTCGCTCCGCGACGGTCATGTAGCATCTTTGGCCCCACCCGGCATCTGGCTCGGCCACACAACGCGCTCAAACAGGCCAGAGGCCGGTAGCGCATTGAAAAGCGCGCTCAATAGCGCGAAGCACCGGTAGCGCAAAGTTGTTGGGGCATGTATGGGCGAGCGGCTCGGCCCCCCCGGTTAGCTCTGAGACGAAGCGGCGAGCTTCTCGGGCGTGCCGACCATCACACCTCGCCGCCGGCGCCTGCGGCGACCTCGTGGGATGCGCCCCGGGTCGCGCCCTCAAAAATTGATGGTCTTGATGGTTGGCAGCGCGAGAAGCCTTGCAGCGACGTGGCGATGCCGAGCGCAGCGAGGCACCCCGGCCGGGAGGCCCTCTGAAATTTGATCCACGTGCCGCCGGCGATTTGTCGTTGCGGAGAACCGTGATCCAGTGCGCCGGCTCGATCGCTTCGCGAATGTGCAGGGTCACAACCGCCATATTGCCCTGGCCGATTAGCTCGTGCAGCATGGCGCGACGTTCCTCAGTCGGGACTGCTCGCATTCACAGTCAGGACGCAACACGCATGAGGTCTTTCATGATCGGCAATCGCATGTGCGCCGCCGCTCTGGCGGCGGCTTTCGCAATCCTCAGTTTCGCCGCGCCCTCGCTCGCGGCAACCAAGTTCGACGGAAGCTGGAAGATGGTCCTCACCACGACCAACGGCCATTGCGGCGTGATCAATATCGGCGTCGCCGTCACCGGCGGGCAGATTTCCGCTACGAGCGGGCGTTTCGTCTCGCACAAGATCGCCTTGGCAGGGCGTATCTCCAGCTCCGGCGCGACCAAGATCAATGGCGTGGCCGGCCCGCGCCAAGCCATCGGCACCGGCACGTTCTCGAGCGTGAAGGGTGGTGGCAAATGGAACGGGACCGGGCCGTCCGGCGTCTGCTCAGGGGTTTGGGTCGCCGACCGCGTGACGCACACGGTTTGACGCCTCGCTGCTCCGCGAGCCTTGGCGGCGCCCTCAGCGCCGTCCGCCGCAGTCGCCTTCAGGCTAGATGATCGCGCAATGCGGGAACCGCATCGCCGATCTGTTTGGCAAGCGCGGGATCGGCATCCTTGATTTACGACAGAAGCCCGCCGCCGATATTCTTGATCTGATCCATGCTCAAGCCGGTCTGCTCGATCTGCGTCATGGCGGCGACCATGATGCCGGCGTTTGCGCCCATGAACTTGCCGGCAAGGCTGCTGAGCGCTCCGCCCATGCCGCTGCCCGAGCCGGCCACCACCGCGTGATTTCGCGCGAGGTCCGCGGCGCCCGGCAAGTGATCGAACAGTTGCGTCACGGTTGAGGAATTCGCCTCCTGCTGAATGACGGACAGGATGGTGCCGACGGCGGTTTCGGCGGCCGCGGGGTCGATGTTCGATCGTTTCGCTACGTCGTCAACAAAGCTGTCGATGTCTGGCATGGCTTACATCCTTCATCTTGTGGCGACGGGGGCGAGCTTGCGGCCGTCCTGAAGAAATCGCGCGCGTTCACTTGGCTCGCGGGGCGCTGGTGAGTTGCCGATCCTCAACCCGCAGTCATGCATCCGAACATGGGATCAAATGCAGCCGGACATGAATGAAAATAGTCGTGCCAGCCGTGCGCGCCGGTCTTTGCCTTGTCCGCATCCCACTTGGCGTCGCAGTCCTTCTTCTGCTGGGCGGAACTGGCGGTGTCGTCCTCGTTATGGGTGGCCGCGACCGTCTTCACTGTCTTTTCAGCCTTGGCGGGTTTCTCGGCCGGGGTGTCCTCGGCAACGTTCTTCGCCGCGAAGTCCTTGCTGCATTGGCTCCAGAAGGTCGGCCAATTCTTGTCCTTGGCCTTGTCGGCGGCGCTCAGGCCATCCCACTGCTTGCTGCAGGCTTCCATCGCCGGCGACTTGGCCGAAGCGGGCAGAGTTGCCAAGACAAGAATTGAAAAGGCGCCGGAGAGCGCCATCACGGTGGTCCGGGTTTTCATGGATACTCCTCGCAGGTGAGCGATTGAGCAACCGATCGCCGCTTCGCGCGAGATGCATTGGAGCTGGTAGGAGCGGCTGATCTTCTATCGCGCGGCCAATTATACGCCGCCGATCGGAACGCCCCGCGGCACCTCATTGTCGCAGTTTCGCAGCTGCGCGGACTTGCCGCGGCGTTGGCGACAGTGAGCCAACTGTCTATCGGGCCGTAGAGACCCGACTCGAAAAAACCCGCCACGGCGAGCGCGACCCCGACGCCGCGGCGCTCGTCACTTTGCGATCAAAAGTTGATGGTCTTGATGGTCGGCCAGCGCGAGAAGCCTTGCAGCGACGTGGCGCTGCCGAGCGCGGCGAGGCGCTCCGGCCGAGAGGCGCTCTGGAATTTGATCCAGGTGTAGCCGGCGATCTCGTATTTGCCGCAAGCCGGGCAGTCGATGAGGTGACCGTCGAAATTTCGCGGGGTGAGGTCGGTGGCCTCGCCCGCGCACACTAGGCATTGCATGATGATTGTCGCTCCATGGGCTCGCGCCCATCGTTGTTCAGGCATCGCCGGGCGCGCACCTTGCGCGGCGGCAGGCCGCTTGCGCAGGCCGCGCGGCGGCAGGCTGACGTCGCGAGCTAGATGCGCTCGAGCTCGTTCTCGGAAATGGTGCGGTAGAACGGCTCGCAGCCGCTCTTGATGCGATACTGGAATTGTCCGTCGCGCGCGGGAAGCTGCGCGACCACTTTGTAGGGACCAGGCGCGGCCTTGCGCGGCGGGTAGCGCCGGCTGAGCTGGACCTCATGCCCGGTGGTGAAACTATGCCGGGGCTGGTGATCGTCTGCCATCTTCAATTGTCTCCTGGGGGCTCGTGGCGGCCAACCTGCTGGGCAAGGGCCGCATCTTGGTCCTGACCATACACGAGTTGAGGGCGGTTGGGCGGACAACTTTGCACAGGGCGGCATCTTCCGCCCGGCTTCAGTTGTAGGCCATCCAGCGCATGATCTTCCAGCTGCCGTCGCCTTGGCGGCGGAACACATCCATGCCGGTCTCGACCGACTTGTCCGGGCCCGCGGGCGCGCCCTCGATTGCGTCAGCGTCCACTTACCAGCCGCACCACCGACCATGTCGCCGACACGAGGACTCTCCTTGATGTCGGACGAATAGGCATAGCTGCGCGTGTCGTCGCCGAGCACGCCCTTCAGCCGGTCGCAGACGATGTCGAAATTGTTCTCGGGCGAGCCGCGGATGTCGGCGATCACGTCCGTCTCGAACAGATCGCAGATCACATCAGCCTTGCGCGCGTTGAAATCATCGGTCCATTGCCGAAGCGCCGCCCTGATCGCCGCCTGATGCGGCGTGTCGTCGGCCCGGGCTACGCGCGGCACGACCAGCAGCAGCGCCGCCAACGCGGCCATGGCGAGCTTGGCTCTCACTCCGCCGCCTCGGCGGCGCGCTTGGGCTTGCCGCTCGCGGCCTTGGCCGGGGGCCGGCGCTTCAGCACCTGCTTCAGATATTGCCCGGTATAGCTGCGCGGCTCGGCGGCGATCTCCTCGGGCGTGCCGACCGCCACGACCTCGCCGCCGGCATCGCCGCCTTCGGGGCCGAGATCGACGATCCAGTCGGCGGTCTTGATCACTTCGAGATTGTGCTCGATCACCACCACGCTGTTGCCCTGGTCGACCAGCTCGTGCAGCACTTCGAGCAGCTTGGCGACATCATGGAAGTGAAGCCCGGTGGTCGGCTCGTCCAGGATATAGAGCGTGCGCCCGGTGGCGCGCTTCGACAGCTCCTTCGACAGCTTGATGCGCTGCGCCTCGCCGCCCGACAGCGTGGTCGCCTGCTGGCCGACATGGATGTAGCCGAGGCCGACGCGCTTCAAGGTTTCCATCTTGTCGCGCACCGACGGCACCGCCTTGAACAGATCGGCGGCCTCCTCGACCGTCATGTCGAGCACGTCGGCGATCGACTTGCCCTTGAACTTGATCTCGAGCGTCTCGCGGTCGTAGCGCTTGCCCTTGCACACGTCGCAGGTGACGTAGATATCCGGCAAAAAGTGCATCTCGATCTTGATGACGCCGTCGCCCTGGCAGGCCTCGCAGCGGCCGCCTTTGACGTTGAACGAGAAGCGCCCGGGCTTGTAGCCGCGCGTCTTGGCCTCGGGCAGCTCGGCGAACCATTCGCGGATCGGCGTGAAGGCGCCGGTATAGGTCGCGGGATTGGAGCGCGGCGTGCGCCCGATCGGGCGACTGGTCGATGTCGATCACCTTGTCGAGCAGCTCGAGCCCCTCGATCGATTTGTGCTCGCCGGGGATCTCGCGTGCGCCGTTCAGCTTGCGGGCGACCGCGCGGTAGAGCGTCTCGATCAGGAAGGTCGACTTGCCGCCGCCCGAGACGCCGGTCACCGCGGTGAACAGGCCGAGCGGAATGTCGACGGTGATGTTCTTCAAGTTGTTGGCGCGCGCGCCCTTGACCGTCAGCCTGCGGCCGCGGGTCGGCTTCCGCCGCTCCTTGGGCGCGGCGATCTGCTTGAAGCCGGTGAGATATTGCCCGGTGAGGCTGTTGGGATTGGCCATCACCTGCTCGGGCGTGCCTTCGGCCACCACCTCGCCGCCATGCACGCCCGCGCCCGGCCCCATGTCGACCACGTGGTCGGCGGTCAGGATCGCCTCCTCGTCATGCTCGACCACGAGCACGCTATTGCCCATGTCGCGCAGCGATTTGAGGGTATCGAGCAGCCGCGCATTGTCGCGCTGATGCAGCCCGATCGACGGCTCGTCCAGCACGTAGAGCACGCCGGTCAGCCCGGAGCCGATCTGCGAGGCGAGGCGGATGCGCTGGCTCTCGCCGCCCGACAGCGTTCCGGCGGCGCGGGCGAGCGTCAGATAATCGAGGCCCACGTCATTCAGAAAGGCTAGCCTTTCCTTGATCTCCTTCAGGATGCGCGCGGCGATCTCGTTCTGCTTCGCCGTGAGCTGCGCGGGCAGTTCCTCGAACCACGCAGCCGCCTGCCTGATCGACATCTCGGTGACCTGGCCGATATGCAGCCCGGCGATCTTGACCGCGAGCGCCTGCGGCTTCAGCCGATAGCCCTTGCACGAATCGCAGAACTGGTCGGACTGGTAGCGCGCCAGCTCCTCGGTCACCCAGGCGCTGTCCGTCTCGCGCCAGCGCCGCTCGATATTGTTGATCACGCCCTCGAACGGCTTGGTGGTGGAGTAGTGCCGCACGCCGTCGTCATAGGTGAATGTGATCTCGTCCTCACCCGAGCCGTACAGCACCACTTTCCGGAAATCCTCGGGCAGGTCCTTCCACGGCTTGGTCATCGGTTGGCGGTAGGCGCGCGCCAGAGCTTCCAGCGTCTGCTGATAGTAGGGTGAGGTCGCGCTCGTGCGCGCCCAGGGCGCGATCGCGCCGCGCGCCAGACTCAAACTCTCGTCGGGAACGATCAGCTCAGGCTCGAAGAACAATTCGGTGCCGAGCCCGTCGCATTCGGGGCAGGCGCCGTAAGGGTTGTTGAACGAGAACAGGCGGGGCTCGATCTCCTCGATGGTGAAGCCCGAGACCGGGCAGGCGAACTTCGCCGAGAAGATGATGCGCTTGTCCTTGTCGTCGGCGAACTCGGCCACGGCGATGCCCTCGGCGAGGCCGAGCGCCGTCTCGAAGCTATCGGCGAGCCGCGCGCTCGCGTCGGCGCGCACCACCACGCGGTCGACCACCACGTCGATGTCGTGCTTCACCTGCTTGTCGAGCGCAGGGACCTCGGCGATCTCGTGGAACTTGCCGTCGACCTTGACCCGCTGGAAGCCCTTCTTCTGCAGCTCGGCGAAGTCCTTGCGGTACTCGCCCTTCCGCCCGCGCGCGATCGGCGCCAGCAGATAGAGCCGCGTGCCCTCGGGCAGCGCCAGCACGCGGTCGACCATCTGGCTCACGGTCTGGCTCTCGATCGGCAGCCCGGTCGCCGGCGAATAGGGGATGCCGACCCGCGCCCACAGCAGCCGCATATAGTCGTAGATCTCGGTGACCGTACCGACGGTCGAGCGCGGGTTGCGCGAGGTGGTCTTCTGCTCGATGGAGATGGCCGGCGACAGCCCGTCGATATGGTCGACGTCGGGCTTCTGCATCATGTCGAGGAACTGCCGCGCATAGGCCGACAGCGACTCGACATAGCGGCGCTGGCCCTCGGCGTAGATGGTGTCGAAGGCGAGCGAGCTTTTGCCCGAGCCCGACAGCCCGGTAATCACCACGAGCTTCTCGCGCGGCAGCTCGATCGTGATGTTCTTGAGGTTGTGCTCGCGCGCGCCGCGGATGGAGATGAATTTGGAGGTCATTCTGTCTGCAATGTCGGCGTGGCCGGCCGGTTAAACAAGGGTCGCAAAGGCTTAGTCCCCAACAGGTTGCCGGGCAAGGGCAGGGACCTGGAGCCGACATTGGCTTCCAGACGCCGCCAGACAAGGCGCGTCCTCGGGACCATGAGGAGCTCAGCGCCCGTACATCGCTGACGGAGATGGCCGGACAGGCCCGGCCTTGAAGGAAGCCATCGTACCTCGAGGCCCCCGAGGTCTAGATCAAAGCGAGCTTCTTGAGGCGGGAGCGGATGGCCCCGGGCTTCCGGCCGAACGCGGCGGCGATGGCCTCGATGCTCTCGCCGGCCCGGTGCCGGCGGCTGAGATCGAGATCGTCGGTCTTGGTCCAGGGCGCATAGGCCTTGGCGTGGGTGGCGCGCATGGCGTCGAGCGCGGCGCCTTGCGGCGTCCAGGGCATGCGCGGGCGGGCGGCCTCGCTCGCGGCCCTCGCCGGCTTATTGGCGCTCGCCGCGACGAAGGCCTGCTCAAGCTGCGCGAGTGACGCAGTGTCCCGCTGCAGAGCTTCGCGAGCGGTCTCGGACGCGGCGCGAAACTCCTCGTCCTTCTCGACCGCCAGCGGGTGCACCCGCAGCGCGCGCTCGTTCAGGCCCAAGAGATGCAGGCCGGCGAGGGTTCGCAAGCGCGACAGCGCGACATAGCCCTGGCCGTATTCGAAGGCGCGCGACAGATCGATCACCGCGGCGTCGAGCGACATGCCCTGGCTCTTGTGCACGGTCATCGCCCAGGCGAGCCTGAGCGGCACTTGGGTGATGCTCGCCAGCTCCTTGCCGCCCTCGTCGATCTTCCACTTGGACGGCTCGGCGACGATGCGCGCGCCGCGCCGCGCCCGCACCACCGGATGGCCCTCGTCGGGATCGAACCCCTCGATCACGCCGAGCGTGCCGTTGACGTAGCGGCCGGCCGGGTCGTTCTTGGTGAACATCACCACCGCGCCCTCCTTGAGCTGCAATGTCTCGGGTGAGAGACAGCCGCGCTTCAGCGCCTGCACGAAAGGGTCGGGGCCCTTGGCGGTCATGACGAAAATCTGCGTCTTGGCGGCAAGCTTGGCTAGCGCGCGGCTGTTGATCTCATCCACGGCGGCGTTGTGAGTGAACAGCAGCGTGCAGCCGGCAGGCATGCGATCCCGCTCGACCCGCCGCGCGGCGAGACGCTCGCGCTGCGCCGGCCCGCAGGCATTGGCGCGGATTGCGGCGAGCACGTCGAGAAACGGCGCATCGCTCTGCCGGTGCTGCTCCGACAAATAGCAGACGGTCGGCGCGAGATCGCGCCAGGCGGGTGAGCCATGCGCGAAGCCAGAGCCAAAAGCCTCATCGCCGAGCGGCAGCATGCCTTCATTGTCGCTCCGCCGCACCACCGGCGGGAGCTGGAAGAAATCGCCGACCAGAACGACCTGCATGCCGCCGAACGGCGCCGCCGATCCCCTGACATGGCGGCAGACCTCGTCGACCAGCGTCAGACTGCGGGCCGGCAGCATCGAGATCTCGTCGATGATCAGCACGCTGGTTTTCTCGACCCGCGCCGCCAGCCGGCGATTGGTGGCGAGCGTGTCGAGGTCGCGGCGGGTGAGCGCGTCGCGCACGCCGATCCCGCTCCAGGCATGGATGGTGACGCCATGGCCATGCGTGGCGGCAATGCCGGTCGAGGCGGTATAGGCGTAATCGACGCCGAGGCGCTTCAGCGCGTCGACGTAGCGATTGACGGTGTGGGTCTTGCCGCTGCCGGGCTGGCCGGTGAGGAAGATGGATGCGCCGGTCTTGAGCAGGGCCAGCGCCTCGTCTTGGGTCATGTCGAAGCCTTAGTCCTCGGCGGCGCACGCGACAAGAGGGCTCCGGCTAGCCTTTGGCTTCGCCCCTTCGCATGCTATTTGTCGCCAATGACAAAGCTTATGGAAAAGGCGTTGGAGGCAGTCCGCGGTTGGCCACGGAATTGGCAAGATGAAGCTGCCGAGTTGTTTCTGGCACTCGATCGTCTTGGGGCTGATGCCTACCATGCCTCAGCCGAAGAACTTGCCGCGATCGACGAAGCGCTCGAGCAAGTTGCGCGCAGTGAGCGTGCCAGCCAGGCCGAGGTGGAAGCCGCCTTCGCGCGCTTCCGCAAGTGAAGGGTCATTTATAGCAGGCGGGCTGTCGCGAGAGCGACGATTCGAGCCAAAAGGCGATGACGCGGGGCGAGACTCCGTGCATAGATGCGCGCCCGCCATGCAGCTCTCCCGCGCTCAGACAGCCATTATCGTTGCCGGCATCATCCTGGCCGCGGCCATCGCCGAATATGCCATGGGCCACCCGCTCATCTGCAAATGCGGCTACGTCAAGCTCTGGCATTTCGACGTGCAGAGCGCGGAGAACTCGCAGCATCTGTTCGACTGGTACTCGCCCTCGCACATCATCCACGGGTTTATTTTCTACGGGCTGCTGTGGCTCCTCTCGCGCTTCGTGCCGATGTCGTTCGGCTTGCGGCTCGTGCTCGCCGTGGCCATCGAGGCGTCGTGGGAGGTGATCGAGAACACCGACTTCGTCATCAATCATTATCGCGAGGTGACCATCTCGCTCGACTATTACGGCGACAGCGTCATCAACTCGGTGAGCGACATTCTTTTCATGGTGCTCGGCTTCTTTGTCGCGAGCTGGCTGCCGGTCTGGCTGACCGTGCTCATCGCGGTCGCGCTCGAGCTGTTCGTCGGCTTCATGATTAGGGACAATCTGACGCTCAACGTCCTGATGTTCGTCTGGCCGCTCGACTCCGTGCTGCACTGGCAGCAGGGGAGGTAGCGCGCGTCCCGCTCTAGAGCGGGACGCGAACGCCGAACACCATGAACAGGACGAGCCAGGCATAGACCGCCACCGTCGGATAGAAGGTGATGCCGAAGCCGAAGGCGCGGACATAGGGGTTCACGTGATAGCCGAGCCAGAACAGCGCGCGGCCGAGCACGAACAGGATGGTGAGGATGATCAGCGTGCGCGCTTCCTCGGGCGGGCAATACAGCGCGAGCGCGGCGTTGCCGATGAAATAGAGGATGAACTGCTCGAACGTGTTGAGGATGAAGCGGGTGTTGATGTCGAGCGCAGAGTTGGGTTTGGCCGTGCGCCCGACCCACATATTGGGATCGAGCCTCTGGGCGGCGACGATGCAGATGCCGATCACCGCCGGTAGGATGGCGAACATCGCATCCTTGATGACGAGGGCGATGCGGTCGCCAAGCGTCCAATCCGTAGGGATCCAGTGCCAGAAGAACTTGGCGCCGGCGAAGAACGCTGCCGAGAACAGCCAGTTGCCGACCAGCACGTAAATGAACGGCAACTGGCGCGCGTTGAAGCCGAAACGCTGCTCGCGCGGATCGCGCCTGGGCTTCGCCCGGCGCTTAGGTGTTTGCCGCTGCTCGACCGACCGCTGCATCGCTCTCTCGTCCCCGCTTCAGGCGAGCTACCCCCAAGCCGGACGCGCTGCCAATTCGTTGTTGTTGATATTGCCCCTGTAAGCCATAGGGCGCGCCTCCGCAAATCTCAAGACGCTTGGCCCGAGCGGTCTGGATTGATCGGAACAAAACGTGTACAAACCAACCCGGCCCATGAGCGGCTCCCTCCCGCGTCCTGCCCTGTGGACAGGTGCCGCGCGGGCTGGAAGACGCCTCTATCGGGGCGCTAGATTGCCTTGCTCGGGGCGTCATGCGACGTGAGGCCCGCGCGGGGAGGTGTTGAATATGGCCGGATCGGTCAACAAGGTAATTTTGGTCGGCAATCTCGGGGCCGATCCCGAAGTCCGTCAGACCCAGGACGGACGCCCGATTGTCAATCTGCGCGTCGCCACCAGCGACAGTTGGCGCGACAAGGCGACCGGCGAGCGGCGCGAGAAGACCGAATGGCACCGCGTGGTGATCTTCAATGAGGGGCTCTGCCGCGTCGCCGAGCAATATCTCAAGAAGGGCTCCAAGGTTTATCTCGAGGGCCAGCTCCAGACCCGCAAATGGCAGGACCAGTCCGGCCAGGACCGCTACTCGACCGAGGTGGTGCTGCAGGGCTTCAACTCGACGCTGACTATGCTGGACGGGCGGCAAGGCGCCGGTGGCGGCGAGGAGCGGCAGAGCGGCGGCGGCAGCGATTTCGGCCGCTCGGGACCGATGGGCGGCGGCAAGAGCGGCGGAGGTGGCGCCTCGTTCGACAAGGAGCTCGACGACGAGATCCCGTTCTAGGTAGCGCGTCCGCATGCGCTGCCTGGTGACGGGGGCTTACGGCTTCATCGGCAGCGAGGTCGTTGCCGCGCTCCGGCGCGAAGGCGTCGCGGTGGTGGGCGCCGGCCGCGATCTCGAGCTTGGGCGGCGCGTCCTTCCCGGCATCGACTGGGTGCGTTGCGATTTCAACACCGACGTGACGGAGGCGCAGTGGTTGCCGCGCCTTGCCGGCATCGATGCGGTGGTGAATTGCGTCGGCATCTTGCAGGGAAGCCTGCGCGACGATGCCGAGCGGATCCATGCGCAAGCGACCATCGCCCTGTTCGCGGCGGCGGCTTCCGCCGGCGTGCGCCGCATCGTTCACATCTCCGCGGTGAGCGCAGAGACCGGCGTGCCGACCGCCTATGCGCGGTCCAAGGCCAAGGCTGACGCGGCGCTGGCGAAGCTGGAGACGAATTGGCTGATCGTGAAGCCCTCGCTCGTCATCGGCCGCGGCGCCTATGGCGGCACCGCTCTGATGCGAGGGCTTGCCGGGCTACCTTTCGTGCTGCCGCTGCCGGGTGAGGCGGGCGAGCGCTTCCAGCCGATCGCCATCGACGATCTCGCCCGCGGCATCGCCAAGCTCACTGCACGCGACGAGCCGTCCCGCACCACGCTCAACGCCGCCGGTCCCGAGACCCTAAGCCTGCGCGAAATTCTCGTCGCCTACCACTCCTGGCTCGGCTTCGCCAAAGCGCGCGAGGTCGCGGTGCCCTTACCCGTCCTCCGCCTTCTGCTCAGGCTCGGCGACGCCGCGGGCTTCCTCGGCCATGTCACCTCGGCGCGGACCACCTCGCTCGCCCAGATTCGCTACGACACGCTGGTCGACGGGGCTGAGTTCGCGGACGCTGCGGGCGGTCGCGTCAAGGGCTTCAGCGAGACATTGGCCGCCTCGCCCTCGACCTTGCAGGACCGCTTGCATGCGCGAGCCTTCTTCGCGGTCCCTATTCTGCATCTGAGCCTCGCGCTGTTCTGGATCCTGACCGGGCTGCTCACGCTCACGCCGCGGAGTTTCGCCTCGGCGACCGCGCTTGTCGCCGACGCAGGCTTCGGCGCGACTTTCGCCAACTCTCTGGTCGGCGCCGCCTCGGTGGTCGATATCGTGCTCGGCGTGCTCTTCCTGCTGCCGAATTGGGTGCGCAAGGCTGGCGCCGCGCAGCTCGCTCTCAGCGCGATCTATCTCATCGGCCTGAGCGCGATCGCGCCTGAGCTGTGGGCCGACCATTTCGGACCGCTGCTGAAAGTGGTGCCGATGATGGCGGCGACCTGTGTGGTGATGGCCTTCCAGGAGAAGCGGTGACCCTTTATCTTGCCGTCAAGTTCCTGCATCTGATCGGCGCCGCGATCCTGTTCGGCACCGGGCTCGGCATTGCCTTCTTTCTGTTTCGCGCCGAGCGGAAAGAGGAGCCGGCCGCCGTCGCCGCGACGCTGCGCACCGTCGTTGTCGCCGACTATGTGTTCACCGCGACCGCGGCAATCGCCCAGCCGCTTACCGGGCTTGCTCTCGTTCATCTCGGCGGCTATGCGCTTGGCGAGACCTGGATCTGGGCGAGCCTCGCGCTCTACGGGCTGATCGGGGCGTGCTGGCTCCCGGTCGTCGCGTTGCAGATCAGGATGCGCGACCTCGCCGAGGCGGTGGTCGCCGCAAGCCACAGGACGCTGCCGCCCGCCTATCGTCGCCTGTCGCGGCTCTGGTTATGGCTCGGCTGGCCGGCGTTTCTTGCGGTGATCGCGATCTTCTGGCTGATGATCGCCAAGCCGGCATAGAAAAGCCCGGCCTCGCGTTTGCGACGAGACCGGGCTTTCTTCACGCCAAATGCGTGCGACGCACCTGCTATTGGTTGATGTCTTTCTCGCCGACGATCATCTGCTGCTCGTCGAGCGTCTCGTAGTCGGGCGCCGCGGCGATCTGGTCGTTGCTGACCTTCGCCATCATGCTCAGATCGTTATTCTCGTCGCGGGAAATCTTGACGTCCTCGAAGCGGATGGCGACGTCCTTCTCGCCGAGCCCGAGGAAGCCACCGGCGCCGATCAGCAGCGCGACGACCTTGCCGTCCTTATCGGTAATGAGATCGGTGACCTCGCCGATCGACTGGTTGTTGGCATCCAGGACCGACTGGCCAATCAGATTGGCCACAAGCAAATCGCTCGCGTCCTGCTTGACCAGGAAGGGCGAGGCCGCAGGCGCGGCAGATGCCGACTGATCGGGCGCAAGGGATTTTGGCGCCTCAGCCGTGGAGGCGTCGGGTACCGGCGACTTCTCGATCTCCGAGGATCGCGGCAGCGGCTCGGTGCCCGGTACCGGCGCCGTGATCTCCGGCGGCACCTGCGTGGCCTTATTGGGCTTTGTGGGATCGGCCGGGTTGGCCGGTATCGCCTCCGACGGCGTGGCGGGCTGCTCGAGCGCGGGCGCATTGTCATTGGAAGGGACTTGCGTCTCGGCCAACGCCGGCGCGAGACCGAGCATGAGCCCGATTGCGGTGGTGGTCAAAAGCCGATTCATGATGTCACTCCTTGGATCGTTTATAACGGGGGTGGCGTTATCTTTCGCCAGGAGGGGCGAGGCCAGTCGGGCCTTTTGCCGCCTGTTGGAGCAACGTTTCCCCCGCATCGATCGTTCCCAAAAACTCGCATTCCGCGCGTCCTCCGGCAGCGGACGAATCGCTCTTTGCCGGTTCGCAAACTGAGACATTCTGCGGCCGCAAAGTGGCGGTCTGATGATCGTGTAAAGCACTGATAATACAGTGATATTACAGCAGCATCCACGTCGCATGAGCGGTTGCGGACCAACTCCGAAATCAGCTATAGAGAAGCGTCCTACGGCAATCGCTTTCGCCTCTTTGAGCGGGAGGATTTTCCCTCTCGCCGGCGATAGCTATGCGGGTTTCGATCACAGTCTAGAGCAGGCGTCCTCCGTCCTTGGCCGATAACGATAAGACAGACGTCGAGGGCCGGGTGCCCTCCGACATCAGACCGGTCTCGCTCATCGACGAGATGAAGCGGTCCTATCTCGATTACGCCATGAGCGTGATCGTGTCGCGCGCTCTGCCCGACGTGCGCGACGGGCTGAAGCCGGTGCATCGCCGCATCCTCTACGCCATGCAGCGGCTCGGGCTCGACTTCAACAAGAAGCATATGAAGTCGTCCAAGGTCGTCGGCGACACGATGGGCGACTTCCACCCGCACGGCAATCTCGCCATCTACGACGCGTTGGTGCGCATGGCGCAGGAATTCTCCATGCGCCTGCCGCTGATCGACGGGCAGGGCAATTTCGGTTCGGTCGACGGCGATCCTCCGGCGGCAGAGCGCTATACCGAGGCGCGGCTCTCCAAAATCGCCCAGTTCCTGCTCGACGATCTCGACAAGGACACGGTCGACTTCAAGCCGAACTACGACGACCGGCTCGAGGAGCCGTCGGTGCTGCCCGCCAAGTTCCCCAACCTTCTGGTCAACGGGGCAGGGGGCATCGCCGTCGGCATGGCGACCAATATCCCGCCGCATAATCTCGGCGAGGTGATCGACGCCTGCATCGCCTATCTCGACAATCCGGCCATCTCGATCGACGAGCTCGCCGAGCTGGTGCCCGGCCCCGACTTCCCGACCGGCGGCATGATTCTCGGCAAGACCGGCATCCGCTTGGCCTATCACAAGGGCCGCGGCTCCGTCGTGATGCGCGGGCGGGTGCACAACGAGACCGTCCGCAAGGAGCGTGAGGCGCTCATCATCACCGAGATTCCCTATCAGGTGAACAAGGCGGCGATGGTCGAGAAGATCGCCGAATATGTGCGCGAGAAGAAGATCGAGGGCATCTCCGACATCCGCGACGAATCCGACCGCCAGGGCATGCGCGTGGTGATCGAGCTGAAGCGCGACGCCATGGCCGATGTCGTGCTGAACCAGCTCTATCGCTTCTCGGCGCTGCAGAGCACGTTCGGCTGCAACATCGTGGCGCTGATCGGCGGCAAGCCCGAGCAGCTCAACCTCAAGGACCTGATCAGCGCCTTCACCGCGTTCCGCGAGGAGGTGGTCGGCCGCCGCACCAAGTTCCTGCTGCGCAAGGCGCGCGAGCGGGCGCACATCCTGGTCGGCCTCGCCATCGCCGTCGCCAATATCGACGAGATCATCAAGCTGATCCGCTCCGCGCCCGACCCGAGCACGGCGCGCGAGCAGTTGATGGCGCGCGACTGGCCGGCCAAGGACGTGGTTGCCCTGGTCGAGCTGATCGCCGATCCGCGCCACAAGGTATCGGCTGCGGGCACCTACCGGTTATCCGAGGAGCAGGCCCGCGCCATCCTCGAGCTCCGCCTGCAGCGGCTGACTGCGCTTGGCCGCGACGAGATCGGCGATGAGCTCAAGGCGCTCGGCGCCGAGATCGGCAACTATCTCGATATCTTGCGCTCGCGCGCCCGCATCATCTCGATCATCAAGGACGAGCTGACCGCGATCAAGACCGAGTTCGGCACGCCGCGCCGCACCGAGATCCTCGAGATGGAGGGCGAGGTCGAGGACGAGGACCTGATCCAGCGCGAGGACATGGTCGTCACCGTCAGCCATAAAGGCTACATCAAGCGCGTGCCGCTGTCGGCCTACCGCGCCCAGCGCCGCGGCGGCAAGGGCCGCGCCGGCATGGCCACCCGCGAAGAGGATTTCGTCACCCGCATCTTCATCGCCAACACGCACACGCCGGTGCTGTTCTTCTCCTCGCGCGGCATGGCCTACAAGATGAAGGTATGGCGGCTGCCGCTCGCGGCGCCGCAGGCGCGCGGCAAGGCCATGATCAATCTCCTGCCGCTCGACAAGGATGAGACCATCACCACCATCCTGCCGCTGCCCGAGGACGAAGCCTCGTGGGAGAAGCTCGACGTGATGTTCGCCACCAATGGCGGCACGGTCCGGCGCAACAAGCTGTCGGATTTCATCGAGGTCAGGCAGAACGGCAAGATCGCCATGAAACTCGAGCCTCCGGACCGCATCGTCGGCGTGCAGGTCTGCAACGAGCAGCAAGACGTGCTGTTGACCACGGCCGAAGGTCAGGCAATCCGCTTCCCGGTCACCGAAGTGCGCGTCTTCAAGGGCCGCGAATTCGGCCGGCGTGCGCGGCATCAAGCTCGAGGGTGACGACCAGATGATCTCGATGGCCATCCTCAGGCACGTGGAGGCGCCGCCGTCTGAGCGCGCCGCCTATGTCCGGCAGGCCAACAGCATCAGGCGCGGCGGGGCCGAGATCGAGTCGGACATGGAGGCCGAGGAGAACAGCGACGAGGCGGTGGTGCTGAGCCCAGAGCGCTACGCCGAGCTCGGCGCGCACGAGGAATTCGTCCTCACCGTCTCCGAGCGGGGCTACGGCAAGCGCACCAGCGCCTACGAATACCGCATCTCGGGCCGCGGCGGCAAAGGCATCATCGCCATGACCGTCAACCAGCGGAACGGCAAGCTGGTGGCGTCATTCCCCGTCGAGGAGAGCGACCAGATCATGCTGGTCACCGATGGCGGCCAGCTGATCCGCGTGCCGGTCGAAGGCATCTCGATCATGGGCCGCTCGACCCAAGGGGTGATCGTATTTTCGACCGCGGAAGGTGAGCGCGTGGTCTCGGTCGAGCACATCCCGGATGTCGAGAACGGCGCCGAGAATGGCGGGGACGAGGGCGGCGAAGACATCGCCCCGGAAACCGGAACCAGCCTCAGCTAGCCGATTTTCTCGCTGTGAATATCGATCAGCGAGCGCGCCGCCGGCGACAGCATCGCCAGCGCGCGGAAATCGCGCACCACGGCGCGGTTCCGGTCGGTGTGAGTGAGCACGCCCGAGGATCGGAGCCGCGACATGGTGCGCGACAGCGTGTCGGCATTCAGCCCGAGATAATCGGCGACGTCGGTTCGCGACAGCGGCAGGTCGAACGCCACGCCGCCTCCGGCCGAAGGGGTGCCGGTGCGCAAGGCAAGCTCGATCAGGAAGGTCGCCACCTTCTGCTGGCAGTCGAACTGGCCGATCGCCGCGACATGGATGGCGCGTCGCGCCATCTGCCGGCTCACCGCCTCATGCAGGAAGCTCGCGACCGCCTGATCCCTGGTGCCGAGCTCGGCCAGAACCGACCAGCGCAGGCGCCACAGCTCGCCCGCACTTGCCGAGGTGAGCGCGCCGTCGGCCTCGCGCGGCACGAAGCTCGACCGCACGACGTCTCCCGGAAACAGGATCGCCACCACCTGGCGGGACGTTCCCGGCATGGTGACGTTGAGCGTGAGCACGCCGGAGCGGACGATGAACGCCGCCTCGCTGCCGTCGACCGCGAGCGCGACGTTCTGGCCGCGGCGTGTGCGCAGCGTCGCGGCGTGAGGGGTGAGCGCGGTTTGTAGCGGCGCGAGTGGGTCGGGTTTGGGCTCGCCGAGCGGCGCCCCCTGGTCGGGTCGCGTTCCGCGGATTGACACCGGATGTCATAACCAAGGTCTTCCCCCTCGGGAGAGGCGATGCGGGTCGCTTCAAGGCTAAGCAGTCGTCGGGCGAGCGGGGTGCGTGCGCCTTGATATCGATCAAGACGAGCGCGAGATGAAGCGTGGCCGGGAGACCACGCAAGGCCGCAATGATTTGACCTGGATCAAGAAAAACCGTGTCGGCACGGCAACAGTCGCCCGCCGATACATTGGAGTCTGACGCCAGTCAGCAGAGCGGGCCGATCCGCGCTTCTCTCCGCAATCGTGCCGTCCCAAGAATGGCCGATCTCTGACGATCCCGCGCGCGGGGGCGCACGCGGGCGTCAGATCAACGGGGGGACGTCACATGACAAGAACCGCAAGAGGCGCGTTAGCAGCCCTGAGTTTGATGGTAGGCCAGTTCGCCACGACGCTGCCGGCCGCGGCCGGAAGCGACGACGGCAAGTTTCAGATCAAGGTGCTCGGCACCGTGGTCAATCCCGACAGCGACGCGACCGTGCGCGCGGGCGGCGCCGTCATCCCCGGCGCCGATGCCTCCGTCAGCACCGAGGTGATCCCGGCGCTTACGCTCGGCTACTACCTCACCAAGAATCTCTCGGCCGAGCTGTTCTGCTGCTTCGCCAAGCACGAGATCGACGGCAAGGGGACGATCAGCAGCCTGCACGAGATCGCCGACACCTGGATCTTCCCGCCGGCGCTCACCTTGCAATACCACTTCACCGGCATGGGCAAATGGCAGCCTTATGTCGGCGCAGGCGTGCAATATATCGCCTTCTTCGACGAGCGCACCGGCGACAACATCCTCGGCGCCAGCAAAGTCGAGATCGACGACGCCTTCGGCTTCACCCTCCAGGCCGGCGTCGATATCGGACTTGGCGACGGCTGGTCGCTGAATTTCGATGTGAAGAAGACGTGGCTCGACACCACCGTCACTTGGCATAACAACGCCGCGCTCGGCGGCGTGAACGTTGTGGGCGACGCCGATGTCGATCCGTGGATCTTCTCGGCGGGCGTCGGCTATCGCTTCAATCTCGGCGACATTTTCGGCCATCAAGCGCAAGCTGCCCCGATAAAAATAATCACAAAGTCAATGGGGGGTGCGGAAAGGCCCGGCTCGCGCCGGGCCTTTCTATTTGGCGGCGGCGCGGCTAGAAGGTGGCTCGCGCGAGGACCGGTGTGTGTGCGCCGTCCCGCCGTGGAGATTGAACATGCGCGTCGGCCTTTATCCCGGAAGCTTCGATCCAGTCACCTACGGCCACGTCGACATCGTGCGCCGCGCCGGTCATTTGGTCGACAAGCTGGTCATCGCCATCGGCACCCATCACGACAAGCACCCTCTGTTCACCACCAAGGAGCGGGTCAATCTCGCTGCCGAGGTGCTCGAGCCGGTGGCGCGCCAGGTCGAGCTCGAGCTCGAAGTGGCCACCTACGACAATCTGACCATCGACGCGGCGCGCGAGGCGCTGGCGACGGTCGTGATCAGGGGCCTGCGCGACGCCGGCGATTTCGACTATGAGATGCAGATGGCCGGCATGAATCAGTCCCTTGCGCCGGAGATCGAGACGGTGTTTCTGGCGTCCTCGCCAGAGTCACGGCATATCGCCGCGAGCCTCGTCCGCCAGATTGCCGCAATGGGGGGCGACGTTTCGGCCTTCGTGCCGGGCATCGTCAGCGCGGCGCTTAAGAAGAAGTTCGCCGGCTAAGTCCGGTCCAAGCCCTTCCAAGGAGGTCTCATGCGAATTCAGGCACTGCTCTTGTTCGGCGCGAGCCTAGCGCTCTCAGTCATGGCCATGCACGCGCCGGCGCGCGCCGGCGATCTCTCCAACCCGGCGAGCCTCAATGAGACGGCGCCGGCGACCTACAAGGTGAAGTTCGACACCAGCAAAGGCTCCTTCGTGGTCGAGGTGCATCGCGACTGGGCGCCGAACGGCGCCGACCGCTTCTATAACCTCGTCAAGAGCGGCTTCTACAACGACACGCGCTTCTTCCGGGTGATCAGCGGCTTCATGGTGCAGTTCGGCATCAATGGCGATCCCAAGCTGTCACAAGTGTGGCGCGACGCCGACATCAAGGACGATCCGGTCAAGGCCAGCAACAAGCGCGGCTACATCACCTTCGCCACCGCCGGCCCCGACACGCGCACCACCCAGGTGTTCATCAATTTCGGCAGCAATGCCGGGCTCGACGATCAGGGCTTCGCGCCGTTCGGCCAGGTGATCTCCGGCATGGAAGTGGTCGATGCGCTCTATGCCGTCTACGGCGAGGGCGCGCCGCGCGGCGACGGCCCCGACCAGGGTCTCGTCCAGAGCCAAGGCAACGCCTATCTCAAGAAGGACTTCCCCAAGCTCGACTACATCAAGACGGCGACGATCGAGCCATAGCCCCACCCCCGGCATTTTGAGGACGACATTCCATGGCAAAACCCGAAGACACCCTCATCATCGAGACGACGCAGGGCAAGGTGACGGTCGAGATGCGGCCCGACCTCGCGCCGCTTCACGTCGCCCGCATCAAGGAGCTGGCGCGGCAAGGCTTCTATGACGGCGTGCCGTTCCACCGCGTCATCGAAGGCTTCATGGCCCAGACCGGTGACCCGACCGGCACCGGCACCGGCGGCTCGGGCAAGAAGCTCAAGGCCGAGTTCAACGCCGAGCCGCACACGCGCGGCGCCGTCTCGATGGCGCGCGCGCAATCGCCAGAACTCCGCCGACAGCCAGTTCTTCATCGTCTTCGACGACGCGAGCTTCCTCGACAAGAAATATACGGTGTGGGGGCGGGTGATCGACGGCATGCAGAATGTCGACAAGATCAAGCGCGGCGAGCCGCCGTCGAACCCCGACAAGATCGTGAGCGTGCGGGTCGCCGCCGACCCGGCTTAGTCGCGGGGGGCCGTGCGCGTCGCCGCTTTCGACTTTCACCTGCCCGAGGAGCTGATCGCGCTCCGCCCGGCGAGCCCGCGCGACGCGGCGCGGCTGCTGGTGGTCGATCCTTTGACCGCACCGCCTTTGACCGACCGCACGATGGGCGACCTGCCGGGACTGCTGCAGCCGGGCGATGCGCTCGTGCTCAACGACACTAAGGTGATCCCGGCCGAGCTCAGGGGCGTGCGGGAGCGAGACGGCGTCGCGGCGCAGGTCTCGGTCACCTTGGTCGAGCGCATCGACGGGCATCGCTGGCAAGCGCTGGCGCGGCCGGCGAAGCGACTAAAGCCGGGCGACCGCATCGCCTTCGGCGATGGCGGCAATGTCTGCCTGCTCGGCAGCCTCGCCGCGACCGTCGAAGGACGCGGGGAGGAGGGCGAGGTGAGCCTCGCCTTCGAGCTTGGCGGGCCAGCTCTCGACGAGGCGATCAGGGCGCACGGAGCCATGCCGCTCCCGCCCTACATCGCCTCGCGCCGCGCGCCCGACGAACGCGACCGGAGCGACTATCAGACCCTGTTCGCGCGCGAGGAGGGGGCGGTCGCCGCGCCAACCGCTGGGCTGCACTTCACGGAAAGACTCATGCAGGCGCTTGACGCGCGCGGCGTGTCGCGCCACTTCGTGACGCTCCACGTCGGCGCCGGCACCTTTCTACCCGTCAGGGCTGACGATACCGCGGATCATGTCATGCATCGTGAGCACGGCTCCATCTCGGCCGCGACGGCGTCGGCGCTGAACGCGGTCAAGGCGCGCGGCGGCAGAATAGTCGCCGTCGGCACCACCTCGCTCCGCCTGCTTGAGAGCGCCGTCAGTTCCGACGGCAAGCTCCAGCCCTTTACCGGAGAGACTAGTCTCTTCATCACGCCGGGCTATCGCTTCCGCTTCATGGACCGGCTGCTCACCAATTTCCATCTGCCGCGCTCGACTCTGTTCATGCTGGTGGCGTCGTTCGCCGGGCTGGATCTGATGCAGCGCGCTTACGCGCATGCGGTGCGTGAGCGCTATCGGTTCTATTCTTACGGCGATGCCTGCCTGCTCAGCCCGGCACCTCAACCATGAGCAAGGCCTTCTCATTCACACTGAAGGCGCAGGACGGCGCGGCGCGGACCGGCGCCATCACCACGCCGCGCGGCATCGTGCGCACGCCCGCCTTCATGCCGGTCGGCACCGGCGCGACCGTCAAGGCGATGTTCCCCGAGGACGTGAGGGCGAGCGGCGCCGACACCATCCTCGCCAACACCTATCACCTGATGCTCCGGCCCGGCGCCGAGCGCGTCGCAAGGCTCGGCGGGCTCCACCAATTCATGCATTGGGACGGCCCGATCCTGACCGACTCCGGCGGTTACCAGGTCATGTCGCTGGCGAAGCTGAGAAAGATCGACGAGCAGGGCGTCACCTTCCAGTCCCATATCGACGGCGCGACCGTAGCGCTCAGCCCCGAGCGCGCCGTAGAGGTGCAATGCCTGCTCGGCTCGGACATTCAGATGGTGCTCGACGAGTGCACGCCGTTTCCGGCGACTCGCGAGGAGGCGCGCGCCTCGCTCGAGCTGTCGCTCCGCTGGGCAAAGCGCTGCAAGGACGCCTTCGCCGCCATGACCAAGCCAGGCCAGGCGCTGTTTGGCATCGTGCAGGGCAGCGTCTATCCCGATCTGCGCGAGGCTTGCGCCGGCGCGCTGATTGAGATCGGCTTCGATGGCTACGCGGTCGGCGGGCTTGCGGTCGGCGAAGGGCAGGGCGCCATGCTGGAGATGGTCGAGGCGACCGCCGCCGTGCTGCCGGTGGATCGTCCGCGCTACCTGATGGGCGTCGGCACGCCAGAGGATCTGCTCGCCTCGATCGCGCGCGGCATCGACATGTTCGACTGCGTGCTGCCGACCCGCTCGGGCCGTCATTGCCAGGCCTTCACCTGGGGCGGGCGGCTGAATCTGCGGAACGCCCGCTATGCTGAGGACACGAACCCACTCGATGCCGAGAGCGCGTGCCCCGCGGCGCGTTACGAGCGCGCCTATCTGCATCATCTCGTCAAGTCGGGAGAGGTGCTCGGCGCCATGCTGCTCACTTACGCCAACGTGCAGTTCTATGAGGAGCTGATGGGCCGCGCGCGCGAGGCGATCGTGCAAGGACGCTTCGCGAGCTTCGCCGCCGATGTTAAGCGCCGCTACGCCGCCTCTGGTGATGCGGAAGAGCCGGACGGCTAGCTGTCAGCGCACCCAGGGCCGCAGTTAACCCTCTCCCCAGCGGGGAGAGGGGGGGCTACTGCGTGGCGATGTCGGACGCCGGGCCGCTCTTGGCTTCGCCCATCTGCTTCCGCTCGCGCGCGAAGAGATAGAGCCCCGAGGCGATGACGATGGCCGCGCCCGACAGCGTCCACAATGTCGGCACATTGCCGAACGCGAGATAGCCGATCCCCGACATCCAGATCAGCCCGAGATAGATGAACGGCGCGAGCGCGGAGGCCGGCGCGATGCGGTGCGCCAGGATCAGCAGCCAATGGCCGAGCCCGCCCCAGAAGCCGAGCGAGGCGAGCAGCAGCATGACGCGGAGCTCGTGCGGCGTTTGCCAGGCCGACAACGCGAACGGCGCCAGCACCACGACGCCGACCAGCGGCGTGAAGGTCTGCGTCACCTCGGGCGGATCGAACGCTGCGAGATAGCGCGTGGCAAGGTTGTAGAGCGCATAGCCGAACGTGGCTACCAGCACGAGCAGAATGGCCCAATGCACGGTGCCGAAGCCCGGATGCGTCACCAGCAGCACACCGAGAAAGCCTGAAACGATGGCGAGCATGCGATGCCAGCCGACCCACTCGCCGAGCAGCGGCCCGGCCAGCGCCGCGACGATCAGCGGTGTGAGGAAGAAGATGGTGACGGTCTGGTCGAGCTGGAGATAGCGGAGCGCGACGAAGTTGAACCCCGTGGTCACCACCATGAGCGCCGAGCGGACGATCTGCACTACCGGCTTCTTCGAGCTGAGCGACGGCTTGAAGGCGAGCGGCCACAGTACGAGCGCGGTGAACACCGCGTGACCGGCGAAGCGGAACCAGCTGACCTCGGCGACGGGGACGCCCTTTATGCCGACGAGATATTTGGCGGTCGAGTCGAGCCCGGCGAAGCAGATCGTGGCGAGCGCCATCAGCCCGATGGCCTCAAGCCTGCGGTGCGGATGGGCGTCGCGATGGGCGAGGTGGCGGGATGACATGAGATGCGTCTTGTGCACGACTCCTTGCCAAAAGGCCATCGGCCGCTAAGGTCGCTGTCGCGAGACAGACGCCCATCCAAGGAGGAGAGAAATGGCGGCTGAGGTGCGCGCGATGTGCGCCATAGGGCTGCGCGGGCAATTGGGCCTGAACGGCAAGCTCCCCTGGGAAGGCAACAAGGGGTGGCAATATCAGGCCGACGTTGCGCGGTTCTTCGACCTGACCAAGGGGCATGTTCTCATTGCCGGCCCGGCGACCATCGCCTCGATACCGCCTCTGGCCTACAACCATCGAACCATCGTCGAGATCCGCTCGCACATGGACCCCGCCGAGGTGCTCGCGCGTTTTCCGGAACGCGTCATCTATATCGGCGGAGGGCCCCCGGTCTGGGAGACTTACGCGCCCTTCATCGACCACTGGGACATTACGCGGCTCCCTTATGACGGCGAGGCCGACCGCTGGTTCGATCCGGCTTGGTTGATCGCCTCCGGGGCGGCGGCGGAGCGTTAGCCGTCCGCCGCTTCTGGCGGCATTGGCAATTCCGAAAGCATGCCGCGAGGACGCGATAGGGCGGGCTGCCTGCTTCCGCTAATCTCGCCGGCTTGCAAAACGCACCGGGGATGTCAGTGAGGCAATGCCCGAAAGGACAGAACATGAGCATGTGTAGAGAACGATCGATTGCGGGCGCCGTGGCAGTGCTGGCCGCCGTGCTCTGCCTGTCGGGCGCATCGGCAATCGCCGCGACCGGCGCGACCAAGGACGAGGCGGTGACCATGGTCAAGAAGGCCGTCGGCGCCATCAAATCCGATGGCACCCGCAAGGCCTATGCCGAGATCAGCGACCATGGCGGACTGTTCGTCGACCGCGATCTCTATATCGTGGTCTACAATCTCGACGGGCTCGTGCTCGCACACGGCGCCGACGAGAAGCGCATCGGCACCAACCAGATCGACGACAAGGACGCCGACGGCAAGACGTTCGTCAAGGAGCGGTTGCCCTCGCCAAGGCGCATCAAAGCTTCTGGCAGCAATACAAGTTCATGAACCCGGTGACCAAGACGGTCCAGCCGAAGGACATGTATTGCGAGCGGCTGGAGGCGACCGTGGTGTGCGGCGGCGTCTATCAATAGGCTAAGCGGGATGGTCGCGCGCCGGCCGTCGCCCGCTCGCGGACGCTCGCGTCATGGAGCCTTCTTGATGACGGTGCCGGCTTTTCCCCCTTAATGCCGGCATTTCCCGCATTGCCGGCGTTACCGCCGTTGGGGCTCACGCTATTGGCGGTGGGATCGCACGTGTCGGCGTTCCATTTGGTGCACACCATCAGACAGCTTTCGTCGATGGGTCCACGTCGGTGAGATCTCGCCGAGATTGATGCCCATGCGGAATTGCAGGCGCCGATTGACCGGCACGGCGGTGTTGCGCTGCGTCATCGCCTCTTGGATGTCAAGCGCGGCAACTCGGTGACCGAGGCAAACGCGATGACGGCAAGCGTCTTTATTCATGACCCATCCCACTTGTTAACTGATTAGAAGGAAAAATCTGAGGTTGTTGACATGAAAGCCTTGGAAAAGCACAAGAAACACGCAGGTGACGCGGAGCCGTGCGCTGACCAATTAAGTGTTTCGCTTTGGGACAGCGAAGGTTACCATCGTTAACGGTTTCGGGCCGGCACTCCCGAGTTGCCCCCGGGAGACCTAAATTCCTCGATAGAACCCAACGATTGGCCGCGAGCCGACGACTGCAGGGGAGGTCGCCATAGAGAACGGCAGGGACGAGACTTTCAGCACGGACCAGCTCGGCTGGCGCTTCGCCTTGGGCACGGTGCTGATCGTCGGCGGCTATGGCGCCTGGTCGCTGATCCCGGTGGTGATCGAGGCCGACCTTGAGCCGAGCGTGAAGGCCGCTCTGTCGGGCCTCTTCGGCGCGACGCCGTTCCTCACCAAGGTCATCGCCGTGGCCCTGATGGGGCGCCCAGCCTACAATTTCCTGAAGCGCACGGCGTTTCAGTATTTCCGCAGGGCCGCTGGCCGCGCCCAGGACTAGCAGCCGCCGGCTGGCGTTCTGCGCTGGAAACGAAGCCCCAGGGCGCGGATTTTGCTCTAGTCAGTCGACATCATGGGTGCCGCGACGGCACCAACCGCGACGCCCGCGGCGCCGCCGATCGGGCCGGCGAGAGCAAAGCCGGTAACGCCGCCCATGGCGCCGCCCGTCATGACTTTCTGGGTTGTCGTGCGGCCGGCAAGGAAGGCCGAGATGGCTCACAAACTGCTAACGCGAAGTGAAGGGCGGGGGCCGGCCAGGGCAAGTCAGCCGCATGGACTTTGCCGCGCCGTCCGGGTTAAATCACCGGGGCCATACATTCTAGGTCATGGAGGGTTGAGACTTGATCAGAGCAATCTTGGCAGGATTGGTTGTAGCATCCGGGCTACTCTTCGCCGGTCAGCCGGCTAAGGCCGACTGGTTGTGCGGCGCCGATCAGTGCGTTTGGGTGACGTATTCCGTTGTCGAGCCGGCCTATGCGGTCATGTGGGCCCCGCCGGTCCAGCCCGCCTGCTATTGGAAGCAGGGCATGTTCGGTCGCTGGAAGCAGATCTGCCCGCGCTGATAATCGCTAGCGACCGCTGGAATAGCGAGGCGTCGGCTCAGGCCGGCGCCTTTTTGCTGCGCCACGACTAACTAGGTTGCCTGGGAACGCAGCTGCTAGCTCAAAGTGCGGCCGATGAATCCGAAGCTTATCTCCTTCTCGCCCATGGGCGCATCCGTCTCTCGCCACGACTTAGTCAAACGCAGCGCACCACCGCAGTCGGAGAAGCGCAGGCGGCGAGCGATCGAGCCAAGCTCATCGAGATTTTCGGAAGCTGGTCGTGTCTTTTGATGTGGACACGCTGCTAAATTGTTTGAGTGGCGGCCGGCCGTTTTTACAAGTCAAAAGGGGCCGGAAGAGATTCAGCACATAAGCCAAAAAGTTTAGCAGCAAGCCGCCAAAGTCACAATCGTGCCTCGAAGGCCGTAGGCGCCGGCCCATTTTGCTCCGAGGGGTTTTCGCTCGAGCGAGTAGTGTGTACTTACCACCGCCGCCATCCCCATCGGGGACCTACATAAACGCGCGGACCCCACCAAACAGGTGGTCCTGCATAAACGCGCGGGCCCCACCAAGCGCGACGTGGAGCTACGCGAACCTGAACCCCTGGACCCCAACCGCGGCGCCAGATTGACTTCGATAAGTGACGTTCTCGGAGGAGTGGCGGTCCGCTTCCGAAGGGCTTCAACGTCCGCTTAGGGTCAAGAGCTGACATCACGGTGACGGGCGCGAATTTCCCATTAGTGCCAACGGCGGACGTCAGGCGAAAAACTCCGCCTCGATCATCGCGTCGGAAATAGGAAGGTCATCCCTAGCCGGCCGCCGAAACCATGGGGACCGGCGTCAGGAGAGTCCATCCAATAGCGCACGCCGCCAACGATGCTAACCGGCTGGCCCTCAATCTTAACAATCTTCGCAACCAGGAAGTTGATTGGTGCCATCCATTCGCCGGTCTTCCAATCGTAAGTATCTTCGCCCTGGAGCGTGAACGTCCACGCTTTCGGCGTCGTATAGGCGATGAAGGGCTGCAAGTATGTTTGGTCGAAATCGGCGCGGTCGGTGTCGCCTGCGAAAGACCAGATGTGGTTGGCGAGAATGCCGACCGTCCAGCCGCTGCCCTGCCAGGCAAGAACACCGGTCGGACCCGCGCCCCACTTCCCGGCGCCGAGCAGCTCGTCGGTTCCGGTCGGCAACAGAAAGATTGGCCCCACTCCCACGGTGAAGCCATTGAATGTTTGGCTGGGCGAAAAATATAGACCTTCTGTCGTGTCGCGCAGACCGGACTGGGACCCGGATCCAGGAAAGATATCGCTCTGGCTGAACATAACGGGAAGGATCGTTCGCGAGATGACATGCCAGTCGGGATTGAGCTCAATCGGCACTACCGGTTGGATATTCATAAACCATTGCGAACCTTCTCTTTCCGGGCCGACATCGCCATTGTAGTTACCGAAGAACGGGACGCTGATGAGGACGGTGAGCGGGTTAGCGAGCTCCTCGGCCAGAACTCGGTTGTCATCCTGCGCAAACGCGATTGCAGATCCCCAAACAAGTTCGACAACCGCCGCGGAAGCAACCAGCGCCTGTTTCGCGAACCTGTTCGGCGAACCCCGTGTGACCATGGCTCCGCCTCTATTGTGCGGACGAGTTTAGATCAGGTTCATAATCTTCAGATTGGCCATCGCTCGAGAAAGCGGCATGAGGACAACCAATCCGACAATGGCGACGACGATCACCATAACAACCACTTTTGGGTCGCTGAAACTTTGGCTTGCCACCACGAGTGCGGCGGCAATGTTGCGCTGACCGGTACCGAGCGCCATAACCCGCTTTGTGTCGCCACCAGGTCCGCCGAGCAACCATCCAATCCCAAGGCCCAATGCGATAAACAAGAGCCCCGCAAGAATGGCTCGGGTGCCGAACACCTGTAGCACTTTGTCGATGTTCGCTGCGGTGATCAAGCATATCAACAGGATAAGGCTGATGTTGGAAATCCAGTCGAGCAAGGGCTTCACCCGTTCCGCCAAGTCCCCGTATCGCGCCTTAAGGCCAAGGCCTATGGCAAGCGGGAACAGCATCAGCAGCAGAAGGGAACGAGCAATCTCCCACGGATTGACAGTAATGCCCGGAAGCAACAGAGGCAGGACGATAGGCAGATAAGCCACGGTGCCCACCATCAGCAGCACCATCGCCCCTACAGCAAATGCAAGATTGCCCCTCGCCAATTCAGCAAGCTTCGGCAAGAAGGGCGCCCCGGCCGCGCAGCCGAGTACGAGGAGCCCAATGGCAAAGGGTTCGTCCAGCCGAAGCACCTTCGCCAGCGCGATCGCGCCGAGTGGCATCAAAACGAAATTGGCCAGCAAAGCGAACACGACCAACCGAGTGTTGCGTAGCGGCTCAGCGATCTGAGGGATCGTGAGACCTGCGCCCATTGCAAGCATGCTCGACACGACAAAGCTCAGCATAGCGACCGTCGATGCCTTGCTTAACAGCTCCATCAGCATTGATGTCTCCGATGCCAGGGCTTAAGCCCAGCGAGTTGCTACCCTCGCTGCCAGACCTCTGCTAGCGTCCCGCTTAGTGCATCAGCGCTAAATTCCGCCAAAAGTTCTCTAGGCTATCTGTGCCACCGAAAAGTGTGGTGAAATTAGTCGAGTCCACGAGCACGATGTCTCCGGCGCGCTGCTCGTTTGGTGGCATCCAGAGCAGGCAGTTGAACTCTGTGTTGCCTGCCGCGCTGAAGGGGTGGGGGCGCTCAAGGTCAATTGGCTGGCGCGCCAGCATGTGTACCAACTTGGTGTCGTTGCTCGTCAGCTCATAGTGCGGAAGGTGCGGATGGAAATTGAGAGTGGGCACGTTTTCGAGCAGGCCCAAGCGGTCAACATCCCGCAATGCTGTGAGCGGCGCGATATCCTTCGTCCCCTTCACGACCGCGGGTCGGAGGCCCCAGCGGTTATGAACGGGTACGTCGAGGGCCTTCATAAGCGAGCGAGTGTATTGTCCAAATCGCTGCTGGCGAGGAACGAGGCGGTCGCCGTGGTGCCTGTACTCAATCTGACGCTGCTCCAGGTCCTGCGTGAAGCCCACATCATGATGGGGTGCGAGAAGCAGGCACGTGCCCTCGCGCCTAAGCCACTCGCGGATCGCGTCAACTTCTTCCTGCAAGACCTCCTGCTCTGAGACTAGGTGATCGAGGCCGAACACCATCATCGTGTCGGTATCCGCCAAGACACGTTCGTCTATCAACTGCTTGTACCCTATCTGGTCGATACGTTGGAACACCGCGACCGGATGATCGGTGACCTCGCCAACGATGTTTTGGAAACTGAGTGTCGAGCGGTGGAACAGCTCGAGCGTCCCTGCGATCCCCTGCAAGAAATTCGCCGCGTCCCACTCCGGCGTTTCATACTGAGGCCAGGCGACGCGACGAACTTCTGTCATCGTCGAGAAGCGATTGTCCATAACCGAAGGATCGCGGTTAGATTCCCAGGGATAGCTCCAGGTCCAGTAGATGCTAACCCTTCGCTTGCCACTCGTGTATTTGCGCGGCACATGGGTTTGATTGTAGGTCCTTGGAGGCTGAATGGTGGTCATACGCTTATCTCACCTATTATTCAGTCGGCATCGCAGAGGGTCGTGAGGTATCGAAGCGCCTTGATTCCAGGAAGGAAGAAGTAGGCGCCTCCTCGCACTGTGGTGAAGGCGGGTAAGCCGGTAATTGTTTTGCGGATTGGACGCTTAGGAATTTTGAATTCGAGCGTACCGTCGTGAGTACCGATGATCGGGTCGCGTTCGTTAGCGAGCTCGTGAAAGTTTCGGTCGTTAGCCCACACATTCTGCGCAAACTCGAACTGTCGGATTAGGCTTGCGCAGATGATGAAAGCCGCTATGCCGCGGTCAGTTCCATCATCTGGAGCGTCTTCCGGCAAAGGCAAACCATAAGTGGCGCCGCGACGAATCATGCGGCGCCGATTGATGTTTGCTGCAGTGTCGCGAGGGTTCATGCGACGCATGTGCGAACCGAGGGGCACGGCATACCCATGCGGATCGGTGTCCTTGTAGTTGAAGTTGTTGTTTCGCTGCATGTCGGCGCCCAATGCAGGATCTTCCTTTTCTGGCGCCAGCACCAATGGGGCTCCGCTCCGCCATCGACCCATGAGCTTGGCCGCCACAAGTTCCTGTTCTTCGGGGGTCTGACCATTCTGGCGGAGAAAGTCGCGAAACCGCCCGACGTGCTCCTGCAGCCGGCGATACGCCATGTAGCTGCCGTTTCGAGACAAGATTTCTGGTTGCGGTAGGTCTCCGGGCTGTCCGTTCTCGTCTGGATAGCCAAGGATAAATTCCCCTGGTTTGAGTGGCTGGCCCGGAGCCCGGCGTTGGTACGTCGCTCAGTGCCTTCAATGACCGGCTGCGAGAGCCGGTCGCGATAACCGAAGTGGTCGTGTGCCGTGTCGAATGGCGGGATTGCTAGGAGGTCGAGAGACGACAACACCTCAACGCCTTCGCATTTTGCTAGGAGCCTTTGGTGCTCAGCATTGCAACGCTCCCGCTCGCCTTCATCCCGGGCAAATAGGATTGCGATGGCGTGAAGGTCCGGGCTCGCGAGCCCCCCGACCCAGTTGTCAGGATGATTGGCGCCAGTGTCGCCGAGCATCTCTGCGCGTGCTGGCATGCCTTGCTTAAACTCTTCTGGGAACGTCGCGAGCGATGTCTCGTCAACGCCTAGTGCCTTGAGACCATTCCAAGTGAACGCCAGCGTTACCCAGCGGTTGCCCTCATCGACCGAAGCCCGAACCTCCGCCGCTGACTGCACTGTCTTGAGAAGCTCGCTCAGCCATGCCCTGCCACCCGAGGCGCTCCGAAATGATAGAAACTCATATCGTCCGGTGAGTGCCGGCGTCCGTGTCAGCAAGATGTGCTGGATGTCCTCAGTTTCAAGCATGCCGCTACCGAGGAGTACCTTTCGTCCACGCCCACGCCGCTATCCGCCACCCTTCCGCGACCTTGCGTAGCGCCACGGTAAAGAAGGCGCCGGATTGCGTAACCTGCTTGCCACCTACTTTGAACGTCATGGTCGCAGGAACAACCACATAAGCACTGTCGCCGGTGACGTTGTTGTGCAACGGCTCGCCCACAGTGACGAAATAATCTGAAGCGCCGTGTTGCTTGCCTTCAATCAACACGTCTCTGTACCAGTCCTGAGCGACTGTTGGCCCTTGCCAAAGGTGTGGCGCCATGCCGTCCAAAATTGAGCCGGGCACAGCGAAAGTCGCCGCCATCCCGTTTGCGTCACCTTTGTTAAAGGCATCGATGTAATGGCGTACCGCCGCCATTGGCTCTCTTGTGCTCATCGCTATCCCTCCCATCTTCGCGGGTGGTCACAACCGTGGTGCGGTGCAGGTCTCCACGATGATGCGCTGTTCGGGAGTCATTGCATCTGATCGAGCATGCTCGAGAAGGCGGCCTTGAGCTTGAGTGCCTTCTTGATCTCGTCGGCGCTCACATAGGGATATTCCCCGTATTCAAGGAAACTCGGGCACTGGTGCTCGCGGACGAACTTGACGAATGACTCAGGCTTGGTCTTCCAATCTTTGGGAAACCCTTCGAGGTTTTCGAAGACGGTATCAATGCCAGTGGCTCCGAAGAGAGCCACGGCATCCTCAGTGTATTTGTCGAAGTCGGTGTCAAAGATGCCCTGATACATGAAATAGGTATCGCCCTTGATCGGAAAGAGGAGCCAGCGCAAGTAGTGCAGCTTGAGCACTGCGAGACAGTCAGGCTGGGCCGCTACCGTCTTCTCGATGTTTTTCGCATACTCGTAGAACAGCCTCCTCCCGACCGGGGATGATCTTTGCGAGAATCGAAAAGCCGTAGCAGGCCGGAGTCTTGGGAAAGATCGGGCCGTATCTGCCCTGTTCCACCTTATCCTTGGAGTACCCGCCTTTGGGTATCGCCATGGCCGCAGGTTTGGTCCAATCGCTCTGACGAGTATCTGACATAAGCGCGTGCCCTTTCGCTTCTACGTTTGGGACGACCCCGCACGAAGGTACATTCTTTCAATGAGGAACTTCATCCGCTGCGATTGCGCCAGCCTAAGCCAATGTACCGCATTGGTCGATATGCTCCTCATGCCACCACGCGCTGATGGTATCGACAAAGTGACCAGCAGCGAAGTGAGTTCTAGCGGCACCACCACGATCTACGGGCGTTTCTAGTCGCGCCTCGAACAGGTTCTTGGCTTGCGCATCGACGGCACGAGCTGCCGAAAATGTTCATCGTCGCGGCCATCGTTGCGATGGCAAGAATGAATAGCTCCGCCAGTCGTGCGTTTCGTGTAGGACATCAAGGTTGCGCCGTGCATTTTCCCACCAGGGAAAGCGACGAATCGAGAGTAGACACACCAGCGGTCAGATTGCCCGTGTCTAAAGATATGACCGCGCTCCAAGTTCTGTCGGCATCTTTCTTTCCCGTGCCATGGAGGAGAATCGCCTTCTCCGTTACAGCAACGCTATCAATATCGTCCGCACTGGGTTCTCCACCCAATGGGGCTCGGCGGAGCTGCTTCTTTTCCATGTCGATGAGCATGATGCCGACCAGATTAGCGTCGTCGAGCGAAATGCGACTGCACCCGGTGACCGCCACGCACTCGTACACTTCGTTGATCGCGCAGAGGTAAGACTTCTCCGCGGTAAAGCCAGTGGTTGGGCCCAAGAGCAGAAAGGCGAGCCCCACACAGAATTTAGAGATCGAGATTCGCATCGCTCGCTCCTATCTTGAAACTTGGTAGCCGCGGGCCTCTAAGCAGACCTGTCCGGCCCTGAGATAAGCGTCATAGAGATCATTGATGCGGCGGACCTCGGCGTTACCCCTCGCTCCGCCTATGCCGCCAGGAGTGACCATTCTCCGCGTAGCGTTGGAGATAGTTCGTTGTGGCACCCCGGCTTGCTGGGCCGCATATACGAGCGAGGGATCAAACCCGGTTTGGGCAACTGCCCAGTCATGGCAGGCCGCGCGATCGGCATTTTGTTGCTCGAGCGTTTGACCATTCATGGGGTAAGTAAACAACGCACGCCCGGTCGCTGTTTGAGCGCAGACGTAAGATGCGGACATCAATATGAGTGCGATAGCAATGAGGAGTCGGCTCATGGGTTTCATCTATTTCCTCCAAATGCTGCACCGGGACCTTGACGCAGGAGAATGCCAGCCGCAAGAGGTTCCAAACAGCCGAGGGTACCTATGAATGTCCGCTTGGGGTCAGAAGCGGACGTCAGCAATTGGCGGAGGGGAAGGCCACCCTCTTGGCGTCCGGCACGATACGACGCCATCCGAATTGTGCACAATTTTCATAGGCTTCCGCCCTTACCGACCTCTGGACTTGTCCTGAGCAGTCCGGCACAATTCCAGTTCAAAATATGGGTAGGGTGCTGGGATGACGTTGTCCAATCAGCTGACCGCTCGCAAGGTGGCGACGGTTAAGGCCGAGGGTCTCTATTGTGACGGGGGTGGCCTGTACTTGCAGGTCTCGCCGTCAGCGAAGCGGGGGATCGTCACGCGAAGCTGGATATTCCGCTTCTCGTCGCCCCTGACCGGGAAGGTCCGAGACATGGGCCTCGGCTCAATCCAGACCTTCAACCTCAAGGAGGCCCGCGAGCGCGCCCGAGAATATCGACAGCTCGTCGCTCTCGGCGATGACCCCATCGAGGTGCGCCTCAGGAAGCGCGACGAAGCGAGGGCCACTGCAAGTGAGCGCATCCTCTTCAAGGATGCCTCTCAGCGGTTCATCGAGATGCATGAGGCCGGTTGGAAAAATGCCAAGCATAGGGAGCAGTGGAAGAACACGCTCGATCAATATGCCTACCCAGCTTTGGGGACCCGCGCGATCTCCGCGATTGACAGTGCGCTCATCAACGAAGCGCTCCTACCCATTTGGTCCAAGAAAGTGGAAACGGCTCGTCGTACGAAGCAACGTATCGAGCGCGTTATCCAATGGGTGAAGGCTGGCTTGTGGCACCGGTTTCGGCGTTACCCTTTTTCAGTGCGCCGAGCGCTTCTTCCGGGGTTGATACAGTTGGGGACCCCCCGGCCGCGCGCGCCAATCCTCAATGTCAAGGCGCCCCAAGACGCGGCTGGGTTCAAAGCCTGGTTACAGGCTATCAGCCAGAATGTGGCAGAAGCCTCTTCCGAGGGCGGTTTCCTCGGCATTGGAGGGGTGAAAGTCAGCGACGCTGAAAAGGCCACCCTCGCCGACATATCAAAGGCTCTCGGAACGAGGGCCTGAGCTGAGCTGAGCCGGGTCGCATCGATCCGCGCTGACCAAACCACCCAATTTTACCAGAGGAGAGCCCAGCAAGATCGCTGGGCTCTCCGATGGCGCGGAGCTGGCCTATGCGGAAGCAGTCGCGCCTCGCGCAATCATGGCGACCGGCGAAGGCCATCCGCAGCTAAAGCCTTGGCGGACTGACGCCCGCTTCCACGTTCGACACGCCAGCGGTGGTCTCTTCATCAATCAGGGGTCGTAAGAAGGCGCTGATCTCCGGCGAGATCGAGGTGAAGCGGATCAAGGCCCCCGTGCTCGTTCCGGGCAGTGGACCGAGTACCTTGCCGTAGAGCGAGCCTGCAATCGGCTCGCCGTCCCTACCGATAAGATGCATCTTAAGATTGCTCAAGGGCGCGACCAGACTGTCAAGGCGTGCCTCGGCCGCCTTCAGCGAAAGCTTGGTCATAACACCCTTCGATAGCGCTCCACCGACCTGGCTCAATTCCACGACCTCGTAGAGGAGCGGAATCTCCTCCTCGAGTTCGACAAGCGTGTCGACCGTCTCGCCAAGCGAGAGCTTGTGCTGTCCACCGACGCCCAAAGCTTCAAACAGGATGACGGCGTGCTCGACGCCCTTTGCCCTCACCTCCATCTGCTTGCCAATCCTGAGCTTGTTGCCAACCTCCTGCCGCGTCGTCTCCGAGACAAGGATCTGGCCGCCGGTGGTGCAGGCCTGGATGCGCGATGTGAGGTTCACGTTGCTTCCTACTACGCCGTATTTCATGCGTTCGGCCGAGCCGATATTGCCCAGCACCACCTGGCCGGTGTGGATACCGATACCCATCTCGACTTCCGGTAGGTCCTCCTTGCGGTTCTCCTTGTTAACCTCGTCCATGGCGATCTGCATCGCCAATGCGCAGGCGACAGCACGCTCGGCATCATCTTCGTGCCACACCGGTGCGCCAAACAGGACGAAGATCGCGTCGCCTATGAACTCGTCTATGGTGCCCTGATACTGCTTGATGATCGGCACCATAGTGGCGAGGTAGCGATTGAGCAGCTTCACGACACGATCGGCGGGCAGGCGCTCGGATAACGAGGTGAAGCCGCGGAGATCCGTCATCATCATGGTAAGCTTGCGCTTCTCGCCACCCATCTGAAGGCCGCTCGGGGATTCTAGCACGGTGTCGACGACCTCGTCGGTGAGATAGCGGCCGAACGTCTCGCGAATGAAGCGGTTGCGCAACTCGACCTGCTCGGCGAGCCGCTTCAGCTCGGCCTCGACGCGCTTCCGATCGGACACGTCGGCCCACGAGCCTACGATCTCTTTCGGCTTGCCGTCATTGTCGTGGGTGACGGTGAAGGTGTCCTGGATCCAGATGTAATGGCCGTCGCGATGGCGGAAGCGGTATTCGAGCGCACCATGACCCTCGGCGATCAGACGCTGGAGCTCGGTGAACACCCTATCGGCGTCGTCGGGATGGAGACGCTTGATCCAGAACTTCTTATCGTCGCGCATCTCCCACGCAGAGTAGGCCATGATCGCGTTGAGATTTTCGCTGACGAAAGTGCAGGCGTAGTCACCTGACACTTGCGTGGTGTAGATGATTGCCGGGCTCGCGCCGACCAGCGTCTCGAGGTCGTTCATCACCGCCATACGCTCGCCGAGAGCATCCTCCGCCCCCTTGCGATCGGAGATGTCGGCCCAGGATCCGACGATCTCTGATGGGCGCCCTTGCGCGTCGCGCATCACCCTAAAAGTATCCTGGATCCAGATGTAATGGCCGTCCCGATGGCGGAAGCGATATTCGATTGTCCCTCCGCCCTTCTCGATTAGCGGAGCCATCTCCTCGAAGACGTGCTTGGCGTCCTGCGGATGCAAGCGCACGGTCCAGAAATCCTTGTCCTCGAGCATCTCCCAGGCCGAGAAGCCCATGATGCGCGCGACATTCTCGCTGACGAAGGTGCAGGTATAGTCGCTCGCCTGATTGGTGTAGACGATGGCTGGCGTGACCGTCATCAGATAGCGCAGCCGCTCTCGTGCCCCTTTCAATTCGGTGGTTCGATCCTCGACTCGCTTTTCCAACTCGTCATGCGCCGTGCGCAGCTCTTCCTCCTCACGTTTGCGCGCTCGGAGATCGGTGGCGAAGCCTACCATGCCGGCTTCCCGGCCGTCCTTGTCTAGCAGGACCGAGGCCGAGATCAGCACCGGAACGCTCCGCCCGTCTTTGGCCTTGAGTACACTCTCATAGCCCGAAGCCGTGCCGCCGCGCTTGCGCATCTCGATCAGAACGTCCTTCGCCCGTTCCTCGCTGTCGTAAAGCCCGATGGTCGGACGGCCAATAACCTCCGCGACGCGATAGCCGAGCAGAAGTCTCGGCGCCTCCGTTGAAGAGGACGACGGTTCCGTTCTTGTCAGTAGCAATGATGGCGTCCGGTGAGCTTTCGATGAGTCGCGTAAGGTAGCGCTTCGTTTCCTCAATCTCGGCATTTGCCTTGAGAGCCGTTTGCTCGGCCTGTTTGCGCTCGGTGATGTCGGCCCATGCGCCAACGAGTTCAAGCGGGTGTCCTTGATCGTCGGAGACGACCTTGAAGGTGTCCTGGATCCAGATGTAATGGCCGTCGCGATGGCGGAAGCGATACTCGACCGATCCGCCGCCTCGCCCGATCAAAGGAAGCATCTCGCCGAAGGCGCGCGGCGCGTCGTCGGGATGGAGGCGCTCCGGCCAGCCCTTCGGGTCGGTGGTCATCTCCTGCGTCGTATAGCCCATGATGGCGCGGAGATTTTCGCTTACGAAGGTGCAGGCAAAGTCGCCGGTTGCCTTGGTCGTGTAGATAATCGCCGGACTGACCGCGAGAAGGTATTGCAGACGCTGCCGCGTGCCCTTGAGCTCGGTGGCGATGGCTTTGCGCTCTGCTTCGAACGCTTCGAGGTCCTTCAGCCGATGGCGCAAGGCGGCAAGCTCGTCGACGAGCTGCTTCTTCGTCTTCTTGTCGTCATCGCTGGCAGAAGATTGCTGAGCGTCCGAAATACCTCGGGCGTCCTGCTTGAGTGTCTTGCGACTCTCAGCTTCGTACATCACTCAAGCCTTCGCTGGTGCGGCTTGCGCCCCGCCTGATAGCTTGGCTTCACCTTTTACGGTTGCAGCAATTGTGCGCGTACTTAGTTTATCTTAGCATGTATCCCCAAGTTGCGCGAGTAGTGCGCATGGATGCGCCCGGGAGTAGATGCGTGGGCGATAGTGGCGATAGCAATGCCAGCGCCGGTCGCAAGACGATTAACCTCGCTTTGCAGGGAGGTGGATCTCACGGCGCCTTCGCCTGGGGTGCGCTTGACCGGATTCTCGAGGACGAGCGCATCGTCATAGAGGGGATCGTGGGAACGAGCGCCGGCGCCATGAACGCTGTGGTTACCGCTTACGGGCTCACGCTCGCCGGCAACGAAGGGGCGCGGCAAGCCCTTAAAAGCTTTTGGGAAGCGGTTGCGTGCGTTGGCACCTGGTCGATAATACAGCCTTCCCTGCTCGACCAACTGATCAATCCGGGCAGCCTCGATTATTCCCCTGGATGGGTGCTGATGGACACCCTGTCGCGGATCTGGTCGCCCTATCAAATGAACCCAGCCAACTACCATCCGCTCCGCGAAATCCTGAAGGAGCAGATCGACTTCGGCCGCCTCCGCCGCTCCGAAAAGGTGAAGTTATTCGTCTGCGCGAGCAACGTGTTCACCAATCGGCTGCATGTGTTCGATCTCAACGGTATTTCCGTCGACGCCGTCATCGCCTCGGGCTGCATTCCCTCCGTGTTCCAGGCGGTCGAGATCAACGGCGAATATTTCTGGGACGGCGGTTATATGGGCAACCCGCCGATCTTTCCGCTGATTTACAACTGCACCTCGGCCGACGTGCTGCTCATCATGGTGAACCCGATCAATATCGAGCAGGTGCCACAAACGGCGCAGGCCATCTTCGACCGGATAAATACGCTGAGCTTCAACTCGAGTTTGATGCGCGAGATGCGCGCTATCAGCTTCGTTAATCGTCTGGTAGATGGTGGCTTCGACGACGGTGGCCGCCTCAGGAAGATGCTGATCCACTGCATCGATGCCGAGGACGAGATGAGCAGGCTCGGCGTGTCGAGCAAGCTCAATGTCGGGCGCGAGTTTCTCCAATGGTTGTTCGAGCTCGGGCGGGCGCGGGCCGACATCTTCCTGCGTGATCATTTCGGCACGATCGGCCAGGACTCGTCGACCTCGATCGAGCAGCGCTTTCTTTGAACAACGGCATTGGCCTTTCAGACGCCTTCGCAATATGACAATTCGCACATGTCGCTATGAGTTTCGCGTATACGATTACTTAGCGTGAGCTATTATCGGCGCGGCAATCCACGCCTGGCACCGGCATGACGCAGTCCTCTGTCGCAGAGCCCAAACACAGTCTCGCGGGAGTGGCTGTTCTCAAAAGCCTTCCGGCGGAACGGCTAAAGCGTGTTGAGCAGAGTTGCAGCTGGCTCCGCTACGAGCCAGGCGAACCGATCGTCGAATATCTCGATCGTTCCGACGACGTGTTCTTCCTTGTCTCCGGCGAGGCGCGCGTCATCGTTTATTCGATGGCAGGCAAGGTGGTGAGCTTTCACGATCTCGGTCCCGGCGACATGTTCGGCGAGCTTCCGGCGATAGATGGCCGACCGCGCTCAGCAAGCGTCGAACCGCGCACTAGCTGTCTCGTCGCTTCGATGAAGTCGGCTCCCTTCCTCGATCTATTGCAGGCGGAGCCGTCGGTGCTGCAAGCGGTTCTGCGTCAGCTCGTCAGCACGATCAGGCGGCTATCGACGCGCGTCTATGAATTCAGCGCCGCGATCATGGCCGTCGCCGGGCGGAAACTCTACGCCGAGATGCAGAACATCCGCGCCAAGGACATCTATCCCGACGAGGAGCTGAAGGCGCATCTTGTCGAGAAGACCTTCCCCAAAAGTGCCGAGGACATGACGCTCAAGCTATCGAACGTCACCGCCGCTTTCTACGGGTTGACGCTCGCCAATGTCGGTGAACGGTTCGGCTGGAAGGAGGCGGACGCCGTCTCGAAGTCGGTGTTTCGTAGGCTCGGCCAGTTAAAGACGAAGGAAGCTCTCGAGCTCGGAGTCAACCTGCCGCGGGATTCGCGGGCTCCCATTCTCGTGTTCATCACCGCGGTGCATTCAGCTTCTCCCGAGTACAACTTTGAGGTGCTCGAATATCTGCCCGACGAGGCGACGATCAGAGTTTTCGGCATCTCCCGCTACGATCGCATCGCGAAAGCGCTCAACATCGAGCGCCATTTGACCTGGCCGGAGCTCCTGCCGTTTTTCGAAGGCGCCGCCGAAGAACTCAACATCAAGTGTAAGGTCAAGGGCGAGCTCAAGGAGCTCGGCGAGCAGGGCCGTTACGAATGCATCTATCGTGTCACGCGGTGATTGCCGAACGTTATTCGCCAGTAGCCGCGTGGACCATCTCGGTGAGGCGCTCGAGGTCGGTGACCACGAGCGTGTCCTTTTCGCGCACGATGACTCCAATCCGGGCGAGCCGCGTGAGCTCGCGGGTAACCGCCTCGCGATGAGTGCTGACGCGGCTTGCGATTTCGGTATGAGTCGGGATTGGGGCGATGCGCGCGCCCTTGCCGTGCTTCGCGCCGAGGCTTGCGAGCCTCAGCAGCTCGGCCTGGATACGGTTGCTCACCGCGAGCGTCGAGAATTCATAGACGCGCGTGGTCAGCGCCCTGATCTTGGTTACCAGTTGCGGCAGCATCGCCAAAGCGACTACTGGCTCGGTCTCGATCAGCTCTCTAAAGTCGGCGCCGGGCAGGGTGGCGATTAGGCAGCTCGTCAGCGCTTCGACGCTCGCCGAGCGGGGGCCGCGGTCGATCGCAGGGTACTCGCCGAACACCTCGCCCGGCGCGAGCTCGCGAAAACTCACCGCCTTGCCGGCGAGCGAATAAATGGTGACACGCACATCTCCGGAGATGATGAAGAATACCTCGTCGGACTGGTCGAGATAGCCGACGATCGTCTCACCGGGCTCGTAACGCCGGAATGAGCAGCGTTGCCGCACGCCCTTGAGAGCCTCGGGTGACAGCCTTGCGAAGATCGCAACATCGGCGAGAGAGGATTCAGCTCTTGTGACGGTTGACCGCGTCATGCGCCCAGCCTGCACTGAGGAATGAGACGGCTAGGATAGCTCAGAGCGCGAGCAATTGCATGGCCTCACCTTTTCGGTGTGGGAAATGCCACAGCGCAACGCCTGGCAAGCCTCCATTGTGCGCGAACCCGATGCATCAAAAAGGAGTCACCAAAAATCACAGGAAGAGGTCTCTGCTCAAGTTCGGTTTTGCGCTATTTTCGAGGGAAATCGCGCGAAGAAGACCGCGCTTTCTCGACCAGTTTTTTGAATCGTCATAACTGATAAAAAAAGAACGCCAACCGAAGCGACGCCAGGGCATCACGAAGGTCAGCGGCATGTCCGCTTTTTACCCAAAGCGGACATCGAGGTCGGCATCAGCCACGGTCAGCCAGAGCTCTTTTAGCGCGCCGACAATGGGCTCATGACTTGTGGGGTAACGGTGGTGCTGGTCAACGCAAGGCTGCTGCCAACAGCCACGCCCCGGCGGCAATGAATCCCGCACCCGACATCCGGGAGATCAGCCGGCCAGCAGGAATGACCTTCTCTGCGAGCAGCAAGATCGCTAGGGTAGAAATCCAAAGTACATTCATCACCCCGCCAACGAAAAGCAGCGCCATCAGCGCCCAGCAGCAGCCGACACAATAGGCTCCGTGCCGAGCACCGAGCGCGAGCGAACCCGCCGCATCGCGCCGGAAGCCGCCGTGGCGTTGGATGAAGTGTAGCGGCGCTTGACACTGTGACAAGCAGGCATCTTTGAGCGGCGTCCACTGATAGAATCCGGCTGCAATCAGTACGAGGCCGCCAAACAAATTACTCGTGCCCTCCATCATCGAGTTAAGCAGTGCGGCGCGGTCGAGCGCCCATTGCGCCGAGGTCGCGGCGAGGGCAAAGAGGGTCCAGACGAGAAGATAACCAGCGGCGAACCAACTCGTTGCAGCGAATGGCTTATCTTGCGCCGCTGCCTGCCGACCGACACGCGCGTAGATCAGGATTATCGGCGCGGCCGAGGGGATCATCATGCCGAACATCATTACCACCCACATTGCGGTAACCCACACGAACTCGATGCCTCTCCAGGGTGCGAGGGCGGGCATCATCAAGCCAATGCCGGCGGGAATCATTCGAAAGCCAGTCATTCCCCCGCCGCCCATTTCCATGTCCGCGGCAAGCCACAGCAGATAAAGCCACGAGAGGGCGGCAATCACCGAAAGCGCCACTGCGACTAAGACACGGTCGCGCCGCAGGACTACTTCAAGCGCACGGAGGTCATTGGCAGTCAGCGCACGATCCCACTCTGGCTAAGATTGAGTTCGCAGAACTGGCCGTAGGAATCGGCAAGCTCATAAGCGATTGGGAATGAGGTCTTGGACCACCCGCGTCCAATCTCAGCCAGCGTATATTCGAACCCACCGATCATATCGATGCGCACTCGGTGGTCCTGGCCCGTTACCGGATTGAGGATCGGTTCGCCGCGTGTCTCGATCACACCTGGCACAACCAAGCGAGCCGTGCGGCCATCGATATCCACATCAAAGTCAATCTTGCTGAATATCGGCTCATGCAGCTTTGCAAGCGTAGAGGCGAAGACGTTGAAGATCGTCGCGCCGGGTTCGGTGTCCTGTCCGCTAAGAATGCGAAGCAACGCCTCGCGCTGAGGCGCCGCTGCGCGTTCATCAATAATTACGGCAGCCTCACCATTGCCCTCGTGTATAGGGCCGGGCCATTTAAAAATAGCAGCGACCTTAAGCCCGTCGAGTCGCGTGTTGCCGTGATGGCCGGTGTCGATCTGTATGCCGACGACGGCTCGACAATCCCCGTGTGTCGGCAACCCGTTGAACTGGCAGGGACAGCCATAGGAGCAATTACAGTTGGCAAATTCACGCGCCCTTATCGTCCATTTGACGTCGGCCATGTGACCTCCCGAGTGCTTTCAAAGCAGACATTCAGAGCTGCTCGTTGTTTCGTGAGACATAGACGCGCACGGCTCACCTCGCCCTTGCGAGGATACTAGTACGCAAATGAAAAGAAGCCCCGACGGGGGGACGCGCGGGGCTTCTTCGGGTCCCTCGGGGGAACAGTGATGGGAAGGGTGCCCATCGCATGAGAAGCCATCGAGACTGGTGGCCGAGTCTGTTCCTATGGTCCCAAACGGTGCGCCAGAGTGTCGATGCGACCCACGTTCTTAGGTGGGCCGCAGCAACATGCTGCGGCCCTTGGCTCATGGGGAACATTGGAGCCACGCTTGTCCCCTACCAGTAGCGATAATGGTGATGACGGTAGGCGCGATGATTGTAATAGTGGTGGTGGTGGTGATAACGGTAATGGTGGTGATGGTAATAGTATGCCGAAGCAGAAGTCGAGCCGGACGCGGCAAACAGCAACCCCAACCCGATTGCAAGGCACATCAAAAGCCGATTCATGGTTTCCTCCTTGTTATGGCTCAGAGACGCCACGATAGCCCCTCTCGAAATGACGGGTGCCGTGACAAGAGGAAGCGCAAGGATCAAGAGGGGGCAGCTCCGAACGCGACCACGTCCACTCTGGGTCGAGAGCTGACTTAACGGCGGACGGGCGCGAATTTCCGATTAGTGCCAGAAGTAGACCTGGGCGACGCCAGAGCCGCGAAGTCAGCGGGCGCGAAATGCAGAGCGCGAAGTTGAAGCTGCCGCCGGGTGGCGTTCCCTAAATAGCCCGAGGAACGTTCATCCTGGCGAGGTGGAGAAATCTAACTCGAATCGGTGAACGTCTACAATCTGAGGCCGGCAAAAAGAGCCTAGCCCCAACACCGACCCTAACCATTACGACACCCAGCCCTTCCGCTCGCATCAGTCAGCCGCCAACGGCTTGACCGACAATAGCGGACCCCCCGCAGTCGGCGCACCGGAGCCGGCGCGCAAGCGCATCGAGCGTAAGCCCCATCGAGATTTTCGGAAGGTGGTCGATCCACCGAAGCCGGATCACGCGGCAGCGCGGGCAGTTGGCCTCGACGTGCGTATAGCCGTCAGCGGCGAACTCTTCGATGGTGGCGTGCAAGGGGTCCATTTTAGCGTGTATGATCGCCTACGCTACAAGTCACGGGAGGAAGTCGCCATGAACGCCATACGTCAGGCCGCTCGGCTCGCAGGTCTTGTTCTAGCTATTTTTGTGATTTTGCCGCTAGGCCAGTCTGACGCCCGCAGTGGCTACAAGGCTGATGCCAAGCAAATATGCCTGCAAAATTGTCGGGCCGATTGCACTAAAAATCACAGCGATGTCGAGGCAAACCTAAGGAAATGCCGTACTAGCTGTGGCAACGAATGCGCACACTAAAGGGGCGCGGCGCGCGAAATCCTATGCCGACAAAGGGCGCCGGCCGAAGCCGTAGTGACCCTCAGTCGCGCGGCTTCTTCGGTACTACTTTGTCTATGAGGGCGTTGACGTTCGTCGCGTAGAGCACGTCGCACAGGTCAATAATCAAGTCATAGCTCCCGCCACGGCGGTACCAGCGAGAGAGGGCGCGCCTGAGCCGCTCCTCCTCGATCCCGCGTCGGTATGGCGTCATTTCACCGCGCTGTCTCATACTTATGACCGCCGTCCCCCAACCCGACCGCTCGCATCTGTCTGTCGCCACGGCTTGACCGAGAGCAACGGCCCTCTGCGCTCAAACCTTGGTGAATTGATCTCTCAGAATTCTGATCGCCTTTTGGACTGAATCGCCGCCAAACGGACCGTTCTCCAGAGACTTTGCCGCCCGATCGATTTTGACTAGACGTTTCGCGCCGTCCATGGCCTTGAGCAGTTCCACCAAGATTTGCGTATTGGCACGAGCCAAGGCGTAGCCATCACCGTCGATCACCATGATTGCCCTCCCTCAGTTATTGCCAGTTACTCGCTCACCTCTCACGGTCTTTAGGCATTTGGCATAGGTGTCGAGAAGCCATTTCCGGTCGGCGGGGTTGACCGGCCCCCCTCGAGTGGTCCAGTTGCAATGTTAGTTTAGCGGCGACCTCGGCGCCACCGGGAGCGTGGCCGTCGAAGCGGTTCGAGTGCGCGCAGACGGCCACGCCGCAAGGGCAGGCACGAACACTTCGGGTGCCGGCGGCTTGTAGGCCAGAGAAGCATGGGGGCGCACGGCGTTGTAGTGGCGCCGCCAGCTCTCGATCACGATCTGTGCCTTCCTTCCAACGTGTAGAAGATCTCGCCGTCGAGCAGCTCGTCGCGAAGCCTGGCGTTGAAGCTTTCCACGTATCCGTTCTCCCATGGGCTGCCCGGCGCGATGTAGGCGGTTCTGGTACCCACCGCAGCAATCCATTCTTGCACTGCCTTGGCGACGAACTCTGGCCCATTGTCCGACCTGATGTGTCCGGGCACGCCGCGCAGGATGAAGAGATCCGACAGAACGTCGATCACGTCGACCGCTTTCAGCTTGCGATCGATGCGGATTGCCAGGTACTCATGCGTGAACTCGTCGATCACGTTGAGCATGCGGTACTTCCTCCCGTCATGGGTTCGATCCTCCACGAAGTCGTAAGACCAGACGTGATTGCGGTGCTCCGGCCGAAGACGGATGCAAGATCCGTCATGGAGCCACAGACGACCGCGTTTGGGTTGCTTCTGGGGAACCTTCAGCCCCTCACGCCGCCAGATCCGCTCAACCCGCTTGTCGTTGACGACCCAGCCTGCCTGGCCCCGCAACATCCCCGCAATCTTGCGATAGCCGTAGCGGCCATACTGTCGGGCCAGCGCGATGATGTCGGCGGTCAACCGCTCCTCGTCTTCAAGCCCCCGCGGTACCTTGCGCTGCGTCGAACGATGCTGGCCGAGCGCCGCACAGGCGCGGCGCTCGGATACGTGAAGCTCACGTTGGACATGCTCGATGCAAGCACGGCGGCGCGCGGGGCTTAGAAGTTTCCCTTGGCAGCCTCTTGCAGGATCAGCTTGTCGAGCGCTAGGTCGGAGATCGCCCTGCGCAGACGCCCGTTCTCCGTCTCCAAATCCTTCAGCCGCTTTACCTGGTCTGACTTCAGACCACCATACTCCTGGCGCCAGCGGTAATACGTCACTTCGCTCACGCCGATCGAGCGGATCGCATCGGGCACGCTCTGGCCTTGCGACGTCAAAACGTCAACCTGGCGCAGCTTCGCAACAATCTCTTCAGGCTTATATCTCTTCCTGGGCATTGCAGTCCTCCTCACGCAAAAAGCCATACTTCGAGTCGGACCACTTCAGTGGGGGTGGATCAGTGCATTTGATCATTCGTCCCTCCATACGTGGGGAGGGCGCGAGTCCCTCCGGGTTTACCTAGATGGTTACCTTCGGAGGGAGACGGCTTGGTCGCTAGGGCCGGAAGTCTTTGATTTTATTGGTGAGCCCGTCGGGATTCGAACCCGAGACCCCTTGATTAAAAGTCAAGTGCTCTACCGGCTGAGCTACGGGCTCCTCGGGCCCCATATGGGCCACGGCGAGCGGCAAGGTCAATAACGCGCGCGAATTCCCTGAACAGGGCTATAAAGCCCGTCGCGCCCGCGGCTTCCATTCAGTAAGCTCGCGCCGCTTCGAGCGCCCGGGGAGGGGGACCCCGCATGACAGCCAAGAAGGGAAAGGCCGGTCCGCGCCAAGCGGCCAAGGCCGCCGCGAACATGCCGGGCAAGGGGTCCAGCTCCGGGAGGCATGGCCGGAAGAGGCATCACCTCATCGCCTATTGGCCGCGCCTCCTGTTTCTCATTCCCATGATCGCCGTGCTGTGGGTGCCGTTCTACAACCGGACCGAGCCTTCGCTCGGCGGCGTTCCGTTCTTCTATTGGTACCAGCTCGCCTTGGTCCTCGTCGGCGCCGCGACCGTGCTCGCCGTCTACCTGCTCGAGACGCGGGTCACCAAGGTGACGCCACGGGCGAACGACGCCAGGGTCGACCCCGGCGCGACGGGAGACGTGCTGTGAATTTGAACGTCACGGCCACGATCGTCTTCGTCATTCTGTTCTTGCTCGTGAGCTGGCTCGGCTTCGTCGCCGCGCATTGGCGCAAGGCCGATCTCAATCAGCTGCATGAATGGGGCTTGGGCGGCCGGCGCTTCGGCACGGTCGTCACCTGGTTCCTGCTCGGCGGCGACCTCTACACCGCCTACACCTTCATCGCCGTACCCGCGATCGTGTTCGGCGCCGGCGCGATGGGCTTCTTCGCCGTCGCCTACGCGATCCTGATCTATCCGTTCCTCTATCTGATCTACCCTCGGCTATGGGCGATTGCGCGCGAGCGCGGCCACGTCACGGCGGCAGATTTCGTGCGCGACCGCTTCGACAGCCGGCTGCTCGCACTCGCCGTGGCGCTGACCGGCATTGTCGCCACCATGCCCTATATCGCGCTCCAGCTCATCGGCATGGAGGTGGTGATCGGCGCGCTCGGCTTCCCGACCAACGGCTTCGCCGGGCACCTACCCCTGATCATCGCCTTCATCGTGCTCGCCGCCTTCACCTATACCAGCGGCCTGCGCGCGCCGGCCCTGATCGCCGTGGTCAAGGACATGCTGATCTTCATCACCATCTTCGCCGCGGTGGTCATCATTCCGGCCAAGCTCGGCGGCTATGGCGCGATCTTCGCGGCGGTGCCGCCCGAGAAGCTGATCCTTCCGCCCGCGACGGCCGACAATTTCGGCAAGCTGAGCGCCTATGCGACGCTCGCGCTCGGCTCCGCGCTCGCGCTGTTTCTCTATCCCCACGCCATGACCGGCGTGCTCAGCGCCTCGAGCGGCGATGTGATCCGCAGGAACTCGGGCCTGCTCGCCGCCTATTCCTTCATCCTCGGACTGATCGCGCTGCTCGGCTACATGGCGATCGCGGCGGGGGTCAATAAGGACCCGGCCTATGCCGCCGGCTTCGAGGAGTACGGCTCGAACTTCGCGGTGCCGGCGCTGTTCCTCGCCTCGTTCCCGTCCTGGTTCGTCGGCGTCGCCTTCGCCGCCATCGCCATCGGCGCGCTCGTTCCGGCCGCCATCATGTCGATCGCCTGCGCCAATCTCTACACCCGCAACATTTACAAGGAATTCTTGAAGCCGGACTGCACCGATGCCGAGGAGGCCCATACGGCGAAGGTGGTCTCGCTCGTGGTGAAAATCGGCGCGGTGGCCTTCATCCTCGCCATCCCGCAGGCCTATGCCATTCAGCTCCAGCTGCTCGGCGGCATCTGGATCATCCAGCTCCTGCCCGTCGTCCTGCTCGGCCTCTACACCAGCGCGTTCAATTCCCGCGCGCTGCTGATCGGCTGGGCAGTCGGCATCGGCTCTGGCACCTACATGGCCGCGACCCAGCACTTCATCTCCTCGACCTACCCGCTCACGGTGTTCGGGGTCACGGTGCCGGGCTACGCGGCGCTCTATTCGGTGGTGATCAACGTGGTTGTCGCGGCGCTGCTAACCCCGATCCTCGATCGTGTGACGAAACGCCGGCCAGCTCATGCCTCGGATTGAGGCGGGGCGTGCGGCGGAACGGCCAAGCAAAGCTCGACCGGCCGGAGATTCCTCGGTAATTTCATCTGGGTCGCGACTCGAATAAGACCTCGAGAGGGAGGAGACAAAGAATGGCAAACGATAATCAGGGCAGCAGGACATTTCTCGCGATCGTGCTGGGCGGCATCGTGCTCGCCCTCGTGATCGCCGCCTATTTCATGTACGGCAATAAGGGCGACACCAACGTCAAGGTTCAGCTTCCTCCCACGTCCCAGCCCACCGAGACGGCGCCTCCGGCCGCTGAAGCGCCCGCGGCAGAGGCGCCTGCCGCCGAAGCCCCCGACGAGTCGACCGAGGAGCCGTCAGAGCCGCCGGCCGAAGAGTCGAGCCCGGGCGAGGTTCCAGCGCCGTCCGGTGAAACTCCCCCGCAATAGCGCAATCAGCGCGTCGCGATTGGGGGCGGGCCCTTGATGAGGGTTCCGCCCCTTTTTGCGTCCGGCTCTCCCGTTAATCGCGTTCGCCGTTCATGTGAGGTTCAGACTGAACCCGGCTTGGTAGGCTCCAAAAGATGTTAGATTATGGGACCTTGAGCAGCGGGACATGGCTTGCATGGCGCGGAATTGGCTTAGGGGAGGCTTGATCGCCGGACTGCTGGCGGCCGCCATCATCTATGCTTGCGGGAGCGCGGCGGCAGAGGACAACAAGCCTGCCGTTGCGGTCGAGGCCACCAAGGTCGTGGCCGCGCCGTTGAGCGAGCAGGTCACGGCGATCGGCACGCTGCTCTCCGATGAAGCCGTCACCGTCAGCTCCGAGGTTCCTGGCCGCCTCAAGGAGATCCATTTCGAGGAGGGCCAGCCGGTCGAGAAGGGGGCGCTCTTGTTCAGCCTCGACGACTCGGTCTATCGCGCCCAGCTCGACGACGCCTCCGCCAAGCTCAAGCTTGCCGAGCAGACCAACAAGCGCACCAGCACGCTGTTCAGCAACAAATATGCGACGGCGCAGTCGGCCGATGAGGCTGCCTCGAACCTCGCCGTCAACACCGCGGCGGTCGAGCTCGCCCGCGCGCAGCTCGACAAGACGCGCATCGCAGCGCCGTTCGCCGGCATCGTCGGCTTGCGCCATGTGAGTGCCGGCGAATACATCACCGCCGGACAGGGTCTGGTCAATCTCGAGGCGATCGATCCGGTCAAGGCCGACTTCAGGGTGCCCGAGAAGTTCCTGCCCGCGATCAGGGTCGGACAGATCATCAAGATCAAGGTCGATGCCTTCCCCGAGGACAGCTTCGAGGGCAAGGTCTACGCCATCGATCCCCGCCTCGACGTGGCGGGGCGCAGCCTCCTCGTCCGCGCCATCGTACCCAATCGCGACCAGCGGCTCCGGCCCGGGCTGTTCGCGCGCGTGACCGTGCTGCTCCAGCTCAAGGAGGATGCCTTGAGCGTCCCCGAGCAGGCCATCGTGCCGCAAGGCGACGCCCAGTTCGTTTTCAAGATCGTCGAGGGCAAGGCCAAGCTCACCAAGGTCAAGACCGGGACGCGGCGCGAAGGTCGCGTCGAGATCGTCGAAGGGCTTGCCGCGGGAGACCAGGTGGTCACCGCCGGCCAGCTCAAGATCAGGGACGGCAGCGCCGTCACGATCGTCGGCGCCACCGGAGCCTGACGCCGTGACGCTGCCCGAACTTTCCATCAAACGGCCGGTATTGGCGACCGTCATGAGCCTCGCGCTCGTGCTGGTCGGCCTGGTTTCCTATCAGCGCTTGAGTGTGCGCGAATATCCGGCCATCGATCCTCCGGTCGTCACCGTGCAGACCGACTATCCGGGCGCGAGCGCGGCAATCGTCGAGACCCAGGTGACCAAGGTGCTCGAGGACACGCTGTCGGGCATTGAGGGGATCGATTTCATCACCTCGATCAGTCGCCAGGAATCGAGCCAGATCACCGTGCGCTTCAAGCTCAATCGCGATGCCGACTACGCCGCCGCCGACGTGCGCGACCGGGTTGGGCGCGTGCGCGGTCGGCTGCCCGACGAGATCGAGGAGCCGATCATCCAGAAGGTCGAAGCCGACGCTCAGCCGATCCTTCATCTCGCCTTTTTCAGCGACCGGCACAACGAGCTCGAGATCACCGATTACGCCGACCGCTACGTGAAGGATCAGCTACAGACGCTTCCCGGGGTCGCCGAGGTGCGTCTGTTCGGCGAGCGGCAATATTCGATGCGCATCTGGCTCGATCCCGAGCGGCTTGCCGCCTACAGCCTCACCCCTCAGGACATCGAAGTGGCGCTGCGGCGCCAGAACGTCGAGGTTCCGTCCGGCCGCGTCGAGAGCATGCAACGCGAGTTCACCGTCCTGTCGGAGACGGATTTGCGCACCCCCGAGCAATTCAACGATCTGATCGTCAAGGAGGCCAACGGCTATCTGGTGCGGCTCGCCGAGGTCGGTCATGCCGAGCTCGGCCCGCTCGACGAGCGCCTCGTCGTCCGCTTCAACGGCAAGCCGGCGATCGCGCTCGGCGTCATCAAGCAGGCGACCGCCAATCCGCTCGAGGTCGCCCAAGAGGTGCAAGCCGTGCTGCCGACCATCACCGCGTCATTGCCCGAAGGCATGCAGGTGCGGATGGCCAACGACAAGTCGGTGTTCATCGCCGAGTTGATCAAGAACGTCTACCGGACCATCGGCGAGGCGATCCTGCTCGTGGTGTTCATCATCTTTCTGTTCCTGCGCTCGATACGCGCGACGCTCATCCCGCTGGTCACCATCCCGGTGTCGCTGATCGGCGCGTTCGCGCTGATGTACGTGTTCGGCTTTTCCATCAACACGCTCACGCTGCTTGCACTCGTGCTCGCCATCGGGCTCGTGGTCGACGACGCCATCGTCATGCTGGAGAACATCTACCGCCACGTCGAGCAGGGCATGCCGCCGGTCAAGGCGGCGCTGCTCGGCAGCCGCGAGATCAGCTTCGCCATCATCGCCATGACCATCACGCTCGCCGCCGTCTATGCGCCGATCGGCTTCATGACCGGGGTCACCGGGCGGCTGTTCACCGAGTTCGCCTGGACTTTGGCCGGTGCGGTGATCGTCTCCGGCTTCGTCGCGCTGACGCTCTCGCCGATGATGTGCTCCAAGCTGTTGAAGCATCAGAGCCATCACAATCTCGTCTATCGCCTCATCGAGCGTGTCCTGGATGGGGTCACGTCCGGCTATCGCGCGCTGCTGAAGGTCGCGCTCGCCGTCCGTCCGCTGGTCGTCCTGCTCGGTGTGGCCGTCGCCGCGTCGAGCTACTTCCTGTTCGTCACGATCAAGAGCGAGCTGGCCCCGGTCGAGGATCAGGGCAACATCATCGTGACGTTCCGCGGGCCCGAAGGCGCCACCATCGACTACACCGACTCTTACGCCAAGCAGTTGGAAGAGATCGCGCTTACGGTTCCCGAGGCCGATCGGGTGTTCTCGGTCGCCGGCAACCCGACCGTCTCGCAAGGCCGCGTCATCCTGCGCCTGACGCCGTGGAGCGAGCGCAAGCGGACGCAACAGGAGATCGGGCGCTCGATCACACCGCAGATGTCCGCCGTCGCCGGCGTCGTCGGCTTTCCGAGCAATCCTCCGCCGCTCGGCCAGGGCGCCCGCGATAAGCCGGTCAATCTCGTCATCCAGACGTCGCGGCCCTATGACGAGCTGCAGCAGATGGTCGAGGCCATGCTGGACAAGGCGCGCGACTATCCCGGCCTGACCGACATCGACAGCGATCTCAAGCTCAACTCGCCGCAACTCGACATCGCCGTCGACCGGGAAAAGGCCGCCGCCACCGGCGTCGAGATCGACACGCTCGGCCGCACGCTCGAGACCATGCTCGGCGGCCGTCAGGTGACGCGCTTCAAGCGCGAAGGCGAGCAATACGACGTGGTGGTGAAGATCGCCGACATCGACCGGCAAAACCCCGAGGATCTCCGCCGCATCTATGTGCGGGTGCGGGATAACGCCATGGTGCCGTTGTCCAACCTGATCTCCGTCAAGGAGACGGTGGCGCCGAAGGAGCTCAACCACTTCAATCAACTGCGCGCCGCCACGATCACGGCGCAGCTCGCGCCCGGCTATTCGTTGAGCGAAGGCCTCGAATTTCTCGAACGGACCGCGAAAGAGGTGCTGCCGGGCACCGCCCGCATCGACTATGCCGGCCAATCGCGTGAGTTCAAGGAAGCGAGCGCGGGCATCTATCTGACCTTCCTGCTCGCGCTCGCTTTCATCTATCTGGTGCTCGCCGCGCAGTTCGAGAGCTTCACCGACCCGTTCATCATCATGCTGACGGTGCCGCTGTCGATCACCGGTGCGCTGCTGGCGCTATGGTGGAGCAGCGGCACGCTCAACATCTACAGCCAGGTCGGCTTGGTCACCCTGATCGGGCTGATCACCAAGCACGGCATTCTGATCGTCGAGTTCTCCAATCAGCTGCGCGCCAAGGGGCAGCCGATGCGCGAGGCCGTGATCGAGTCGGCGTCGTTGCGGCTCCGGCCGATCCTCATGACCACCGGCGCCATGGTGCTCGGCGCCGTGCCGCTCGCTCTGGCGACGGGCGCCGGCGCCGAGAGCCGCCAAGACATAGGCTGGGTGATCGTCGGCGGCCTCCTGGTCGGCACGCTGTTCACGCTGTTCGTGATCCCGGTGGTCTACACCTATCTCAGCAAGCGCGTGTTCATCGAGGCCGACGATGAGGCGATGCACGCGACCGGCGCGCCGGCGCTGCCCGCACCGAAACATTCGGCGCCGGCCCCGGCGGAGGTGCGCGCTACTGGATCGGGGTAAGGACCTCGACGCCGACGCCCTCCTGGTCGGCGATCGTCCACAGCCCTTCGAGCGTGCCGTCTGCTTTCATCTGATACACCACGAGCCCGACGGAACCGCCCAACGAATACCCTGCCGCGAAGCTGTCGCCATTGCGCATGCAGATTCCTTCCGACGTGGTGCTGCCGGTCTGCCAGGCGATACGGCACGTGGTCTCGCTGGTGGCGACGATCTCGGCGGTCCCTGAATAAGGCGAGCCGTCTGCATTCTTGCCCGCGACCTTGTACTTGCCGGGAAGGCCGGCGGCCGTGGCGCTGGTGAGGCTCGCAACGAGAAGCAGGGCAGTGACGATGCCGGCGACGGTCTTCATGGATTTCCTCCCAAATTTGTGGTGGCGCTCGAACGAGCGGAAAGGTGAGGGGAGGAAAGATAGTGTGCTACCTGTGGTTTGGCCAGCAGGGGCGAGGGGCCGGCTCCGGCCGCTATTTGGTTGGCGTGAGCGTCTCGGTGCCGACGCCCGGTTTGCCGGAGATGCTCCAAAGTCCTTCGAGCGTTCCGTCGGGCTTGATCTGGTAGACCACGAGCCCGATCGTCTCGCCGAGCGCATAGCTCGCCGCGAAGCTCGTGCCGTTCCGCATGCAGATGCCTTGCGACGCCGCGCCACCGGTCTGCCAGGAGATTTTGCACGTGGTGTCGCTGGTGGCGCCGATCTGCGCCGTGCCGGCATAGGTCGAGCCGTCGACATTCTTGCCGGCGACCTGATACTGGCCGGCAAGGTTGCCGGCCGATGCGCTCGTGGTGCCCATCAGCAGAAGGGCGGCGACGGCGCTGAACGCGATCCGCAACGCGATCTTCGGAGGTCCCCCGTTGTTCGCGAGGCTCGGGGCGCGCGATGCGAAGCCGAGCGCGCTAGGATAGGCCGCCGCCGCGATATTCGCCAAGCCGAGGCGGGGGGCGCCCGGCCAAAAAAGAAGAGCCCCGGCGCGGGGAGTGCCGAGGCTCGTACGCATTACACAGAACGCACTACTACCCAGACCGAACACACCTGGGCACGTGCAGCATGCCCTCAGCCTGTGGCAGTTTTTTGACGGTTCCTTGTCAATCTCCATTTTGGCAACAAGGATTTGCGCGGTTTGTCTCACCTTGGCTCGCGGTCGGGCCGAGGGCGGCGGCCGAATGCTTCGCCGAACCCCTTGCGCGAGCCTTGTGCGGCGGCGCGCGTCATGCACAATGATCGAAATTTCGGCAATCGGGCCGAAGTTCGTCGAGGATAGCTCCACCATGCGCTGGCGCGGCGGAAGAGAGAGCGAGAACGTCGAGGACCGGCGCGACGAAGGCGGCGCTGGCGGCTTCAACTTCCCCGGCGGCGGCGTCAGCTTCCCGAGCGGCGGCGGGTCGGGCCGCGGCGGCGGCATCGGCATCATCGGCATCCTCATCATCCTCGGGCTGATGTGGTTCTTCGGCATCGACCCGACCGTGCTCATGCAGGGCGGCGGACCCGGCGGCGATCAGGGCAATTTCCCCGACATTCACCTGCCGCAGTCCCAGCCGGGGCCGGACACCTCGGACGTTCCCGGGCCCGGCACGCAAGGGCCCGCCGCTCGAGCATCCAAAGACCTCGAGCGAGGACGACCTCAGGCAGTTCGTTGGCGTGGTGCTCGCCGACACCGAGGACGTCTGGCACGACATCTTCCGCCAGTACGGCGAGAAATACAGCGACCCCAAGCTCGTGCTGTTTTCCGGCGCGGTCCGCTCCGCATGCGGCACCGGCATGGCGGCCATGGGACCGTTCTACTGCCCCAACGACGAGAAGGTTTACATCGATCTCGGCTTCTATGACGAGCTGAAGGAACGCTTCAAGGTGCAAGGCGACTTCGCCGAGGCCTACGTGCTCGCCCACGAGGTCGGCCACCACGTGCAGAAGCTGCTCGGCATCATGGACCAGGTCGAGGCGGCACGGCAGCGCATGAGCCAAACCGATGGAAATGCGTTGCAGGTCCGCGTCGAGCTCCAGGCCGACTGCTTCGCCGGCATCTTCGCCAACCACGCTCAGGAGAGCAAAAACATCATCGAGCCGGGCGATATCGATGAGGCGCTGAACGCGGCGAGCGCGATCGGCGACGACAAGATCCAAAAGCAGACGCAAGGCTATGTCGTGCCGGACGCCTTTACCCACGGCTCCTCCGCCCAGCGCCAACGCTGGTTCAAGCGCGGCTATGAGAGCGGCAAGCTCGAGAGCTGCGACACTTTTAACACCGACCAGCTTTAGCCAAAACTTTACCTCCGTCGTGCAACTCGTGGCGGCACCGACACTTCTCGGGCCGCAATTGTGCGGGGGACCGGTAACGGCGTAGTCTGTTGCCACGAACAAGATTCGCAAGAACGAACGAAGCGGCGGGGTTGAAAAAGTGCGGCTAGCCCATTGGTTCTGGCTCGGCCTCTGCACGACACTTGTCATCGGTGCGATTAGCCTGGTCGCGGCCACGGCGAGCGAGGACGTCATTGTGCTCGGCGCCGCGGTTTCGCTGACCGGCAAATACGCGCAGAACGGCGTCAACACCAAGAACGGCTACGACCTCGCCGCGCGCAAGATCAACGACCTCGGTGGCGTCGTGATCGGCGGCAAGAGCTACAAGATCGTGCTGCGCTATTACGACGACGAGTTCGACTCCGGCGCGCGGCACCGAACTCGCCGAGCGGCTGATCCAGCAGGACGGAGTCAAATACCTGCTCGGGCCTTACAGCTCCGGCCTGACCAAGGCCATCCTGCCGATCTGCGAGAAGCACAAAGTGCCGATGATCGAGGCGAACGGCGCCGCGCGTGAGCTGTTCACCAAGGGCTATCGCTACATCTTCGCCGTGCTGTCGACCTCCGACCAATATCTCACGCCGGCCATCGACCTCGCCGCCGAGCATGCCGCCGACCTGGGCAAGACCCCCGAAACGATCCGCGTGGCGCTCGCCATGGAGAACGACCCGTTCGCCCAGGACGTGCGCGCCGGCGTGATCGACGACATCCAGCGCCACGGCATGCAGATCGTCATCGACGATCAACTGCCGCCCGAGCTGAACGACATGTCGATGACGCTCACCAAGATCAAGGCGCTGAAGCCCGACGTGCTGATCGTCTCGGGCCATGAGAAAGGCGCGCTCACCGCGATCACCCAGATCGACGCGTTGAAGGTCTATCTGCCGATCCTCGCCATGACGCACTGCAACTCGGCGCAGATCGCCGAGAAGCTGGGCCAGGCGGCCGAATATGCGTTCTGCGCCCATCAATGGCACGAATCGCTCGCCTATAGGGACGAGGTGTTCGGCTCGGCCGCCGACTTCGCCAAGGCGTTCAGGGACGCCTATCGCTACGAGGCGCCGTATCAGGCGGCGCAGTCGGCTGCGGCCGTGCATGTCTATGCCGACGCGTTCAAGCGGGCGCAGAGCCTCGACCCCGAGAAGGTGCGCGACGCCATCGCCGCGACCGAGCTCAACACGTTCTACGGCCCGGTGAAGTTCGACGAGGCCGGGCGGAACGTCGCCAAGCCCATGGTGCTGAGCCAGGTGCTGCACGGCAAATATGTCGTGGTCGCCCCGGCCAAATGGGCGACCGACAAGCCGGTCATCCCGCGTCCCCTGCATTAGCCGGCAATCACAACAGTCGACGGCGCGCCAAAGCCTTTGTAAGCATCGCTCGGCCTTTGGGACCGAGGGCGGGGGACGCGCGGGGACGATGATTGGCAATCTGCTCATTCTGTACGAGGCGCCGCCGCTCGCGCTCCAGCTTCTGATCGACGGGGTGCTGATCGGCGCCCTGTTCGCGCTCGCCGCCTACGGCATGGCGCTCGTCTGGGGCGTGACCAACATCGTCAATGTCTGCCAGGGCGAGTTCGTCATGCTCGGCGGCTTCGTCACCGTGCTCTGCTCCGAAGCCGGCGTGCCGCCGCTGCTCGGCGTGCCGGTCGCGGCGCTCTCGCTCTACGCGCTCGGCTTCGTGCTTTTCCAGACGGTGATCGTGCATCTCGTGGGCCGTGACATGTTCAACTCGGTGCTCGCGACCTTCGGCATCGCCATCGTCCTCCAGCAGCTGATGGCGCGCGGTTTCGGCAGCGACGATCGCATCGTCCAAAGCGGGCTCGGCAGCTTCTTCTTGTTCGACGGGCTGGTCGGCATCGGCAAGGTGAAGCTCGTCGTGTTCGCCGCCTGCATCGTGCTTCGGCTAACGCTCGCTTTGTTCCTCGCGCGCTCACGCCAAGGCCAGGCGATCCGCGCCACCGCGCAAGCGCCGCGCGCGGCCGCGACGCTTGGCATCGACACGCACAGGATCTATCGCCTGACTTATGCGCTCAACGCCGCGATCTGCGGCGCGGCCGGCGGTCTCGCCTCGATGGCGTACACCATCCACGCTTATGGCGGCCTCTCCTACACCATCCGTTCCTTCATGATCGTGGTGGTGGCCGGGATCGGCAATCTCGCCGGGGTGATCTGGGCGGCGCTCGGGCTCGGCGTCGCCGAGAGCTTCGCCGGGTTCGTTCTGGGCGCGCAATATCAGCTTGCCTTCGTGTTCGGCCTGCTCGTCGCCGTGCTCTGCTTCCGCAATTGGCGGCTGAAGCGGCAGCGCCGCTATCTGAAATAAGCGGACATGCAGAACCCGTTCGCTATCACGCCGAGTCGTCCCCTGAGGCCCAGTCGCCCTCTGCTCGTCGTGGGGGTCGTGCTATTGGTTGTGGTCGTGCCGCTGGTCGCACCGGGCTACCAGTCGCAGGCGACCGAGCTTCTGCTGTTCATCGTGTTCGCGCTCGCCTGGGACCTGGTCGGCGGGCAGATGGGCTACAACTCGTTTGGTAACGTGCTGTTCGTCGGCATCGGCATGTATGTCTCGGCCATCGTCCAGGTCGGGCTGTTCTACGATGTCGGCGCCTATACCGACGCAAAGGGCGGCGGCACAGCCTTCCTGTTCGACGAGGCGCAATTCCTGACCGGTCTTGGCGTCGGCCTTCCCGCCGCGGCGCTGGCGAGCGCGTTCATCTGCACGCTCGGCCGGCTGCGCCAGATCGCCGCCGGCATTCCGTGGATCGGGGCGGGCTCGGGCATGCTCACGCCCAATCCTCCGCCCGAGCTCGGCGAGGTCGGGCTGCTGCTTTATTAGTTCGCTTTCGGGCTCGCCGTCGCTTGCGCGCTCACCTTCGCCTGGCTGTTCTCGACCCGCTTCGGGCTCACCCTCAACGCCATCAGGGACGACGAGGACAAGGCCGATGCCATGGGCATGCGCACCCACGCCGCCAAGGGTGACCGCCTGGGTGATCGCGGCGGCCTTTCTCGGCGCGGCCGGCGGCGTCTACGGCAATCTCGTGCGCTTCATCGACCCGACCCAGACGGCGTTCGCCGGCGCGACCATCGGGGTGTGGATGATCCTGATGGCACTGCTCGGCGGCAAGGGTACGCTCGCCGGACCGATCGTTGGCGCGATTGTGTTCCAGCTCACCAAGGAGCTGTTCTGGACGTATCTCCTGGGCTGGCAGCGGGTCGCGCTCGGCGTGCTGATCGTCGCCGTCGCCGTGTTCTTCCCTGAGGGAATCGTTGGTTTCCTGAACGAGCGCACTCGGCGCGAGCGCGACCGGGAGCAAGCGCCATGACGGCGATGCTCGAGCTCACCAACGTGACCAAGAGCTTCGGCGGCGTACTCGCCAATGACGGCGTCAGCCTGAAGGTGGAGCAGGGGATGATCGTCGGACTGATCGGACCCAACGGCTCGGGTAAGACGACAATGTTCAACGCCATCACCGGAGCGTTTCCGATCGACGGGGGCTCGATCGAATTCGAGGGAGAGGAGATCTCGACTCTGCTTGCCGGCGCCGTCGCCCGCCGCGGCGTCGTGCGCACCTTCCAGCAGCCGCGCATCGTTCCGCGCATGAGCGCGCAGGCCAACATGCTGGTCTCCGCCGGGGTCAGAACCGCATCCTTCGCCGGACTGTTCCGCAAGTCGCATGACGCGGCGGAGGGAAGTGCCGCCGAGCTGCTCGATTTCGTCGGGCTCGCCGGCAAGCGCGACCAGCTCGCCGGCGATCTCTCCTTCGGTCAGCAGAAGCTGCTCGAGCTCGCCATGGCGCTCGTCAACGATCCGAAGCTGCTGCTGCTCGACGAGCCGACCGCCGGCATCAATCCCAGGCTGATCGAGAGCCTGATCGACCGCCTCAAGGCCACGAACCGCGAGCGCGGGCTGACGCTGCTTGTCATCGAGCACAACATGCCGGTGATCATGGATTTGGCGGCGCACATCTACTGCCTGGCGCATGGGCGGCTGCTGGCTGAAGGGCCACCACAAGCGATCAAGCGCGATGCGCGCGTGCTCGACGCCTATCTCGGAGCGGCCTGATGGCCAAGGCTAAGAAGAAACCCAACGCCGGGCCGGGCCTTCCCGGCATGGGTGTTCCCGACACGAGTGTCATCGACATAAACGTCCTCGATCGGCTGGCGGGCGGCGATCCGCTGGTTCGCATCGACAATCTCCATGCCGGTTACGGGCGCATGCGCGTGCTGCACGATGTCTCGCTTCGCCTGGCGCGGGGCAAGGCGCTTTGCCTGGTCGGGCCCAACGGCGCCGGCAAGTCGACTGTGCTGAACGCCATCTTCGGCTTCGCCAAGATCTTCTCCGGCGCGATCGCCGTGTCGGGCAGCGACATGACCAAGCTGAAGCCGAGCCAGATGCTGAGCAAGGCCCGGCTCGCTTACGTACTGCAAAGGGGTTCGGTGTTTCCCGACATGACGGTCGAGGAGAATCTGCTGATGGGCGGCTATTTGCTCGAGCTGCCGTCAGCCGCGAAGCGGGCGGTCGAGGCGGTGCTCGAACGCTACCCCACGCTCAAGGCGCTTGCCCGCGAACGCGCCCGCGTTCTGTCGGGCGGCGAGCGGAGGCTGCTCGAGATTTGGCGCGCCCTGATCATGGATCCCGAGGTGATCCTGATCGATGAACCTTCGATCGGGCTCGAGCCGCGCGTCATCGAGACGGTGTTCGCCATGCTGCGGGAGCTGCGCGACAAGGACGGCAAGACCCTGATCCTGGTCGAGCAGAATGCGCGCAAGGGATTGGAGTTCGCCGATATCGGCTACGTGCTGGCGGCCGGGCGGCTGGTCAAGGCCGGTGAGGGCAAGGAGCTTCTGGCCGACCCCGACATCGGCCGCTTGTTCCTCGGCGGCTAGAGCCCGTCGCCGGCATAGACCGTCGCCTCGCAGGGACGCGACGCCTTCTTGAACAGCGCGCAAGCCTGCTCGGCCTCCGCCGCATTGGCGAACGGACCGGCGACCAGCCGCCATTTCTTGTCGGGTGCGAGCACGCGGCGCGGCTGAAGCCCGGCGACCAGCGCCGCATGATTGGTCAGGAACTCGCGCCAGAGCGGGCGCAAGCCGTCCTGCTTGGCGACGGTGCCGATCTCGATGCCGTAGCGCGTGCTGCCGTCATTGGCGGCCGGCGGCAGGACGATGGGATCGAGATTCGCCACCTCGGCCGGCGCGGAAGACGGCGTTGCCGTTGAGGATTGCGCCGTCGAGGGTGTCGCCGCTGCCTGCGGCGCTGGCGCGGAGAGATTGGTGCTCGGCGCGGGCTCTTCGGCCGGAGGCTCGTCGGGCTCCGACACCGTCACCGGCGGGACTTTTGGCTTCTCGACATCGGCAGCGTCGTCCTCGCCGAGCTCAGAGGTGGTCACCGGTGGCGGCGGCGTAGCGGCGGCAGGCTTCGCTTCGGGCTTCTCGATCGGCTTGGGTTCGGCGACGGCAACGGTCAGCCGGCGCCGGTTTCTCCGGCGCCTTGTCCTCTGCCGGCTTGACCACGGGCTTCTCCGGCGCGGGCGGCGGCGGCGCGACGACCGGTGCCGCCGCCACTTCAGGCTTCTTCGGCAGCGGCGCGGTCACTTTCGGCTCTGGCGGCTTGGCGGTTACGGAGCTTGCCGGCGTCGCCGAGGCGACCTTCTCGTTCGGCGCGACGCGTGCGCTGAGATCGGACAATTGCTGCGCAAGCTCGGCCATCGTGACCTTGATCTCGGCGAGCTCCTTGTCGCGCGCCTCGTTCGCCTCGATCAGCTGCGCCGCCTGGTCGGCGGTGAGGCCCGAGGTCGATCCCGTCGTGTCGGCGCTGCTGAACGCGGTGCCCAGTTTGGCGGTCTGGCCGCCAAACGCCGTCGGGTCGCCGAACAGGGTGAACAGATAGAGTGCGGAGAACCCGGCGAGCACGATCCAGAAGAAGGCCAATAAGCCCTTCGTCCAGTTCTTCTCTTCGCTGCGGCGATTCCTCAGCATTGGGGTCGAAGCCTCCGCCCTCGAAATTCCGGCCCAAAAGCGACCTCAATATGGCTGGCGCGACGCTTCCCCGTCAGCGCCCCGGGAGGATGACTCCCTCGCTTCGTCCCGTCAATTCGGCCGCGCCATTTTGGCCCGCGCCCTGGCCCATCCAGGTTATGGCCCTCATCTTCGCTTTGGACTAGACAGTTCGCTCATCGCCCGGCCCTGGCTTGAGCGATTCGGGCGCGTCGAAGCTCATGGCAGAGTGGCTCGGCCGGCTCGAGACAGGATTAACGTCGTTGGCGAACATATCCTCCTGCGCGCCTGCTAAGGCACGCTTTTTGCTCGGGTTTTAGCGTAGATTTCAGCGATCAAAGGCTTCATGACGCAGTCCTCCCCCTCGCTCGCCATCGTCCTTGCCGCCGGCAAGGGCACGCGTATGAAATCCGCGCTGCCCAAGGTGCTGCACAGGATTGCCGGCGCGCCGATGATCGCGCATGTGCTCCGCGCGGCGCAGGCTGCCGGAATCGGCAAGACCTCGCTGGTGGTCGGCCCGGGCATGGAGGACGTGGCGAGGGCCGCGACCGCGCTCGAGCCGAAGCTTCAGGTCTTCGTGCAGGCCGAGCAGCTTGGCACGGCCGACGCGGTCAAGGCCGCGCGCCAGGCCTTCGAGGACTTCAAGGGCAACGTTCTGATCCTCTATGGCGATACGCCGCTGCTCCGCGCCGAGACGCTGGATGCCGTCTGCGCCGAGCTCGATGGCGGTGCCGACCTCGTGGTCATCGGCTTCGAGGCCGAGAACCCGATCGGCTACGGGCGGCTTCTGCTCGACGACAGGGGACGGCTTGCCGCGATCCGCGAGGAGAAGGACGCGAGCGATGCCGAGCGCGCTTTGACGCTGTGCAATTCCGGCATCATGGGCTTCCGCTCGGGCAAGACCCTGCTCGGCCTGCTCGGCAGGATCGGCAAGAACAACGCCAAGGGCGAGTTCTACCTGACCGACGCCGTGGCGCTCGCCGCCGGTGACCGGCTCGAGGCGCGTATCGTCACGTCGAACGGCGAGGAGGTGCTCGGCGTCAATTCCCGCGGCGAGCTCGCGCAGGCCGAGGGCGCCATGCAGCGCCGCTTGCGCGCCCGCATCATGGCCGACGGCGCGACGCTGATCGCGCCCGACACCGTGTTCCTGAGCTACGACACGAAGATCGGCAAGGACGTGCTGATCGAGCCGCATGTGGTGATTGGCGAGCGCGTCGCCATCGCCGACGGCGTCACCATCAGGGCGTTCTCGCATCTCGAAGGCGCCCGCATCGGCGAGGACGCGACGGTCGGCCCATTCGCGCGGCTCCGACCAGGGGCGAATATCGCCAAGGGCGCTCATATCGGCAATTTCGTCGAGATCAAGCAGGCCGAGATCGCCGAAGGCGCCAAGGTCAACCATCTCACCTATATCGGCGATGCCAGCATCGGCGCAGGCGCCAATATCGGCGCCGGCACCATCACCTGCAACTATGATGGCTTCGCCAAGCACCGGACCGAGATCGGCGCCGGCGCCTTCATCGGCTCGAACTCTTCGCTCGTCGCCCCTGTGAAGATCGGCGAGGGTGCCTATATCGGAGCGGGCAGCGTCATCTCGAAGGATGTCGAGGCCGACGCTCTCGCGCTCACCCGCGCACCGCAAGAGGAGCGCAAGGGCTGGGCCGCGCGCGTGCGCGAGCGACGCGGCCGCGCCAAGGCCAAAGACGGCGGAAACAAAGGGACATAGCTCGTGAGTTGCGACCAGCGCCGGTGCAAATTAGTCAGAAGCAAGGGTAAGCGGGAGTAGGGGACGATGTGCGGCATCGTTGGCGTCCTCGGCAAGGGGCCGGTCGCTGAGCAGCTGGTCGATGCGCTGAAGCGCCTCGAATATCGCGGCTACGATTCGGCCGGCGTCGCCACCGTCGACAACGGCCATCTCGACCGCCGCCGCGCCGAAGGCAAGCTGCGCAATCTCCAGCTGAAGCTGAAGGCCGAGCCGCTGATGGGCTCGACCGGCATCGGCCACACCCGCTGGGCGACCCACGGCAAGCCGGTCGAGGCCAACGCCCACCCGCATATGACCGATCTAGTGTCGGTCGTGCATAACGGCATCATCGAGAATTTCCGCGCGCTGAAGGCCGAGCTCCAGGCGCAAGGCGCGGTGTTCACCTCGGAGACCGACACCGAGGTCATCGCCCACCTCGTCACCAGCGAGCTCAAGGCCGGCAACGATCCGGTGCGCGCCGTCTACAACGCGCTCCAGCGGCTCGAAGGCGCATTCGCGCTTGCGCTGATCTTCGCCGGCTACGACGATCTGATGATCGTGGCCCGCCAGGGCAGCCCGCTCGCCATCGGCTTCGGCGAGGGTGAGATGTTCGTCGGCTCGGATGCGATCGCGCTCGCGCCGTTCACCGACGCCATCGCCTATCTCGAGGACGGCGACTGGGCGGTGCTGACCAGGACCGGCATCGCCATTCGCGACCGCAACGGCAAGGCGGTCGACCGGCCGGTCACGCGCTCGCAGGCGAACGCACTGATCGTCGACAAGGGCAATCACCGCCACTTTATGGTGAAGGAGATCCACGAGCAGCCCGAGGTGATCGGCCACACGCTCGCCGGCTATGTCGATCTCGCCACCGACCGCGTCGACATTCCGCAGCTGCCGTTCGACTTCGCCAAGCTCGGCCGACTGTCGATCTCGGCGTGCGGCACGGCCTATTACGCCGGCCTCGTCGCCAAATATTGGTTCGAGCGCTGGGCCAAGCTGCCGGTCGATGTCGATATCGCGTCGGAGTTCCGCTATCGCGAGACGGCGATGGATGCGGGCGGCGCAGCCTTGTTCATCTCGCAGTCTGGCGAGACCGCCGACACGCTCGCCACGCTGCGTTACTGCCGGGCGCAAGGCCAGCACATCGTTTCGGTGGTCAATGTGCACGAATCCACCATCGCGCGGGAATCCGATGTGGTGCTGCGGACGCTGGCCGGGCCAGAGATCGGCGTCGCCTCGACCAAGGCGTTCACCTGCCAGCTGACCGTGCTCGCCTGCCTCGCCATCGCCGCCGGAAAGGCCCGCGGCGTGATTTCGCCCGCGCTCGAGGCCGAGCTGGTGCAGTCGCTCGCCGAGGTGCCGCGCCTCATGGCGACCGTGCTTCGCGACGAGCGGCCTTACGAGACGCTTGGCCAGACCCTCTCAAAGGCGCGCGACGTGCTCTATCTCGGCCGCGGGCTGAGCTACCCGATCGCGCTCGAAGGCGCGCTGAAGCTGAAGGAAATCTCCTACATCCACGCCGAGGGCTACGCCGCCGGCGAGTTGAAGCACGGCCCGATCGCCCTGATCGATGAGAACATGCCGGTCATCGTCATCGCCCCGCGCGACGATCTGTTCGACAAGACCGTGTCGAACATGCAGGAGGTTGCGGCGCGCGGCGGCAAGATCATCTTGATCAGCGACGCAGAAGCGGCGAGCACCGGCTGCGCCATCGCCACGCATCTCGCCGTGCCGCCGGTCCACCGCTTCGTGACGCCGCTCGTCTATGCCGTGCCGGTGCAGCTGATCGCCTATTACACTGCGATGTTCATGGGGACCGACGTGGATCAGCCGCGCAACCTCGCCAAATCCGTCACCGTCGAATAGAGTGGGCCTCGGATTTGCCTGATTTCTTTGCTTGAGCAAGGACATGGCCGATCAGCGGAAGACTTTCCGGCCGCGCCATCTGGTATTTGGCGCGTCGTTCGTGCTTGTCGCCTCGCTTCTTCCGGCTTTCGCCGAGGATACGGGGCTCAAGAACGGCGCCGCTGCGCTGGCGGCCGGCAAATACGACAATGCCGTCCGCATGCTGTCTTCCACCATCAACTCCGATAACGCCTCGCAGGGCGAGGCCGCCAAGGCGCTTTATCTCCGCGGCATCGCCTATCGCAAGCTCGGCCAGCCCTCGCGCGCCATCGCTGATCTCGGCGCGGCGATCTTCCTCGGCCTGCCCGATCAGGACCGGGTCGGTGCCCTGGTCAATCGTGGGCTGTCGTATCAGGCTGCCGGCCTCGCGACCCAAGGCGAGGCCGAGATCGCTCAGGCCCGCAAGGCTGGCGGCAGCGGCGCGGTCGATCAACTGATCGCCGAGGGCGGCGGCGCGCCGCAAGGCGCTGAAGCGGTTGCCGCCTTCTCTACCGAGGTCACGCCGGAAGCGCAGGGCTACGGCCCGGGTGGGAACGCGCAGGCGAGCGCTGCCGCCGCGCCGCCTACGCCCCCAACCCGCACGGCGAACGCGTCGGGGCAATGGACCACGACGGCAAATTCCGGGGAGGGCGAAAATTCGAGCGGTGGCAGCCGCGTGAGCCGGTGGTGGGGCTCGCTGACCGGAGGCTCATCGGAATCTCCGCCTCCAACACCTGAGGCCGCGGCCGCGGCGAGCGTGCCCGCGCCCGCCAAGCCGCCTGCCGCGCCGAGCACCGGCTGGAGTGCCGAGACCCAAAACGCCAGCGCCCCCGCGCCGAGCGCACCGCGTGCCGCGCCGGCGCCGAGCACCGGCTGGGGAACGCAGACGCAGCCCGGAGAGACCGTCGTTGCCAGCAGCGATGCGACCCCCAGCCAGAGCAGGTTCGGCCGCTGGTTCTCAAAGACGGCAGAGGCCGATCAGGCGGCCGTGCCCGCGCAGCCGGCGGCTCCGGCGACCGGAAGCAGAGGCGGCTTCCAATTGCAACTCGCCACCAGCCGGTCCCAGGCCGAGGCTCAGGCGCTGTGGAAGCAGGTATCAAGCGCGAATGCGCAGCTTGCCGGCAAGGGGCCTGAGATCGAGCAGGTCGATATCGGCAATTTCGGCACGTTCTATAGCCTCAAGGTCGGACCCTTCACGGACAAGGCGGAAAGCCTTAAGGTCTGCAATGCGCTGAAGCGGAACGGCGTCGATTGCTCGGTCGTGACGCCCGAGGGGCAGTAATCCTATTTGCCGCAACGTACTTGCCAGCCGAGGCGCATTGGGCCATCCCTTCGTCGAGAGCGAAGGCGCGAAGCGACGGCCGATTAAAATTTGACTTAAGACGCCTTCCCGACATGCGATGAAACCGACCGACAAGACGACGATCGTTCCCAAGCAGCGCGACGAGAAGCCCCGGCGTGAGGGCGACCTCGCCCTGATCGTCGAGCAGGAACCCGCTTCCTCGCATTTCGGCGCGCGGCTCCGCGGCTATTTCCTCACCGGTCTCATCGTCGTCGGCCCGGTCGCCATCACCGTCTACGTGGTGTGGTGGTTCATCAATCTGGTCGACGCCTGGGTGAAGCCGCTCCTGCCGCAGGACTATCTGCCGGACACCTATCTGCCCTTCAAGCTGCCGGGCGTCGGCCTGATCGTCGGCATCTTTGGGTTGATGGTGGTCGGCGCGCTGACGGCCAATCTGTTCGGTCGCACCATCGTCAGCTATGGCGAGATGATGCTCGACCGCATGCCGGTGGTGCGCGGCGTGTACCGGCTGATCAAGCAGATCTTCACGACGATCTTCTCCAAGAGCGGGACCTCGTTCAAGCGCGTCGGCCTGATCGAGTTCCCCCGCCGCGGGCTCTATGCGCTGGTGTTTCTCGCCGGCGATCCGCCGCGGGAGGTCGAGGAGAAGATCGGCGACGGGAAACCGCTGATCACCGTGTTCATGCCGAACGGACCGAACCCGACCACCGGCTTCATCGTGTTCATGCCGGCGAGCGAGGTCATCCCGCTCGATCTCGCGGTCGAGGATGCGGCGAAGCTCGTGGTGTCGGCCGGGCTGGTCGGGCCCGACCAGCAACAGGAAGAGCTGCGCAAGCTCGCCAAGGCAAAGGCCGCCAAGCCGGTGCCCGAGGAAGAGCCGGTCGTCTAGGACACCTCATCGCCGGGCTTGACCCGGCGATCCAGGGCCGCTCGCACAGCGCTTGTTGCCCTGGATGCCCGACTCAAGGCCGGGCATGACGTGGCTGAATTTGGGAGCACGTCACCCCGCGCGGATCAGCCGAACCGCGTCATCGCGCTCGAACAGATAGAGCAGAAGCTTCAGCCTCTCGGCATTGTCACTGGTCAGCTCGGGATCGCGCGACAAGATCAATTGCGCCTCGTCGCGCGCGGCGGTGAGCAGGGCCTCATGCTCGGGCAGGCGCGCGATGCGGAAGGCGGGAAGCCCGCTCTGCCGCGTGCCGAGCACCTCGCCGCCGCCGCGCAACCGCAAATCCTCCTCGGCGATGACGAAGCCGTCCTCGGTCCGGCGCATCACGCCCAGCCGCTCGCGCGCGGTCTCCGACAGCGGCTGGCGGTAGAGCAGGATGCACGAGGACTCCTTGGCGCCGCGTCCGACGCGTCCGCGCAGCTGATGCAGCTGAGCGAGCCCGAAGCGCTCGGCATGCTCGATGATCATGATCGATGCGTTCGGCACGTCGACGCCGACCTCGATGACCGTGGTCGAAACCAAGATCGACAGCGCGCCCGAGGCGAACGCCGCCATGACGCGGTCCTTCTCCTTGCCGGCGAACTTACCGTGCACCAGCCCGACCTTCTCGCCGAAGACGTTTGGCAAGCTCCTCGTGGCGCGCTTCGGCCGCGGCGAGGTCGAGCAGCTCCGACTCTTCGACCAGGGGGCAGACCCAATAGACCTGCGTGCCAGCATCGACGGCGCGGCCGACGCGGGCGATCACCTCATCGAGCCGTTCGAGCGGCACGGTAGCGGTCGCGATCGGCTTCCGCCCCGGCGGCTTCTCGTCGAGCCGCGAGACGTCCATGTCGCCATAGCTCGTGAGCAGGAGCGTGCGCGGGATCGGCGTCGCCGTCATCACCAGAAGCTCGGCGCCGCTGCCGCTGCCCTTGCCTTGCAGAGCGAGGCGCTGATGCACGCCAAATCTGTGCTGCTCGTCGATCACGACCAGGCCGAGATCGCGGAACGCGATTGCGTCCTGGAACAGCGCATGCGTGCCGATCAGAATGTCGAGTTGCCCCGCTTCGAGCGCAGCCAGGATCGCCTCGCGCTCCTTGCCGCGCTCGCGACCGGTGAGCAGCGCGATGCGCAAATTGGCTGCCGCGCCGAGCGCGCCGATGGTCTTGAGATGCTGGCGGGCGAGCAGCTCGGTCGGCGCCATCAGCGCTCCTTGCGCGCCGGCCTCGACCGCGGTGGCGAGAGCCAGCAGCGCGACCACCGTCTTGCCGCTGCCGACATCGCCTTGCAGCAACCGGAGCATACGATGCGGGCTCGCGAGGTCGGCGTCGATCTCGGCGAGCGCGCGGACTTGCGCGCCCGTGAGCTTGAAGGGAAGCTTGCCGACGATCGCCTTGCGGAGCTTGGCCGTTGCGACAAGCTTCCGGCCCGTCGCGCTTCGTCATGCGCTGTCGAATGATGGCAAGCGCAAGCTGATTGGCCAACAGCTCGTCGTAAGCGAGCCGGCCGCGGGCAGGGGTAGAAGGCGCGAGATCGGCCTCGCTCTCCGGCGCATGCAGGCCGGCGAGAGCGTCGGCGAAGGTCGGCCAGGCGTTCCGCGTGCGGAACGTCTCGTCGATCCATTCGGGCAGCGCCGGCAGCCGCGCCAGAGCCTCGCCGATCGCCTTGCGCAAGACGGAGTTGGAGAGACCCGCGGTCAGGGGATAGAGCGGCTCGTGCAGCGGCAAGCGCGCCGTCGTTGCTCTTCTCTTCGCTATCGATCGCCACCACATGATCGGGGTGGGGCATTTGCAGCCAGCCGTCATAGGATTCGAGCTTGCCCGAGACGAGCTTGCGGCTCCCCGGCGGCAACAGCCGCGTCAGATAGGTCGCGTCGGCGTTGAAATAGACGAGCTCGATCGCGGCGCCCGACGCATCCTCGACCAGCACCTTGTAGGGCGCGCGCGCGCCACGCCGTCCGCCGCCAGGCCTGTGCTCGGTCACCGTGACTTCGAGCGTGGCAAGCTCGCCGATCCTCGCCTCCGAGATGCGCGCGCTGACAGCGCGGTCGATCACCGCCACCGGCAAATGCCACACGAGGTCGATGACGCGCGCGTGCGCCCCGTCATGGCGCGGGGCGACGAGCTTGTTGAGCAGCGCCTCGACCTTGGGTCCGACGCCCTTGAGCGAACGCGCGGTGGCAAACAGCGGGGCTAAGCGGGCAGGGCGCATGGACGATTTTGAGCCTAATGCACTTCCTTTGTCGTCGCTTGAGTCGGGAGTAGGGTGCAAACGCGGCCCGCGCCGAATTCGGCCGCCGAGCCGCACGCCCTTGACAAGCCCTAGCTGCGCTCGCTCTAACCCAGGCGTTCGGCCTCTGGAAACATCGCCATGTCGGGCAGTGATGTTGGAATGCGCCGCCGCCGGGCGCTATGGCGGGCCACCCATCGCGGCTCGAAGGAGATGGACTTTCTGCTCGGCCGCTTCGCCGTAGCCGCGCTGGACGGAATGAACGCCAACGATATCAGCATCTTCGAGCGGCTGATCGACGTTCCTGACCCCGACATCGAGAACTCGGTGCTCGAGGGCCAGTCTTTGGGCGATCCCGAGCTCGACGAACTGATGCAGCAGGTGAGGCGTTTCCACGGCCTCGACCAGGGCCGCTAGATCCGACGAAACTTTCATTATGGCCAACGCGAAGCTGCCAACCCTGCCGGTCGACCGTTTGCTCAAGGGCAAGCGCGCCATCGCCGGCGGCGTGCCCGAAGGGCTCGATGCGCTGCTACTCGCCGAGCTTGCGCGGCACGAGGGTGCGGGCGGTGCGGTACTGCACGTGGCGCGCGAGGCGAACCGCCTTGCCACGCTCGAAGAGGCGATCCCGTTCTTCGCGCCTGACGTGGAGGTGCTGAGCTTCCCCGCCTGGGACGGCGTTCCTTACGACCGCGTCGCGCCCAATGCCGAGACCATTGCGCAGCGGATCGAGACGCTGGCCGCTCTGATCGATCGTCCGCCCGATGCGAAGCGCCCGCTGGTCGTGCTGACCACGATCCACGCCGCGCTCCAGCGCGTGCCGCCGCGCGAGTTCATCGGCGGATCGAGCGTGCGACTGCATGCCGGCAACGTCTCCTCCATGCAGTCGCTGATCGAGAAGCTCGAAGCGTCGGGCTATGCGCGGGCCGGGACGGTGATGGACCCCGGCCAATATGCCGTGCGCGGCGGCATCCTCGATCTCTATCCGCCGGGCGGCGAGCCGGTCCGTCTCGATTTCTTCGGCGACACGCTCGAATCGATCAGGACGTTCGACCCGGAGACACAGCGCACCAAGGCGCGGCGCGAGGATGTGCAACTGCTGCCGATGAGCGAGGTGGCGCTCACGCCTGACGTGCGCAGCGCCTTCCGCCAGCGTTATGTCGCGCTGTTCGGACCCGTCACCGGCGACGACCCGCTCTACGAGTCGATCTCGGCGGGGCGCCAGCATCAGGGCATGGAGCACTGGCTGCCGCTGTTCCACGATCGCCTCGCCACGCTGTTCGATTATCTGCCGGGCGCCGCCGTCAGCCTCGATCCGCTGGTCGACGATGCGCGCGCCAAGCGGCTGGAGCAGATCGCCGACCATTACGATGCCCGCGCGCAGGCGCTCGAGCGCAAAGCGTTCGGCGCGCCGCCTTATCATCCCGTACCGCCGGAGAGCCTGTTCCTGAGCGAGGCCGACTGGGAGCAAGCGCTAGGCGACCGTCAGACCATCGCGCTCGATCCGTTCGAGCATCCCGAGCAGCCGGGCACGACCGTCGTCTCGTTTCGCGGCAGGCAGGGACGCACCTTCGCCGCCGAGCGCCAGACCGAGGGCGTGAACGTGTTCGACGCCGTGGTGACGCACGCCAAGCGCCTGCACGGCGAGTACAAGCGCGTGATCGTCGCCTGCTGGAGCAACGGCGCGCGCGAGCGGCTGGCGACGCTCCTTGCCGAGCATGGCGGCGGCGAGACGAAGACCGTGACGAGCTTCGCCGAGGCGCTCGACCTGCCGCCCTCGACCACGGCCGTTGCCGTGCTGCCGCTCGAGACCGGCTTCGAGGCGCCCGGGATCGCCGTGATCGGCGAGCAGGACATTCTCGGCGACCGGCTGGTGCGGAAGTCGCGCGGCAAGCGCGGCAGCGACGTGCTCACCGAGGCGTCGAGCCTCACCGTCGGCGATCTCGTGGTCCATGCCGATCACGGCATTGGCCGTTTCGCCGGGCTCGCCAAGATCGAGGCCGCCGGCGAGCCGCATGACTGCCTCGAAGTGCATTACGCCGGTGGCGACAAGCTCTATCTCCCGGTCGAGAATATCGAGCTGCTCAGCCGTTACGGCTCTGACGAGTCCGGTGTGCAGCTCGATCGGCTGGGCGGCGTCGGCTGGCAGTCGCGTAAGGCTCGCCTCAAGCAGCGCATCCGCGACATGGCCGAGAAGCTGATCAAGGTCGCGGCCTTGCGCGAGCTTCGCCAGGCGCCGGTGCTGACCCCGCCGGAGGGCGTCTATGACGAGTTCTCGGCGCGCTTCCCTTACGAGGAGACCGAGGACCAGACCACCTCGATCGGCGCGGTGGTCGAGGATCTCGGCAGCGGCCGCCCGATGGACCGGCTGATCTGCGGCGATGTCGGCTTCGGCAAGACCGAGGTGGCGCTCAGGGCCAGCCTGATCGCCGTGCTGGCCGGCAAGCAGGTCGCGGTCGTGGTGCCGACCACGCTGCTTGCGCGCCAGCACTTCCACACCTTCACCGAGCGGTTTCGCGGCTTCCCCGTCAAGATCGCTCAGGCCTCGCGGCTGGTGAGCGCCAAGGAGCGCGCCGAGATGAAGGCCGGCATCAAGTCCGGCGATATCGACATCGTCGTCGGCACCCACGCACTGCTCGCCAAGGGTATCGAGTTCGCCGATCTCGGCCTGCTGATCGTCGATGAGGAGCAGCATTTCGGCGTGCAGCACAAAGAGCGGCTGAAGCAGCTCCGCGAGGACGTGCACGTGCTGACGCTGACCGCGACCCCGATCCCGCGCACGCTGCAACTCGCGCTCTCAGGCGTGCGCGAGATGTCGCTGATCTCAACTCCGCCGGTCGATCGCCTTGCGGTGCGCACCTATGTGACGCCGTTCGACCCCGTCATCCTGCGCGAGGCCCTGCTACGCGAGCGCTATCGCGGCGGCCAGACATTTTATGTGGTGCCGCGCATCTCCGACCTCGACGATGCGGCGGCGTTTCTTCAGGAGCACGTGCCCGAGCTCAAGGTCGGACGCGCCCACGGCCAGATGGGTAGCCGCGAGCTGGATTCAGTGATGAACGCCTTCTACGACCGGCAATACGACGTGCTGTTGTCGACCTCGATCGTCGAATCCGGCCTCGACATCCCCTCCGCCAACACGCTGATCGTGCATCGCTCGGACATGTTCGGTCTCGCCCAGCTCTATCAGCTCCGCGGCCGCGTCGGGCGCTCCAAGATCAGGGCCTATGCCTATTTCACCATAGCCGCCGATGCGCGGATGACACCCGCCGCCGAGAAGCGGCTCAAGGTGCTGCAATCGCTCGATACGCTCGGCGCCGGCTTCGCGCTCGCAAGCCACGACCTCGACATCAGGGGCGCCGGCAATCTCCTGGGCGAGGAGCAGTCGGGGCATATCAGGGAGGTCGGCTACGAGCTCTACCAGTCGATGCTGGAGGAGGCCATCGCCGCGATCAGAGGCGGCGAGGGTGTGATCGAGGACCAATGGTCGCCGCGCATCAATCTCGGCACCTCTGTGCTGATCCCCGAGGAGTACGTGCCAGACCTGCAAGTTCGGCTCGGGCTCTATCGCCGGCTGTCGGGCGTCGAGAGCCATGATGCCATCGAGGGCTTCGCCGCCGAGCTGATCGATCGCTTCGGCCCCATGCCGCAGGAGGTGCGCCATCTGCTCGACGTGGTCCAGATCAAGGGACTGTGCCGCCAGGCCGGCATCGAGCAGATCGACGCCGGGCCCAAGGGCGCGGTCATTGCCTTCCGCAACAAGGCTTTCGCCAATCCCGAAGGGCTGATCGCCTTCATCCGCGATGAGGGCAAGAGAGTGAAGCTCCAGCCCGACCACCGGCTGATCGTTTACGCCGATTGGGAGACGCCCGAGGAGCGGCTTGCCGGCGCGCGTGCGCTTCTGCAGCGCCTCGTCAAGATCGCCGGCAAGGTGAAGCAGGCGGCTTAGAAACGGACGTCATTCCGGCGATCCTTCCCAGTCATGTCCGGACGAGCCCGGCCATGACAGAGGCGGGATTTGCGAATCACCTGCGCCAGGATTTGGTCGCGGAGGATGCGGCCGGTCGCGTCGCGCGGGATCTCTTTCACCACCAGCAGTCTGTCGGGGAATTTGTAGGGCGCGACCTGCCGGTCCTCGAGGAACTGATGCAGCGTCTCGAGCGACACGGACTGGCCGGGCTTGGGCGACACCGCGGCGAAGATGCGGTCGCACAGGATCGGATCGGGCAGGGCGAAACAGGCGGCATCGAGAAATCCGGGATAGGCCTGATACAGCCCGTCGAGCTCGCTCGCGGCGATGGCCGCGCCGCCGTGATGCAACAGCTCCGGATCGCGCACGATCTGCATCGAAGGCGCGATCCCGTTCTCGATCGCGGCGTGCAGCCCGGTCGCGACGAAGCCGTCGGCGTCGCGGGCGAGCGGACCGTAGACGGCGCCGCGCGGCACGACCGGCCCGCGCAGCATGATCTCGCCGTCGCCGAGGCTCTGGCAACCGAGCGCGTCGACCGTCTCGAGCCGCGTCTCGACGAATACCGCGCCGTCGCCGTCCTCGCCCACCTTGACCGGCCCGAGCGGGAGCGGCGAGTGGCGGGTGCGCGTCTCGCGGCGGAGCACCACCGAAGCGAGATCGCCGAGCGGATAGAGATCGAACAGCAGCGCGCCGGTGCCAAGCGACAGCGGCAGCGTGTGATCGTAGGTCGACCACACCGCGCCGAGCCGCCGGAGCCCGCATTTCGGCTCGTGCAGCACGCCGTCCTTGGCGAGTTCGGCAAGGATCGGCGAGGGGAGCGCGGTGACGGTCGCACTCGTGTCAAGCAGTTGCTGCACGAACACGCCGTAGTCGAACGGCTGGTGCTGCGCGAGCACCGCGCCGCTAATGAGCCAGGACGCGAGCCCGAGCGAAAGCCCGACCGGTCCGGTGAGCGGATAGGGATTGAGGATGACGTCGCGGCTGTCGAGCGACATCGCGAGCACGGTCATTGCGCCGAGCGCAAGAAGCTCGTCCTCGCTGCGGTAGATCGGCACTAACGGCAAGCCGGCGCGGGCGGTGAAATTGATCAGCGCCGGCCCCTTGCGCGGCGGCGCCTCGATCGCGCGCCGCGAAGGCCCGTATCCGAGGATCGCCTCGTCGAGCGAGATGACGCCGTCGGGGAGGTCGTGGCCGAAGCCGAGCACGAAGCGCACCGAGAGATGCGGTGCTGCGACTAGGCAAAGCTCCTCGCATTGCTTTCCGCCGGCGAAGCTCGAGATCCCGATCAGCGCCTTGGGCTCGATCGCCTCGCAGACTCTGCCGATCTCATAGCCACGCCACAGCATCGGCAGCATGGCGACGGCGAGCCCGGCGCGCCACGCGGCGAGCAGCACGAGCGGTTGCAGCGCGAGATTGGGGAGCTGCACGGCGATTCTGTCGCCGGGATCGAGCCCGATCTCGATGAAGAATGAGGCGAGCGCATCGACTGCCGCGTCCGCCTCACGATAGGTGTAGTTGCGTGCGTGCCCAAGCCCGAGCAGCGAGCGGTTCGGCGGATCGAACAGGGCGGCGCCGTCCGGCCGTTGCAAGGCGCGGCGCCGCAACAGGCCCTCGGCGGTGAGCGGCGGCTCCCGGCTCTCCACGTCCCTCTCTATCTCCGGCAAGGGGAGCGTGCTCATCGGCAGCATCAGGGTTGGGCGGCGCCTTGGCCGGGAGGGGAGACCGCGTCAGGGGCGATCCACCAGCTGTCGATCTGGTAGCCGTAAAGCGGCGTCATCTGGGGCCGCTTCAGCTCGCGCCAATGGGCGACCCATTGCCGGGGCAGGTGGTACAGGGGGATGACATAATCGCCTGAGAGCAACACGCGGTCGAGCGCGCGCACCGAGGAAGTGAAGGCGTCGCCGTCGTCGGCCTTGAGCAGCGCTTCGATCATGGCATCGACCGCGGCGCTCTTCACGCCCGCATAGTTGAACGAGCCTTCCGTCACCGCAGCCTCGCTCCCCCACCGAAACGATTGCTCGTTTCCCGGCGACAGCGAGACCGGCCAGTAATACTGGATCATGTCGAAATCGTAGGTCTGCTTGCGCCTCTGATATTGGGCTGAGTCAACTTGACGGATTCGCGCCTCGATTCCTACCTGTTTCAAGGCCGCGGCGTAGGTGAGCAGGAGCCGTTCCTGGGCGCGGGTGGCGGCGAGAATCTCGAATTGGAAGGGCTCGCCGGTCGCCACATTGACGAGCTTGCCGTCCTTGAACTGATAGCCGGCCTGTTCCAACAGCTTCAGCGCCGCGACCCGCCCCTCGCGGTTCTCGCCGGTGCCGTCGCTCACCGGAAGCGCGAAGCTCCCGTCCATGATCGTCGGCTTGACCTGACCGAGATAGGGCGCGAGCAGCGCCCGCTCGGTCGCGTCAGCCGGGTGGCCATGCGATGACAGGTCCGAGCGCGCGAAGTAGCTTTCGCTGCGCGCATACTGGCCGTGATAGAGCGTGCGGTTCACCCATTCGAAATCGAACAGCCTGATCAGCGCCTCGCGCACGCGCTGGTCGGCGAACAGAGGACGGCGCGTGTTGAACACCAGTGCCGACATGCCGGCCGGGGTCTCTAGCGGCAGCTCCTCCTTGACTACGCGTCCGTCGCGCGCGGCGGGAAAGTCGTAGGTCTCGGTCCAGCGTGTCGGATCGTCCTCGTTGCGAAGCTGCACCAGCCCCGACTTGAAGGCTTCGAACATCGAGCCCGCGTCGCGATAATAGTCGTAGCGTATCTCATCGAAATTATAGAGCCCGCGATTGACCGGGAGATCGCGCCCCCAATAGTTGGGATCGCGCTTGAAAGTGATCGACTTGCCGGGATCGACCTTGGCGATGGTGTAGGGACCGCTGCCGATGAGCGGGTCGAGCGTCGTCTTCTCGAACTGGTCGGGGTCGATGAGATGCTTCGGCAGGATCGGCATCAAGCCCATGATCAGCGGCATCTCGCGGTCGCCGCTTTGGTCGAAGGTGAAGCGCACCTTGCGCGGACCGGTCTGCTCGACCTTGACGACCTTCTTGTAATAAGAGCGGTGATTGGGCCTGCCGTGATCGCGCAGCAGCGCGTGCGAGAAGATCACGTCGTCGACGGTGATCGGCGTGCCGTCCGAGAACTTGGCCGCAGGGTTCAGCGTGAACTCGACGAAGCTTCGGTCGGGCGGCGTCTCGACCGCCTCGGCGATCAGCCCGTAAAGCGTGAACGGTTCGTCATTGGCGCGCGCGAGCAGGCTCTCATAGACGTAATCGCGGACGCCGTCGGCCGGCTCACCCTTCACGATCAGCGGATTGAGGCTGTCATAGGAGCCCTGCATGGCGAAGGTCACGCGGCCGCCTTTCGGCGCGTCCTCCTTCACGTAGGGAAAGTGGTCGAAGCCGGCCGTCTCGCGCGGGCTGCCATGCATGGCGATGCCCGGCAAGGGCTCGGCGCGAGCGCCGCATGGCACGGCCAGAAGCGCCAGCATCAGCAATGAAATAGGGGCTTTCAACGGCGCGCGCGCATGGCTATAGATGCATTCCGCATTGCAGCAGGACTTAAGGGTAATATCGCCTGCAACGCAATCCGGCGCGGCGGCCACGGGCATGCTAACGAAAAAGGTTAGGCCCCCTAGAGAGGGTGGCCAAGAAAGTCTCCGGGCGCGGCGGTCAGCCACGCCCACGCCTCAATTCGGGTATTGACCCTATTCGCAAAGACGCGGGAACGGGGTTATACGGTTCAAGACCTAAACCTGCCCGCGAAGAGAGGAAAGGTCGGTTGATGATCTGGTCCAGGGATCGTTTAAACATGCTGCGCGACAATGCGAGACGAGTGATGCTTTGCGCGGGCGCCGGTGTGCTCGCTTTAGGCGTTGCCATGCCTTCGGCCATGGCGCAACAGGGCGGTGCGGCGCAAGCGCCGGCCGTGCCCAAGACCTCACAAGCTCCCAAGAACCCGGTCGCCGGCGCTCCCGCCGTCGCTGGTGCTCCCGCCGTTGCCGGCAAGCCTGCCGGCGATGCCGCGGCTGTACCTGACGATGCTTGGGTCAAGCTCTGCATGAAGGGCGATCAGACCCAGGGCAAGCAGATCTGCCTCATCAATCACGAAGGGCTCGAGCCCAATACCGGCATGGTGCTGATCGCCGCTGCCGTGCGCCAGGCCGAAGGCGAGGAGAAGCAGCAGCTTCTCGTCAGAGTGCCGACGGCCTACGCGCTGGTGATCCCGGCCGGCGTGCAGATCAAGATCGATGACGCCCAGCCGATCCAGCTGCAATACACGCTCTGCTTCCCGACCAGCTGCCAGGTGCAGATGGAGCTCACCAAGGAAATCTTCGACTCGATGCGCAAGGGCAAGCAGATGGTCGTCGCTGCCATGAACATCCAGCAGAAGACGATGGGCTTTCCCGTGCCGCTGACTGGCTTCGCCAAGGCCTATGACGGCGCGCCGGTCGACAACGCCAAATACGAAGAGTCCCGCCGCCAGCTGATGGAAGTGTTCCGCAAGCGGCAGCAGGAGCTCGCCGCCAAGGCCGCCGAGGCGCAGCAGAAGAAGGAAGCGCAGCAGACGCCGACCGCTCAGGGGCAGGCCGCCGCGCCCGCGGCCGGCAATGCTTCAGCCGCGCCGAAGAAGATCGCGCCGCCGCCGCCGCCCGAATAGCGCACGCGCTCGCAAGCTTGCAAAGATCGAGCAGGCCGCTCCGGTTCGCCGGGGCGGCCTGCTCGTTTCTGGGAGGAGAGGGCGTGAGCCGGGGCGCGAAAGGCGCTGCTCAGTGCTCTTGCAGGAAGCGGAAGCGGAAAATGCCATCGCGCAAATCTTCGAACAACTCGGGCACCTGCGGATGGCGGAGCGGCTCGTCAGAGCCATCGGCGACGAGGTTCTGCTCCGACACATAGGCGATGTACTCGGTGTCGGCGTTCTCGGCGAGCAGATGATAGAAGGGCTGGTCCTTGTTGGGCCTGACCTCCTGCGGAATGGAGCGATACCATTCCTCGGTGTTGCTGAAGCTGGGGTCGACGTCGAAAATCACGCCGCGAAACGGATAGAGCCGGTGGCGCACCACCTGCCCAATCTGAAATCTTGCATTGCGGACGGTAGACATTGACAGGAAACCCAAACCCCCGATTCTTTGTGACGATAAGAGCGAAGCGGGCGGGCGCTGTCAACTTAACTTGGGAGTGTTGCGCGGACGAAACTCCGCCAAGTTGAATCGCGATGTCGCTCTCGCCCTTTATTTGGGCATGATCTTGCCGAAGATCGGTTCAGACGCTCACTGACGATACATTCGAGCGAAATAGTCTGACCAGGATCATGCTCTAGGACCAGCGGCGGTTCGACCACATGAACTGTTCTGGGGTCTCCCTGATCCAAATCTCGAAGTGGCGCTGGATCGCCGCGGTGATCGAGCGGATGTCCTCGGCCTGATTGGCCGTGCGCGGGATCCTGAGCTCGTTGACATTGACGTCGAACACGGCGCGGTTGCCGATCCGCATGCAGCGGCCGATCCAGATGCGCGCGCCGACCCGACGCGCGATCATCGCCGCGATCGGCATGGACTTGGCGGGATGGCCGAAGAACGGCACCTCGATACCGTTGGCGTCGTAGAGATCGGAGATGAAGCCGAGGCGTCCGCCCTGGCGCACATAATCCATGATGAGACGCGCGGTCTTCTGCGTCTCGTCCTGACCGGCGGCGCGGCCGCGGCCGAACAGGCCGCCCGGATAGAGCTCCTCGCGCTGCGACCGGAGATAGCGGTCGACATAAGGATTCTTCACCTGGCGGTAGACGCCGGCCGGGCGCACGCCGGCGAGCGTCACCGGCCACATGCCGAGCTCCCAATTGCCCATATGCATGGTGACGATCAGCGCCGGGCCCATCTTGTTCTTATAGCGGCTGATCCAATGGCCGTTGGTGACGTGCAGGCGCCCCGGATCTCTGAGGATGCGGTCGATGCACATGGTCTCGACCATGACGCGGCCGAGATTTCCCCACGCCGCGCGCGCGATCCGTTCGCGCTCCTCTGGCGTCTTCTCCGGGAAAGCGCGCTCGAGATTGGCGAGCGCGCGCTTGTGCCGGCGGTTATAAGGCGCGATCAGCCGCCATGCCTTGGCCGAGATGGCGCAGGCGAGGTCGAGCGGAAACAGCCGCACCAGCCCGATCAGGAAGCGCAAGCCGACATATTCGGCCTGGTAGCGCAGGTTGCGCAGGAACGAGATCTTCGAGCTTTTGACCACCAGCAGATCCTTGTTGCTGAAGCGTCGCGTTTGGCTTGGAGGTGAGGGGAGCCCTCCTCGTGACAAATGCTTCCCGCCACGTCAAGCTTGGCCGCCCCGCATCAGGCTTGGCAGCGCGCTAGGAGGCTCGAGCCCGACGCGCATGACCATGCGGCGCAAGGGTGGCAGGGCCTTTAGCCCGTGCAGCACGATGCCGCGCGCCGCTTGCAACGGGACGAGGCTCGTCAGCAGAGAGCGGTTGAGGAGATCGACACCGATCGCGCGCGACAGCACATCGAGCCGCCGCGCGCCGGCATAGGCTTGCAGCACATCGTTGCCGCCAAGGTCAGCGCCGCGGCCAAGCGCATCGGCGACGCAGTCGGCGAGCGCGGCGGCATCGCGCAGACCGAGATTGAGGCCCTGCGCGCCGATCGGCGGAAGGATGTGCGCGGCCTCGCCGACGAGAGCGGTGCGGCGCGCCGCCAGGCTCTTCGCGGTGAGCCCGGCCACGGGGAAGAAACTGCGCGGCCCCACGCGCTCGACCTGACCGAGAAGCCCGTCGAGCCGCTCGGCGAGCGCATCGGCGAAGCGCTCGTCGTCACGTTCCATGAGCGATGAGATCTCCGCCGTCGAGCCGACCCATATGAGGGCCGAGCCGCGCGGGTCTGGCAGCGGCACTGTGGTCAGCGATGCGCTCTCGCGATGCAGCTCGATCGCCACGCCGTCATGGCTGCGCGCATGCCGGAAGCTCGAGGCGATCGCGCCCTGGTCGTAGCGCCACTCGCTGACCTCGATTCCCGCAGCCTCGCGGCAGAGCGATCGCCTGCCGTCGGCTGCGACCACCAGCGACGCCTCGACCGCGGTGCCGTCGGCGCAATCGAGCCTCGCCTTCTCCCCATCCAAGGCGACGCGCGCCACGCTCGAGGGGACGATGGTAGCGAGCTTGACTTGCGCTTGGGCGTAGAGCGCCTCGACCAGAGCGGTATTGGCGATGTTGTAACCGAAGGCGGGAAGGGAGATCTCGCTCGCCCTGAACTCGATGTCCGGCGCGCGGATGAGGCTTCGCGAGACGTCGATGATGCGGATCGCCTTGAGCGGCGCTGCGTCGGCGGCAAGCGAGTCGAACACCCCGAGCGCCCTCAGCAAATCGACCGAGCTCGCAAGCAGCGCCGCAGTGCGCGTTTCGCTGGAACGTCCGCTCGGTTTTGCCGGCGGCGGCCCGATCAGCGCCACTTCGGCCCCGACATGGGCGAGCGCGAGCGCGGCGGCGATGCCGGCAGGACCTGCCCCGACCACCGCGGCATCGCAGGCAAGCGCAGCACCGGAGGCGTCGATTCTCTCGCTCATTCCGAACCTTAATGCCTCACAGCTGTGCCGCCACCGTAGCTTGGGCGCACCCGGTTAGCCATTGGGCCAATCGCGGCACGGCAATCATCCCGCTCACGTGAGCCCAATGTTTCGGAATGTGTCAAATGTGTCACAGGGAAAAGCAGTTCTAACAAGCTGGGGAACAAAGAAATACATCGATATTGCCAATCACGACCAGACTGCTAGGGTTTACGCAACGAAAACGGGGGACAAAGCGTCATGATTCGGGGACTGGGGATACATTCGCGCCTGCTCATTGCTGCCGGCGTCACACTTTTCGCGGGTGCTCTATCGCACGCGCCCGCCGCTCGAGCCGCCGATCTCGGCGGCGATTGCTGCGCCGATCTCGAGGAGCGGGTTGCGGAGCTTGAGGCCACGACTGTCCGCAAGGGCAACAAGAAAGTATCCGTCACTCTGTACGGCAAGCTCAACAAGGCCGTTCTGTTCTGGGACGACGGCGCCGAGAAACAGGCCTACACCGTCGACAACAACTACAAGTCCTCGCGCTTCGGCCTCAAGGGCTCGGTCAAGATCAAGGGCGATTGGTCGGCGGGCTACCGCATCGAGGCAGAAACCTTGTCCGCGTCCTCCAACGCGGTGAACCAGCTCGACGACGACGACGGAACGCGCTCGGGCGGCGTGCTCGGCAACGAGTCGCGGCTGCTTCTGCTGCGCCACTCCTACATGTATCTCGACAACAAGCAGTTGGGTCAGGTGCGCTGGGGTCTCACCGCGACACCGATCTACAACGTGACCAAGGATACCAACGTCACCGAGCTCGAAGACACGATGCATTCCGACAATCGGATGAGCCAGGGCTTCTTCCTGCGTCCGAAGGGCGGCAACACCGAGAAGGATCTCTCGACCCTCAAATGGTCCGACATTTCCCGGTGCTATGGCTCGAGCAACGCCTTCGTCTGCTCGACGCGGCGGAACGGCGTTGCCTATTGGACGCCCGAGTGGTCGGGCTTCAGCGCCTCGTGGGGCGTGTTCGAGGACGACATCTGGGGTGGCGCGCTTCGCTACAAAAAGGAGTGGGGCGAGAACTGGGAAGTCGGCGCGGGCTTCGGCTACGAGAAATACCGCGACGAGAACATCCAGAACTCAGGCGGCGGCCTCGCCGGCTTCAAGCGCGACATCGACGAGTGGGCCGGTTCCGCGTCGATCAAGCACAAGCCGACCGGTCTGTTCTTCTTCGGCGCCTTCAGCAATTCGCAGAACAACGACTCGAACCGTGAGCACGCCGGCGTGTTCGACGGCAAGAGCTCGCCCGACATGAATGCCTACGACCTTCAGATCGGCATCCAGCGCAAATTCATCGAGCTGGGTGACTCATCGTTCTTCGGCGGCTTCAGCAACATCAACGACGGTATCGGCGGCGCCGGCGGCGCGACCCGCAAACTTGCGGCGGGCACGTTCGAGAACGTGAACGTCGTCACCGAAATCACCGGGGCCGACGTCAGCCGCTGGTATCTCGGTTACGACCAGGCGATCGATGCTGCCGGCACGCTCCATCTCTACGCCGTCTATCAGCACCTCGATGCCGACGTTGACCTGATCGAACTCAAAACTTGCCAACGTCTCGGCGCCACTGGACAATTTCCAGCTGTTCTACACCGGCGCTCGTCTCGACTTTTAGCGAGCTGACCTCCTTTCCCTGGGGAGAGCAGCAAAGGGCCGCCCTTAGGGGCGGCCCTTCAATTCTCGGCGCCGATTCTCCTGCCTGACCCGAGATCGCGCTCCTTTCGACCGCGGACCTGCCCAGCGCGCTCTGATTTCCGCCGGTCTGCAAGCGCAAGCGCTCCCCGCGCTTACTTCTCGCGCAGTCTCAAGAGCTTAAGCTCGCTCGCAACCGTCAAAGCCGCCTCAGCCTCGCCGGTCCGAGCTGTTGCCTTCCGGCAACAGGACCACGCAAAAGCCGACCTGTCTTTTGGCTGTCATGAGAACGTCATTGCTCGCCAAATAAAACGCTAGGGACGGCCGATGTGCTCGAAAGCGCAAGGCCCTGGGCGCATGAGGTGTGAGAGGCGGGGGAAGTCTCTAGCGACTGAACAAGGTTCCAAAACAACACCGTTAACAGTGGAGAGGGGTCATGATCGGGGGATTTCGGGGGACTGCTAGCCGGCTGGCGCTCGCCGCGTTGCTGGGCGCCGTAGGCACGGTGGTCTGCGTACAGAAGCCAGCTAGAGCGGCCGATCTCGGCGGCGATTGTTGCGCCGATCTCGAGGAGCGGGTCGCCGAGCTTGAAGCGACGACCGCCCGCAAAGGCAACAAGAAGGTCTCGGTCACCGTCTACGGCAAGATGAACCGTGCGATGTTGTTCTGGGACGACGGCGCCGAGCAGAATGCCTACTCGGTCGACAACTCCTACGAGTTCGAGCCGCTTCGGGCTGAAGGGTTCTGCCAAGATTACCGGCGAGTGGTCGGCGGGATATCAGATCGAGGCTGAGGTCAGGTCTGCTTCCTCGGAGGCCGTCAATCAGATCGACGACGACAACGGGACCCGTTCAGGCGGGACGCTCGGTAACGAAGCCCGCCTCCTGCTGTTGCGTCAATCCTTCATGTATCTCGATAACAAGACATTCGGAAACGTGCGCTGGGGTTTGACCAAGACGCCGAAGGACGACATCACCAAAGATACCGACGTCACCGATCTCGAAGACACGATGACGTCGGACAACCACATGAACCGCGGTTTCTTCTTGAGGCCGAAGGGCTTCAACACCGAGGTCGGCGGCGCCGGTCAGTTGAAGTGGCAGGCGATCTCGCAATGCTATAGCAGCACCTCGGCCTTCGACTGCTCGACCCGCCGCAACGGTGTCGCCTATACCACCCCGACTTGGGGAGGCTTCAGCGCGCAAGCGGGCTGGTCGGAAGACGACATCTGGGGTGGCAGCCTCCGCTTTAAGAACAGCTTCTCGCCCTTTGGTGGTGGGACCGGCACTTCGAAAGACGACACATGGGTGGTCGGCGCCGGTATCGCCTACGAGAAATCGCCGACGAGAACCAGCAGAACTCGGGCGGCGGTCTCAATGGCTTCAGGCGCGACATCGACGAATGGGCAGGTTCGGCGTCCATTAAGCACAACCCGACCGGTCTATTCGCCTTCACGGCCTTCAGCTTCTCCGACAGCAACGACAGCAACCGACAGAACGCCGGCGTGTTCGACGGAACCAACTCGCCCGGCATGAATGCGTGGGACGCGCGCATCGGCATCCAGCGCCACATTTGGTCGCTCGGCGCCTTGGGCGACTCGTCGTTCTTCGGCGGCTATCTTCAGATCAACAACGGCATCGGCGGTGCGTGCGGACCGACGCGGGCTTGCAAGGCCGGCACCTTCCCCGATCTTGCCGTCGCCACTGAGATCACCGGCTCGAATGTCAGTCGATGGTATCTCGGCTTCGATCAGGCGATCGACTCCGCCGCGCTGCATCTCTACGCGGTCTATCAGCACCTCGAGCCCACGGTCGATCTGATCGACAGCACCCAGAAGCGCATCAGCGAGCCGTTGGACAATTTCGATCTCTTCTACACTGGCGCGAGAATGTATTTCTAAGCGAAAGCTCCCCCTTCCCAGGAGCTGAGCGGGGCCGCCCTTTGGGCGGCCCTTTTTCTTTGCCCGCGCACCTGCGAAACGTCGCCGGGACGCCTGTGGCGCTGCGGCCACAAGCATCGCCAATCGCGCGGAAATCGCCAAACTTAACAGCGCATTAACCACGGCCTGGACAGGCTTGCGCGGTCTTTGGCGCAAGCGCATGCTCGATCGCAGCGGAGACTTTTCGATGCGAAGGCATCTCGTCATTGCCGGGTTGATCGCCGCGCTGTTCGCAAGCGCCGCCCCGGCCTTTGCCTTCCAGGAGACGCCTGTGCCGCCGCCCGATCCCGCGACGCAGGCTCCACCTCAAGCAAAGACCGCGCCGCTCCAGCTCGGCACGCCAGGCGTCAGCGCCGATCAGAAGGCCGACAGTGGCGGCGTCACGATGTTCGGCTACTCGATCCTGCCCAAGCTCAATTTCGGACTCGAGCTGCTCTATGGCGGGGACGACAAGCAATTGCAGATCCAGCAGGGACCGAGCTTCGACGAGAACCAGGACGTGACCGTGCTGGGGAAGGTCAAGCGCCACTTCTAGATCATGATGCGGACCAGCGAGCTCGGCACGTCGCTCACGCGCGGGGGCAGGGGACCGACCCAAGTCAATTGTCGATGATCAGACTGATCGGCGCCGTATCGGTGCATGTGCTCACCGCCTCGGGCGCGGTGCTCGCGCTTCTTGCGCTTCGATCGGCGCATGAAGGCGACGTGCAGACGATGTTCGTCTGGCTGGGCGTCGCGCTCATCGTCGATGCGATCGACGGTCCGCTCGCGCGCGCGGTCGACGTCAAGACCGTGTGGCCGCGCTTCAGCGGCGAGCGGCTCGACCTCATCATCGACTACCTCACTTATGTCGTGGTGCCGGCCTTCGCCCTGAGCCTGTCCGATCTCCTGCCCGAGCCGTTCCGCCTGCCTGCCGCCGCCGCCATCCTGCTGTCCAGCCTGTTCCATGTTGCCGACCTGAACAGCAAGACCGAGGAGGGCTATTTCGTCGGCTTCCCGGCAATCTGGAACGTCGTGCTGCTCTATCTGTTCGCCTTCCAGCTTCCCCCTTATGTCGCACTCGCCATCGTTGTGCTGTTCGTGGCGCTCACCTTCGTGCCGATCCTGAGCGTACATCCCTTCCGCGTGGCGCGGCTTCGCCCGCTCACCTGCCTCGCTACGCTGGTGTGGATCGCGGCCGCCGCGTTCGCAATCGCCAATCCTTTCCCGTCGCCGCTGTGGATTCAGGCGCTGCTCGTGCTGACGGCTGCCTATTTGGCGAGCATCGGTCTCGCGCGCTCGCTCGGGTGAGGGATGAGACTTTTCTCTGACCGACCCGGTGGCCATGGACCTCGCTTTCCGCCTAAGCTAAAGCTCTCCGGGGACTAACGGACGCCTGAACCTAAGGCCGCATGACGCTTATCGACTGGCTCTCCGATCCGCATGTCTGGGCGAGCTTCATCACGCTGAGCGCGATGGAGGTGGTGCTCGGCATCGACAACGTCGTGTTCATCTCGCTGATGGTGTCGCGCATGGCGCCCGAGCAGCGGCTGACGGCGCGTCGCGTCGGCCTGTCGCTCGCCCTGATCTTCCGCGTCATCATGCTGGGCGGCATCGCCTATATCATCCACCTGACGACGCCCGTGTTCAGCGTGGCGGGCTACGACTTCTCCTGGCGCGACCTGATCCTCATCGCCGGCGGCCTGTTCCTTCTGGTCAAGGGCACGCGCGAGATGCATCACGACATCGAGGGCGAGGACGAGGGCGGAAACGGCACCGGCGCGCGCGTCGTCGATTCGATGACCTCTGCCATTCTGCAAATCGCCATCATCGACCTCGTGTTCTCGATCGACTCGATCATCACCGCGGTCGGCATGGCCGAGCATGTCGAGGTGATGATCGCGGCGGTCGCGGTCGCCATCCTGGTGATGTATTTCGCCTCAGAGCCGGTCGCCGCCTTCATCGAGCGGCACCCGACCACCAAGATGCTCGCATTGTCCTTTTTGCTGCTGATCGGTGCGGCGCTGATCGCCGACGGCTTCCACTTCCACATCCCGCGCGGCTATATCTACTTCGCCATGGCCTTCGCCGCAGGCGTCGAGGTGGTCAACGTGATCGCCATGCGCCGGCGCCAGAGGATGAAGGCCAAGGCCAAGGCCAGGCAGACCGCCAAGCCGCCGGCCAAGCACAAAGCTTAAGCGGCGGCGGGAAGCCCCCGCTCCCTGTCGATCTTAACTTTGTCACGCAATTCGCTAAGGTTAGCCGCAAATTGACCGCGTTTGGCGGGTCTATCCGGCTATTCTCGTATGTCAGTGCCAAGACAACCAATAAGGGGAAGCGATGAAGATCGGAACCTTTCTTGTGGCCGTGGGCCTCGTGCTGCCGGCGGCTTCGGCCTTCGCTGGCCAGCCCGCCGCGCTTTCGGGCGATGAGCTCCGCCAGGCGATCAGCGGCAAGACCGTCTATCTCAACGTCTCGGGCTTCGAGCTGCCGATCCGCTACAACGCCAACGGCCACATGTCCGGCAAGATGAGCACGATCGCCGCGAGCTTCTCGCGTGGCGACGGCGCCTCTGACACCGGCAAATGGTGGGTCGCCGACGATCAGCTCTGCCAGCAATGGTCGAGCTGGATGGACGGCAAGACCTATTGCTACAAGCTCACCCGTAGCGGCTCTTCGGTGCAGTGGCTGAGGAATGACGGCCATTCCGGCACCGCCCGCATCGGCGGCTGAGCGCCACCGCGTTAAACAGGCGTCGGAGCCTGATCGTGCAAGAGCCGCCTCCGGGCGGCTCTTCTGCTTTTTGCGTGAGCCGTGTGATGCGCTTCCGCAACACGCGCGTGGAAAGACGACGCCGCGAGCGCTCCTGTCGATCTTAACTTTGTCACGCAATTCGCTAAGGTTAGCCGCAAATTGACCGCGTTTGGCGGGTCTATCCGGCTATTCTCGTATGTCAGTGCCAAGACAACCAATAAGGGGAAGCGATGAAGATCGGAACCTTTCTTGTGGCCGTGGGCCTCGTGCTACCGGCGGCTTCGGCCTTCGCTGGCCAGCCCGCCGCGCTTTCGGGCGATGAGCTCCGTCAGGCGATCAGCGGCAAGACCGTCTATCTCAACGTCTCGGGCTTCGAGCTGCCGATCCGATACAACGCCAACGGCCACATGTCCGGCAAGATGAGCACGATCGCCGCGAGCTTTTCGCGTGGCGACGGCGCCTCTGACACCGGCAAATGGTGGGTCGCCGCCGACCAGCTCTGCCAGCAATGGTCGAGCTGGATGGACGGCAAGACCTATTGCTACAAGCTCACCCGTAGCGGCTCGTCGGTGCAGTGGCTGAGGAATGACGGCCATTCCGGTACCGCCCGCATCGGCGGCTGAGCGCCACCGCGTTAAACAGGCGTCGGAGCCTGATCGTGCAAGAGCCGCCTCCGGGCGGCTCTTCTGTTTCTTGCCTGCCGTGTGATGCGCTTCCGCAACACGCGCGTGGAAAGACGACGCCGCGCGCAGACTCAACTCCCGGGGCGTTGCCGGTAACGCCGCGTTTGGGTTACGCTGGTAGCTTCAGTGTCGTTGCGTATCGTTTGTTGTGCGTATGACAGTCATAGAGTTGCGTCGGTTGTGTTGCCAGGTAGCGTAAGTAGCGTCGTGTCCTCAGAGCCTCACCATATCGAGCTGTTGCGCCGCGGCCCCCGGGCGTGGAATCTGTGGCGCGCGCAAAATCCTCACATCACGCCGAACCTGACCGGCATCACGCTGAGCGTGGCCGAGCGGCAGATGGGCCCGATCAACGGCGGCCCGGTCAATCTCGCCGAGGCGCGGCTCCGGCACGCCTCGCTCCGCTTCGCCACGCTGACCAATGCCGATTTGACCGGCGCCGATCTCTCCGACACCGATCTCAGAGAGGCGCGGCTGATCGGCGCCAATCTCTCCGGCGCCAATCTCTCGGTGGCACTGCTCGACCAAGTCGATTTTGCGGGCGCCTGTCTTGCCGGGGCCAATCTCTGCGGCACCACCCTGATCGAGGTCCGCAACATCACACAAGGCCAGATCGATGAGGCCGCCGGCGATCTTCTCACCCTCCTGCCGCCGCATCTGAGCCGCCCTCGGGCCTGGACCGGAACCGTCTCCCATGCCGCCGGCCCGCAGTCGAGGCCAGCGCCTGAGCCAACGCTCGGCAGAGGTCCGGCGCGGCAGGCCAACATTCCGCCGGTCAAAGGCGAGAGAATGTCATGGCTGGTCGGCGGCCCGCGCACGGCGGAAGCGCGCAACCGCCAAGTCACACCGCTCAGCGAGCTTTAGCGACCTGTCGAATTGGGTGCCCAAGCACGGATAGGTGAGCGTGACAAACCAGCGGAGACAATTGCTGCCGTAGAAGTGCTGACATTGGCGCTTCTCGCCGCCGAACGGCTCGGCATCTTTATAGCCCCAGGCAGCTGCGGTTGATCCCAGCGTTTGTTTTGCCGTTCGGTTAGGATTGATGCCCGAGGCTCACTCATCTTCGGGATCAGGCTTCGGCGCTAAGGTGGGCTCTTTACATAATCCCTTGGCGTCGACTTCGGCTTGCTCTTTCGTTTGATAGGAGTCTTTGCCGATTTTCGTGACGCTCTTGTCTGTCGGCTCGAGGTCGACGACGAGACATTCCTGATCCGACGACCGGACGATCCACCAATCCGCTAGAGCAGGCCCAGCGAAGCTGGTTGCTGCAATGGCGCCGACGATCAAAATTCTAAGCATGGATGCCTCGCTTATGCTCTGCGTCCCATCGGCTTCCCTAGCACGTCAGCTTGTCGCCAGGCGTGACCGATTGAAGCGGGCGGCCGCATTCGTCGCGTCGGGTAAGACCGAACAATCAAGTGATCTCAAATGGAAGGTATAAGGCTGGCGGATGGGGAGGGATTCGAACCCTCGAGACGCTTGCGCGTCTGCCGGTTTTCAAGACCGGTGCCTTCAACCACTCGGCCACCCATCCTTGCTTGGAAACTCAACTAGTTAGCTGACGCCGCCGTGGCAACAAAACGAAAACTGCAACCGGATTGCAACCGGCGCCGCTTGTGCCGCTTTAATTCTGCCCACGTCTCGCAAGCTCCGCCACGACAGCCTTGTATGCGTTATCCCGCGACCGGTGTTTCCGATCGTCATTGTGCCACAACCAAACGGCGGGCGCCCCGAGGACTAGAGGATCGCGCTAAATTCGCTGATCCCATGCCACACAATTTGGGCGACGGCCCCCATGGCGGCCAGCAACCCGCCGATGTAATACCAGCCCTTCCAAGAACTTCCCTCTGCGTTCGTTGCGTCAAAAGTTCCTCTCGTAAACGCTTGAGCTCGTCAGTCGTACTCTCCTGATACAAGCCTTCAAATGGATTGCTCGCCTGCGCCATCATTTCAGCGCCTCCCCAATTGCCTTCGCCGCTGCCGCGTCCGCACCCTCAACCAGGTGCCCATAAACGTCTAAGGTGATGGCGGCCTTGCTGTGCTCGGGTCGGGGAGGGCGCCCGCGTCGGCGGCGCCTAGAAGCCGTGTCAGTTCTTTCTGAGCATCTTGGAAGCTGCCGCGTACCGTGGCGTATCTCTGCTTGCGCCTTCGAGCGCATTTTGTATGACATTCCGATGCGCCTTTGGCTCGACGTCCGCCCCCGATACGGTTGGGCTAACCGCTACCAGGCACCCAGAAAAGCGTTGCAGCACCTTGGTTTGCGGGCTGGTGAAACCAAGGCTGCAACCCGATCTGCCACCCATCCGGCCCATTGCGATGGACTATCGAACCCTCGGAACCTAGTCGGGGGCTGTGCAACACAAGAACAGGTAGGCCCGTTGGAGGCTTCGGTTCGAGCTGCAGCACCGGCTCCAAGTTCCTGTGCTGCCGTCCTGCGCGCTGATGTCCGCTTAGCCGGTTCGCCCCCAAACCCTTCCGCTGGCATCTGTCTGCCGCCATGGCTTGACCGATAGCAGCGGACCTCCGCACTCCGCACAGCGAAGCCGGCGAGCCAGGGCATCGAGCGTGAGCCCCATCGAGATTTTCGGAAGCTGGTGGATCGACCGAAGACGGATCACCCGACAGCGCGGGCAGTTGGCTTCGACGTGCGTATAGCCGTCGGCGGCGAACTCCTCGATGGTGGCGTGAAGCGATGCTCGCTTATTGGCACCAGGCTCCCGTCGTTTTGCAGCTATTAGGAGGCGCCGACCCGCTCTGGCAGACTTGGAGTGCCTTCTGGCGGGCCTGGTCCTGGCTAGTGCCGCCGCCAGCCGCATACCAATAACCGCCGGTCCTACTCTCGGCATAGGACACGCATTTGTCCCTGGTGGTCCAAAACACCTTGCAGCCTTTTCCCGCACCGCCGCAGCCGTTCAAGGCGAGGTCTTTTGCCTGCTGCTCAGCGGTGTTGCCGACCGAGAAGCCCCAATTTCCATTTCCGTCCGAGGCAAAGGCAGCCCATTCGCCTCCCTGGTTCTGCGGTGTCTGGGAACCGCCCCCAGCGGGTGTACCTCCAGCTGGTGGCTCCTGATATTTCGCGCAAGTCGCCTTTTCAAAGCGCGCGTTCCAGTTCGCTCGCTCGGTTCTTGCTGTGTTGTGCGTCTGCCCATGCAGGGTTCCATCGGAATTTACCGTCCCGGAATAGACGCCGCCCCAAGTCACGGTGAACTCGAACGTGTCGCCGTGGATCGTCCCATTGAGGTTGCCGTATGTTTTGTCTTGGTAATTGGGGGTGAAATAGTAATTGCCAGTGCCGGTAAGCTGATCGCCGTGTTGCTGGAACGTGAAACTGACAATGCCGTCGGCGCCTTGCTTTAAGTGCCATTCGGGCACTTGGCCCAAATCCCATTCAAGACATTCTGCAGCCAGGCTATGGGACGGCGCTAAAACCCAAATGAAAAAGAGACCCGCAAGCGCGCAGGCGATCGAGTTGTTTCTCATCGCACTCACCATTTGTTTGTGCATAAAGGACCCGTTCGCTCTCAACACCTTGTTTGCGCCACCTTGCTGGTCGCAGCGGTGTGGTGATCCATCGAGCGCCGTAAGCAATTGACGCTTGACGGCGGTTTGCGGACCATAACGACCGTAGAGCGTTAGCGCCCGAGATTGCCGCGCTTACGAAACCTCACTTCATCGGCAGCACTGCCGCAAGGCTGCGCCTATGCATCCATCTAAACTCACTGACAAGTTGACGCAGTGCTTATGAGTGCCCGCGCAATCGCCCGGTGCAAGTGTATAGTGATGCAACTGGTTGAGGCTGGTGACGGCAGGATTTGAGCTCGCCAAACCCCTCGAAGATTAGAGATTGTAGTCTGACGCCGACTTTCTGACGACAGGGAAGAAGTTGATGGACGCTCTCAGCCGAAGCTATCGCGCTTTCACGCTTCTGATCGCTGTCATTGGCACTCTTCTTTTCCTCAGCTCTAGCGCAGGCGCTAGTTGTCCTGAGGGGTGGACAGCTCACTCAAACGGCTAGGAGGAGATGTGCATTCTCTATAGGGATGAGAAACCAGTGCACTGCCTGCATGGTGCTTGGGGTCCGCCGTCAAGACGGGCGCCGGTTGGAAGGTGAACCTTAAGCTCAGAATTGCGCAACCGGGGCCGGAGTTCTTCAATGTGCGATTGCCTGGACAGCAGCAAATAGAGGTGGACCCGTCGGGGAATAACGCCGAGCTCAATGTAGACATGCCGGCCAATTGGGACGGAACGTTCGGGGTGCAAGCTTGTAACAATGATCGGCCGTTTGCATCTCGTTGCGATGCCTGGAGCACCTTCAACGCGGAATTCCCCAAGGTGACGCCTGCGCTAAGCGCACCTGATGCGCAGTTCCGCAATTGGTATGCTACCGAGGCAGTCGCCCGCGCTGCCCAAGGCGCCAAATGCGGCTTTACTGGCATCCGCTGGAGCGCCGACACGCAAGTGCAATTCGGTTGGTGCATGCAGCAGAAGACTTAGCAGCAGGGATGGTCCGAACACAACGCGCCTCCTAAGGCGAACACGAGCGTTGGCGCTCCGGTGGTCAAAGTTCCGCAGGAGGTCAATATCTACAAACTGCCGGGTGGCGTCGGCAAGCCGTTCGGCTCGGTGAAGGGCGGCACTAACGTCCAAGTGTATGAGCGACATCCCGATCAATGGTGCTACATTGCCGGCCACGACGTTCCCGACCCCGGCAATGGTTGGGTGTGGTGTGGCAAAGGCTTCGAATTGAACTGACAGCAAAAAGGGCGCCGACCGAAGCCGACGCTTATCCCCTCTGTCCCCAGGTTCGACCGCTCGCATCAGTCTGCCGCCACGGCTTGACCGAGAGCAGCGGCCCGCCGCACTCAGCACACCGCGGGCGCCGGGCGAGCTTGTCGAGCGTGAGCCCCATCGAGATTTTCGGAGGCTGGTTGATTGCCCGAAGGCGGATCACACGGCAACGCGGACAGTTGGCCTCGATGTGCGTATAGCCGTCGGCGGCGAACTCCTCGATGGTAGCGTGGAGCGGGTCCATGGGCGGCTACAAGAGAAACCAGCCGACGAGCGTTGCAATGAAAGCGCCGAGCGCTAAGGCCCGAATCCGGAGTTGGATATTTCGGTCCTTGGTGGACAGCCGCTCATACTTCTCCCGCTCTTTTCGATCGGCATAGAGCTCAACATATTCGCGCTTCTCGCCACGCCAGACACCGTGGGCAAGCCGAGCTTTGATCTCTTCCAGTGAGAGCCGGTCAAGTTCGGCTTCGATGCGGGCGCATTCCTCGGGTGGCGGAAGGGGCATGGCTGCAATGATCGCAGAAAGAAGGGGCCGGCGCGAGACCGGGGCGGCTAACCGTGGGATGGTGCAAAAAAAGATCGAATGTCAGGCGGAAGTGGAACGCCGCTTGTGAGGCGAACTGCAAGGGCGAATACGAGCACGAGCGCGGCAAGGATAACAACGTGTTGAACCTTGAGGAAGGCTTCGGACGCTCGCTCTTCGTCTGGACCGTTCTTCGGCATCTTCCCGAGCATATAACAAAAAGCCCTGCCTGAGTGACCTGGGCGCTGGCCGAAGCTGACGGGTGCCGCGCAAGATGGCACGGCGTCGCGGCTCAACTCGCCGCGCGGTGCGAAGTCACGGTTACACCCACTGCGCGCGGCGGATAAATTCGTGCGGGCCCGTTCCCCTGCGCGAGCCGACCCGCCTGCCTCCTAAGGAGGTGTGAACATGGATGATCTCGAAAAACTGGAAGCCGTCCGTGCCAAGCTCCGCGAGGCAGCGGCAATCCTGGCGACAGTCCCCGGCGCTGAGTTGATCGTCTACGTTGTCCTCGACCAACTACAATTCGTTGACGTGATGACAATTGCGGAAGAAGACCTTTAGCGCAAAAAAGACCGCCACGAAAAAGCCCCGGCCTGAGTGACCGGGGCTGAAGTTGAGCCATAAGGGCGTCCAAGCCTGAACGCCGCGCTGAACTATACCCGACGATGCGAGTGCAGCCTAACCCGCTCGCGCTTAGCCTCAGCCCTCCTGGCCGACATAAAGCCACTTGCTGTTGGCAGCGCGTCGCGCTGCCCCTCCGCCATTCGCGGAAACCATCACGATGGAGCGAGTTTGTCGCTTTGCAAAAAGTTGCAACCGAAACTGCAACCGCGATAGCCCAAGGTTTTACGTTAGCCCTGTGGCTGACTTTTTGATTTTCAGGGACAGGCAGTAACGGGTGGTGAGGGGGAGGGGCCAGGGGAACGGTAGTTGACGCTTTTCAAGACCGGTGCCTTCAACCACTCGGCCACCCATCCTCTAGAGCGACATCGCCTGAAATTGGCTGACGATCTCGCGCTGGATCTTTGTCTCTGAGGCATGATCCTATCCGAAAAGTCTGCAATTTTTCGGGATCATGCTCTAAGGGCCTAAACTGTACAGCGCGCGGTGTAGATCAATCCCTGGCCGCGGTGCATTTTCCCTTGTCTTTCGTGCCTTCCACGATCCTTCATATGGCCATGACCCGCAAGCCAGATCCTTACGGCCGCGACGCCACGCGTCCTTACCACATCCCGCTCAAGGGCTGGTGGCAGGTGGCCCAGAGGGTCTGGATCGAGTTCGGCCGCGACAATCTCACCGTGGTCTCGGCCGGCTGCGCCTTCTATGCGCTGTTCGCCATCTTCCCGGCGCTGTCGGCGCTGATCTCGCTTTACGGGCTCACCACCGCCCCGGCGACCGTCGAGAATCAGTTCTCCATGCTCTCCTCGGTGCTGCCCACCGAGGCCTATGACATCGTCATCCAGCAGATCAGGAACCTCGCCGAAAGCTCGAACCGGGCGCTCGGCTGGAGCTTCGCGGTCAGCATCGGGCTTGCGCTATGGAGCGTGATGTCGCTCACCCAGGCGATCTTCGCCGCGCTCAACATCGCCTATGAGGAGAAGGAGCGGCGGAGCTTCGTCCGTTTCTATCTCGCCGCCTTTACTTTCGCGCTCGCCGGCATCATCGGCGGCGTGGTCATGCTGCTGGCCATCGTCTACGTGCCGATCCTGTTCGCCTATGCCGGCTATTCGCACGGCTTCGAGCAGATCATCGCCATCGCCCGCTGGCCATTGCTCGCGCTGCTCGTGCTTGGCCTGCTCGCCGCGCTCTATCGCTTCGGCCCGTGCCGGCGAAGTCCGAAGTGGATGTGGGTCAGCGTCGGCTCGGTGTTCTCGACCACGCTCTGGCTCGTCGCCTCTGCCGGCTTCTCATATTACGTGGCGCACTTCGCCCAATATGATCGCATTTACGGCTCGCTCGGCGCGGTGATCGTGCTGCTGTTCTGGCTCTATCTCAGCTTCTACATCATCCTGCTTGGCGCCGAGATCAACGCCGAGCTGGAGCTGCAGACGGCGGAGGACACGACGCGCGGCAAGCCCCGGCCACGCGGCAAGCGCGGCGCGTTCGTCGCCGATCACGTGGCGGGAGGACCGCGCGGCAACCGCCGCCCGGTGAGCCCGGTTGCCGTCGACCCGTCCAAGGCCGAGCAGGGCGGGAGCGGTGAAGCTCAGATCTGATCGGGAGCGCTTCGCCTGAGCAGCCGCCGCCGCACCAGCCCGGCGCAGACCACGAACAGGGCTCCGAGCGTTGCGCCGATCATCCACACCGTATGCGCGGCGGCTGGATCGAGATTGGCGGTGAACAGCGGGTCCTTGGCGATGATCTCGCCGGCGATCCAGCCGAGCAGAGCGGCGCCGGCCCACACCACGATCGGGAAGCGGTCGAGCACGTTCATGACGATGGCCGCGCCGGCCATGATCAGCGGAATGCTGACGGCGAGGCCGAACATCAGCAGCGCGTAGCTCTCAGGCGCTTCGAACTTCTCGGCGACCGCGGCGATGGCGATGACGTTGTCGAGGCTCATCACCACGTCGGCGATGGCGACGATCTTGATGGCGCGAAGCAGATTGTCGACCGGTTGGATGTCGGCGCTCTTGCCGTTCTCTTCAGGACCGAGCAGCTTGACGGCGATCCACAGCAGAAGCGCGCCACCGACGAGCTTCAAGTAGGCCATTTGCATCAGCGTCGTAATCAGTCCCGCGAACACGACGCGAAGGCTGATGGCGACGATGGTGCCGCACACGATGCCCCACAGCCGCTGATTGGGCGGGAGCTTGCGGCAGGCGAGCGCGATGACGACCGCGTTGTCGCCTGACAACAGAACATCGATCCAGATGATCTGTAGGACGGCGAACCAGAATACGGGATCGTCGACGTTCATGCCGCTGTTCGCCCCCTCCCACGCGCGATGCGCTAAGCCGACCCCCTCCGGCCGGCCCGGTGGACTACCCATTGCCGTCAAAAACGGCAAGGACAAGACGGGATATATGCTTTTTGAAACAAGATTGAAGGTGGCGAGGGCGATTAGTTTCGCTTGCTTTTGCTCACGTTTTCAGCGCGGTTTTCCGGCCACGACAAGTGCGGGCCGATCGCTTATGCTCGCGTTCGTCTATTCAACGAATCGGGCCAACCGGCCCTGCTCTGGGGGGCGAAACCATGAATCTCGATCCAGTCCTGCTCAACCCGCTGATCGCTCTGATCGCCGGCATTCTGATTCTGTTGATGCCGCGTCTGCTCAACTACGTGGTGGCGATCTATCTAATCGCGATCGGCATCATCGGCCTCGCGCATCACTTCCAATAGGCGCGCCGCATGGTGAATTGCCGATGCCCGGTCTAGCCGCGAGCGTCAGCACCGTCTGAAAACGAGCGATTCGCCCAACCTCGATGGATCAAGAGCCAACTGGAACGTGCGGGCGCGATGGCCTATAGTTCGCCTCTCACGCCCAATAGTCGAGGGAAGACCGCCCGAGAAAGGCGGCTCCGATCCTTTTAGGTATCCGGGCGAAGGGGGCCATGGTCTAACAGTTCGGCCCATTGCGACGCGATCGTCGCGCTTTGCTCTTTGACGGGACGCTGCGGCAAGACAGAGGTATCGAGCGGTTTGGAAAGAGACAACGGCCAAGCCAGGTGGTGCCGCGTCAAGGACGGCCAGAATTCGCTGCTCGAATTCTGGCCCAAGCTGCTCGCGTTCGGCATCGTCGCATCGCTCGCCGTGATCGCCGTGCTCGGCACGCGCGGAAGCTTCGGCACCGATCCGGGCTTTCGCGCCATGCAGGCGTGGCTCGCCTCGCCCACCGTCACCGGCTCGGTCAAGCTCGCCGAAGCGCCGGCCGACAAGACCGACGCTCATCCGCTCGCTTATGTCTGGTCGGCAACCCGCCTCGAGTTCGTCATCCGCTTGCGCGGCTCGGTGCCGTCAGAGGACGACCGCCGTACCGTGCTCGGCATGGTGAAGGCGCATTTCCCCGATCTCGAGGTCGAGGACCGGCTCAAGATCGTCGCCGGTGCCCCGCCCAAGGAGCAATGGCTTGGCGCGGTCAGCTTCGGGCTGAAGCAGCTGTCGCATCTGAAGCGCGGCTCGGCGCGCCTGCTCAATGTCGGCCTGAAGGTCGACGGCGAAGCGCGCAGCGCCGACGACTATGCCGAGGTGAAGAAGGCGCTCTCCGGCCCGCTGCCGACCGGCCTCGCCATTCTCGATGAGGGTGTCAGGCCGCCGATGGTCGATCCCTTCGTGTTCGTCGCCGGCCTCTCCGCCAACGCGCTCACGCTGTCCGGCAGCGTGCCGAGCGAGGATGCGCGCAAGCAGGTGCGCGAGCTGTCGCGCCAATTGTTCGAGCGGCCCGGCCTGGACGACCGGCTCGAGCTTGCCTCGGGCGCGCCCAAGAATTGGGACCAGGCTGTCACCGCGGCGCTCAAGGCGCTGAGCCGGCTCGATTCGGGCAAGATTTCGCTGTCGGGCCTTGCCGTCACCATCGAGGGCGTGGCCCCCGACAAGGGCACCGCCACCGCCGTGTCCTATCAGCTCAGGCGCGACCTGCCGCGGCTGTTCTCGACCTCCGAGAGCATTCGCTGGAAGGAAGCCTCGGTCTCGCCCGACGATGCCGCCAAGGTGATCCCGCGCATCAAGGCCGCCGTCGCCACCAAAGCTCATCTGCCGAACGGCACGCTGCCTGCTCTCAAGCCTGTGCTCGGGAGCGAGTGATGCAGCTGGCCGACCTCTGGCTTTATTTCCTTGGCGTGTTCGCCGTTGGATTTGCCTTGGGCTGGATCAGGCGCTGGCCGGTTCGGTCCTAGAGCGAAATCCATCCAATTTGAATCGGGATTTCGGTCTAGATCTTTGTCTCTGACGCATAATCTTATCCGAAGAGTCTGCAATTTTTCGGGATTATGCGTTAGCTGAAGCAAGGGGCCGGGCAGGGGACGATGAGCAATTTCGCCCTGACCACCTTCATCCTCATGGTGTTCGTGTTCGCCTCGGGCCTTGCGCTCGGCAGCCTCGCGCGCGGCCGCTACGAGCAGCAGAAGCGCATCGCCAAGCCGCGGCAGGAGCCGGGCGAGCGTGGCAAGCCAGGCGACAAGGCCTGAGCCCCAGGATCGCGGTCAGTCGTTGGCGGCGAAGAACGAGCCGATCGCCTCGATCACGTCGTGCTCCTTGAGCACCGGGGCGTGGCCCTGGTCGGGCACGGTCATGCTGCGCAGGTTGGGATGGCGCTCGATCATCGCCTCCAGCGTATCGGCGCTCAGCACGTCGGAGTTGGCGCCCCTGATCACGAACACCGGCACCTGACCGAGTGCGATGAATTGCGGCCAGAGATCGGGCACCGAGCGGCTGAGATCGATGGTGCCGAGCGCGCGGGCGAGTCTGCGGTCATAGGCGAGCGCCGGCCGCCCCTTGCGCTCGTCGAACACGTCGCGCGCCATCTCGTCCCACTGCGCGTCGCTGAATTCGGGGAAGGCGCGTTCGTTCATCTCGCGTAGGATATTGACGGCGTCGGGCCAGCTCTTCGGCACCGGCATGCGCCCGACATAGCCCATGATGCGCGCGAGCCCGCGCGTCTCGATCACCGGGCCGATATCGTTGAGCACGACCGGACCCATGGCGGTTGGCCTGAGCGCCGCCATCAGCATGGCGATGATGCCGCCGCGCGAGGTGCCGACGATGCCGACGCGGTGCAGGCCCTGCACCGTCATAAAGTCGAGCAGGTCGATCAGCTCGATGAAGGGGATGTAATTCCGCCAGTTGCGGTCGTATTGCGACAGGCCCCGGCCGCGATAATCGACGCAATAGACGTTGCGCGGCTTCTGCGGATGGGTCGAGAGGTAGGTCGCGAGCTGGTGGAAGTCGCGCGCGTTGCGGGTGAGCCCCGGCAAACAGATGACGCTCCGCGCCTTCTCGTCCGGCGCGGGGTAGTGGCGGACATGCAGCTTAAGGTCGTCGAACGACGCGTAAGTGAGGTCTCGCGGCGGCGCGGCGCCAATGGCAAGCTCGGGCATCATCTCGAATGTGGCCTAGGGAGCTTCGTCCAGAACGGTTGACCGCGCGTTCATCGCGCGTGTTCGTTAATGTTCAGCAAAGTTGGGACAGGGGCAAGCCCCGAAGCGGGCCCGCGCACGCGGCGGCACGTCTCACTCGGACTTCGCCTGGACCACGCTGGCGTCGGCCGCGGCCGCCGCGTCACGCGGAATCCGCTTGCCGCGGTTGAGATCTTGGACGAGCTGGAGCGCCTGTTTCGGACCGGCGAGCCGCGAGCGGTAGAGCTGGAGCGTCTCCATGATCTTCACCACATATTGCCGCGTCTCGGTGAAGGGGATGCGCTCGATCCAGTCGATGGGGTCGACCTTGGGGTCGCGCGGATCGCCGAATTCCTTCATCCAATCGGCCACCCGGCCGCCGCCGGCGTTATAGGCGGCGAGCGCCAGGAAATAGGAGCCGTTATAGCTGTCGATCAGCTGCTTGAGATGCGCCTCGCCGAGCTGGGTGTTGTAGGCGGCGTTGGTCAGCTGGTTCGCGTCGAACTTGACCTTGTAGGTGTTGGCGATCGCGCGCGCCGTGGCCGGCATCAGCTGCATCAGCCCGCTGGCGCCGACCGGGCTCTTGGCCGCGGCGTTGAACTCGCTCTCTTGGCGCGACAGCGCATGCACCAGGGCGGGATCGACGCGGTCGCTGAGCAGGCTCCTGAACTCCGGGATCACGCCGACCGGCAGCGCGTAGTCGCCGACCGGCAGATCGCGGTTGAAGGCGATCTTGGCGAGCCGGAGCGCGAGCTGCGGCTGGCCCATCTGCTTGGCGAGCTCGGCTAGCAGCACGACCTCTTGCGGGCTCTCGAGCTTGCGGGAGAGCGCAAGGAAGAATTGCGGCGCGGCGCCGTCGAGGCCAACCTCGCGCGAGATGCCGATGGCGCGCACCGTGTCGCGCGACAGGAAGCGCTGGATGTCGGCCTCGGTCGGCAGCGGCGTCGAGGTGACCTCGAGATGCGCGGGCTTGGCGTCGAGCGCTTGGCGGCCGAGCTGGCCGTAGAAATATTGCGGGTACTTGGCGGCGTTGTGGAAGTGGATGATGGCCGACGCCCGGTCGCCGAGCGCGAGCGAGGTCCGCCCGAGCCAATATTCGCCGAGCGCGATGCTCTTGGAGCTGGTCGCGGCGCTTCTGAGCGCGACGAAATGGTGCAAGGCGTCGTCTGGGTTGGCGAGAAATCTGAGCGCGATCCAACCGGCGAGGAACTCGGCCTCGATATAGGCGTCGCCCGAGACGAGCCCGTGCTTCTCGGCGATCTCATAGGCGATGCGGGCCTGCCCGGCGTTCAGTGCCTCGCGGCAATTGACGCGCCGCTCGACCCACCAATTGTTGAGGTCGAGCAACACGTTCGGCTCGCTCGGCGCATCGAGCAGCATCTTCCAGGCTTCCTGGTCGCGATCTTTGCGGCGGAGCCATTGGATGCGGTTGAACCTCAAGCCCGCGTCGGCCTCGACCGCGTTGGCGGGGAGCGCGTCGAGCAGCTTGCCGGCGTTGCCGCCACGCTGCACCACGGCGATGCGCGCTGCGACCTTCTTCTGCTCGTCGGCGGGGAGCAGCTTGGCGACGCGCAGCGCCGCCGCCGTCGCCGATTTGTCGTCGGGATAGAGCAGCCGATCGATGCGCGCGCGATGGATCTCCGGCGTGAGCATGTAGCCAAAGCGGCTCAGGATCTTGGCCTCGACCGCGGCATTGAGCTCGTGGTCGCGCCAGGCCGACACGACGAGATCGCGCGCGCCCTGCTCGTTGCCATCCTTGAGATAGACCCCGGCGAGCGCGGCCTTGCCGGCGCCGGTGAGCGGGCCTGATGGGCTGAAGAACGCCTTGACCGCCTCTGGGCCCGCATCGGTCAGGAACAGGACCGTCTCGGCCTTCTCGCGCAGGTCGTCCTGACCAGGCCAGTCGGGATGCGAGAGACGGAACTGCTCGATCGCCTCGGCGGTGCCGCCCATGGGGCTGTTGCGATAGCGATACCAGAGCGCGAAGGCGCGCGCCGCTTCGTCCTGGATCTTGGCCGCCGAGGCAGAACCACCGCCGCGCAGCACGTCCCTGAGATTGGCTTCGTCGGCGGCGCTGAGCTGGTAGTCGGTCAAGGGCTTCAGCACGGCGGCGTAGTCCATGCCGGGCGCCGGCGCCTGGATCGCGGGCGTGAGCGTGCCCTTCATGACGATGGGAAGCGTCGCCTTGCGATTGGGGTTGGGATCTGGCAGCGGCGTGTCGTCGGCCACGCCCTGCGGCGCGGAAGGCGCGGGCTTGGGCGCCGTGAGCGGCGCCGGCCTGGGTGGCGGCGCGAACGAAGTCTGTGGCGAGAGCAGCGAGATTTCCTGCGCCGCGACGAGCGGTGGAGGCCCGCCAATCTTGGGATTGCGGTCGGGCAGCGGGACGATCGAGACGTTGGCGCCAGGCTCCGAGGTCGCCGTGACGGTCGGGACCGTGCCGGTCGGGACCGCGGCGGTCGCATCGGCGGCGGCCACAGCGTTGGGATTGCGGTCCGGCGGCGTCAGCGACGTGGTCATCGCATCGGCCGAGGCGTTTGGATTGCGGACCGGCGGGGTGAGCACCTGCGCCGCTGCCAGGGTCTCGTCAACCGTCGGCTTATGGGGCGTATCTACGCTCCCGGTTGTCGCCGCGTCGCCCGGCGTCGAGGGCATGTCCGGCGAGGCGGCGGGCGTTACGCGGTTAGGGTTACGATCCGGCAGGGTCGGCGCGACGATCTGGACCTTAGCGACCTTGGCCGCGGCCGCGCGGGCAGCCTTGCCAGACGACTTCTTCGCCACGGCAACGCTCGGCGCCAAACACGCAAACAGCACAAGCAATGATAGAGCGTGCGCGCTAAAGCGTTTCATCTCGTCGATCGGGACCGGATACGATCCTGTTAAGGTAGGTCAGGACGTCCCCCGAGCCGGGGAGCCGCGACGATGACGGCACTGTAATGTGCCTGAATTCAACAATGTCTGAAAGAATCCGGCCAAAAAATGACTAAGGCAGCTTGTCTCCGGTTAGATGAAGTCTGCGAACGACCGTGCAAGTCTCTGTTAAACCTTGGCTTTACCGAGGCGGTTCTAAGCGGCAGCCGGGCCGCTCGGCGTGCGTTGGTGGCTGAGTGTTGCCAATGCGCATCGTCTTGCCGCCTCATGCCGCAGCCCCTATTGTCCGCCCGGTTTTCCGGCGCGTTCACCCTATGCCGCGCGCGCCAGTCTAGGAGTTAACCCGTTGCCCACCCCGCTGTTCAAAGGCTCGATCACCGCCCTGATCACCCCGTTCAGGGACGGCAAGGTCGACGCGCAAGCCTTCCGCAAGCTGGTCGAGTGGCAGATCGACCAGGGCACGCACGGGCTCGTGCCGTGCGGGACGACGGGCGAATCGCCGACGCTCACCCATGACGAGCATAAGCAGGTCATCGAGATCTGCATCGAGGCCGCCGCCGGCCGCGTGCCGGTGATCGCCGGCACGGGATCGAACTCGACCGCCGAGGCCGTCGAGCTGACCCGCCACGCCAAGGAGGCCGGCGCCGACGGGGCGCTCGTGGTCACGCCCTATTACAACAAGCCGACGCAGGAGGGGCTCTACCTCCACTACAAGGCGATCAACGACTGCGCCGACATTCCGATCCTCATCTACAATATCCCCGGACGGAGCGTCGTTGACATGTCGGTCGACACCATGGCGCGCCTGTTCAAGCTCTCCAATATCGTCGGTGTGAAGGACGCGACCGCCAACATGGCGCGGGTCAGCCAGCAGCGCGCGGCGATGGGCGCCGACTTCATCCAGCTTTCCGGCGAGGACGCGACCGCGCTCGGCTTCATGGCGCATGGCGGGGCAGGGTGCATCTCGGTCACCGCCAATATCGCGCCGGCGCTCTGCTCAGAGTTTCAGCTCGCCTGCCTGGCCGGCAATTTTCGCCTCGCGCTCCAGCTTCAGGACCGGCTGATGCCGCTGCACGATTCGCTGTTCGTGGAATTGAATCCCGGTCCGGTGAAATATGCCGCCGCCAAGCTTGGCCTGTGCAACGGGGAGACGCGTCTTCCGCTCGCGCCGATCGGTGCCGCATCGCGCAAGCGTGTCGACGATGCGCTCGCCGCCGTCGGCCTCGCGCTCGTCTAGAGCCTAAAGGCAAAAATCATGGCGCCGAAGCGCGAGGGCGGCAAAGTCGTCGCTGAGAACCGGAAGGCGCGTTTCAACTACGACATCGAGGAGAAGCTCGAAGCCGGCATCGTGCTGACCGGTTCGGAGGTGAAGTCGCTCCGCACCGGCAAGGCCAATATCGCCAACTCTTATGCCTCGAGCGAGGGCGGCGAGCTCTTTCTCGTCAACGCCCACATCGCCGAATACGTCCAGGCCGGCCGCAACGGTCATGCGCCGACGCGCCCACGCAAGCTCCTGCTGCACCGGAAAGAGATGGGCCGGATGGCCGGCGCCATTCAGCGGGAGGGCATGACGGTAGTGCCGCTCAAGCTCTATTTCAATGCGCGCGGCATCGCCAAGGTCGAGCTCGGCATGGCCAAGGGCAAGAAGCTGCACGACAAGCGCGAGACCGAGAAGAAGCGCGACTGGGAGCGGCAGAAGGGCCGCCTCATGCGGGACAAAGGGTAGGGCGTGGAAGAGGGCGCTGATCACCTCGCGGCCGGAGCGAGACTGCCGGCTGTGCTGCTGCCGGCGACAGACGGCAGCGACGTGCTGCTCGCGGCTGTCCCAGGGCGGAGCATCGTCGCCATCTACCCGTGGACCGGGCGGCCGGGAGAGCCCAATCCGCCCGATTGGGACGTCATTCCCGGCGCGCATGGCTCGACGCCGGAGCTTGAAGGCTTCCGCGATCTCCACGCGGCGTTCACCGAGCGTGGCGTGGCGATCTTCGGGCTGAGCTGTCAGGCGACCGACTATCAGCGCGAGATGGCGATCAGACTGCGCCTGCCGTTCCTCATGCTGAGCGATGCCGACGGCCTGCTTGCTGCGTCCCTTCGCTTACCCAGTTTCGCAGCAGGCGATGAGACCTACCTGAAAAGACTCACGCTTGTGGTGAGCGGCGGCGTCATCGAGAACGTGGTCTATCCGGTGCCTTATCCCGCACAACACGCCAGCGACATGCTGGCGAGGCTCGCTCAGATCACGTCGTCCTCGGTGTCCTCGACCGAATAGCCGAGCCGGTCGAGCCCTTCCTCGAGATAGTCTGGCAGCAGCGGCATGCCGAGCAGATAGTCCGCGGTGCGCTTGGTGCGCTCGCTGCGCGCCGTGCTCAGCGCCTCCTCGAGTTCCTCGGGCGCGAACGTGCCGCGGCCGATCCAGGCGAGCGCGACCAGGCTTGCCTGCTCGTCCTCGTTCAAATCGCGGATGAATTCCTTGAGCTCGGCCTGGGTCGCGTCATCGGAGAAATCTTCGAGGATCGACTCGGCGTCGTGGTCGGAGGTGGCGCCGTCGTCCCAGGCCGCCACCTTGGCCGCCATCTCGCGCGCCTTGACGATGACGAAACCGATCTTGTCGGTCGAAATTTCGAGCCCCGCCATGGGGACATCCCTCGCAACAGGACCTAGAGCGAAATTGCCTGAGGTTGAAACACGATTTCGCTCTGTCTCTGACGCATAATCCTATCCGAAAAGTCTGCAACTTTTCGGGATCATGCTCCAACGCCGCACAGCATGCCCGAGTTGCTTGACGGCAGCAAGAAGGCTCAGTGTCCCTATTGATGATCGCGCAAGCTTGCCGCGACCTCGCCGATCACCTGCTCGAACATGGGCGTCGTCAGCCGCCCGGTATTCGTGTTCTGCCGGGAGCAATGATAGGTGTCGAACAGGGTGAGGCCTGAGGGCAGCGCGTGGCGCGCGCCATGCGCGAACGGGTAGGCGCTGCGCTTGAGCTTGAACGCATCGAGGATGCTGTCATGGGCGATGCGGCCGATGGCGAGCAGGGTGCGGACATTGGGCAATGCGCCGATGCGCCCGATCAGGAACCGACGGCAGGTGGCGATCTCCGCCGGGATCGGCTTGTTCTGCGGCGGCACGCAGCGCACCGCGTTAGAGATCATGCAGTCGATCAGCTCGAGCGATTGCGGGGTCGCGGGGTCGTGCTCGCCCTTCGCCAATCCGAATTTCAGCAGCGTGCGATAGAGCAGCTCGCCGGCATAGTCGCCGAGAAAGGGCCGTCCCGTGCGGTTGGCGCCCTTGAGGCCAGGCGCGAGCCCGACGATCAGGAGCCGCGCGCTGTCCGGTCCGAACGACGGCACCGCGCCGTTGAACCAGTCAAGATGGGCGTCCCGGTTCGCTTCGCGGAAGGCGACGAGGCGCGGGCAGAGCGGGCAGTCCTTGGAGGGCTCCGGCTGACCCGTCGGAATTGGTGCGAGGAGCGCCATGCCGCTTGCCGTCATTTCGGCTGAAGCGGTGCTGAATGCTCACCGGCGTCGCGCTTGGCGACCAGGGCCAGCGCCGACCAGTCGAGATCGCCGCCGCCGCCGGCGATTAGCGCGAGAAAGCGATCGGCGATCAGGCTTGCAAGCGGCATCGGCACCTGCAGAGCTTGCGCCGCGCTCAAGGCCAGCCGCGCATCCTTGTGCCCGAGTTCGGCCTTGAAACCTGCCGGCTGAAAGCGCTCCTCGGCGATCAGCGCGCCGTAGGTCTTGTAGACCGGCGCGCCGAACAGCGTGTTGGTGAGGATGTCGAGAAACCGCGTGCGGTCGATGCCGGCCTTGCCGACCAGCGCCATCGCTTCGCTCAACGCTTCGATCACCGAGGCGATCAGGAAATTGCCGCTTAGCTTGACGAGATTGGCCTTGGCCGGTTCTGCACCGATCGGGAAGGTGCGCTGGCCGATCGCATCGAGCAGGGGCCGGCACTTGGCGACCGGTGCAGGACTTCCAGCCGCGAGCACGAACAGATCGCCCGACGAAGCGAGGTCGGGGCGCCCGAACACCGGCGCGGAGACGAACGCCTGGCCTTGCTCGCGGTGCGCGGCATCGAGCCGCTCGGCGAGCGCCACACTGATCGTACTCATGGAGAGATGGATGGCGTCGGGCGCCAGCGCAGCGAGGATGCCGTCATCGCCGAATACGACGGTTTCGAGCGCGCGATCGTCGGCGAGCATGATGACCACCACCTGGCCGCGCGCCGCTTCGCCCGGCGTCTTGGCGAGATGCGCGCCCTTGGCGAGCAACGGCTCGGCCTTCTCGGGCGTGCGGTTAAAGACGGTGAGCGTGTCGCCCGCGGCGATCAGGTTCGCGGCCATGCCGCTTCCCATGCGCCCGAGCCCGATGAAGCCGACCTGCATCGCCCGATACCTCCTCACCTCACTGTAACAGCTCGGGAAGGCGTCAGGCTCAGGTCTCGATCGGGTCCTCTCGCTCGAACTCATCGAGCGGCTCGGGTTCGGGACGGCGGCGCTCTGAGCGCTGGCCGCGCTCGGCGGGGTCGCGGCCGATCTCCTCGAGCATATTCGCAAGGTCGATAAACTGGTCGGCCTGGCGGCGAAGCTCGTCGGCGACCATCGGCGGGTTGGTGGCGAGCGTCGAGACCACGCTGACGCGCTTGCCCTTGTGCTGGAGCGCCTCGACCAGTGAGCGGAAATCGCCGTCGCCGGAGAACAGCACGACATGGTCGAGATATTCGGACAGCTCCATGGCATCGACCGCGAGCTCGATGTCCATGTTGCCCTTGATCTTGCGCCTTCCCGCCGCGTCGACGAACTCCTTGGTCGGCTTGGTCACCATGGTGTAGCCGTTATAGTCGAGCCAATCGATCAGCGGCCTGATCGAGGAATACTCCTGCTCCTCGGCAAGCGCCGTATAGTAGAGCGCGCGGACCAGCTGGCCCTTGCTGCGGAACAGCGCGAGCAGGCGCTTGTAGTCGATGTCGATGGCAAGCGACTTTGCGGTAGCGTAGAGATTGGCGCCGTCGATGAACAGCGCGATGCGCTCGGTCGGATAGAAATTCATGGGAGCCCCACTCACTTGCAATATGCCTTGTTAAGAGAGAGCAGCGTCTCTGTAATGCCGGACTAGAGGGCTGCATCGACAACATATGTGTGACAGCGTGACTTCGCAATTGCTGGCGCGTGGCAAGGTCGTGGTAGGTCTCGGTGCAAATTGTCCCGGGGTATGGGGCACTTCCGCCAACGCGATTGCACAAGCTTTGGACGAAATCGAACGCGCTCATATTACCGTGCTTGCCGTGTCGCCGCTCTACGAGACCGCGGCGGTCGGTCGCGCGCGTCAGCCGGCTTACGTCAACGCCGTGGCGCTGCTCGATACGCGGCTACCGCCGGAGGCGCTGCTCCGCGTGCTGAAGGGGATCGAGCGCCACTCGGGGCGTCGCGGCGGCAGGCCGTGGGGTCCGCGCACGCTCGATATCGACATCATCGATTATAAGGGGCTGATCAGGCATTGGCGGGACGGGCGCGCCGACTTCGCCCGCGCCGGTCCCAGGCCGCTCGTGCTCCCCCATCCCTTGATGCAGGACCGGCCATTCGTGCTCAGACCGCTGCTCGACATTGCCCCCGACTGGCGCCACCCGGTGCTCGGCGCGAGCGCGAAAAGCCTTTGGCGCAAGGCCGCGAGCCAGCGCCAAGGCCACGTTATCAAACGGCTTTAATGCGTGTTCGGCTTGCCACAGGGGAGCGAACTGCCTAAATAGACCAAGGAATCTGCCCCCTTAAGCACAAGGATCACCTGATGGCTCGCGTTACCGTCGAAGATTGCGTCGACAAGATTCAGAACCGCTTCGAGCTCGTCCTGTTGGCCAGCCATCGCGCGCGCACCATCTCGGCCGGCGCCCAGATCGCCGTGCAGCGGGACAACGACAAAAACCCGGTGGTGGCTCTGCGCGAGATCGGCGACAAGAAGATCGCCCCCGACGACCTCAAGGAAGACTTCATCCATTCGATGCAGAAATATGTCGAGGTCGACGAGCCTGAGGCTGAGGCCGTGCCGATGCTCTCGACCGACACCAGGATGCCCGTACTCGGCCAGGACGATCAGTCGGCCGATTCCTCGATCGACAAGATGACCGAGGAGGAGCTGTTGCGCAGGATGGCGAGCCAGGCACCTTCGGATGGCTCCAATGCGGGACCGCGCTCGCGCTGATTTCGTTCTGCCGCTACTGCACGGCGCGCTACCGTCTGCCCGGCGCGATCGCCTCGTCTTCGTCATTCCGGCGAAAGCCGGAATCCAGACAACCACTCCAAAGCATTATCGGCTGGATTCCGGCTTGCGCCGGCATGACGACACGCGGAGAGAGGGTGGCGCGCCATGACCCGCCAATATGAGCTGGTCGAGCGCGTGCTGAGCTATCAGCCGAATGCCGACGAGGCGCTGCTGAACCGCGCCTATGTCTACGCCATGAAGGCGCACGGCAATCAGAAGCGGGCCTCCGGCGCGCTCTATTTCTCCCATCCGCTGGAGGTGGCGACCATCCTCGCCGAGATGCGGCTCGACGATGCGACCATCGCCACCGCGCTCCTGCACGACACGATCGAGGACACCGCCACCACCAGGAGCGAGATCGACGCCCTGTTCGGCCGCGAGATCGGCACGCTGGTCGATGGCCTGACCAAGATCAAGAAGCTCGACCTCGTCACCCGCAAGGCCGAGCAGGCCGAGAATTTCCGCAAGCTCCTGCTCGCCATCTCGAGCGACATCCGCGTGCTGCTCGTCAAGCTCGCCGACCGCCTGCACAACATGCGCACGCTCGAGCATGTGAAGCCCGGCAAGCGCAAGATCATCGCCGAGGAGACCATGGACATCTATGCGCCGCTGGCCGGCCGCATGGGCATGCAGTGGTTGCGCGAGGAGCTGGAGGACCATGCGTTTCGCTGGCTGAACCCCGAGGCGCACGCCGCAGTGGTCGAGCGGCTCAAAGTGTTGCGCGAGCGGAACCAGGGCCTGATCGACGAGATCGAGACCGCGCTCACCACCAAGCTCGACGAGACCAAGGTGGCGGCCATCGTCGCCGGCCGCGAGAAGAAGCCCTACGCCATCTGGAGCAAGATGGAGCGGAAGCAGATATCGCTCGAGCAGCTGTCTGACATATACGCCTTCCGCATCGTCGTGCCAGAGGAGCGCGATTGCTACCGCGCGCTCGGCGTCGTGCACTCCACCTGGCACGCCGTGCCTGGCCGCTTCAAGGACTACATCTCGAACCCCAAGCAGAACGACTACCAGTCGATCCACACCACTATCGTCGGCCCGCGCCACCAGCGCGTCGAGCTGCAGATCAGGACCGAGCGCATGCACTCGATCGCCGAATACGGCGTCGCCGCGCACGCGCTCTACAAAGACCAGGTCAACGGCAGCGGCATCGTGCCGAGCCAGGACACCAATGCCTATCGCTGGCTCCGCCATCTCGTCGGCATGCTGCTCGACGGCGACAACCCCGAGGAGTTCCTCGAGCACACCAAGCTCGAGCTGTTCCAGGACCAGGTGTTCTGCTTCACCCCCAAGGGCCGGCTGATCGCGCTGCCGCGCGGCGCGAACCCGATCGACTTCGCCTATGCGGTGCATACCGGGATCGGCAACACCTGCGTCGGCGCCAAGATCAATGGCCGCCCGATGCCGCTCGTGACCGAGCTCAGGAACGGCGATGAGGTCGAGATCGTTTGCTCCAAGGCGCAGCTGCCGCCGTCGGCCTGGCAGAGCCTCGCCGTCACCGGCAAGGCGCGCTCGGCCATCAGGCGGGCGACCCGCGACGCCGTGCGCGCCCAATACGGCAAGCTCGGCCGCGAGATCCTGGTGCGCGCCTTCGTGCGCCGCGGCAAGATCTTCAGCGAGGACGCAATCGTGCAGGTGTTGGGCCGCCTGTCGCAGAAGACCGCCGACGAGGTGATGGCGGCGGTCGGCAGGGGCGAGCTCGCCTCGGCCGACGTGATGCGCGCGGTGTTCCCCGAGGAGAAAACCGAGCCGGTCAAGCGGCGGCGCAAGGTGAAGCGGAGCGACGAGGGCTGGTTCGGACTCGGCAAGGTGATGGGGCTCAAATTCCGCTGGCCGGGATCGAGCGGCCGCGCGGCGAAGGACGGCCCTGCCGGCATTCCCATCAGGGGCTTGCGCGGCGACCTGCCGGTCAACTACGCCGACGGCGGCGCGGTGCCTGGCGACCGTATCGTCGGCATCCTCAATCCCGGGCAGGGCATCACCATCTACCCGATCCACGCCCAGGCGCTGAAGGCGTTCGACGAGGAGCCCGAGCGCTGGATCGACGTGACCTGGGACATCGATGAGGATAACCCGCAGCGCTTCCCCGCCAAGCTCGCCGTCACCGTGATGAATGAGCCCGGCAGCCTTGCCCAGGTGGCGAGCGTGATCGGCGAGGCCGACGGCAATATCGACAACATCAAGATGACCAATCGGGTGCCGGACTACACCGAGATGGTGATCGATCTCGAGGTCTGGGACCTGAAGCACCTGAACGACATCATCGCCGGCTTGCGGGCCAAGGACATGGTTTCGAGCGCCGCGCGGGCGAACAGCTAGAGCAGCGGGAAGGCCTTCAGCCTGCGGCGAAAGCGGTCTAGCACGCTGAAATCTGGGGGACCTTAACCTAAATATGGTAGGGCTCTCAAGCCACGGGGCCGCCATCGTCCACCTGTTGGCTTGGGCGCACATTGCGAGGTTGTGATGCTGTTCAGGCGCCGCGAGGCGGAGAGCTGGTTCGACAAGGCCCGCGTGCATCTTTGGCCGCGCCGGAGCTTCGGCCGCTCGGGCCGTTACGTCCTCTATCGCCTGCGCCGCCTGAGTGCCACGCCGCATGCCGTAGCGCTCGGCTTCGCCGTCGGCGTGTTCTCGGCGCTCACCCCGTTTCTCGGCACGCATATGATGATGGCGGCGCTGATCGCCTGGATCGTCGGCGGCAGCATCGTCGCCGCCGTTCTCGGCACCTTCATCGGCAATCCACTGACCTACCCGCTGTTCTGGTACTCGACCTACGAGGCCGGCAATTGGATGCTCGGCATGCGCGGGGCGAAGCATCACATCGACCTCTCCAACGGCATTTTCCAATCCTCACTCTCTCAGCTTTGGCCGATCCTTAAGCCGATGACGCTCGGCTGCATTCCGGTCGGGCTGCTGCTCGCCGGCGTGAGCTATGTCGTCGTCAAGCCGATGGTCGACGCTTACCAGCATCGTCGCCGTCGCGAGATCGAGACGCGGGCGGGCCGGGAGGCGCTCGGCGCATGACGACGACGAAGACGCGACGCATGCCGGGCGCCCCGCCGATCCGGCTGGGTATCAACATCGATCACGTGGCGACGCTGCGGAATGCCAGGGGCGGGCGCTATCCCGACCCATTGCGCGCGGCGAAGCTCGCGGTCGAGGCGGGCGCCGATAACATCACCGCGCATCTCCGCGAGGATCGCCGCCATATCAGGGATGACGACATCGCGCGGCTGACCGCGGCCTCGCTCGCTCCGCTCAATCTCGAAATGGCGGTGACCGAGGAAATGCTGGCGATCGCGCTTAACACCAAGCCGCATGCGAGCTGCCTCGTGCCCGAGCGCCGGCAGGAGATCACCACCGAGGGTGGGCTCGACGTTGCCGGGCAGGTCGCGACGCTCACCCACTTCGTCGCCAAGCTGCGCCGCGCCGGCATCCAGGTCGCTCTATTCATCGACGCCGATCCGGAGCAGATCGAGGCCTCGCGCAAGGTCGGCACCGACGCGATCGAGATCCATACCGGCTCGTATTGCCGGGCGGCGACCGAGGGCGACTCGGCTACGGTCGCGCGAGAGCTCGCCCGCATCGTCGAGGGCGCGCGGCTGGCAGCGAACCTCGGCCTTGAGGTCCATGCCGGCCACGGGCTCGACTACGATAATGTCGTTGCGATCGCCTCGATCCCCGAGATCGTCGAGCTGAATATCGGCCACCACCTCGTGGGTGAGGCAGTATTTATCGGCCTTGCCGCCAGCGTCGCGCGCATGCGGCGCGTCATCGACGGCGCGCGCGCGGCCCTGCGGCATAGCGACACGGAAGCGAGCGTCGGCGGCGGACGATGATCATCGGCCTCGGCAACGACATGATCGACATCCGGCGGGTCGAGCGCACCATCGAGCGCTACGGCGAGCGCTTCCTCAGCCGCGTGTTCACCGACATCGAGCGCAGCAAGTCCGACAACCGGGCGGCGCGCGCCGCCTCCTACGCCAAGCGCTTCGCCGCCAAGGAGGCGTGCTCCAAGGCGCTCGGCACGGGCTTCCGGCAGGGCGTGTTCTGGCGCGACATGGGGGTGGTCAATCTCATCTCGGGCCGGCCGACCTTGCAGCTTACCGGCGGGGCAGCGCTCGCCTTGGCGCGCATCACGCCCGACGGTCACGAGGCGCGCATCGACCTCTCCATCACCGACGACTTTCCCACGGCCCAGGCCATCGTCATCATCTCGGCTTACAAAATCTCCATGCGCGATTGAGCGGGTTTGCCTGATCGCAGGCGAGAGGCTATAGGGGCGGCACGTCACGGAGCGGTCTTGAGCCGCAAGCAAGCAGGAGAGCTTGGCAAAATGAGCGTCGAGGCCGAAAAAGCGGAAGCGAGAAGCAGCGTTAAAGACACCGTCCGTGTCATCATCCACGCGCTGATCCTCGCGCTCCTCGTGCGGGTGTTCCTGTTCCAGCCGTTCAACATCCCGTCGGGCTCGATGATCCCGACGCTGCTGATCGGCGATTATTTGTTCGTGTCGAAATACAGCTACGGCTACAGCCGATATTCCTTTCCCTTCGGGCTCGACCTGTTCAACGGCCGCATCTGGGCCAAGGAGCCCGAGCGCGGCGACGTGATCGTGTTCAAGCTGCCGCGCGACAACGAGACCGACTACATCAAGCGCGTGATCGGCTTCCCGGGCGACGAGATCCAGATGATCCACGGCGTGCTCAACATCAACGGCAAGCCGGTGCCCAAGGTGAAGATCGACGATTTCGTCACGACCGACGCATCGGGCCGCGAGCGGCACATGGCGCGCTACCAGGAGACCTTGCCGAATGGGGTGAGCTATCCCGTGCTCGACCTAGTCGACGACGGCTTCGGCGACAACACCGAGGTCTATAAGGTGCCCGAGGGGCATTTCTTCATGATGGGCGACAACCGCGACAACTCGACCGACAGCCGATTTCTGTCCGAGGTCGGCTTCGTGCCATTCGAGAATCTGGTGGGCAAGGCGCAGATCATCTTCTTCTCGATCGACGAGGAGTTCGAGCTTCTGGCAGGTTTGGGACTGGCCCAAGAGCGTGCGCTGGTCGCGCATCTTCCACGTGGTGCACTGAGCTTGCCAAAGCGGCGGCATAGACCGATTGCCGAACTCTCCGCCCGGCTTGGGCACGAATTCGCCGATGCCGCTCTGCTCAAACTCGCTTTGACGCATGCGAGCGCGCGATCGAGCGGCAAGCCCAACGAGGACAATGAGCGGCTCGAATTCCTTGGCGACCGCGTGCTTGGCCTCGCTATCGCCGAGCTGCTCTCCGATCATTTCTCCGACGCTTACGAAGGCGAGCTTGCCCGCTGGTTCAATCATATGGTGCGCGCCGAGACCTTGGCCGAGGTGGCGCAAGAATGGCAGCTCGGCGACTACATCCTGATGAGCGGCGGCGAGGCGGGGAGCGGGGGCCGTGGCAAGAAGACCATCCTCGCCAATAGCTGCGAGGCGGTGCTCGGCGCGATCTTTGCCGATGCCGGTTTCGATGCCGCGCGCGCCGTCGTCCGCCGCTTCTGGGAACCCTATCTCGGCGAGCTCGAGGCAGCCGCCCCCGACGCGAAATCGGTGTTGCAGGAATGGGCGCAAGGCCGCCGCCTGTCGCTGCCGCGCTATCTCGAGATTGCCCGTGAAGGCCCCGACCATGCGCCGCGCTTCACCGCCGAGGTGCAGATCGACGGCGTGGCGCCCGAGCGCGGGCAGGGCGCCAACAAGCGCGCCGCCGAGCAAGCCGCCGCGCTTGCCATGCTACTGCGCGAGGGGGTCTGGCAGGCGCCGCACGATGGCTGAGGAAAACACCACGGGAAACAGGGACACGCGCTGCGGCTTCGTCGCATTGATCGGCGCGCCGAACAGCGGCAAGTCGACGCTCACCAACGCTCTGGTCGGCGCCAAGGTGTCGATCGTCACCCACAAGGCGCAGACGACGCGTGGACCGGTGCGCGGCATCGCGCTGATCGGAACATCGCAGGTGATCCTGGTCGATACGCCCGGCATCTTCCAGCCGAAGCGCCGGCTCGACCGCGCCATGTTTGCCTCGGCCTGGGACCGCGCTGGCGATGCCGACATCGTCGTGCTGGTGATCGACGCGCAGCGCGGCCTCGATCAGAGCCTCGACACGTTGCTCAAGCATCTGCCCGAGGTCAGGCGCCCCATCGTCGCCGTCCTCAACAAGATCGACCAGGTGGCGAAACCCGATTTATTGCGGCTCGCGACCGAGGTCGCGGCGATCAGGCCGTTCGACCGCGTGTTCATGCTTTCGGCGTTGAACGGCGACGGCGTCGCCGACCTCAAGGATTATCTCGCTCATGCCGTGCCGCCAGGCCCCTGGCTGTTTCCCGAGGACCAGCTGACCGACGCGTCGCTGCGCCAGACCGCCGCGGAGATCACCCGCGAGAAGCTGTTCCTCAGGCTGCACGAGGAGCTGCCCTACCAGCTCACGGTGGAGACCATCGAGTGGAAGGAGCTCAACGACAAGAGCATAAGGATCGAGCAGACCATCTATGTGACGCGCGAAAGCCAGCGCAAGATCGTGCTCGGCGCCAAGGGTCAGACCATCAAGGAGATCGGCTCTGCCGCCCGCGCCGACATCGCCGAGATCGCCGGCGTGAAGGTGCATCTCTTTCTGTTCGTCAAGGTGCGCGAGCATTGGGGCGACGACCCCGAGCGCTACCGCGAGATGGGCCTCGACTACCCGAAGAAGTGAAACGCCCAGGAACGGCCATGGTTCGGCGAGGAACCCACCCATAGCGCAGACGTTGACCCCTCAAGCCAATCACCAAGGAGGTCGACCATGCGGACCACTCTCTATGCGATGACTGCTGCCGCGGCTCTGTTCGCCGCGAGTGCCGTGCAAGCGGCCGAGCCGGTCGGCGGTGCGGGCGCAGCACCAGCTGCTCCCGTGCAGAGCTTCGGCGCAAGCCCAGGGTCGCCGGGTGCCGGTGCAGCGACACAAGGCTTCGGCGCTCAACCGGGCGCTCCGGGCTCGCCGAGCTACAATCCTAACGCGGCGCTGCCGTCACTCGGCAATCAGGGCTCGGCGGTCGCGCCGGAGCCTGGCACGTCGGCGTCGGGCATCAATCAGCCGAATTCGAGCAGCGGGGGCGGGACGAGCAGCGGGTCGCTCGGCTCGACCGGCACGTCCGGCACGAGCAGCGGCAGCTGACGCGCGATTCGCCCCACCATCGGATGGAAAGGCCCGGGCTTGGTCCCCGGGCCTTTTCTTTGGCGCGACGCGCCGACAAAGCGCCGCACGGTTCTTCAAACCGGCAGCCACGCTGCCCAGCTGTCCTTGCAAGACATGCAACAACTCTGGAGGTGAGCCATGAAATTCGCTCTCCCGTTCCTGGCAGCGGTTGCTCTGGTTGCCGGCGCGACCGCTGCCTTCGCCGCCAAGCCGTCGGACCACATCACATTTGCAGCCCCGCCGCCGGTCCCCATCGCGACGCCAAATCTCGGCGCGCTCGGCGTTCCGTCGCAAAGCATCGGCGCACCGCTCGGCAATCCGGGCACGCTCGGCGCCATCAACCCTGGCGTTACAGGCCAGAATTTTGGCGCATTGCCCGGCAATCCGGGATCGGCCACCTTCGACCCGAACTTGGCGCTTCCGTCGTTGGGCAATGAAGGCACGCCGCTCGCGCCGACCGTCGGCACCTCGGCGGCGGGCTTCACCAGCCCGAGCACGAACGCGACCTCGACGACGCCCTAACGGCTTCGAGGAGCTTGAGCCTGGACACCGTTCGCCTCTAGGCTCGCTGATGGATTGGAGCGACGAAGGCATCTTCCTATCGGCCAAGCCGCTCGGCGAGGCCAACGCGATCGCCGAGCTGCTGACGCTCCGCCACGGGAGGCACCTTGGGTTGGTCAGGGGAGGGCGCTCGCGCCGCATTCGCCCTCTGCTCCAGCCCGGCAATCTCATCCGCGTCAGCTGGCGGGCCCGGCTCTCGGAGCATCTCGGCGGCTTCAATGTCGAGCTGGTCGAAGCGCATGCCGCGCGCGTGCTCGACGATGCGACCTCGCTCGCCGCGATCTCGTCGCTCGCCTCGCTGGCGCGACTTTTGCCCGAACGCGATCCGCATCCCTCGCTCTACGCCGCGGCGCTGAACGTGCTTCGGTCCTTCGACCACGCCGAGCTCTGGCCCATGCTTCTGGTGCGCTGGGAGCTGCAGCTTCTCGGCGAGCTCGGCTTCGGCCTCGATCTCAGCGAATGCGCCGCGACCGGCGTCGATGCCGATTTGGCCTATGTGTCGCCGCGCTCCGGCCGCGCCGTGTCGCGCGACGCGGGCGCGCCTTATTGCACCAAGCTGCTCAAGCTGCCGGCGTTCTTGCTGGACGATGCCGCGCCCGCGAGCGGGGCCGACATCGTCGCCGGGCTATCCCTGACCGGGCATTTCCTCGAGCGCGACGTGCTGGCGCCACAGGGGCTCACCCTGCCGCAAGCGAGAGAGCGCCTCGTCACCCTGCTCGCCCGCGCCGCTCGCGCCGCCTAGCCCCGTTGCGCTAATCTCGAGCGGGGGCGATCTCGATGGCGGTTGGTAATGTCGATGCGATGCTCGCTTGCGCTGTTGGGACTCGCCGCAATCGGCCAGCTGCTCGGCGTTACGCAGGCGCACGCCCAGGAATTTGCCGTCACCGACAGCGCGAAGGCGGCGATCATCGACCAGACCAATGCCTATCGCGCGACCAAGGGCTTGCCGCCTTTGAGCGAAAGCGTCGAGGCGAGCCGTGAGGCTCAAGCCTATGCCGAGTACCTCGCCGAGACGACCAAGCAAGGGCACAGCGCCGACGGACGGAGCCCTTTCTATCGGCTTCGCGTAAGCGGCGCCAAGTTCTGCAAGTTCCGCGGCGAGAACTGGCATGAATCGTGGACGCGGCCGGAGCGCGTGTCGCCCGAGGCGGCGGTCGCCGCCGCCATGACCTTCTGGAAGCACTCTCCCGGGCATGAGCGCGCGCTTCGCTCGGCCTCGACCGAGATCGGCGTCGGCATCGCCGGCTGGCGTCACGGCAATCAGTGGTACTACCAGGAGATCCAGGTGTTCATCGACACGTCCTGCCTGCAGGTCGACAAAGACGAGCTCCAGTTGAAGAGGGCGACCGCGATCCCATGCCGCCGATGCCGGGGCGCAATTCCGCGCCGTCCCGCCCGGAACGAAACCCGATGTGCCTGCCTTGAGACTATCCACGACGCTCAGGCCTAGTTGGCCTCCCGTCGGCACTCGCTTCGCGCCGCGTCCCAGTGCGAACCGCGGCGTCGGCAGATCCCGCGCCTTCCGTCCCGCAGTCGAAACCGCCAGTGCCGCCGCCTGGCGCCGGCAGCGCCGCGAGATCACAATGTTCGAAATCAATGCGGCACCACTGCTTCAGCCAGCACTTGCTTTGGCGCCCTGCACGCCGGCTTGACGTAAGGTCCAAGCCTTGCACTGCGCCTCCCTTGTACAAAAGTACTCGCAGGTATTGGCGTTGGGGTCTTCGATCTCGAAATTCTTGTAGTCCTGGCCAGGCCGATCGAAATCTTCCTCGGCCAGAGGTCCAAGCTTATGCGATTCCAGAATTGCGTCGGGAGTTGCCGCAAGCAACGGCCCGAACGAGAAGACGGCGCAGACCATGAGAAGGCCGAAGAGAAGTGAGGCGGTCAGCAATCGACAGTTCATCGTGAACCTCCAATGACGCCTTCCCGGCACAGGAAAAATACAGGAGCAAGACGACAAAGCCAATCGGCCTAAGTGAGCGTCCGGTTCCATGACCGCCGCGCTCCGCAGCCCGTGGGCTTCGACGTTGCCCGCCCGAATTCAATGCGTTAAGCGCTGTGCATGGGAAAACGCACCCCGCCGTCTGATTCGCAAGGGCCGATCGAGCCGGTCGATCTCCGCGAGGCGCTCGAACAGCGCTATCTCGCTTATGCGCTCTCGACCATCATGCATCGCGCGCTGCCCGACGTGCGCGACGGGCTTAAGCCGGTGCATCGCCGGCTGCTCTACGCCATGCAGCAGCTCCGCCTCTCCCCGCAAGGCGAGTTCCGGAAATGCGCCAAGATCGTCGGCGACACGATGGGCAACTTCCACCCGCACGGCAACCAGGCGATCTACGACGCTCTGGCGCGCCTCGCCCAGGATTTCACCGTGCGCTATCCGCTAGTCGACGGGCAGGGGAATTTCGGCAATATCGACGGCGATAACCCTGCCGCCGAGCGCTACACCGAGGCGCGGCTGACGGAAGTCGCCGCGCGGCTGCTCGACGGCATCGACGAGGACACCGTCGACTTCCGCGCCAATTACGACGGCCGCGAGCAGGAGCCGTCGGTGCTGCCCGCCAATTTCCCCAACCTGCTCGCCAACGGCGCCTCGGGCATCGCCGTCGGCATGGCGACCAATATCCCGCCGCACAATGCCGGCGAGCTGTGCGACGCGGCGCTCCATCTCATCAAGTTCCCGAACGCCACCGCCGAGAAGCTGGTCGAGCTCGTGCCCGGGCCTGACTTGCCGACCGGCGGCATCATCGTCGAGCCGCGCGAGCAGATCGTGCAGGCCTACAAGACTGGCCGCGGCAGCTTCCGCTTGCGCGCGCGCTGGCAGCAGGAGGACACCGGACGCGGCACCTACCAGATCGTGGTCACCGAGATCCCCTATCAGATCCCCAAGGCGCGCCTCGTCGCCCGTATCGCCGAGCTGCTGCAAACCAAGAAGCTGCCGCTGCTCGCCGATGTGCGCGACGAGTCGACCGAGGCGGTGAGGCTCGTGCTCGAGCCGAAGAGCCGCACCGTCGATCCGACTCTGCTCATGGAGTCGATGTTCAAGCTCACCGAGCTCGAGACGCGCGTCCAGCTCAACATGAATGTGTTGAGCCGCGGCCAGGTGCCGAACGTCCTCGGCATGCGCCAGGTGCTGCGCGAATGGCTCGACCACCGCCAGGTCGTGCTGGTTCGCCGCTCGAAATTCCGCCTCGCCAAGATCGACCACCGGCTCGAGGTGCTCGACGGCTATCTCATCGTCTATCTCAACATCGACAAGGTCATCAAAATCATCCGCGAGAAGGACGAGCCGAAGCCAGCCTTGATGAAGGCGTTCGAGCTGTCGGAGGTGCAAGCCGAAGCAATTCTGAATATGCGGCTCCGCTCGCTGCGCAAGCTCGAGGAGATCGAGATCAAGCGCGAGCACGAGAGCCTGACCAAGGAACGGAAGGAGCTCAAGTCGCTGCTGGGCTCTGACGACAAGCAGTGGAAGACCATCGCCGACGAGATCAAGGCGCTCAAGGATCAGTTCGGCCAGAAGACCGAGATCGGCCGCCGCCGCACGAGCTTCGCCGACGCGCCCGAAGGCGTCGAGACCGAGCTTGCCGAGGCGATGATCGAGAAGGAGCCGGTGACCGTGGTCCTGTCGGAGAAGGGCTGGATCCGCGCCATCCGCGGCCATCAGGTCGAGCTCGATAGCCTCGCCTTCAAGGAGGGCGACCGGCTGAAGCGTGCGGTCAAGGCGCAGACGACCGACACGCTGCTGCTGTTCTGCACCAATGGCCGCTTCTATTCGCTCGGCGCCGACAAGCTGCCGGGGGGCAGGGGGCAGGGCGAGCCGTTCCGCCTGATGATCGACATCGAGGAGGCGTCGGACTCCGTCGAGCTGTTCGTGCATGAGCCCGGGCGGAAGCTGATCGTCGCGGCGACCAGCGGCCACGGCTTCATCGTCGCCGAGGACGAGGTGCTGGCCATGACGCGCAAGGGCAAGCAGGTGCTGAACGTGCCGGCGGGATCGGAAGCCGTGATGTGCGCGCCGGCAGCCGGCGACAGCATCGCCGTGATCGGCGACAACCGTAAGCTTCTGCTGTTCCCGCTGGAGGAACTGCCGGAGATGCCGCGCGGCAAGGGTGTGCGGCTCCAGCGCTACAAGGATGGCGGGCTCGCCGACGTGAAGGCGTTCAACAAGAAGGACGGCCTCACTTATATCGACTCGGCGAAGCGCAGCTTCAACCTCACCGCGGCGGAGCTCAGGGATTGGTGGGGCCAGCGCGCCCAGGCCGGGCGTCTCCCGCCCAAGGGCTTTCCCAAGTCGAACTCCTTCGGCCCGCGATTTTGATTTCAGACGTCGGTTTGCACCCAGCCCTTGGAGGTGAGGCGCTCCTGGGGCTCGAAGCGGTTCTTGTAGCGCATCTTGCGCGAGCCCTCGATCCAATAGCCGAGATAGACGAACGGGTGGCCTTGGCTGCGGGCGAACTCGACATGGTCGAGGATCATGTAGGTGCCGAGACTCCGCTGCGGCAGGTCCGGATCGTAGAAGCTGTACACCATCGACACGCCGTCGCTCAGGCGGTCGCACAGCGACACGCCGACCAGCGGCGATGAGCCGTCGTCGTCAGGATCCGGCTTCACCCGATATTCGGTGACGAAGGTCTCGACCACGCTGTCCTCGACCATCAGCGAATAGTCGAGCACCGACATCTCGGCCATGCCGCCATCGGCGTGGCGCGCGTCGATATAGGCGCGGAACAGCGAATATTGCTCGGAGCTCGGCGCCGGCGTCATGCGGGTCGCGACGAGATCGCGATTGGCGCGGGCGATGCGCTTCAGCGAGCGGCGGGGCGAGAACTGATCGACCAGGATGCGCACCGGCACGCAGGCCGAGCACGCATCGCAATAGGGCATGTAGGCGATGTTCTGGCTGCGCCGGAACCCGCCCTTGAGCAGGTTGTCGATCAGGAAGCGCGGCTTGTCGCGGGTGAGGTGGGTGAACAGCTTCCGTTCGAGCCGGCCGGGCAAATAGGGGCAGGGCTGCGGCGCCGTTATGTAGAATTCGGGAAAGTTGCTCTTATGCTCTGTCACGTCGTTTTTACCGGAAGCGAATCCGAACCGTTCTGCCAAGCTTAGTTGATCGGAGCCGATCCGCGCAATCGGGCACGAATGGCGAAAAGCGCCACCGGCAACAGCCTGCAAACCTTAGAATAATTCGTGACTAGGGCCGGTTGATGAACAACACGCCCGCGAGAATGTCGTGCAGGCAGCGCTTGCGCGGGTCGAATAGCGCCCACAGCAGGATCGGGCAGAACACCACGAGCGAGAACCAGAACAGCAGCGCGTGGAAGGCCGCGACCAGCGGCGACACCTTGCCGCCGAACCACATACGCACCTCGAGCCCCATCAGGCGCTGGCCGAGGGTGGCGGAGTTCTTGCCGCCGATGGTGACCGCGTTATAGCCGAGGCCGACCACCGGGAAGACCAGGCCGAACAGCAGCCAGGCGAGGCCGAGCGTGAGAATGCCGAGCAGGGCCACCACGACATAGGTGACGACCGTGAGCACGGAAATGATGATGGCGTCGATAAGGAAGGCGATGGTGCGCTTGAAGATCACGCCGCCGAAGAGTCCCGCCTGCGACACCGGATCGTAAGCGTGCGGCTGGTCGGCGAAATCGCGGCCGACGCGGGGCGGAAGGGTCTGCTGCTCGCTCATGTCGTCTCTTGCTCCCAAGAGAGCCTCAGCTCTCAAGACCAGGGTTCAATCTCGGGGCGAGTACATGGTGATTGAAGCTGCCGCAAACAAGCGCGCGAGCCGGGCGCCGGCGAAGAATGTCAGGCGCTTAGCCCGTCACAGAAACCACGCGAGGCGGACGCGCGCCGGTTGCCGAGAGTGAGCCAACACGTTAAGGATTTTCCTTCGAGGACGCGTGAGGCGAAGCTAGCGGGGACCCGTCCATGTCGAGACTCTTGTTGTTGCTTGCTGTTCTAGTGTTGAGCGTGGCCGTTCCGGCGTGGCGGGCGAGCGCCTGCGAGGGGTCCGAAATCGTCTTCGAGGACAAGTTCCACGACGACGCCGGCGGCTGGTCTATCAAGGACACCGTCGAGGTGAAGGACGGCGCCTTCACCTTCAAGCTGCCGCCCGACGACATGCAGTCCAATCTGAACGTCACCTTCACGGTGAAGGATGCCGACATCTGCCTGGAGACGGTGTGGCCGGAGGGCGAGCAGCCGGTGCTCGGCGCCGGTCTGCTGTTCTGGGGTGAGGACAACCGCACCTATTTCCAGTTCGGCATCCTCAACAACGGCAAGTTCTGGATCGCGCGCAAGCAGGACGGCAGGTGGCTCGGCACTATCGCCGCCAACGTCGATTCGACCGCCATCAAGACTCTGCCGGGTGCCACCAACACGCTGCGGGTGAAGACCAACGGCAACACCGCGACCTTCTTCATCAACGGCACCAAGGTGCGCGAGGTGCGCGGGCAGGCGCCCAAGACCGGCTGGCGCTTCGGCATGTCGGGCGACAATTTCGACAAGCAGAAAGAGGCGAAGGTGGTCTTCAAGAGCGTGAAGGTCACCAACTGACCCAATCAACCGTTCATTGCCCGGCCTGACCGGGCAACTCGGGATTTGCGGCGCTCACAGACAGCGGAGATCGGCGATTACTGGATTCCCGCTTTCGCGGGAATGACACCCTGGCGACGAAGCTAGTTCTTCAGCAGCCGCGCGGCGGTAAGCGCGAAATAGGTGAACACCGCGTCGGCGCCGGCGCGCTTGAACGCCATCAGGGTCTCCAGAAGAATGCGGTCGCGGTCGAGCCAGCCGCGCTCAGCCGCCGCCGCGATCATCGCGTACTCGCCGGAGGTGTGATAGGCGAAAGTCGGCACGCCGAACGCCTGCTTCACCCTGAAGACGATATCGAGATAAGCGAGCCCGGGCTTGACCATCACCATGTCGGCGCCCTCCTCGATGTCGAGCGCGACCTCGCGCAGAGCCTCTGCGCCGTTGGCCGGGTCCATCTGGTAGCCGAGCTTGTCGCCCTTGAGCTTCGCGCCTGAGCCGACCGCGTCGCGGAACGGCCCGTAGAACGACGAGGCATATTTCGCGGCATAAGCCAGGATCTGCGTCGAGGTGAAGCCGTTCTCCTCGAGCGCTCCCCTGATCGCGCCGATCCGCCCGTCCATCATGTCCGACGGCGCGAGGATGTCGGCGCCGGCCTCTGCCTGCACCAGAGCCTGCATGATCAGCGCCTCGACGGTGCGGTCGTTGTCGACCTCGCCGTTGACGATGAGCCCGTCATGGCCGTGGCTGGTATAGGGGTCGAGCGCCACGTCGCAGATGATGCCGATGCCGGGCACCGCGCCCTTGATGGCGCGCACCGCGCGGCAGACGAGATTGGCGGGGTTCAGCGCCTCGCTCGCCGCCTCGTCACGCAGCGACGGCTCGGTGTTGGGGAACAGGGCGATCGCCGGGATGCCGAGCGCTGCCGCCTCCTCGGCCGCCTTGACGGCGAGGTCGACCGATAGCCGCTCCACGCCTGGCATGGCGGAAACTGGCGTGCGCTTGCGCTCGCCCTCGATGAGAAAGATCGGCCAGATCAGATCGTCGGTGCTGAGCGCGTTCTCGCGGATCAGCCGGCGCGACCAGTCGGCGCGGCGGTTGCGTCTAAGCCGAGTCGCCGGATACCCGCCCGGCGCGGCGCGCGGCGACGTGCTGCCGGCACGCTTGGCCCGCTCGGTGCGGAGCGAGACGGTTTTGTCTTTGGGAGATGACGTCACGCTTGAGCTTCCTGAAACTGTCGAGTGCGGAATGTACCACCCGCGCCGTCGCGCCGCCAATGTGCTACACCCAATGCAACGAATGTTGGATAATTCAAGGTCACCGTAGCTAGCCGTGATCTGTCGGTTCGTTTTTCACCCGCCGGGCATCGCTTCCTTGGATGGACGCTCGCTCGGGGCCTAACTGAACCCAGGGAGCAGCCAATGACCAAGCCAACGAAATTGCTGATCGCCCTTGTTGCGACGATGAGCCTGTCGACCGTCGCCGGAGCGGCAGGACCCGGCGCCGGATACATCGAGCTCGGCGGCGTGAACTTGAACTCATACTGCTCGAAGAACTTTGGCGCCGGATTCAAGTCTGTTCTCGTCGGCAAGACGGCCGGAGATTGGACCTGCCAAAAAAGTCAGAACGATCGCAGGTCCATTTCGGTCGAGAAGGCCTGCCAGCAGCAATACGGGAAAAGCGGGCTGAAGGCGAAAGCACTCTCGTGGAACGATCCGCTCTCCTGGCGTTGCTTCGCGCCGCCAAAGCCGAAGAGATAACTGGGCGCGGTCAGCTCTATTCGCAGAACCCGGTGCGCTTCCGCTCCTTCATGTCGAGATGGAAGTGGTTCTTATGCGCCGCGTTGGCGGCGGGGCCGAGCGTGGTGCCGAACACCTCGCAAGCCTCGTCGTGCACGGTCTTGATGAAAACGCTCTGCCGTTCGGCGAGCGTCGGCTCATGCGGCCCATCCTGAGGCGCGGCCTGTGTCGGCGTCGCGTCTTGCGGCAGAGTTGCGGGGGCGGGCGCTGGCCTGGGCGCCGAGGCTTCGGCCGGGGGGGCGGCGACGAACGGGTTGCTCTTGGCGACCGTGGTGCCGGCTCCGTCAGGCGAGGCCGCCTGCGGAACGCTTGCGACCACGGTGGTCGCCTTCGCCGGCTTGGCCTCTTCCGGCGGCTTCGGAACCGCGAACGGATTGGCCTTGATTTTCAGCACGACCGCGCTGTCACGGGCGACGGCCGGCAGCGTTGTCGGCGTTACGGCTTGCGACACTTTCAGGATTGAGCGCGTCACCGATGCGGCGCGGTTCTCCTTCGGCGAGGGCGCGGGTTCGGCCGACGGCGTTGACGCAGGCGGCGTCGCCGATGCGAGGCGCGGCCAGCCTTCGAGCACGGTGATGTGGTCGCCAGAGGCGAACACGAAGTCCGAGACATCGAGCGCGTTGGCGAGCGCATGCTCGCTGAGCGGCGTGGTGGCGCTGCCATAGCGGTTGCGGCAGGAATACGAGGTTGCGTTGCGCAGCTTGACGACCTTGGTGTTCAGCACGGCCATCGCTTCCGGCTGCACTTTCGCCTTGAGCCATTTAGCGAGGCCGGCAGCGAGCGCGCAATTCATCGTCGCCGGCGGATCGATGGCGACGGTGGGATCGCTGCCGATCGACTTGACCAGGATCGGCGCAGGCGTTCCGCAAATGCCCTCCTTGATCGGCGGCAGGGGCTGGTAGTCGATCGCCACGTCTTTGAGCGCCGCATCGCACGCCGTCTTGGCGGCGGCGATCTCGGCATCGGTCCACGGCACGGTCGGCTGATCGCCGGGGAGCACTGGCGACTCGGCGACCGGCTCCTCGACGTGAGCGGGCTTGCGATCGGGCAGCGACGGCACCTCGTCGGTCTCCGCGCGCGCAGTGACCGGCAGCGCCACGAGAAGCGCGAACAGCAGACGGGCAAGGCGGCGGTCGAGCGTCATGTCTTCGTCCAATGGTTTCCGGGCAAAGCTTGTGGTTTCGGCGATTGGATGCTAGCTGCCCCCGGTCCTTCCTAAGGCGGGCCTCGTTAAGGCTAACCTTTCCGGGCAAGCCCTTTTCAAGAGAAGCCGGGCCTTTTCAAGGCATCTTGTTCGAAAAGGCGCCAATTACAAGGATTCGGGTCAGGGGCGTCGTCTAAGTGTCTGAAGCGCTTGGCATCAATTTCGAGGAGGTCGATCGTGCCGGCGTGGTCACGCTCGACCGCCCGTCTCGATCAAACGCGCTCAGCCGCGAAATGTTCGATGCGTTGACCGCCCATTACCGGCGCTGGGAGCCGGCGCCGCATATCTATGGCGTGGTGATGCAGTCGACGCATCCGACCGTGTTCTGCAGCGGCGGCGACCTCAAGGCTCTACACGGGCTCAGCGAGCAAGGCGCTCTGCAAACGATCCGCGAGTTCTATCGCGCCGCTTACACCCATGTCTGGACGCTCGAGAACTTCATCAGGCCGAACGTGCCGCTCATCAACGGAATCGCGTTTGGCGGCGGCGTCGGCATCTCGTTGCTCGGCACCCATTGCGTCGCCGCCGAAGGCTATCGCTTCGCCATGCCGCAAGTCGGCATCGGCTTCCTCCCCGATATCGGCGGCACGTATTTTTTGCCGCGGCTGCTGGGATCGTTCGGCCCCTATCTCGCGCTGACCGGGCGCAGCATCGGCCCGGCCGACGCGGTCAGGCTCAAGCTCGCGAGCCATTACATCCCGTCCGCCTATTTCAACGTGATCAAGGACGCGATCAGCGACAATCACCCGGTCGACCGGCTGCTCGACGGACTGCATCGCGACCCGGGCGAGGGCGAGCTCGTGCGGCACACCCCTGTCATCAACCGCGCCTTCGCCGCGCCGACCGTCGAGGCGATCCTCGAGTTGCTCGATGCGGAGGAGGGGGCCGACGCCGCCTTCGCGCACGAGACGGCAGCCGAGATGCGCAAGAAATCGCCGACCTCGCTCAAGATCGCGCTCGCCCAGATGCAGCGCGGCCGGTCGATGGAGCTTGCCGATGCGCTCAAGCTTGAATTCCGCCTGACCTCGCAGGTCGTCGCCAGCCACGACTATCGCGAGGGGGTGGCGGCGCGCATCGCCGGCAAGGGCCGCGCGCCCCAATGGCGCCCCGCGCGCCTCTCCGACGTTGACGATGAAGCGATCGGGCTGCTGTTTTCGACCGAGGTCGAAGACGAGCTGGAGCTTGAGGACCGTAACCTAACTGCTTGAGTCTCGGCTCAAACGTCCCGCAACATCATCAAAACTTAATACTAGAATTTCATGCAATCTTAAGCGTCTCGCTTAAGCCCATCTTAGGTTGCCCCGGCTATAGTCGTCGTCAGGTTGGGGATTAACAACAACTAACGAGGGTAGGCGATGAGTGTAGCCCTGAATATAGGGACGCATGCTAGCGCAGATGAGGCAGAAGACCTCAAAGGTCTCTATCTGGTTTCCTTGAAGCTCGTTGAGCGGCTTCATCGATTGCTGCTCGACGTGATCAAAGATGAATTCGAACGTCTGGGCCGTGTCGACGTGAACAGCGTCCAGGCTCTGCTGCTCTACAACATCGGCGATGCCGAGTTGACGGCGGGCGAGCTCACCAGCCGTGGCTATTATCTCGGCTCGAACGTCTCGTACAATCTGAAGAAGCTGGTCGATGCCGGCTATATCCATCACCAGCGCTCGACCACCGACCGCCGCTCCGTGCGGGTCAGGCTGACCGACAAGGGGCAGGAGGTGTGCCGGGTAGTGAACGGGCTCTATCACCGCCAGCTCAAGTCGCTGCAGCAGGTGGGCGGCATCGGTGCCAACGACCTTGAGGGCATGAACAAGGCCCTGATCCGGCTCGAGCGCTTCTGGACCGACCAGATCCGCTACCAGCTGTAAGCGGAAACGCATAATGGCTCGGCGCCCGGGTGGCTGAAAAAAGCCGCCGGGGCGCTTTCGTTTCCAGTCTTGTCCTCGCCACAGCCAAAAATCGCCCCATTCCCCGGCTATCGGTTGAGCAACCGAAGGCGCGAATGCCGGTTGCGATGCGCAATCGTCCTGTATCAATTGCTGCGTAACGTGTCCGCTCCGCAACGATTGTCCTGTTTGGAACTTGCGCCAGGGTTGATGAATTGTGAAGGAAACCCAATTCATTGGCTCTAGAGTGACGAGGGTAAACCGCCTATAGTTAAAGCGGGATAGAAGGCCGCGAGCGGGGACCAGAGCATGTTGACATGCCGATCTTGGATCAGGGGCGGGGCTCTCCTCGCCACCGCGGCCCTCGCTGCGACCTTGCTCGCGACCAGCGTCGAGCCCTCGAGCGCTGGCCTGTTCTCCTGGATGAAGGGGCCTAACCCAGGTGGTGGTGGCGGCGGGGGCGACTCCGACGGTTATGGCGGCCCGGGCCTGTTCGGCGGCGGACTGTTCGGCGGCGGCCAGCGCGGCCCGCAAAAGCCAGGATCGCAAGCTTTCCACGGCGACGAGCTGCCCCCCGACGAGGGCGACGCCTCGACCCGCGCCTGGATCATGAACCCCGCGCTCGGCACGCCGACCATCGCCAAGGCGAATATCGCTGCTACCCAGGCCGCGATCGTGAAATATCGCGCGATCGTTGCCAATGGCGGCTGGCCGATGGTGCCGGTAAAGGCGATGAGGCCCGGGGACAACGGGCCCGACATCGTCGCCCTGCATCGCCGGCTCGAGATCAGCGGTGATCTCGTCGGCATGAGCGTTCCCGACGAATACGACGCCACCGTCGTTGCGGCCGTGAAGAAATTCCAGAGCCGTCATGGTCTCCCGCCGACGGGCGTCATCGATGCGCGCGTCACCATCGAGGCGATTAACATCCCAGCGACCGTCCGGCTGGCGCAGCTCCAGGCCAATCTGAAGCGCCTGCAGACGCTGGCGCCTGCGGCCGCGAACCGCTACGTGGCGGTGAACATTCCCTCGGCCCAGGTCGAGGCGGTCGATTCCGGCCAAGTGGTGCAGCGCCACGCCGCCGTGGTCGGCAAGCCTGAGCGGGCGACGCCCGAGCTCTCCAGCAAGATCATCGAGGTCAATTTCAATCCTTATTGGTACGTGCCGAAGAGCATTATCTACAAAGACCTGGTGCCGAAAGCGCAGGAGTTTGCCCGCCGTAACCAGGACGTGCTCGCGGCCTATCACATGCAGGCCTTCGATGCCGCCGGCAATCCGATCGCCTCTAATCAGATCAATTGGTTCGGCCAAGACGTTTACAACTATCAGTTCCGCCAGCTCCCGTGGGATCAGAACTCGCTCGGTTTCGTGAAGATCAACTTCCCGAACAAAGACGCCGTCTATATGCACGACACGCCGCTCAAGAGCCTGTTCGGGCGCTCGGTGCGCTTCGAAAGCTCGGGCTGCGTGCGCGTCAACGAGATCGAGACGCTGGTCGATTGGATCCTGCAGGATACCGGCGGCTGGAATATCCCGCGCATGATGGCGGTGAAGCAGTCCGGCGAGCAGATCGACGTCAAGCTGGTGAAGCCGCTCCCGGTCTACTTCACCTACATCAGCGCCTGGGGCACGCCTGACGGCGTGATCCAGTTCCGTCCCGACATCTACAATCACGACGGCGCACCCGAGACCGCTTCCGCCTACTGATCGCGGCGATCCATCCCATATAGGACGAGACCCGATCGTCTCGGCCATGTGCTGCTCGGCATCAGTCCACCCCGTTGGGTGTTGCTGGCGTGGTCCGACGACATATGGTAGAGCGGGCCAACGGTTAGAGGCGCGCCCCGTTGCAGCGGGGAACGCGTCCTTGGCCAGGGCGGGACGTGTTGAGCTCAAGGAGCAGTAGCCATGACGGCAAGTGATGCGAGGCGCGCCGAGACGCGCGGAAGCGGCTTTTTCACCCGGCATCTCGAGGACGCTGACCCAGAGGTCTTCAATGCGATCGAGCATGAGGCCGAGCGCCAGCAGAACGAGATCGAGCTGATCGCGTCCGAGAACATCGTCTCGCAGGCCGTGCTCGATGCCGCCGGCACGCTGCTCACCAACAAATATGCCGAAGGCTATCCGGGCAAGCGCTATTACGGTGGCTGCCAATATGTCGACGTCGTCGAGCAGATCGCCATCGACCGCGCCAAGCGCCTGTTCAATTGCGCCTTCGCCAATGTGCAGCCTCACTCCGGCAGCCAGGCGAACCAGTCGGTTATGCTGGCGCTGCTGAAGCCGGGCGACACCATCATGGGGCTTGGCCTCGCCTCTGGCGGCCACCTGACGCACGGCGCGCCGCCGAATATGTCCGGCAAGTGGTTCAACGCAGTCCAATACGGCGTCCGTCCCGACGATCACCGCATCGACTATGACGAGGTCGAGAAGCTCGCCGCAGGAGCATAAGCCGGCGATGATCATCACCGGCGGCTCGGCCTATCCACGCGTCATCGACTTCGCGCGCTTCCGCCAGATCGCCGACTCTGTCGGCGCCTATCTCTTGGTCGACATGGCGCATTTCGCCGGGCTGGTCGCCGCGGGCCTGCATCCGAGCCCGCTGCCGCACGCCCATATCGTCACCACCACCACGCACAAGACGCTGCGCGGTCCGCGTGCCGGCATGGTGCTCTCCAACGACGAAGAGATCGGCAAGAAGATCAACTCGGCGGTATTCCCCGGCCTTCAGGGCGGCCCGCTGATGCACATCATCGCCGCCAAGGCAGTGGCCTTCGGCGAAGCGCTGAAGCCCGACTACAAGCTCTACATCAAGGGCGTGATCGACAACGCCAAGGCGCTCGGCGAGACGCTGGTCAAGGGCGGCGTGGCACTCGTCTCGGGCGGCACCGACACCCATGTCATGCTGGTCGATCTCAGGCCCAAGAAGCTCACCGGCAAGGCAGCCGAGATCGCGCTCGGCCGCGCCAACATCACCTGCAACAAGAACGGCGTGCCGTTCGATCCGGAAAAGCCGATGGTCACCTCCGGCATCAGGCTCGGCTCGCCGGCAGGGACCACGCGCGGCTTCGGCATCGCCGAGTTCCAGTCGATCGGCGGCATGATCATCGAGGTGCTCGACGGTCTCGCGGCCAATGGTGATGCCGGGCAACGGCGCGGTCGAGGCGAGCGTGAAGAAGCGCGCCATCGAGCTTTGCGAGCGCTATCCGATCTATCGCTAGAGGCAGGCGTGACGGTGAGAAAGAGGAGGGCGGTCGCTGATGCGATGCCCGTATTGCGGCAGCACCAACACGCAGGTGAAGGACTCGCGGCCTAGCGAGGACCACACCACGATCAGGCGCCGCCGCGTCTGCGCCGATTGCGGCGGCCGCTTCACCACCTTCGAGCGCGTGCAGCTCCGCGAGCTGACCGTGGTCAAGCGGAGCGGCCGGCGCATGCCGTTCGACCGCGACAAGCTGATGCGCTCGGTGCAGATCGCGCTGCGCAAGCGCCCGGTCGACCCGGAGCGCGTCGAGCGCATGGTGAGCGGCATCGTGCGCCGGCTCGAGAACATGGGCGAGAACGACATCCAGTCCGAGACCATCGGCCGGCTGGTGATGGAGGCGCTGAAAGGTCTCGACGACGTGGCCTATGTCCGCTTCGCCTCGGTCTACAAGAATTTCCGCGAAGCCAAGGATTTCGAGGCGCTGCTCGGCGAGCTGGCCGGCTCCGACGGTGAGGGCAATGGCGACCCCGAGGACGATGACGATCCGCCGAGCCGGTCGAAGTCAGGCAAGGCTGCGGCCTCGGCCGAAGATTAGCGCGAAAGCCGAACAACTTCCGATGAGCGCGAGCGACGAGGACCATATGGCGCAAGCGCTTCAGCTTGCGAGGCGCGGGCTCGGCACCACCTGGCCGAACCCATCGGTCGGCGCGATCGTCGTGGCGCAGTCGGGGGAGATTCTCGGCCGCGGCTGCACGGCGCCCGGAGGCCGTCCGCACGCCGAAGCGATCGCGCTCGAGCGGGCCGGCAGGCGCGCCGAAGGCGCGACCCTCTACGTGACGCTCGAGCCTTGTGCGCATGAGAGCGGCCGCGGGCTCGCTTGCGCCGATGTGATCGCCGCGGCGCGACCGGCGCGCGCCGTCATTGCGCTGCGCGATCCCGACCCGCGCACCGACGGAAGCGGCATCGAGCGCCTCGAGGCCGCCGGCATCGAGGTCAAGGAGGGCGTGCTGGCCGAGGAAGCCGCTTCCGTCACGCTCGGCCATCTGCTCCGCGTCACCGAAGGGCGCCCAGCCGTCACGCTCAAGCTCGCGATCGGCGCCGATGGCAAGATGCCGAGAGGCGACGGCGCGCCGGTCTGGATCACCGGTCCCGACGCTCGCGCCCATGCGCATCTCTTGCGCGCGCGGCACGACGCGATCCTGGTCGGGCGCGGCACCATCCTCGCCGACAATCCGAGCCTGACCTGCCGGCTTCCCGGCATGTCGTGCCGCTCGCCGGTGCGCGTGGTTCTCGACCGGCGGCTCAGGATACCGCCCGAGGCGCAGATCTTCGACGATTTGATGGTGCCGGTCTGGCTCATCTGCGCCGCTGATGAGGAGCATCCCAACACTGACGCATTGCAGGACCGCGGCGCAGAGATCGTCGGCGTCGCCGTCGACGAGGACGGCATGCTCGCCATTCACGACGCGCTCGAGACGCTCGCCGGCCGCGGCATCACCCGCGTGATGGTCGAAGGCGGACCGTCGGTCGCGCGCGCCTTCCTCGACGCCGGTCTGATCGACGAAGCGGTGATCTATCAGGGGCGTGAGCCGGCCGGCGCTGACGCGCTGAAGCCGTTCGGCAATGAAGGACTTGATCGGCTGACCGGAAGCGGCCATTTCACGCAAGTGCAATCGCGCGCGTTCGGCCCTGACCGGATGACTTGGTGGCGGCGGAAGGCGAGATGTTCACCGGCATTGTCAGCGACGTAGGAATTGTGGTCGAGCGCAACGGCGGACGCTTCGCCATTGCCTGCGGCTACAAGCATAAGAGCTTGGAGGAGGGCGCTTCGCTCGCCTGCGACGGCTGCTGCCTCACGCTGATCGACATCGAGAAGGCCAAGAAGGGTTCAATCGTCGCCGTGGAAGCCTCCAACGAGACCCTGGCGCGGACCACGCTGTTCTCCTGGAAGGAGGGTCGGCGCATCAATCTCGAGCGGCCGCTCACGCTAGGCGATGAGCTCGGTGGCCATATCGTCACGGGCCACGTCGATGCCGCCGCCATCATCCTCGAGCGCACCCAAGACGGCGACAGCGTGCGGTTCGTGCTTGAGAGCCCGCCCGGCCTTGCCCGCTTCATCGCGTCCAAGGGCTCGATCGCGCTCGACGGCATCTCGCTCACCGTTAACGAGGTCGACGGCACGAGCTTCGGTGTGAACATCATTCCTTACACTCTTGCCCATACGACGTGGCAAGACCGCCTGCCCGGCGATCTGGTAAACCTTGAAGTCGATCTCCTGGCGCGCTACGTGGCGCGCTTGCGAGCGTGAAGGCCAATCATCCGTGAACCTGCAAAGCAAGACCCGCCACCATCAGTTCCTCTCCTCGATCGAGGAGGTGGTCGAGGATGCGCGCAACGGCCGCATGTTCATCCTGGTCGATGCCGAGGAGCGCGAGAACGAGGGCGACCTCGTCATCCCGGCGCAGATGGCGACGCCCGACTCGATCAACTTCATGGCCAAGCACGGCCGCGGCCTGATCTGCCTCGCGCTGACGCCCGAGCGCACCAAGCAGCTGCATCTCGAGCTGATGTCGCGCTCCAACCGCTCGCGCCATTCGACCGCCTTCACGGTGTCGATCGAGGCGCGCGAGGGGGTCTCGACCGGCATCTCGGCGCATGACCGGGCGCATACCATCTCCGTCGCCATCGATCCGACCAAGGATTATCGCGACGTGATAACGCCGGGCCACGTGTTCCCGCTGGTCGCCAAGGACGGCGGCGTGCTGATCCGCGCCGGCCATACCGAGGCCGCCGTCGATCTCGCCCGCCTCGCCGGCCTCTATCCGGCAGGCGTCATCTGCGAGATCATGAACGACGACGGCACCATGGCGCGGCTGCCCGACCTGATCGCGTTTGCGCAGCGCCACGGGCTCAAGATCGGGACCATCGCCGATCTGATCGCCTATCGGCTCCGCTACGACCACCTCGTCAGGGTCGTCGCCGAGACCAAGATCGACAGCGCCTTCGGCGGCGCGTTCGACCTCAAAGTCTATGCCACCACCGTCGATCCGGCCGAGCATGTAGCGCTGGTCAAGGGCGACGTGTCCTCGGGCGGCCCCGTGCTGGTGCGGGTGCATGCTCTCAACACCGTCGATGACGTGCTCTCGACCGGCACGAGCCGCGAGACGTCGGTGCACAAGGCGATGGACATCATCGGCCGCGAGGGCAGGGGCGTGGTCGTGCTGATCCGCGAGTCGCGCCCCGATGCCATCTCGGCCAGGCTGAAGGCCGCGGGCCGGTGGCCAGGGCCAGCAACGGCTGATCGAATACGGCATCGGCGCCCAGATCCTGCTCGATCTTGGCGTGCGCGAGATGACGCTTCTCACCAATTCGCCCGCGCGCAAGATCGTCGGCCTCGAAGGTTATGGGCTGAAAGTCGCCGGTCATCGCGGCCTGGAGCAGAAGCCATGAGCCGCAAAGGCCCCCGCTCGGTCCTCATCATCGAGGCGCGCTTCTACGAGGACATCGCCGATGAGCTCGCCCGCGGCGCCATCGACGAGCTCGACGCGCAGCACGTCGCCTATGAGCGGCTTGCCGTGCCGGGCTCGCTCGAGATTGCGCTTGCGCTCAGTCTTGCGCTTGCCAACGGCTTTGTCGGCAGGGCAGGGCGCCATCGCGGCTGCATCGCGCTCGGCTGCGTCATTCGCGGCGAGACCACCCATTACGATATCGTGGCGCGCGAATCCGCCGCCGGCCTGCACCAGCTCGCCGTGCAGCACGCCGTGCCGATCGGCTTCGGCATCCTGACCTGCGAGAGCCGCGAGCAGGCCTGGGAGCGGGCGAGCGTCGACGGCCGCAACAAGGGGAGCGACGCGGCGCGCGCCTGCCTCACTCTGATGCAGCTCGAGCAGCATTTCTCCTCGGCGAGCCGGCGCTAGCGCCATGGCGCCGCGCGCACCATCCACCAACCGTGCGAGCTTGCGGAGCGCGGCGCGGCTCGCAGCAGTGCAGGCGCTCTATCAGATGGACATGACCGGCATCGACCTGAACGAGGTCATCGCCGAGTTCGAGACCCATCGGCTGGGCAAAGAGATCGAGGGCTCGCAATATTGCGATGCCGAGGCCGCGTTCTTCCGTGACCTGGTCGAGGGCGTGGTGCGCGAGCAGCTCAAGATCGATCCTCTGGTCGACAAGCAGCTCGCCGAAGGGTGGCGGCTCACCCGCGTCGATTCGATCCTCCGCGCCATCCTGCGCGCCGGCGCCTACGAGATCCTCTCGCGCGACGACGTGCCGGCGCGCGTGGTCATCTCCGAATATGTCGACATCGCCCATGCCTTTTTCGGCGACGACGAGCCCAAGGTGGTGAACGGCATTCTCGACAAGCTTGGCCACAAGGCGCGGCCGCGCGAGTTCGCCGCCGAGGGACGAAGCGATGGTTGAGGATGGCGGCCGAGTCGAGGGGATGAGCCTTGGCGAGTTCGACATCATCGCCCGCTACTTCGCGCCGCTTGCGACCGACGCCTCAGCGCTCTCGCTCCGCGACGACGCCGCCGTGCTCCGCCCGCCCGAGGGCCAGGAGATCGTGCTCTCCTGCGACACAATCGTCGAGGGCGTGCATTTCCTGAAGGACGATCCGCCCGGCAGCATCGGCCACAAAGCGCTCGCGGTGAATTTGTCGGATCTCGCCGCCAAGGGCGCGCGGCCTTACGTCTATCTGCTTGCTCTGGCGCTCCCGGCGAAGCCCGAGCCGCCCTGGCTCGAGGCGTTCGCCGCAGGGCTCGGCGCGTTGCAGCGCCGCGCCGGCGCTTCCCTGGTCGGCGGCGACACGACCAGGACGCCCGGACCGTTGAGCATCACCATCACCGCGCTCGGCCTCGTGCCGCACGGCCATGCGGTGCTGCGGCACGGCGCCAAGCGCGGCGACCGTCTCTATGTCACCGGCACCATCGGCGATGCCCATCTCGGTCTGCGCCTGCTGAAGGACCCCAAGCTTGCCGGCGCATGGGGCCTAGCGAAGGAGGATGTCGCCCTTCTCGTCGGCCGCTATCGCGAGCCTCTGCCGCGCAACACGCTTGCGCTCGCGCTCCGCAATTTCGCGGCCGCCGCGATCGACGTGTCGGACGGGCTGGCCGGCGATATCGACAAGCTCGCCAAAGTCTCTCATGCCGGGGCGGTCATCGAGGCGGCAAGCGTGCCGCTCTCGCCGGCCGCCGCGAAGGCCGTCACGCACGATCCCGCGCTGCTCGAAGCGCTGCTGACCGGCGGCGACGACTACGAGATCGTGGCGGCCGTCCCTGACGGCAATGCTTCCGGCTTCGAGGCCGAAGCGACCGCAAAGGGCGTGACGGTTACCATGATCGGGCATATCGAGGGAGCCACGGGCACGCGCGTGCTCGGGGAGGGCGGCCGCTCCATCAAGCTCGGACCCAAGGGATTCGCCCATTTCTAGACGCCTCGCGGCCGTCAGAGCCTGTTTTCAGGCTTGCCGTGTCACCTGTTGCTTCCTGCCTGCATCTTTGGCATTTTCCGCCCGCGCTTGGCACCATCACTCTTGGGGGCAGTAGGGCCTAGCGAGCACGCCAGTGTCTCGCCTTTCGTGGCCTTGTTTCCTCTCATCCCTAACGAACGCATAGAGGCAGCCATATGACTTGGGTTCTTTTTTTGATCATTGCTTGCGGCGCGCTCTCGATCGCCTACGGCGTCGTGACGACCAAGGCCGTTCTTGCCTCGGATCCTGGAACGCCGCGCATGCAGGAGATCGCTGCCGCCATCCAGGAAGGCGCCAAGGCCTATCTCGCCCGCCAATACACCACGATCGGCATCGTCGGCGTGGTCATCTTTTTCGTGCTCGCGTTTCTGCTCGGCATCCCGCAGGCGGTCGGCTTCGCCCTCGGCGCCATTCTCTCCGGCGCTGCCGGCTATATCGGCATGAACATCTCGGTCCGTGCCAATGTCAGGACCGCCCAGGCCGCCACCAAGAGCCTCGCCGCCGGCTTGAGTCTCGCCTTCCGCTCCGGTGCAATCACCGGCATGCTGGTCGCCGGCCTCGCCCTACTCGGCGTCGCGGTCTACTTCCTCATCCTGACGACGATCGCAGGCTATGCGGCCAACGATCGCGTGGTCGTCGACTCGCTGGTCGCCCTCGGTTTCGGCGCCTCGCTGATCTCGATCTTCGCCCGTCTCGGCGGCGGCATCTTCACCAAGGGCGCCGACGTCGGCGGCGATCTCGTTGGCAAGGTCGAAGCTGGCATTCCCGAGGACGATCCGCGCAACCCGGCGACCATCGCCGACAATGTCGGCGACAATGTCGGCGACTGCGCCGGCATGGCCGCCGACCTGTTCGAGACCTACGTGGTGACCACGGTCGCCACCATGGTGCTCGCCGCGATCTTCTTCGTCGGCCAGCCGGTGCTCGATCGCGCCATGCTCTATCCGCTGGCAATCTGCGGCGTCTGCATCCTGACCTCGATCGCGGGCACCTTCTTCGTCAAGCTCGGGCCTTCCCAGTCGATCATGGGCGCCCTCTACAAGGGCCTGATCGTCACCGGCCTGCTCTCGATCGTCGGCCTCGCCATCGCGACGCAGCTGACGGTTGGGTGGGGCGATATCGGCACCGCCAATGGCGTCGCCGTCAACGGCTTCCACCTGTTCATCTGCGGCATCATCGGCCTCGTCATCACCGGCCTGATCGTCTGGATCACCGAGTACTACACCGGCACGGGCAAGCGCCCGGTCGTCTCGATCGCCCAGGCCTCCGTCACCGGCCACGGCACGAACGTGATCCAGGGTCTTGCGATCTCGCTAGAGTTCGACCGCGCTGCCGGCGCTGGTCATCATCGCCGGCATCATCTCGACCTATCAGCTTGCCGGCCTCTTCGGCACGGCTATCGCGGTGACCACCATGCTCGGGCTCGCCGGCATGATCGTCGCCCTCGACGCCTTCGGACCGGTCACCGACAATGCCGGCGGCATCGCCGAGATGGCCGGTCTGCCGAAGGAAGTGCGCCACACCACCGACGCCCTCGATGCGGTCGGCAACACCACCAAGGCCGTCACCAAAGGCTACGCCATCGGTTCGGCCGGCCTCGGCGCGCTGGTCCTCTTCGCGGCCTATTCGAACGACCTGACGTATTTCGCCGCCCACGGCGACATGTTCACCTACTTCAAGGATGTCGGCACGGTCTCCTTCGACCTGTCCAATCCGTATGTCGTCGCCGGTCTGATCTTCGGCGGTCTCATCCCTTACCTGTTCGGCGGCATTGCCATGACCGCCGTCGGCCGGGCCGCCGGCGCGATCGTCCAGGAGGTGCGCCGCCAGTTCCGCGAGAAGCCGGGCATCATGCAGGGCACCGAGCGGCCGGACTACGGCAAGGCGGTCGATCTACTGACCAAGGCGGCGATCAGGGAGATGATCATCCCATCGCTCCTGCCGGTGCTGGCACCGCTGGTCGCCTATTTCGGCGTCCTGCTGATCTCCGGCTCCAAGGCCTCGGCCTTCGCCGCGCTCGGCGCATCGCTCCTCGGCGTCATCGTCAACGGCCTCTTCGTCGCCATCTCCATGACCTCCGGCGGCGGTGCTTGGGACAATGCCAAGAAGTCCTTCGAGGACGGCTTCACCGACAAGGACGGCGTCAAGCACATGAAGGGTTCGGAAGCCCACAAGGCCTCGGTGACCGGCGACACGGTCGGCGATCCCTACAAGGACACAGCGGGTCCCGCGGTGAACCCGATGATCAAGATCACCAATATCGTGGCGCTGCTGCTGCTTGCGGTGCTCGCCCACCAGTAGACGGCTTGGATCAGAGGCCGCCGCCGGGTCCAGGAATGCCTCCGGCGCCCGGTCTCTGGTCCTTGAACATCTTGCGATTGGAGATGTTGCCGAACAGCTGATCGAGCAGCGTCAGGTCCTTTCCGCGGGCAGGCGTCTCGCCCCTGTAGTAGTTGACGACGATGCCGTCCTTGAGCCCGTAATTGGCGACCTCCTGCACGGTCTCGGTCGGGGTGAAATAGACCGCCACCACCTGCCGGTCGATCTCCCACGGCTTGAGGAAGGCGACCGTTTTCTGCGTGGTCGAGATGTAGTAATAGGCATCGCCGCCGATCGTGCTCGTCGTGTCGGGCGAGCCGAGCACCGACTTGACCTGGTCCTTGGACATGCCCGGCTTGATGGAGCCGACGTCGACATCGACGAAGACATGGCCGTGCCGGTCGATCTGGGCGCCACAGCCGGCAAGCATCAACGCCGCGCTGAGCGCGAGCGCGATGCGCGCCGGCGCAAGCGGGTTGATCAAGACCGGCTTGACCTTAAGCAAAATCGGATGTCCCTCGATGATCCAAGTGAACGGAAACTGACGATGTCCCGGCTTCCTCGCGTCGCAATGCCCTGGCGCCGCAAAGAGAAAAATGCCGAAAAACTCTATGGCGCGATTGTGGCGCAGGCGCGGCTTCCCGTTTTCTACCAGGAGTTTGGCGTCCCCGATACGCTCGAAGGCCGGTTCGTGGTGCTCTCGCTCAACCTGTTCGCCGTGCTGCACCGGCTGAAAGGCGAGGGCGCGCCGCGCAAGGCTTTGTCGCAGGAACTCGCCGACCGGTTCAAGGACGACATGGAGACCGTGCTCAGGGAACTTGGGGTCAGCGATCTCCGCATTCCGAAGAAGATGCGGGGGCTCGCCAGATCGAGCGCTGCGCTGCTCCGCGCCTATGAGGAGGCGTTCGGCGGCTCGGACCGCGCGCTGATCGAGGCCGTCGCCAAAGCCTTGCCGCTCGAAGGTGACAGGGCGGAGGCTGTTGCAGCGCCTCTCGCACACTATCTAAGGGACTGCGTGCTTGTGTTGGAGCAGGAGCCTTATGCCGCGCTCGATGCCGGCACGCTCCGATTTCCGCAATTGTCCGGCAAGGGACTGAGAGAAGCATCGCATGAATGACGATGTTGAGCGCCCGCCGCTCTCCCGGCGATTTCGCCTCGATGAGATCAGGGACGGCGTGAGCGGGACGATCGAGGCCACGGAGGCCGAGAGGGCGGCAATCTGCCGGCTGCTCGAGCTGAAGGGTCTCGGCGCACTCGCCTTGACCTACCGCCTGTTCCACACCGGGGCCGACCGCTTGCGCCTCAAAGGGCAACTCAAGGCCGGCGTGACGCAGACCTGCGTCGTATCGCTCGATCCCGTGCCGGCGCAGATCGACGTGCCGGTCGAGGCCGAGTTCTGGCCGGCCGCCATGATCGCGGCAGAGGTCAAGCGCGAGGCGGAGGGCGGCAGCACCGCTCGCCGACTGGCCTGAGCCGATCAAGGACGGCAGGATCGACCTTGGGCCGCTCATCTACGAGACGCTCGCCACCTCGCTCGATCCCTACCCCAAACGCGACGGCGTGAGCTTCGAATGGTCGCAAGGGGCCGAAGCGCCGGGGCCTGAACGCAAAAGCAGCCCGTTTGCGGCGCTCGACCGCCTGAAACCGCGCTGAGTGGTTCTTGGCCGGGGCAAAATCCGGTTGTCAACCGGCTCCCTTTTCAGTCTATTCGGGTTTCATTTCCGGGGGTTGCCGCGGCGATTGGGCCGCATGGGTACGTTTTCCTGATCGGTATTAGAAAATGGGTGCTCCAGTCACCATAGCGCTCGACGCGATGGGCGGGGACCACGGCCCCGGCGTGGTCATTCCGGCCGCCGCGATTTCGCTCGTGCGTCATCCGGACACGCTGTTCCTGCTGGTCGGCGACGCGGCCCGCATCGAGCCCGAGCTCAAGGCGCATCCGGCGCTCGCCAGAAAGTCGCGGATCATCCACACCGACGTCGCCGTCGCTATGGACGCAAAGCCCAGCCAGGCGCTCCGCAAAGGCCGCTACCGGTCGAGCATGTGGCTTGCGCTCGAGGCGGTGAAGGATGGCCGCGCCGACGCCGCCGTCTCCGCCGGCAATACCGGCGCCCTCATGGTCATGGCAAAGTTCTGCCTGAAGACCATCGCCGGCGTCGACCGCCCGGCCATCGCCGCGCTGTGGCCGACGGTCCAAGCCGAGTGCATCGTGCTCGATGTCGGCGCCAATGTCGGGGCGGATTCCCGGCAGCTCGTCGAGTTTGCCTTGATGGGGGCGGCCATGGCGCGCGCCCTGTTCGGTCTCGACCGGCCGTCGGTCGGACTGCTCAATATCGGCGTCGAGGAGGTCAAGGGCCTCGAGCAGATCAGGGAGGCCGCCGCGGTGCTGAAGGAGGCTCCGCTGCCGATCCGCTATCACGGCTTCGTCGAGGGCGACGATGTCGGCCAGGGCGTGGTCGATGTGGTGGTAACTGACGGATATACCGGCAACATCGCCTTGAAGACCGCCGAGGGAACCGCTAAGCAGATCGGCCAGTATTTGCGCGCCGCCATGGGGCGCTCGCTGCTGGCTCGCGCTGGAGCCGTGTTGGCGCAGGGCGCGTTCCGCGCGCTGAAAGAGAAGTTGGACCCGCGCCAGTTGAATGGCGGCATCTTTCTTGGCCTGAACGGCATCGTCGTCAAAAGCCACGGCGGGACTGACGCCACCGGCTTCGCCTGCGCCATCGACGTCGCCTACGACATGGCATCGAGCGGGGTGGTGAAGCGTCTGGCGAGCGACGTCGCCGGCTTCCATGCCAAGCTCGAGCTTCAGGGCGCGGCCTAGCATGATCCGCCAAAAGCGGAACGTGGCTTTCCGATGAAATCGTGGGAAAACAAAAGTCTAGCGACGGGTGGGAGTGAGCTGAGTTGAACACTGTGCGGACGGTGATCAAAGGGGTCGGTGGCTATCTGCCGGCGCGGGTGGTGACCAACGCCGACCTCGCCAAGCTCGTCGACACGTCAGATCAGTGGATCAGCGAGCGGACCGGGATCAAGGAGCGCCACATCGCCGCCGACGGCGAGCTCACCTCGACCATGGGCTCAATTGCCGCGCGGCGCGCGCTCGACGACGCCGGCATGGCGCCCGAGGACATCGACCTCATCATCCTCGCCACCTCGACCCCCGACCAGACCTTTCCGGCGACCGCCGTCACCATCCAAGCCGAGCTCGGCATGACCCATGGTGCCGCCTTCGACATGCAGGCGGTCTGCTCCGGCTTCGTGTTTGCTCTAGCCACCGCCGACAGCTATTTGAAAAGCGGCCAGTTCAAGCGCGCCTTGGTGATCGGGTCAGAGGTCTTCTCGCGCATCCTCGATTGGGAGGATCGCTCGACCTGCGTCCTATTCGGCGATGGCGCCGGCGCGGTCGTGGTGGAAGCGCAGAAACTCAACGGCGCCCTAACCGACCGGGGCATCTTGGCCACCTGCCTTCGCTCGGACGGGCGCTATCGGGACAAGCTCTATGTCGATGGTGGGCCGTCCTCGACCGGGACGGTCGGCCATGTCCGCATGGACGGCCCCGAGGTATTTCGCCACGCAGTGACCAAGATTAGTGAGGTGATCGGCACGACGCTCGACCAGGCCGGATATAAAGCCTCGGATATAGATTGGTTTGTGCCGCATCAAGCCAATAAGCGCATCTTGGACGGAGCGGCCAGAAAGCTTGGCCTAGACAAGAATAAGATCATCATCACCGTCGATAAGCACGCCAATACATCGGCAGCCTCGATTCCATTGGCGTTGACGACAGGCTGCTCCGACGGCCGGATCAAGGCCGGGGACCTCGTTCTGATCGAGGCAATGGGCGGCGGCTTTACCTGGGGAGCGCTGTTGATCCGCTGGTGAGGCTTATTTGCCAGGGGGTGCCGCGCGAAAGCCACACCTTAGTAGAAAATGATGCAATATCAGGAATTTGATCGCGGGACAGATTGACCGTATCGCACTCGCTCGTTTAGCATCTTGATTAGTCCCGCGACTGGGGGAGCGTACGGACGATGAGCGGGAAGACCCTGACGCGCGCCGATTTGGCGGAGGCAGTGTTTCAGAAGGTTGGTTTGCCGCGGAACGAGTCCGCCGAGATCGTGGAGCTTGTGCTCCGGGAGATCGTGGCGAGCCTCGAGCGCGGCGACACGGTGAAGCTGTCCTCATTTGGCTCGTTCGGAATTCGCGACAAAGGTGAGCGGGTCGGACGCAACCCAAAGACGGGTCAGGAAGTTCCGATCACGCCGCGGCGCGTGCTCGTATTCCGAGCAAGCAACATCATGAAGCAGCGCATCAACGATGCGCTCTCGCGCAGAAAGGCGGCTGAGTAGTCGAGCGGCAGATTTGACGCCGAGGAGGAGGAGCGTTGGACAAGGCGCCCGAGGCGTTTCGCACGATCAGCGAGGTTGCTGACGAGCTTGAGGTCCCAAAGCACGTATTGCGTTTCTGGGAGGCAAAGTTCGCCCAGTTGAAGCCCATGAAGCGGGGCGGTGGCCGGCGTTATTACCGGCCCGAGGACGTGGCCCTGCTGCGCGGCATCCGTTTCCTGCTCTATAACGATGGGTACACCATTAGAGGCGTACAGAAGATCCTGCGCGAGCATGGCCCTCGCTATGTCATGGACTTCCGGCGGATCGCCGAGGAGCAGGATCAAGACGACGCCATGGCAGAGGCCCATGAGATTCCCGACATCGCCGCCGAGGCCGCGCAAAGCGGCCTCGCGCCGCTTCTGCGGGACGCCGATCGGCCGGTGCGGCCGGTCGACATCGGCTCGCTCGGGGCGTTGATCGAGGAGATCGAGGCCTGCCGCGAGATCCTGGTCGCCGTCAAGGAATAGCGCGGCCGCACGTCCCGGCTTGTTTCGTGAGCCTGAGCGTGTATAGCAATCAGCCTGATAAACGGCTTCGGAGCGTAGCGCAGCTCGGTTAGCGCACCGGTCTGGGGGACCGGGGGTCGGGAGTTCAAATCTCCCCGCTCCGACCACTCCTCCCTAATTCTCAGCGACGATCGGCCGGTTGAGCGGAACGGATGGTTTCGCGCTGCGCGGCCCGCGCATGGCGCGCAGCATCGGCCGCTCTAGCAGGAGATAGGACGCGACGCCGGCCAAGGCGCCACCCAGCAGAGCGACGCTCACGAACGCCATGACGGGGAGGACCCCCTCGGTCGGCAGTCCGAGCCGGCTCCAGGCGAAGCGCGCTCAGCCATCGGAACGCTGCGCGCATGGTCGGAAGGTCGCAGTCTTCCCTGCTGCTGGGCGACGCGTCTTATTCGATCTATCTCGCCGCAGCTGTTCCCGATCGCGCTCGAGCCGCCCCGGCGACGATGAGAGCGGCGGGCAGCCCGAACACCAGCACGCGGGCAAGCTCCAGGTGGGAGGCGCCAACACAGAGCCCCACGACCCCGAGCGCGATCATGAGCGCGCCCGCCGTCGCCCCGATCTTATGCAGCGCGCCGTTGAGATAGAGGCCCGCCAGCATCATGCCGAGAACGAATTCCAGCACGATGTTGTTGCCGTAGAACTCTAACGCCGGCTCGCGTCGAACACCGAGAGCGCGCCGAGCGCCGTCAACGTCACGAGCACCACGATGGTCAAGGAACGCGGCGGGCGGCGGACGCCGCCATCGCCAGCGCGAAGATCGCATAGAAGAACATCTCGTAGTTGAGCGTCCAGCCGAGCAGGATGAACGGGCTGATCGACGGCGGCACTGCCGGGCTCAGATGTGGAATGAACAGCAACGACAAAACGAAATGCCGCAGCGTCAGCACCGCGCTCTGGAACAATTGCGGGAATGTCAGGATCAACGCGGCGTTGGCGAAATTGAACAGCCAGTAGAGCGGCACGATGCGGATGATCCGCATCCTGAAGAAATCCCAGGCGGTGCTCGACGCCTTCGCGGTGACGAACACCATGATGAAGCCGCTGATGACGAAGAACAGGTCGACGCCAGACAGGCCGACATTGGGAAAGAGCGCCTTGAGCCAGGGCAGCTGATCGAAGGCGTGGCAATAGACGACCAGCATCGCCGCGGCGCCGCGGAGATATTGCAGCGACACGATGACGTGCGGTTGCTTGTTCAAGTCGGAAGCCAGGCCGAGAGGGGTCGGCGGCAACGCTGGTCTTCACTGAAGCAACGCTCATGCCAGCGTTCGACGGCAATTGTCGCGGGTTGAGGCGGATAATCGCCGCGGCGAGGCCCAAGACGGCACAGTGGCCACGCTTACCGTGACCCCGAAATGCTACGTCCGCGCTTTAAGGCTAAATCCCAAATTCACTCGCCGATCTGGAGCGTTTCTTGCTTCCTGGAAGGCGAAACTTCCTAGGAGCGGGAGGGCCGTACATGGTCAACTATTACCTCGCGGGCGCGATCTTCCGCGGCGTGTCGTCGAACACGACGCTGCGCCAAGCCTATCGCAGTCTCGGCAACAAGAAGACCAACCGGCCGATCACCCTCGGCTATACACGCTGGATCTGGGAGCAGGCGGCCAAGGCCGACTGCCTTACACCCGGCAACCGCCTGCTCGAGCTCGGCACCGGCTGGACCCACGTCAACAGTCTTTATGTCGCCTTGGCCGGAAACGCTGCGATCGACACGTTCGACGTGGTCGACAACCGCTCGCTCGCCTCGCTGCAATACCAGGTGCCTCTCGTCCTCGCTGCGATCGAGGTCAGTCCTGACCACTCCGACCGGGACAAGCGCGAGGCGAGACGAAGAGCCGAGCGTATCGCCGCATGCGCGAGCTTGGACGAGGTCTATGACATTCTCAACCTGCGCTATCAGGTGAACGACGAACCGCGCTTCCTCAATCGGACATTCGATTTCATCTTCGCCATGGACGTGTTCGAGCATGTGCGTCGCGCGCAATTCCAGGAATTGGTCGCGACATGGAAGGCGCTTTTGAAGCCTGGCGGCGTGTTGGTCGCACAAGTGGGTCTCGACGATCACCTGTCGCATTTGGATCGCAGCAAGCACGTCAAGCACTACCTTCGGCACTCTAAACCGGTGGGTGGGCTCCTGGTCGAAAGCGAGCTGAAATATATCAACCGGCTACCGGCCTCGGAGATCCTCGACGCGTTTCGCCGCGCAGGATTTGAGCTGGAATTCGTCGACCGCGAGATCTGCGACATGACCGGCGTTACGGTCCACCCGGACTATCTGGACCAGTCGCCGGAGGATCTGGCGACCGCGCGGCTGATTTTGGTGGCGCGCCGGACGGCTGCCGCTGACGTGCTAGCCGCGGCGTGAGGGGTAGCGGGCGCCGCTGGATTGGGCGAGCGCCAG
>CAWBSA010000006.1:0-236515 GCA_963791255.1 uncultured Alphaproteobacteria bacterium | reverse complement strand
CATTCCGGCAAGCTCGGTGCGGTTGCGCTGAACATAGTCCCGCGGCCCCGAACGGAGGCCCCAAACGGCGCGGTTATCGCAAGCCGCGAAGGCGCGATCGCAGCGCGTCCCGGCAGCAACCTTGGCGCTGCGCGCGAGTAATCCGGTGAGCGCAACGGCGAGAGCTCGGAGAGAGCATGAGCCCGCGCCCCTGCTCCATGAGAGCGTCCAGCTCGCCCACGCGCAAGCCTTCGAGAAGCTCCTTCTCATGCTCCTGCAACGGCACTGGAGCCGCTCCATCGCCGCGGCGCTTGCGCTTCTTTCCTTGGCGGCGCTGCTCCTTCTGGAAGGCCCTTTGATCGTAAAGGGTCGTGTCCGCGCCGAGAAAGTCGAGCGTCTGCAGAATCGTCTCAGGCGATCGTCCAAGGCCGGGATTGTAGGGAAAGATGAAGACGTCCTTGTCGAGCTTCAGGCAATTCTCGATGCAGCAGAGAACCTCGAGGAATCCAACAGGCCGATCTGCCCCACCGGCCATTGCCCCTTGTCCCTATCCTGCTCGCGGCGGTTCCAGGAGGGAATGAAGCTGTAAGGACTGCGGTAGATCCAGATATTCTTGAGGTAGGGAACCTCGCGATTGATGCGATCGAGCGCGAAGTAATAGCGCGGCAGCTTATTGCCGGCGTGGCGCACATCCTTGCCGGCGATATCCTCGGCAATGGCCTCGATCTTGCCGATATCTTCGCTGTTGCGGGCGGTGCTGGCATCGAGAAAGGAGTCCGGGAAGACGAGCCGCGCATGGTCGGTGCCGAAGTGAAAGCGCTCCTGGGCGCAATAAACATGCGGGTGCAGGTTCAGGCCCCTGACGAGCGCCTTGGTGCCGCTCCGCGGGACGCCGAAAATGATGAAATCAAGCGGTCGAGCCATCGCCTCAAAGAGCAAACGCATACTTGCGAGGATCGGATCATAGGGGCTTTCGTTCGCTGCGGTAAGCGCTTAGGGAAATAAAGCTTGCGACGGCGGTGCGATCGTCGCTTCTGGGCGCGAGGAGAGTTACGAGAATGCTGGCGCATCTGCGCGAAGCGCTGAAGGACACGCTGCCGCCGAGGCTCGTCCACGCCTACCGGCTCGTGCGCCACACGATGTGGTGGCCGACCGAGCTCGAGATGGTGACGGCGCGGCAGTTCCTCGCGAAGGACAAGATCGCCGTCGATGTCGGCGCCAATGTCGGCCTCTTCACCGCTGTGCTGGCGCGCCATTCGAAGCGCGTCATTGCGTTCGAGCCCAATCCTTCACTTGCGCGGCATCTCGCAGAGGTCGCCCCGCGCAATTGCGAGGTGATCGCCAAGGCCGTCTCAGATCGCGAGGGAATGACGACGCTTCGCGTTCCTGTGGCTGACGGTATCGCCATGGACGCGCTTGCGACGATCTCGACGGCGAACCGCTTCGAGACGGAGGCGAGGGCAACGGCGTTCGCAACACATGAGGTTCCGACGATCACGCTCGATCAGATCTTGCTTCCGGTGGTGCAGGGCGGCGATCGTGTAGCCTTCATCAATATCGATGTGGAGGGGCACGAATTCGCCGTGCTCAAGGGCGGAGAGGGGCTGATAGCAGCCGAGCGGCCCGTGCTCCTGGTCGAGCTCGAATATCGCCACGGCGCGCAAGTCGAAGATGTGTTCGATTGGCTGAAAGCGCGCCGCTATGTGCCGCGTGTACTTGCTGACGGCGAGAACCTCGCCGCGATCGATCCAGCGGGATTGCGCGCCTTGCAGGACGGCACGCGCCTCTCGCGGCGTCTTGCCGGGGACCGTCACGCGGGCTACGTCAACAACGTCTTCTTTCTCCCCGAGAACTAGGCGTTTCCTGCGCCTCAGGAAGGGCAGTGGCAAAGCTTGTCTATATCGGAGGCTACGGACGCAGCGGCTCGACGTTGCTCGAATATCTCCTGACGGCGCAACCGAAGGTCGTGGCCTGCGGCGAGGTCGAGCGGCATCTCCGCCGATTTGGCAGGCGAAAAGTTTGCACCTGCGGGCGGCTCTCAAAAAAATGTCCGGTGTGGAAAGCCTTCCAGCACAAGTCGGGCAAATTGAAGGGCTGGGACCACGCGCAGCTGGATCTGGCCCTGCTCGACCATGTTTCCGGCGACTACGCAGTCATGGTCGATTTGTCGAAGACGGCTTGGGGCTCCCTCGTGGTTCCTTTCCGGCTGGCGCGAAGGCTTCAGGAGGATTTTCTCCTCGTCCATCTCGTGCGCGACCCAAGGGGCGTGTGCTGGTCCACTATGCGACCGCCGTCGCGACCGAAGAAAGCCCGTCGAGACGCAGGCTCCCGCAACCCGCCTGCTGCGCACCGCCTTGGGCTGGACGCACGCAAATCTCGCTTGCGAGATGTTCGGCCGGCTGTATCCGGACCGCTATCTCCGGGTGCGTTACGAGGACCTAGTCCAGGCTCCGTTGCAGGTGATCGGGCATTCCTCAATCGCGTCTCGCTCAAGGCCCCCTTGAGCCTCGATCCCGCCGAGACACGAGACAACCGCCATCAGCTCTACGGCAACGCCATGCGCTTCAAGATATTGTCGCTGGCCGAGCTCAAGGAAGACGTGGCTTGGAAGACCGAAATGCCGCGGACTTACTGGGGACTGGCGGCAGGGCTCACCTGGCCGCTTCGCCGGCGCTATGACTATGGCAGGGTCGTTCGGCCCGAAGAGCTCGCTGGCTAGGTCTACTGGATGACCGCCGCGAGCCTTGCTCCTTCGAGCAGGTGGGCGCCGACGAAGCTCGCCGCGATGAAGGCGCCGAGCAGCAGAAGTTCGGCTTTGAGCGTCATGGGGACCCCACGATGAAGCCAATCTTCGCTCCGCGAGTTAACGCTCTTACCGCCGCGGGTTCCTTGCTTGCCTCGGCGCGCAGCGACAGTATCGTGATTCACCGGAATACCGAATAGGCCGTCGGAACTGGAGCCTAAATGCGGGCGTGGCTCACGCCAGGCGGCAAAATGCCCTTTAGATCGTAGATGAGGCCGCCGGGAGCGAGCAACGCCTTGATGCCGGCCTCGCCGAGCCGCGCGATCGGCTCGTGCTTGACCGCGAGGATCACCGCGTCGAACGGCCCCTTGGGCAGCTCGTTCACGATGTCGAGGCCGTATTCGTGCTTGGCGAGCGCGCGATCGGCCATCGGATCGTAGATCACCACCTCCGCGACGAAGTCGCGAAGCGTGCGCACGAGATCGACCACCTTGGTGTTGCGCGTGTCGGGCACGTTCTCCTTGAAGGTGAAGCCCATCACCAGCACGCGCGCGCCGTCGATCGACTGCTTCCGCTTGAGCATGGTCTTGATCACGTCGTTGGCGACGAAGGCCGCCATGCCGTCATTGATGCGGCGTCCGGCGAGGATCATCTGCGGATGGAAGCCGATCGATTCGGCCTTGTGCGTCAGATAATAGGGATCGACGCCGATGCAGTGGCCGCCGACGAGGCCGGGGCGGAACGGCTGGAAGTTCCACTTGGTGCCGGCCGCCTCGAGCACCTCGCGGGTCTCGAGGCCCAGCTCCTTGAACAGCATGGCGAGCTCGTTGATGAGCGCGATGTTCACGTCGCGCTGGATGTTCTCGATGACCTTGGCGGCCTCGGCGACGCGGATCGAGCTCGCGCGATGGGTGCCGGCGGTGATGACCGTGGCATAGACGGCGTTGACGAGATCGGCGGCCTCCGGCGTCGAGCCGGAGGTGACCTTGACGATGTCGGGGAGGCGATGCGTCTTGTCGCCCGGGTTGATGCGCTCGGGCGAATAGCCGGCGAAGAAATCGCGATTGAAGACGAGGCCCGAGGCCTTCTCGAGCTCGGGCACGCAGACCTCCTCGGTCGCACCGGGATAGACGGTCGATTCGTAGACCACCACGTCGCCGGGCGAGAGCACCTGGCCGACGGTGCGGCTCGCGGCGACGAGCGCGCCGAGATCGGGCCGCTTGGCCTGATCGACCGGCGTCGGGACCGTGACGATATAGAAATTCGACTCGCGCAAGGACTGAATGTCGGCGGAGTAGGCGATGCGCGCGGCAGCCGCGAACTCCTCCTCGGTCACCTCGCGCGTGCGGTCGATGCCGCGCGACAGCTCATCGACGCGGGTCGCGTCGATGTCGAAGCCGAGCACGGGAAAGTGGCGCGAGAGATAGACGGCGAGCGGCAGGCCGACATAGCCAAGACCGATGACGCCAATTCGAATGTCGGCCAGCTCTGGCAGTTTCATAGCGCGGTGGGCCGAGATCGGCGGACTTGCGGGGACTGGGGTCGCTTGCGGCCCCGCGTTGTTAGCCGTTGCCGGGAGCGAAGTCCAGAAGCTGGCAGAAACCGGCGCAAAAAGCAGATTTTCGACACGATTGGATGGCAGGGCATCGGCCACGGGCGGCTAATGTCCGAATGAAGGCCAGTCGCGTGAATGGGCGCTGAATGCTTCCGCCAGCGCCGGTTCAAGCGGATGCGCCTAAGACGATGGCGCGAACCGCTCGGGGCGTCGCGGACAGGGAAATGGGAACGCGGCCATGATGTCTCTTGCAGCAACGAGCTTCCGCCGCGTGGGCCTCGCGCTTGCCGCCGCGATCGCGGCTTGCGCCGCGCTGGCGCCGCTTCAGGCAGAGGCGGTGCCGCCGCGTCCTAACGGCTATCCCGTCACGAACGTCAATTTGCGGGCCGGACCCGGCACCGACTTTCCGGTCGTCGTCACCGTGCCGGGCCGCACGCCGATCGCCATTCTCGGCTGCCTCGCCGATTACGGCTGGTGCGATGTGCTGGTCCAGAGGTCGCGCGGGTGGATGCGCTCGATCTACCTCGCCGGCTGGTATCAGGGCTATTACTACCCTTTGCGCGATTACGCGCCGCAGCTCCGCTATCCCGTCGTCACCTTCGACATCCGCGCCTATTGGAACGCTTATTACCGCGGCAACGCCTTCTATGGGCAGCAGGCGCGCTGGACCGCGCCGCGCCAGGAGGGATGGACCGAGCGCGCCGTGTTCTACGACCGGCTCGCGCCGTTCGGGCAGTGGGTATGGCTCGAGGGGCAATATGTGTTCGTGCCGAGCAATGTCGATCGCTTCTGGCGTCCCTACACGCTCGGGCGGTGGGTCTTTACCGACCGCTACGGCTGGATGTGGGCATCCAACGAGCCGTTCGGCTGGGCGACGTATCACTATGGCCGGTGGGGCTTCTCCAAGCGGATCGGCTGGTTCTGGGTGCCGGGCAGCCGCTGGGCGCCGGCCTGGGTGTCGTGGCGGCAGTCCGACGATTATGTCGCCTGGGCGCCGCTGCCGCCGGCTTACGATGAAGGCGTGAGGGTCGAGGCGACGCCACGCAACGTGCCGTCATATTATTGGCAGGCGGTGCCCTCCAATCAGTTCCTCGCCGAGGACCTGCCACGCAGGATCGTGCGCGACCAGGCGCAGATGAAGCCTGTGCTCGAGACGACGCGCCCGCTCGCCAATGTCACGGTCAACAACACCGTGGTGGTAAACAACGCCATCACGCCGCAATTCGTCGAGCAGAAGACGCAAGAGCCGGTCGTGGTTCACAAGGTCGAGCGGGCCAAAGACGCCGCCACCGCCGGCAAGGTCGAAGGCGCCTCGGTCGAGGTCTTCCAGCCCGCGCCCGAGCAGAAGCCTGTTGTCGCCGCGCCGCCCAAGCCGAAGAAGATCGAAGAGGTCGCCGCGGAGAGCAAGACCAAGGGCCAAGCCGGCGCCGGGCAGGGCACAGAAGGCCTACTGTTGCCGCCCGAGATCAAGACGCCTGAGGCTGTCGCGGCCACGCCGCCCGCGCCGCCACCACCTCCGCCACCGCCGGCCAGTGCCGCGACGCCTTCGCCGGCCGCCAGCGAACAGGCCGCGCCTCCGCCTCCACCGCCCCCGCCTCCAGCTCCGCGAGGGGTCGCGCCTCCGCCCCCGCCTGCACCCGAGGTGGCACCGCCGCCACCGCCGGCCGCGCCTGAGCTTGCGCCACCGCCGCCGCCACCACCCCCGCCACCGCCCTCGGCTGAGGCAGCGCCTCCGCCACCAGCCCCGCCACCGCCACCGGCTGAGGCAGCGCCACCACCTCCGCCGCCAGAGGCAGCGCCACCGCCACCACCCTCGCCACCGCCACCGGCTGAGGCAGCGCCTCCGCCACCGCCGCCACCACCTGCGCCTGAGGTTGCGCCACCGCCACCGCCACCGCCGCCCGAGGCAGCGGCTCCTCCGCCACCGCCACCGGCTGAGGTTGCGCCACCGCCGCCGCCACCACCTCCGGCTGCCGAGGCTGCGCCACCGGCCGAGCCGGCCACTTGTCCGGACGGCACGGTGCGGCAGGACGACGGCAGCTGCGCAGCGCCGCCGCAATAGTCAGATCGCGCGCGCGCCGCAATGCGTATTGCGATGGAGTTCGGCTAGTCGTTGTCGCCGCAATTGTCGGAGGGCTTGGCGAGGCAGGACGCGGCGCTCCGCTCGATACGGAGAACCCGATTGTCCAGGCTCTTAGCGCGTAGTCGTAAACATCAAGTTGTGAAGTTTTCCCGTCATTGAGACAAAACTTTACGGGTCGGACGATGACGCGGGTTTGAGCTGCGCGGAACCCCGTGTTGCGCTAAGCTCGCGCCAACTCAATCGTCACAGGAGGCAGACATGCGGACCGTCAACCGCCTCGTTAGCGTTGGTTTCGCCACAGCGGCCCTAGCGGCCGTCGCCACGCCCGCGCTCGCGCGCATCGAATGCCAGGGCAATTTCCAGATCAGCAAATACGGCCCGATCGCCACGCCCTATTGCGAGGAGGAGCAGATCGCGCGCGTCGCCCAGTCGCGCGGCTTCAAGGTCACCGCCGAAGAGGTCCACAACAACCCGCTGAAGAAGGTCTATCTCTGCCAGGTGGTCGGCTTCGACAACCGCCTCAAGGGCTCGTGCGCGGGCTACGGACCCGACAGCTACGGACCCGTCCATTAGAGCGAGAGCGGGATCGACTGGGCGAAGCGGAACAGATTGTCGGGATCGTATTTCCGCTTGATCTCGACCAGCCGCTCGAGATTCGCGCCGTAATAGGCGCGGAGATAGCCGGTCTCGGCCTCGTCGCTGAAATTCTGGTAGCCCTCGTCGGAGGCGAAGCTGCGCATCGCTTCGTGGAAGGCGTCGAGCCAGGCCTGATTGGCGGCGACAAGCTCGGCGCTGTCACCTTCCGACCAGTCGAGGTCGATGCTGGTCAGCATCGACGCCTTGCGGTGCACGAAGGCGGTCGCCTCGGGCGCCACGCTTGCCACGGCGCCGCCGGCAAGGAACATCTTCCAGTCGGCGCTCTCGCTCGTCCCGGGCCAGCTTCGCAAGTGGTCGAGGATTGTCGCGCTGGCTTCGGCGGGCAGCGGGCGAAACACATAGCGCGAGCGCTCGTGGGTGTATTCGGGCGCGCCTTCTTCCGAGAGGAAGGCCTGCGACTCCCAATAAGACAGCGTGCTGATCGCCTCGTGGCTCGGCGCGGCGATGCGGTAGAGCGGCGCGAGCAAAGCGGCGAGCTCCTCCTTTGTGCCGACCAGCTGGCCGAGCAGATGGAGCGCTGGCGCCTTGCCGGCGTCGACCGAGAGCTTGCAGCCGAGCCGGTCCGGGGTTTGCGGCAGAAGGTCGAGCGCCGCCGGCAAGAGCTCGGCGACCCGCGCCGTCCACACCACGCGAAAGGCGGTCAGAGAATCGACCGGGAAGGTCTGAAAATCCATCGCCACCACGACGCCGAAATTGCCGCCGCCGCCGCCACGGCACGCCCAGAACAGGTCGGCATGCTCCGTCGCGTTGCAGACCAGGCGCTCGCCTGACGCCGTGACGATCTCGATTCCCAGCAACTGGTCGCAGGTGAGGCCGCGGAGCCGCTGGCTGAAGCCGATGCCGCCGCCCTGCACGAGCCCCGCCACGCCGACGCCCTTGCAGCGGCCATGGGTGATGGCCCGGCCGACCGGAGCGAGCCCGGCATAGACATCGGCGTTGCGCGCGCCGCCGCCGAGATGCACGCGGCCCGAAGGCGCGTCGTAGCGCACCGCGTTGATGCGCCGAGACGTCGAGCAGGAGGCCGGTGGTGGTGGAGAACCCGGCATAAGAGTGGCCGCCGGAGCGGATGGCGAAGGGCATTTTATTGGCAGCAGCCCAGAGCAGGCAGGTGCGCACGTCATCGGGCGTGGCGCAGCGTGCGATCGCTTGCGGCACGGTCGAGGCGAAGCGGAGATTCCACGGTGCCGCGATCGACGCGAAGTTGGGAACGCCGCGCTCGAGCAGATGACCGTTGAGCGCGCGGGCGAGATCGGCCCAATCGGCGGGGCTTGCGTCAGAACCCGCATCGAGGGCGTCGGCGAAAGACGGAACGGCGAGGCCGAGCAGGGCGCCAGAGCCCGCCTTCAGAAAGGAGCGGCGGTCGAGGGTGAAGGACATCGAGCGCACCTTGCCGGATCTGCTCTTGCAGGCACGATAATGCGCCGATTCGCGTGGCGAAACAGGACCGCGCGGAGCCGCTCGCGGGCTGGCGATCCGCTCGCTCTTATCTCTTATTTTAGGAATTGGAGCGTATTCGTTAACCAACGTCCGCGCGTGTGCGCGTCAGTTCTGCGTTTGGAGGGTCAGGTGCGCTTCTCCCTTATCGGCCTGTTGGCCATCGCCGTCATCGGCGCTGCCGTCGCGTTCATCGGCCCGCTGTTCATCTCCACCAACGATGTGCGCGACAAGACTCTTCGCGCAGGTCGAGGCCGCGACCGGCTATCGGCTGAGAGTCGACGGTCCGGTGCATCTTTCGATGTTTCCCTCGCTCGATCTCGTCGCCGAGGATGTCGGCGTGGCGCAGGCGTCCTCCGGTAGCACGACTGAGATCGCGACGGCGAAGAAGCTCAAATTCAGTCTGGCGCTCAGGGCGCTCCTTGGCGGCAAGATCAAGATCACCGAGGTCACGCTAATCGATCCGGTGATCACCGTGCCGCAGGCCAAGGCCGGCGCGAAAGCGGGAGACGATGGGGCCGGCGGAAGCCCGGCGTCGGCCTCGCTGCAAAATCTCAGCCTCGACAGGCTCGTCATCGAGAACGGCACGGTGATCCTGCCGCCGTCAGGCGGCGCGCCGGGCAAGCAGATCGGATCGCTGATGCTGCAAGCCTCGCTGCCGTCGATCGCCGATCCGCTCGAGTTCGACGCCAAGGCCGTCCTCGACGGCGAGCGGCTGCACGTCGCGGGCCAGATCGCAAGCCTCGGGCATTTTCTCGACGGCGCCGCGACGCCGATCTCGGTCTCGATCGAGGCGCCTGCGCATCTCACCAAGGGGCTCTCGCTCACCGGCAACGCGATTTACCAGGGCAAGGCGTTCGCGCTCAAATCGATGACCGCAAGGATGGGCGATATCGCGCTCGCGGGGCAGGTATCGGCCGATCTTTCGGGCGACGTTCCGGCGGTCACCGCCTCGCTTGCCGGGCAGACGCTCAACCTCGATGCTCTGCTGCCGAAGTCAGGCGGCGGCTTCCGAGGCGCGGGCGGAGGCGGCGCGGGGTGGAGCGATGCGAGAATGGACTTCTCGGCGCTCAGATCGGTCAATGCGCGGTTCGCGATCTCGCTCCAGCGCCTCGTCTATCAGCAGATCAAGGCGGGTCCGGTCACCATCCAGGCGACCATCGCCGGCGGCAAGCTCAACGCGACGATCCCGACGCTCAAGCTCTATGACGGCGGCGGCAGCGCCGCGATCGCGATCGATGCGAGCGGCAAGATACCCGCGCAGGCCATAAAGCTCTCGCTCTCCGGTCTCGACGGCTATTCGTTCCTCAAGGACACCGCTTCGTTCGAGAGCATCGACGGCACCGCCACGATCGCGCTCGACCTGACCATGAGCGGCGCGAGCCAGCGCGCCATCGTCCAGGCGCTCGCCGGCACGGCGAAATTCGAGTTCACCGACGGCGCCATCCGCGGCATCAACATCGCCAAGTCGGTGCGGAGCCTGTCGACCGGCATTCTCGCCGGCTGGCAGGAGAGCGCCGCGGAGAAGACCGACTTCGCCGCGCTCGGCGCGAGCTTCAAGATCGCCAAGGGTCAGGCGCAGACCGCCGATCTGCATCTCGCCGGCCCGCTGGTGCGCATGACCGGCGCCGGCTTCGTCGATCTGCCGTCGCAGACGCTGAAATTCCGCGTCGATCCGCAAGTTGTGGCGAGCCTCGAAGGGCAGGGCGGCAAGGGCGACCTCGCCGGGCTCGGCGTGCCGATCATCATCGCCGGTCCGTGGGCCAAGCCCTCGATCTACCCCGACATCGAGGGCATCCTGCAAAACCCGCAAGCCGCCTACGAGCAGTTGAACAAGCTGACCGGCGGGCTCGTCGCGCTTAAAGGAAACCCGCTCGGCAGCACCGGCAGCATCGCCGGCGGGATCATCCAGAACGGCAAGATCAACAAGGGCGCGTTGCAGCAGGGCGCGATCGTCGGCCTTGATGCGCTGCTTGGCGCGAAGGGCGGGCAGGCGCTTGGCGCCGACCCGCAGCAGCCGGCCGATTCCGCGCCGGTCGCCGAGCAGCAGCCTGCCGACCCCGCGCCGGTTCAGCCCAAAGCCAAGGATCAGTCCAAACCCGGTAAGGGCAAGGTAAAGCAGGGCGCGGCCGCCGAAGACGCCGGCTCGACCGCCAAGCAGGCCAAGAAGCAGAAGTCTGCGCAGGCCAATCAGCAGGGCGATGCGGCGTCGGACCCGGCGCTCGCGCCCGATGCGGCCGCCAAGCAGATCATGCTGAATTTCCTCGGCAACTAGCTTGGCGTGAACGGTTTATTTGCAACCTCGCTCTATGCTCCGCCGCACTTCGGCTAGAGCAACCCTGTCGGCACGACATCTCCCAATGGCCCTGCTCGCGGACACGAACCCCGAGCACATGCGCGTCTACCGCCCACGCCGGCGGAGCACGACATGGCGTTTCATCAAGCGCCACGGGCTTGTCGAGCTGATCGTCATTCTCGGCGGAACTTGCCTCGCCTGGCTCGGCGTCGCGCTCGGCAGCGGGCAGATCTAGTCAGCCGCCGCGGCGAGAACGCGCTTTTCCAACCCTTCCGCGAGCGCTACGCTGCCCCGATGGCCTCGATCCTCGACAACTGCACCGGCGTCGCCCGCGAGACTTTCGCGCCGGGGACCGTGCTCCTGGCCGAAGGCGAGACCTCGGGACGGCTCTATATCCTTGCCGAGGGCAGCGTCGAGGTGCTGCGCGGCGATACCCAGGTGGCGCTCGTCGGCGAGGCCGGCGCGGTGTTCGGCGAGATGTCGGTGCTGCTCAACCGGCCGCATACCGCGACCGTCAGAGCGGCATCTCCGGTCGGCGTGTTCGTGTTCGAGGACGCCGAGAGCTTCCTCAAGTCGAATCCCGAGATCGCGTTCTTCTTGAGTAGGCTGCTCGCCGAGCGCCTCAACGCGGCGACCACCTATCTGGTCGATTTGAAGCGCCAGTTCGAGGGGCACGGCAACCATCTCGGCATGGTCGGAGAGGTGCTCGAGACGCTGATCCACCAGCAGCACGAAGATTTCACGCAAGGCCCTGAGAGCTCGGCCGATCCGCGGTTGTGAGCCAGTCGGGGAGGGCCTGGAGCCGCTGCACCGGCCGCTCGAGCGGATCGCCAAGGCGCACCACCTGATTGCCGGCCGATGAGAACCACAGCGCCTCGCCGATGTCGGTATCGAGGATGACGTGGCTCGGCGGCACGCCGAATTGCTGCCCGGCGTTGAACACCCAGGTCTCGCCGATGCGATCGACCCACGAGCCGTCCTTGACGAACGGCGATTGGTGCACGTGGCCGGTCAGCACGATGTCAGGCCGGTAGCGGTCGATCCATTCCAACAGCTCGACATCGCCGAAATAGCGGTCGCCGCCCCAGCTGGTCGGCGACTTGGCGGGCGGGGCGTGATGCACCCAGATCCACGGCTTGGTGCGTTTCTCGGCGGCGTCGGCAAGCTGCGCGACGATGCCGGCCTTGGCCACCGGGCCGTCCCACCACGGGCAGATGGTGAACATGATGTCGCCGATCAGGAAGGTCTCGCCGTCGGACGGGACGCCGCCGATCTGTGCTCCCTTCAGCCAGCGCGCGGTCTTCTCGCCGGTCAAGTCCTTGGTGTCGAGGTCGTGATTGCCCGAGCAGATCAGGAGGCGCGTCTTGGCGGCGAGCCGGCTGAAATATTTCCGCACCACGACGCTCTGGGCGCGGCCGTCGACCAGGGAGGCGACGTCGAGATGGTCGCCGGCCATGACCACGACGTCGAAATCGCCGGCGATGTCGAGCACCCAGTCGAATTGCGGCAGCGAATAATGGAGATCGGCTACCAGGAGCAGTCGCATCGCACTACGCCGAGCTTGCTGGAGGTGAAGCCTAGGAATCACCTCTTATCGCATAATCGGCGCTTCTGCGAACTGCCCTTGTTGCCCTGGCCCGCAACGCAAGCTACATGAGCCCCCACGGAGAGGTGCCAGAGTGGTCGAATGGGACGGTCTCGAAAACCGTTGTACGGGTAACCGTACCGTGGGTTCGAATCCCACCCTCTCCGCCAGCCCCATCAGATACGTCTTTGAGAAGCTACCGTTTTTGGACTGGGGCGCTGAAGCGAAAGGTCAGAGGTGTCCGGCGAAAAACTTGGTCTTATGGCACCTGAACGAGCTTTTCGCGCGCGCCATCGAAGCAGATCGGCATGGACGTGACTTGGGTAGCGCAACGATGCGGCTGCCTCAAGTTCAGCGTGACGAGGCGATCATTTCGTGACGCCGCGCAGCAGGGGCCAACGGCTAAGCCTCTGCGTGCTCTCCGGATAAGTCCGCGCGAGCCGGGGCAGGAAGGATTGGCGCAATGCCGCCAGGAACACGAGGAAGACGAGCAGCCAGGCAAGATAGGCATAGCGGCCGCTCGGTACATAAAAGAAAAGCACCGCTTGCAGCGATAGGGCAATGAGAGCCAGCCCTCGCACAGGAATCGGGTAGCTCCTTGCGAACAGCACCCATGGAACCACCAAGAGTGGAACGAGCCGATAGAAATCGCTCAGGTGATTCCAGTTCAGAAGCTGACGAACCACATGCCTCGATGCCTCACCAGAAAAATCGAGATGCAGCAACTCGCCGAACGCTGCGAGATAGGTGGAGGGCGGTGTGATGAGAGTGGCCGGCACCAACGCAGCCGAGGTAAGAGGAACAAACGCCCCGCCGAAATACCAATTGTGCCACGTGATCAACAGGATCGGGGCGAAGCCTAGGCCAAGACCAACGATCTCGGTCCAGCGCCGCTCGATGAGGAGCCAAACACCGAGCATGGCGAGCAAAAAGGCGGCAGCAATGGCGAGGTTAGGGCGGAACGCGACGCTCGCCGCAAGCGCAAGACCGATCAGAGTTGCGGGCATCGGGGTGCGCGGCGGCTCTTTGTCGGGCATCGGAACCGACCAGGCGATCAGCGCGAGCGCCCCGAGGAAAGCTCCATACCCGAGCGGCTCGGGAAAGCCCTTTGTCATCTCCCTCACGTAGAGGAACTGCGCAAATCCGAGGCGCTCGAACAGAGGGGTGAACAGGAAGATCAGGATCAGGCCGACCGCCCAGCGCAAGGGAAAGAGCCGGCGCAGAACGAAATACAGGAAGATCGGTATAAACATGGTGCAGAGGAGGACACCGAAATTAGTGTCGCCGAACAGTATATCCTCGAGCGCCTTCAGGTAGCGGAGGCCGGGCATGTAATAGAAGATGTTCTCTCCGCCCCTGAACGCCTCGCCGTAGCGACCGGCGTGCAGCGCCTGAGAAATATCGAAGCCGAACGATTCATGCACCAACCCGTCATTTCCTCCCATGTGGGTGGGGAAGCCGGTCAAGACTCCAGGGGACAGGATCAGGGTGATGACGAGCGTCGAGATGACAGCCGCTAGTGGCAGGAGAATCTGACGGACCCCATCGATTCTGACCAGAGCGGCCAGAACGACAAGCGCCCCGATGGCGCCCACGGCATTTCTCACGCAAAGGGCGAGCCGCTGCTGGACGTTGGGATAGACTGCAAATGAGAGCGGCTTGTCCCGGGCGATGGAGAGGGCAAAGACGCGTTCGCCATTGTCCTGCTCGGTGACCGGTTGGCACGCCCGGTGAGGGTGATCGACCAGAGAGAACTTTCCGTGCTCGCCTTCCCAGAGAGTCTGGCCGCGCCAGCAGATCTCGCCACCCGCGAGCGCGCCGTTTAGCTCGACCATCGCAAAGAAGGGCATCGCGTCACGGTCGATCCGCGCGGTGTTGGCAAAGCCGAGGACGGCTTGATGGCCTTTCTTGGAAGAGGGCTGGTAGAAGTTATAAACCCGCCGATCAATGGCACCAATTCGCGCCTCGTCCTGGGAATTGAAATCGACCCCATCGACACTCCGCGAATATTTCGGCCGCTGCAATAACGCGTCCGAGGATGGGGAAAAGGCCTGGTCGAGGAACGGTGAGGGGTGCTGCTTGAAGGGTTCCGCTTGCCACCAATCCGGCGACCCGGGGAGGCCCTTTGAGTTGTTGATATAGCTGTCGTCGAAGATTTGCTTCATCAGCCGTTCGGCATCGGGCGGAAGCTCGGCCTCGTAGACGTCGAGGGCGGTGCCGACGGGGATGTAGACGTTATCGCCCTCTTCGATGCGCGGGCCGGGGAGGGCGAAACTCAGGGCGCAGACGACGGCAACCGCGGCGAGCGCGATCAGCCACCGCCGGGTCTCCAAGCGAATGCTGCCAAAGCAGAGCGCCATGACCGCGACCACGAGCAAAAGGAAGCGCCAAAGCTCGGTGACCGGTATTCCGAGGGTGAGGATGATGAGAGCGAGGATGGCGAATCGCGCAAGAACGCCGGCCGCTAGGCTGGCGTTTTGGTCCACGCTGTTCGGTGCCCCATCTGCCGTCATCAGCCTCCTCCGGTTACGGGAATGCCGAACTTGGCGGCGAGAGCGACGAGTGCCAGCGCACCGACGAGGACGTAGCTGACGGGATCGCGCAATACGAACGCTACCGGGTCCTCGTCAACGTCGCCCCGATAGGCGAGAATCCAGATGCGCCCCACGCCGTAGCCGACCACGGGACAGGTCAGCCACAACACCCAAGGATGTCGGTACAATTCCTTCACGACGGGGCTATCGATATAGAGGCTGAGCACGAGGATCGAGAGCAGCCCGCTCGCAACGCCGAGTGCAGTGATCACGCCTCGATCCTCAGCCTGATATCCGCGACCGCTCCCATTTGCGCCCGTCTCCTTCAGTGTTGCCAGTTCGATGTCGCGCTTCATGAAGGCGAGACTGATGAACAGGAACTGCGTGAACGAGATCAGCCAAACCGAATAGTCGAGATGCGTCGCCTCGTATCCGGCGACGACGCGCAACGAATAGAAGACGGCGATCACGATGACATCGAGCATCAGGATGCGCTTGAGCCCCGCCGAATAGGCCACTCCGAGAACGGCGTAGAGCGCGAGCACCACGAGAAAGGACTGGCCGAGGTCAAGGCCGATGACAGCCGCGGCACCGGCGAGAACCGGGATCAAGACGTAGCACCATTTGGTGGATAGCGTGCCCGCGGCGAACGGCCTTAGCCGTTTGGCCGGGTGTTGCCGGTCATGCGCGAGGTCTGCGACATCATTGATGAGATAGACGGCAGAGGCCGTCGCACAGAAAGCCAGGAACGCCTTCGCCGAGGCAAGAAAGAGGAAATAGTCGTGAAATCTTTGGCTGGTGACGGCGGGAAGAAAGACCAGCAGATTCTTCGGCCATTGGTGAATCCGCATGGCCCGCGTCAGACCAAGGAGCAGGGATTCGCTGGACTGGGGACGCGTAAGCATGAACCCATGACGGACGGCGCGGGAGCGCTGCCATCTTAGGTTCCCAGCCACAGAGTGTCGCGCGAAATCTCGCGGGCCACCTCAGAGCAGGCGCACCGAACGCAGCTACGGATTGGGCTTTGAGCCGCGCCTGTGCGGCCGGGGCCTCGAAGCTGGGAGCGCGTTCTTTGGTTGACGTCAACGCCCGCGCCCGCTTCACTGTCAGGCGGGAGTTACACCCTCGACCAAACAAGACGATCAACAGGGTGCCATGTCCGCGTCCAAGGGCAATCTCCATGAGCGGCTGCGTGCGGTGACGCGGCCCCTGCATGAGGAGCTTGAGGCTGCCGTCGCGATCGGCGATCGCATCGCTACGCGCGACGGCTATGTCATGCACCTCAAGCAACTGCTCGGGCTGCATGTCGCGGTCGAGACCGCCTTGCAAAACCATGATTTTGCGCCGCTCGGCTTCGCCTATCCATCGCCCTACCGATCGCGCCTGCTGGCCACGGACCTCGCCGCGCTCGGCGTAGACGAGTGGGATCGGCGCACCCACCCGCTTCCCTTGACGCTCGTCCTCGACACGATCCCGGCCGGGCTCGGCTGCCTCTACGTGGTCGAGGGCTCCGCCAAGGGCGCGCGCGCGATCCTGCCAGAGATCAAGTCTAGGCTCGGTCTCGACGGACATAGAGGCGCCGCGTTCTTCGCCGGGTTAGGGCCGGAAACGAAGCTGTTGTGGGAGGCGCTGATGGTCGCGATCAACGCAACCGATCCTGCCTCCGAGGAGGCCGACCGCTTGGTCGATGCGGCGAATGCCACGTTCCGCCTGTTCCACGACGGCCTCACGAGGCACGACCGATGACGGCGAACCGTCAGCCGTCCTCCCTGTCGCATCTTCAGATCGGCCCGTAGGCAGAGGGCAGTCATGGCCGAAATCGGCACTAGCGGCAACGAGACCCTGGTCACGGCCAAGAACGTCGATTTCTCCAATTGCGACCGCGAGCTCGTGCAGTTCGCCGGCGCCATCCAGCCGCACGGCGCCATGCTCGTGGTCGATGAGCCGGACTACGTCATCATCCAGGCGAGCGCCAACTGCCATGAGCTGTTGGGCAAGTCGCTCGATCAGGTGATCGGCCGCAGCATCGCCGATCTGCTCGGTGACGATGCGCCACGGCTGCTCGACCAGCTGCATCGCACTCCGCTCGACCACGCCCCGGTACATGTGGTGCGCGAGTTCTTCGCCGGCTCGACCAAGGACGTCAACATCTTTGCCCATCGCAGCGGCGGCTCGCTCATCCTCGAGCTCGAGGCCGTATCGCCCGAGAAATCCCTGCCGCACAGCAAGCTCTACTCCCATGTCCGCGCCACCATAGCCCGGCTCCAGGCGACGCGCGGGCTCCAGGCGTTCCTCGACCTCGCCGTCGAGCAGATCCGTGCCTTCACCGGCTACGACCGGGTGATGGCCTATCAATTCGATGAGGACGGCTCGGGCCACGTGGTCGCCGAGGCCAAGCGCGAGGAGCTCGAGCCTTATCTTGGGTTGCACTACCCGGCGACAGACATCCCGGCGCCGGCGCGGCGCATGTTCTCCTTGAGCTGGCTCAGGCATCTGCCGGATGTGGACTATGTGCCGGTTCCGCTCGTCCCCGACCATCATCCCGACACCGGCGAGCCGACCGACATGAGCTACGCCATCCTGCGCAGCGTCTCGGTGATGTATTCCGACTACCTGAAGAACATGGGCGTGAAGTCGACCATGGTCATGCCGCTGATGAAGGAAGGGGCGCTGTGGGGGCTGATCTCGGCGATGCATCACAGCGCGCCGCGGCACGTGCCCTACGAGGCGCGCATGGCGGCAGAGGTGCTGTCGCACATGCTATCGCTGCTGACGGCCGCCAAGGAGGACGCCGACGGCGCCGACAACCGCCAGCGCATGAAGGCCGCTTCCGATCAGCTGGTCGAGGCGCTCTGCCGCGAACCTGATCTGCACAAATCGCTCGGCTCGCCGGAGCGGCCGTTCAACCTCCTGTCGCTCGTTCCAGCGCAAGGGGCCGCGGTCGTCTCGCATGGCGAGATCTCGCTGATCGGCACCACGCCGCCGCGCGAGGAGGTCGCGGCGCTCGCGCTCTGGCTGATGAAGGTGAACCAGCACGTGTTTTCCACCGATCGACTGCCTGAGCTCTACGAGCGGGCGGCGTCGTTCAAGTCGAAGGCGAGCGGGCTGCTCTCCACCCGGCTCTCCTCGCATCAGGCTGAGTTCCTGCTGTGGTTCCGCCCGGAGCATATCGAGATCGTCAATTGGGCGGGCGATCCGAAGAAGCCGATGAAAGTGAGCGAGACCGACGGCGAGATCAGGCTGATGCCGCGGAGCTCGTTCGCCCTGTGGAAGGAGAGCGTCACCGGGCGGTGCCAGGCTTGGCACAAGGACGAGAAGGAGGCGGTCGTCCATCTCCGCCAGGCGATCATGGAGGTGATCCTGTCGCGTGCCGAGGAGATCGAGCGCACCAACCGCGCGCTGGCCGAGGCCAATATCGAGCTCGACAGCTTCGCCTATGTGGCCTCGCACGACCTGAAAGAGCCGCTGCGCGGCATCCACCACATGGCGAGTTTCCTGAAGCGCGGGCTCGACGGCACGCTCGATGCGGAAGGCCGCCAGCAATTGGAGACCATCCTCAAGCTCACCCGTCGCATGGACGATCTGCTTGAATCCCTGCTGCAATATTCCCGCACCGGCAGGGCCGAGCTGTCGGTCGGGCTCACCGACCTCGACGCCGTGGTCGACGAGGCGCTGGTCTCCTGCAAAGTATTGATTTCAGAGACGGAAACCGAGATACGCCGCCCCGCCAGGCTCGGGCTTGCGGAGTGCGACCGGGTCAGGCTCGGCGAGGTGCTCAGCAACCTCATCAGCAACGCGATAAAGTACAATGACAAGCGGCAACGCTGGGTCGAAATTGGAGTCGAACCGGGCGAGCCTAAGCGGTACTATGTTCGGGATAATGGGATCGGCCTTGAAGCCGACGCGAGGGAACGCATCTTTGAGATTTTTCGGCGCATTCACGGGCCCGAGGAATTTGGCGGGGGCGTAGGAGCGGGCTTGACGATCGCCCGCAAGATCGTGGAGCGCCACGGAGGATTGATGTGGGTCGAACTCGGAGCTTGGCCGAGGCTCGACCTTCTACTTCACTCTTGGTCCGGAGGGCGCCCAATGAGTTCCGGTAGCATCGTTTCAGTGGAAGACAGCGACACCGATTTCCTCGCTCTGCAGCACGCTCTGCACGCCGCGGGCGTCACCAACCGCGTCGAACGTTGCGACAGCGGCAGGGCGGCGATTGGCTTTCTGCTCGCCGAGGAGGGCGGCTCGCTCGCCGAGAAGGCCTCGCTCATCATGCTCGACCTCAACCTGCCGGGCGTCGACGGGCGCGAGCTTCTGCGCAAGGTGCGCGCGCGCGATCCGATGCGCGCCGTGCCGATCATCGTGCTGTCGACCTCCTCGCATCCGAAGGACATCGACAATTGCTACCGGGCCGGCGCCGACGCCTATATGGTGAAGCCGCTCGAGCTCGAAGACTGGGAGACCAAGGTCGGCCAGCTCGCGCATTCCTGGCTCAAGCCGAACGACGCCGCCAAGCATTGCGGCAGGGTGATGCAGCGGAACGGCGGCGACCACGACGCGCTGAACCGCATCATCGAGAGCGAGATCATCCCGAGGCTGCTGCTCGCCCATAGCCGCCCGGACAAGGAGCGCGCGGGCATGTCCGCGGGGATCGGCTTCGTTGCCGGCGAGGAGGAGGTCGCCGAGCTGACCCGGCTGCTGCTCACCCACGATATCGGCGTGGCCTCAACCTATGTCGAGACCATGCGCGGGCAGGGTGCCACGCTCGGCTCGCTCTATCTCACGCTGCTCGCTCCGGCGGCACAGCTCGTCGGCGACTGGTGGCGGGCCGACCAGTGCGACTTCACCCAGGTGTCGCTCGCGCTGGCACGCCTACAGCACCTGTTGCGCGACCTCAATCCGCCGCTCGAAGGCCAGAAGCACTGAGCGCGGCGCGCGCATCGGTGCGGTGGACGATGCGGTAGAGGCCGACATTGAGTGCGGCGGTGAGGAAGCCCACCTCGCAATAAGCGAGATAATAGTCCCACATGCGCCGGAAACGCGCATCGTGCAGTGGCGCGACGCAAGCTGAGTGCGCGGCGCGCAGGAAACGGGCGCGCCATTCGTTGAGCGTCAAAGCATAGCTCTCGCCGAACAGATCGAGCGAGACGAGCGCGAGCCCGGCCCTGTCGATCTCTTTCTTGACGATCTCTATCGTCGGCAGCATGCCGCCGGGGAAGACGTGGCGCTGGATGAAATCCGGGCGACGCTGGTACTCGGCGAAGCGCGCCGCCTCGATGGTGATGACTTGCAGCACGGCGGTGCCGCCGGGCGCGAGCGAGGCGGCGAGCTTATCGAAATAGACGCTCCAATAGGCCTCGCCAGCGGCCTCCAGCATCTCGATCGACACGATGGCGTCGAACGTGCCGGTCACATCGCGATAGTCCTTCAGCAGGACGGCGGCGTTGGCGGAGCAGCCGGCGCGGTCCAGGCGCGCCTCCGCGTAGAGGCGCTGCGCGGGCGAGAGCGTGATGGCGGTGACATTGGCGTGCTCGCGCGCGGCGAGCCGCTCGGCGAGGCCTCCCCAGCCGCAGCCGATCTCGAGCACGCGGTCGCCGGGCGTCACGCCGAGGAGTTCGACGATGCGGTCGAGCTTGGCTTCCTGAGCCGCTTCGAGGCTGAGGAAAGGCTCGGTATAGAGCGCCGAGGAATATGTCATGCCGGCATCGAGCCAGGCCGCATAGAAGTCGTTGCCGAGGTCGTAATGCGCCTCGATGTTGCGGCGGCTGCCGCGCCGCGTGTTGGTGCGGGCGCGATGGCGAAGCCGGTTGGCGAGCCGCACCAGCGGGAAGCCCGCCCAGGCAGAGCCGATGGCCGGCTCATTCAGCAGCATGCAGCGGAGCAGAGCCGGAAGGTCCGGCGTGGTCCATTCGCCGTCGATGAAGGCTTCGGCGAAGCCGACATCGCCGCCGATCAGCGAGCGGCGCAGCATGTGCCAGCTTTTGACGATGAGCTTCGCGTCGGGGCCTTCCTGCGTGCCGCGAAACTCGACCCGCGTCCCTGCCGGCAGCTCGACCATCAGCGTGCCGAAGGCGAAGGCGCGAAAGAGATAGCCGATCAGCCGCGCCGCGAGCGGCTCGAATCCGAGACGAAGCGGCCGGAACCGCCGCCGCGCCTGCGGCTCCGCGGCTTCCGCCTCGCCGATACTCATGCCGTTCTCCGCAGGCTCGCCTGCCGCGCGGTCACCTGCTTTTCCGGCGCGGGCGGCTTTGGATAGAGGCGCAAGCCCTTCAGCCAGAGCAGCAGCGCTTCCCAATGAATGCCGGCGGTAACTTTGAGCGTGAGCAGCGGGTGGGTGGCGAAGAGCCGGAACAGATTGCCGTCGGTCAGCGCCGCGCGCCTGCCGAGCATCGAGGCGACGATGACATCGCCGTCGCGGTCGGAGCCGCGCACGATGACGCGCACGCCGTCGCCCGGCTCGATCACGCTGAAATCGTAGCGCATGTCCATGCCGAGAAAGGGCGAGACATGGAGTCGCTTTCGGCAATTCTGGCGGACCGCGCCGTCCGCGCCGTGTTCCTCGACGGGAAGCACATAGCTGTGGCGCTCGCCGAAAGTGTTGTGCACCTCGTAGATCAGAGCGGCGAGCGCGCCAGCGCGGCGATGACAGAAATAGATGCTGATCGGATTGAAGGCGTAGCCGAGCAGGCGCGGCATGGCGAGCAGGCGGATGGCGCCGCCGCCGAGGTCGATGCCGACGTTCGCGAGCTGGCTCTCAATGGTTGCGCGGAGCGGCAGCTTGGCGCCCGTGCCGTGATCCGTGTCGTGGAAGGCGAACAGGTTGAAGCGGTTATGCGAGAACAGCCTAAGGCGGCCGGCCAGCGCCGCCATCTCGTCGAGATCTAGCAGCAGCCAATAGGCGCGATAGGCGAGGGCGTGGCGTCGCGGGCGCAGGCGCTGATGGGTCACGCGACCCAGGTAAAGGGCTGAGCTCTGGGTCACGGGACGAGCTCGGCGTGAGAATGTTGCTGCGGACGTGGTGATTTGGTGAGGCGCTGGCTCCACGGACGCATCAACCCGCCCAGCGCTTCGGCGGCGGCGAGGCCCGAGTTCAACCCGTCCTCATGGAAGCCAGCGCCGAAATAGGCGCCGCAGAACCAGGTGTTGCGCTTGCCCTGTAGCGCAGCGAGCCTGACCTGCGCTTGCAGCGCGCCCGCGTCGAAGATCGGGTGCTGGTAGATGTCGGTGTGGTGGACGCTGTTCCGCGCGCGGCTCGCGATAGGGGTTCAGCGTGACGAAATAGTCTCGCGGGCCGGCGATTCCTTGCAGGCGGTTCATCCAATAGGTGACGCAGAGCGCGTCGCCCTCGATCGGTCCTGGCACCGAGATAGTTCCAGCTCGACCACACCGACTTGCGCTTCGGCATGAGGCTCGCGTCGGAGTGGAGCACCGCGATATTGCGGCTGTAGCGGAAGGCGCCAAGCGCCTGGCGCTCTTCAGGCGAGGCATCGACGAGCAGGTGAAGCGCTTCGTCGGCATGGGTGGCGATGACCACATCATCGAACTGGGAGATATGGCCGGACGTGTCGCGCACCCTGACGCCGTCGCCGACGCGATGGATCGCGGTCGCTGCGCACCCGACGCGCACCCGGTCGGCGAAGCTCCGCGTGAGCTTCGCCACATAGGTCTTGCTGCCGCCCTCGACCGTGCGCCATGGCGGGCGGCGCGTGAGCTTCAGCAGGCCGTGATTGTCGAAGAAGCTGATGAACGACCGCGCCGGATAGTCGAGCAGAGCCTCGGGCGGCGCCGACCAGATGGCGCCGGCCATGGGCAGGAGATGGTCGCGAGCGAAGGCTTCGCCGAACTTGCCCGCGCGCAGATAATCGCCGAGCGAGAGTTCCGAATTGGCGATGCGGGGCATGTCGCGCGGCGCCTGGCGATAGAAGCGCAGGATGCCGTACAGCATCGACCAGAAGCGCGGGCGGAGGAGGTTTTGCTTCTGCGCCAACAAGCTTCCCACGCCGTTCCCTGCATATTCGAACGCGCCATCGCCAAGCGAGACGGCAAACGACATGTTGGAGGATTTTGTCGCAACGTCAAGATGCTGGAACAGTGCAACTAGGTTAGGGTAGTTGACAGGGTTGTAGACGATGAACCCCGTATCGACCGGGACGGAGCCGCCGTCCGGCGCCGGGACCTCGACCGTATTTGAGTGGCCGCCGAGCCGCGGCGCCTTTTCGAACAATGTCACGTCATGGCGCTTGGCGAGCAGCCAGGCCGCCGAAAGACCCGAGATGCCCGCGCCGATAATGCCGATTCTCAGCCGCGTTCGCTCACGCTTCGCCATGCAAGACGCACCCCAAGCCAGAATGGCGGCTCGGCCGCTTGGGCCGTCCGTCCATACGAGTTACGAGGCGCGCGGGCGTTCGGATGCATCAGCATCCGAGATTGCCGCGCGCGCATTCTGGCCAGGGAATTCGCGCTTTTGCTGGTGCGGGCTCTTGGCAGTGCATCCCCCAGAGCCCAACGCCCGTATCTTTGCTGGGCAACTCTCAAGGGTGCAAGCGGAATGAGCTTTTCGACCGTCCTCGTCGCGGCTTTGGTGCAATTGCTGGCGCTCGCCGCCATCATGACCGGGGCCTGGGCAATCCAGCAGCGCACCGGCAATAGCGGCTTCATCGATGCGGTGTGGACCTTCGGCACGGGGGTGGTCGGCATCGCCTCGGCGCTGATAGCGCTGCCGGGGAGCGCACTGACCGGGCGACAGATCCTGGTTGCCTTCCTGATGCTGTTCTGGTCGGCGCGGCTCGGCAGCCACATTGTGCAGCGCTCGTTAGCGCGGAGCGACGACCCGCGCTATGCGGCGCTGATCCGCCAATGGGGCAGCGGCGCGCGCCGCGAGATGTTCCTTCTGGCGCAGAAGCAGGCGCTCGTCACCGTGCCGCTCGCGCTGGCCGCGTTCGTCGCCGCGCACAACCCGGCGCCGCTGTTCCGCATACAGGACTGTGTCGCTGTCGCCGTAGTGCTGCTCGGCATTGTCGGCGAGGCGCTCGCCGACCGGCAGTTGCGCGCATTCATCGCCGCGCCGCTTAAAGAGAGCCGAGTCTGCGACCGTGGCCTGTGGGCCTGGTCTCGGCATCCGAACTACTTCTTCGAGTGGGTGTTTTGGCTCGCCTTCCCGCTGCTCGCCATCGATCCCGGCGCAGCCTATCAGTTCGGCTGGCTCGCGCTTCTCGCGCCCGCCTGCATGTATTGGCTGCTGGTCCATGTCTCCGGTATCCCGCCGCTCGAGGAGCACATGGTGAAGTCTTACGGCGAGGCCTATCGCGACTATCAGGCGCGGACGAGCGCGTTCTTTCCGCTGCCGCCGCAGGTGTCGCGATGAGGATGTCCGCTGCGATGCGCGCCAAGCTTGCGGCGATCTCGGCGTTTGAGCGGGTGCCCGTGCCTGACGTGATGGCGCGCCTCGTCATCGAGGCCCTGGTGGCGCGGACGCGCACTCAGCTCCCCGCCGACGGCGAGGCAGCCACGCGCGACTTCGCCCGCGCCATGGCGGCGCTGCCGATTGCCGTGCATACCGAGGCGGCAAACGCGCAGCATTACGAGGTCCCGGCCGAATTCTTTGGCATCGTGCTCGGGCCTCGGCGCAAATATTCCTGCTGCCTTTACGAGAGCGATGCCGCCACGCTGGCAGACGCCGAACGCGCCGCGCTCGCGGCGACCGTCGCGCGGGCGCGGCTCCGCGACGGCCAGAGCATCCTGGAGCTTGGCTGCGGCTGGGGCTCGCTCTCGCTGTTCATGGCCGAGCGCTTTCCGCTCGCCACGATCCTCGCCGTGTCCAATTCGAAATCGCAGCGCGCCTTCATCGAAGACGTGGCGCGGAGACGGGGGCTCGGCAATCTCAGAGTGGTGACCGCCGACGTAAACAGTTTCAATCCCGAAGGCTCATTCGACCGCGTGGTCTCGGTCGAGATGTTCGAGCATATGTCGAACTGGCGGTCGCTGCTTGCCCGCATCAGATCGTGGCTAAAGCCCGACGGGCTCCTGTTCCTGCATGTGTTCAGCCACCGCCGCGTGCCCTACCGGTTCGATCACGACGACCCGTTCGATTGGATCGCGCAGCACTTCTTCACCGGCGGCATCATGCCGAGCCACGGACTGATCGGCGAGTTCTCCCGACTGTTCGAGACGATCGAGGATTGGCGCTGGAGCGGCGAGAACTACGCGCGCACGGCGGATGACTGGCTCACCAATTTCGATCGCAACCAAGCCGACACCGCCCGAGTGCTCAGAGCCACTTATGGCGATCAGGCCGGACTGTGGCAAAAGCGGTGGCGGCTGTTCTTTCTCGCCACCTCCGGCCTGTTCGGTCATCGCGGCGGCGAGCAATGGGGCGTCAGCCACTACCTGCTGCGGCCAACGAACTGAGCTCAGGCGCTGGTGCGCCCAAGCCAGTGCAGGGCGAGATAAGTCAGCACCGAGACGGCGCCGACCACCGCCGCGCCGTAGACCATGTCGATCAGGGTGATCTTGAGCGTCCAGTTGCGCAGTGTGGCGTAATTGGTGAGATCGTATGTAGCGTAGGCGAGTAGGCCGAACAGCGCGCCGTAGAAGGCGGCATGGCCGGCAGAGCCCGCTCGAAGCGCGGGCGCCACGCCGAACACGACGATGCCCAGCGGGAACAGCAGATAGAAGGCGAGTGCGGGCTCAATGCGCACGCTGCTCAACAGGATGTCGCCGAGGGTAGCGCGGTACAGCGCCGCGCCCATTGTGGTGAGCCACGCAATGTCGATTGCAGCGAAGATCAGGAGCGCGATTCCATAGGCGATGAGATAGGTCAGCATTCAATCTTTCCTCCTCGCGCTTGGCCGCGCGCTGCGACAGGCGAATATCGGGCGTGACGGGTTCCGAGGCCCATGTTAAAACCATGTGGGCAGAGAGTTGACACTATTTTGTGTCGCTTTGGCTAGACTACAAGGCTTTCGCCCTCTCTGTCGTCGCCAACGGGATCGGGGGAATGCGTCCGCTCTTTCCATTCACCGCCATCATCGGCCAGGACGAGATGAAGCTCGCGCTTCTGCTCGCGGCCATCGATCCAACGATCGGCGGCGTGCTGGTGTTCGGCGATCGCGGCACCGGCAAGTCCACCGCCGTGCGCGGCCTCGGCGGGCTGCTGCCGGCGATGCGGGTGGTGCGCGGCTGCCGCTATCATTGCGATCCCGGCGCTAACGGCGCGCTCTGCGAGGAATGCCAGGCGCGGGCGCGCGGCGGCGCGCTCAAGAGCGAGCTGGTCAGCGTGCCGGTGGTCGACCTTCCGCTCGGCGCCACCGAGGATCGCGTGGTCGGCGCGCTCGATCTCGAGGCGGCGCTGTCGACCGGCGAGAAGCGGTTCGAGACCGGGCTGCTGGCACGGGCCCATCGCGGCTTTCTCTATATCGACGAGGTCAATCTGCTCGAGGACCATCTGGTCGATCTCCTGCTCGACGTTGCCGCCTCGGGTGAGAACGTGGTCGAGCGCGAAGGCTTGAGCGTGCGCCATCCCGCGCGCTTCGTGCTGATCGGCAGCGGCAACCCCGAGGAGGGCGAGCTCAGGCCGCAATTGCTCGACCGCTTCGGCCTGTCGGTCGAGGTGAAGACGCCGGAGGACGTGGCGAGCCGGGTCGAGGTGGTGCGCCGCCGCGACGCCTTCGAGCGCGATCCCGTGCCCTTCCGCACAGCGTGGCAGGGCGAAGAGGACAAGATGCGCAAGCGGATCGTCGCGGCGCGCAAGGGACTGAATTCCGTCGCTGTGCCGGAGGCAGAGCTGAAGCGGGCGGCAGAGCTGTGCATTGGCGTCGGCACCGACGGCTTGCGCGGCGAGCTGACGCTGATCCGCGCCGCGCGCGCCTTGGCCGCCTTCGAGAAGGCAAAGAGCGTCGGCGCACGCCATCTCCGCCGCGTGGCGCCGCCAGCGCTGCGCCATCGGCTGCGGCGTAATCCGCTAGATGAGGGGGGCTCGACCGTGCGCATCGAGCGAGCACTTCAGGAGCTGCTCGGTGCCTGACGATACGGCCAGCGACGGGTCGCCGCGGGCGAAGGACGCGCTTCTCGCAGCACTGCTCCTCGGCATTGACCCGCAGGGGCTTGGGGGCGTCGCGTTGCGCGCCCGCGCAAGTCCTGCGCGCGATGCCTGGCTCGCTCTATTGCGCAGCCTCTTGCCGGCCGGCGCGCCGGTCCGCAGGCTGCCGCCGCATATCGCCGACGACCGCCTGCTGGGTGGGCTCGACCTAGCGGCGACGTTGCGGGCCGGCAGGCCGGTCGCCGAGCGTGGCCTGCTCGCCGAAGTCGATGGCGGCGTGCTGCTGATCCCGCTCGCCGAGCGCCTTTCGGCCGCGGCCGCGGCGCGGATCGCGAGCGCCATGGACAGCGGCGAGGTCGTGCTCGAGCGCGATGGGTTGGCGAGCCGATTCCCGGCGCGGTTTGGCGTCGTAGCTTTCGATGAGAGGCATCGACGGTGAGGAGCATCCGCCCGCGGCCCTGCTCGACAGGCTCGCCTTCCATGTGGAGCTGGACGGTGTAAGAGGCGCTGAGCTGGCGCCGCACGTCGCGGGCGATGAGGTCGCGATGGCGAGCGAGCGGCTGCCTGAGGTGATTGTAGGCGATGAGGCCATCGAAGCACTGTGCGGCGCCGCGCTCGCGCTTGGCATCGCCTCGCTCAATGCTCCGATCCTCGCCGTAAAGGCCGCGCGGGCGTTGGCTGCCCTCGAAGGCGAGACGCATATCGCCGAGCGTCATGTGGCGATTGCGGCAGGGCTGGTGCTCGCGCCGCGCGCCATGCTCGTCCCCGCGCTGGAGGAGTGCGAGCCGGACGTCGAACCCGGGCCTGCCGATGCGGATCGCCCGGACGAACAGCAGGAGGCGTCCGGCGGCAAGCTCAGTGAGGTGGTGCTGGCGGCGGCGCAAGCAGCGATCCCTCCGCAGCTGCTGGCGCGCCTGATGCAGGGTCGGCCCCGACACGCTCGCGGTCCACCGCACCGGGCCGGATTGGTGGCGTCGCAGCAGACGCCCCGGCGTGGCAGGCCTGCCGGTACGCGGCGCGGTGCGCTGCGGTCTGGTGCGCGCTTGAGCGTGGTCGAGACCCTGCGCGCGGCGGCGCCTTGGCAGCGACTTCGTCGCCGTGCGATTAAGACCCTCGACGGGCGGCGGCGCATCGAGGTCAGGCAAGACGATTTCCGCATCAAGCGGTTCAAGCAGAAGAACGAGACGGTGACATTGTTCGTGGTCGACGCTTCGGGGTCGAGCGCTCTGCATCGGCTGGCCGAGGCGAAGGGCGCGGTCGAGCTTCTGCTTGCCGACTGCTACGTGCGCCGCGACCAGGTGGCGCTGCTCGCTTTCGGCGGCCGCGGCGTCGAGCTTTTGCTGCCGCCGACGCGCTCGCTGACCCGGGCCAAGCGCCGTCTTGCCGATCTTCCCGGTGGCGGCGGCACGCCGCTCGGCGCAGCGCTCGAGCAGGCTGCCGCTCTCGCCGACGCCATCAGGCGCAAGCACCAGACACCGGCAATCGTGGTCCTGACCGACGGCAGGCCGAACCTCGCGCGCGACGGCCGCCAGGGACGCCAGGCAGGCGAGGAGGACGCGCTCACCGCGGCGCAGGCGTTCCGCGCCTCTGGTTTCTCGGCGCTCCTGATCGACACCTCGCGGCAGGCCGACGCTTCGGCGGCGCGCATCGCCGCGGCGATGGGTGCGCATTACGTGGCGCTGCCGCATGCCGATGCGCGGATGCTGTCGGATGAGGTGCGGGCACGCATGCCTGGAGCGAATTCGTGAGCACCGCCCTCGACTTCGCGCGCGACGGCAAGGACTGGCCGAACCGCGCGGCGAGTCGGTTTGTGAAAGCGGCCGGCCTCACCTGGCACGTGCAGATCATGGGGCGGGGCCCGGTGGTGCTGCTGGTGCACGGCACGGGCGCTTCGACCCACTCCTATGCCGATCTCGCCGAGATTCTGTCGCAGGCCTTCACCGTGGTGGTGCCGGACCTGCCCGGCCACGGCTTTACCGAGCTGCCGCCATCCTCGCGGCTCTCGCTGCCGGGCATGGCGGCAGATCTCTCGGCGCTGCTGAGGGCGCTGAAACTCGAACCCGAGCTTGCCGTCGGTCATTCGGCAGGCGCAGCGATCCTGACCGAGATGTGCCTCGACGGCATGATCGCGCCCGACGCCATCGTCAGCCTCAACGGCGCCCTGCTGCCGTTCGGCAGCGTGGTCGGCCAGTTCTTCTCGCCGCTGGCCAAGTTGCTCGCGCTGAATCCCTTGGTGCCGCAATTCCTCACCTGGCGTGCGACGAATCCGGCCGCCGTCGAGCGCGTGATCAGGAACACCGGCTCGACCATCGGCGCTGACGGTATGGCGCGCTATGCGAGGCTGTTCCGGAGCGAGAGCCACGTCGCCGCGGCGCTCGGCATGATGGCCAAATGGGACCTCCATGCGCTGGAACGCCGGCTGCCAAAGCTCAAGACCAGGCTGCTCCTAGTGGTGGGCGGCGGCGACCGGGCGATCTCGCCTGAGGATGCCTTCAAGGTGAAGGCGCGCGTCCCCCATGCCGAAGTGGTGTTCCTGCGCGGGCTTGGCCATCTCGCCCATGAGGAGCGGCCCGAGGAGATTGCCGAGATCGTCGTCAAGGCGGCGCGGCCGGCTCTGGTCGCCGCCGAGGCTTGATAACCGCCGCTTTTTTGCGCCTTGGCAAGGTTGGCTGACACAGCTAATGTCAAGTTATGTTGACAACCGCTCCTGCACGGGGGAAGGCAGCGCGGACCGCGGCAACGCCCAATCGCCATGCGGTGGTGATCGGGAGCGGCTTCGGCGGGCTTGCCGCCGCGATCAGGCTCGGCGCCCGCGGCTATCGCGTCACCGTGCTCGAGAAGCTCGATGCGCCGGGCGGCCGGGCCTATGTGTTCCGCCAGGACGGCTTCACCTTCGATGCCGGGCCGACCATCGTCACCGCGCCCTTTCTGCTCGAGGAGCTGTGGGCGCTTTGCGGGCGGAAGCTCGCCGACGATGTCGAGCTCCGAGCCCTCGATCCGTTCTATCGCATCCGCTTCCATGACGGCGAGGTGCTCGACTGCTTCGGCGATGCCGGCGCAATGCGCGCCGAGGTGGCGCGGCTCGCGCCTTCCGACGTCGATGGCTATGCGGCCTTCATGCGCAAGGCCGAGGCCATCTACCGTGTCGGCTTCGAGCAGCTCGGCGCAGTGCCGTTCGGCAGCTGGGGCGACATGATCAAGGTGCTGCCCGATCTCGCGCGGCTGGAAAGCTATCGGAGCGTGCATGGGCTGGTGGCCAAATATGTGCGCGATCCGCGGCTCCGCTTCGCGCTCAGCTTCCACCCGCTGTTCATCGGCGGCAATCCGTTCAGCGTCACCTCGATCTATGGTCTGATCGCCTATCTGGAGCGGCGTCACGGCGTGCATTTCCCGGTCGGCGGCATGGGCAGACTGGTGCGCGGGCTTGAGCGGCTGATCGAGCGCCAGGGCAATTCCATTCGCTGCAACGCCGAGGTGAGCGAGATCACGCTCGAGGGCAAAACCGCGACCGGGATCAGGCTCGTCTCCGGCGAGCAGATCAAGTCCGACATCGTCGTCTCCAACGCCGACACCGCCTGGACCTACCGTTACCTGTTGCCGCGCACGGCGCGCCGGCGCTGGACTGATCGCAAAATCGAGCGCGCGCATTACTCGATGAGCCTGTTCGTCTGGTATTTCGGAACGTCGCGCCAATACACCGACGTGAAGCACCACACCCTTCTGCTCGGGCCGCGCTACGAGGAGCTGCTGGGCGATATCTTCAAGCGCCGCGTCCTCGCCGCCGATTTCAGCCTGTATCTGCACCGGCCGACGGCGACCGACCCTTCGCTCGCGCCTCCCGGCTGCGACGCGTTCTACGTGCTCTCGCCGGTGCCGCATCTCGATGCCGGCATCGACTGGAGCGAGGCGGCAGAACCTTACCGCCGCGCCATCGCCAAGGAGCTCGACCGCGCCGCGCTGCCCGGCTTCGAGCAGCACATCGTCACCTCGCGGATCATGACGCCGCAGGATTTCCACGACCGGCTGCTGTCCTACAAGGGCGCTGCGTTCGGGCTAGAGCCGCGGTTCACGCAGAGCGCCTGGTTCAGGCCGCACAACAAATGCGAGGACATCGACCGCCTCTATCTCGTCGGCGCGGGAACGCATCCGGGCGCCGGCGTGCCGGGCGTGCTGTGCTCGGCCAAGATCCTCGACCAAGTGGTGCCGCATGCAGCGCATCTCGCCTGAACGCGCGGCGTCGTGGGACGCCGACATCGCCGCCTGCCGGGCGCTGCTTGCCTCGGGGTCGCGCACCTTCTTTGCGGCATCGTTCCTGCTGCCGCGCCGCGTACGCGAGCCGGCCTCTGCGCTCTACGCGTTCTGCCGGCTGGCCGACGACGCGGTCGATCTTCGGAGTGACGGCGCAGCCATCGCACGGCTCGACGCCCGCCTCGATCATGTCTATCGCGGGCGCCCGCTCGATCACGCGGCAGACCGCGCTCTCGCCGCTGTGGTCGAGCGCTTCGCCATCCCGCAACAGCTGCCGGCGGCACTGCTCGACGGTCTGGCGTGGGATGCTGCGGGGCGGCGCTACCAAGACCTCGCAGCGCTTCAGGCTTATGCCGCGCGCGTGGCAGGGACCGTCGGCGTGATGATGGCGCTGCTGATGGGCGTGCGCTCACCCTCGCTGCTCGCCCGGGCCGCCGATCTCGGCGTCGCCATGCAGCTCACCAATATCGCCCGCGATGTCGGCGAGGACGCGCGCGCCGGGCGCATCTATCTGCCGCTCGATTGGCTGCAAGAGGAAGGCATCGACGCGGAGTCTTGGCTGAAGAGGCCTGTGTTTACCCCCGCTTTGGCGACGGTGATCGCTCGGCTGCTCGACGCCGCTGAGTGGCTCTATGCGCGTGCCGATGCTGGCATTGCCGGGCTGCCAGCCGCCTGCCGTCCGGGCATCGCAGCGTCGCGCCTGCTCTATGCGGAGATCGGGCATGAGCTTGAGCGGACCGGGCTCGATTCGGTGTCGCGACGCACGGTGGTACCGCTCTCGCGCAAGCTCGGCCTGCTGGCTTCCGCCGTCGCCAGGCCGGCAAGCGGTCAGCATCACGCGGCGGCGCCGTGCCTGGAGCAGACGCGGTTCCTAATCGAATGCGTGGGATCGCTGGCACCGAGCGCGAGCCTCGCGGCCGACGGCCTGAGATGGTGGGATTTCCGTGGGCAAGCGCTGTGGGTGCTCGCCCTGTTCGAGCGGCTCGAGCGGCGGCAAACCACAGACGAAGAGGTGCTGAAGCTCACCGCGTGACGAAGAGGGGGATGCGACATGAGGGCGATCGACACGGGACACGCGGCAGAGAGCGCAACCCCGCTGCTCGACATGGTCAACACGCCGGCGGACCTCAAGCTTCTCGCCGAGGATCAGCTTCCCCAGCTCGCCGACGAGCTCAGGCAGGAAACGATCAGCGCCGTCTCGGTGACCGGCGGCCATCTCGGCGCGGGGCTTGGCGTGGTCGAGCTCACCATCGCGCTGCATTATTTGTTCGACACGCCCTCCGACCGGCTGATCTGGGACGTAGGCCATCAGGCCTATCCGCATAAGATTCTCACCGGACGCCGCGACCGCATTCGCAGCCTTCGCCAGGGCGGCGGCCTGTCGGGCTTCACCAAGCGTGCCGAGAGCGAATACGACCCGTTCGGTGCCGCACATTCCTCGACCTCGATCTCGGCGGGGCTCGGCATGGTAGTGGCGCGCGACTTGAAGGGCGCGACCAACAACGTCATCGCCGTGATCGGCGACGGGGCGATGAGCGCCGGCATGGCCTATGAGGCGATGAACAATGCGGGAGCGCGCGACGCCAGGCTAATCGTCGTGCTCAACGACAACGACATGTCGATCGGGCCGCCGTCGGGCGCGCTGTCGCGCTATCTTGCCCGCGTTACCTCGAGCGGCACCTATCTGCATCTCCGCGACATCGCCAAGCAGCTCGCCAAGAAACTGCCCAAGCAATGGGAGCGGCGCGCGGCCCGCATGGAGGAGCTGTCGCGCACCTATTGGTCGGGCGGCGGCCTGTTCGAGGAGCTTGGCTTCTATTATGTCGGGCCGATCGACGGCCACGACTTCGCCCAGCTCCTGCCCGTGCTCAAGAATGTGCGCGACACCAAGCAGGGGCCAATCTTGGTCCATGTCGTCACCGCGAAAGGCAAAGGCTACGCGCCGGCGGAGGCCTCCGTCGACAAATATCACGGGGTGACTAAGTTCAACGTCGTTACCGGGGCTCAGGACAAGCCGAAGGCCAAGGCGCCGTCCTACACGCGCGTATTTGCCGACAGCTTGATCGGCGAGGCGCGCAAGGACGAGCGCATCGTCGGCATCACCGCGGCGATGCCGGACGGCACCGGCATGGATCTGTTCGCCCGCGAGTTCCCCGAGCGGGCCTTCGATGTCGGCATTGCCGAGCAACACGCGGTGACCTTCGCCGCTGGGCTGGCCGCCGAAGGCATGAAGCCGTTCGCCGCGATCTACTCGACCTTCCTCCAGCGCGCCTACGACCAGGTGGTGCATGACGTGGCAATCCAGAAGCTGCCCGTCCGCTTCGCCGTCGACCGCGCCGGGCTGGTCGGCGCCGACGGACCGACCCATGCCGGCGCATTCGACGTCACATATCTCTGCTGCCTGCCGGGCTTCATCGTCATGGCGGCCTCTGACGAGGCCGAGCTTCGCCATATGGTGGCGACCGCGGCTGCGATCGACGACGGGCCATCTGCTGTCCGCTATCCGCGCGGCGAGGGGACCGGCGTCGCACTTCCCGGCGAGGGAGTGCCGCTTGCAATCGGCAAGGGGCGGGTACTGCGGGAAGGGAGCGCCGTCGCGCTGCTGTCGCTCGGCGGCCGCTTGCCGGAATGTCTGAAGGCCGCCGACCAGCTCGCTGGTTTCGGGCTGTCGACGACGGTTGCCGATGCACGCTTCGCCAAGCCGCTCGACCACGAGCTGATCCTAGAGCTTGCGCGCCACCACGAGGTGCTGATCGCGGTGGAGGAGGGCGCGATCGGCGGCTTCGGCTCGCACGTCATGCAGTTACTGAGCCGCGAGGGCTTGCTCGACGGCAAGGCCAAGCTCCGCTCCATGGTGCTGCCCGATATTTTCATGGAGCACGACAAGCCCGAGGCAATGTACGCGAAGGCCGGGCTTGATGCGGCCGGGATCGTGGCAACGGTGTTCGCTGCGCTCGGCCGCGAGGCAACAGCCAAGAGCCGCGCCAGGACCAAGGGATGAGCTGGGGCCTCGTCGAGCTCGTGCTCGTGTTCGGCGCGGTGTTGGTGCTCGCTGTCGTCGAGCTGATCGCCACCGAGCGGGACTTGGCCGCCAAGCCGCCTGAGCCGCTTGAAAGCAAGGCCGAGCCGAGCGCGACGCGGGCCTCAAGCAAGCCCCGCTCACGCAAGCCGCGCGCCAGCGGGACATAACGCCGGGGACGCGTCGCGATGGAGTTCAGCCCGCTCGCCTTCATGGAGCTCGGTGTGGTGCTGGCGTTCGGCATCGGTTGGCTGATCCTCGAGCGCGTGGCGAAGCGCCTCGACCGCAAACGGCTCGATCAGCGTGACGAGGATACGCCGGCCGACGATGCGAAGGACTGACGTGCGATCAGCCTCGGTGCGAGCGCCGGCGCGGCATGCGGAACGGCAGCATGGCGCGCACGATGGGATTCTTCACCCGGTCGAGCGACAGGCTCTCATGGACGAGCACGACCCGCTCGCCGCCAATCGTGGCGCCAACCAGAGAGCGCGCATAGAACGGCGTGTCTTCGAGCGTCTTGATGAGACGGGGGCTCGCGTCGGCCGAGCGGGCATGGCGCGCGATGCGCCAAAACGTGCCAGGCAACGCGGCTCTGGGCGGCGGATCGAATGTCTCGATGCCGCCTTTGCCGTCGAAGCGGAGCGCGAGGGAGAGTTCATCGCCGGTACGCGCCGTCACGTCATAGAGCACGAGGGTGTCGTCGCCGATCTTGGATCTTGCCCAGTCCCATTCGCGGAACGAGGCCTCGAGCGGCTCATCGCCGAAATTGCAATCGAGATAGCCGTTGCCGGACCAGGAGAGCTTCGGACTCTCCAACGCGACCTCGATGCGTGCGCTCGGCGCAATGGGATGCCACGAGTGGCGCTCGGCCGCGTCGAGGGCGAAGGCGCGGCCGACCAATGCCTCGGGCCGTATCGTCACGCGGCCTTTGATACGGGAGGGAAACGGCACGGTGATCTCGTCGATATCGATGGTCAGCGCGTCGTCCTTCCATCGAACTGCGCTCGGCCCGATGCTCAGCGTCGATGCGTCTCGCGTGAGGTCGCTACGCGTGCGCTCGGTCAGCGCCCAGCGCTTCGACGAGCGGCCATAGAGCGCGACGTTGACCGCGCAATGATTAAGCGGGTCACCGTCGCCGAAGCGACGCGAAGTGGCGTAATAGGACGAGAACACGCTGCCAATGAAGGCGATGACCGTGAGCGCGTAGCTGCCGTCGTCGCTTATGCCGTCGACATACCACCAGACATAGCCGCCTTTCGGAACGGGCTGGCTGAAGTCAGGTCCGCAACGATGCTCGCTGCCGCGAGCCGCCCCGATAGCGCCGCCATCGGCACGCCCGGGCCCGGATGGGTGCTGCCGCCCGCGAGGTAGAGGCCCGGGATCTTGGTCCGAGCCGTCGGCCGGGTGAAGGACGCGGCCCAGCCGTGCGACGCCTGGCCGTATAGCGCTCCGCCCGTCGCTGGATAAAGCCGCGCGAAGTCCCGCGGCGTCGTCGTCACCATCGCTTCGGGGCGGGTGTCGACGATCAGCCCCGAGCGGCGCAACGCGCCCAGTGCCGTTTCCCTGCATTGCTCGATCTCCTCTAGGCTGAAGTCGCGTGCGTCGCCGAGCGGCGGCGCGTTGACGAGGCACAGCAGCCGCTCCGGTCCCGCTGCCGCGCTCGACTGCTCGTTCAAGTCAGCACCGCGATCCTGCGCGCAGACATAGACGGTCGGTTCTCCGGGGAGGATGCCGCGCTCGAAGATGTCGTCGAACTCGCGCCGATAGTCGCGCGAGAAGAATACGTTGTGCCGCGTCAGCGGAAAGCCGTGCGTCTCGGCGAGAAGCGAGAAGGTGACGGCAGACAGCGAGCGCGCCGAAGGCTTGACCCGCGCGACGCAAGGCGGGCGGCTTCGCCGAAGCAGCCAGCGGCAATGGCCGCGACATCGCCATTGACGATGACGGCGTCGCAGTCGAACCGCTCGCCGCTCGCAAGCGTCACACCGCTCACTTTCCCCGACTTCGCCTCGATCTCGCGCGCCTCGGCGCCGTAGCGGAAGCGAGCGCCGTGCGCGCTTGCCGCCTCGGCCAGGGCGACGGCGAGGCGATGCATGCCGCCCTCCACCAGCCACACGCCGGACTGCTCGACATGAGCCACGAGCATCAGCGTGGCGGGTGCGGCGAAGGGCGACGAGCCGCAATAGGTCGCGTAGCGGCCAAACAACTGGCGCAGCCGCTGATCGTGGAAGTAAGTCCCGAGCGCATGCCAGAGTGTGGTGAAAGGTGAGATGCGCCAGAGATCGCCCAAGCCCTTGAGCCCGGCGCCGCGTGCCAGCGAGATCGGCGTCGCTCCGGCAGATTTGATGAACGGGACTTCGAGCGTGGCGTAGGTCGCCCGCGCGCGCTCGGAGAATTCGAGGAAGCGTTGCGCCTCCGCCAATCCGGCGAAGTCGCCGATGGCGTCAGCCGAGCGCTCGTTATCGGCGAACAGATCAAGCCGCTCATGCTCGCTCCAGGCATGGCGCGCGAGGATCTCGGCGGGACTGAGCTTGACATGATCGCTGAAGTCTTCGCCGTGGGCTGCGAATAACTCCTCGAAGACCCAACGCATGGTGAGCACGGTCGGGCCGGAATCGATTGCGCGTCCCGCTACCGCGATTTCGCGCATCTTGCCGCCGGGTGCCGCAGCGCGTTCGACCAGCGTCACGTCCAGGCCCCGCGCGGCGAGCTCGTAGGCCGCCACGAGACCGCCGATTCCGGCGCCGATCACCACCACTCGCTCGGTCTGCCGCAAGGCTAACCCTCGCAAAATCGGATTGCTTTCGTTCCGCTCATGTCTATACTACATGTCACAAGAAACTGACAGTTTAGCTTTACAGTAGGGCGAGGGATCGGCCGATGGATTCGAGCCAGAGAATCGAGAAAGCCCTGCAGGAATCGGTCTCCAGAGCGGGTGGTCAAGCTTGCCCACCCCAACTTGCCGCGGCGCTCCGGTACGCTGTCTTTCCAGGCGGCGCCCGGGTGCGGCCGCGGCTTTGTTTGGCTGTGGCGCGCGCTTGCGGCGACCCATTTCCGGCCGTGGCCAATGCCGCCGCGGCCTCGATCGAACTCTTGCATTGCGCCTCTCTGGTGCATGACGACCTGCCCTGTTTCGACGACGCCGACACGCGGCGGGGCAAGCCCTCGGTGCACAAGACCTTCGGCGAGCCGCTTGCCGTGCTGACCGGCGATGCCCTGATCGTGCTGGCATTCCAGACCTTGGCGCTTGGTGCGATCGACGCGCCGGACCGGCTAGCGGGCCTCATCGATGTGGTGTCGCGCTCGGTCGGCGGACCCTCCGGCATCGTCGCCGGCCAGGCGTGGGAATGCGAGGCGAGCGTGTCACTCTCGGATTATCACCGGGCGAAGACGGGCTCGCTGTTTGCCGCGGCGACCATTGCCGGTGCGCTCGCCGGAGGCGGCGAGTCCGAGCCGTGGCGGCGGCTCGGCGAATGTCTTGGCGAGGCCTTTCAGGTAGCCGACGACATCTGCGATCGCACGGCCGACCCGAAAGAGCGCGGCAAGCCCGGCAAGCAGGACGAGGCGCATGCGAGGCCGAATGCCGCCGAGGCACTTGGCCTCGACGGGGCCGGGCGGCGGCTCGAAGCTCTGCTCGAGGAGGCGGCGCAGTCGATTCCGCCCTGTCCCGGCGCGCGGCAGCTCCGCATGGCGATCGCGATCCAATCACAGCCGTTCCTGCCCAAGGGGTTCTCGCTCCGCGCCGCCTGATCGCGGGCCAGCCAGGAGGCCAGTCAATTGGCCGATCGCCTCGAGGCTCTGCCCATGCCGATAGTGAGGAGCGGGCGGCTGGCCGCGCTCCGCGACCGCCTCCTGCTCAACCCGCGATTTCTCAGCTTCGCCGCCGCCTTTCCGCTCACGCGGCTGATCGCGCGGCGTAGGGCTGCCGCGCTGTTCGATCTCTGCGCCGGCTTCGTCTATTCGCAGATCCTGTTCGCTTGCGTCGAGCTTGGCCTGTTCGAGCTGTTGCGGAACGGTCCGCTGGATCGCGCCGTTCTCGCGCGGCGGCTTGGCCTAGACGGCGAGGCGGCGACACGGTTGCTCGATGCGGCAATCGCCTTGCGGCTGGTCGAGCTGCGCGGTGGCGAGAGCTGCGGCTTAGGGCCGCTCGGCGCCGCGGTCGCCGGCAATCAGGGCATCGCCGCGATGGTGCGGCACCACGCTCATCTCTATGCCGACCTTGCCGACCCTGTGGCGCTGCTCAAGGGGCAAAAGGCCGCAACCGCGCTCGGCTTCTATTGGCCCTATGCGGGGGCGGACGACCCTGCCGCGCTCGGGCCCGAGCAGGTCGCGCCGTACAGCGCGCTGATGGCGCTCTCTTTGCCGATCGTCGCCGAGGAGGTGCTCGACGCCTATCCGATCGGCCGCCATCGCTGCCTGCTCGATGTCGGCGGCGGGGAGGGGGTGTTTCTCGCCGCCGCCGCTGCCCGCGCCTCAAGCCTCAAGCTGATGCTGTTCGATTTGCCTGCCGTGGCGATGCGAGGCCGCGAGCGGCTGATAAAGGCCGGGCTTGGCGGCAGGTCGACCGTCACGGGGGGCGACTTCCTCAAGGACGAGCTTCCCAAGGGCGCCGACATCGTCTCGCTGGTCCGCGTGATCCTCGATCACGACGATGCCAACGCGCTCATGATCTTGAGCGCAGCGCGTCGCGCGCTCGGCCCCGGCGGCACGCTGCTGCTTGCCGAGCCGATGGCCGGCACGGCGGGCGCCGAAGCCATGGGCGGAGCCTATTTCGGCTTCTACCTGCTCGCCATGGGCCGCGGTCGGCCACGCAGCCCGGCCCAACTCCGTGCTTTGCTGGAGCAAGCCGGCTTCGCCAGCATCGCGTTCAGGACCGGAAAGCGGGTGCTGCGTACCGGCATCCTGACAGCCAAGCCTGCTCACAACTGTTAAGTTAGCTTGACATATTAGTTTGTCAGGATAGGATGACGCTCAGTGGCAGCATGCCCACGAAACTGGGCATTTTGCAGGGCTCAGACCCTCGGGTTTTGCGATGAATACCGTCGCTGTCGTGCTGGAGAAGCCGGAGCGCCTTGTGCTCAGCCGGCTCGACCTGTCCGCTCCCGGAGATGACGACGTCGTCGTCGACATCGAATGGAGCGGGATCAGCACCGGGACCGAGCGGCTGCTCTGGTCGGGCCGGATGCCCTCCTTCCCCGGCATGGGCTACCCGCTCGTTCCCGGTTACGAATCGGTCGGCAGGATCGCCGCCGCTGGGCCGTCTTCGGGAGGGCGGGTCGGCGATCGCGTATTCGTGCCGGGCGCACGCTGCTTCGGTCGCGATTCGCGGTCTGTTCGGCGGGGCAGCCTCGCGGCTCGTCGTGCCGGGCCGCCGCGTCACCCCGTTCGACGAGACGCTCGGCGAGCAGGGCGTGCTCTTGGCGCTCGCCGCCACCGCCTATCACGCCATCGCCCAAGGCACGGTACCCGATCTCATCGTCGGCCACGGCGTGCTCGGACGCCTGTTGGCGCGCCTCGCGGTCGCCCTCGGCGGCACGCCCACCGTGTGGGAGCACAATCGAGATCGCGCGCAGGGCGCCGAAGGTTACGCGGTCATCAACGGAGAAGACGACGCGCGCCGAGACTATTGCTCGATCTGCGACGTGAGCGGCGACTCGCATCTGCTCAACACGCTGATCGGCCGGCTCGCACCGCGTGGCGAGATCGTGCTCGCGGGCTTCTATTCGGAGTCGCTCGCCTTCGCCTTCCCGCCGGCCTTCATGAAGGAGGCGCGCATCCGCGTCGCCGCCGAATGGCAGCCGGCCGACCTCGCCGCCGTCACGGCGCTGATCGAGCAGGGCAAGCTCTCGCTCGACGCCCTCATCACCCATCGCGCGCCGGCGCAAGACGCCGATGCCGCCTACCGCACAGCGTTCAACGATCCCGCCTGCCTCAAGATGATTCTCGACTGGAGAGGGACGGCATGAGCACGACCTACGAGACCGAGATGCGGGGCGTCCGCAAGCCGACGATGCAGGACTTCCTGCGCGCCGAAGCCGCGATCGAGCCCGATCCGGTGGTGACCGCCGAGCCGACCAAAGAGACCCAGATCATCGCCATTTACGGCAAAGGCGGCATCGGCAAGAGCTTCACCCTCGCCAACCTGTCTTACATGATGGCCCAGCTCGGCAAGCGCGTGCTGCTGATCGGCTGCGACCCTAAGAGCGACACGACATCGCTCCTGTTCGGCGGGCGCGCCTGCCCGACCATCATCGAGACCTCGTCGAAGAAGAAGCTCGCCGGCGAGGAGGTGAAGATCGGCGACGTGTGCTTCAAGCGCGACGGCGTGTTCGCCATGGAGCTCGGCGGGCCTGAGGTTGGGCGGGGCTGCGGCGGTCGCGGCATCATCCACGGCTTCGAGCTGCTCGAGAAACTCGGCTTTCACGAATGGGGCTTCGACTTCGTCCTGCTCGATTTTCTCGGCGACGTGGTGTGCGGCGGCTTCGGCCTGCCGATCGCGCGCGACATGTGCCAGAAAGTCATCGTGGTCGGCTCGAACGACCTGCAATCCCTCTACGTCGCCAACAATGTCTGCTCTGCGGTCGAGTATTTCCGCAAGCTCGGCGGCAATGTCGGCGTGGCCGGCATGGTCATCAACAAGGACGACGGCACCGGCGAAGCGCAAGCCTTCTGCGACGTCGCCGGTATCCCCGTGCTCGCCGCGATCCCGGCGCATGAGGACATTCGCCGCAAGAGTGCCAATTACGAGATCATCGGTACCCCGGGCACGCAGTGGGGACCGCTGTTCGAGGGGCTTGCCACCAATGTCGGAGAGGCCCCGCCGGTACGCCCCAAGCCACTCAGCCATGACGGGCTGCTCGGTCTGTTCAAAGGCGAAGCGGTCGGTCGCGGCGTCACGCTGCTGCCGGCCAGCCAGGAGGACATGCGCGGCGGCGTGCTAGTCGAAACCCCCTCGCTCGAAGTGATCTACGAGACGGTCTGAATGAGCGCATTGGACCAAGAGCTGGAGTTCGCGTCCGGTCAGAGCGCCGAGTTGCTCTACGATTCGGCCGGCATAGCACCCATGCTGAACGACGCTGTGCCCGCGACCATGCCGAGCTTCGACGAGGCGGCAGCGAAAAGCGACGGGCTCGGCTGCCATGCCGGCGCCGACGAGATGCGCCGCGCGGCGGAGGAAGCCGGCAAGAGCGAGACCCTGCAGCGCTACGCCGCCGACTATCCGCTCGGACCGCACGATCAGCCGCAAAGCATGTGCCCGGCCTTCGGCAGCTTGCGCGTCGGCTTGCGCATGCGGCGCACCGCGACCGTGCTCTCCGGCTCGGCCTGCTGCGTCTATGGCCTTACCTTCACCTCCCATTTCTATGGCGCGCGCCGCTCGGTCGGTTATGTGCCGTTCAACTCCGAGACGCTCGTCACCGGCAAGCTGTTCGAGGACATCCGCGAGGCGGTGCACAAGCTGGCAGACCCCGCGCTCTACGACGCGGTGGTGATCATCAATCTCTGCGTACCGACGGCCTCCGGCGTGCCGCTGCAACTCTTGCCGAACGAGATCGACGGCGTGCGCATCATCGGCATCGACGTGCCGGGCTTCGGCGTGCCGACTCATGCCGAAGCCAAGGACGTTCTGGCCGGCGCGATGCTCCGCTATGCGCGGAACGAGGCCGAGCAAGGCCCGGTGCAGGCGCCGCGCGGCGGCAAGGCCGACAAGCCTACTGTCACGCTGGTCGGCGAGATGTTCCCGGCCGATCCGATCGGCATCGGCGCGCTGCTCGAGCCGCTTGGCCTCGCCGCCGGACCGGTGGTGCCGACGCGCGAATGGCGCGAGCTTTACAGCGCGCTCGATTGCGCCGTGGTCGCGGCGATCCATCCGTTCTACACGGCCTCGTTCCGCGAGTTCGAAGTTGCGGGACGGCCGATCGTCGGCTCCGCGCCGGTCGGGCGCGACGGCACGGCGGCCTGGCTCGAGGCCATCGGCGCCTCCTGCGGCATCGCGCAGGACAAGATCGACGCCGCCAAGAACCGCTTCCTCCCGGCGATCGCCGGCGCTTTTGCCAAGATGCCGGTCAAGGGACGCGTGACGCTCTCAGGATATGAGGGCTCAGAACTTCTGGTGGCGCGGCTCCTGATCGAGAGCGGCGCCGATTTGCGCTATGTCGGCACCGCCTGCCCGCGCACGCGCTGGTCCGATCCGGATCGCGAGTGGCTCGAGGCCAAGGGCGTCGCCGTCACCTACCGGGCCTCGCTCGAGCAGGACCTCGCCGCGGTGCAGGAATTCAAGCCCGACCTCGCCATCGGCACGACGCCCGTCGTGCAGAAGGCTAAGGAGATGGCGATTCCGGCGCTCTATTTCACCAATCTCATCTCGGCGCGGCCGCTGATGGGACCGGCTGGCGCCGGCTCGCTCGCGCAGGTGGTCAATGCCGCGCTCGCCGCCAAGCCGCGCTTCGATGCGATGAAGGAATTCTTCGAAGGCGTCGGCGAGGGCCACGCCGCGGGCATCTGGCAAGAGGTGCCGCAAGACCGGCCTGAGTTCCGCAGCGAATACAAGCGCCGCCTCGACAAAGACGCGAAGAAGCGCAAGGCCGAGGAGATGGTCTGATGCTCGTCCTCGATCACGATCGCGCCGGCGGCTATTGGGGCTCGGTCTATGCGTTCACCGCCATCAAGGGCCTGCAGGTCATCATCGACGGCCCGGTCGGCTGCGAGAACCTGCCGGTCACCTCGGTGCTGCATTACACCGACGCGCTGCCGCCACACGAACTTCCGATCGTCGTCACCGGGCTCGGCGAGGAAGAGCTCGGCCAGAGGGGCACCGAAGGGGCGATGCGCCGGGCGCACCGGACGCTCGATCCCGACCTGCCGGCGGTGGTGGTCACCGGCTCGATCGCCGAGATGATCGGCGGTGGGGTGACGCCGGAAGGCACCAACATTCAGCGCTTCTTGCCGCGCACCATCGATGAGGATCAGTGGCAGTCTGCCGACCGCGCGTTGTCGTGGCTGTGGACCCAATACGGCCGGAAGAAGATTCCCGAGCGGAAGCCGCGCGCCGAGGGCGAGAAGCCCCGCGTCAACATCATCGGTCCGATCTACGGCACATTCAACACGCCGTCGGACCTCGCCGAGATCAGGCGGCTGGTCGAGGGGCTCGGCTGCGAGGTGAACATGGTGTTCCCGCTCGGCAGCCATCTCGCCGATGTGGCGAAGCTGGTCGAGGCCGACGTCAATATTTGCATGTATCGCGAATTTGGCCGGCTGCTCTGCGAGGCGCTGCAGCGGCCCTATCTCCAGGCGCCGATCGGGCTCCACTCAACCACCAAGTTCCTACGCAGCCTGGCCGAGCTCACCGGGCTCGACGCCGAGCCATTCATCGAGCACGAGAAGCACACCACCATCAAGCCGCTATGGGATCTGTGGCGCTCGGTGACGCAGGACTTTTTCGGCACTGCGAGCTTCGCCATCGTCGCCAACGAGACTTATGCGCGGGGCGTGCGCAATTTTCTCGAGGCCGAGCTCGGGCTTCCGTGCACGTTCTCGGTGGCGCGGCGCGCCGGCGCCAAAACCGACAACGAGGCGATCCGCAAGCTCGTAGCCGAGAAGACGCCGCTGGTCCTATTCGGCAGCTACAACGAGCGCATGTATCTCGCCGAGATCGGCGCGCGGGCGATCTATATCCCGGCGTCGTTCCCCGGCTCGATCATCCGCCGCCATACCGGCACGCCGTTCATGGGCTATGCCGGCGCGACCTACATTCTCCAGGAAGTCTGCAACGCGCTGTTCGACGCGCTGTTCAACATCCTCCCCCTCGGCACCGAGCTCGACAAGGTCGAGGCGACCCACGCGCGCCGTCACGAGGAGCTGCCGTGGGACGATGCCGCCAGGGTGGCGCTCGATGAGCTGATCGAATCTCAACCGGTGCTGGTCCGCATCTCCGCGGCAAAGCGTCTGCGCGACGCGGCCGAGCGTCAAGCTCGCCGCGCCGGAGAGGAGCGGGTGACTGAAGCGCGCGTCGGCCAGGCACGCGCCACTGTCATGGAGGGCCAAGCGGCATGATGATGTCCCCCCGGCCCTTCCCCGCTTCCCTTTTCTCGCGCCGCCCACGAGCGGCGTGCGCCTTGGAACGAGCTCACAACATGGATGGGGAGTGAGGGACAGCCATGAGCATCGATATCGATCGACACAGCATGACGCAGGCGACGCGCGCGGACGGCGAGGTCATCCAGTTCCGCCTGATCTACGCGATCTGCTTCAGCCTGTTTCTGCTCGCAGCCATCGTCCAGAGATTATTGCCATGGACCTGGTCGGCACGGAGCCCGCACGCGGGCAGCCGCCGGTCGGTGCTCGAACAGGCGAGGAACGCCGCGGGGATATGCGCGACATACGCCTTTCATGGCTTAGCGAATTCGCTCGGCGCAAGCCGAGTGGAGTTGACCGCGACACGCTTCGTCAAGGTCGTCCCGGCCACGCGGGGGGATGCGCGGCAACGAGTGAATGGCAAGCAAAGGGAGAGAACCAATGCCAGTTGACAGAACCGGCTCTCTTTCGGGTTTGACCGAAAACGAGGCCAAAGAGTTCCACAGCATCTTCATGACGAGCTTCATCATCTTCACGATCATCGCGATCGTGGCGCACATTTTGGTGTGGATGTGGCGTCCGTGGCTGCCGGGCCCGAAGGGCTATGCGGCTCTGGATGGCGTGATGAGCGCCGCTCACCATCTCGTCTCGTTGGTCGCCTAGGGAGGATTTCGACATGTGGAGAATGTGGCTTCTCTTCGACCCGCGGCGGACGCTGATCGCGCTGTTCACCTTCCTGTTCGCGCTGGCGTTGCTGATCCATTTCATCTTGCTCAGCACCGACCGGTTCAACTGGCTGGAAGGTCCGCACGCTCACGCCGCGTCGCAGGCTGCGCCGAACCCGTAAGGGGCGGCAATGATCGGGGCAGGTGGCGGACGTCAGATGCGTTAGCTCGCGTCCGCCACTCCCCAAAAATAAGACGGCCTTGGCAGGCGCAAGCCTGCCCGGAGGCTGGGAGGGTCAGGCTATGGCGATGCTTAGTTTCGAGAAAAAATACCGCGTTCGCGGCGGTACTCTGCTCGGCGGCGATCTGTTCGACTTCTGGGTGGGGCCGTTCTATGTCGGCTTTTTCGGGGTCACCACCATCTTCTTCGCGACCCTTGGCACTCTGCTGATCATCTGGGGCGCGTCGCAGGGGCCGACCTGGAATCTCTGGCAGATCAACATCGCGCCGCCTGACTTGAAGTATGGGCTGGCGCTCGCGCCACTACTCGAAGGCGGCTTGTGGCAGCTGATCACCGTGTGCGCGCTCGGCGCGTTCGTGTCGTGGGCGCTGCGCCAGGCCGAGATCGCGCGCAAGCTCGGCATGGGGCTGCATGTGCCGGTCGCCTTCAGCTTCGCCATCTTCGCCTATTTCTCGTTGGTGGTGATCCGGCCGCTGCTGCTCGGCGCCTGGGGGTTCGGCTTCCCATACGGGATCATGAGCCACCTCGATTGGGTGTCGAACACCGGCTACCAATATCTCCACTTCCACTACAACCCCGCGCACATGATCGCGGTGAGCTTCTTCTTCACCAACGCGTTTGCGCTCGCGCTGCATGGCGGCCTCATTCTGTCGGCGACCAATCCGAAAGCGGGCGAGCCGGTCAAGACGGCCGAGCACGAGAACACGTTCTTCCGCGACACGCTCGGCTGGTCGATCGGCACGCTCGGCATCCATCGGCTCGGCCTGTTCCTGGCCGTGAGCGCGGCGTTCTGGAGCGCGATCTGCATCATCATCAGTGGCCCATTCTGGACGCGCGGTTGGCCGGAATGGTGGAACTGGTGGCTCGACTTGCCGATCTGGCGCTAGGTCCGGGGGGGACATCCGATGGCAACCTATCAAAACATCTTCACGCAAGTTCAGGTTCGCGGCGGAACACCTTATGCGGGCGTGCCGCTCCCGCCTGGGCCGTTCGTGCGGCTCGGCTCGGGCCGCTTCTATTACTGGCTCGGCAAGATCGGCGATGCGCAGGTCGGCCCTGTCTATCTCGGCTGGACCGGGCTCGCCTCGCTGCTGTTCGGCTTCATCGCCTTCGAGATCATCGGGCTCAACATGTTCGCCTCGGTGAACTGGGACCCGATCCAGTTCGTCCGCCAGCTGCCCTGGCTCGCACTCGAGCCGCCGTCGCCGGCCTACGGCATTCATCTCCCTCCGCTGAATGACGGCGGGTGGTGGATCATGGCCGGCTTCTTCCTTACCACCGCGATTTTGCTCTGGTGGGTACGCGTCTACCGGCGCGCTCGCGCGCTCGGCATGGGCACGCATGTGGCCTGGGCCTTCGCTTCGGCCATCTGGCTCTATCTCGTGCTCGGGTTCATCAGGCCGCTGTTGATGGGGAGCTGGGGCGAAGCGGTTCCGTTCGGCATCTTCCCGCATCTCGATTGGACCGCGGCGTTCTCCATCCGCTACGGCAATCTATTCTACAACCCGTTCCACATGCTCTCGATCGCCTTCCTGTACGGCTCGGCGGTGCTGTTCGCCATGCACGGCGCGACCGTGCTGGCGGCGAGCCGCTACGGCGCCGAGCGCGAGATAGAGCAGGTTGTCGATCGCGGCACCGCGTTTGAGCGCGGCGCCCTGTTCTGGCGCTGGACCATGGGCTTCAACGCCACGGCCGAGTCGATTCATCGCTGGGCGTGGTGGTTTGCCGTGCTCTGCCCGCTCACCGGCGGCATTGGCATCCTGCTCACCGGCACCGTCGTCGACAATTGGTATCTCTGGGCGGTCAAGCACCACGTGGCGCCGATGTACCCGCATGTGTTCGGCATCGTCACCGACCCGGCACTGTCAGGAGGGTCCAAATGAGAGCGTGGCACCCAATCGCCGTCATCATCGGCGTCCTCGTTGTTTTTGGCCTCGCGACCAACGGTTGGGACCGGCCGCCGCTGCAAAGCACCCAGCTTGGCTTTCGCGGGCTCGGCATGGACCAGATCACGAACCTTCGCCGCTACCTTACCAATCCCGATGTCGACCAGCTTCCGGCGGCGATTCCGGCAGTCCCGGCGGGCGGCCCGATGGCGACCGAGCAGTTCAAGAATCTGAAGGTACTGACCGACGTGTCGAGCTCCGAGCTGCTGCGGGTAATGGCAGCGATGACGGCGTGGGTCTCGCCCAAGGAGGGCTGCAGCTACTGCCATGATGGCGCCGACCTCGCCTCAGACGCCAAGTACCAGAAGGTGGTGGCGCGGCGCATGATCGAGATGGTGCGGCACATCAATGGCGACTGGAAGCAGCACGTCGCCAATACCGGGGTGACTTGCTACACCTGCCACCGCGGCAATCCCGTGCCGATGAATATCTGGTTCAGCGAGCCGGGCGGACAGGACCTCGTCATGGGGTCGGCCGAGACGGCGACGGGGCAGAACCATCCCTCCGCGCTGGTCGGCTCGACGTCGCTCCCGTCGGATCCGTTCTCGAACTTTTTCACCACTGACGCGAATGCGCGGATCATCAGCACGACGGCATTGCCCGAAGGCAACCGCCACTCGATCAAGCAGGCGGAATATACCTATGGGCTGATGATGACGATCTCGCAGTCGCTCGGGGTGAACTGCACCTTCTGCCACAACTCCCGCTCGTTCTTCGATTGGGACCAGAGCTCGCCGAAGCGGCTCGTGGCATGGCAGGGCATCCACATGGTGCGCGATCTGAACATGAGCTATCTCGAGCCACTCAAGGCTGTGTTCCCGCCGAACCGGCTCGGGCCGCATGGCGGAGCGCCTAATGTCAGCTGCGCCACCTGCCACCAAGGCGCGCATAAGCCACTGATGGGAGCGAACCTGGTCTCAACTTTCCCCGAGCTTGGAGGGACGGCCGCTCAGCTTCCCTCGCAATAGCCGACGGGGAAAGCGGCGACGGCGGTCAGGCCCTGGCGCCGTTTGCTTGCGGGGTTGGCCAAGCTCCTTGAACGCAACCACGCGCTTGGCTTTCCGCGCCGGCACCAGGAAGTCGCTTTCCGCGAGGATCACGCCGATCCCGGTCTTGCGGCGATCTCAATTCAGCCAGCCTCAGCCGACGCCGCGACAAGGCGGTTAAGCCGACGCCCGATCAGTCAGCGCCGGTCGAGGAAGATCATGCCGAGGCGTGAGCGGGTTCATTTGGACCGCAAATCATAGGGCTAGCGGACCCCAACAATTGGGCAGAGCGGCCGCATGAGCAGCTTGGGGATTTTTTCTCCGATTATTTTCGCCATGCAGAGAGCGCGAAGATTACACGCCGCAGGCAGCGTGATTCTTAGGCTTTGTTCCTGGCCCGCGTCGCTGCCGCCTTGGCTGCGCTCGCCCGTCGCTTGCGCGTTGCGGCCGCCTTCTTTGCCGAAGCGCGGCGCTTCCGTGTGAGTGCGCCCTGTTGTGCTGGTGTGAGCTTCTTAGCCGCTGCTGCCATCGTGCCCTCCCCATGTGAAGAAGAATCGAAGCTCACCATAGCACACCCAATGCTAAACTTACGGCGCTTCAAACACCGCGTCTTACGGCCTCACCGGGCGTCCATGTCGAATGAAGGAATGAAGAAGCCCATAGAGTTGACGTGGACGAGCAAGGGCAACCGCGATGCAAGCGCCGGACATCAAGAGCGATCCGGTCTTGGCTTTGGCGAGTATTTGTTAAGCGCGAACTCCTGGTGCGCGTCTCCGAGATCGGTAGGCCGACGTGAGCGACTATCTTCGGCTGCAAAACCGGGGTCCCTACTCGGCGGCGAGCCTCACATATTGCCCGTTGGCGACGGGGCAGCGGGCCCACAGCTCCTGGAGCGACGCGATCAGATGCGCCATCTGCGCATCGGTATGGACGGGGGAGGGCGTAAGCCGCATGCGCTCGGTGCCGCGCGGCACGGTCGGGTAGTTGATCGGCTGCACATAGATGCCGTAGCGCTCGAGCAGAATGTCGGTGACGGCCTTGCAGTGGACCGGGTCTCCCACCATCACCGGCACAATGTGGCTTGGATTATCCATCGCCGGCAGCCTGTTTTCCTTCAGCCGACGCTTCAGCGTTGCGGCGCGTTCCTGATGGCGCTCGCGCTCGGCGTTGCTCGCCTTCAGGTGGCGGATCGATGCAAGCGCTCCAGCAGCGATGGCCGGCGCGAGCGAGGTGGTGAAGATGAAGCCGGGAGCGAATGAGCGGATCGCATCGCAGCAGGCTTTGCTCCCGGCGATGTAGCCGCCCATCACGCCGAAGCCCTTGGCGAGCGTGCCATTGATGATGTCGATGCGATGCATCACGCCCTCGCGCTCGGCGATGCCGCCGCCGCGCGGGCCATACATCCCGACGGCATGTACCTCGTCGAGATAGGTTAGCGCGTTGTATTTCTCGGCGAGGTCGCAGATCGCGGCGATCGGCGCGATATGGCCGTCCATCGAGTACACGCTCTCGAACACGATGATCTTGGGCGTCCCGCGCGGATATTTCTTGAGCTTGTCCTCAAGGTCCTCGACGTCGTTGTGGCGGAAGATGTGCTTGGTGCCGCCGCCCCGCCTGATTCCGGCGATCATCGAGGCATGGTTCTTCTCGTCGGAGAAGATCACGAGCCCCGGAATGAGCTGTTGAATAGTCGAAAGCGTCGAGTCGTTGGCGATATAGGCGGAGGTGAACAGCAGCGCCGCCTCCTTGTCGTGGAGGTCGGCAAGCTCCGCTTCGAGCTCGACGTGGAAATGGGTGGTGCCGGAGATATTGCGCGTCCCGCCTGAGCCGGCGCCAACCTCGTCGATCGCCTCATGCATGGCGGCGCGCACGGCAGGGTGCTGGCTCATGCCGAGATAGTCGTTGGAGCACCACACCGCCACCTCGCGCGTGCCATCTTTGGCGAAGTGGTGCGCGGTCGGATAGGCTCCGCAGCGCCGCTTCAGATCGGCGAACACGCGATAGCGCCCCTCTTGATGCAAGGCATCGAGATGCTGGCGGAAGCGATCCTCATAATCCATTTCTACCTCCCCGTAATCACGCTTTGCAGACCTTCGAATGTCCCCAGCCGGCGGGATTTCAGCCCCCAGCTCCACAAGGCCGCCGCCGGAAGCGGCAGGACCAAGAACCAGTGTTCGAGCACAGCAAGTCCCATCAAGCTCGCGAGCATTGTGAAGCCGGCGACGGTGAAGCCCGACGCATCGGCGCTCGTCGCCTGCTCGAGCAGCATGAACGTCACGACAGTCGAGGCCGTCACCGAAACCGGAAACAAGAGGTTCATCGGCCGCCTGATGAAATAGCTCTTGAGATAGGCCAAGCCCTCGGGAAGGAACTGCTCAGTCAGATTCGGCACGCCGAAGAAGACATTGAGCTTGGCGCTCAGCCGCATGATCCACAGCACGAGGAAGGTCGCGAGCCCGATCTGGTTCGGGGCATCGAGGGTGAGCGCGAACAGGACCGCCGCTGTCGCGAGGATGGCGACCTCGTGATAGAGCAGCGTCTGCGTGGCGTAGCTGAAGCGCTGCCACCCCCTCGCTTCGGCCGGGCAGGGCGATTTGCGCGGGCCCGCCAGAAAGCCGGTGAGGAAGCTCATCTCGTGCCAGGTCCAGACCAGGAGGCCGCAGGTGAAGCCGCAATAGGCGCCGAGCGGGGTCACGTCGTCGCTGGCTCGACACGAGACCTGCGAGGGCGAGCCCGAGGATCGCCGTCGCCGCCAGCATGCTCCAGCCATGCGTCCGCTTGGGCAGGCCGACGACATAGAGCACCGCTCCGGTGAGGAACCACCAGAGGAAGAGGGCGAACAGCACCGCGAGCGCGTATTGCAAGGCTTCGTCTCCTAGCTCCCGCTTACCAGGCCGGTTCGAGCCGGCTCATCGCTGGCAATTCGTTGGTCTTCGCCCGCATCAGGAACAGCCTGGCGAAGGTGAAGGCCACTGCCGCCCCGAGGCGAAGCGTTGCCAATCTACCCATGACGCCTCCTCTTGCCTTGGCGGCGGCTATCTCGTCGTTGATCTGCCTCAGGCGCTCCAGGCCCTCGCGGAAAGCGGGATTGTCGGTATCGAGCACGACCGGGAAGCACTGGCGCGAAATGTCGCTCGTGATGCGGAACACCGTGTAGTCGTACTCGGTCGGGTCGATGCCGAGCGCCTTGTGGAACTCGGGCCGCGCGTGGTCGCGCACATACATCGTCGCGTAGACCGCGAGCAGGAAGAAGCGCACCCAGAGCTTGTTGACGCCGCTGAGCAGCTGCGGGTTCGAGCGCATCAGAAGCGAGAACGCCTCGCCGTGGCGGAACTCGTCGTTGCACCACTTCTCGAACCAAATGAAGATCGGATGGAAGCGCCGGTCGGGATTGCGCTCGAGATGCCGGTAGATGGTGATGTAGCGGGCGTAGCCGATCTTCTCCGAGAGGTAGGTGGCGTAGAAGATGAATTTCGGCCGGAAGAACGTGTATTTCTTGGTCTTGGTGAGGAAGCCGAGATCGACGCCGATGCCGAAATCCTTGAGCGCGTCGTTGATGAAGCCGGCATGGCGCGACTCGTCGCGGCTCATATATTTGAACAGCTCGCAGAGATCGGGGTTGGTGCCGCGCTTCTTCATCTCGGCATAGAGCACGCAGCCGGAGAACTCGGCAGTGAGCGAGCTCACCAGGAAATCGATGAACTCCTTGCGCAAGCCCGGCGGCAGGCTCTCGAGCGACGGCACCTGCCATTTCTCGTTGCGGTAGAAGTGACCCTGGTTCGGGTCGGCCCGCATCTCGGCCAGAAGAGGCTCCCATTCGTCGCGCACCGAGCTCACGTCGATCTTGTCGAGCTCGGCGAAGTCGGTGGTGTAGAAGCGCGGGCTCAAGACCGTGTCGGTCTGCGCCATGCGCTGGGTGTCGGACGAGGACAGTCCGATGGTTTCGATGGTCATAGCCGGTCTCCCGATGAGAAGCTGACCTCGTAAAGCTCGGTAAGCTCGAGCCGGGCGATGAGCCTGGTCCACAGGCGTTCGATGGCGGTGGCACGGGTGACGGTGGCGAGACGCCTTAGCATTAGCTTCTCGCCATAAGGCACGCGCACCGGGTCGCCATGCACCAGCACCTCGTCGCCGGCATTGATCGGCAAATTGCCGTCGAGCTCGACATAAGCGTGCAGGCTCTCGAACGTGTTCTCGATGTCGATCGTGCAGGGCACGTCGATTCTCTCTCTGATGATCCAGCCAGGCGTCATCGGTCTTCCTCACTTGCATGCGATGCGCTGGCGAGAGTTCTGCGCTCGCTCCCCGCTAGCAGCATCTGGGCGAAAACGTCGAATTGGGTCTGTCCGAACGAGACGAGCTGCACCACGCGGCCGGTGGCGGTGTCCTTCAGCGAGAGCCTGCCGTCGTCCCAGCTTGTCAGCTCGAAGGGAGCCTCCTGGCCGATGCCTTCGAGTTTCCGCTCGCGCGCCAGCCCGCGCATCACGCCGCGCACGAAGCCGTTGGTGCCAGGCGCCAGGATTTCGACCACCGAGCCGTCCTTGGCTTCGAGCACGGCGACCGAGCCGTCGTCGCGATCCTCGAAGCGGAGATCGCGGGTCTGCACCGGGTTCGCGGGATCGACCTGTGAGGTGCCGAGCCCGGTGAAGCGGGCGGTACCCGCGAGCAGAATGGTCAACAGCACGAGCGCGCCCGCGCCGAACAGAGGTCCGCGGGGGAAGGGGTGAATTCGGGTTTGCTCGCTCATCCTCATGCTCCTCGTCAGGCCGCCGCTTGCGCGCGCTCGGGCGCATCGCGCCTTGAGTCGACCGACAGCTCTAAGTTCGTCTCAGGCGCCGTCCGCTCGCTCGCGGCTTCGGCAAGCGCTTGAGCCAGCGTGTTGGCGACAGTTGCGGCATCAGGCACGGCGCGCAGCATCGGCTCGGGCTTTGCCGTGTGCCACGGGCGCACATGCGGCCAGAGCGCGACATAGGACATGCGGTCCTTGCCGGTGAGCGTCAGCGGGATGTCGCCGGTGTTGTCGCGATAAGCCCTGAGCGCGGCAGTGCCGATCACGCTGAACGGCACGTTGAGGGTCATCGGCAGTGCGACGCCGAAGCGCAGCACGACGCGGCGGTTGGTGATGGTGTAGACGGTGGTGCGACAAGCGAGCCAGGCATAGAGGCCGAGGATCGCCGTGGCGGCGAGCGCGACCGGCACGAGGCGGAGCGCGATCCAGACTGCGCTCGCGATCGAGGCGCCGTCCCATAGGCTCATGCCGACGCTCCACACGAACAGCAACGCGAAATAAGCGAGCACGGTTCCGACATGGAGCGCCCGGAGCGCGAGCGCACGCCAGTCCGGCGCGCCCTGCCACAGGATGCGTTCGCCCTGCGGCAGGGCCTCCGGCAGACCTCTGATCGGCTCGACCTCGTGCTCGTTCACAGCACAGACTCCGAACGGATCGGCGTGGCATAGAGCGTGCCGCCGCCGTAATAGGCGCAGACCTTGTCCTCTTCCCTGAGCGTCACTTGGTCAGGGCTCTTGAGCACCGGCACGTTGGCGAATTGCGAGGCGAGGATCGCCTCGACCTTCACTTCACGCCGGCGGCCGTCGATCACCGAGAAGTTGATCGGCAAGAGCACGGGCCCGGTGGTGACGTGACCGTCGATTTCGACCTGTAGGTAACGGATGGTCACCTCGGAGCGATCGACCCAGACATCGCTGACCGTGCCGGCGACGTTGCAGTCGGCGCCGATCACCAGCATGCCGCGCGGGTCGGGATCGCGCGGTGACAATTGAATGGTCGAGGCGACTTCAACGGTCTCGACCTTCTTTGTGCCCTTGGGCGCCACGGCTTCGGTCTTCACCACGACCTGGCCGGAGGCGATCCTGAGCGGCACGATCTTGATCAGCCCGTCGTAAGTCGTATCGGGGACATCCTCGCGCATCGCGTAAGCACCGGGGCCGATCGCATCGAGCATCGGATTGCCGATGGGAACGAGCGGCGCGCCGGTCCAGCCGGCAACTGGCTCGGCCTTGATGTCGTAGGACGCGTGCTCGGGCCGCGGCGCCTGCACCGTCTTGCCGTCAGGCAGGAGATAGGTCTTTGGCGCCGGGATCGGCGGGAAGTTGAGATAGGGCCGGTTCTCGGGCCGGTCGTAGACCAGCGGATAGCCTTCCCGCTTGTCCTCGCGGCGGAGGTAGTAGATCAGCCCGAGGAAGAAGATCCAGAACGCGTAAAGCACGAGCTGTGCGACGTCGATATATTCGGTGATGGCGCCCTTCGGCATGGGTTACCTCCACAACATGACGGCTAGCCGGGGAATTCGGCGAGCCCAAAGGCCTGCGAAGTTTGCACACGGACCTCCCGTGCGGGGCGCACGAGCGGGCCGATGGCGATGAGCGTGACGAACAGCAGCAAAATCTCGAGGTGATAGACGGCGCCGTAACCGACCGCGCGGCCGGTCAGAGCGGGGCCGAGCAGGTCGGCTTGGGCGAGGCTGGACACGGCGTCGCGGATGGCGCCGCCGAGCGCGATGGCGATGCCGGTGGCCGAGGCCTGCACCGCACCCCAGGCGCCGAGCGCGAGACCGCTGTTGCCGCTGTCGGCGAGCGCCATGGCGCCGGTCAAAGTGCCGACGCCGAACAGGCCGCCGCCGAAGCCGATCAGGAGCGTGCCGACCCTGAACAGCGTCGGCGAGCCGAGCGGCGCCGAGAAAATGACGGCAGAGAAAGCGACGATGCCGGCGAGCGCGCCGTAGCCCGCGAGCCGGTATGGGTCGGCGCCGCGGGCGAGCAGCGATGCCGCCAGCGTGAAGGCGCCGAGCGTGCCCATGGCGAGCAGCGCGGTGAGCGCGGTGGTGGCGCCGACGCCGAGCTTCAGCACCTCGCCGCCGTAAGGCTCGAGCAGGATGTCCTGCATTGAGAACGCGGCGGTGCCGAGCCCGACCGCGACCAGCACGCGGGCTGACCGTCCGCCGTGGCGGAACGCAGCCCACGCCTCGCGGAACGAGGGCTGGTCCTCATCGACTGCGGTGGAGGAGGGCTTGCGCGCCTCCTGCTTCCATAGCGCCACGCAGTTGAGGACCATGGTGGCGACGGCCGCGCCCTGGATCAGCTGGATGAGGCGGACCTCGCTGAAATTGGCGAGCGCCGAGCCGTAGAGCAGCGCGCTCGCCACCATGCCGAGCAGCAGCATGACATAGAGGAAGGCGACGACGCGCGGCCGCGAGGCCGCCGGCGCGAGGTCGGTCGCGAGCGCAAGCCCTGCGGTCTGCGTGGTGTGCAGTCCGGCGCCGACCAGAAGGAAAGCCAGCGCCGAGGCCGCATAGCCGATCCATACCGGGCCGTTGGCGTCGCCCGACAGCACGATCAGCGCGAACGGCATGATCGCGAGGCCGCCGAACTGCAGCAGCGTGCCGAACCAGATGTAAGGCACGCGCTTCCAGCCGAGATAGGAGCGGTGATGGTCGGAGCGGAAGCCGATCATGGCGCGGAACGGCGCGAACAGGAGCGGTAGCGACACCATCAGCGCGACCAGCCAGCTCGGCACGCCGAGCTCGATGATCATGACGCGGTTCAGCGTACCGTTGAGCAGCACGAGCGCCATGCCGACCGAGACCTGGAACAGCGACAGGCGCAGCAGGCGCGGCAGCGGCAGCTCAACGGTCGCGGCGTCGGCAAACGGCAGGAAGCGTGGGCTGATCATGCTCCATCCGCGCGCGAGCTTGTGGTTGAGCTTTCTCATCGCGGCAAAAGCTCCAGGCCTTGCGACAGATAGAAGCCGTTGACGACGCGATGCGTGCGTCCCAGCCGCCATGCGGCAAGCGCCGGCTCTGCCGAGATCGCGGCGCTGAGAGACGCGGCGGCGACCGGCTCGATCGACGGCGCGCGGTCCTTGCGTGGGAACGCGCGGCCGATCAGGTGCATCAGGGCGAGCGCCGGCGTGCGCGGGGCGAAGGTGAACACGATACCGTTGGCGCTGCGCGGTGCGAGATAGGACAGTACCTTCACCATGTCGGGTGCGCGGTAATGGATCAGCGAGTCCATGGCGACGATATGGTCGAAGCGGCCGAGGCCCGGCAGGAGCATGTCGCCGACGCGGAACTCGACATGACCCTTGCCGAAATCCTTGGCGGCGCGATCGCGGGCAAGCTCGATCAAGGTCGGCGAGAGGTCGATGGCGAGCACCTGCGCTCCGCGGCGCGCGGCCTCGACGGCGAGCGCGCCGGTGCCGCAGCCGGCATCGAGCAGCCGCTTGCCGGTGAGATCGGCCGGAAGCCAGGACAGCAGAGTTCGCCGCATCTGCTCGCGGCCCTCGCGCACCGTGGCGCGGATGCGGCCCAAAGGCGCGTCGGAGGTAAGCCGCTTCCAGGCCTCGACCGCGGTCCGGTCGAAATAGGTCTCAAGCTCGCCGCGGCGCTCAAGGTAGGAGAGAGTGGGCATCAATCGAACCCCAGGAAATCGAAAATATCGCGGTCTTTCATTGGCTTAGGATCGAGCGGCTCGGTGCCGTCCCACAGCGATTGCGCGAGGCGCAAATATTCGGCCTGCACCGCGTCGAGCTCAGGCGACGGCTCCATCTCGAACAGCACGGACTTCTTCAGCCGCGAGCGGCGGATCACGTCGAGGTCGGGAATGTGGGCGATGCGCTTCAGCCCGGTCGCGTCGGCGAAGCGGTCGATCTCGTCGGTGGCGGCGCTGCGATTGGCGATCACGCCGGCAAGCCGCACCGGGTAGTTCTTCGCTTTGGCCTGGATCGCCGCGACGATGCGGTTCATGGCGAAGATCGAGTCGAAATCGTTGGCGGTGACGATGATGGCGCGGTCGGCGTGCTGGAGCGGCGAGGCGAAGCCGCCGCACACGACGTCGCCGAGCACGTCGAAGATCACCACGTCGGTGTCCTCCAGCAGGTGGTGCTCCTTGAGCAGCTTCACCGTCTGGCCGACGACGTAGCCGCCGCAACCGGTACCGGCCGGAGGGCCGCCCGCCTCGACGCACAACACGCCGTTGAAGCCTTCATAGACGAAGTCCTCGGGGCGCAGCTCCTCGGTATGGAAGTTCACGCCCTCGAGCACGTCGATCACGGTCGGCACGAGCTTCTTGGTGAGGGTGAAGGTCGAGTCGTGCTTGGGGTCGCAGCCGATCTGGAGCACGCGCTTGCCGATCTTGGAGAAGGCGGCCGAGAGGTTGGACGACACCGTGCTCTTGCCGATGCCGCCTTTGCCGTAGACGGAGAACACCTTGGTCGTCGTCCCGAGCGTCACGGTCGGGTCGAGCTGGACTTGGACGCTGCCTTCGCCGTCGCCGGGCGTGACGGGGCTTCGGATCGCGATGTTCATGCCGCCACCTCCAGGCCGATTCCTTCGACGCGATCCTCGAGCTCCTCGCCCGCCTTGCGCAGCGCATCGAGCGTGGCCTCGTCGGGCGTCCAGTAATTCCGCTCATGGGCCTCGAGCAGGCGATTGGCGACCTTGGCCGAGGCGATCGGATTGAGCGAAGCGAGCCGGTTCCGCATCGCCTCGTCGAGCACGAATGCTTGCGTCAGGCTCTGATAGATCCACGGCGCGACCTGGCCGGTGGTTGCAGACCAGCCGACCGTGTTGGTCACGTGGCTCTCGATCTGGCGCACGCCCTCGTAGCCGTGCTTCAGCATGCCCTCGTACCATTTGGGATTGAGCACGCGCGTGCGGGTCTCGAGCGCGACCTGCTCCGAAAGCGTGCGCACCTTGCCCTGGCCGCGGGTCTGGTCGCCGATATAGACGGGAACGGTCTTGCCCTTGGCGCGAAGCGCGGCCCGGCTGATGCCGCCGAGCGTATCGAAATAATGATCGACGGTGGTGACGCCGAGCTCGACCGATTCCAAGTTCTGATAGGCGAGCTCGACGCCAGACAGCATGGTCTCAAGCAAAGCATGCTGGCGCTGCGGCGCGCCGTTCCGCCCATAAGCGAAGCATTTCCGGCGCGTATAAACCTCGGCGAGCTCGTTCTCGTCGGTCCAGCGGCCGCTATCGATCATGTAATTGACGTTGGAGCCGTAGGCGCCTTCGGCGTTGGAGAACACGCGGAGCGAAGCGGTCTCCAGATCGCAGCCATGCTGCTCCTGGTATTGCAGCGCGTGCTTGCGCACGAAATTCTGGTCGAGCGGCTCGTCGGCCGAAGCGGCGAGATAGGCGGCCTCGGCGAGCAGCTTCGATTGCAGCGGCAGGAGATCGCGGAAGATGCCCGACAGCGTCATCACCACGTCGATGCGCGGGCGGCCAAGCTCGGCGAGCGGGGTGAGCGCCGCGCCGCACAGCCGGCCGTAAGTGTCGAAGCGGGGCCTGGCGCCGAGCAGCGCCAGCGCCTGCGATATCGGTCCGCCCTCGCTCTTGAGATTGTCGGTGCCCCACAGCACCAGCGCGACCGATTCCGGTACGCCGTGGCCGTCTTGGCGGTGTCGCGACAGCAGAAGCTCGGCCTGGCGCTTGCCGTCCTCGACCGCGAAGGCGCTCGGCAGGCGGAAGGGGTCGAAGCCGTGCAGATTGCGGCCGGTGGGCAGGATCTGCGGGTTGCGCAGGAGATCGCCGGCGGGAGCGGGCCGCGTGAAGCGCCCATCGAGCGCGTGGATCAGCGCCGGAAGCTCGTGATCCTCGGCGAGCAGCTCGGCAGTGCGCGCAAGGCCGGCGAACAGCGCGAGCGTGGTCTCATCCTGCGCAAGTCCCGACAGTGCGGCAGCGTGCCTGGGATGCTCGCCGTCGATCAAAGCCTCGATCGCTTCACGGGACGGCATCGCCATGCTCTGCGCCTCGCACGAGGCAAGCAGAAGCTCGATGCGCTCTGCGCGCGAGGTCGCTTCGCCGATCACATGCAGCCCGTGCGGGATCAACTCGTGCTCTAGCTCGTGGACGGCGGAGACAAGCTTCTCGATCTCGCTCACTGAGGCTGACGACCAAACCGGCTCGGCCACGCCGAGGCTGAGCTCGGCGGCCTGGGCCTGGATGATCGGCGCCATGCGGTCGCGCTCGACGCTTTCGTCGGGCGATAGCCCGCGCCAATGATCGAGCGAAGCCTTGAGGTCGAGCAGCCCTCGATAGAGCCCGGCCTGGGCGACCGGCGGGGTGAGATAGCTCACCAGCGTCGCAGCGGAACGGCGCTTGGCGATGGTGCCTTCCGACGGATTGTTGGCGGCGTAGAGATAGAAATTGGGCAGCGCGCCGATCAGCCGGTCGGGCCAGCAGGCTGCCGACATGCCGGCCTGCTTTCCGGGCATGAATTCGAGCGCGCCATGGGTGCCGAAATGCAGCACGGCGTGCGCGGCGAAATCTTCGCGGAGCCAGCGATAGAAGGCCGAGAAGGCGTGGGTCGGCGCGAAGCCCTTCTCGAACAGGAGTCGCATCGGGTCGCCCTCATAGCCGAAGGCGGGCTGCACGCCGACAAATACATTGCCGAAGCGCTCGCCGAGAACGAAGATCGAAGATCCGTCGGACTGATGCTTGCCGGGCGCAGGACCCCATTGCGCCTCGATCTCCCCGAGATGGCGCTCGCGGCGGATATGATCGTCTGCGGTGATGCGGGCATGCACATTGGCGCCGGCGCCGAAGCGGGCGGCATTGCCGCCCAGGATGCGATCGCGGAGCTCATCGACGCTGGCAGGCACCTCGACGCTATAGCCGGCGATCTTCAGGCCGGTCAGCGTGCGATGCAGAGACTCGTAGACCGAGAGATAGGCGGCCGTGCCGGTCGCGCCGGCGTTTGGCGGGAAGTTGAACAGCACCACGCCGAGCTTGCGGTCGGCGCGCGGCGTGCGACGTAGCGCGATCATGCGCTCGACGCGCTCGGCGAGCTTGGCCACCCGCTCGGGATGGGCCTGCATGTCGCGCGGGTTCGCGGCGCGCTCGGAGCGGCCGCCGAACAGGATCGGCCCGGTCGAGCCGTCGAGCTCGGGGATCGCCACCATCATGGTGGCCTCGACCGGGAGTAGCCCGCGGTCGGAAGCCTGCCATTCCTCGAGCGTCTCGAACTCGACGGAATGGGCGGCGATATAGGGCACGTCGAGCCGCGCCAGCATCTCTTCAGCGGCGCGCGCGTCGTTATAGGCGGGGCCGCCGACCAGCGAGAAGCCGGTGAGCGAGACGACGGCATCGACCAGCGGGCGTCCGCCCTTGAAGAAGAACTTCTCGACCGCCGGTCGCGTGTCGAGACCGGTGGCAAACGCGGCGATGACTTCGGAGCCCGCGCGCTTCGAGCGCGGCGATCACCCCGTCATAATGGCTGCAGTTGCCGGCGATGATGTAGGAGCGCATCACCAGCAGGCCGACCGTGCCGACAGTTCCCCGCGCCGGCAGCTTCTCGGCACGGTCTGAGACGCGGTCCGGCAGGCTCGGATGATAGACGCCGACCTCCGGATACTCGGCAGGGGCGCCGGCTTTGAGCGTGCCGCGCAAGGCCCGGCGCGGGCCGTCAGCATAGCGGTTCACCAGAAAGCGGATGAGATTGGCGATGTTCTGCTCGGAGCCGGCGAGCAAATATTGCAGCGTGAGGAAATAGGCGCGCAGGTCCTGGGCGCCGCCCGGGATGAAGCGCAGGATCTTCGGGATGCGCTTCAGCATGGCCATCTGCTTCGCGCCCGAGGCTTCCTTCTTGCCGCCGCCGCCGCGCAGCCGCTTAAGCAGAGAGATCGCACCGCGCTCTGCGGCGTTCATGCGGAACGTGCCGAGCCGCGTCTGCTTGATGATTTCGCCCGACGACATGCCGCAGACGATGGCATCGCAAGCCTCGCGGCGCGCATCGAGCCACGGCAGCACCGCCTGGATGTGGTCCTCCATGAACAGCATGGAGGCGACGACGATGTCGGCCTGCTCGACGTCCTTGCGGCAGCGTTCGAGCGCTTCCGGATCGCGTCCCCATTCGGAGACGGCATGCAGGTTGAGCACGAGGCCCGGCAGCTCGCGCGCGAGCTCGGGGCGGGCGCGCTCGGTCGCGCCGGCGAGGTGACTGTCGAGCGTCACGATCGCCACCCTGATGGGCACGGCGTCAGCTGCTGAAATGCGCTTTGGCATCGTAAAGGGTCTCTAGCGTGATGGCGTGAAGGCCGCGCTTGCTGGCGAAGGCCTCGGTGTTGCGGCGGGCGCGCCCGCGCACGAAGAACGGGATCTTGAGCAGCTCGCGCTCGGCATCGTCGGCCCAACGCGGCGCGGAGACAGCACTGGCGATCTCGATCGGCGCGGACCCCTGGATGGGAGCGGCAGTCTGGTGCCCGAGATGGGAGGGCGCCGCGCCGTCGTGGAACTCGAAGTCCTCGCGGAACATGGCGAGCAGGTGCTCTTCGAGCCCCATCATCAGCGGGTGCACCCAGCTGTCGAAGATGACGTTGGCGCCCTCGAAGCCCATCTGCGGCGAGTAGCGCGCCGGGAAATCCTGCACATGCACCGGCGCCGAGATCACCGCGCTCGGGATGCCGAGCCGCTTGGCGATGTGCCGCTCCATCTGCGTGCCGAGCACGAGCTCGGGCGCAAGCTCGGCGACGCGCGCCTCGACCTCGAGATAATCGTCGGTGATCAGAGCCTCGAGGCCGTAGCCTTGCGCCGCCTCGCGAACTTCGCGGGCAAGCTCACGCGCATAGGTGCCGAGCCCGACCACGGTGAAGCCGAGCTCTTGGGTGGCGATGCGCGCGGCGGCGATGGCGTGGGTCGCGTCGCCGAAGATGAACACGCGCTTGCCGGTGAGGTAGGTCGAATTGACCGACCGCGAATACCAGGGGAGCCGCGAGCGATCGGACCCGAGCAGGGGAGTCGCATCGACGCCGGCAAGTGCGGCGACCTCGGCGATAAAGTCACGCGTGGCGCCGACGCCGATCGGCACGATCCTGGTCGCGGGCTGTTTGAAAGTCTTGGCGAGCCAGTCTGCCGTCGCGCGGGCGATCTCAGGATAGAGCACAACGTTGAAATCGGCGTCGCCCAGTCGCGCGAGATCGGCTGGCGTCGCGCCGAGCGGGGCAACGACATTGATTTCGATGCCAAGCTCGCCGAGCAGCTTGACGATCTCGGTGACGTCGTCGCGATGACGGAAGCCGAGCGCGGTGGCGCCAAGCAGATTGCAGCGTGGCGCGCGTGAAGCCTCGCGCGGCGGACGCTGCCAGCCCGGCGCCGGCGCATGCGGTCCGGCAAAGGCGCGCACCAGGCGATAGAAAGTTTCGCCGGCGCCCCAGTTCTCTTTCTTCTGATAGGCGGGAAGCTCGAGCGGTACGACCGGCACGGGCAACTGAAGCGCCTGGGCGAGGCCGCCCGGATCGTCCTGTATCAGCTCCGCGGTGCACGATGCGCCGACCAGAAGCGCGTCGGGCTTGAACCGCTCATAAGCTTCGCGCGCGGCGGTCTTGAACAGCTCGGCGGTGTCGCCGCCGAGATCGCGCGCCTGAAACGTGGTGTAGGTGACCGGCGGGCGGGCGTCGCGCCGTTCGATCATGGTGAATAGCAGATCGGCGTAAGTGTCGCCCTGGGGCGCGTGCAGAACGTAATGCACGCCGCGCATTGCGGTGGCGATGCGCATGGCGCCGACATGCGGCGGGCCTTCATATGTCCAGAGCGTGAGCTGCATCGCTTCTCACACCTCCAGCCGGGCGCGGCGGTTGAGCGGCCGCGCAAAAAGCTCGGCGAGATCGCCGGCCTGCTCGTAACCTTGGATCGGCGTGAACAGGAGCTCGATCGACCATTTGGTGGCGATGCCGTCGGCTTCGAGCGGGTTGGCGAGGCCGAGCCCGCACACGACGAGATCGGGCGCCGCATCGCGGCAGCGGTCGAGCTGCTTGTCGACGTCCTGGCCTTCGCTGAGCACGATGTCCGACGGCAGCAGATCGAGCTCCTGGCCGAGATGCTGGCGATGCAGATAGGGCGTGCCGACCTCGATCGGGCGCATGCCGAGCTCGCGCGAGACGAAGCGTGCAAGCGGCACTTCGAGCTGCGAGTCGGGGAAGAAGAAGATGCGCTTGCCCGAGAGTCTGAATCGATGCGGCTCGAGCGCGGTGCGGGCGCGGGCGCGTGGCGCCGCGATCGCCTGCTCGAAGCGGTCGTTGCCGACGTGCCAAGCATCGGCTGCGGCGCGGAGCCATCGCGTCGTGCCTTCGGCGCCGAGTGGGAAAGGCGCCGCAATGCGCTGTGCGCCACGCTCTTCGAGCGCGCGCGCGGTGTCGCCGAGGAAAGGCTGCGCGAGAAGGTATCGGGTCGAGGGTCCGACCGACGGCAATTCGGTCGAGCGGCGGGGCGGCAAGAAGGCGACGGGGCCTACGCCAAGCTCTTGAAAAATCCGGCGAAATTGATCCTCGACGACATCGGCGAGAGCGCCGGCGATGAGCAGCGACGGAGCCGCGTCCGGTTCGTCAAGCGGAAGCTCTTTCACCAGAGCGGCGAGGCAAGCGTCCTCGCCCTGGGTGAAGGTGGTCTCGATGCCGCTCCCGGAATAATTCAGGATCCGCACGCGCGGCGCATAGCTCTGCGACAGACGGGCGGCAGCGCGGGCGAGGTCGAGCTTGATGACCTCTGACGGGCACGAGCCGACCAAGAACAGAAGCTTGATGTCGGGGCGCCGCTCGATGAGCTTGCCGACGATGCGGTCGAGCTCGTCGTTGGCGTCGGCGAGGCCGGCGAGATCGCGCTCCTCCATGATGGCGGTGGCGAATCTCGGCTCGGCGAAGATCATCACGCCGGCGGCAGACTGGATGAGATGGGCGCAGGTGCGCGAGCCGACCACCAGGAAGAACGCATCCTGGAGCTTGCGGTGCAGCCACACGATTCCGGTCAGCCCGCAGAACACTTCGCGCTGGCCGCGCTCCTTCAAAACGGGAGCATCGGTGCAACCCCGAGCGGGCAGCATCGTCGCGGCGGCGGGGAGGGCGGTCATCGCGCGCCCTCCGCCAGTGCCGGCATGTCATCAGCCGCCGGCCGCTCGAGCCTCGCCGCGCGGAGCTTGAGCAGGAACTGCGTGGCGTTGATCGCGTAGGAGGCGTAGGCGGCGAGCGCGAGCATCATCTGCTCGGTCGGCGTCAGCCAGCCCGTGAACAGCGCGGCGAGATAGGCCGTGTGCAGCGCCAGCACGAGCATGCTGAACACGTCCTCCCAGAAGAAGGCGGGTGCGAACAGATAGCGGCCGAACACCTCGTGCTCCCAGATCGAGCCGGTGATCATGATGGCGTAGAGGGTGAGCGTCTTGGCCACGATCGAGATCGTGGCGACCTCGTAGCCGTCGCCGGTCAGGAGGTAGCGAAGCACGAGGCAGAGGCTGACGAGGAAGACGGCGAACTGGACAGGGGCGAGGATTCCCTGGACCAGAGTCCAGGGCGAGGCGTCTCTCAGACGGCGCTCGCTCTCGGTATAAAGAGGCTTGCCCCGAGACCCCCGCGATTTTTCCACCGCGTCTCCCCTCCCTCTTTCCGTCGCGCAACGGGCTTCGCGCAGCGGCTTTGAGAGGAGACTAAGTCGACCCTCGGATTACTGTCAACTAAATTGGACGTAAATTTCTATTTACATTTGGTCCGGCTTCGGGTTCCAATGGCTTGGGCCACTACGCCCGCTGCCGTGCATCAACTTTATGCCTCCGCCTCGCAAAAATGAAGCCTCTACCAAGAAGGCGGGGGTGGCGCTGGAGAAGGTCTGTTTCCGACGCGGTTTCGGCCGTGCAGAGCAGGCTTGCGAAGGGGGGACGCATGTCGAGCATGAGGCTGGTTGCGGAACTTGGCGGCGACTGGGGCGGCTGCGCGCGGGATTCCTTCGATCTCGGCGCGGACAAGACCAGCGCCCGCTTGTCGCAGCGCAAGGTGGCCCGGAAGAGCGAGAAGCTGCTCGCGCGCACCATCGAAGCCGAAATTATCCCCAAGCTTGTCATCGCGCATAAGTCCTCGCGGGCGCTTGCTCTGCCTGAGGGCAGCGCCTCGCTCAGGCCGAGCAGCGACGACGTCGCGGATTTTGCCGAGCTGTTGCTGTCGCGCGACGTGACGATAGCCTCGGCCTATGTCGAGGCGATGTGCGCGCGCGGCGCGACGCTCGAGATCGTATTCCTCGATCTGTTCACCGGAGCCGCCCGCCTGCTCGGCAGGATGTGGGATGAAGATCTCTGCGATTTCACCGATGTCACCATCGCTCTGTCGCGACTACAGCAACTGTTGCGCGAGCTGGCCGGTGCCTTCGAGATTGGCGCCGAGCTCGCGCCATGCTGCCGCTCGGCGCTGCTGGTCGCCGCGCCGGGCGATCAGCACACCTTCGGCGTGTTCATCTTGCAGGAATTCTTCCGGCGCGCCGGCTGGGACGTGCAGGGCGGCTCGGTGTGCTCAAGCGATGAGCTGCTGGCCCAGGTCGAGCGTGGCCGGTTCGACGTGGTCGGTCTTTCGGTCAGCAACGAGATCGCGGTCGAGGAGTTCGCCGCGATGATCAGGACGGTACGGAAGGTCGCGCCGACACGGGCGCTGCACATCATGGTCGGCGGGGGATTCTTTTTGCAGCATCCCGATTGTGTGATGGGCGTCGGAGCCGATGCGACTGCTCAGGACGGGCGGCGGGCAGTCCTGAGGGTTTCAAGCTTGCTCGGTACAAATGCGTTGCGCTAAGTGTACACTGCAAGCGTGAAACCAACCTTGACAGGAACCGCCGCAGTGTTCGCTCGAGAAGCAGGGAACGTGTTCCGGGCCCCGAAGAGAACGCTCGGTGACCTCGACGCCGAAATCGCCGCCAAGCTGATAGCGGCGGCGGCGGATATCGCTTTGATTATCGACGCTAAAGGCGTGATCCGCGACATTTCCTTCGGCAGCACCGAATTCGCCGAAGCAGGCTACGACGAGTGGGTCGGCCAGCCCTTCATCGACACCGTGACCCTCGAGAGCCGTCCCAAGGTCGAGGAGCTGTTGCGCGATTCGGCGAGCAAGGGGCCGCTCAGGTGGCGCCAGGTCAACCATCCCTCCAAGCACGGCGACATCCCGGTGCGCTACTCGGCGGTGCAGGTGGGCAGCAGCGGCCGCGTCGTCGCCGTCGGGCGCGATCTCCGCACCGTGGCAGCGCTCCAGCAGCGTCTGGTCGATGCGCAGCAATCCATGGAGCGCGAATATGCGCGGCTCCGTCACGCCGAGACCCGCTATCGGCTCCTGTTCCAGATCGCCTCGCAGCCGGTGCTGATCGTCGATTCGAACAGCCTGAAAGTGGTCGAGGCGAATCCGGCGGCTGGCCAGCTGCTCAACAAGCCCATCAAGCGGCTCGCAGGCCGCGCGTTCCCCGAGCTGTTCGACGCCGAGGGTGCCAAAGCGGTGCAGTCGCATCTCGCGCAAGTGCGCGCGACCGGGCGCGGCGACGAGGTGACCGTCAGGCTGAGCGAGGGGCCCGAGGCGATCCTCGGCGCCTCATTGTTCCGCCAGGAGAACGCCTCGCACTTTCTCGTTCGCCTCTCGCCGGTCGAGGCCGACACGGCATCGCCGCGCGCGGGCTCGAAGCTGTTCAGCGTGGTTGAGAGCCTGCCCGACGGATTCGTGGTGACCGATCTCAACCGGCGCATCCTCACCGCCAACCCCGCCTTCCTCGATCTCGCCGAGCTTGCGAGCGAGGAGCAGGCGCGGGGCGAGGCGCTCGACCGCTGGGTCGGGCGGCCCGGTGTCGATCTCGACGCGCTGATCGCCAATATGCGCGAGCACGGCTCGGTCAGGCATTTCTCGACGGTGCTGCGCGGCGAGTATGGCGCCAGCGAGGAGGTCGAGATTTCGGCGGTGTCGGTACTGACCGGCGAGCATCCCTGCTACGGCTTCACCATTCGCAATGTCGGCGGGCGCGAACCAGTCAAGCCGCGCCGTCCGCGCGAGCTGCCGCGCTCGGTCGAGCAGCTTACCCAGCTCGTCGGCCGGGTGACCCTGAAGGAGCTGGTGCGCGAGACGACCGACGTGATCGAGCGGCTGTGCATCGAGGCCGCGCTTGAGTTGACCGGCGACAACCGCGCATCCGCCGCCGAGATGCTCGGCCTGAGCCGCCAGAGCCTCTATTCCAAGCTCCGCCGCTTCGGCCTGGGCGACCTCGACTCCGATTCGGACGACGATCGCTAGAGTTTAGGCCGCGTGTGCTTCGATGGCTGCGTCGGCGAGGAAGAGGCGATACTCCGCCATGAATTTTTGCGGCTCCTCGAAATGCGGCAGCGCGCCGGTATCGAACGGCTCGACGCGCCAATTGTCCTTGGCCTCGGCCCAGCCAGCGTCGCTGAAATCGCCGAAATCGCCCTTGACGCCGTGCGGCATCCACACCGGCAGCGTGAGCCGCTCATAGATCGTGCGGATGTCCTTGGCGAACAGCTTGCCGGAGACGAAGGCGAACGGCGCGTTCTTGGCGCCGTCCTGATGCGCGGTGAGATAGTCGTATTCGGCGAGCCCTTGGTCAAAGTGCTCCGAGCCGAACGTCTTGCGCAGGAAGTAGCGGATGCTCGGGCGCGACACCAAGAGATCGTAGATGCCCTGGCTCCATAGCGGGAAGGTGAACGCGCCGTAGAGGCCAGGCACCTGCCGCGTCTCGCCGGGCTTGCCGCGGAGCTTGTCTGAGCCTTTGTTGAATCCCGTCGGCGTGACCAGGGTCAGGGTGCGGAAGCGCGCGGGTGCCTCGACGGCGGCGCGGGCGAGGAACTCTGAGCCGAGCGACACCGCCAGGGCGTCGATCGGCGCGGTCGACATTTCGTCCTTGGCGACGACGTCGAGCATGTCGTGGATCGCGTCGGTATAGAGGCGCGGCGTGTAATCGCGCTTCGACCGATCCGAGAAGCCGAAGCCCGGAAGATCGACGGCATAGACGCGGCGGTTGCCGACCAGCGCATCGAAGATTGGCTTCACCTCGTAGGCAGAGCCCGCAGCGTTGATGCTGTGCACGAGCAGGAGGGGCGCGCCTTCGCCCGCCACATAGAAGCTCAAGCGCCCGGCGCGGCCGAAACTCTCCCGCCGGACGCCATTGAGCGCAGCAGGGAGCAATGGCCGGCCTCCGGCCTTTTGCGGTTTGATCACGGTGATGGCCATGTCGGTCATGTCGCTTTGCACCCCGAGTCGCGCGATTGCCGTCGGCAACCGACCCAACCCGCGATGCGGATGCGAGTTCCTTCCTCTGCGCGATTCAATCGTGACGCGGCTTGCCGTTATGGACTCTGCCGACCGCTAGTGTAAACTAAATTGTACACTTATTGGCGTGGAATGAACATGACCGCGATCGCCCGTCCCGCACCGTCAGCAATCGTCGAGCTCTTGAAGCCGATCACCTGGTTTCCGCCGATGTGGGCGTTCGGCTGCGGCGTGGTGTCTTCAGGCGTGCCGCTTGCCGGCCGCTGGCCGGTCATCCTTGCCGGCGCGATCCTGGCAGGGCCGCTGGTCTGCGCCACCAGCCAGGCGGTGAACGATTGGTACGACCGCGAGGTCGACGCCATCAACGAGCCTAACCGCCCGATCCCTTCGGGCCGCGTGCCGGGCCAATGGGGCTTCTATATTGGGCTCGGCTGGACCGCGCTGTCGCTGCTCGTGGCGAGCCTGCTCGGCAGTTTTGTTCTGGCCGCCGCCGCGGTCGGCATCGCGCTCGCTTGGGCCTATAGCGCCCCGCCGATCAGGCTCAAGAAGAACGGCTGGTGGGGCAACACCGCCGTCGCCGCCTGCTACGAGGGCCTACCCTGGCTGACCGGCGCGGCGGTCATGAGCGGAACGGTGCCGAGCGGGCGCATCTTCCTCATCGCCGCTCTCTACAGTCTCGGCGCGCACGGCATCATGACGCTGAACGACTTCAAGTCGGTCGAGGGCGACACGCGCTCCGGCGTCTACTCGCTCCCGGTCCAGCTCGGCGTGGAGCGCGCAGGGCGGCTCGCTTGCGCCGTCATGGCGCTGCCGCAGCTCGCCGTCATCGCCGCGCTGCTCTATTGGGGCCGGCCGGTGCATGCGGCAATCGTGAGCGTGCTGCTCGCGGTGCAGCTCGGGCTCATGCTGCGGCTGCTGGAAGCCCCGCGCGAGCGCGCGCCCTGGTACAACGCGACCGGCGTCACGCTCTATGTGCTCGGCATGCTGGTGACCGCCTTCGCGCTCGGCGGAAGCGGCGGAGGCGCGGCATGACAGCCACTCCGCTCGGCTGGATCGGCATCGCCAGGCTCGGCCTGGTGCAGACCGCGCTCGGCGCCATCGTCGTGCTCACCACCTCCACCATGAACCGCATCATGGTGGTCGAGCTCGCGCTCCCCGCCATTCTTCCCGGCGCGTTGGTCACTTGGCACTATGCATTGCAGGCGCTCCGCCCGCGTTTCGGCTATGGCTCAGACCAAGGTGGCCGCCGCACGAAGTGGATCATAGGCGGCATGGCGGTGCTCGGTGCCGGCGGCATCGGCGCGGCTCTCGCCACCGCGTGGATGGCGACGAACACCCAAGCCGGCATCGCGCTTGCGGTCCTCGCCTTCACGCTGATCGGAATCGGCGTCGGCGCGGCCGGCACGTCGCTGCTCGCGTTGATGGCGACGCATGTCGCGCCGGAGCGGCGCGCGGCGGCGGCGATGATCATGTGGATGATGATGATCGCCGGCATCGTCGTCACCACCATCTCAGCCGGCCAATATCTCGATCCTTACACGCCTTCGAGGCTGGTCGCGGTGACCGCGTCGGTGGCGACGCTCGCGCTTGTCGTGACCCTGCTCGCCGTGCTCGGCGTCGAGGGCCCGTCACCCGGCCTCGCCACGGAGAGGTCGAACGCTGCGAAGCAACCCTTCGCCCGGGCGCTGCGCGAGGTGTGGGACGATCCGTTGGCGCGCGGCTTCACCATCTTCGTATTCCTGTCGATGCTCGCCTACAGCGCGCAGGATCTGATTCTCGAACCGTTCGCCGGCTCGGTGTTCGGACTCTCCCCGGGCGAATCGACCAAGCTCGCCGGAGTGCAGCATGGCGGCGTGTTCGCAGGGATGCTGCTCGCCGGGCTCCTCGGCAGCGGACCGTTCGGCCGCTCGCTCGGCTCGCTGAAAGGCTGGACCATCGGCGGCTGCATTGCCTCTGCCGTCGCGCTTGGACTGCTCGCCGTCGCCGCTTACGTCGGACCGGCGTGGCCGATCAGGCTCTCGGTGTTCGCGCTCGGTGCCTCGAACGGGGTGTTCGCGGTCGCCGCTATAGGCTCGATGATGAAGCTCGCCGGCGAAGGCCAGGCTTCGCGCGAAGGGACTCGCATCGGGCTGTGGGGCGCGGCGCAAGCCTTCGCCTTCGGGCTCGGCGGCTTCCTCGGCACGGCTTCCGTCGATCTCGCCCGCGTGCTGCTCGGCGCTACCGAGGCTTCCTACGCCATCGTGTTCGGTGCCGAGGGATTGCTGTTCCTGCTGTCGGGCGTGCTCGCAGCACGGCTCGGCTCAGCGCGCCGTTCAAGGCGCGAGGCGCAGGTTATCGGGGCAGTGCACAGCGTGAGGGGATGAGGCATGCGCGAGATCGAGACCTACGATGTGGTCGTGGTTGGCGGTGGGCCCGCCGGGGCGACGGCCGCGCATGACCTTGCGCTGAAGGGCCGCTCGGTCTTGCTGATGGATCGTGCTGGACGCATCAAGCCGTGCGGCGGGGCGATCCCGCCGGTGCTGATGCGCGAATTCGACATCCCCGACCGGCTGCTGGTCGCCCGCGCCTCGGGTGCGCGCATCTTCGCGCCGAGCGCCAAGCGCGTCGACATGCCGATCGAGAACGGTTTCGTCGGCATGGTCGATCGCGATGTGTTCGACGAGTGGCTGCGCGAGCGCGCGGCGAGCGCCGGCGCGGCACGTCTCGATGCCAGCTTCGAGAGCTTCAGTCGCGACGATGACGGCACCGCGGTCATCAGCTACGCGACCAAGGACAAGAGCAAGGCGAGCGTGCGGGCGCGCACGGTGATCGGCGCTGACGGAGCGCTGTCGCTGGTCGCTCGCCAGGCCGTGCCGGGTGCCAATCGCGTCCCTTACGTCTTTGCCTATCACGAGATCGTCCGCACCAAGCAGCACGACACCGGCGAGGCTTACGATTCGACGCGCTGCGACATCTACTATCAAGGCGCTTTCTCGCCGGACTTCTACGCCTGGGTATTTCCGCACGGCGACACGGCAAGCATAGGCACGGGCAGCGCCAACAAGGGCTTCTCACTCCGCCAAGCGGTCGGTGCGCTGCGTCAAGCCACAGGCCTCGACGCCACCGAAACGGTTCGCCGCGAAGGCGCGCCGATTCCGCTTCGCCCGCTCAAGAAATGGGACAACGGCCGCGACGTTGTGCTGGCCGGCGATGCGGCCGGCGTGGTCGCGCCGGCTTCTGGCGAGGGGATCTATTACGCCATGACCGGTGGGCGGCTCGCCGCCGATGCCGTCGATGCGTTCCTTGAAACCGGCGACGCCCGTGCCCTCGCCACCGCGCGCAAGCGCTTCATGAAGGCGCATGGCCGCGTGTTCTTGATCCTCTCGATCATGCAGCGCTTCTGGTATTCGAGCGAGTGGCGGCGCGAGCGCTTCGTCACGATCTGCAAGGATCGCGATGTGCAGAGGCTCACCTGGGAGAGCTACATGAACAAGAAGCTCGTGCGCTCGCACCCGGTCGCGCATGTGCGCATCTTCTTCAAGGATCTCGCCCATCTGTTCGGGCTGGTGTCGCCATGAGGAGCGCACGCTCGAACCTCTGGCTGCCGGTGCTCGGCGCTGCCGCCGCGGCGATCCTGGTGGCGAGCCTTGGCTCGACCATGACCGAGCTCGGCCCCTGGTATCACGAGCTCAAGAAGCCGTCATGGCAGCCGCCGGACTGGCTGTTCGGCCCGGCCTGGACGCTGATCTTCGCGCTCGCAGCCTGCGCCGGCGTCGTCGCCTGGCGCAACGCCCGCTCAGACGCCGACCGCGAATGGATCATCGGCCTGTTTGCCATCAACGGCACGCTCAACGTGGTGTGGAGCGCGCTGTTCTTCCGACTGCACCGCCCCGACTGGGCGCTGATCGAGGTCGCCTTGCTGTGGCTCTCGGTGCTGGTGCCGATGATCGTGTTCTCGCGCTACGCCAAGACCGCGAGTCTTCTGCTCGTGCCATATCTTGCCTGGGTCAGCTTCGCGGCGTTTCTGAACTTCGAGATCGTCAGGCTTAACGGTCCGTTCGGGTGATGCAGGTCGGGGAACCAGGTCATCCCGTCATGCGTAAACACTAGACCATGGTCGAAGCGCTGACAGGGCTGTTCGCGAGTGGGAAGATTGTCGATCTCATCGTCGTGTTCGTCGTTCTGGAAGCGATAGCGCTGGCGATCTATCGCCGGGCGACCGGGCGAGGCCTCACCCTAATCGATACCGCCGTGATGATGCTGCCAGGGGTGTTCCTCCTGCTGGCGCTGAAAGCTGCGCTCGCCGACAAGCCGTGGACCACAATCGCCATGTTGCTCGGGCTCGCGCTCGTCGCTCATCTCGGGGACCTGTGGCGGCGTATACGCGTTTCCTAAGACGGTCAGCGCTTGCCTAAAGGGTTGCGTCAACTACGCTTGACAGCAAATGCTGCCAGCCTAAGCTTCCATCGGTCAGCCCGCCGTCGAGAACGCGCAGTTCGCCCGACGGCTCTTGTCGCAAGGAGTGTGGGCATGAAAGTAGCGGATATCCTGCGCAGCAAAGGCCCGACCGTGAAGACCGTGCGGCCCGAGGAGACGGCGCTCGAGCTCTCAGAGCAGCTTCGCGCCGAGCGGATCGGCGCCATGATCGTGAGTGAGGACGGCGCCTCGATCGACGGCATCATCTCCGAACGCGACCTCGCTTATGGCCTCGCCGTGCATGGCAGCAAGCTGCCGAGAGTCGCGGTGGAGAAACTCATGACCAAGGTGGTGGTCGTGTGCAAGCCGGAGGACTCGATCGCCGAGGTGATGGGCGTGATGACGCAAAAGCGCATTCGCCATCTTCCGGTCAAGGACGGCGACCGGCTGGTCGGCATCATCTCGATCGGCGACGTGCTCAAGCACCGCCTGGGCGAGATGCAACTTGAGGCAAACGTCCTGCGCGACGTCGCCATCGCCTCGCGGCGCTAGGTCGTGTTGCGGCCAGACTTGGGCCGCGTCGTTCTTGCCATCGTCGCCGGGCTCGCTGTCGTCCTGGCGCTTTGGCACCTGGTTGCTGCGACGGCGGGTGTCGCCATCACGCGGACGAGCGTCGGCAAGACCCCCGTCACGATCTTCGCTTCGTCCTCTGCCAAGCGCGCTCCCGTCGTGGTGATTGCCCACGGCTTTGCCGGCTCTCAGCAGCTGATGCAGTCTTTTGCGCTGGCGCTCGCTCGCAACGGTTATGTCGCGGTGACTTTCGACTTCTTCGGCCACGGCCGCAATCCCAACCCGCTCAAAGGCAGCATCACCGACGCTAACGGCGCCACCAAAGTCCTGGTCGATCAGCTCGCTGAAATCTCTGCCTTCGCCCGCCGCTTGCCGCAAAGCGACGGACGTCTCGCGGTGCTTGGCCATTCGATGGCCTCAGACATCGTGGTGCGCTATGCGCAAAGCAATGCGGATGTTGCGGCGACCGTCGCCGTGTCGATGTTCGCTCCAGGCGTCACCGCGACAAGCCCGCGCAATCTCCTCGTGGTCGTCGGCGCTTGGGAGCCGCAAGCTCTCAAAGACGAAGCGTTGCGTGTTGTGGCCATGGCGGCGGCGCGAGAGCAGCCGCAGCCCGGTGTCACCTATGGCAGCCTGGCGCAAGGAACCGCGCGGCAAGTGGTGGTATCGCCCCACGTCGAGCACATCAGCGTACTTTACGCCCGCGCGAGCCTCGCCGCGGCGCTTGACTGGCTCGATGCCGCGTTCGGGCGAGCCGACGCTGAGCCGAGCGGCTTGGACGATGTGCGTGGCCTGTGGATCATGCTGTTACTTCTCGGGCTCACCCTTCTTGCCCGCCCGCTCGCCGGACTCTTGCCGCAAGTGGCGAGCCGGCCGCTTGGCGGCGGGCTTCCTTGGCATAGATTGTTGCCGGTCGCCGTTGCGCCGGCGCTGCTCACGCCGCTGATCCTCTGGAAGCTGCCGACGGACTTTCTGCCCGTCCTGGTCGGCGATTATCTTGCGGCGCATTTTGCACTTTACGGTCTGCTCACCGCGGCGGGCCTCGCTTTCGTAAGGCGAGGGGCGAAGCCTGAGCTCCAGCGTGTTTCGATGGGAAAATTCGCCGTTGCCGCTCTTGGCGTGGCCTTCTATGGCGTCGCGATCTTCGGCCTCGCTATCGATCTATTCGTCACATCCTTCGTTCCAAACCTGAGCCGCCTGCCGCTGATCCTCGTCATGCTGGCAGGAACGCTTCTCTACGCTATCAGCGACGAATGGCTGACACGGGGAGCTTCGGCGCCGCGCGGTGCCTACGCCGCGACCAAGCTTTTATTCCTGCTCTCGCTTGCGCTGGCGGTCTTGCTCAACCCGCAGAAGCTGTTCTTTCTCCTCATCATCCTCCCCGTCATTCTCGCGTTCTTTCTCATCTACGGACTGTTCAGCGCATGGGCCTATCGGCGGACAGGCCACCCGCTGGTCGGCGCCGTCGCCAATGCATTTGCCTTGGCGTGGGCGATTGCCGTGACCTTTCCCATGCTTGCGCGATAGGGCGAGAGCCAACAAGTGCAACATCAGAAGACAGGTCGCCGCATCGAACGGCCCGGCGGGCGCGTCGTCGATGGCGCGGAAGTCAAGACTTTGGCTTTTGTGATCGGGAGACGATCTGATCGTGATAAGCGAGCGCTAAGCAGTCGCGGCCAGCCGCCCGGCACCCGGCCAAGGTTAGGATTGCGCCGTCTGGAACGAGGCCGCCAAAGGTCGCTCACCAGACACTCGGCACCATGCGTCGGCCCAAAGGAGGTGAATGTGCGTCTCCGTCTGTCGCCAAGAGCTTCGCTCACCCCTTCGCTATTCCTCCTCCTGTTCGGCTCTTTCGTCCTTCTCGCCTTTTCGAGCGCGGGATCGGCGGACCAGCGGAGCGAGGAGCCGTTCGGCATAGCGTGCAAGGATTCGTAGGAATCCCGATCCTGCAGGTTCATTCGACCAGCAAGAAAAGCTGCCAACTATGCCATGACCAAGCATATTGCATCGAGTTCGAGGATAAATCGAGTTGCGAGGCAAACAACTTGGTGGTCGACAAGAAATGGGACGCAACGCTGAAATGGACTTGCTCCTGCCGTACTACCAAGACCAAAACACCCTCGGAACCGGACAAAGCAGCCTGTTGTTGGGTCGCCGGAAACCTCGCCAGCAAAATTTGCGGCAGCCAAAGTAAGATCCAGAGAGCCTTGGTGATCAGCAATCCCGGCAAGCTAATCGAGTGCGGTGCCCCTTAGGCGGTGGGGTCGGACAGGTCCGCACAGCCACAAGATAATCGCCGGCGACACGCGTGGCGGTGGCCGATTTTGCGCCCGATTTGACGAATGGCCAGGTTCGGCTACCCTCATGAGCAGGGGGCTCAAAAAAGGGGGATCTGGTCATGGCGCGAAATCATCTATTTGCGGTCGTCGCGTTGGTGTTCATCGGCATCGGCATCGGCGCGATGGCGGACGGCCATGCCATTACCCCTGATGGATCGGCCGCGGACGAACCGCAACCCTACGCGACGGCGATGGTTGGGACGCGAGACGTCTGCACGACCAGGAAGTTGGTTGCCGGCTCCCGGACGGATTGCCGATACGAAGCGCTGCCGGCGGAACGGCCGAGCTCGCTCAAAGGCATCTGCATCACGGCCTATGGCAATCGCGCCTGCTATTGATGCGTAGCGCTAAGGCTGCGAGTTGCCGTTCCGCACGGCCTCGACGATTTCGCGGATCGCGTCGACCACGAGTTGCGGCTGCTCCTTGTGGATCTCGTGGCCGCTATCGGTGTGGGTGACGTGTTTCGCGCCTACCACGAGCGTGGCGAGCCAGGCATGCGCCTTCTTCTGCGCGGCATCGGTGACGTAGCCGAAATCGGGCGGTATGTCGGCCGGCAGCGCGCCGGATGAAATCATTGACGGGACTTGCGGTCCCCAAGCCCGGTCGGCCGACAAAACGATCAGCGGCATTTGATGTATGGGCGAGGCGGCGCGAAGCTGGTCAAAACTCCGGTCGACATCAATTCGCTCGAGCGCCGGGTACTCGGCCACCCCCTCGCTGACGTCGCCCTCGATCAGCCGGCGCTGAATCGGCCATTGCTCGGGTGTTTCGGCATCCTGAAGCCCCTCCGAAAGAGCGTCGACGAGCACGAGCCCAGAGACGTCGTCAGGATAGGTGCTGGCGTACAGCCTGCCGATCAAGCCGCCATAAGAATGAGCGGCGAGAACGTAAGGCCCCGGCTCGCCCGCTGCCGTCAGCAGGGCATGCAAATCGGCGACCGCATCCCCAGCATTGGCTGGCTGCGGAGCGGGATCGCTCCGGCTCGGCTTCTCGCCGACCGGCGTTCCAGGCCGATCGTAAGCACAGACGCGTGTGAACTTGGCGACTTCGGGAAACACCGTCGGCCCAGGCTTGGTCGCGATGCTCCAATCGTCGGCGGAAGCTCTGAGCCCGGAGATCAGCACGACGGTCGGTGTGCCTGAGCCGCGGCACTCCAGATACATCTTGCGGCCGCCGCCGACGTCGACCAGACCGGCAAAGTCGCCGCCTGCCGCGGCAGGGGCGGGCGCCGGGACCGACGCTGCAAGCAGAGGAATGAGACACAGGACGACGCGAACGCCAATCGAAACGACGCTTCGGATGCGGCGCATGCCGGCCTCCTTCGCAAGCGGCCCGGTGTGGGGGTGAGCCGAACCTACCACGGGCGAGCGCTGGCGCCCACGATCACCGTCAGAATGCCGAGCGCCAGATTGATCGCGACGATGCGGCGGATCTGACCAAGCTGCTTGCCGGCTTCGGCGGTCGCGTCAGTCTTGACCGCCTCGCCGAACCGGCGCCACGGCGCGAAGAACAGATGCAGGAACAGCGCCATCATGAGGATCCCCGTCGTCTGCATGACATGGATATGCCAATTCGCGCCGGCGAACCCGCCGAGATAAAGGAACAGCATGAGATAGCCGCTGGCGAGAAGGAGCGCGATGCACACCCAGACCCACGGGAAGAAGCGGCTGAAGACGCGGTGCCACAGCGCGAACCTAGCGGCCGGCTCGAGCGGCCCCGCGGATGGCCGCAGCACCATGTAGGCGAAGAACATGCCGCCCACCCACACAACGGCAGCAAGAACGTGGAGCGTCACTAGGATCGGCATGCTTTCGCTGGTACATCAGACGGCCATGAATGGAAACCAAATTGCGCGCCGGCCACACCGTCCTGCCGGGCAATCCCTTGCGCTCGGTGCGTTAGCGCTCGCGGTCCTTGCGCTGTTCGGCGGCCAGGCGTTCGGCGAAGCGCCCATCGCTCCTCCGCAAGTGACCGCGTCTTCGGTCTACGTGCTCAACGCCGATACCGGGCGGGCGCTCTACCAGAAAAACGACGGCAAGCCGTTCATGATGCTGAGTATCACCAAATTGGTGACGGCCTATGTCCTGATGCAGCGCATGGGCGGTAAGCTCGACGACAATGTGACGATCACCCAGGCCGATCTGGTGCCCGGATCGACGGCGGGCCTGCGCAAGAGCGATGTGTGGACCCTGGAGAATCTGCTCTACGGCATGCTGCTCGTCTCCGGCAACGACGCCGCGCTCGCCATCGCCGATCATGTCGGGCGCTCGATCCTCGCGGCGGAGAACAAGCCCGGCAGCTCGATCAAGCGTTTCGTTCAGGAGATGAATACAGCGGCCACCGCGCTCGGAGCCAAGAATACGCAATTTGCCGATCCTTACGGAATTTCGCCGTCGGATGTTTCCACGGCGCGCGACGTGGCGGTTATGGGGCGCACCATCTTTCGCGATGAGAGATTGCTGCCGTTCTGGCGCTGCGCGCAGCGAACGTTCAATGTCGGCGGACCGAATGCGCGGACGGTCACCATCACCAGCACCGTCGCGATGCTCGGCGAACCTAACATCCTCGGCGCGAAGACCGGATCGCATGTCGGCAAGAACATCTACAATCTGGTGGTGGCGTGGCGGGCGCCGAACGGGCAGACCGTCGTCGCCGTGGTGCTGGGCGCCGCGGACAATCCCTCGCGCTACAGCGACATGCGGGCGATCCTGGCGGCGCTGCCGCACGATTTTCCGGAATTGGCCGAGCCGGCCACCGCGTCGATCGCCGCCGTAGCAGCCTGCAAGTAGTTTCAGCCCTTCACCAGCATGATCTTGGCGAGCGGGATCGTGGTTCGCTCGGGTGCAGCTGCGAGCCGCGCGGCCATTCGCGCTTCCATCTGCCGATAGAACTCTGGAACGCGCGCATCGCTCGCGCCGCCGTCAAGACCGAGTGCAAGCGTCGGGAAGGTCGACGCCCTGACGAAGGCGGCCCAACGCGCGCCGAATGCTTGGCTATTGCCGGTCTGCTCGAACTCCTCGTAGATGCGGTCCTCGCCGAGGAAGATCTCGGCGCGTTCGATTGTGAGCCCGGCGAAGCTGCCGCTCCCGGCAAAGGGTGCGGTGAACTCGTTGCGCGTTCGGCCGACCGTCGGGATTGCCATGCGCTTTGCCTCGTCGGCGCCGACCAAGCCGCTATCGATGAGGCCCGCGAGCGCGGCCATCAGCGCATCGAGCACGGCGCGGTAGCCGAAATCGCCAGCGTCGGTTTTCGCCATGGTCAACACCACGAGCCGTCCGCCTTGACGCAATTCCTGCCCGCGATGGGTGAGGAAGGCGCGCCAGTCTTCCGCTGCTTGCTTGGCGAAGGCGGCACATGCCGCTTGGTCGCGGCTATAGGCCACCTGAAGCTGATCGGGGATGATCGAAGGTGTGCGGCTCAGCCACTGCACCGACCACGAGCTCCAGCCGAGCGTGACGCTGCCCGAAGGCAGGAGCTGCTCGTAGAACGATCTCCCAACGGCCGAGGCGAAGGCGAAGGGGTCGTCGCGGAGATAAGAGTTGGGGTCGCTCGCGAGCGTCTCGAACAGGCCGCTGAAGTCGCTGCTCGGCAGGTCGGTGTGAACGACCGAGATGGCCCTTGCCACTCCCACCCGCCTCCTGAGAGCGCCGATGGCCTCGGCCATGGGGAGCAGCGAATTGTGCCCCTCGGAGGAGCCGTAATCGGCGATGACGATCGGCTCGGGCGCCGGCGCCAGAGCAACCTCGCTCGCGGCCTCGCCCAACATCGGGATGGCCGAGGACAGGCCCGCGGCCTGGACCCGGGAATTCCGGTTATAGGCCCCGTGACCCTCCATGGGTGCGGGGCTCGCTTGTGTCTCGATGTCAGCCATCGGGTCTAGGAGCGCCGGACGGGTCCATCGCACTGGGTGGCGCCGATTGATCCCGTGAACGAACGCTGCCAGATAAGAGAGAGGCCTGGGGTCGATTCGCCCGTTCGGGCATCACTGGGGCCGATCCCCACAGCACGCGGGAAACCTGCCATGACGTTCGATATGTTCACCGTCGGCGGCATGGTAGGCACGGTACTCTTTCTTGTTGCATATTTCGCGAACCAACAGGGTTGGCTTATCGGCGGAAGACTGGCGATACCCGCTGGCCAATCTGGTCGCTGCAATTCTGATCCTACTTTCGCTCATTACCGCCTGGAATCTACCCGTCTTTATCATCGAAACCATCTGGGCCGCGATCAGCGCATACGGATTGATCAAAATCGCCCGGCGCTGAGTGCGTCAATCGGGTCGAACGCGCGATCTTACCGGATGGAGCGACTGTCCCGACGCGGCCTCAGCGCGCGTTTCCCGTCAGGAAAACCAAGCCAGAGTAGCCGCTGCGAACCTGCCGTTTGACGATGCCAATCGCTTCCGCCTTCAGGCCGTCAGCATGGCGTGCAAACACCTTTAGTATCGACTCGACCGATACAGACAAAGCCGGGAACCGGCTTTCTTTCACGACATAACCGGCCGAGTGCGCGAGGAAGGCTGCCGCCAAAACACCGCCCTGCTTCACACAGCGCGCATAGGCAGCGCAGGCCGTTTCGAACTCGTCTTGTCGCTCGGTGATGGATTCCGCACAGAAGAACATGGTCGCGGCGTCCCATGTGCGCTCAGGGAGATCGAAGATTGAACCCTGTCTGACGACGCTCTTGGCGCGTAGAAGAGGCATCGGATCATCGGGAAGACGCCAATCCGGCAGGGATGCCTCGCGCGTAACGTTCCAAAAGTGACGCCATTGCGGGCGCATCTCTTTGCGCCGTAGCTCCGACTCGAGCCAAGCAATGTTGCCTTCCGCATATTCCCAGGCCGTCAGCCGTCGGGCTCGAGGCAAGGCGCAGAAGAATGGAATGAGACTTGGGCCGGTGCCGACATCGATCACATCGAGCTCCGCGCCGAGGGGTGCGGCTCGCTTCATCGCGGCGACGGCGTATCGGATGACTTGGTCGTCGTCTTGATGCGGCTCGCCGTAGTAATGCTGGAAATAGGCTTCCGAGTCGAACTGTGCCCATTGATAGTCGGCATTGCCGAGATGCGGTGGCGGGGGTTCGTTAGCGGGTGGTTTGTTCGCGGACACAGGGGGCTCCCAAGACTTCGCAATCCTAGATGCCGCGATTTAATGAAGGAAGGGAGTTCCTAACGAGCCGCCGTCTGGCCAGGATCGTCTACGCGGGACGCGCCTGGGGCGAGCCAAGGTGCCGTGCGCTTTGGCGAATAAGATTTGAGAAGCTCGACCATCTTGACGGCGTCGATCGGTCGCGAGAAGTAAAAGCCCTGCAATTCCGTGCAGCCCAACTTGGCCATCGTATTTGCCTCGAACTCGGTCTCGACGCCCTCGGCGACGATATCCATGCCGAGCGCGCGTCCGATCGTCACCACTGATTGGATGATAGTTCTGGAAATATCGATGCGCGAAATTCTGCCGACGAACGAACGGTCGATCTTGATCTTGTCGAACTTGAAATTGCAAAGGTACCCCAAGCTCGAATAGCCGGTGCCGAAGTCGTCGAGCGCAGTTTTGAAGCCGAGCGACCGAAGATCGTCGAGGATCTGGTGCGTATGGTCGGTCGCCTCCAGCAACACGCCCTCGGTTATCTCGAGGACGAAGCGGCTCGGATCAACATTGAATTCCGCAACAAGCTTCCGCAAGGTTTCGGCGAGATCGACGTGGCGGAACTGCACCGGCGAAAGGTTCACTGAAATCTCGAGGTGAGGCCAGCGCTTCGAGTCTGCCATGGCGCGGCTAATAACCCACTCGCCAAGCGAAGGGAGCAAGCCAGCATTTTCGGCGATGGGGATGAAATCGGCGGGCGACATGTCGCCGTAAACCGGATGGCGCCAACGCAGCAAAGCCTCCAAGCCGGCAATCTCGCCTGAGTGGCTCGACACGAGCGGCTGATAGTTGAGGCACAACATGCCGGTCTCGATCGCCGTCCGCAGGTCCAGTTCAACTGCGCGGCGACGTTCAACCTGCCGCGCCATCTCTTCGGAGAATGGCACCGCACAGTTACGGCCGCGGCCCTTTGCCTCGTAGAGCGCGATGTCGGCGTGACGCATCAGATCATCTGCCGTAACCCCGTTATACGGCGCCACGGCGATGCCGACCGAAGCCGTCACTCGAATGTTTTGGCCATTGATGGGGAACGGCAACGAGAAGGCTTCGGCGACGCGCTCCGCCAGGGCCGAGCTCGTTTCGGGCCCCGCTGGTGCGCACAGGATCACAAACTCGTCACCGCCAAACCGAGCCAGAAAGTCGTTGGACCTCAGGCATTCCGTCAAACGCCCCGACACCAGCTTTATCAATTGGTCGCCGGCGTGATGGCCGAGCGTGTCGTTTATGTCCTTGAAGCGGTCGATATCGAGATAAGCGGCGACGGCACGATTGTCGTGGGTCGCAAAAAGGCGACCTTGCAGGAAGCCGTCGATTTTCTCGACCATGTGCACGCGGTTGGGCAGTCCGGAAAGCGCGTCGTGCTTTGCTTCATGCCGGGCCTGCGCTTCGCGATCCGCCAATTCTTCCGACGCGCGGCGAAGTCGTCTTAACATGGCGTAAGACAACACGCCGGTGGCGAAGATGGCGAATGCCACCAGCGGCAATATGATCGTCAGCAAGATCTGGCCCGGTTGCCGGGTCCTCCAGGTCAGATATCCCATCGGGATGCCGTCATCACCGACAAAGGGTTCGGACACGATGGCGTCGTGCCGCGCGGGTTCAGGGATCAGCGCGAAATCGCTCAAGAGCAGCGAGCGACCGATCTCGGAGATGAAGGCTTCGTCAATATACTTAATACCGACAAGGAGGTTGGGCGTCCCCTTGAGGAGATCCATGTTGATATTGGGCACGATGGTCATGGCGGTGACCACGGCGGGGCGGCCGTCCACGGACACGATGTGCCCGGCCCAGCGTGCAGCCTGCCCCGGGCCGGCCAGGATGTGGTGATTGCTTTGCGACTCGCCGAACGTGTCCGGACGGGTTCGCAGGTTCGAGTGCGGGCCGCTGCCGCGCCGCGCTTCGGCAATCACCGCCTCCACGACCGGGCGACGGCTCTCGAAACCGGAAGGCTCTTGCCGTTTTGCACCGAAAAACGAATAGATGAGGCGGTCCTCACCGTTGAGGATATGGACCTCGTCATGGCCATAGGTCTCTGTGAGGAATGTGCCGAACTCGGTGTCCGCGAAGTCGAGATCAATGGCCTTGTCCGTGATCTTGGTGACGGCATCGTCCCACCAAGCGACGGATTTCTGTTCGTTCAGCACGCGCGCGATGCGATGATTGAGAGCGTTCTCGATCAGGTTGTGTTCGCGGTCGATCGCCGCCTCGTTGTCCGACCAGCCCGTGTAGGCAATGATCGCGACTAAGACGAGGCCGAAGAATGCGATCGCCACCCCAATTGTTCTTGTGAGCCTGCCGAGGTCGCCGCGGAAATGAATAGAGTGATCAAGAGAACTCAAGGGATACCCCAACGAGTAGGGCGGTCGTTATAGGCCGCCGGCTACCACAGGTGTGCCAGTAGCGGCTTAAATTGCATTTGAGATTTCCAATCAAATTTTAGGCGTTGACCCTCTTCAGGCTTGTCAGCGTACACAGCCTCACCCACATTCGAGTTAAGGTTAACAAAGTGTGGCGGTTGCCACTTGCTCGTTTACGTTCTATTAACGTTAAGACTTTCGGCGGGATGGCTGTTCTCGCCGTATCTGGCGATGCGGCTACCATTCAGTTTGTTGAGTCCAAACCATGTCGGCAAACCTGGCAATTCGCTCCCGTGCGGACGCCCCTGAGTTGAAAAAGGCCGCGAGCGCGATCGAGCAGGCCGCGTGGAACGAGCTCGGCTACCTCTCGTACACACACGCGCATTACGAGCATTATTCCGATCTGCTGAATGTCTACCCAGAATACCAGCTTTGTCTGGTAGACGAGGAGACGGGCTACCCGGTCGCCACGGCAAGCAGTGTTCCCTTCGCGTGCTCCACCTTTGACGACTTGCCCCCGGAAGGATGGGACTGGGTAGTGGAAACTGCCGCGCGCACCAAGGAGGGACAGGTGAACATGCTCGGGGCATTGGCGATCTCGGTGCCCAAGGTCCATCGCTCGCGGGGCTACGCGCGACTGATGATCCGGGCCTTGGTCGAACTTGCGGAGGCCAAGGGGCTGCGCGGCCTCGTTGCCCCGGTGCGGCCGTCGGCCAAGGTGCATCATCCTTGGGTACCCATCGGCACGTACCTCGCCTGGACCGACGAAGACGGCCGGGTCTATGACCCGTGGCTTCGCAGCCATCTATCCGTCGGCGGCAAGCTGATTGGACCCTGCGAGCGCTCGATGGTCGTGCAAGAGCCCATCGCTTTCTGGGAGAATTGGTCGGAGCGGCGGTTCGAGCAGTCGGGTTCTTACGCGCTGGCGGGTGCGCTTGCTCCGGTGAAGATCGATTTCGACAGGCAGAGCGGCATCTACGAAGAGCCTAACGTCTGGGTATCGTACACCAGCTGAATCCGCCAATTCCAACGTGAAGCCCGCGGCCCTCGAGGGCAGCGCGACTCGACGCTGGCGCGGCTGGCGCGATCTTCCGCCAAGTCCGCGACCTTGCATCTCAGGGTCTGACGCACTCGCCAAGAGAGGTGAGGACGGAGCGCCTGACGACGGCATGGGTGCGAAAGCCCTCGCGCGCCATCAAATGATGGTGCAACTCCGGCAAGCGATAGAACGGCACGCTCGGGTACCAATGATGCTCGAGGTGGTAGCCGACGTTTCGCGGCAGGACGAACACCGACTCGATCCAGGTCGGGATGGTGGTGCGGGTGATAGCGTATTCCGCTTCCTCGCTTTCGACCGCGCTGTGCTCACAGATGATGCGGACATACTGGACCAGGATATGCCAGGTGCAGAACGGCACGAGCCAATAAAACAGGAAGCCGGACCAGGCCTCGAAGAAGGTCAGAGCCCCAGCGATCGACGCGTAGAAGGCGATCCTGGAGACCACCATCCAATGCGGCGAGGGGATCAGCGATGAGCCGACCAACCCCCTGACGATCCAAAAGAGCCCGGTGACGAAGAAGGCGCGGCGCAACAGCACCAGCGCGAGGCCAAACCGCGTCTTGGGAAACACCCAACCAGGCTCGAGATCTCCCGCGGGGTCGTGGGTGTACCAGATGTGCCGGTTACCGTCGTTGGGGAGGCCGGTAAATTGGTGATGGGTCCCGTGGAATTTGCGGAAGCCTTCGACCGAGGCGAAGGTCGGCCACATCAGGAACAGGTTGGCGAGGAGGTCGTTCTGCCAGCGCTTCGGCAGGTAGCGATAATGCGAGGCGTCGTGGCCGATGATCAGCAACGCGTGCTGGCGCGAGCCGATAATCACGACCGCGATAAGATACAGCACCGGGTTCCAGAAGAACGAGCATAACGCGATCGCCGCAGCGATCACGGCCCACTCCTCGGCGGTGGCCAGCAGCGCTCTGCCGGGGTCCAGCACCGACAGCTCCTTGATGGTCGCTGCGGGCAAGCGCTCGGGAATGCCCCTGCTGGTGTTGTGCGGGTGCTGGACGACCGGGTTCTTTGAGACGTCCTCCTGCGGGCTTTCCGAGCGGAGGTAGGCAATGATCTTGCTGATTTGGCCGAAGGGCGGCATTGGTCGTCCTCTGGTCGCGCGAGGCTGCGTGCCCGTAATCTAGTTTTCTGGTCATTCTGAGGCAATTGCGGAGAGTTACGCAAAGCGGCCGCCACGGCGGCCGATAGCGCGAAAAAGTGGCTCTGGTAATTGACTTATCGGCCTTCCCATCTATATTGCGCCGCTCGTTAGCCCCTTTCAGAGGCGTGGTCAGCGCGTGCGCGCGTGAGGCCTTTCAGCCCATAGAGTTGGACGGATCAATCCCATGTTCGCGGTCATTCGCACGGGCGGCAAGCAATATCGCGTGGCGCCGAACGACGTTATCGAGATCGAGAAGATCGCCGGCAATCCGGGCGACATCATCGAGCTTTCCGAGGTGATCCTGCTCGGCGGCGACGGCGGCCCCAAGACCGGCAGCCCGACCATCGCCGGCGCCCTGGTCGCCGCCGAGGTCATCGAGCAACGCCGCGCCGACAAGATCACCGTGTTCAAGAAGAAGCGGCGCGCCAACTACCGCCGCAAGAAGGGCCATCGCCAGGAGCTCACTGCGCTCCGCATCACCGAGATCTTGACCGACGGCCAGAAGCCGTCGAAGCAGGCCGCCAAGCCCGCGCCGAAAAAGACCGAAAAGAAGGCCGAGGCGGGAGAGGTTGAGCCTGCCGCCAAGAAGGCCCCGGCCAAGCCGGCGCGGAAGCCCGCTGCACGCGCCGCCAAGGCCGAGAAGCCGGCTGCCAAGCCGAAGAAGTAAGGACATCTGTTATGGCACATAAGAAAGCAGGCGGTTCATCGCGCAACGGCCGCGACTCGGCCGGGCGCCGGCTCGGCGTCAAGAAGTCGGGTGGTCAGGCCGTGCTTGCCGGCAACATCATCGTCCGCCAGCGTGGCACCAAGTGGCACCCGGGCGAGAATGTCGGCATGGGTAAGGACCACACGCTGTTCGCGCTCCGCGAGGGTGAGGTCACCTTCGCGACCAAGCAAAAGGGCCGCGTCTACGTGTCGGTCAAGCCGAACTAGCGATTTTCCGCTGCCGAGCACTGGTTTATGCCCGGCCTCGTGCCGGGCTTCCACGTCTTGCAGCCAAGTGAAGAGTGCCGGGTTAAGCCTGGCCATGACGAAGCTCATATTGGTCGTGTAGCTTCCGGCTGTGGACATCAGGACCCCAAGACTTCTGCTACGCACCCCGGTGCTCGAGGATGCCGGGCGGATCAGCCTGCTCGCCGGCGACTACGACGTTGCGAGCATGACCGGCACGATTCCGCATCCCTATAGCGAGGCCATGGCTGCCGATTGGATCGCGAGCGCCATCGGCGGCGAGGAAGGCGTCGTGTTCGCCATTCTCCATGTCGACCTCCTGATCGGCTGCGCCGGCTACCGCGCCTTCGGCGAGGACCACGCCGAGCTCGGCTATTGGATCGGCAAGCCCTATTGGGGGCAGGGCTATGCAAGCGAGGCGGCGCGCGCGCTGATCCTGCATGCCTTCGAGCGGGACGGTTTCGACTATCTCAATGTCGGCCATTTTACCGACAATCCGGCCTCGGCGCGGGTCATCGCCAAATTCGGCTTCGTGCCGCAGGGCAGGCAGGTGCGCGATTGCGCGGCGCGCGGGGTCAAGGCGCATTGCCTGGTCTACCGGCTCGACCGCCAGGCGGCGCTCGCCGGCTTTCTCAGGGCCTAGGTCAACCTTCACCGAGCCCTAGTGTATTGGAAAGAAGCTAGTGCTAAGCCCTCGCCATGCAGTTTCTCGATCAGGCCAAGGTCTATGTGCGTTCCGGCGATGGGGGCAACGGATGCGTCAGCTTCCGGCGGGAGAAGTTCGTCGAGTTCGGCGGCCCTGACGGGGGCGACGGCGGTCGCGGCGGCGACGTGATCGTCGAATGCGTGGCGAACCTCAACACGCTGCTCGACTATCGCTATCAGCAGCACTTCAAGGCGAAGAAGGGCGGCCACGGCAAGGGCGAGAACCGCTCAGGCGCGGGTGGCGCCGACGTGGTGCTGAAGGTGCCGCCGGGGACGCAGATCCTGGATGAGGACAACGAGACGCTGATCGCCGATCTCACCAAGCCCGGCGACCGGGTCGTGCTGGCGCGCGGCGGCAATGGCGGGTTCGGCAACACCCACTTCAAGTCTTCGACCAACCAGGCGCCGCGCCATGCCAATCCCGGCCAGCAGGGCCAGGAGCTGTATATCTGGCTCCGCCTCAAGCTGATCGCGGACGCGGGCGTGATCGGCCTGCCCAATGCCGGCAAGTCGACCTTCCTGGCGCGAGTGAGCGCTGCCAAGCCGAAGATCGCCGACTATCCGTTCACCACGCTCCATCCCAATCTCGGCGTGGTCAGGATCGACAATTTCGATTTCGTGCTGGCCGACATCCCCGGGCTGATCGAGGGCGCGCATGAAGGCGCCGGCCTCGGCGACCGCTTCCTGGGCCATGTCGAGCGCTGCGCCGTGCTGCTGCATCTCATCGATGCGACGCTCGACGACCCGGCAGACGCCTATGCCATCATCCGCGGCGAGGTCGAGGCCTATGGCGCGGGGCTTGAGGACAAGCCCGAGATCGTCGCGCTGTCCAAGGCCGACGCGGTGCCGAAGGACGAGATGAAGAAGAAGGCGCGCGCGCTGAAGAAGGCCGCCGGCGTCACGCCGCTGATCGTCTCGGCGGCGAGCGGCGAGGGCGTGACCGAGGTGCTGCGCGCGCTCGTGCCCGAGATCAAGGCGATGCGTGGCGATGCCAAGAAGCCAAGCAAGGCTGCTGCGGGGCCGACCGGGTGGCGGCCATGAGAGGCGAATGGACGAGCGCCAAGCGGCTCGTGATCAAGATCGGCTCCTCGCTCCTGGTCGATGCGGCGTCGGGAACGCTTCGCCAAGCCTGGCTCGAAGCGCTGGCCGACGACATCGCGGCACTTAGAGCCGAAGGCAAGGAGGTCGTCGTGGTCTCCTCCGGCGCCATCGCGCTCGGACGAAACGCGCTGAAGCTGCCGAAGGGCGCGCTCAAGCTCGAGGACAGCCAGGCTGCCGCCGCCGTCGGGCAGATCGACTTGGCGCATGCTTATGAGGACGCGTTCCGCGCCCGCAGCCTCGTCGCGGCGCAGGTGCTGCTCACGCTCGGCGACACCGAGGAGCGGCGGCGTTATCTGAACGCGCGAAGCACGATGACGACGCTGCTCAAGCTCGGCGCGGTGCCGGTGGTGAACGAGAACGACACGGTGGCGACGAGCGAGATCCGCTACGGCGACAACGACCGGCTCGCCGCGCGCGTCGCCTCGATGATGAGCGCTGACTGCCTCGTGCTCTTGTCGGACATCGACGGCTTCTACACCGCCCCGCCTGGATCGCGTGCGGACGCGCGGCGGCTCGACGAGGTCGCCGACATCACGCCCGAGATCGAGGCGATGGCCGGCGATGTCGGCTCGGAGCTGTCGAAGGGCGGCATGGTCACCAAGATCGAGGCGGCCAAGATCGCGGTCGCGGCCGGCACGCATATGGTGATCGCGAGCGGCAAGGTGATGCACCCGCTCCGGGCGCTCGCCAACGTGGGAACGGCGACGTGGTTCCTGGCGCGCTCCGACCCGGTGACGGCGCGCAAGCGCTGGATCGCCGGCACGCTCGAGCCGAAAGGCGCGGTGGTTCTGGACAATGGGGCGGTGCAGGCGCTCGCCTCGGGCAAGAGCCTGCTCCCAGCCGGGGTGACCAAAGTCGAGGGCAGCTTCGAGCGTGGCGATGCGGTGGTGATCAGGACCGGCGACGGGGCGGAGATCGGCCGCGGGCTCGCCGCTTACGATCACGAAGAGGCCAAGGCCATTATCGGCCGCAAGAGCGGTGAAATCGCTGAGATCCTCGGCTACCTTGGCCGCCCGGAGCTGATCCACCGGGACGACATGACGCTGAATCGCAAGGGCTGACACGGCGGTCGCCGCAGAACGACCTGAAGCGAGCCTCTGTCAACGAAACTTCACAAATCCCCGCTTTGCTCTTCGACTATCGTTGCCGCGCACATGCGAGGAGAAAGACGCGGCCCTCGCAGAACACCACAGGTTGGGATCGCAGGATGGGCTGGGTAAGACTATTGCTGGGCGTGGGCTGTGCTAGTCAAGGCCGTTACACTCCCAGGCTCTTGCTAGCGTAGCGTCTTTCAAGGCGCCGTCCGTCTTGGTCCAGTCCCGCGCTGTCGAGGTAACGCCGCTGGCTTTGCGATTGGAGTAACTCCACCTTCACCACGCCGCCAGTCTGCGGGTTGATAATGTCTCCCAAGTGCCCACCATGGGGAAGCATGATTGGTGACCCGCACGAATGCAGACGATGCGCTGGGAACTGCCTACGGATGGCAGAGACAGCGACTACTCCCGTGTTGGCGGACCAGTTCGAGTTGCTGGCCCAACGATGGGTGCGGCTGGCAGACGATATCGAGAGGGTCGAGGAGTATCTGGCGATATTGAACGCGACCGAGAGGAAGGTCGGTTAGACTGAACCCAAGCGTTTTAGGCAGATTGCTTTTCCTCGTCATCATCGAGGAGGGCACGATCCGTCTCCAATTCCTGCGCAAGCTCGGTCCATGTCGTGGCGAGCTTGGCGTAATATTCCCTTCGCTTTTGAGCTGTCGAGGCTAGTGCCAATCGCACGCACTCCCGCGCGTGTTGACGACACTCTTCCGAGCTTACCGGCATTGGGCGGGCTCCAACACTAGACACGCTCCCCACCGAATCGATTCCAAGTAGTGATCACAGAGTCAAGGCGTCACTGCCGGGGGGCCAGTGTTAAACCGGCTTCTCTCCTCCAATTCGTTCATTCAGCCGTCATCTGGTGATCGGGAGGTAGGGGGAGGGGCATCCAGTGAGTGGGTGAATCCTCACTTGGGCTCCATCCCTTTGGCACGGTGTCATCGCGCCAGAGGGCAACCCTCATCTTGCTGCCAGTCGTCGCGCTCTTTTGAAACGTCAAAGATCGCGGTGCCGTCTTTAGGCACGGTGCTAATTGGTCGCCAACTCGAAACCATGCGGACTACTTCCGTCTGATGCGATCCGGTAGATAGGCGCTATATATTGGCGTACGTATTGTGGCGCTAGCCATCTGTTAGCTACATTAGGCAGTGGTTGTAAGTAAAGTGAACGAAAACAAAGACTTCACTACCATTGAACCGATGATACTCTATATGGGACGCCTCGCGCGCGAGGCGGCGGGTCTGCTTGCGCTTGCCTCAACCGAGGCCAAGAACCGCGCGCTCGAAGCGATGGCCGCGCGCATCGAGGCTAACGCCCAGAAGATCATCAACGCCAACGTGCAGGACCTCGATGCGGCGCGCGGCAAGGGCCGCGACCTGGCCTTCCTCGACCGGCTGATGCTCGACCCGGCGCGCGTCGCCGCCATGGCCAAAGGGGTGCGCGCGGTGGTGGCGCTGCCCGATCCGGTCGGCGAGGTGACGGCGTCGTGGACACGTCCGAACGGCTTGGAGATTTCGCGCGTGCGCGTGCCGTTAGGGGTGATCGGCATCGTCTACGAGTCGCGCCCCAACGTGACGGCGGATGCCGCTGCGCTTTGCCTCAAATCCGGCAACGCGGTGATCCTGCGCAGCGGGTCGGAGAGCTTCCTCACCTCGCTCGTCATCGCCAACACATTGAACGAGGGCGTGGCCGAGGCCGGGCTGCCGCAAGCCGCCATCCAGCTTGTGCCGACGGTCGACCGCGCGGCGGTCGGCTTCATGCTTCAGGGCCTCGGCGGCGCTATCGATGTGATCGTGCCGCGCGGCGGCAGGAGCCTGGTCGAGCTCGTTCAGGCCGAGGCGCGCGTGCCGGTGTTCGCGCATCTCGAAGGCGTGTGCCACGTCTATGTGCATGCGCCTGCCGATCTCGCCATGGCCACGACCATCGTGCTCAATGCCAAGATGCGGCGGACCGGCGTGTGCGGCGCGGCCGAGACCCTGCTGGTCGATCGCAAGGCTGCGCCCACGCATCTTGGCCCGCTGGTCGAGATGCTGATCGAGGCCGGCTGCGAGGTGAGGGGCGATCCCGAGACGCAACGCGCCGATAGCCGCGTCAAGCCCGCGACCGAGGAGGATTGGCCCAAGGAATTTCTCGACGCGATCATCGCGGTGAAGGTGGTCGACGGGTTCGACGAGGCGATCGAGCATATCGCGCGCTACGGCTCGCAGCATACCGACGCGATCGTCACCGAGGATCGCGCCGTTGCCGAGCAGTTCCTCGCCCGCGTCGATAGCGCGATCGTGCTGCACAACGCCTCGACCCAGTTCGCCGACGGCGGCGAGTTCGGCATGGGCGCCGAGATCGGCATCGCCACCGGGCGCTTCCACGCGCGCGGGCCGGTCGGCGTCGAGCAACTCACGACCTTCAAATATGTCGTGCGCGGGCAGGGCCAGACCAGGCCTTAAGTCGGTCTCTCGAAGCTGTGAGATAGCGGCTTTCGCCGCTTTGACGGGGAAGAATTGATTGCGGGAAGAGGACTGACAGTGCCTAAGCAAATGCCGACCAAGCAGAAGAAGACGCTCGCCAAGCAACCGAAGCGGGGCAAAGCCAAGCAGGGCAAAGCCAAGCAGGCCAAGACGGCAAAGGCGGTGAAGCCGTCAAAGACCAAGACGCCGATCAAGGCGGCGAAGCCCGCCAAAGCCAAGACGGCAAGGAAGCCGGCTAAGGCAGTCAAATCCGCTAGGCCCGCAGCCAAGTCTTCCAAACCGGCCAAGGCGTCCAAACTGGCAAAGCCTTCCAAACCAGGAAAGGCGTCGAAGCCGGTCAAGCCGTCGAAGCTCGCCAAGCAAGCTGAGACGGCAGCGAAGAAGGGCTCCCTCGCCAAGGGCAAACGGCCCGAGCGAGCCGAGGACCGCGCGTCAACGAGCCTCACGCCTAAGCGCGCGGCCACGCGGCTGCCGATGGCCTCGCGCCATATGCGGATCGGGCTGCTCGGCGGCTCGTTCAATCCGGCGCACTCCGCCCATTTCGAGATAAGCCTGACGGCGCTGAAGCGGCTCGGGCTCGATCAGGTCTGGTGGATCGTGACGCCCGGCAATCCGCTCAAGGATCCATCCAAGCTGCCGAGCGTGGCGAAGCGCGTCGCCGCGGCGAAGCGTGTTGCGAGCCATCCACGCATTGCCGTTACCGGCTTTGCCGGCGGCAAGGGCTCGGCCTACACGATCGACCTGCTGACCGAGCTCAAGCGCCGCTTTCCTGGCGTCAATTTCGTGTGGCTGATGGGCGCCGACAATCTCGCCCAGTTCCATCGGTGGCGCTCCTGGCAGAAGATTTTCGCCGCCATGCCGATCGCCGTGCTGGACCGGCCGGGCTTCAGGCTCAAGGCGCGCGCGAGCCAGGCCGGCATGCGCTTCCAGGAGTTCCACGTCGATGAATCCGATGCGTCGGGGCTCGCACGGCTCAGCCCACCGGCCTGGACCATCCTCACCCACCGGCTGTCGCACCTCTCCTCGACCAAGCTCCGCGCCGAGAAGAAGGGTGGCGCCAAGGACACAAGGGGCAAGAAATAACGCTAGCAAATACTAGCTATTGAAAATTATGTGGCGAACATACTATGTTTATGGGGCGAAGCGGCAACCAAGAGGCGCCTTCCGCGTTGTGAGCGGCGTCAGGTTGACGAAACCGCTTCCTCGAGGAGCAATGGCAGAAGGACACTCACCAAAACATGCGCTCAGCTAGAGAGGCTGCCGAACACGGTACGCCTCCTAACGGATTTGCGTCATTTCGCGCCGATCCGGAACGCCTGCTCACCATCGTGCTCGACGTGCTCGACGCCGCCAAGGCAGAGGACGTCGCCTGCATCGATCTGAGAGGCAAGACCTCGATCGGCGACCACATGGTGCTCGCCTCGGGGCGCTCGCAACGGCATGTCGGGGCCGTCGCCGACCAACTCGTCAGGAAGCTCAAAGAGGAAGGTTATGGCCGGGTCCGCGTCGAGGGCCAGCCCCAATGCGATTGGGTGCTGATCGACGCCGGCGACGTCATCATCCATATCTTCCGCCCAGAGGTCCGCGAGTTCTACAATCTTGAGAAGATGTGGTCGGCCGATCGTCCGATGGAGCGGCTGGTGATCTGATCGACGGCCTGCCGTTAGCGGCTAGCCGTTGGCGGTTCGCCGCCCAGATCTCACGCCGAATAACCCATGCGGCTCCTGATCGCTGCCGTCGGCAGGTTGAAGCAGGGGCCTGAGCGCGAGCTGTTCGCGCATTACATCGCCCGCGCCGAAGCCGCGGGGCGCAAGCTCGGCCTTACGCCGCTCGCCGTCGTCGAGATCGCGGAGGCGAAGGCCAGCGCGGCGAAAGCCCGTGCGGAGACGGAGGCGCAAACGCTTCTCGCCAAGGTGCCCGCCTCGCACAAGATCGTCTGTCTCGACCCTGGCGGCGATCAACTCGACAGCGAGGAATTTGCGAAGGCCATTGCTAAGCTTCGCGACGGCGGCGCCCAAGGGCTCGCCTTTCTGGTGGGCGGGGCCGACGGCCTTGGTCTGACCGTCTCGTTCAAGGCCGACAAGATGCTGTCTTTAGGCCGCATGACCTTGCCGCACGGTCTCGCCCGGATCGTGCTGGCAGAGCAGATCTATCGCGCGGTCACCATTCTCGCGGGCCACCCCTATCACCGCGCCTGAGTGTCGAGCGATGCCCGCAAGGTTAAGGATTCGTAAGCGTTTTGCCTTGATTCTGCCGTATCGCTCCGCTGTCGTTGCGACCGGCTGAAACGGCCAAGGCGCATGGCGCATACCGATCGATTGGCTCCCGCAAGACGAAGATTTCGATCCGCTCTGCTTCTTGTCAGCCTGGTCTGCATGTTGCCGTGGCTGGCAGAGGCCGAGGAGGATATTTCGCGCGACGAGGCGAAGAAGCGCCTCGACGAGACCGAGCAGCAGTTGCAGTCGAGCCGCGCGAAAGAGCAGGGTCTCACCCAAGACATCGCAACGCTTGCCGAGGAACGGGCGAAGCTGAACACCGAGCTGATCGAGGCCGGTAATAGAGTGCAGGCGAGCGAGGCGAAGCTCTCCGAGACCGAGGCCAAGCTGGCCGAGCTGACCGACCAGGTGGATGTCATCAAGAGCTCGATCACCGAGCGGAAGGAAACGATCGTCAAAATGCTGATGGCCATGCAGAGGATGGGCCGCACGCCGCCGCCAGCGTTGGTGACGCGGCGCGACGACGCGCTCGCCGTGGTCAGAAGCGCGATGCTGCTCGCCGACGTGTTCCCCGAGCTCAAATATCAGGCCGACAATCTGTCGCATGAGCTCGAAGGCATGGTCAGCCTCGAGACCGGCATTCGCGAGCAGCGCGACACTGAGAAGCAGGAGACCGACCGGCTCGCCACCGAGCAGGCCGGCCTCGACCGCCTGCTGCGGGAGAAGAAGGTCAAGCTTGCGCAAGGCGAGGCCGAGCTGGTGGAGGTCAAGCAATCGACCGCCGAGCAGGCCCAGGCGGTCACCGACCTGAACGAGCTGATCGACAAGCTCGACGCCCAGATCGCCAAGGTCGAGGTCGCCCAATACGACGCCGAGGTCGCCGCCGAGCGCGCATTGCGCGAGCGCGAGCAGGCCCAAGCCCTTGCCACTCCGGCCAACGAGAGCGTGGTCGAAATCAAGCCGGAATCGACCAAACTGGCTTTCGCCAGCCCCGACCGGATGAAGCCGGCCATGCCGTTCGAGGCGGCCAAGGGCTCGCTCAGGCTGCCGGCCGCCGGGCGGCGGATCAAGCATTTTGGCGATACCGAACCGGCCGGCGGAACAGCCAGAGGCATATCGCTCCAGACCCGGCCAGAGGCCCGGATTACCGCGCCGTCCGACGGCTGGGTAGTCTATGCCGGTGCGTTCCGCTCCTATGGGCAACTCTTGATCATCAACGCAGGCGGGGGCTATCATGTTCTCCTTGCGGGGATGAGCCGCATAGACGTAGGCCTCGGCCAGTTTGTCCTCGCCGGAGAGCCCATCGCGGTGATGGGAAATTCGGCGGCGCCGAGCCAAGGCGGCGACGACAGTTCACGCCCCGTCCTCTATGTCGAATTCAGAAAGGACGGCCGGCCAATAGACCCTGACCCATGGTGGGCCGTGGCTTCCGAAAAGGTGCAAGGATGATGCGCAAATCCGAATACGCGCTGTGGGCGCTACTGGTGCTGGCCGTGCTCGCTGCCGGTTCGACGATGGTGAGCTTGGCGCGAAGCCAGTCCGCATCGGCCGCCAACTCGGAAATCTACCGGCAGCTCGACCTGTTCGGCGAGGTGCTGGAGCGCGTGCGCTCGGACTATGTCGAGAAGCCCGAGGACTCGAAGCTGATCGAGGCTGCGATCAACGGCATGCTGACCGCGCTCGACCCGCATTCGGCCTATCTCAACCCGAAGCATTTCCGTGACATGCAGGTGCAGACCCGCGGCGAGTTCGGCGGGCTCGGCATCGAGGTCACCATGGAGAACGGCGTGGTCAAGGTGGTCTCGCCGATCGAGGACACGCCCGCCGCCAAGGCCGGCATCCAATCCGGCGACCTGATCACCGCGCTCGACAAGGAGCAGATCCAGGGCCTGACGCTTCAGGAAGCGGTCGAGAAGATGCGCGGGCCGGTCAATTCGCCGATCACGCTCACCCTTGTGCGCAAGGGCGTCGAGGATCCGTTCGACGTCAAGGTCACGCGCGACGTGATCCACATCAACCCGGTCAAGTACAGCGCCGAGGGCGACGACGTCGGCTATATCCGCGTCACCACCTTCAACGAGCAGACCACCGCCAACATGCAGAAGGCGATCGAGGACTTGAAGAAGCAGCTCGGTCCGAAGCTCAAGGGCTACGTCATCGATCTGCGCAACAATCCGGGCGGCCTGCTCGACCAGGCGATCTCGGTGTCCGATGCGTTCCTCGACCAGGGCGCGATCGTGCTGACGCGCGGCCGCAATCTCGAGGAGACGCAGCGCTCGAACGCGCGGCCCGGCGACATGACCGACGGCAAGCAGCTGATCGTTCTGATCAACGGCGGCTCGGCGTCGGCGTCTGAGATCGTCGCCGGAGCGTTGCAGGATCATCACCGGGCGACCATCGTCGGCACGCGGTCGTTCGGCAAGGGATCGGTGCAGACCATCATCCCGCTCGGCTCGAACGGTGCGCTGCGACTGACCACGGCGCGCTACTACACGCCGTCGGGCCGCTCGATCCAGGCCAAGGGCATCGAGCCCGAGGTGGTGGTCGAGGAGGAGTTGCCCGAGGACCTGAAGAAGAAGGCCGATGACCTCGGCACCAAGGGCGAAGCCAATCTGCGCGGCCACCTCAAGATCGAGGGCGCAGACGAGGACGAAGAGGCGTCCGAGGAAGAGTCTGGAAGCTCCTCCTATGTGGCGCCCGAGAAGGACAAGGACACTCAGCTGAACTATGCGCTCGATCTCTTGCGCGGCATCAAGTCGGTCGATACCGATGCCAAGAAGAAGGCCGAGGCCAACTAGGTCAAGGCGTCTTGTGGCGACCGCTTCGAAGGCTGCCGAGAGGAGAGGTGACCAAGCCCCATAAGAGGGCCGGCGTGCGGGGAGGTAAAGTCAGATGAAAGCGCTGGTCGTCGCGACGGGAATTGTGTTCTGGACGCTGGTGCTCGGCATCGCGTGGCTCGCCCTGTTTCCGGGCAGCGACGCGGGCGAGCCGGTGGCCATCCTAAAGATCGAGTCTGGCAGCGGGGCCGACGCTGGTGTGCCCGCGGATTCGGCCGATACGCCCGACGCCGATTCAGGCGCCGCGGTCGAGGAGGGCCAAGAGCCTGCCGCGGCCGAGGCCCCGGCAGAAGCGCCTGCGGCCGGTGCCGAAGCCGGCGAGACCCCGTCAGACATGCCGCCCGGCTTCGCCGTCACCGCGCCTGGAGCCAAACCGCAAGCGCCGGTCCTTCAGCCGCCCGGCCCTGGCGACATCCTGCCGTCGGAGCAGATCGGCACGCCGGCTGAGCCGCCTTCGCCCGCCGATGCAGCACCGCCAGATGGCCGGCAGGGCGCGGCGGAAGGGGGCGAGCAAACCGCCTCGACGGCGTCCGCATCGCAAGGCGCTGCCGCCACGCCGCTGCATCAGCAAATGGCCGCCGTTACGCCGCCGCCACCGCCGGCCACCATGCCAGCGGTCGAGCCGGGCGAGGGCTCGCTCGAGCCGGTGCCGGTCCCTGAGCTGGTGGAGGACTCGCAATACGGTCCGCTGCCCAAGGTCGCTGCCGACGGACGGCGCCCGATCGACGTCTATGCGCGGCCGTCGCGCTATGCCTCGAACGCACCCGCCGGAACGCCGCCGCGCATCGCCATCCTGGTTACCGGCCTTGGTCTCCCCGATAGCCCGCCCGCCAATGTGCTCAAAGGATTGCCGCCGTCGGTCAGCGTGGCTTACGGCGCCTATGGCAGGAGCTTGCAGGACGGGGTGACGTATGCCCGCGCCGACGGCCATGAGGTGCTGCTGCAGATTCCGCTCGAGCCAAACAACTATCCGACCGAGAATCCGGGCCCGCATACGCTGCTGACCACGCTCCCGCCCGCGGAGAACATGAAGCGGCTGCAATGGCTGATGTCGCGCTACACGGGCTATGTCGGGGTCACCAACCTCATGGGCGCAAAGTTCGAGGCGACCCAGGACGCGCTCACGCCCGTGCTCGAGGAACTCAAGGCTCGCGGCCTGCTCTATGTTGACGACGGCAGCGTGCAGACCTCCACGGCGTCGCAAATCGCCGGCACGATCGGCCTCGATTATTCGGTCGCCAGCGTCCAGATTGACGCCAACGCCTCGCCGGCCGACATCGCCAAGCAGCTCGCCAAGCTCGAGGCGACCGCCAAGGTGCGGGGTGCGGCGATCGGCGTGGTGAAGGTGAAGTCGGCCACCGTCAAGCAGCTCGCCGAATGGGCGGCCAAGCTGCAGAGCAAAGGCTTCGTGCTGGTGCCGGTCAGCGCCGCGGTGCGCTCGCAGCGGCAAAGCTGATCAGCCTCTCATGATCGACAAAGAGGCGCTGCCCTACCGGCCTTGCGTCGGCGTGATGCTGGTCAACAAACATGGACTAGCTTTCGTCGGACAGCGCACCGACCGGAGCGGCGCACCTGAAGGCGTCGGCCAATGGTGGCAGATGCCGCAAGGCGGCATCGACGACGGTGAGGCGCCGGAGCAAGCCGCGCATCGCGAGCTGTTCGAGGAGACCGGCGTGCGCAGCATCGGCATCATCGCGCAGACGCGGGATTGGCTGGTCTACGATCTGCCTGAGCAGCTCATCGGTGTCGCCTGGGAAGGGCGCTATCGCGGCCAGAAGCAGATGTGGTTCGCCGCGCGGCTGCAAGGCCCCGAGAGTGAGATCGACATCGCGCCGCGCGAAGGCCATGAGCAGGAGTTCGACGCCTGGCGATGGGTGAGGGTGGCAGAGTTGCCGTCGCTCGTGGTGCCGTTCAAGCGCGCGGTCTATGAGCGCGTGGTCGAGGAGTTCGCGCCGCTGGTCGAGGGCTGAGCCTCAGCCATGCGCCCGAATGTGCGGGTGCTTGGGGTGGTGGGCGGGCCGCAAGCGGCGCATGAAGCGGCGGTAGAGCAGCACGCTCGCCGGCAGCAACACGAGATCGCCGATCAGCGCCGCGACCAGCGTCATGGCCGAGAGCTTGCCGAACAGGCGGAGCGAGGGAAGGTCGGACAGCACGGTGACGCCAAGGCCGAAGGCTAGGATCAGCGAGGTGAGCACCAGCGCAGGGCCGATCAGGATGGTGGCGCGCTCGACGCCGATGGCCGGATCCTCGCCCGGACGGTCCTCGAGCCGCAAGCGGTTGAGGTAGTGCACGGCGGCGTTGAGCGAGAGCCCGAAGGCGACGATCAGCGCGACGATGCTGGCGAATTGCAGCCCCTCGCCCGAGGCCGCCAGCACCGCTCCGGCGGTGAACACCGGGAACAGCGTCGGCAGCACGGTGACCACCGCGACCATCACCGAGCGGAAGGCGAGCCCCAGGAAGATGCAGATGAACACGATCTCGGTGGTCAGCCCGGCATTCAGCTTGCTGATCATGGTCGCGCTGTTCCGCGCGGCGATGGCCGAGAGCCCGGTGACGACGATGCGGTAGTCGGGATGGGCGTCGCGCACGACGTTCAGCTTGCCGTCGAGCTTCTCGATCACCGGCAACAGGTCGCTCACGTCGATGTCGGGGATGCGCCCGGTGACCACGACCGAATTGTCGTCCTCGTCGATGAAGCGCTTGGTCAGGTAGTCGGGCAGGATCGAGACATATTCCTGAAGCTTGTCGGGCGTGTCTTCCTGCGTCTTGGCGAGCCAGCGCCGCAGCGTCTCGACCGACCACACATTGCCGACGCCAGACTGCGTCTCGACCATGGAATGCACGTCGCCGATCACCTTGAGCACGTCGGGGTCGTATAGCGTCTTGTCCTTGGGGTAATCGATCATGACATGCAGCGGGTTGGCGCCGGTCAGCTTCTCGTCGAGCTGCTCGCTCGCGGCGACCGCCTGCTCGCGGTCGGGAACCTGGTCGGCCAGGCGATAGCGCGGCGGTAGCGTGACGTAGATGGCGCCGAAGCCGATCACCACCAGGAGGCCGAGGATGACCACGAGCTTCGCGTGGCGCACGCCGAACTCGGCGATCCAGCCGCTGAAGCGCTTGAGCGCATTCATCGCCTTGTCGTGACCCTTGAGGCTGGCGGCGTAGGCGCGCGCATTGCGGGGGATCAGCGCGCGCGTGAGCAGCGGCACGAGCGTGATGCCGACCACGAAGGCGATGGCCGTGGACAGCGCGCCGGCGATGCCGAAAGTGCGGATCAGCGCGGAGTCCGAGAACAGCAGCGCGATGAACGAGGCGGCCGCCGTCGCGGTCGCCAGCACGCAGGCCGGCCCCACCACGAGCACGGCGTAGCGCGCCGATTTGATGCGGCGATCGCCGTCGACCAGGCGGTTCCGCATGGCGACGGTGAGCTGCATCGAATCGGAGAAGCCGAGCACCATGATCAGCGGGATCATGACGTTCAGGAACAGGTTGAGCTTGAAGCCGAGCCAGCCGAACAGCCCGATCGACCAGACGATGGCGATGACGGGGGGCAGCGCCGCGATCAGCATCAGCGAGACGCGGCGGAAGAACGCGTAGGCGATGATGGCGCCGAACAGGAAGCCGAGAATGTTGTATTTGAAGCGGTCGCGCTCGACCGCGTTCCTGATCTCGAGCTGCATGACGGGAGCGCCGGAGAGCTGCATCTTGAGCCCGGTGTCCTTGAGCTCCTCGGCGGCCGTGTCGTGGATCTGCTGCACCACCGAGCCGAGCCCGTTCTGCTCGACCACCTGGCGGTCGAGCGCGAGCAGGATCAGCGTCAGAGTGCCGTCGTCCGACAGCAGCTTGCCCTTGATGATCTCGTTGTTGCGGACCTTGTCGATCAGCTGCTGGTAGGCGTCGCCCTTGGGCAGCTCGGCGGGAAAGACCGGGCCCGGGATCTTGCCGGGCTCAGGCGCCTCGCGCGCCGAGAATAGCGACACTTCTCCGGCCATGCCGTCGACGAATTGCAGATTGATGATGAGCTCGCGGAGCGCATCGACCGAATTCCGCTCGAGCAGATTGTCGCCGCTGACGACGATCAGCACGTCGTACTCGCTCGAGGGGAAGCGCTCGGAGATGGTCTCGTAGTCGCGGAACTCCGGCGTGTCGGTGCGGAACAGCTCGGAGAGCGAATCGTCGACCTTGAGCCGCGTGTAGCCGAAGCAGGCGGCGATGGTGATGGCGATGACGAGCGCGGCGGCGACCAGGGGATACCGCAGAGCGACGAGCCCGAGCCGCTCGATGCCGAAGCTGAGCGAACGCACCCGTTTCGGTTCGGCCTTTTGCTGCATCGTCCCTGTCCGCCGTCCCCTCCCGGGGGACGAGACCGAGCCCCCGAGACAGCCCTTTTCGTTGGGGCCTTATAGCAAGAGTCGGGGCGGCTCGGCCAACGGGTTGTCGCAGGGTGCGAACACCTCTCCCCAGCGGGGAGAGGTCGGCCGCAAACGCGGTCGGGCGAGGGGGAAAATGGGAGAGGCGGCCCCTACAGGTTAAGCGTTGCCTGGACCTGGCGGAGTTGGTCGAGCTTGGTCTGGGTGCGGTCGAGGGCATCGCTGCCGGTCGCGTCAGCCACGTCCTCCTCGGCGTCCTTGACGGCTTGCGCAAGCTGGCCGGCATTGAGCTCGTTCAAGTCGATGGCCGTCTCGGCGAGCACCGTGAGCCCTGCCGGCGAGACCTCGGCGAAGCCGCCGCGCACGAAATAGCGGTGACGCTCGCCGCCGGGCAAGCCGATGTCGAGCAGGCCGGGCTTGAGCGTGGTGAGCAGCGGCGCGTGATGAGCGAGCACGGTCATCTCGCCCTCCGAGCCCGGCACGATGACCTGCTCGACCTCGCCCGAGACGAGCAGCTTGGCCGGCGACACCAGCTCGAACTTGAAGGGGTCAGACATGGTCTAAGCGGCCTCGGCGGCGAGCTTCTCGGCCTTGGCGACCGCGTCCTCGATGGTGCCGACCATGTAGAAAGCGGCCTCAGGCAGGTGGTCGTAATCGCCGTCGCACAGGCCCTTGAAGCCCTTGATGGTGTCGGCGAGATCGACGAACACGCCGGGCGAGCCGGTGAACACCTCGGCCACATGGAACGGCTGCGACAGGAAGCGCTCGATCTTGCGGGCGCGCGCCACCGTCACCTTGTCCTCTTCCGACAGCTCGTCCATGCCGAGAATGGCGATGATGTCCTGGAGCGCCTTGTAGCGCTGCAGGATCTGCTGCACGCGGCGGGCCACAGCATAGTGCTCCTCGCCGACGACGAGCGGCGACAGCATGCGCGAGGTCGAATCGAGCGGGTCGACGGCCGGGTAGATGCCCTTCTCGGCGATGCCGCGCGACAGCACGGTGGTGGCGTCGAGATGGGCGAAGGAGGTCGCGGGCGCCGGGTCGGTCAAATCGTCGGCCGGCACGTAGATCGCCTGCACCGAAGTGATCGAGCCCTTCTGCGTGGTGGTGATGCGCTCCTGAAGCGCTCCCATGTCGGTCGCGAGCGTCGGCTGATAGCCCACGGCCGAGGGGATGCGGCCGAGCAGCGCCGACACTTCCGAGCCCGCCTGGGTGAAGCGGAAGATGTTGTCGACGAAGAACAGCACGTCCTGGCCCTGGTCGCGGAAATATTCGGCGACGGTCAGGCCGGACAGGCCGACGCGGGCGCGGGCGCCCGGCGGCTCGTTCATCTGGCCGTACACCAGCGCGCATTTCGAGCCCGCGGTGGAGCCGTTGTTCTTCTTGGGGTCCTTGTTCACGCCGGAGTCGATGAACTCGTGATAGAGGTCGTTGCCCTCGCGCGTGCGCTCGCCGACGCCGGCGAACACCGAGAAGCCGCCATGCGCCTTGGCGACGTTGTTGATCAGCTCCTGGATCAGCACGGTCTTGCCCACGCCGGCGCCGCCGAACAGGCCGATCTTGCCGCCCTTGGCGTAGGGCGCCAGCAGGTCGACGACCTTGATGCCGGTGACCAGGATCTCGGCCTCGGTGGACTGATCGACATAGGACGGAGCCGGCGCGTGGATCGGCCGCTTCTCGGCGGTGTTGATCGGGCCGGCCTCATCGACCGCCTCGCCGACCACGTTCATGATGCGCCCGAGCGTCTCGTCGCCCACCGGCACGGCGATCGGCTCGCCGGTGTCGACCACGTCCTGGCCGCGCACCAGACCCTCGGTCGTATCCATGGCGATGGTGCGCACGGTGTTCTCGCCGAGATGCTGGGCGACCTCGAGCACCAGGCGGTTGCCGTGGTTCTGCGTCTCCAGCGCGTTCAGGATCTCGGGCAATTTGCCGTCGAACTGCACGTCGACGACGGCGCCCATGACTTGGCGCACATGGCCCATCGAGCCCTCATAGGCTGCGACCTTCGCCTGCTGCTTCTTGGTCTCGGCGATCACGGGGGATTTCTTTGCCATGTTGCTCGTTCCTCGATGTCTCACGAATGACTAGACCGCCTCGGCGCCGGAGATGATCTCGATCAGCTCCTTGGTGATCATCGCCTGGCGGGTGCGGTTATATTTCATCGTCAGCCGGCCGATCATGTCGCCGGCGTTGCGCGTGGCGTTGTCCATCGCCGTCATCTGCGCGCCGTAGAACGACGCGCCGTTCTCCAGCAGTGCCTTGAAGATCTGCACGGTGATGTTGAGCGGCAGCAGCTCGCTCAGGATCTCGTCCTCGTCGGGCTCGTATTCGTAGACCGCGCCGCCAAGCGCCGCCTCGGCGGCCGACGTATCGGCCGAGATGGTGGCCGGGATGAGTCTGCTGCGCCGTCGGCACCTGGCTGATCACCGAGCGGAAGCGCGAATAGAACAGCGTGGCGACGTCGAACGCGCCATCGGCGAACAGCGCCAAAACCGTGTCGGCGACCTTCTCGGCATGCTCAAAGGTGAGCTGGCGAACGCCGCGGAACTCGATGGTGTCGATGATGAGCGGCGCGTAGGTGCGCTTCAGCTGGTCGAAGCCCTTCTTGCCGACGCAGAGGATCTTGACCTGCTTGCCCTCGGCCAAAAGGCGCGCGACGTGCTCGCGCGCGAGCCGCACGATGGCGGAGTTGAACGCGCCGCAAAGTCCGCGCTCGCCGGTGCAGACCACCAGGAGATGCACCTGGTCCTTGCCGGTGCCGACCATCAGCGGCGGTCCGCCGTCGCGGCCCTTGAGCGCGGTGGCGAGATTGGCGAGCACGACCTCCATGCGCGCCGCATAGGGACGCGCGGCTTCGGCCGTCATCTGTGCGCGCCTAAGCTTCGCCGCGGCCACCATCTGCATGGCCTTGGTGATCTTCTGCGTCGCCTTGACCGAGGCGATGCGGTTGCGCAGCTCTTTCAGGGACGGCATGGCTCAGCTCTACGCGAAGGCCTTGGCGAATTTGTCGACGGCGGCTTTCAACTTGTCTCCGGTCTCCTTGGAGATTTCCTTCTGATCGCGGATCGCAGCGAGGATATCGGCGTGCTCGGAGCGAATATAGCGGAGCAGCTCGGCCTCGAAGCGCGATACCGAAGACACCGGGAGCGGATCGAGATAGCCGTTCACGCCGGCATAGATCACGACCACCTGCTCCTCGATCTTGAGCGGGGAGAATTGCGGCTGCTTCAGCAGCTCGGTCAGCCGCGCGCCGCGGTTCAGTAGGCGCTGGGTGGTGGCGTCGAGGTCGGAGCCGAACTGGGCGAAGGCCGCCATCTCGCGATATTGGGCGAGCTCGCCCTTGATCTTGCCGGCGACCTGCTTCATCGCCTTGATCTGGGCGGCAGAGCCCACGCGCGACACCGAGAGACCCACGTTCACCGCGGGGCGGATACCCTGATAGAACAGATCGGTCTCGAGGAAGATCTGCCCGTCGGTGATGGAGATGACGTTGGTCGGGATATAGGCCGACACGTCGTTGGCCTGGGTCTCGATCACGGGGAGCGCGGTCAGCGAGCCCGAGCCGTTATCCTTGTTGAGCTTGGCGGCGCGCTCAAGCAGGCGCGAATGGAGATAGAACACGTCGCCCGGATACGCCTCGCGTCCGGGCGGGCGGCGGAGCAGCAGCGACATCTGGCGATAGGCCACGGCCTGCTTGGAGAGATCGTCATAGGTGACGAGCGCGTGCATGCCGTTGTCGCGGAAATACTCGCCCATGGCGCAGCCGGCGAACGGCGCGAGATACTGCATCGGCGCGGGGTCCGACGCCGTGGCGGCGACCACGATCGAGTAGGGCAGCGCGCCGTTATCCTCGAGCACCTTGACGAACTGGGCGACGGTCGAGCGCTTCTGACCCACGGCCACGTAGATGCAATAAAGGCTCTTCTGGTCGTCGCCGAGCGCGTTGACCGATTTCTGGTTGAGGATGGTGTCGAGAATGATGGCGGTCTTGCCGGTCTGGCGGTCGCCGATGATCAGCTCGCGCTGGCCGCGGCCGATCGGGATCAGGGCATCGATGGCCTTGAGGCCGGTCTGCATCGGCTCGTGCACCGACTGGCGGGGAATGATGCCGGGCGCCTTCACGTCGACGCGGCGCTTCTCGTCGTAGGCGATCGGTCCCTTGCCGTCGATCGGATTGCCGAGGGCATCGACCACGCGCCCCAACAGGCCCTTGCCGACCGGCACCTCGACGATCGCGCCGGTGCGCTTGACGACGTCGCCTTCCTTGATGTGGCGGTCGTCGCCGAAAATCACGATGCCGACATTGTCGACCTCGAGATTGAGCGCCATTCCGCGCGTGCCGTCGGCGAACTCGACCATCTCGCCGGCCTGGACCTTGTCGAGGCCATAGACGCGGGCGATGCCGTCGCCGACCGAAAGCACCTGGCCGATCTCGGCAACCTCGGCTTCCTGTCCGAAATTCTTGATCTGCTCCTTGAGGATCGCGGAGATCTCAGCGGCCCTGATGTCCATCAGCCAACCTCTTTCATGGCAATCTTGAGTGAATTCAGCCTGGTGCGCAGCGAGGTATCGACCATGCGGCTGCCCACCTTGACGACGAGCCCGCCAAGCAGGGCGGGATCGACCTGCTCGTCCAGCATCACGGTCTTGCCGAGCGCGGCCTGAAGCGCCTGCTTCAGCGCGGTGACCTGGCTCTCGGTGAGCTTGGATGCGGCGGTGACGGTGGCGCTCGCCTCGCCGCGCTCGCTGGCGACCATGGCGCGGAAGGCGCGGATCATGTCGGGGGTCGCGAACAGGCGGCGGTTCTTGGCGACGAGCAGGAGGAAATTCTTGGTCAGGCCCTCGATCGCGAGCTTGTCGAGGATGGCGGCGAGCGCGCGGCCCTGCTCCTCGGCCGAGAATACCGGGCTCTTCACCAGCCGCTTCAGATCGTCGAAGGCGTCGAGCGCTTGGTTGAAACGGGTGAGGTCGGCCGCGACGGCGTCGAGCGACTGCGCGTCCTTGGCAAGCTCGAACAGGGCGGTGGCATAGCGGCCCGCCACGCCCGAACTCGTATCGACTTCACTCGCCACGTAAAACGCCTTTCCTCCCGAACGGGCGCTTTTATGAGCAGCCTCGTCCCCGGACCCGAGTAAATTCTGGGATTGGCGCTTCCACGTCAACAGGTTGAAACCCTGCTAGACGGTCCCCTGAAAGCCCGGGCAGGCTGTAACATAGAGGGGCAGGGGGTGCAACTCCGGGAAGCCCCGAATTGTGCCGAAGATTGGGCTTTGCCGGCCTGCGTCAGGGGATGTAATTCAGCCTGGGTTAAGGGAAGAAGCCCGGGAGGGGACGAGATGGCAACCAAGAAGGCCGAGCGGGCCGAGACCCCCAAGCTGCCGCCGCTGTGGGACCGGCTCCAATCGCAGATCGACTGGTACGACCGGAAGGCAACCCAAAATCAGAACGCCTACAAGGCCTCCAAGATCGCCATCATCGTCTGTGCCGTCTTCATCCCCATCGTCGCCGAGTTTTCGGCCATGGCGGTGATCGTTGCCGCCGGCATCATCCTGCTGCTCGAAAGCCTGCAACAGCTCAACAAATGGCAGGAAAACTGGATCCTCTACCGCTCGACCTGCGAGGGCCTGCGCAACGAGCAACATCTCTACAACGAGCTCGCCGGTCCTTATGCCAAGCTCACGGCCGAGCAGGCCCACAAGATGCTCGCCGAACGCGTCGGCGCGCTGGCCTCTGCCGAGCACTCCCGATGGGTCAAAGCCCATGTCGAGAAGGTCGCCGACCACGCCGGGGAGTAGGCGGCGCTATCCGCGCCAAAGAACGGCCCGCAATTGACGCGTAATGGCCCCGCAATTGCGGCGCAACGGCCCGCGATCGCCACCAACGGGGCGCCATTGTCACCCAAACCATCGATAGGTCGGCTGCCGGTCACCGTGAAGCGCGCCTCAAGAAGATATATCTTGCGATACCGCTTATTGAGTATTATCTTACGATATATCTTTCAACGGGAGACCAACTATGCATGGAATGAGACATCAAGAGCCCTGGGCGACGTTGGGCGGGACGGCGTTTCGGTCGCTTCGGCGCAAGGGCCCGGCTTGGGTCCGGGCCGAGAGGGCGGCGGCGAGCGACTGGTTTCGCGTCGGCCGCATGCTGGCGCAAGGCGATCTGAAGCTGCTCGCGCTCGCGCTGATCGCCGAGCAGCCGCGCCACGGCTACGAGCTGATCAAGCTGATCGAGGACAAGACGAACGGCGCCTATAGCCCGAGCCCCGGCGTGGTCTATCCGACGCTGACCTTCCTCGAAGAGGTCGGCTACGTCACCGCCGAGGCCGACGGTGCGAAGAAGCGCTACACCATCACCGACGAGGGCCGCGCCTATCTCGAAGACAATCGCGACATCGCCGACATGGTGCTGACGCGGCTAGCGGCCCTCGGCGAGAAGCTTTCGCGGAGACGCCGCGCCTGGGAGGAGCGGCACGGCGAAGAGCGGAGCGCGTTGCCCAAGCTGGTCGACGCCGCGCTCGAGAATTTGCGCGTCGAGGCGGTGAAGCAAGTCGGCAGCGGCGTGGACGCCGAAGCGCGTATCGTCGAGATCCTGATGCGCGCCGCCAAAGACATTCGTGACAGTTAGGAACTGGCGACGCGACGTCCGCCGAAAACAAGCTTGAGGCCATACAGGGCGAGCAAGAGGATCAGCGCGACGACCAGGCCGTTCCAACATCCGGCCCAGGCCGGGTCGGCCGCGTTGAAGCCGAACCAGTTCAGCTCCTTGGCGCTGAACTAGCAGGCGACTGCTATCATGGCGACGAGCCCGCAGCCGAGCCAATAAATGCGCGCGGCCTGAGGACTCGTCCCGCGCCAAGCGAGAAGCGCCGCAGACCCGAGCGTGATCACCAGCCTATCGAGGCGGCGGTCGCGGCGGCGCCGACCGCTGGATAATAAACGGCGCCGACCCAATCCCAGCCGCTAGAGAGGAACAGCGCGATCAGCAGAACGAAGGCGAGCCTCGAGTGCGGCATCGCGTTCGCGCTCGGCTTCGAGTGAGGCTTCGGCGCCCTTGGCGAGCTTCCGCTCCATCTCGCGGGCGCGTCTCGGCGCTCTTGACCCGCGTGCGCTCGCCCGCAAGGTCGACCTCGAAGGAATGGACCGCGCGCTGGAGCCACAGCGGCGCGTGCGGGGTCAGCCTGGCCTCGAACTCGCTTATCGCCTTGCGCCAGCCGTCATGGCTATCGTCGCCCGACCAGCCGATCAGCTTCACCGCCTGGTGGGTGTAAAGCCCCATGGGCAATTGATCGGCGTCGATCGGATCGAGCAGGACCGAGATCAGCTTGTCGTTCTTGTGGGCGATGGTCGCCTCGTGGACGACATTGTCGGATTCGACCGAATATTCCGACCAAAGAACGACGGCGCATTTCGCGTCCTTCAATTTCTCCTTGATCCAGGCGTTCCAGTTCTTGCCGGGCGGCACGGTCTGGTCCCAGAACACGTCGAAGCCCTGCGCCGTCAGCAGCTCGACGATGGGCGTGACCCGGTCCTCGCGCGGATTGCCGTCGACATCCTCGCCCTCGCCGCGGTCCTTGCTGGAATAGGAAAGAAAGACGTCGGTCAACCTGCCCCCCAGAGCTTCGTCGCCGCCGGAAGCGAGGGTAGCGCGAGGCGGCGCCGAATTGAAGCAGCGGTTGTGCTCGAAAGTTAAGACCGCCCGGGACCCGTGCGCGTGGCCTACTCTACAAAAAACTATAAGGGTCGATGTCGACGGTAAGGCGGAGATCGCCTTTGGCTTTGGGAACTTGGCTGAGCCAGAGCCGCAGATAGGCCTGGAGATCGGCTTCGCGGGCGGCCTTCACCAGCAGGCGAAAACGGTGCCGGCCGCGGATCACGGCGAGCGGCGCCTCGGCGGGTCCAAGCACCTCGATCTTCGATGCGGCTGGCGCGGCGCGAGCGACCTCGCGCGCGTATGCTTCCGCCGCCTCGCGCGAGCCCGCCGAGACGAGCAGCGCGGCGAGCCGGCCGAATGGCGGCATGCGGGCATCGCGCCGCTCCTCGATCTCGCGCGCAAGAAACGCGTCGCGGTCGCCCGAGACGAGGGCTGCGACCACCGGGTGCTCCGGCATATAGGTCTGGATCAGCCCTCGGCCCGCAATCGCCTCGCGGCCGGCGCGCCCCGTCACCTGCTGCATCAGCTGGAAGGTGCGCTCGGCCGCGCGCGGGTCGGCCTGCGCCAACCCGAGATCGCCGTCGACCACGCCGACCAGAGCGAGCCCCGGGAAGTGATGACCCTTGGCCACGAGCTGCGTGCCGATGACGATGTCGACCTCGCGCTCCTCGATCTCGCGCAAGGTATGGCGAAGCTCGGCGATGTTCGGCGTGAGATCGCTCGACAACAGCACGCGGCGCGCCTCCGGGAACAGATCGGCGACCTCCTCGGCGATGCGCTCGATGCCAGGTCCGCATGCGACCAGCGAATTCTCCGCCTCGCAGTTCGGGCATTTCTCCGGAATCGGCACGAACTTGCCGCAATGGTGACATTCCAGACGGCGGCGGAACCTGTGCTCGACCAGCCAGGCCGAGCAGTTCGGGCATTCGAAGCGGAAGCCGCATTTCCGGCAGAGCGTGACCGGCGCATAGCCGCGGCGGTTCAAGAACAGAAGCGCCTGCTCGCCACGCCCGAGCGTCTCGGCGACCGCGTCGACCAAGACCGGAGACAGCCACTTGCCGCGCTCCGGCGGTGAGGCGCGCATGTCGATTGCGGCGATCGCCGGGAGCCCCGCAGATTTGTAGCGCGTGGCGAGGCGAATGTGGCGGTAGCGGCCCTGTTCGGCGTTGACCAGGCTCTCGATCGACGGCGTCGCGGAGCTGAGAACCACCGGGAAATCGCCGAGCGATCCGCGCACCACGGCCATGTCGCGCGCCTGATAGAGGACGCGCTCCTCCTGCTTGTAGCCCTGGTCGTGCTCCTCATCGACGACGATCAGACCGAGCTCGGGGAAGGGCAGGAACAGGGCGGAGCGCGCGCCGACCACGAGCTTCGCCTTGTTCTCGGCCACCGCGCGCCAGACGCGGCCGCGCTGCGGCGCCGGCACGCCCGAATGCCACTCCGCGGGCTTGGCGCCGAAGCGCTGCTCGCAGCGGGCGATGAACTGGCTCGTCAGGGCGATTTCCGGCATGAGCACCAAGGCTTGCTTGCCCTTGGCGAGAGCCTGCGCGATCGCCTCGAAATAGACTTCCGTCTTGCCCGAGCCGGTGACGCCGTCGAGCAGGCTCACGACAAAGCCGTCGCTGGTGTTGGCGAGAAGCTCGCGCGCCGCGTCCTGCTGCTCGGGCGTGAGGTGGGCGCGCTCGCGTCCAAGATCGAGCGGCAATGCGTGCCAGTCCGGCAGCGGCTCGGTCAGCAGCGTGCCGGCATCGACCAGCCCGTCGATCACGCCAGGACTGACGCCGGCCGCCTCGGCGAGGCTCGACTTCACCCAGATCAGCCCGTTCGAGGCCGCCTCGATCACCCGCGCGCGGGCAGGGGTCATGCGCCCGGCGGCGCGCCGATCAGGCGGACGCCGTAGCGGGGCGCGGGCGGGGCGAAGGCGCGGCCCGCGCTCATCATCATGCGCAACACCATGCCGGGCGACGACAGCGTGTAGTTGGCGACCCAGTCGGCGAAGTCGAGGCTGACCCGCGGCAGAGGCGGCACGTCGTCGATCAATTCGACGATGGCGCGGAGCTTCTCGGGCTTGATGTCGGGCGGCTTCTCACCCTCCGGCCTCGTCCACACCACGCCGAGATATTCGCTCGCCCCGAGCGGGGCGACCACGAACTGCCCCGGCGTGACGTGCGTTCCGTCCGGCACGAGATAGTCGTAAGGCGCGGGCAGAGCGAGCGGCAGCATGACCGGAACGGTCATCGGCACGATAGCGCGCGGCGCAGGCTTGGTCTTGGTTTCGGTTCTGGCCAGGGGTCGGCTCGTCTGGTTAAACGGCAGTTAACGACTCAGGCAACCATAGTAGCCTTCGGGTCGCGCGCCGTTCAGGCGAAGTGGGGATTTGCAGCTTGGCAGAGAAGTCCGCACCGCTAGGATATATGGGCTCGCCTTACGTCCGCGAGGCGGTGGAGGACTGGCTCGCTTATATCGCCAACGAGCGTCAGCTCGCGGCCAAGACATCGGAAGCCTATGGCCGCGATATCGGCCAGTTCCTGACCTTCCTTGCCGGCCATCTGAACCGCCTGCCCGACATGCCTCAGCTGCTCGCGCTCCAGGCGCGCGACGTGCGCGCATTCCTCGCCTCGCGCCGTGGCGAGGGGGTGGGCAGCCGGAGCCTCGCGAGGACGCTGTCGGCGCTCCGCATGTTCTACAAATTCCTCGAGCGGCGCGGCTACGGCAAGAACGACGCGATCCGCGCCGTCGCGCTGCCCAAGCTGCCGCATTCGGTGCCGAAGCCGCTGACGGCGCCCAAGGCCACCGCCCTGGTCGAGGGCACTGATATCGGCTCGCCGGACCAACCGGAATGGATCTCGGCGCGCGACACCGCCGTGCTCGCTCTCCTCTACGGCTCGGGCTTGCGCATCTCCGAGGCTTTGACGCTGAAGCGCAAGGACGCGCCGACCAAGGGCCGCGACATGCTGCGCGTGCACGGCAAAGGCGGCAAGACGCGGGTGGTGCCGGTGCTGCCGATCGCGCGCGAGGCGGTCGAGCTCTATCTGAAGCTCTGCCCGATGGGCCTCGGCTCCGACGACCCGCTATTCGTCGGCGCCTACGGCAAGCAGCTCAGCCCGCGCATCATCCAGCTCAAGATCGCCCGCGCGCGTGCCGCGCTCGGCCTGCCCGAGACGGCGACGCCGCATGCGCTCCGCCATTCCTTCGCCACGCATCTGCTCGGCGCCGGCGCGGATCTCCGCGCCATCCAGGAGCTGCTCGGTCACGCCAGCCTCTCGACCACGCAGGGCTACACCGAGGTCGACCGCGAGCATCTGCTGAAGGTGTACGGACGAGCCCACCCCCGGGCATAGGGCCGCCGGCCGGTAGTCAGGCCCAATTGATATCCGTCAAAGCCTTCCCGACGCGTCCCAGCTATTGTTAGCGATCCCTTGACTTTCCTGCCTTTTTGCGAGGTTGCCCATTGCGGTACTGACTGGTCAGTCATTATATTGCAACCGATGGCAGCTAGCCTGTTCCGAGGCCGGCCGCCGCCGGGCGGGGCTGATGCTCTCCAAGAGGCAAGGTAATGGCTGAGACCAAATCAGAGCAGAGCGGCGCGGACGCAACGCCGCGTAAGCGCGAGCGCAAGGACAATCGCCCGGAAGAGATCGTGGCGGCGGCCTTCGAGGAGTTCGCGGCGAACGGCTATGCGGCGACCAAGGTCGAGGACGTGGCCACGCGCGCGCGCGTGTCCAAGGGCCTGCCCTATCTCTACTTCAAGACCAAGGAAGAGCTGTTCAAGGCGGTGATCAGGAGCGTCATCACCTCGCATTTCGACATCATCCGCGAGCAGATGGAGCGCACCGACCTCCCCGTCGAGGCGTTCCTCAAGGGACCGTTCCTCGCCTTCATCCAGGAGCTGGTCGGCTCCAAGCGCGCGTTCATCGCGCGGCTGCTCATCGCCGAAGGGCACAAGCATCCCGAGCTCACCAAATTCTATTACGAGCAGGTCGTATCGCGCGGCATCGAGACCATCACGCGGCTGATCGATCGCGGCATCGAGCGCGGCGAGTTCAAGCCGACCAAGTTGCGCGACTATCCGCAGCTGCTGATCGCGCCGGTGCTAACGGCCATCATCTGGCGCGGGCTGTTCGAGCGCCATCGTCACCTCGATACTGACGGGCTGCTCAGGACCAATATCGATCTCCTGACCGACGCGATCAGGGCGCCGGGCCGCGCTCCGTTCCCGAGCCAGGGTGACGCGCGATGAAGCGCAAAGTCCTGCTCATCGCCGTCGCGCTCGGCGCCATCGCGATCGCCGTCGCGCTGTTCACCTTTCCCGCCAACAAGGAGGCTGAGTTCCCCGGCTATATGGAGGCCGACCTCGTGCTGGTGGGCTCAGAGCAGGCCGGCCGCATCGCGAGCCTTACCGTCGAGGAAGGCGCGCATGTGAAGCAGGGCGATCCGATCTTCACGCTGGAGAGCTCGGAGCAGGAGGCTTCGGTCGCCGCGGCGCGCGCCCGCGTGCAGGAGGCCGATGCGCGGCTCGCCGACGTCAAGGCCGAGCTCCAGCGGCCGGGCGAGATCGAGGTGCTCGAAGCTTCGCTCAACGAGGCGAAAGCGATGCTGCAGGTGGCGACCAACAATCGCGATCGCGCGCAATCCTTGTTCGACAAAGGCTGGACCACCAAGGCGGCGCTCGACGACGCCATCGCCCAGCACGACCGCAACGAGGCGGCCGTCGCCGAGGCCGAGAAGCGCATCATGGCGGCCAAGCTCCCCGGCCGCTCCGACATGATCGACGCCGCGGCCGCCAACGCCGAGGCCGCGCGCCACGCGCTCGCCGAGGCCGAGAAGAACCTCGGCAAGCGAGAGGTCGCTTCGCCCGCCGAAGGCACGGTCGAGGAGGTCTATTTCCGCCCGGGCGAGGTGGTGAATGCCGGCCAGGCGGTCATCGCGCTGTCTGCCGCCGCGCAATCTCAAGGTTCGCTTCTTCGTCGCCGAGCCGGTGCGCGCCTCACTCCAGCTCGATCAGATGGTGAGCGTCTCTTGCGATGGCTGCCCGCCCGACCTCAAGGCCAAGATCAGCTTCATCGCCCGTGACGCGGAGTTCACCCCGCCGGTGATCTTCTCGCAGGAGCAACGGCAGAAGCTCGTGTTTCTGGTCGAGGCGCGCCCCGATCAGGCGGCGGCGCTGCTGACCGCGGGCCAGCCGGTGACCGTCGGCATTGGCCCACAGGCGCAGCTGGTGCGGCGATGAGCGAGAAGGAGATCGCCATCGACGTGCGCGGCCTGACCAAGAGCTTCGGTTCGCACACCGTGGTGCACGATCTCAGCCTGCAAGTGCCGAAGGGCGAGATCTACGGCTTTCTCGGCCCTAACGGCAGCGGCAAGACCACGACGCTGCGCATGCTGTGCGGGCTGCTCACGCCTGATTCCGGCTCGGGCACCTGTCTTGGCTACGACATCCGCACCCAGTCGGACGAGATCAAGCGCAATGTCGGCTACATGACGCAGCGCTTCAGCCTCTATACCGACCTGTCGATCCGCGAGAATCTCGAATTCGTCGCGCGCGTCTATGGCGTGCCGAATCCGCGCCAGGCGGCGCGCGATGCGATCGGGCGGCTTGGGCTCACCGGGCGCGCCGATCAGCTCGCCGGCGAGCTGTCGGGCGGTTGGAAGCAGAGGCTCGCGCTCGGCGCCTGCATCCTGCCGCAGCCCAAGCTGCTTTTGCTCGACGAGCCGACCGCCGGCGTCGATCCAAAGGCGCGGCGCGAGTTCTGGGACGAGATCCACAATCTCGCCGCCGACGGCATCACCGTGCTGGTCTCGACCCACTACATGGACGAGGCCGAGCGCTGTCACGAGATCGCCTATATCGCCTTCGGCGAGATGCTGGCCAAGGGCACGGCAAGAGAGGTAGTCGCGCAGTCGCACCTCTCGACCTGGATCGTCTCGGGCAAGGACCTCCACCGCCTCGCCACCAAGCTCGAGACCTGCGACGGCATCGACATGGTGGCGCCGTTCGGCGCCGAGCTGCATGTCTCTGGCCGCGACAAGCAAGCGCTCGATGCGGCGATCGAGGCCGCCAAGAAGTCCGACGGCGCGCATCAATGGACGCGCGGCGAGCCCTCGCTCGAGGACGTTTTCATCCTGCTGATGGACAAGTCCAAGGACAATTTCGCATGAGCGCGGTGGCTTACGACGGCATCGAGGCGGCTGAGGCCGAGCGCCGCGAGCGGCGCGATCCCGGCTTCTTCCGGCGCACCTGGGCGATGATCGTCAAGGAATTCGTGCAGATGCGGCGCGACCGCATGACCTTCGCCACCATGATCTTCGTGCCGGTGCTCCAGCTCACCCTGTTCGGCTATGCCATCAACACCGACCCGAAGCACATGCCGGCGGTCATCCTGACGCGCGATTCCGGTCCCTTGACCCGCGCGGTGCTCGCCGCGCTCGAGAACACCGACTATTTCGACTTCAAGGAGCAGGTGCACGATCCCGATGAGATGGACCGGCTGATCCGCTCGGGCAAAGTGCAATTCGGCATCGAAATCCCGGCAAGCTTCGAGCGCGACGTGCGGCGCGGCGACCGTCCCGCCATCCTAGTGATTGCCGACGCGACCGACCCGGTGTCGACCGGGACCGCGATCGCAGCCGTGCAAGGCGTCATCGGCACCGCGCTCAGGCGGGAGCTGCGCGGACCCGACGCCGAGGTGAAGGGCTCGCCGGAGCCGTTCGAGGTCACGCTGCAGCGCCGCTACAACCCCGAAGGCATCACCCAATACAATATCGTGCCGGGCCTGCTCGGCATCGTGCTGACCATGACCATGATGATGTTCACCGCGCTCGCGGTGACGCGCGAGATCGAGCGCGGCACCATGGAAAGCCTGCTCTCGATGCCCATCAAGCCGATCGAGATCATGATCGGCAAGATCGCCCCGTTCGTGCTGATCGGCTTCGTGCAGATGGCCATCATCATCAGCGCCGCGCATTTCGTGTTCGGCGTGCCGATCCTCGGCAGCGTCGTCCTGCTGGTCGCGCTGTCGACGCTGTTCGCCGCCTCAAATCTTGCCGTCGGCTATACGTTCTCCACCGTCGCCCAGAACCAGCTCCAGGCGGTGCAGATGACGTTCTTCTTCTTCCTGCCCAACTTCCTGCTGTCCGGCTTCGCGTTTCCGTTCCGCGGCATGCCGCATTGGGCGCAAGCCATCGGCGAGGTGCTGCCGCTCACCCACTTCATCCGCATCGTGCGCGGCATCATGTTGAAGGGGAACGGCTTCGCCGACATGCAGATGGACGCTGCGGCGCTGTTCATCTTCATGATCGTCGCCATGGGCCTGGCGCTGCTGCGCTTTCGCAAGACGCTGGATTAACGACACCGATTTGTCATTCCCGCGTAAGCGGGAATCCAGTAACCACTGCGACAAGCTATTTCGCACCGGCGGCGATTACTGGATTGCCCGGTCGAGCCGGGCAATGACAAGGAGAGGGAAGAAATGACGCTCAGGGCCGTCCGCTTCGTCGCCGTGCTGCTCGCCGCGCTCACGCTCGGCATGGGCCTCGCCCATCTGATGCAGCTCCCTGCGCGCATGGGCTGGGACCAGTATCTGTGGGTCGGATCGACGGTGCAGGGTGGGCTCTACAGCCTATTCGGCTCGGTCGGCGCGGCGATCGACGTGGCGACCGTGATCGCGCTCGGTCTGCTCACCTATCTGGTGCGCGAGCATCATCGGCCGGGCGTGCGTCTCGCGCTCTCCGCCGCGCTGCTGTTCGCGACCGGACTGCTGCTATGGTGGGTGCTGGTCTATCCGGTCAATGTCGAGCTGGCGCATTGGGTCAACGGTCCCGTGCCTGCGGACTGGACCACCTACCGCGCGCGCTGGGAGTGGGGCCACGCCACGATCTCGCTGTTCGAGCTCGTTGGCTTTGGCGCGCTGATCGCCTCGGTGCTCGCCGACACGCCGCGCAATTCCTCATCCTGAGGAGCGGCGCAGCCGCGTCGCGAAGGATGAGCCTCCTGCTTCGAGACGGCGCGTTCCGCGCCTCCTCAGCATGAGGGCGTCGTCACATATGGATGGCGCGCTTGTCGACGGCGAGCGCTGCTTCCTTGACGGCCTCCGACAGGGTGGGATGCGCATGGCAGGTGCGCGCGAGGTCCTCGGCGGAGCCGCCGAACTCCATCAGCACGGCGGCCTCGGCGATCATGGTGCCGGCGTCGGCGCCGATGATATGCACGCCGAGCACGCGGTCGGTGCTCTCCTCGGCGAGGATCTTGACGAAGCCTTCGGTGGTGCGATTGACCTTGGCGCGGCCGTTGGCGGTGAACGGGAACTTGCCGACCTTATAGGCGATGCCGGCCGCCTTCAGCTCCTCCTCGGTCTTGCCGACCGAGGCGACCTCCGGCGCGGTGTAGATCACGCTCGGGATCACGTCGTAATTCACATGGCCCGCCTGACCGCCCAGGATCTCGGCGACGGCGATGCCTTCGTCCTCGGCCTTGTGCGCGAGCATCGGGCCTTCGATCACATCGCCGATGGCGTAGATGCCGGCGACGCTCGTCTGGAAATGCGGATCGACGGCGATGCGCCCGCGATTGTCGGTATTGACGCCGAGCTCGGCGAGGCCGAGGCCTTGCGTGTTGGGCTTTCGCCCCACCGCGACCAGAACCACGTCGCAGTCGAGCGTCTCGACGCGCGTCTCGGCCTTGCCGCCTTCGGCAGGTTCGAGCGTCAGCTTCACGGCTTTGCCCTTGGTATCGACCTTGACGACCTTGGCGCCGAGCTTGAAGGCGAGCCCCTGCTTCTCCAAGACGCGCTGAAGCGCTTTCGCCAATTCGGCGTCGAGACCTGGCGCGAGGCGCGGCAGCATCTCGACCACGGTCACCTGCGAGCCGAGCCTTGACCAGACCGAGCCGAGCTCGAGCCCGATATAGCCGCCGCCGATCACCACCAGCCGCTTCGGCACTTTCTTCAAGGAGAGCGCGCCGGTCGAGGAGACGACCGTCTCCTCGTCGATCGTGATGCCGGGCAGCGCCACCACCTCGGAGCCGGTGGCGATGACAATAGATTTCGCTTCGACGACCTGCTTCTCGCCGTTGATGAATTTCACCTCGACCTTGCCGGGGGCGAGGATGCGGCCAGTGCCGTGGAAATGGTCGATCTTGTTCTTCTTCAGCAGGAAGGCGACGCCGTCGACATTGCCCTTAACGCCGTCGTCCTTGAAGGCGAGCATGGCGGCGAGGTCGAGCTCGGGGGTGACCTTGATGCCCATGCCGGCGAAAGCGTGGCCGGCTTCGGCATAGGCCTCGCTCGCATGCAGCAGCGCCTTTGACGGGATGCAGCCGACATTGAGGCAGGTGCCGCCATGGGTCGCGCGCTTCTCGACCACGGCGACCTTCATGCCGAGCTGTGCGGCGCGGATGGCGCAGACATATCCGCCCGGCCCCGTACCGATGACGACCAGATCGTAACTCATAGTGGCAGTCTATCCCCCTCACTGCTCCGGCGTGAGTGTCTCCTCGCCGTGCCCGCTATCCCATAGCCCCGTCAGGCTGCCGTCATCGGCAAGCGCATAGACGATTGGCGTCGTGCTTCCCCAATTCACGGTCAAGAGATTTCCGGCGAAGGTGCCTTTGCCCTCATACTCGGAGTCGCCGACCTTCCAGCTCAGCTGATAGCTGTCGCCGCTCTTCTCGATGTCCACCGTCCCCTCATAGGGCTTGCCGTCGCCACCCTTGCCCTCGACGCGATACTCGCCCTCCGGCGCCGCAACGTCGTCGTCGGAAGGGGCCGCGGTGCCGATCGGCGTCAGCGTCTCGCTGGCCGAGCCATCCGCCCATTCGCCGTCGAGCGCGCCGTCATCGCCGAAGCTGTAGGTCACCGGCGTCTTGTCGCCCCAGTCGATCACCAGCATCTTGCCGGCGAGATGTCCGGTCCCAGCGAACGTGTCCTTGCCGATCCACCAGGTCAGCTTGAAATCGTCGTTATCCTCCTCGAGCGCGACCATGCCGGTATATTTGCTGCCGCCCGGATTGGTGCCGCTGGCGCGATAGATGCCGGTCAGCGTCGGCGCTTCGGCCTGCTCGTCCTCCGCCTCGCCGGCTTGCTCGTCCTCCTGGTCGGCCTCGGCGCCCTCGGGGCGGAACACGAAGTCACCGAAGAAGGTGGATGAGATCCATGGCGTCTGCTTGCCCTCCGTGTCGACATAGACGCCCTTCAGCGTGCGCTTGAAGGTGTCCTCGATGGACAGGTTTGGGGTGGCGATCCATTCGGAGAGATATTTGGTGTAGGGGCTGTTGTTGCCGGCCCCGTCGAGCGCGACGGAGCCCGGCGAGGTCGCATAGGAGACGAACAGGCTGGCATTTGAGTCGATGCGCGACAGCCCGTGCGCGCCGTTGGGGTCGAACGGGTTGGTGCGGCAGGCATCGAGGATGACAATGTTGAGGCCGTTATGCGCGCCGGCCATGGCATTGACGATCTCGGTCGCGGTCACCGAGCCGCTTTTCACCTCATCGGCGTCGGTGACGCTGGTGGGAATGAGGTAGTTCTCGCCGCTGATCTGCGCGCCGTGGCCGGAGAAATAGAACAGGCCGACGCCGCCTTTCGACTTGAGCTTGGCACCGAAGGCTTGAATCGCCTTCTCCATCGAGGCCTGGTCGGCGTCGGTCGCCACCGTCACCTCGAAGCCCGCCTCGTCCAGCGCCTCGGCCATGGACTTGGCGTCGTTCTTGGGGTTCCTGAGGGCGCCGAACGAATAGTCGGCATTGCCGATGACGAGGGCTTCGCGGGGCGCCGGCGCCTGGGCCTGGGCCAGGCTGAGCGTGGCGAAAAGCGCGCAAATCCTGAGAAGAATGGCGAAAGAGCGCATGGGGGGGATCGTTCGATTGGTTGCGGGAGCCTTCACCATGGAGCAGGGGACGGTGCCCCGTCCAACGAATGCGCAAAAACCGGTTGGCGCAGCATTAAAGATCGAGAACGAGGCGCTTCGGGTCCTCGAGCGATTCCTTCATATGCACCAGGAAGGTGACGGCTTCTTTGCCGTCGACCAGGCGGTGGTCGTAGGACAGCGCCAGATACATCATCGGCCGCGCCACGATCTCGCCGCCGCGCACCACTGGCCGCTCCTCGATCCGGTGCATGCCGAGAATGCCCGATTGCGGCGCGTTCAGGATCGGCGTCGACAGCAACGAGCCGTAGATGCCGCCATTGGAGATGGTGAAGGTGCCGCCTTGCATCTCCTCGAGCGAGAGCTTGCCGTCGCGGGCGCGGACGCCGAAATCGGCGATGGCTGCCTCGATCTCGGCGAGGCTCATGCGGTCGGCGTCGCGCAGCACCGGCACCACCAGCCCGCGCTCGGTGCCGACGGCGACGCCGATATGGTAGTAGTTCTTGTAGACGATATCGTCGCCGTCGATCTCGGCGTTGACCGCCGGGATATCCTTCAGCGCCTGCACCGCAGCCTTCACGAAGAAGCCCATCAGGCCGAGCTTCACGCCATGCTTCTTCTCGAATGCCTCGCGATACTCGCGGCGAAACTCCATCACGCCGCTCATGTCCACGTCGTTGAACGTGGTCAGCATGGCGGCGCTGTCCTGCGCCTCCTTGAGCCGCCTGGCGATGGTCAGGCGGAGCCGCGTCATCCGCACGCGCTCCTCGCGGGACGAATCGTCCTTGGCCACGGGCGTGCGCGGCGCCGGCGGGGCCTTCACCTTGCGCTCGCGTGCGAGCAGGGCTTCGGCGGCCTTAGCCGGGACATCTTGTTTCAGCACCTGGCCGCGGCGGCCCGAGCCTTTCACTTCGCCCAGGTCGATGCCGCGCTCGGCGAGCAGCTTGCGGGCGGACGGAGAGGGGGGCATGTCGTCGCCGCTCACCTCCTCGCGGCGCATCGGCTCGCGCTCGAGTGACTTGGCTTCGACCGGGGCGGGCTTCGGGGCACGTAATGCCGGTTCGTCGGCGACGGGCGCTGCCTCGGCGCTCTTGAGGTCGACCAGTGCGGGCGCGGGTTTGGCAGCGGACTTGGCCTTTGCCGGCCTGGCCTTGCCGTCGCCCTCGGCGATGGCGCCGAGCAGCGCGCCGACCGCGACGGTCTCGCCGGCCTTGACGACGATCTCCGACAGCACGCCTGAGGCAGGCGCGGGAACCTCGACGGTCACCTTGTCGGTCTCGAGCTCGACCAGGGGCTCGGCGGCGGAGACGGCGTCGCCGGCCTGCTTGAACCATTGGCCGACCGTCGCCTCGACGATCGATTCCCCCAAGACCGGCACGCGGATCTCAATCGCCATGCATCTCGCCCCTTCGCCCTATCTCGCCCGCATAGCCTAAGCCAGAGCCTCGTCGAGAAATGCCCTGAGCTCGCGATTATGCTTGCTCATCAGCCCGGTCGCCGTCGCCGCCGACGATGGGCGCCCGCATAACGCGGCCGCCGGTGCTTCGGCCTCGATATGGTCGAGCACCCAGGAGAGATTTGGCTCGATGAAGCTCCAGGCGCCCATATTCTTCGGCTCCTCCTGGCACCATACCATCTCGGCGTCCTTGAAGCGTGACAGCTCCTGGATCAGCGCACGGGCCGGGAAGGGATAGAGCTGCTCGATCCTGAGCAGATAGACGTCGTCCACCCCGCGCTTCTCGCGGTCGTCGTAGAGATCGTAATAGACCTTGCCGGAGCAGAGCACCACGCGCTTGATCTTGCCGTCGGGCACCAGCTTGATCGTCTGGTCGGGCAGGAACTGCGCATCGTCCCAGAGCACGCGGTGGAAGCTCGTGCCGGGGCCAAATTGCGAGAGTGACGAGACCACGCGCTTATGGCGGAGCAGCGATTTCGGCGTCATCAGCACCAGCGGCTTGCGGAACTGGCGATGCAGCTGGCGCCGCAGCACATGGAAATAGTTGGCGGGCGTGGTGAGATTGGCGATCTGCCAATTGTCCTCGGCGCAGAGCTGGAGATAGCGCTCGAGCCGTGCCGAGGAATGCTCAGGCCCCTGACCCTCATAGCCGTGCGGCAGCAGCAGAACGAGACCGGACATGCGGAGCCATTTCCGCTCGCCGGATGAGATGAACTGATCGACGATCACCTGCGCGCCATTGGCGAAGTCACCGAACTGCGCCTCCCACAGCACGAGCGCGTTGGGCTCGGCGAGGCTGTAGCCATATTCGAAGCCGAGCACGGCTTCTTCGGAGAGCATCGAGTTGATGACCTCGAACTCGGCCTGCTCCTTGGCGATGTGCTTGAGCGGGGTGTATTTCTTCTCGTTCTCCTGATCCATCAGCACCGAGTGGCGCTGCGAGAACGTGCCGCGCTCGCTGTCCTGGCCCGACAGCCTGACGCGAAAGCCCTCGACCAGGAGCGTGGCGAAAGCGAGCGACTCGGCGGTCGCCCAGTCGATGCCTTCGCCGTCCTCGATCATCTTGCGGCGCGTGCCCATGATGCGGGCGATGGTCTTGTGCGCCGTGAAGCTCTTGGGGATGGTGGTGAGCTTGCGGCCGACATCCTTAAGCACCTCGAGATCGACGCCGGTCACGCCGCGCCGCGCGCCTTCCTCGGCATGGCCGATGCCCGACCATTTGCCGTCGAGCCAGTCGGCGCGATTCGGGCGATAGGCGTCGCTCGCGGCGAATTCCTGCTCGAGATAGTCGCGGAACTCGGCCTGCATGCGGTCGATCCCCTCGCGGGTGAACAGGCCCTCCTCGACCAGGCGCGCCGAATAGACCTCGACCACGCTCGGATGCTCGGCGATGCGGGCATACATCAGAGGCTGGGTGAATGCCGGCTCGTCGGCCTCGTTATGGCCGTGGCGCCGGTAGCAGAACATGTCGATGACCACCGGCTTCTTGAAGCGCTGGCGGAACTCGGTGGCGATCTTGGTCACGTGCACCACGGCCTCGGGATCGTCGCCGTTGGCATGGAAGATCGGCGCGTCGATCATCTTGGCGACGTCTGACGGATAGGGCGAGGAGCGCGAGAAGCGCGGCGCCGTGGTGAAGCCGATCTGATTGTTGACGATGAAATGGATCGAGCCGCCGGTGCGGTGGCCGCGCAGACCCGACAGGCCGAGGCATTCCGCCACTACGCCCTGGCCGGCAAATGCCGCGTCGCCATGCAGGAGGAGCGGCAGCACCTCTTTGCGCTCCTTGTCGTGGTGCTGGTCCTGCTTGGCGCGCACCTTGCCGAGCACCACGGGATCGACGATCTCGAGATGCGAGGGGTTGGCGGTCAGCGACAGGTGCACGTGATTGTCGTCGAAGGCGCGGTCGGAGGAGGCGCCGAGATGATATTTCACGTCGCCGGAGCCCTCGACCTCGTCGGGGTGGGCCGAGCCGCCTTTGAACTCGTTGAAGATCGCGCGGTACGGCTTGGCCATCACGTTGGCGAGCACGTTGAGGCGACCGCGATGCGGCATGCCGATGATGATCTCTTTGACGCCGAGTTGGCCGCCGCGCTTGATCACCTGTTCGAGCGCCGGCACGAGCAATTCGCCGCCGTCGAGCCCGAAGCGCTTGGTGCCGGTATATTTGATGTCGAGGAAGCGCTCGAAGAACTCGGCCTCGATGAGCTTCTTGAGGATCGCCTTCTTGCCGTTGACGGTGAACGACACGAGGTGCTGCGGCAGCTCCATGCGGTCCTGGATCCAGGCGCGCTGCTCAGGGTCGGAGATGTGCATGTACTCGACGCCGATCGTGCCGCAATAGGTGCGCTTCAAGATGTCGAGCACCTGGCGGACGGTGCCGAACTCGAGTCCGAGCGCGCCGCCGACATAGATCGGGCGATCGTAGTCGGACTTGGCGAAGCCGTAGGTCTTGGGCTTGAGCTCGGGATGCTCGCGGCGGGTGACGAGCTCGAGCGGATCGAGCTTGGCGGCGAGGTGGCCGCGGGTGCGATAGGCGCGGATCAGCATGCGCAGGCCAAGCGTGTCGCGCGCAACCGCGAGCCCTTGCGGCTCGGTCGAGCGTCGCTCGGCTGCCGCGGCGAGAGCTGTGCCGTTGCCGCGTGCCCATGACGGCCCGCGCGAATCGGCGAAAACGTCGTCGGGATTATCCTCGAGACCGGCGAAGAAGGATTGCCATTCGGGATCGACCGAGAACGGGTCTTCCTGATAGCGCGCGTAAAGCTCGGCGAGATAGGTGGCGTTCTCGCCTTGCAGGAACGACGTGCTGGCAAACACGTCGTTCAGTTCATGTCTCGTCATCGGATCGGTCCTGCCGGTCGTTGGGGTGACCGGCGTGAAGGGCAAAAAAGGCGAGCATTGGGCGCCCGCCTGTCACCCCATGTAATATGCGTGCAAGCCGCGTTCCAAGGCCGGTTGGGCGGTTTTTGCCATGACATTTCCGTCACGGTGCGTTGCCTCAATTTTGTGCTTTGCCGATTGGTGTGCCTATAGCGCGATCAGGCCGATCTGAGCAGGTCCTTGAGCGTCGTGCCGAGCGCCGCCGGGCTCGGAGAGACCCTGATGCCGGCCGATCGCATCGCCTCGATCTTGTCAGAGGCTTTGCCCTTGCCGCCGGAGATGACCGCGCCGGCATGGCCCATGCGCCGCCCGGGCGGCGCGCTCACCCCGGCGATGAAGCCGACGGTCGGCTTCTTCCGCTTCTCGCCGGCGAGGAATTCGGCGGCCTCCTCCTCGGCGCTGCCGCCGATCTCGCCGATCATGACGATGGACTTGGTATCGTCGTCGGCGAGGAACAATTCGAGCGCATCGACGAAGCTCGTGCCGTGCACGGGATCGCCGCCGACGCCGACCACGGTGGTCTGGCCGAGCCCGGCCGCGGTGGTCTGGGCGACCGCCTCATAGCTCAGCGTGCCCGAACGCGAGACGATGCCGACCGAGCCGGGCTTATGGATATGGCCCGGCATGATGCCGATCTTGCATTGGTCAGGGGTGATGATGCCCGGGCAGTTCGGTCCGATCAGCCGTGTCGCCGACCCGCACAGAGCGCGCTTCACCCTGACCATGTCGAGTACCGGCACGCCCTCGGTGACGCACACCACGATGCGCACGCCGGCGTCGATCGCCTCGAGGATGGCATCGCCGGCGAAGGCGGGCGGCACGTAGACCGCGCTCGCGTCTGCGCCGGTCGCTTCGACCGCCTGCCGCACCGTGTCGAACACCGGGAGCCCGAGATGGGTGGTGCCGCCTTTGCCGGGCGTGACGCCGCCGACCATCTTGGTGCCGTAGGCGATCGCCTGCTCGGAGTGGAAGGTGCCTTGCGCTCCGGTGAAGCCCTGGCAGATGACGCGCGTGTTCTTGTCGACGAGAATGGACATTAGGCGTGCTCCATACCTCCCCCTGAAAGGGGGAGGTCGGCGCGCTTTGCGCGCCGGGTGGGGGTCAAGTCTTGCAGCCGCTGAAGCTCCAAAGCGATTGCCTCCCGAACCCCATCCAGGTTTCCCCAAACGTCGCGGTTGGTGAAGCGAATGACCCAGATGCCGCGGCTGTTCAGAAAACGCGTGCGGGCCGCATCCCGCGCAGTCTTGCTTGCATGCTCATCGCCGTCGATCTCTACGCACAGCCCTAAGCTTGTGCAGCAGAAATCCAAGACGCAGGGACCTTTCAGGGGGAGGGAGGTTCTATTCCTGCTCCTGATCGCGCCAATCGGGACTCTTCCCGAAGAGGCGACCTTCGTAGGCATCTTCGCGGTTCCATTTCCACCCAGGTGCTCTGCGATGAGCCCTTCGACGGTGATGCCGATCTCACGCGCGTGCTGCTGCACGAGAGCGAGCACCTTGTCGTCGATATCTAGCCAAATCTTGGCCATGGGAAGGTCTGCTTTGGCTTTATGGGTAGCAGATATTGGTGTCGGTCAATAGAAATCAAGCCGCAGCCTTGACCGCTGCCACTACCTTCTTGGCGGCATCGTCGAGGTCGTCGGCAGGGATGATGGCAAGCCCTGACTCCCGCAGCAGCTTCTTGCCAAGCTCGACATTGGTACCTTCGAGCCTGACCACCAGCGGCACGGCGATATTGGTCTCGCGCGCCGCGGCGATGACCCCCTCGGCGATGGTGTCGCAGCGCATGATGCCGCCGAAGATGTTGACCAGGATGCCCTTCACGTGCGGGTCCGACAGGATGATCTTGAACGCCTCAGTCACCCGCTCCTTGGTCGCGCCGCCGCCAACGTCGAGGAAGTTGGCGGGCTCGGCGCCGTGCAGCTTGATGATGTCCATGGTGGCCATGGCGAGGCCGGCGCCGTTCACCATGCAGCCGATGGTGCCGTCGAGCTTCACGTAAGAGAGCCCGAGCCGCGAGGCCTCGACTTCGGCCGGCTCCTCTTCGTCGAAATCGCGGAGCTCGGCGATGTCGTCATGGCGGAACAGGGCGTTGTCGTCGAAGCCGATCTTGGCGTCGAGGCAGAGCAGGTTGCCGTCTTTCGTCACGATCAGAGGATTGATCTCGATCAGGCTCGCGTCCTTGTCGATGAAGAGCCGGTAAAGACTGGCGACCAGCGCCGAGCATTGCTTGGCGAGCGGCCCTTCGAGCTTGAGCGCCGCGGCGATCACGCGGCCATGAAAGCCGCTCAAGCCGGAGGCCGGATCGACGGTGAGCGTCACGATCTTCTCCGGCGTCTCGGCCGCCACCTTCTCGATGTCCATGCCGCCTTCGGTCGAGGCGATGAAGGCGACCCGGCCAGTGCCGCGATCGACCAGCAGCGAGAGATAGAGCTCGCGCGCGATGCTTGCGTCCTTGACCACGTAGACGCGGCGCACGACGCGCCCTTTAGGCCCGGTCTGCGGCGTGATCAGCGGCTTGCCGAGCATGCGGTCGGCCTCGGCCTTCAGCTCATCGAGCGTCTTGACCAACTTGATGCCGCCGCCTTTGCCGCGTCCGCCGGCGTGGATCTGCGCCTTGACCACGAAGGTCTCGCCGCCAAGGTCGCGCGCGTGAGCGGCGGCCTCGTGGGCCGAGCGGGCGACATGACCGTCGGCGACCGGCGCGCCATACTCTTTGAGAAGCGCCTTGGCCTGATATTCGTGGATGTTCATGGCAATACCTGTTGGCGCCCGCGTCGCGGGCCGTTGCGGCGACAGTCGGGAGCGGCGGTTAGGTCGAGGAAGCGAGGCTTGGCGCGATCCTCTGGCAGAGCTCGACCAGAGCCTTGACCGACTCGACCGAGTGGTTGAACGCGTCCTTCTCGGCCGAGGTCAGGTCGAGCTCGATGACGCGCTCGACGCCCTTGGCGCTGATGATCACCGGGACGCCGGCATAGATGCCCTTCACCCCGTACTCGCCGTTCAGATAGGCGGCGCAGGGCAGCACGCGCTTCTGGTTCTTGAGATAGGACTCGGCCATCTCGAGCGCGGCCGCGGCCGGCGCATAATAGGCCGAGCCGGTCTTGAGCAGGCCGACGATCTCGGCGCCGCCGTCACGCGTGCGCTGCACGATCTCGTCGAGCCGCTTCTGCGTGATCCAGCGCATCTTGACGAGGTCGGCGAGCGGGATGCCGGCGACCGAGGAATAGCGGACCAGCGGCACCATGGTGTCGCCGTGGCCGCCGAGCACCATGGTGGCGATGTCCTCGGGGCTGATGTCGAACTCCTCGGAGAGGAAGAAGCGGAAGCGCGCCGCGTCAAGCACGCCGGCCATGCCGACCACTTTGTTGCGCGGCAGCCCGCTCGTCTTCTGTAGCGCCCACACCATGGCGTCGAGCGGGTTGGTGACGCAGATGACGAAGGCCTCGGGCGCGTATTTGCGCAAGCCCGCGCCGACCTGCTCCATGACCTTGAGGTTGATCTCGATCAGATCGTCGCGGCTCATGCCGGGCTTACGCGGGACGCCGGCGGTGACGATCACCACGTCTGAAGTCCTTGAGCTCGGCATATTCGTTGGTGCCCCGCATTTTCGGGACATAGCCTTCGACCGGCGCCGACTGCGACAGGTCGAGCGCCTTGCCTTGCGGTACTCCGTCGACCACGTCGAACAGGATGATTTCGCCGAGCTCCCTGATGCTGGCGAGATGGGCGAGCGTGCCGCCGATCTGGCCCGCGCCGATGAGCGCAATGCGATTACGCGCCATGAAGACCCCCTTCAGCTTTGCTTCAGAACCGGTGCTTTCGCGTGAAGACTTTGGTTACTGGCAATTCTACCGGCGCGCAAGGCGCCTCTCCGGCCTTTGTGGCCTGTTGCTCAAGCAGGCTGGATGTCCCGCTATGGCCCCGGCCGAAACTATTGTATCGTCGCCGTGCCGGGGATCGGGACGCTTTCTGCTGGAGGCGCTCTTGGGTCACCATTCTTCTTGGATCACCAATCCACCTAAGCATCAGCGCCGCTCGTGGCCGCCTCCCTGCGGAGCGCGAGCACATTTCTTTACGTCCCCAAAACCACTCTTAGAACCCGGAGGCTCTTCATGGACGTTGGCTTTGCTTTTTTGCGGTCTCGGCTCGCGATCCCGGCGGCTCCCGCGTTAGCGGCGCTGCTATTGATCGGATCGTCAGGCGCGGCGCTGGCCGTCAAGGCCGGTCCCGACACTGTTCAGTGCAACGGCAAGTGCGAGGCATGCGCCGAATTCGAAGTTGCCGGAGACGGCACCAAGCGCTGCGTGAAATGCGGCGTCGCCCCGCAATGTCTGGGCGGTAACGATCCGGGCCTCAGCTCGGATTTCACCGAGATGGTCGATCTCCACAATAAATACCGTGGCGGCCAATGCGGCAGTCTGACGTGGTCGCAGGAACTCGCGACCGCAGCACAGGCCTGGGCCAGTCAATGCACCAAAGCGCATTCGCCGGGGGCGTTCGACGCCAATAGCGGATATGGCGAAAGCCTCGCTTGGGGCCAGTCTCTTTCAGGCACGGGCGCTGTCGATCTCTGGTACGCCGAGGTCAAGAGTTACAAGTTCCAGGATCCAGTCTGGAGCAAGGCGGTCGGCCACTTCACCCAGCTCGTGTGGAAGGCCAGCAAGCAAATCGGCTGCGGCGTCGCCCGTTGCGCAAATGAGAACTATTGGGTTTGCCGCTACTCGCCTTCTGGAAACTTCAACGTCAGCACCGATTTCGTCTCGGCCGCTGACGCCAAGAAGAACCTGATCGACAATGTCGGCTGCGCCGAGGCCGTGGCGAAAAACCTCGGCATGGTGGCCGGCGGCGGTGGCGGTGGCGCACCAGCGGGCGGTGGTGCACCGGCGGGCGGCGTGGTGGCGCACCGGCGGGTGGTGGCGGGCAATGCGCCACCCGGCAAGACGGCGACGGTGAATCAGGACGTCGATGTCTACGCCGCTCCGGGCGGCAACGGCGATTCGATCGGCGTGCTGCGTGCTCCCAACACCGTGACGCTGCTCGGGGCCTGCTCCGATAATTGGTGCAACGTCGTGGGCCCGGCCGTACCGACCGGAAAAGGTTGGGTCTACGACGCCTCCGACTTCGACTCGCTCGCCTTTTGAGACGTAGCGCGCTGGAACGATGTGAGCGTGGGTGCCGGAACTCGCTCTCCCGAATGGAGAGTCGTCAATCCGTCACCCACCGCTCATTCTATTGAATCTATTTGGCGAGGGCCTCGACGCCGCCGAGATCGAGCGCGCCGACCGCCGACTTGAGCTCATCGATGGTCGCGCCGGCGCCTTCCGCCTCGACCATGATCCTGTCGCCGACGATGATCGAGTATTTGCCTGACTTGGTCTCGCGATTGAACTCTTCCACGGTCATGCGGCCGTCGACCTGCCCCATCTTGGAATAAGACGTCGCGGTCTCCTCCGACGTATTGGCGCCGAAGGCGCTGCCGAGCGCGGCAAGCGCGCCCATCGCCCCCATGTCGGTCAACGACAGGGTGATGCTGGAATCGCCCTTGGCGTAGACGGCCTTGGCATTGCCGAAGTTGAACCCTGCCGCGCCGCCCGACGCCGTCGAGATATCGGTGCGGGCAAATCCGCCCGGCAGGCTCGCCGGCAGCAGGGACTTGAGATCGTTTGGCGCGATGCCGCTCGGCGGCGATATCGGCTTGTCGTCGGAGGACGGCTCGCCGCCGCTGTCGTCGGATTGCTGGCCGGCCTGCTTCGACATGTCCTCGAGCCGCTTGGCGGCTTTTTGCGCTCGATCCAGATCGAGATTGATGCCGCCCGGCAGGCTGATCGTGCCGCCAACCTTGCCGGCGGTGTCAGGTCCGCGTCCCGGCAGGATGGCGGCACTGATCGCCGCCACCACCAAGCCGATGACGAAACCGATGGCGATGACCGTGCCGGTGAAGCGGAGCGCGCGGTCTGGCGGCACCCGCATCAGGATCGGCACGCCGGTATAGAGCAGATAGAGGCTGTACAGGCCGAGCAGGGCGAGAACGCTCAGCATCGGCAGCAGCGAGAAAACCCCGGCGACCCAGCTCGCCGTGGCCGAATAGGCCGCGAGCTTGAAGGCGCTGACGCGATCGGCGTTGCCGCCGAAGCGCGGCGCGAGCGCCTCGATGATCCTCGCCAGCACGTAGACGCCGCCGAGCTGGAAGCCGTATTCGAGGATGGCGGTGCCGAGTGCGCTGAACAGCGACGGCCGGTAGGTGATGCCGCCAATGCCAAAGCCGAACACGAGGCTGCCGATCAACATGCAGAGCGGCGGGATCGCGGCGAGGTAGATCACATAGTTGGAATAGAGGCTGCCGATGGTGGCGGGCTCGCCCGCGATCTTCGGCCACTCATCCTTGGGCGTGAGCAGGATGGCCTTGACGCGCGCGATCAGCGCGGTGCGGGCCTCTTCGGTCGGGAGCAAAGTCATGTTGGCGAAGGATAGCGATTCTCAGCGAACTTACGAAGCGGCTTCTGCGCTGGCCAACCGATTTCGAGAGCGTGGTGCAGATCGTGCGATACTGCTAACGTCGTTCAGCTTGGGTTCATTTGCGATATGCAAAGTCAAGGTACAAGCTGACAAGGACTTCACAGGTGAGGGCACGATGAAACAAGTTCAATGGAAGAGTTCGATTGGCGTCCTGACTTGCTGCGGCGCGCTGTTCTGCGCAAGCGTTCCCGCTCGGGCAATCGACATCAGCCGTCCCGCACTCCTCGTGCTGGTTGCCGACAAGACGCGGGCCCAAAAGTGCATCACCATCGACGGCCACGAGCTCTGCATTGGCAAGAAGAAGGTCGGCACTCCGGCCGACGGAGCACTAGGCAACGGCGCGCCGCAAGGTGGTGCCGGGGGTGCACCGCAAGGCGGTGCCGCCGGTGCTGCCGGTGCGCCGCCGATGGACAATGCCGGCCAAGGTGGAGGCAACGGCGGCGCCGCGCAGGACGGCAATGCCGGAGCTCCGCCCGTGGACAATGCCGGCACGCCGCCGGCAGATGCTGCCGACACCGCTCTCGAGCCTGGCGAGCACCGGTGCCCGGTTGGCTATCTCGTGCTCGAGACGCAGAACAAGTTCGGCGCCTTCTGCGAGGAAGTGAAGGGATTCAGCGATTCCGGCCGGGATGGAGTCGATCGAGCGCGCATGTCCCGCCGGCTATATCGTCCTGGCCGTAGAGAACAAATACCACGCGCTGTGCGAGCCCAAGGAAGGATTCCCGGCCGCGCCAGCCAACTAGCCCGACGGAACCTATAATCGACGGGCATCGGAAGTGAAGAATGCCTTCGATGAGCGCGAGATTCAGCATGGATAACAGCAACGGTGCGATCCACATGTTCGACGGCAAGCGCAAGTGAGCGGGGGTCTAGAGACAAGCAGCGTGAACTCTTCGATCTGGTCTGCGGTCACTTAATTGAGGATCAGGTCAGCCCCAGGCCTGTCATGTCGAGATCAATGTCAAGAAAGGACCAATGATGCTGCATCGGCCAATACTTTTGGTTGCAATCCTTCTCTGCTCCATCCTCAGTGCGAGGGCGTGCGATCGCGGATCCCGAATTGCCCAGATATGGCGAGCCCCAATTGCCACTGCGTGAAGGACTGCTTCCGGCTTTCCGATTTGCGTCGATCAACAGCGGATCAACAATCCAAACGCCGTGCACCTCAGGATTTATATGTGGACCGCATTCTGGCAGATGCGACAGGGGTCAGCCCAGCAGGAGGGCCATGCCGGCGAACTCGTCTACGTGACGCGCCCCAAGGACTTGAGCACCACCACGGTGTCAGTGCAGCAATGCACCGAAAACGATATTCGCGGCGCGCAATGCCACGGATGGATGGTGTTCAATCTGCCCGAGCCATCGCAGAAGCAGCTCCAGGCTTGCGACAAGTATGCCGACAAAGCCGTCGCCGCGGCGAAGGAGAATATCAGCAACAGTTGCGGTTTTCCTTCGGACGGCCGGTTTTCGAAGGATCGCAAGTGCCACTGGAATTGGTGCGCCAATCTTGCCGACGCCGACCGCCATTTCATGAACGACGAGACAAATGCGCGTCAGCAAGGGCTGAATGATTGCAAGGCCAAGATTGCGGCCAACGCCGCCGAGGTCGCCAAGAACTTCACTGGCAGTTGGACCGTCTCGATGCAGCCGGTCGGCGATTTCACCTTCGTGCTGACGCAGCAGGGTCCGGCCGTCAACGGGCAGATGGTCAATGCCGATCCCACGAAGAACGGCACGATGCAAGGCTCGCTGGAGAACGACAATCAGCATGTCACCTTCAGCTACGTACAGCCGCAATTGAACGCGGGCGGCCAGGGTCGCTTCTGGATGGAACTCACCAAGGACAAGCTCGGCGGCAGGTTCTTCATCAATGGCGAGCAGGCGGTGCGCCTGCTCGATGGCACGCGCAAGTGAGCGACAGTTCGGCAATCGATGCAATTGGACCGGTACACGGAGGACATGAATGAACTTGAAGAACGCGATGCTGCTTCCCTTGATGATGGCCGTCTCGGCATGCGGCGGGTCGGCCAAGGCCGAGACCGTCTCGATCAAGTGCGAGGCGAGCCAGGGCTGGCAGGCGCCTGCCATGACGCTGGTCTATGAAGGGAGCGACACGGGCACGCTGACGCTCAAGAGCGAGTTCGGCGAGATGTCGCTGCCGGCATCGAAGGAAACTGCGCGAGGCGGTTGGCGACGATGGCAAAAAGCAAAGCGCAACTGGCATACGCGCGGCGGGACCGGCCAAGGTGCTGATGCCCGACAAGGCGGCGGCCGAGGCGTGCGCCAAGGGCAAGCTTACGCCCGAGGAGTCGCAGGATAAGGACATCGTGTTCACCACGGTGCTCGGTTGCCTCGGCCAGGTGCCGATGGGACAAGCGCCGATCGACATCAAGGCGTCGGTGGAGATCGCCATCACGGAGCCGCCTTCAGCCTATGTCGGGCTGAAGCGGACCTATCTCGAACCGAGCACGCTGCCCGGCGGCGAGCCGATCGCGGTCGAAGCCTATCCCAACTGCACGCTTAGCCCAGTAACGATCAACCCGCGCAAACCAAGGAAACGCCACCATGTCTCTCTCCGTACGGAGTTTCGTCCTCTCCTCCCTCGCCATGCTGGCGTCGATCGGTGCTGGCTGTTCTCCGCCGCATCGGCCGCCGACATTGCCGGCAGCAGCGACCATCCGTTGGTCGGACGCTATCAAGGCAGCGAGATCGTCGCCTACAAGGTCACCGAGTTCGACGAGGTCTCGATCATCGAGGCGCCGTTCGACTACACCAAGATGCCCGGAGGCGAGGGCTTCAAGACGGTCGAAGGCAAGTCCTTCCTGATCTACTACACGCTGCCCCAGGGCCGCTCCACGCTCGAAGTCGAGCGCAATTACGAGGAGAGCCTGAAAGCCAAGGGCTTCTCGATCGTGTTCACCTGCGCGACCGACAAGGGAACCTGCTTCTCAAGCGGCCAGGACGAAGGCGCAACCTATCTCGGCCAGGCCGTCGGCGATCCGAACAGCATTCCCAAGATGGTCGACGACTACGTGCAGAACTGGTTCAGCAAGGGCCGCTATGTGCTCGCCAAGCTCGACCGGCCGGAAGGCGCGGTTTATGTCGCGATCTATCTCGGCGAATCGACCGACCGCGGCAACGTCGCCGTCGTCAAGGTCGTCGAGACCAAGGAGATGGAGACCGGCAAGATCGAGTTCATCAACGCCACGCAGATGGACCAGGCCATCACCGACACCGGCAAGGTGGTCATCTACGGCATCCTGTTCGACTTCGACAAGGACGTGGTGAAGCCGGAATCGAAGCCGACGCTGGACGAGATCGCCAAGCTGTTGCAGGGCAAGCCCGAGCTCAAAGTGAAGATCGTCGGCCATACCGACAACAAGGGCACGGCCGAATATAATCTCGACCTGTCGAGCCGGCGTGCCGCCAACGTGGTGGCGGCGTTGACCGGGAGCTACGGCATCGCGGCCGACCGATTGAGCTCGGAAGGCGCCGGGCTCACCCAGCCGATCGCCTCCAACGACACCGATGAAGGCAGGGCCAAGAACCGCCGCGTCGAGCTGGTCCCGCAGCAATAGCTTCGCGCTCAGGTTGAGCGCTCGGGGGCCGTTCGTGATAGGCTCCGGTCAGTCCGCTCCTTTGTTTGCGCAGGATCGTCTCAGAAAACCCGGTCACGCACTTTTTCCGGATCATGCCTGGCGGCGAGGGCTTAGATGGCGCAGGACAAGTCGAATACCGAGCTGCTGGATACGCCGCATTGGCCGCTCGAAGTCTGGGCCGCGCGCTGTACCGTTTATCTTCTCGCGCAGGGCGCTCTCGTCCTGCTCGCTTATGCCTATTACGGCTTCAACAAAGACCCGCAGCATTTCGCGCTCGGCTTCCGCGTCGACCCGATCCAAGCCGCGATGCATTTCGTGTGGGGGCTGGTCGGGACCTTCGTCGGCTTCTACCGCCCGCGCTATGCCACTCCATTCGTGCTTGCCGGGGCGGCCTTCTTCGCGGTCTTGGGCATCATCGGCACGCTCAATGCGCACGCTCTCGCCATGACGTTCGACGCGAAGACGAATCTGTTCAATTGGTGCATCGCGCTGCTCGCCACCGCGGCGGGGTCCTTTGCACTCGGCCGCGCGCCGTCGCCCCGCTGATATGCGCTGCTCATTGCGGCGCGCGGCACCTCCTCGGCGAGCGGCTTGTCCTTGGGCTTGATGCGCACCACGAACAGCTTCACCGGCGCGTCGCTCAGATTCATCCCGTGATGGACGACATTCGGCGCGACATAGTCGGCCTCGCCTTGTTTCATCACCTTCGGCTGCTCGCCGGCGCGCTCGAAGGTGAAGGTGCCCTCGATGACATAGGCGATCTCGTCGGCATCGGGGTGGATGTGCCAGGGCAGGATTGCGCCGGCCGGGAAGGTATAGAGCTGCGCCTTGACCTCCTTGCTCGGGTCGCCGGCGAAGTCCTTGACGAACAGGTCTTGCGCCTCGACCTTGGCGGCTCCGTCGCCCTCGCGCGCGAGCACGAGGCCGCCGCCCGCGAACGCCCCGATCAGCATCCCGAGCAGCAATGCGACAAAGACGGCAGTTCTCATCCGCATGATTTCGCCTCCAGTCATTCGCGAGCGTCACCGGTAGCATGTCACGAGGCGGGCGTGGCGCCGATGCCATTGCCCGGCTCGGCGGCCTATAGTCGCCGCTGCGACAAACGATTCGCAGCTCAGGAGGAGCCATGAACGGGACCGTCAATTACAGCGTCGAAGGCGCCAAATACGGCATCAGCTTCGGCACCGCGCTTGCCATCGCGATCTCCTACGTCAACAATCACTCGGTCCTGTGGGCCATCATCCACGGGTTCTTCAGCTGGTTCTACGTGATCTATTTCGCCCTGTTCAAATAGGCGGCTCCGTCCTCCTTCTCGCCTCCCTGTTTTGGGGCTAAACTCTGCCGCCTACCGGGTGTAGGCCGGCGGTCAGAAGGCCGCAGGGGCAAGGTCGCGTCGCGTTGAGGGCGAAAAAGTAATGCATAGAGACTGGCTCTCCTTGAGCAGGATCGCGTTCGGCGGTTTCGCCATCCTGCTGCTCACGTCCGGCGCGCAAGCCGGATATGAAGGGGCTCCCACCTTCTCGGCGGGCCAAGTGCTGCCGGGCATTCCGCTCAGGACCGCGAACTATTCGATCGGCGACCGCGTCACCGTCGACAATTTCCAATACGTTTTCCACGTGACCACCAAATGGGGGCCGTTCACCGTCAAGGGCAGCGACTTGCTGCGCGTGCGCTTGCGCGAGATCGCGGCGACCGCCAAGCTCGAAGAGGTCAATGGCGCGGAGACGGCGGTCGAGTCGGCCGGCAAGACGGCACTCAGGCCGCTTAATACCGCCAAGGGCCTCGTGACCGCTCCCGGCCAGACGATCGGCGACACCTTTCGCGGCGTCAGCCACATCTTCGGCAGCGCGGGTGCCACAATGAATGCGACCGACCCGCATGGCGACAGCATGATCTCCTCGGTAACCGGCGGCGCCGCTGCGCGGCGCAAGCTCGCCTTCGATCTTGGCGTCGATCCCAATACGAGCTTTCCGCCGCTCGCTGCGGAACTCAAGCGCGTCGCCACCGCAAGCGCTCTCGGCGAGACCTCGGCCAATATCGGACTGAGCTTTGTGGCTGGACCAGCAGGCTTCGCCATCAGTGCGACCGGTACGGCTACTCAGGTTCGCGAGATGCTCCGCGACAAAACGCCGGCGGACCTCGAAAAGGAAGGGCGCGCCGTGCTCGTTTCGATGGGCATATCGCCGGGCACGATCGATGCCTTTTACGCCAACCCTAGTCTCAGCCCGACCGACAAAACTGTCATCGTAACGGTCATGGATAGCTTGGGGGGCGTTGCGGGGCGAGAGCTCTTCATCGCCGGCGCAGCGAACGCCTCTTCAATTGAGATGGGCTTTTTCTACCGACATCAGAGCATGCTGATCCAGCAATATGCCAAGAGAGTTACCCCGGTGCGGAGCTTTGTGAGGGTGGGTGGCGCACCCATGTTGACCACGGCGCAGGGAACCGTCAGCATTCTTCCCGTCGATTATCTCAACTGGAGCGGACCTCTCGCCAGTATCGCTGGCGGCGCCCGCGGTGGCGGAGAGCTCTGGATCACCGGAAACGCGAGCCCGACTGCAACCACTCAGCTCTCTGCGCTTGGCTGGAAGGTCGTCCCGAGGGCGAGCACTCGGCTTGGAACTTATCCGCAACTTGCCGGCTGGAATTGATGCTCGTTTGCTCAATGGAGCGATGAGAAAGGGGGAGGAAAGGATGGCTCCTATGCGATCCGGACTAAGCGCCGTGGCGCTCGCCTCTGTGGTCCTTGTCGCCTCGCCTTGGGCGCGAGCCGGCACCGGCGACATCACCTTCTGCAACGAGTTCCCGCATAAGGTCTTCATCGCGATCGCGTACAATCAGTCCGACGTGAACAACTATCTCTCGCGCGGCTGGCTCGAGATCGAAACCGGCAAATGCTACATCTTCGACACGGCGATCAGGGTGCCGAGCTTCTATTGGCGGGCCGAGAGCGAAGTCTACAAAGACGGCAAGCACAGGGTGAAAACCTCGTGGGGCGACGACAAGAGCTTCGCCGTCAGGGACGCAAACTTCCAGAGCTACAACGCCGAGAAGGTCTATTCCGGCATGCATTTCGCCGGCTTCAACAAGGGGCCTGAGTCGAGTGGGGGTCCGATCACCGCCACCATCAGCTTTACCCCAACCGGCGGCTCGACCATCACCGTACCGGCGCCGGAGACGAGCTCGGGGGGCGGGGCGGCACCGCCTCTTGCCGATCATGCCGACACCGGCAGCTCAGGGTCGCGGCAGGGCGGCATCGAGGACAAGTCCGACGGGCCCGACCCGAGCGCCGCCACTTTAGCGCCGCCTGCCAGTGGCGACAGCGGAGCCAACGGCCGCGATTCAGGCCCGCACCAATAGGCTCCGGTGCGTGTCAGCTAGCGGACGATGCCGATGCCCGGCCAATTGGTGTGATAGCCGGGGCCCCAGGCCGATTGGTAATGCGGCCCGATATAGCCGCTGGCCCGCGGGTGGGTCTTATATTGGCCGCTCAGCACATAGGCCGGCGGCTTGAAATCGGTGAGCGGCTTGACCGTCGCGGCCCTTTTCGGCCTGCACGCCGCGGGCCTCGGGTTGTACGGACAGTCGTCGACGAAGTTCTGGTAAACCACCATGCCTGACTTGGTCTTGTATTTGAATTTGCCGGCCTCGGCCGGTGCCGCGGCGAGCGCCGCGCCGGTCAGCACCGCCAAAACCAGCGCGACGTGTCTCGCAAGCGTCGACATCTCCGTCAGCTCCTTTGCAAGGGCTAACGCGCGGCGGGCGCCCGGCCCCTAATAGATACCGATCGAGAAGCCGACGCCGGGACCGCCGATGAAGCCCGGGCCATATCCGTAATCATAATACGAAGGGCCGTAAGAGGCATAGGGGCGCGGTCCGTAATATCCACGAGTGGGGTATTCACGATAGGCGTAGCCTCGGGAGACATAGCCCCGGTCATAGCCACGATAGGCCCAACGGCCATGCGCATGCGACGGGCCGATGCGGCTCCAGGTGCCGCCGAAATGGCCGTTGTCGTGGATCGAGTTGGCGGACGCAGGCGCGGCGATGAAAGCGGCGGCGGCGAGCAGCGACAGCGCGAGCGCGCCCTGGGTGATGATCTTGGTCATGATGAGCCTCCTATTGGTTGGCTGCGTGCTTGCAAAGGCAACGGCTCGAACCGGTGTAGGGTTCCGACCAACGACTAGTCGGCTAAAGCCGCTGCCAAAAAAGAAAAGCCCGGTACGGGGGAACCGGGCTTTTCGAGAACGCATCACTCGCGTTCGCAGTAGGCGTCGATGCCGCTCGGCAGGGGAGCCGCTTAGGACAAGCCGCATCGATGCCACGGTTATCAAACGTCCGTGTAACGACGAGGTTCCCGGCGGATGCGAGTTTCGATTCTCGCCGAGATTTCAAGCGCCGGTCGCGAGCAGACGGTCGATGCGCTGCCGCGCCGCCTCGATCGCCTCGTCTTTGCGCGGCATCAGGCTGCGCAGCGTCGAGCGCGACAGGATGGGGAGATCCGAGCGCAGGGGATAGACGCTCACGCACCATTGCGACCGGTGACGCCGCGGCACGATCTCATAGCCGCGATAACGGCAGGTCTCCATCATGATCATCGTTGCCTCCTGTTCTTGTTCTTGCCTTGTGCAGGGCTAACGCGATGAGCGCGATGAGGTTTCGCATGATCCGGAAGAGAGTTTCGCCGCGGAACAGAAGCTGCCCCCTCACCGACTTCGCAAGCGAAGCCGTGCTCTCCCCAAGGGGAGAGCAGAGGCAAGCCGAAATTTCTCGCCGAGATTTGGCCCGCGCCGCCGAAACTGCGTCGGGACGACGGGCGGGAGAAGCCGGCGGTTGAGAAGGGTGGCGGCAGACGCCATATGTCAGGGGTGAGGCGAACGAGGATGACAGCGATGACAAGTCGTTTGGCGAGGGGCACGATCGCTTGCCTCTGCGCGATCATCGTTTGGGCGAGCCCACTCGCCGCCGAGCGGCTCGCCGCGGAGCCGCGCACCAACCAGGGCGCCAAGTACCAGCTCGATACCGGCACCAAGTTCCACACCAACCCTGGCGGCAAGTATGTCTATCGCGGCCAGGCGAGCACGTTCCACACCAACCCGGGCGGCAAATACGTCTATCGCGGCTATTCGGCCGCGCCGCGCTGACGCCGGTGTGCACGCGGGCCGGCGGTCGGCTATAGTTTGGCAGGGAGGCGTGGGGCCAAGCGCCGCCTGACGATGCTGGGGGCGATCGGCGTGGAAATTCAGTCACCTCTCGCGGGACCGCAATCGGACAAGCCGCCGGACTTCGCGGCATTCGTCAGCCACGCTCAAGCCGACCACGCCAAAGCCGAGGAGATAGTCGCCGCGTTGGAGGGGCGCGGCTTCAAGTGCTGGATCGCGCCGCGCGACGTCCGTCCAGGGCGCACCTACGGCGACGAGATCGTCAGAGGAATCGCCAAGTCGCGCTGCTTCATTTTGGTTCTGTCGGCGGCGAGCAACGAGTCGGCCTTCGTCGCGCGCGAGGTCGAGCGCGCGGTCAGCAAGAACAAGCCGGTCTTCACCATCCGCATCGAGGACGTCCAGCCTTCGCCGGCGCTCGAGCTTTTCATCTCCAATACGCAATGGATCGATGGGTTCTCGGGCGGTTGGCGCGCACAAGTCGACCGCTTGGCGAGCCTGATTGCGGTCGATGACGAGGGCGAGCCCGAGCAAGCTTCGGTCAGCCAAGCACCGGTCGCCGCGCGGTGGTCCGGCCGCTGGGGCAAAATTGCGGGGTTCGCAGCAACCGTCCTGCTGGTGGGAGTGGGTGCAGCGCTGCTGCCGAATTTTCAGGGGCGGGGACCGGAGAGCGCGCCGCCGCCCTCGGCGCCGGCACCCGTTGCGCCACCCGCAGAATCGCCAACACCATCGCCGCCGGCACCGTCGTCAGAGTCGCCGGAACCGTCGGAGCCGTCACCTGACGCTTCGCCGGCGCAAAGGGTCGCCGAGCCCACGCCGGCCGCGCCGCGGCCGCGCTCATCAAACGAGAGTTGCAGCCGCTCCGGCGATATGACGATCTGCACCAGCTCGGTGCTGGCCACTTCCCACGGCATCTCCTACGGACCGGGCAACCTCACCGACGGCGACGACGCTACGGCATGGGTCGAAGGCAGCAGCGGCCAGGGCGCCGGCGAGTTCGTCGTGCTCGAGTTCGACGCGGCGCGCGCGGTGCGCGGGCTCAGCATCAAGAACGGCTACGACAAGAGCCCCGACATCTACGCCAAGAACAGCCGTGTCAAGGATATCGAGCTCCGCTTCTCGACCGGCGACAGTCTGCAAGCGACGCTCAAGGACGCGCCGGGCGCGCAGCAGCTCGCGTTGAGCAGCCCGGTCGACGCCAAATGGGTCGAGCTCATCATCCGCTCGGTCTATCCCGGCTCGAAATATTCCGACACCGCCATCAACGAGCTCGGGGTCGATGCGGAGTAGGGTGCGTTCGCTGTCCGGGTGATTACATAGAACAAAATAAGAACCCTTGCTTGAAGGCTTCTTAGGGCCCGACGGCCTAAGCCTCCTGTCGTACCTGCACTTGCAAATTATTCGCATGAGAGATATATTCCAGTGTGACGGGTTCCGGCTAGCGGAGCCGGTGGCCTGGCGAGGGAGTTCATGCGGACATATCGAGCATCCGACGAGGCGGGCGCGTCAGGCGCCAGCGCCGCGGAGCTCGTTCCCGCTGAGCTCGCTCCTACGGGGCTCGCAGCGCCCGACCACGACATCGATGCCGGTTGGCGGCGCGCGAGCCGCGAGCCTTCGCTCGCCGACGTGTTCGGCTCGATCAAGACGCGGCCGACCGGGCCGATGTGGAAGAAGCTGCTCGCCTTTCTCGGGCCCGGCTATCTCGTCGCCGTCGGCTATATGGACCCCGGCAACTGGGCGACCTCGCTCGCCGGCGGGTCGAAGTTCGGCTACGCGCTGCTGTCGATCGCGCTGCTGTCCAACATCATGGCCATCATCCTCCAGGCGCTGTGCGCCCGGCTCGGCGTGGCCTCGGGCCGCGACCTGGCGCAGGCCTGCCGCGACGCCTTCCCGCGCTGGGTCTCCTGGCCGCTCTGGGCGGCGGCGGAGTTCGCTATCTGCGCCACCGATCTCGCCGAGGTGATCGGCACGGCGATCGGCCTCAATCTCCTGTTCGGCATCCCGCTCGAGTTGGGCGTGATCCTGACCGCGCTCGACGTGTTTCTGATCCTCGGCATGCAGCGGCTCGGCTTCCGCTGGGTCGAGGCGTTCATCGTCGCCATGCTGGCGGTGATCACCGTGTGCTTCGGCATCCAGATCGCCATGGCCGATCCCGATTGGGGCCAGGTGATCCGCGGCTTCGCGCCGACGGTCGAGATCGTCAAAAACCCGGAAATGCTCTATCTCGCGCTCGGCATTCTCGGCGCGACGGTGATGCCGCATAACCTCTATCTGCACTCCGGCATCGTGCAGACCCGCGCCTATGGCCGCTCGCTGCCGGAGAAGCGCGAGGCGATCACGCTCGCGACCGCCGATTCGACCATCGCGCTGATGTTTGCGCTGCTGATCAACGCCTCGATCCTGATCCTCGCCGCGGCGACCTTCCACAAAATCGGCAAGACCGACGTGGCAGAGCTCGGCCAAGTGCATTCGTTCCTCGCGCCGCTGCTCGGCTCCGCATTGGCGCCGACGCTGTTCGGCATCGCGCTGCTCGCCTGCGGGCTCAACTCGACGGTGACGGCGACGCTCGCCGGGCAGATCGTGATGGAAGGCTTCCTCGACATCCGCCTGCCGCCCTGGATGCGGCGGCTGTTCACCCGCGCCATCGCCATCATCCCGGCGGCGATCGTCACCATCTGGTGGGGATCGGAAGGCACGGCGCGGCTCCTGATCCTGTCGCAGGTGGTGCTGTCGCTGCAGCTGCCGTTCGCCATCGTGCCGCTGGTGATGTTCACCGCCGACAGGGGCAAGATGGGCGCTCTGGTCGCGCCGCGCTGGATGACGGCGCTCGCCAGCGTCGTCGCCGCCACGGTGATCGTGCTCAACGTCAAGCTGCTGTGGGACTTCTTCGCCACGGTGTAGCGACCGACGGCCTTGCTTCTGCTCTCCCCTCCGGGGAGAGCACGCGCCGCGAGCGGCGCGGTGAGGGGCCTCGATGTTCCGATGGTGGGGGGCTTTCCCCCTCACCCGGCTTGGAACAAAGGTCCAAGCCGTCCTCTCCCCAGTGGGGAGAGGAGAGCGCTGCGGCCTGCGGCCCGCTCTTATGCCATGATGCCGCCGGAATTCGGGACAACCAGCTTCTGCCGATGCGCCTCACTCTCTCCATCGCCGCAAGCCTTGCCGCCGCGATGCTGCTCGGCTCATGCGCCACGGCGGTCCAAGGGCCGGCCGACATGGTGAACCGCATCACCGCGACCGACCCGACCAAGCCCTATATCGGCATGACCAAGGCGGAAGTGCTCACCTGCGCCGGGCCGCCGCATTCGCGCTATCCCGCAGCCGGCGGCAGCGAGATCCTCACCTATCACTATGACGGCGCGGGGCCGGTGCCGGCGCCTGAGAAGAAATCCGACAAGGGCGACAAGGACGACAAGAAGCCGAAGGGCCTCTTCGGCGGCGGCAAGCCGGGCGGCAAGGGCACCTGGACCTGCACCGCGAGCCTGGTGTTCGATGGCGACCGGCTGACGCGGGTGAGCTTCGCGCATAAGGACGTCGACAGCCCCTATGCCTGGCAGAAGATAAAAGACGTCGAGAAGCAGGAGGAGAAGCGCGAGGCCGGCGTGCCGACCTGCACCTTCTCGCTGCCGAACTGCCCGCACTAATCTCTGTCATCCCTCCCCTTGATGGGGAGGGTGGCTCGGCTGAAGGCCGAGCCGGGTGGGGTGGATGGCACCGTGCAAGCCCCCCCACCCGGCGCGCGACGCGCGAAGCGGTAGCGCCAAGAAGGAGTCGCGCGCCGACCTCCCCGCGAGGGGGAGGTATGGAAGACAGTCTTGTCCGGTACGGTGGCTCTAGGCAGGCGCGTGGCACACGGCTTCGATGTTGTTGCCGTCGGCGTCGAGCACGAAGGCGCCGTAATAATTCTCGTGATAATGCGGGCGAAGGCCCGGAGGCCCGTTGTCCTTGCCGCCGGCGGCGATCGCGGCCGCGTAGAACGCGTCGACAGCCTCGCGGGAGGGCGCGGTGAAGGCGACATGGATGTGCTGGTCCCCCGCCGGATGAAAGCCCTCGCCGATCCAGAAGAACGGCTTCCAGTTGGCGCCGAAGCCGACCGCAGCGCCGCTCCCGGTATCCTCGGCCGAGACCTCCATGACGACGCCAATACCGAGCGGGGCGAGCGCCTTGCGGTAGAACTCGGTGGCGCGGGCGATGTCGCGCACGCTCATGCCGATATGGTCGATCACGGGGCGTCCTCCGTCAGGCCGAGGGAAGCCAAAACACTAGCCCGAAACGAACCCGCTTGCAGGATTCGCGCGTCACACTCTATAGTTGTATAGTTAAGTCGATGTAACTCTAAAGTGTGGGGAGGGGGTGCCATGACCATCGAGGGAGTCACGGGCTACGGCTATTCGAGCCAGGGAAATGTCGGCCAGGACAACGCGCCGCGCGGCGCCAAAACGGATGCAGGACGTGGCGCCCACGGTGGCGCTCAAGCGGGCGCGCAAGCCGACGATCATGCCGAGGACGTCGCCGTCGAGTTCGGGCCGTGCCAGGCTTCGAGGCCTCAGCCTCCGATTGCCTAAACCGCGCGCTCTCGATAGCCCGCAGCCTCAATCACGCGGTCCTAAGCTCCGATCATCTTATGCTCGCGCTGACCATGGATCAGGGCGCGCGCCGGCTGCTCGAACGTGCTGGAGACATAACGCGTTTTCAGGAGGCTGCCATGCAGAAGCTCGGGAAGATGCACGGGCGCTTCTCGGCGGGCGACCCATCGCAGACTGCGGACTTGGCGGACATTCGCAAATTGGCACGCGAGGCCGCCGCAGAACGCGAGCAACTGGTGGCCATAAGCGACCTTGTGAATGCCTTTCCACGGGAGAATGGGCGCCTGTCTTATGGCGCGATCGATGATTTAAAGTCGCTCGCGGCGATAGAGAAAATTGAGAAGGGACTTGTCCCTCGCGTCGATGATGCGGTGACACGAATCGAAGCGGCTATTCGCGAGGCTCTGCAAGGGTCAGCACCAGACCGTCCAACAGGTTCTGACAGATCTGAATGCCAAGCGGTCTCGGGATGAGACCAGCAACGCAATTTTCTGGACGACATCCGCAGACAGGTCCGGGCCGCGGCCGAGTCCGAGCTAGGGTCAGTTCTGAGGGAATTCAGCGAGAAGATGGATGCCAAGCTCGCCGCGCTGAAGCCGCCCGAGGTCACCCGTGCGGATGATTCCAGCACGCCAGAAATTGCCGTTGGCGGGAGCGCGGGAGCGTCCACGCAAATAGTCGAGGAGAAGTCTCGCAGCTACTGGAGCCGGCTTGCGACGCTCGGGCTCTAAGCCTACTCGGCGCGCTCGACCATCTTGCGCTTGAGCGAGGCGATGGCTGCCGCCGGGTTCAGCCCTTTTGGGCAGGCCTTGGTGCAGTTGAGGATGGTGTGGCAGCGATAGAGCCGGAACGGGTCCTCGAGGTCGTCGAGGCGCTCGCCGGTGCGCTCGTCGCGGCTGTCCTCGATCCAGCGGTCGGCCTGGAGCAGGATCGCCGGGCCGAGATAGCGGTCGCCGTTCCACCAGTAAGACGGGCAGGCGGTCGAGCAGCAGGCGCACAGGATGCACTCATAGAGGCCGTCGAGCTTCTGCCGGTCGTCGTGGCTCTGGCGCCATTCCTTCTGCGGCGTCGGTGAATTGGTCTTGAGCCAGGGCTCGATCGAGCGGTGCTGGGCATAGAAATTGGTCATGTCCGGCACGAGGTCCTTGATCACCTTCATATGCGGCAGCGGATAGACGGCAATCGCGCCCTTGGCGTCGCCGGCATGCATGGTGCAGGCGAGCGTATTGGTGCCGGCGATGTTCATCGAGCATGAGCCGCACACGCCCTCGCGGCACGAGCGGCGGAAGGTCAGCGTCGGGTCGATACTGTTCTTGATCCAGATGAGCGCGTCGAGCACCATCGGGCCGCACTCGTTCATATCCACCCAATAGGTGTCGAGCCGCGGGTTGTCGCCGGTCTCGGGGTCGAAGCGGTAGATGCGGTATTCGCGCCAGCGCCCGGCCTCGGCGCCCTCGGGCGGCGGGTTCCAGGCTTTGCCCTTGGTGACCTTGGAATTCTTGGGGAGTGTGAACTGGACCATGGGGGAATTTTCTCTTCCGCGCATTGGTAGCGGGGCGCGGCGAAGTGGGCAAGCCCGCTTCGCTTAAGCGTCGAGCAGGACGCGCACTTTGCGGGCGAGGTCCTGCTGGGTATAGGGCTTGTTCAACAGATGGACGTCGGGGTCGAGCCGGCCCTGGTGGACGATGGCGTTCCGCGTATAGCCCGTGGTGAACAGCACCGGCAGGCCGGGCCGCCTGTCCCTGGCCTGGTCGGCAAGCACCCGGCCGGTGATCGCGCCGTGCAGGATGACGTCGGTGAACAGCAGGTCGACGCGTTTCTCCTCGGTCAACAGGCGCAAAGCCTCGTTGGCGTTGCCGGCGGCGAGCACGCGATAGCCGAGCTGCTCCAACACCTCGCTCGCATAGTCGCGCACGCCCTCATTATCCTCGACCAGCAGGACCGTCTCTCCCGTCTTCGCTTTCGGAGTGGGCGCGGCGGGCGCCCGCTTGCCGGTGGGGACCGCGACCAGCTTCTCGTCGCCGGTGGCGCGCGGCAGATAGATCTTCACGGTCGTGCCATGGTTTTCCTCGCTATAGATGCGCACATGGCCGCCTGACTGCTTGACGAAGCCATGCACCATGGCGAGGCCGAGGCCTGAACCTTCGCCGCGCGGCTTGGTGGTGAAGAAGGGCTCGAACACCCGATCGAGCACGTCGCTCTTGATGCCGGTGCCAGTGTCGGTAACGCACAGCAGCACATACTGGCCCGCCTCGATGTCGCCAAATCTGTCGACATAGGCGTCGTCCAGATAGCAATTGGCGGTCTCGACGGTGAGATGGCCACCCTTCGGCATTGCCGCCTTGGCGTTGAGCGCGAGGTTGAGCAGCACGCTCTCGACCTGATGCGCGTCGACGAAGGTCGGCCACAGTCCCGCGCCGAGCACGGTCTCGATGCTGATGTCCTCGCCGATCGCGCGGCGAAGCATATCGAGCATGTCGGACACCAGCCGGTTGAGGTCGAGGCGTGCCGGCTCCAGCGCCTGGCGGCGCGAATAGGCAAGCAGCCGCTGGGTGAGCTGCGCCGCGCTGTCCGCGCCTTTCATGGCCGACTGGACGGGTTTGGTCAGCTTGCCGGCAAGCTCGGCGGCGGTCTTCGGCAAATTGTCCAATTGCCGCCGCATCGTGTCGAGATTGCCGATGATGATGGTGAGCAGGTTGTTGAAGTCATGCGCGATGCCGCCGGTCAGCTGGCCCACAGCCTCCATCTTCTGCGATTGGCGAAGCGTCGCCTCGGCCTCCTGCCGCAACTTCAGATTCGGCCTCGAGCTCGTGGGTGCGGGTCACCAGTCCCTTCATCGCGCGCAGGGTCGAGAATGCGAGGAACGTCGAGAGCGCCGTGGCGAACAGCAGCGCGAATGCGATCAAGCCGGCGAGCAGGTAGCGCTCGCGCGCTGCGCTCGCCTGACGCTCGTTGAGGAGAGTGGTTTCGGCGTGCAGAACATCGGCAATGTTGGTGCGGATGTCGGTGATCAGCTTGCGGCTCTCGGCGCTGTTGAGAATGACGAGCGCAGCGTCAGGCTGGCCGGCCTCGATCAAAGCATGGGTCCGGTTGAACTCGTCGAGCTTGGCCCCGACCAGCTTGGCAAGCTCGCCGACGCGCGCTCGCTGATCCGGATTGTCGATAGTGAGCGCGCGGAGCTTGACCAGCTCCTGGGGGATCGCCTGCATGGCGGTAAGGAAAGCCTGCATGTAGTCGGGCGCGTTGGTCAGCAGAAAGCTGCGCTTGTTGGTCTCGGCGTCCCTGATGTCGATGAGCAGCGTCTCGGCCGATTGCTGCACCTCTAAAGTGTGTAACACCAGCATGTCGGCCTGACGCGAGCGGACCAGACCGAGGGAGACGCCGGCGATGGCGAGAAGCACCAGCAGGAAGCCGGCCGGAATAACGACCCGAGCATTCCGCAACAATCTTTCGGCTTTTTGGGCGCGCAGCGGCAAGACCGGCGTCCTTGGCAGGTCTATTGGCGGAAAAGAGAGGCAAACCATTGTGCTAGCGGAGCAATGGCCGCGCCGATAGAGTTGGCCGGAAAGCTCAAAGCCAAGCAAGCAGTTTCTAGGGTCGAGTCCAGTGCCGCGCATCCTCCTCCTCGACGACGAGCCGCTGATTTCGATGCTGGTCGAGAATTGGCTCACCGAGCTCGGCTGCGAGGTGGTCGGGCCGGCCCGCTCGCTACAGGAGGGGCTCGATCTCGCCGAGAGCGCGCAACTCGACGGCGCCATTCTCGACATCAATCTCGGCGGACAGAACTCGTTCGCGGTGGCCGTCGCGCTGCGCCAGCGCGGCGTGCCGTTCGCCTTTGCCTCGGGCGACGGCGGCCTCGATGCCGAAAGCGGCTTCGACGACCCGATCGTGCTGGCCAAGCCGTTCGATTTCGATGGGGTGAAAGCGGTGCTCGACAGGTTGCTCGCAGCAACCGACCGCCGCCAAGCCGGCGCTTGACGTCAGGCTTGGGTTTGGCGTCGGCGAAGCAGCCAACCCGCGCCGCGCCTCAGCCCATAGCCGAGAATGGCTGGCACGAAGATCGTCAGGCACCACGCGGTGAGCATGCCGAGCAGATAGGGCAGATCGGCGTCGCCGAGGAGATGCCAAAGTCCGATCAGAACGAGAGCCGCATAACCGAGCGTAAGCGCAGCGCCTACGATGAGCGCGAATTTCAGCCGTGTGCAAAACAGTCCCGCGATGAAAGCTGCGAGGCTGAACGCGGTCGTGACGCCCATGGCCGGCTAATACACCCGCTCCTTGGGCTCGATATAGGCGACCTCGTTGGACAGCGTGAAGGAGTGCACCGGGCGGAAGTCGAGGCGCACCACATGCGTGCCGTAATCGGCATAAGACAGCGTGTGCTTCATCCAGTCCTTGTCGTCGCGCTTGGGGAAGTCCTCGCGGGCATGCGCGCCGCGGCTTTCCTCGCGCGCCAGCGCCCCCTGCACGGTGACGGCAGCCTGGGAGATCAAATTGTCGAATTCGAGCGTCTCGATCAGATCGGTGTTCCAGATCAATGAGCGGTCGCTGACCTTGATGTCCGAGGAATCGTCCCACACGGCGCGGATCGCGTTCACGCCCTCTTGCAGCACCTCCTTGGTGCGGAACACCGAGCAGTCGCGCTGCATGGTCTTCTGCATGCGCAAGCGGAGCGCCGCGGTCGGGGTGCCGCCGCTCGCGTAGCGGAAGCGGTCGAGCCGCTCGATGGCAGCTTCGCCCGCGCCCTTCGGCAGCTCGGGGATCGAGCTGTCCTTCTTGATCAGCTCGGCGCAGCGATGCGCGGCGGCGCGGCCGAACACGACGAGGTCGATCAGCGAGTTTGAGCCGAGCCGGTTCGCGCCATGCACCGAGACGCAGGACGCTTCGCCGAGCGCCATCAGCCCGGGCACGATGGCGTCAGGGTCGCCGTTCCGCGGCGAGATCGCCTCGCCATGCATGTTGGTGGGGATGCCGCCCATATTGTAGTGGCAGGTCGGCGTCACCGGGATCGGCGCATCCTTGACGTTCACGCCGGCGAAGATGCGGGCGAGATCGCTGATGCCCGGCAGCCGCTCGTCGAGCATGGCGGGATCGAGATGATCGAGATGGAGGTGCATATAGTCCTTGTCGGGACCGTGGCCGCGGCCTTCCCTGATCTCGATGGTGATGGCGCGCGAGACGACGTCGCGCGAGGCGAGGTCCTTGGCCGAGGGCGCATAACGCTCCATGAACTTCTCGCCCGCGGAGTTGCGCAGGAAGCCGCCTTCGCCGCGCGCGCCCTCGGTGATCAGCACGCCGGCGCCATAGACGCCGGTCGGGTGGAACTGCACGAACTCCATGTCCTGGAGCGGCAACCCGGCGCGCAGCACCATGGCGTTGCCGTCGCCGGTGCAGATATGCGCCGAGGTGCAGGAGAAATAGGCGCGGCCATAGCCCCCGGTCGCCATGATGACCTGATGCGCGCGGAAGCGGTGCAGCGTGCCGTCGGCCATGTTGAGCGCGACCACGCCGCGGCAGCGGCCCTCATCGTCCATGATCAGGTCGATGGCGAAATACTCGATGAAGAATTCGGCCGAATGGCGCAGCGCCTGGCCGTACATGGTGTGCAGCATGGCGTGGCCGGTGCGGTCTGCCGCCGCGCAGGTGCGCTTGGCCGGGCCCTTGCCGTAATCCATGGTCATGCCGCCGAAGGCGCGCTGGAGGATCTTGCCGTCGTCGGTGCGCGAGAACGGCACGCCCCAATGCTCGAGCTCGTAGACCGCTTGCGGCGCGTTGCGGCAGAGAAATTCGATGGCGTCCTGGTCGCCCAGCCAATCGCTGCCCTTGACCGTGTCGTACATGTGCCAGCGCCAGTCGTCGGGGCCCATATTGCCGAGCGCGGCGGCGATGCCGCCTTGCGCCGCCACGGTGTGCGAGCGGGTCGGGAACACCTTGGAGATGCAGGCAGTGCGCAGGCCCGCTTCGCTCGCGCCGACCACGGCGCGCAAGCCTGAGCCGCCGGCGCCGATGACCACCACGTCATAGGCGTGGTCGACGATCGGATAGGCGCGGCCGTTCACTCTCGGCGCATTGTCGGGCGGGGTTGCGTCTTGCGGCATTGGTACTCAGGCTCCGAGACTGATCTTGAGAAGTGCGAGCGTGCAGGCGAGCGCGACGCCTACGGCGAAGAAGCTGGCGGCGAGGATGGCGGCGACTTTGCAGCCTTCGCCATGCACATAGTCCTCGATGATCTCCTTCAGCCCGATGCGCATATGGATCGAGGCCGAGAGCACGAGAGCGAGCATGGCAAGGGCGACCAGGGGGCGGGCGAGATAGGCGTGCACCTCATCGAAGCTCGCGCCGATATGGGTGAGGATCGACAGGATGAGGAAGATCGTGAGCGGCACGTTGGCGATTGCGGTCAGGCGCTGCCGCCAGAACGTCTCGGTGCCGCGATGGGCGGCGCCAAGCCCGCGCACCCGCTTGAGAGGCGTTGCCATGCTTAGGCCCCCCTCAGCCAATAGCCCACGGCCCAGAGCAGGACCGTGAGAGTGGTCGAGCCGATGATGGTCGCCCAGGCGAAGATTTCGATGCTGACCAGGTCGAGGCCATGGCCGGTGTCCCAGATCAGGTGGCGGATGCCGCCCAGCATGTGGTGGAGCAGCGCCCAGCTGAACAGGAACAGCAGCACGCGCCCCGGGATGCCGGCGAAGAAATGGCTGACCGTCGCGTATTGCTCCGGCCCGGCGGCGATGGCGATCAGCCACCAGGCGAGCAGGAGGAAGCCGACCGCGAGCGATGCCCCCGAAATGCGGTGGGCGATCGACATCATCATGGTCAGCATCGGCCGATAAATCTGCAAATGCGGCGAGAGCGGCCGCTCCGCCTCTAGCTTGCCATGTCCCATTGTTTTCGTGCTGCTGTTGCCCAGGCTTTGCTTGTCATATCGCAAGTCACGCCCCCGGGGCAATCGAACCTGATTTCAGGGGAGGCGGGAACGAGGCGGAGGGGGAGCGCATCTACGGCGACAAGCGGGCCAAGAATTTCTTCCAAATTGACCGCGTGGGTCACCTTCACCTACTGTCGCCCGGTGCCGAGCCGCGACAACCTCGAGAGGTATGACCAATGCGAACAGGCGCGATTTTTGCCACATTATTGCTGGTGGCCGTCGTCTCAGGCGGCATTTTGACGTCCAACTCAAGATCGGCCCATGCCGGCTACGAAGCCCAGTGCACCGCCGACGGTGGTAAGCTCAAGTGGGACGGGGTCGGGCTGAGGTGGTGCTGCACCAGGGTGCAGAAATGGCTTAAAACTCCCAGGGTCGTCACCCTCTGGTGCAAGAGCTAACCCGGCTCGATTGAACTTAGAGCGAAAGGCGCGGTGGCACGAGAGTCAGCGCGCCTTTTGTTTTGGCACGTGTAAGCGCTTGCTCAGATCGCGGGCTCGGTGCTGAGCCACGGCCAAAGCGGCCGGGGCAAGGCGCGTAACCGGGCAGCCTGCTAGGGTGATTTGACGATCACGCCGCAAGCGATGCGGTCGCCTGAATTGCCCGCTGGGTCGGTCTTGTAATCGTCGGGGCCGGCATGGATGACGATCGAGGAGCCGTCGGCGTCGAGCAGCGCCAATTCCTGGCTCAAGGTCACCACCGGATCGAGGAACTCGACCTCGAGCTTGCCGTCGGCGGGGACGTGGATGTTGGGCAGATCGCCGGCATGCGGTCCTTCCTGGCTCATGATGCCGTGCTTGGTGTTGTCGGGGTTGAAGTGCGGGCCGGCCGACTTGAAATCCGGCGGCTCGCATTTGCCGACGGCGTGGACATGGACCGCGTGCACGCCCGGCTGAGCCGCGGTCAGGTTCAGGTCGAGCAGCGCCCCGCTCGGCGTGGTGGAGAAAATCGCCGTGCCGACCTCCTTGCCGGACGCATCCTTGAGCACGGCCGAGGCCTTGTAGACTGGCGATGCCTGATCCGCTGCCAGAACCGGCGAGGCGAGTAGGTTCGTCATGATCGAGGCTATGAGCCAAAGAGCCTTCATCGATGCCTCCTCTCGGAAGAGAACACTGCCGCCACAACGCCTCGAGGCGATGTCCGGTTGCCGGCGCCGCTAGCGCGGCAGAGCCACCCAATAGTCCATGTCGAGCACGACGCCGTCCTCGAGGCTGCCGTCGGCCTTCAAGCCAGGGAAATCGGCGCAGGCGCGATCCTTGACGGCGAACGTGCGCAAGCGGAGCGCGCCGAGCTCCGGGCGGCCCGGCAGCTCGGCTTTGTCGAGCACCTCGCTCCAGGCATAGATGGTGTCGCCGGCGAAGGACGGCGCCACGTGGCGCGCGCCGTTCAGCCCGAGAATGTGGAAAGCGTTGGCGAGCCCGTTGAAGCTCAGGCTCCTGGCGATCGAGATGATGTGCCCGCCATAGACGAGGCGGCGGCCGAACCGGCCCTTGCCCTCGACATGCTGGTTGAAATGCACCCGCGCGGTGTTCTGGAACAGGCGGGTGGCGAGCTGGTGCTCGGCCTCCTCGATTGTCTGCCCGTCGACATGGTCGATCTTGTCGCCGACGGCGTAATCGCCCCAGCGCTTGGGCGAGCCGGCGAGCGCGTAGTCGTAGTCGGTCAGATCGAGGGATGGGAGGGCAGCGCCGAGCGTCGCCGGCTCGACGCTGGCGGCGAGGTCGGGCACAACAGCGGCCGGCGCCGGCGCATCCACGTCGCGCTTGTTGACCATCACCCAGCGTGCATAAGACAGCACCGGCTGGCCGCGCTGGTTCTTGCCGGTCGAGCGGACATAGACCGTGCCGTTCTTCTTGTTGGAGTTCTCCTTCACGCCGATCACCTTCGACACCGAGGCGAGCGTGTCGCCGGGATAGACCGGGGCGATGAAGCGGAACTCGGCATAGCCGAGATTGGCGATGGCGTTCCGCGAGATGTCGGGCACGGTCTTGCCGATGACGATGTGGAAAACGAGCAAATCGTCGATCGGGCTGCGCGGATAGCCGATTTTCTGGGCGAAGGCGTCGGAGGACTGCACGGCGAAGCGCGGGCCGTATAGCGCGGTGAACAGGCTCGCATCACCCACCGTCACGGTGCGGGGCGTCGCGTGCACGATCTCCTGGCCGAGCTTGAAATCCTCGAAGAAATTGCCGGTGACGGTCTTGTCGATCTGCTGGCTTTGCGTTTCGTTCATCGGTTCCACTGATTTCCTGGTGTGGAACGGACCATAATTTGCGTGGGCAACTCTGTCACCCCTTGGCCGCCTCGGTGCTGGTGGGCGCGGCGCGGGGGAAGAGCAGCCGCTGGTAGAACCAGCCGATGCCAATCAGAACCGCGCCGAGCCCCAAGAATGAGAGCGCCCGGTAGATGCCGGTCAGGTCCGACATGTCGATCAGGAACACTTTCAGCACGGTGAGCACGATCACCGCCGCCGAGGCGACCCGAAGCGGGAGCGAGCGGAGGAAGATGCCGGCCGCGAGCAGTGCAACGCCGAACAGCAGCCAGACCGCGGAGTAGGTGTATTGCTCGGCGTCTGAGGTGGCGCCCTCGGTGAGCACCGGGCCGTGATAGAGCGTGCGCACCTCGAGGCTGAGATAGCCGAGCGCAAGGCCGAGGGCCACGATAGCCGCCAACGTCGAGTACCAGCGGGGCTTGGCGTTCCGCGTCACATAAGCGAGCACGCCGGCGAGCAGAGCCGGGATGCCGTAGCCGAGCAGCACAAGATTGATGACCGGTCCGCCGACCGGCTCGCCGGTCTGCCATGGATTGACCCCGGCGCCGAGCCCGAACACGATCGTGAACAGCAGCGCCGCGGCGAGCAGGCGCGCGCCGATCAGATGGATGATGCTGCCGCTCTTCTGCCTGATGCGCTCGAGCCCGATCACCACGGCGAGCAGGAGCGAGACGTCGAGGCCGACTTGGGCGAGCTCGCTGCCGCCGCCGTAAGGGGCGCTGCTGTCGATATAGTGGTTCACCTCGAGCACGATGAGCAGCACAACGAACAGGATGGCGGCGGCATCGACGATGCGCGCCGGCACATCGTCGGCCGTGCGCCTTAGCATGCGGCCGGCGAACCAGAACGCAGCGGCCGGGATACCGTAGCCGTAGAGCAGCCAGTTGAAGATCGGCCGCGTGCCGACCGCGTCGCCGACGATGCGCGGGTCCCAGGCGATACGCCCGAGCACGGCGACGGTGACGGCAGCGGCGAGCCAGCGGAGCGCGGGCAACGGCCGCTGCTGGGCGATCCAGGCGATGCCGGGCACCATCAGCGCGAGCGCCACGGTGAGCCAGCCCTTCTCCAATGCGAGGCTGAGCGCGAGCGCGAGCGAGGCAATAGAGCCGGTGGCGAAGATGGCGCTCGACGCTTGGCTGCCGCCTTCGCTCTCGCGCTTGGTCAGCATCTCGGTGGCGAGCGCGAAGGCGCCCGCGAGCAGGAGAGCCGCGCTCGCGAACGGGATCGAGCGGTCGAAGCCGGCAATGCGGTAATAGAGCGCGATGAGGATGGCGATCGGCGCGAACACGGCCGACGCCGCCCATAGTACCGAGACGCGCCGCCGCTCCTCAGGCCCCTGGGCGAGAAATCCGGAAACGAGGAACAGGAGCGCGAAGGCGATGCCGAGCGTGAGCGGGGTGCCGAACAGATAATGCTCGGGCTTCCACAGGCTGTCGGGCGCCGGGCCTGACGGGAGGCCAAGCTCGCTCACGTCGAAATCGAGCGACCAGTGCAGGAAGATCAGCGTGACGAAGATCGCGGCGGCGGGCACGGCGAGCGCCGCAGAATCGGTGCGCCAGGCAATCGCCAGCGTGCCGACGACGAGCACGCAGAAGAGGAGGAGCGCGAGACTATCGTGGCCGGTCGCGAGCACGAGCAGCATGGCGGCGAACAGATACGCAGAGAGCGCGCCGGAGGAGACGCCGTCGATGTCGCCGCGCGCCGAGCCGGGTCCGAACAGGAAGCCCGAGACGATGAGGAGCACGCTCAAGACGTAGCCTATGGCGACATGCAGCACGTGCTCGGGCAGCGATTCCAGATCGCCAAGCCCCGGCAACGTCCACAGCACGCTCGCCACCACGGCGCTGACCGCGAGCCAGCGCCACAGCCGCACGCGGGCGAGCGCAAACGCGGCGGCGGTCACCACGGCGAGGTAGATGTAGAGCGCGAGATAATTCGGCTGCTCGGTCGAGACGATCAGCGGGGTAATGAACGCGCCGATCAACCCAAGCCCGGCAAGCGCGGGCCCGTGCAGCATGGCGGCGGCGAGCGTGCCGAGTGCGACCACGCCGAGCAGGAGGAAGGCGAGCGTCGGACCGATGAAACCGTAGAGCGCGTAGGCCGCATAGACATCGGCAAAGGCGATGGCCGTTCCGGCGGCGGTCAGCACGCTCGGAATATGCGCCTTGGGAATGCCGGCGAGTCCGGTCACGATCTCGCGGCGGCGCGCCCATTCGCCGGTGGCGATGAGCGCCAGCGCGACGATGCCGGCGAGCACGACGCGGGGGCCAGGGCCGAACCAGCCTTGCTCGATGGAGTAGCGCACGAGGAAGAAACCGCCGAGCGCGAGCGCGATGCCGCCCGCCCACACCACCCATTGCGTGCCGAGGCGCTCCTCCAGGCTGATCTTCGGCTTTGCCGGGGCCGCGGGCGCCGGCGCGGGAGGCGGTGTGACAGGCGCTTCAGGCGCGGCTTCTGAGGATGGCGCGTCCTCGGTCCTGGCCTCGGGCGGCTTGGCCTCTGAGGGCTTGACGAGGGCTTCGGGAATGGCACTCGGGACCGGCATGGGCGAGGGAACCCCGCCCGGCAAATCCGCGAGCCGGCGTTCGAGCCCGGTGAGCCGGTAATCGAGGCGCTTCAGCTGCTCGCGCGTGCCGAGCACCAGGACGAAACTGATGATTGCAAGCACGGGAAAGGCGATCACCACGGCAACCAGGGTGGCGAATAGCGGATCCATCAGCGTGCGCTTTTCGGCTGGCGGACGAAGCCGAGCGCTGGGCGCGAGCTGCGGCACGCGCCGGTCTTGTGTGTGCTTGGAAAGAGCCGCATCGCCGCCATGCCTCTCAGGAGGGAGGCGTATCTAGCCTGAGGCTGGGCTCAAGGGGAAGCGAGCGTGGCACGGAGGCATGGCCCACCCAAAACGAGCCATGGCCCGTCCAAAACGAACATGGCCTGGCGCAAAACGAAAATGGCGATCCCCACTTTCGTAGGGACCGCCATTCTTTCCGAAAACTTGTAAGATCGACGCGGCTAATTAAGCGCGGTCGAGCTCGGCCGGGAGATAGCTCGTAACTTCCATGCCAGCCTCGGACTCGGTGATCTCGGGTTTCAGCCACTCTTTCATGTTCGTCTCCTTCGGTGAACTTCTTAGTTCGGTGAACTCACGAATAGGATAATGGCGATTGGGGATGGAAGCTGCATGACTTCCCCATGAACACGCTCTGAATGCCACATTAAGAAATTCTGACAGCGGGATTGTGTAAGAACCGCTAGCTCTAGGAGCCCTACTTAGGCATACCACCAGTCATAGTCGAAGCCCGGCGAGCGCGGGTGACGGAACTCCGGCCGGAGGGCCCGCTTGGGTCTACTGGAACAGCACGAGGGCCTTAGTCAGTGTGATCCAGATACCCCACAGCAGCGGGATTCCGACCGCGGCCCAGGCGAGCGGCGCCACCTCTAGACGCTTCGGGCTGAGCACGATGCCGGCCACCCAGAGCGCGAACCCGAGCCACATCAGGAACGGCCGGTAGGCGAATGAGCCGGCGAGCTCGGCTTTGGTGACGGTCTCGAGGCAGGGCGCGGTCGAGTAGAACAGGCATTCCCACGCGCCGCCGATGCCGCCGACCTTGGTGTAGAAGGTGATCCACCACACCACGGCGACGGCGATCAGCGCCATGCCGATCGGCTGCAACAGACGGATGCCGGGATGCCGGTCGTCGCCTCCCCTGATCTCGACGGCACGCATGGCGCGCTCCCGCGCTGTCTTGGTCTGGAGGACCTCGACGTCCTCGGGCTTCATGAACCATTTCTTGTCGAGCGGCCTGACGAGCAGGTTGGCGATGAAGCCGCCCACCAGGAGGGCGGCGAGAACATAGAAGATCGGGTGGTAGATTTGGTCGGGCGACACGCCTTCGGCCTTACGCACGTCGTGCATGTAATTGACGATGAACGGGCCGACGATCCCCGCCGTCGACCAGGCGGTGAGCAGCCGCCCGTGAATGGCGCCGACGAACTGCGTGCCGAAAATATCGGCGAGATAGGCGGGGACGGTGGCGAAGCCGCCGCCATACATCGAGGCGATCAGGCAGAAGGCGGCCGCGAACAGTGCGAGCATGCCAAGGCTCGCCAGCGTCGGCGCCGAGGCGTAGCAAATGAAGCCGAGCGTGAAGAAGATGAAATAGGTCACCTTCCGCCCGATCCGGTCCGACAGCGAAGCCCAGAAGAACCGTCCGGCGATGTTGAACAATGAGAACAGGCCGACAAAGGCCGCGCCGACGAGCGCAGCTTTCGCCTTCTGCTCGTCGCTGAAATTGGCGAAGCCGACCGTCGGATCGCCGATCCCGAACAGATGCCCGCCGAACGTCTCCTGCAACATCGGCGAGGCAGCGCCGATGATGCCGATGCCGGCCGAGACGTTGAGGCAGAGCACGGTCCAGAGCAGCCAGAACTGCGTGGTCTTGTGCGCGTCGTTCAGGTGGACATGGCCGGATGTGATCATCGCCTTGGCGCTCGCCGGCGGCGTCCAGCCTTCGGGCTTCCAGCCCGTCGGCGGCAGCCGGTAGCCGAACGCGCCGCACATCATGAACACGAAATAGATCACCCCCATGGTCACGAAGGTTTCCCACACGCCGACCGAGGTCGGCGTGGCGTAATTGTTCATGAGCATGGTGGCGAGCGGCGAGCCGATCATGGCGCCGCCGCCGAAGCCCATGATGGCCATGCCGGTCGCCATGCCGCGGCGGTCGGGGAACCATTTGATCAGGGTCGAGACCGGCGAGATGTAGCCGAGACCGAGCCCTATGCCGCCGATCACGCCGGAGCCCAGCCACATCAGCCAGAGCTGGTGGATATAGACGCCGACCGCCGAGATCATCAGGCCGCCGGCCCAGCAGAACGCCGCGACCACGCCGGCCTTGCGCGGGCCGACCCGCTCGAGCCAGCCGCCCCAGATGGCGGCCGAGACGCCGAGCAGGACGAAGAACAGCGTGTACATCCAGCCGAGATCGAACTGGCTCCAGTTGCACGTCGTGGAAAACAGCGCCTGAAGCGTGCCCAGCGTCTTCTCGCCGAAGGTGACCGCCTTTGCCGAGCATTCGGCAACCGCCTTCCCGATCGGCGCCGATGAGCGCGCCCTGGAGAGGCTTCCAGAACACGCTGAAGCCGTAGGCCATGCCGATGCAGAGATGGATGGCGAGAGCGGCCGGAGGCACGAGCCAGCGGTTATAGTCGGCCGGCGCGATGATACGGTGCTTGTCGAGAAGGCCGGCGTCATCGCCGTCGCCGGCTGTCGATGCCGCGCTCGTCATTTTCGTCCCCCCGGTTGAGGCCCCTTTGGAGCTTATCGTTGGCAACAATTTGAACGCGCTTGTTGCGGACCGCAAGAGGCTTGCGGAGCATAAGATTCTACGCCCGCCGCAGTGCCAGGATCATCTCAGCGCTCTATGACAGTCGGGTGACGCGGGCGCGAGAAGCGCCCGAGGATGGAGCGCGGCGCTGGAGCTGCTTAGGCTCCGGACAGAGGTGGCGATTTGCGCGTCGATCTCGACGATGGCCGCACGCAATTGCTCGATCTGCTCGTCGGCTTCGGTCGGCAGGGTGCCTTGCTGCGGGACGAGCGTGATCCCGGGCATGTACAGCGCGATGCGGTCGTTTTCGAGCGCGGCGATCTGGCGCTCCAGCTCAGCTCGCCGTCTGTTTGAGCTCGTCGACTGCACTGCCCATGACACGCTCCCGTCAGTCGAGCGTTAGCCAAGCGCCGATGACAGTTTGGTGACGCCGCCGCCGCCAGCGCGCGAAGCCACAATCTTCGATTGATTGTGACACGGCCGTATCGTAGCCGTCTTAGTCGCTACGCAGACGCAGAGCGCATGTAAAGCTGCCCAGGCCAAACGGGGAGTGGCCGGGCAGCGTTTCCAAGAGTCAAGTCGTGGGCAAAGGCAAAAAGAAGTTCCGCACCGCGGTCTATCACCCGCCGAAAACGGGGATGCCCTATCTCGTGGTGACGGTGTCGCCGAGGGCGTCACCGCGACAGCGGTCGATACGAAAGACGAGGCGCGCATCCTCGCGTCGAAAAAGACCATGAAGGTTCTGCTCGAGGACACGCCCGGCACGTCGTGAGCTCGCGCTGCTCCGGCCCGGATGGGCAGCATCCGCCACCGCGAACTCAACGAATCCCGAGCTTTCCCGCTGACATTATTTGGCCTTGGTCGATTGGCTATTTGCCGTTGGCGCGAGAGCCTTTGCGTCCTACCTTACGCCGCGCGTCAAGAGCTTTGCCCTCTGACATGCGTCAGCACATAGAGTTGAGGGACATGAAAACCGACTATGGCACCCTTCTGGGCGCGGCACTCTTCACCACGGCCCTGATGATCGTTCCGGCGATCGCCGGAACCATCACCGAGCGCGAAAAGCGCGACTGCCCAAAAGACTATCACGCTTATTGTGGTGAGTACGGATTGGGCAGCGAGGCGCTGCGCGCCTGCATGTCGCGGAACATCAAGAAGATCTCCAGCGCCTGCGTGGGCGCCCTGGTCGATGCCGGCGAGATGACGCAAGCGCAGGCCGACAAGCTGCGGCACAAGGCTGGGACGACGACCGTCACCAAGAAAGCCGCTGTGACCACGAAAAAGGCCAAGGTGACCACCAAGAAGGGCAAGGTGACCGCCAAGAAGACCACGACCGCCAAGAAGACCACCACGGCCAAGACCTCGAAGTCCAAGACGACGGTGGCGAAGACCACGACGACCAAAGGCGGCAAGACGGTCAAGACGGCCACCACCACAAAGACCACGAAGAAGAAGCCCTAGCGCCGGACTCGTCAGAGCGGGGCCAGACGATCGCGCGTTCGAGATCGAAGTTCCTCGATCCCGGCGTGCACGCCTGCCTATGCCTTCACCTTCGGCTGACGCGCCGGTAGCCGATCAAGCCTTCTTGTATTTGAGGAATTTGCCGGTCATGACGATCTTCACGCGGTCGCCGTGCGGGTCGGGCTCACGCGACAGATCGAGATCGAAGTCGATCGCGCTCATGATGCCGTCGCCGAACTCCTCGTGGATCAGCGCTTTCAAGGTCGTGCCGTAGACCTGCACGATCTCGTAGAGGCGATAGATGGTCGGATCGGTGGGAACCGCCTCGCCGAGCGATCCGCGCATCGGGATCTCGGCCAGGAAATCCTCGGCGTCCGGCAGTGCGAGCGCGGCGGCGGCGCGCGAAGCGGCGTCCTTCGGCAACGCCATCTGTCCCATGACGGCCGCGGCGACGATGAAGGGCGACAGGCCGACCTTGCCGGCCAATGTCTTGAACGACAGGCCTTGTGACGTCATGGCAGCGAGAATCTTGCGCGTTCCAGCCTCGCGCTGCTTGGCATGCTCAGACATGGCTGCACCCCTGGTGGCGGCAATTAAGCGGGCTAAAAATATGGGCTCCGTCTCCCGGAAGGGAGGCGAAGCCCATCTTGCTCATGCGCGTCAGGCCTTCGATTTGGCCTTGAATTTCGCTGCTTCCTCGGAGCCGCCGGTAGCGTCGCCGGCGGTGTAGGAGTGGGCGCCAACACCGGCGAGCTTGCCGTCCTTGACGATCAGGTATTCGTCCCGGATCGGCTTCTTGGCGAAGTAGCACTCGAGGATCTCGCGCACGCCGGCGGCGTAGCGGGTCTGCGCCGACAGCGAGGTGCCCGAGATATGCGGCGTCATGCCGTGATGCGGCATGGTGCGCCACGGGTGGTCCTGCGGCGCCGGCTGCGGGAACCAGACATCGCCGGCATAGCCCGCGAGCTGGCCGCTCTCCAGCGCGCGCACGACGGCGTCGCGATCGCACAATTTGCCGCGCGCGGTGTTCACGAGATAGGCGCCGCGCTTGAACAGCTTCAGCGTCTTGTCGTTGATCATGTGCTCGGTTTCGGGATGGAGCGGACAATTGAGCGTCACCACATCGCAAACCGGGTACATGCTCTCTGCCGTCGGGTGGAAGGTCAGGTTGAGCTCCTTCTCCACCGCCTCCGGCAGCCGGTGACGGTCGGTGTAGTGGAGATGGACGTCATAGGGCTTCAGCAGGCGCAGCACGCGCAGGCCGATGCGGCCGGCGGCCACCGTGCCGATATGCATGCCTTCCAGATCGTATGAGCGCTCGACGCAATCGGCGATGTTCCAGCCGCCCTTGATGACCCAGTTGTAGGACGGGATGTAGTTGCGGACGAGCGCGAGGATCATCATCACCACGTGCTCGGCGACGCTGTTGGAATTGCAGTAGGTGACCTCGGCGACGGTGATGCCCTTGTCCATCGCCGCTTGCAGGTCGGTATGGTCGGAGCCGATGCCGGCGGTGACGATCATCTTCAGCTTCTTGGCTTTGGCGATGCGCTCGGCCGTCATGTAGGCCGGCCAGAACGGCTGCGAGATCACGATCTCGGCGTCGGGCAATTCCTTGTCGAGCCTGGAATTAGCGCCGTCCTTGTCGGAGGTCACGACCAATATGTGGCCGGCCTTCTCCAGGAACTTGCGCAAGCCGAGCTCGCCGGAAACGCTGCCGAGCAGCTGGCCCGGCTTGAAGTCGATGGCGCTCGGGGTGGGCGTCGTCTGCCCGTCGGGATATTTGGTGATCTTGGGGATGTCGTCGCGGGCATAGGTCTTCGGATAGCCGTCGACCGGATCGTCATAGAGAACACAAACTACCTTGGCCATGGCGCCACTCCTTCGTTGGGGCGACAGAGCACGAGCCATCGACACGCCTGCGCAAGCGCGCAGACGATCGTCAACGACGGGCTGCCATGTCGCTGTTACACAGGATCAAGGCGATGGCTAAACGCCTGCCTCGTCCATTGCGTTTCCTCGCCGGCCTTCGCGCAAATGGTCGCGCGCCTATAGGCGGGTTGCCGACGCGTCGACCTTCGCGCTTCCGCTCGCGCGAGATCAAGTGGCTGCTCCATAATGCTCGATAGAGGAATTCTATCGAGCGCCGCCGATCTGGACAAAGCAACACGCCGCTGAGAAGGTGGGATTCTGGCGCGTTGTCGCCATTTCCTCGAGGAGCCGACCGAGGCATGATCGATCTAGCGCTAATTGTCTGGTTTGTTTTGACCGGACTGTCCGTCGTCTACGTCGCGTGGGATGCGTTCACGCGTAATCCCGAGCTTACGGTCATGAAATTCGGCTGGGTCCTGGTCACGCTCTACGCCGGGCCGATCGCCGCCGCGCTCTATGTGCTGTCATGCCAGGAGCCGGGACCTTACCAGCATGAAGAATTTATCAAGCCGCTATGGAAGCAGGCGCTGGGCTCGACGGTCCACTGCCTGGCGGGCGATGCAACGGGCATCGTCATTGCCGCTGTCATCACCTCCGCGCTCGCCCTGCCGATGGCGATCGACCTGGTGAGCGAGTATCTGTTCGGCTTCGGCGTCGGCCTGCTCGTGTTCCAGGCGCTGTTCATGCGCTTGGCGGTCGGGGAATCGTGCTGGCGGGCCTCTCCGGCGGATTGGGCATGGGCTCAACGCACATGGCGGCCGTGCCGGCTTCACATTAGGGTCTTGATGGTGTTCTTGAAATTCTCCCGGTGCCGCAACGGTCCGGGAGTTTGTTTGGGAGAGAGTGGAAATGCTGCCGAAGAATCTCGCCGAGGGTTACCGCCGCTTCGTCCGCGACACGCATGCCAAGGACCGCGGGCGCTATCTCCAGCTCGCCGAACTCGGGCAGACGCCGGGCGCGATGGTGATCGCCTGCTGCGACGCGCGCGTCGATGTGTCGGCGATCTTCGATGCCGAGCCTGGCGCGCTGTTCATCATGCGCAACGTCGCCAATCTCGTGCCGCCCTACGAGCCGGAGGGCAAATATCACGGCACCAGCGCCGCGGTCGAATATGCCGCGACCGCGCTCAAGGTGCCGCATCTCATCGTGCTCGGCCATTCGCATTGCGGCGGCGTCGACACCTATCGGCGCGGGGTGCGGGATAAACTCCCGGAGCACGGCTTCATCGGCCGCTGGCTGACCCTGCTCGACAATCTGAAGCCGGTCGACAGCGATATCTTCGCCTATGGCGACGAGATGGCCTTCGAATTCGCCGCGGTGCGCTCTTCGATCGCCAATCTGCGCACGTTTCCGTTCATCAAGAAGCGGCTCGAGTTCGGGCCTGCTCACGCTGCATGGGCTTCATTTCGACCTCGGCAGCGGCGAGTTGCTCAGCCTGGAAGAGGACACCGGGCGGTTCGAGACGCTGAGCGAGAGCTAGCCTCCCATCGACCGCAGCTTTTTCGTCAGGCGAGTGTGGCCGCGAGGAAGGCTGCCGTGGCGAGCGCGCCGAACATGACGCGGACGAGATGCAAGCGGCCCCAGCCTTCGATCAACTTTCGCGTGGTGGGGCCGGCGTTCTCGGGAGCAATCGCCAGCAGCCGATCGTTGATGGGCTTGAGGACGAGCAGCGTATAAGGCCAGCCGGCGAACAGCAGCAAAGCGCCAGCGAGCCACGTCCAGTCGCCGGTTTGCCAGAAGGCAAGCGCGCCGAGCAGCGCTCCGATCATGGCGAGGGTCCCCTGCATGGCGAAGCCGCGTTTGTAGGACGGCTGCCACTCGGCGAGCAAAGCCCTGTCGTCGAGGCGGAGACGCGCCGGCTGCTCGGCGAAGGTGACATAGAACGCGGCGCCGGTGAACGCCGCGGCGACGATCAGCGCGAGCTGCCCGACGAGCATTGTAGCCCCGCTCAGGCGGCCTTCTTGAGCAGGTTGCGGTTGATGATGGTCTCGGCGATCTGCACCGTGTTGAGCGCGGCGCCTTTGCGCAGATTGTCGGACACGATCCACAAGGACAGGGCGTTTTCGATCGTCTGGTCCTCGCGGATGCGCGAGACATAGGTCGCATAATCGCCGACGCATTCGACCGGCGTCACGTAGCCGCCTGGCTCGCGCTTGTCGACCACGAGCACGCCGGGCGCCTCGCGCAGAATGCGCCGCGCATCCGCCGCGGTGATCGGCTCCTCGAACTCGATATTGACCGCTTCGGAATGGCCGACGAACACCGGCACGCGCACGCAAGTGGCGGTGAGCTTGATCTTGGGATCGAGAATCTTCTTGGTCTCGACCATCATCTTCCATTCCTCCTTGGTCGAGCCGTCTTCCATGAAGACGTCGATATGAGGAATGACGTTGAAGGCGATCTGCTTGGTGAACTTCTTGGGCTCGGGCGGATCGGTGACGAAGATGCCCTTGGTCTGGTCCCACAGCTCGTCCATCGCCTCCTTGCCGGCGCCGGAGACCGACTGATAGGTGGCGACCACGACGCGCTTGATCTTGGCGTAGTCGTGCAACGGCTTCAGCACCACCACGAGCTGGGCGGTCGAGCAGTTGGGATTGGCGATGATGTTCTTCTTGGTGAAGCCAACGACGGCGTCGGCGTTGACCTCGGGCACGATCAGCGGCACGTCGGGGTCGTAGCGCCAGCAGGAGGAGTTATCGATCACCACGCAGCCTTGCGCGCCGATTTTGGGCGACCACTCCTTCGAGACGGCCGAGCCGGCCGACATCAGGGCGAAATCGACGCCCCTGAAATCGAACTGCTCGAGGTCGCGGCATTTCAGGCGGTGGTCGCCGAACGAGACCTCGACGCCCATCGAGCGGCGCGAAGCGATGGCGAAAACCTCGTCGGCGGGGAATTCGCGCTCGGCGAGGATGTTGAGCATCTCGCGCCCGACATTGCCGGTCGCGCCTATGACGGCGACTTTGTAACCCATGATGGCTCCTGTAGCCGGGCGGTTGGCTTGGCTTCCGGGCGGATTTATGGGACGGAAGCGCGAATGTAAAGGCATCACCGCTCCGGCCTTGCTGGCGCCCGAAAAGGCTGCTCTCGCCTAGCCGTCCGGGTCCGGTTCATCGGGCCTCGTCTTCCACCTATCCGCGCACCGGGATCGAATGGCGTTCTTCCGCTCAAGGACGGTCAACCTCCTCAACCTGCATTACGGCATCCACTCGATCGCCTTAAGCGGGGGAGGGGCCTTTTTTGCCGTCTATTTGCTGAAGTCCGGGCTGTCAGTGGCCTGGGTGCTCGCTTCGCTCGCGCTGATCCTCGGCGCGCGCTTCATCATCAGGCCGATCGTGGTGCCGATCGCAGTCCATTGCGGCATGCGCGCGGTCGTCGTCGCCGGCACCTGCCTCACCGCTCTCCAATATCCGCTGCTTGCCGTGGTGCACGGCGTCGGTCCAGGCCTGTTTGTGCTGTGCATCGTCGCCGCGCTCGGCGACACGTTCTATTGGTCGAGCTACCACGCTTATTTCGCCGCGCTCGGCAATCGCGAGCATCGCGGGTCGGAGCTCGGCGCGCGCGAGGCGATTGCGGCGGTGGCCGGTATCGTCAGCCCGCTTGTGACCGGACTCCTGCTGGTCGCCTACGGCCCGCTGGTGGCCTTCGGCGCGTCGGCGATCGTGCAAGTGACGGCCGCCGTGCCGCTGATCTGGACCCCCGACGTGGCGGTGGCGCGCCGTGTCCCGGGCGCATTCAAGGCGGCCATCCCGGGCATGATGCTGTTCCTGGCCGATGGCTGGATCGCCGCGGGATATGGTTTCGTCTGGCAGATCGTGCTGTTCCTGTCGCTCGGTGAAAGCTTCACGGCATTCGGCGGCGCGCTCGCGCTGGCAGCCCTGGTCGGCGCGGTGGCGGGTCTCGTTCTCGGCCGGCTGATCGACGCCGGTCATGGACGGCGCGCCGTCTGGTACGGCCTGGGCTCGCTCATCTTCACCGTTCTGTTGCGCGCCAACGCGCCGGGCCACGCGCTCCTTGCCGTCATCGCCAACGCGCTCGGCGCGTTGGTGGTCTGTCTCTATATCCCGACGCTGATGACGGCCGTCTACAATCAGGCCAAGAGCTCGCCTTGCGCGCTCCGGTTCCATGTCGCCGCGGAAGGCGCCTGGGACGCCGGCGGGGCGAGCGGATGTCTGATTGCGGCAGCGCTCGCCGCGTTGGGCATGCCCCTGTCGGTCCCCATCCTGCTGTCGCTGCTTGGTGCCGCGGCGCTATTCGTCGAGCTTCGCCGCTATTACGCGGCGCACCCGGCCGTCGCCGAGATGGCGCTCGCCGATCCGCTGGCGCAGAACGCGATCGTCAATTCCGGCGAGAGCGCTCCGGGCTGAGCGGTTGCTTGACCCTGCGGCAATTGGGGCAATAGGCTGCCCGCTCGCTTAAGCAGGATCGGTGAGGTGATGGCGGGCGAAAGCTTCGATCAGTTCTGGCAGCATTATCTGCGCCATCACGCGCAAGGCGGCACGCGCATTCTGCATGTGATCGGCACCGGGCTCGGCGCGTTCGCGCTGATTGCCGGCCTCGTCACTGTCAATCCGATGATCGCGCTGATCGGAACCGGGATCGGCTATCTGTTCGCCTGGACCGGACATTTCCTGGTCGAACGGAACCGCCCGGCGATGGTCTCCCATCCCGCCTGGTCGTTCCAATGCGACATCCGCATGTTCAGGCTGTTCGTCACCGGACAGCTCGGGCGCGAGCTCAAGCGCGCCGGCATCGCCTGATCACGCCGGACTCCCTCCCCTAGAAGGGGAGGGCCGGGGAGGGGTCACTATGGAGCCAAGGCCCTTGACCCCCACCCGGCGCGCTTCGCCACGAGTGGCTGCGCGCCGACCTCCCCCTTTCAGGGGGAGGAAGCTTCAGCCGGCGAAAGCGCGTTCCAAGAAGAACAGAAACGCCTTCAGCAGGCCGATGACCACGGTCGCGGCCACGAACAGGCTGAATGCGCCGACGGCCAGCCCGACCAGGACGGCGAGGCCGTCCTTCTCGAGAATGGCGAGCGCGAAGATGGCGATGGCGCAGGCCGGCAGAGCGTTGGCGAAGGGGATCGGCAGGGTGAGAACGAGCGCAAGGATGAGAATGGCGATGCCGATGAGGCGCTCGCCGGTCCAGGACAGGAGCATTGTCAGCCGCGGGCGCAACAGACGCTCAACGCGCTCGAGCGAAGGCAGCGCCTTGCCGACCACCGCGGCAGGACCGAGCCGCGGGAAAGACTGCCGCTCCAACCAGTCGGGAAACCACGGCTTGTGCCGCCCGTAAGAGAGCTGCGCGGCGAGCAACACGAGCGGAAGCCCGAGCACCGCCGACAGCAGCGGGATGTTGACCGGGACGAGATTGGGCAGTGCGAAGATGAACAGGAGAACGCCGAAGCCGCGGTCGCCGAGAGCGTCGCGCAGCGTGCCGAGGCTGACGCGCGACGTGGTCTGGCTCGCCACGAACGCACGCAGCAATTGCGACGTGCGCCGGCTGCCCGGGCGCGGCGGAGCGTCCAGCAACTGACCTTCGCTCCCCGGCAAATCGTCCATGGCGCCGCCGCACCGCTCCGTTTCAAACGACATTAGGCGCGGACTGTGAAGCCTGGTTCAAGGTTGTTTGAGGGCCAAGCGCGCCGGCTAATTCGCGGGCGGTACGCCCGGCAGCTCGGCTTTGACCTCGGCGCATTTCTTGGTCGAGAACTCGTTCACCATGCGCACCACTTCGGGGCCGAGCACGTTGGTCTGGTTGTCGAGGCCGGTGCCGGCATAGACCAACGGATAGACGAACAGCGGCGCCGACGCCTTGCCCCAATTGAGAGTGGCCGTCACCGCCTTGCCGTTCGCGAAGCTGACCTTGGGCGCGATCTCGATCTCGACCACGTAAGGCTCGCCCTTGTCCTTCTGCGCGAGCGTGCAGCTGACCGTCTGCGCCGGGACAACCACCTCATAGGTCGCCTCGCTCATGGCCTTGGCGAGCGAGGCGCGCTTCAGCTCGAGCTTCGACTTGCACACCGCCTTGCCGAACGGCCAGTCGAGCTTGCCGCCGAGCATCGTGGCGATGTCCTCGGCGCGCCAGGTCTTGACGATGTCGCAGGCGACGTCGTCGCCGGTCTCCTCGCGCGTGGCGAGGATGTCGCAGATCTTCGCCTTGCAGGCCTTGCGCGCGTCCTTCTCGGCCTTCTCCTCCGGCGTCAGCTCGGGCTCCTTGGCGGCTTGTGGTGCGGCCGCCTGCGGCGCGGCAGCCTCGGGGGGCGGAGACGCCGGCGTTCCGCCCTCCTCGGCAGCGAAGGCAGGGAGGCAGCCGAGCAGCAAAGCCGCGGCTGCCAAATTGACGGTGTACTTCATGCCGTTCCTCTCGCCGTTTCGAGCAACATTCGGGCGAACACCCCACAGCGTGCGCCCGTGCGCGCGACTTCGCCGAGCCTAGAACAGCCGATTGATGGGGGGTAGGCCCGCAACATACACGACCCAGGAGGCCGGCCAGATCCCCGCCCAGACCGCCGCCTTTACAATGCTGAGCGCACAATTCTCAAATCCGGAGCATTGCATCAAGCGGACCGACGTCTGAAAGACGAAGGTCAGGAGCGCCATCGCCGCGTAGATTGCGACCCAACTGCTTCGGGTCCCCGCGATTTGCGAATTGCCATGCGACGGGGCGGCGACCGCGAGCGGTCCAAAGCCGCTGTCGTTCACCAGTTTCACTGCGACGGTGTGGGTCCGCGATCCGAGCAGCGCCAAAAGCGCGAGTATGAAGATCGTTATGGAGATGATTTCGCCACTCTCCTCGGCGATGACTTCAAGCTCAGAGCAGGTCATGTTTCCGATGGTCGTGCAGTGGCCTGCTATGCTCTCATCGCCCATGGCAGATGCCAGGTAGAGTGCGCCGGCGAAAATAACCCGCCACCGGATGCCCGGCGGTAGCGCGACCATGAAAGGAAGATAGATCAAGCCGATGACCAAGCATGCGATGGCGTAGGGGACGATCCAGGCCAACAGCAGGAAGTCGGTGAACTGATAGGGCGCCAGCAGGCCCATGATGAATTCGTGGATACCCACGGATTCGTCGAGCGACAGAAAAACGAAGATCCCGGCGAGCGCGAACCAATAAGGCTTCCAGCGGCCGTTGGGTTCGACGAACCCGTTCAACAGAGCGAGACCAGCCGCGAGCAGGAGCTGGAACACCGACCACCATTCCTGCACGGTGTTCTCGCCGTCGAAATTGATCAATTGAAAGCCCGGAGGTGCGGTGTGGACGGTATAGATCCAGACCGTGCGAAATATACCGAGCGCTATAAGAGTGAGCGTGACGACCCACAGCACGATGCGGATGCGCCGATAATCCAGTACGACAACGATCTCGTTTTCGCTCCGTTCGCGACTTGTAGGTGACGCGGGGGACGACAGCTCGTTCATGCCGGCTTATTCGGCATCGAGCGCGGCGAGGATGGCGCCGCCCATCTCGCGCGTGCCGACGGTGCGGCAGCCCTCCTGCTTGATGTCGGCGGTGCGCAAGCCCTGATCGAGCACGCGCGCGATGGCGCGCTCGATGGCGTCGGCGGTTGTGCCGAGATCGAAGGAATAGCGCAGGCACATGGCGAAGCTGGCGATGGTGGCGATCGGGTTGGCGACGCCCTTGCCGGCGATGTCGGGCGCCGAGCCGTGCACCGGCTCGTACATGGCGGGGCGGCGCCCGTTCGCGTCGGCGGCGCCGAGCGAGGCCGACGGCAGCATGCCGAGCGAGCCGGTGGCCATCGCCGCCTCGTCTGACAGCATGTCGCCGAACAGATTGTCGGTGACGATCACGTCGAACTGCTTCGGCGCGCGCACCAGCTGCATGGCGCAATTGTCGGCGAGGATATGCTGGAGCGTCACGTCGGCGTAGCGCTGCTTGTGCAGGCGCGTGACCACCTCGTTCCACAACACGCCGGTCTTCATCACGTTGCGCTTCTCGGCCGAATGAACCAGGTTCCGGCGTTTCCGCGCAAGCTCGAAGGCGACCGCGGCGATGCGCTCGATCTCGTAGGTGTCGTAGACCTGGGTATCGATGGCGCGCTTCTGGCCCCCGCCGAGATCGATGATCGTCTTCGGCTCGCCGAAATAGACGCCGCCGGTCAGCTCGCGCACGATCATGATGTCGAGGCCGTCGACCAGCTCGCGCTTGAGCGAGGAGGCGTCGGCGAGCGCGGGATAGCAGATCGCGGGGCGCAAGTTTGCGAACAGCTCGAGGTCCTTGCGCAAGCGGAGCAGCCCCGCCTCGGGGCGCTGGTCGTAAGGAACGCCGTCCCATTTCGGGCCGCCGACGGCGCCGAGCATGACCGCGTCGGCCTCGAGCGCCGTCTTCATCGTGGCGTCGGAGATCGCTTCGCCGTGCGCGTCGTAGGCGCAGCCGCCGACAAGGTCGGTCTGGGTGTTGATGGTGGCGAGGCCCTGGGCGCCGATCCAGCCGACGATGCGCTCGACCTCGCCCATCACCTCGGGCCCGATGCCGTCGCCGGGGAGAAGCAATAAATTGTAAGTGGTCATCGCGCGGGCCGTTCCTGTGCTAAATCCTTGCGGCCTTGCCTAATGGGAGAGTGAAATGCTGACAAGGGCGCTGTTTGCCGTGCTGGTGGTATTGGGGGCGTCAGCCCCGGCGTTTGCCGAGGACGCTAAGGTCCTGGCCTTAGGCATCGCCGGCCGCGAGATCACGGCCGACGATCTCGCCAAGGGGACGCCGCCGGTGCCCCGCTTCAACACCCCTGCGCTCGCTTATGTTCTCGCCGCCGATCTGAAGAAGGGCGACGTGGTCGAGATTTCGCTCAGCACCGAGGAGAAACCCTTGCTCAGCAACAGCGAGACGCTCGCCGAGGACAAGCAGACCTTCATGCTGCTCGCCGGCAAGCGTGGGGTGCCGGCGGGCGGCTGGCCGTCGGAATGGAAATATTTCGCCGCGGTCAAGATCACCCGCGACGGCAAGACGCTGATCGAGCAGTCCACCCCGCCGATCCCGTTCGAGTAAGCTTGCGCTTTTGCCACTACGCAAGCTTTCAGCGAGGCGGATGTGATTCTGAGCAAGCGCGTCACCGTCGTTCTTCCGGCCTACAATGCCGCGAGGACGCTCGAACGGACCTACGCGGAAATCCCGAAAGACGTTGTCGACGACATCATCCTGACCGACGACGCGAGCCAAGACGCGACCGCTGAAATCGCGCGATCGCTCGGCCTTCATACCATAAGGCATGAGCGCAATCTCGGCTATGGCGGCAATCAGAAGACATGCTACGCCGCGGCGCTTGCTCGTGGCGCCGACATCGTGGTCATGCTTCACCCCGACTATCAATATACGCCAAGGCTGGTTACCGCGATGGCCTCGATGATCGCCTCTGGTGATTACGACGCGGTGCTCGCCTCGCGCATTCTCGGCGGTGGTGCTTTGGCCGGCGGCATGCCGCTCTACAAATATGTGGCGAACCGCGCGCTGACCGCGGCGCAGAATGTCCTCCTCGGGAGCAAGCTCTCCGAATTTCACACGGGGTACCGTGCGTGGAGCCGGAAGGTGCTCGAGAGGCTGCCGCTGCTCGCCTGCTCGGACGATTTCATTTTCGACAACCAGATGATCGCGCAGGCGATCGCCTTCGACTTCAGGGTAGGGGAGATCTCGTGTCCGACCCGCTACTTTGCCGAGGCTTCGAGCATCGATTTCCCGAGGAGCGTGACCTATGGCCTTGGCGTGCTCGAGACCTCAATTGCCTTCCGGCTAAATCGGTGGGGACTGGCGCAGCCGGAATTCCTGAGAGATGAGCCCGCGCATCGGCTTGGCGCCACAGCCGAGAGACCGAAATGAGCGCGTCCTCGGCGATTGGCGCTGCGCATTACCATCTGCCGGCACGATGGTCGCGCTTCTCTGCCCTCTCGCACCCCGTGGCCAACCTCAAGCCCAGGGGCGGTGGCTGCGCGCCTTCGACTCGAACTCGGAGATGGCGTCGGCCTTCTCCATGGTGAGCCCGATATCGTCGAGGCCCTCGATCAGGCAGCGCTTGCGGAATGGATCGACGTCGAACTTGATCACGCCGCCGTCGGGGCCTCTGATCTCCTGCGCCGGAAGGTCGATGGTGATGCGCGCATTCGCGCCGCGCGAGGCGTCGTCGATCAGCTTGTCGATCTCGGCCTGCGGCAAGGTGACCGGTAGAATGCCGTTCTTGAAGCAGTTGTTGTAGAAGATGTCGGCGAAGGACGGCGCGATGATGCAGCGTATGCCGAAATCGAGCAACGCCCAGGGCGCGTGCTCGCGGCTCGACCCGCAGCCGAAATTCTCGCCGGCGATCAGGATGGTCGCCTCGTGGTAGGGCGGCTTATGCAGCACGAAATGCGGGTGCGGCTCGCCCTTCTCGTCATAGCGGAGCTCGGCGAACAGGCCCTGGCCGAGCCCGGTACGCTTGATGGTCTTGAGGTACTGCTTGGGGATGATCATGTCGGTGTCGACATTGATCATCGGCAGATGGGCCGCGATCCCGGTCAGCGTGGTGAATTTCTGCATGGCGAACCTCGTTGCATGTGAGGCCTATTTAGCCTCTCGCCGCCCGCCTTTCCAGTCGCAATGCCGGTGGAGTTTCGCGATATCTTCGCTTTTCACCCGCAGGTACGCGGATTAAGTTCGCCCGTCCGATGAACGAGGGAGCGGCGCGATGAACGGCGATTTGGTCTATGAGGCGCATCCGGCGATGTTCCGGGCGCATCCCTTCTGGTTCATCGGCTGCGTGATCCTGATCGCGGCCTTCGGTGCCGGCATCCTGCTCCTGCTCTATTGGTACATCCACACGCGGCAGACCACGCTCACCGTCTCCCAGCACGAGCTTCTCTACGAGCGCGGCATCTTGAGCAAGGATCGTACCTCGGTCTCGCTCAAGCATATCCGCGCGGTGCATGTGACCCAGGGCTTCCTCAACCGCATCCTCGGGGTCGGCACGATTCAGGTGTCGACGGCGGGCGATCAGCCCGAGTTCACCATCAAGGACATGCCGGACCCGGGCGAGATCAGAGAGGCAATCTCGAGAGCTCAGGACGCTGGCGATAAGGACTAGGCGCGCAATGCCAAGCCAGCATGACCAGCACGACCGCACCGAGGCGACGCGACTCCTGATCGCTGCGGCGATCGCGCTGGTGCTGCTAATTGTAGTCGTCGGCGGCGGGATCTATTTCGTTGCGGGGCTCGGCGAAGATTCCGACCCGTTCTCGGCCGGGCTTGGCCTCAAGAACGCGGCCATCGTCTCATTCGGCGTGTCGCTGGTGGTGATCCTGATCATGGCGGTGGTGTCGGGTGGCGACGCCATTTTCGGCGAGCTGCCCTTCACCATTGCCGGCTTCCTGATCTTCTTCGTGATCTTCTGGCTGATGATCGCCTGGATTTTCTAGATCGCGAGGGTGTCATTCCCGCGAAAGCGGGAATCCAGTAACCCCCGAGTGTGACTACTGGATCGCCCGGTCAAGCCGGGCGATGACATCGCACAGGCGGCGGCGATGCAGCGCTATTGCGCGGGGCCGAGAGTCTGCGGCTGCGGCTCTGACGCGGAGCCCGACGACGCGTTCTGGCCGCCGCCTTCGATCAGCTCCTGATAATATTTGCGCATGGTGTCGCAACGCTGCGGCCCCGGCGGGTGCACCGAATCGCCCTTGAGCTGGGAGATGAAGGTGCAGATGTCCTCCATGCCCTGCGCGTCGAGCCAGCCCCACTTCACCCCGCGTCTGATGGCGAACAAATCGGCCTTGGTCTCGTCGGGGCCTTCGAACTGATGGCCGCATTCGTGGCTGTAGATATACAGCTTCACCTCGGTCGAGAGCCCGCTGATCTTCTTGGTGTTGAGGATGACGAAGCCGGGGAAGGCGCCGCCCCAGCTGTCAAAATTCGGGTTCATAACCGTCGGCCGCTTGCCGCAATTGACCGACTTGCCGTCGATCTTGAGCGAGCCGTGGTTGATCATCTTAGCGTCGGGACCGGCATCCTCCAGATATTGGTCGATGGTCGGACCCTCGGTGGTCGAGCCTTCGCTGTTCGACCAATCCTCGGCGCGGGCGGCGCTCGTCTGCATGATGCAGACCGCCAACCCCAAGGTGCAGCCAAGCGCTAACCAGAAACGTGCCCGTCCGTCCCGCATGATGAATCGCACTCTACGGCCAGCCCGGAATCCGCGCAATCGCCACGGCGCTAGCGGCCGTCATCTTGCGCCGTTATGCCGCTTTTCTTGCTGAAGCACTGCCTAAGATCGTTGCAGCGCTGCTCGGGATCGGGATGCATCGGGCCGTGGCCGGCGATGTTGAACACCGCGCAGATGTCGTCGAGCGCCTTCTCGTTCAGCCAGCCCTCGCGCCGCGCCCGCCTGACCGCGTAGCAATCGGCGGCGGTCTCGCTCGGCCCGTACAGGATATGCCCGCATTCGTGATAGTAGATCAGCCACTGCACCGGGCGCGGCAAGCCATTCAGCGCCTGCATGTTGAGCATGATCACCGTCGAGGAGACGGCAAAGCCCTCGAAATCGCGCAGCAGAGTCGCGGTCGCGCCGCAAGAGAGCTTGCGCCCGGCAACCACCAGCCGCCCGGGCTGAACGAGCTTGCCCTGGTCGAGCGCGCTCGCCTCGTCCTCCGGCAGAATCGCCGCGGCGCCGAGCGCCAGCGCGAGGGCAAGCGCGATCAAGGCCATGACACGGGCAGCCGACCGCATTGATGTTCCCTTCGCTGCCCCGATGCACCGACCGCGGGTCAGTCTGCGGGCGGGTCGGGGAAGCGTCAACGGCTATTCCGCCGCTGTTTGGCGCAAGGCGTCGCCGGTCCGTTGTGATGTCTGCGTGTCGGCATCAGCGCGAGAAAATCGCCGGGCTGCGAAGCCGCCGTCGCACGGGTCTAATTGTGGGCCTGGGCCTTGTCGTGAAGCGTCATGGCATAGCACTGACGCATCAATTGGCAGCGCTGCGGGCCGGGAGGGTGCGCGGCATCGCCCTTGAGTTCCGAAATGAAGTCGCAAATCTGATTCATGCCCGCGGCATTCAGCCAGCCAGATTTCACGCCGCGGCGGATGGAGAAGCAGTCCGCGCCAGTTTCGCTGGCGCCCACGAACTGATGGCCGCATTCATGGTAGTAGACGTATTGCTTCACCGGCGTCGAAAGACCCCTCAGTCGATTGGGGTTGAGGATCAGATAGCCTGGAAACGAGCCGCCCCAGCTGTCGAGGTTCGCGTCGATCACCGTCGGCCGCGCGCCGCAGCTCACGGGATGACCGTCCAGGGTCATCTTGCCTTGCGCGACCTGCTGGGCGCCTTTTTGGTAGGAGAGGTATTGCTGGAGGGTCGGGCCGGTGATCGCCGGCGGTCCCATCCTGCTCGTTTCAAGGCTCGATAACGCAGCCCCTTCCTGGTCGCCGCTCAGGCCGCAGCCGCAGAGAAGCGCGCTGCCGAACAGCCCGATAAGCGCTAGGCGCAAGGTTGTCTTCATCACCGCGTAACCATAGCGGTGTTGGCGGCCGGGAGGCAATTCGCAACGGAATGACCGCCCGCCTTTCTCGCGTGCTTCCGGATGGCGTTTCTCCGCCTAGGCCGCCGCTTCTTGCTCGATGCGCTCCATGTCGGCGTCGGACAGGCCGAAATGGTGGCCGATCTCGTGCACCAGGACATGGGTGACGATGCCGCCCAGGGTCTCCTCGTGCTCGGCCCAATAATCGAGGATCGGGCGGCGGTACAGGAACACCATGTCGGGCACGGCGCTCACATCCATCACGCTCTTGCGCGCGAGGTCGACCCCGGTATAGAGGCCGAGCAGGTCGAACGGCGAATCGATCCCCAGTGAATCGAGCACCTCGTCGGTGGGGAAGTCCTCGACGCGGACGATGACGTCGCCGATGAGCTGGCGGAAGGCGTCCGGCAGGCGCCGATAGGCGGCGTCGGCGAGCGTTTCGAGCGCGGCGAGGCTCGGCGCCTCGCGCTTATCCCAGTCGTTTGCGTCCTTGCCGGCGGTCATCGCTCGATTGTTACCTTGCCGCGGCCAGTGGCAAGCGGGTGCCGTTTTCTGAACGGCGACTGAATTGCGTGCTCATGTCGCATTCAGGCCACGAGTGTAACCTAGTCAATGACCGAACTTCCGCCTTTTGCCGCGGACCTCTTGAAGGACGAGGGATCGAATGCTCACCAACCGCTACTTCGCCGCACTGGCCTTTGTCGGCTTTCTTTTTGCCGCGGGCGCGGGAGGGTCGTCGCCGGCGTCGGCCGAAGGCTGCGGCCCGTGGAACAACTGGTGCATGCCGCAATGCGGCGAGTGGAACAATTGGTGCGCGCAGGAATGCGGGCCCTGGAACAATTTTTGCCAAGCTCAATGCGGCGGCTGGAACAATTGGTGCCGGGGCGTGTGCGGGCCGTGGAACGGCTACTGCGCGCAACAGGCCTATGGACCGGGTACAGGCTGGGCGCCGGGCTGGAGACCCTATGGCGGCGGTCCGAACTACGGTGGCGGCAATCCCGGCCTGTATCGGAACGGCCCCGGCAATTGGAATAACGGCGGCGGCAACTGGGACAATGGCGGCGATCGCAATTACGGCCGCTATGACGATGGCGACGACTGGGATAACGGCCCGCATAACGGCAACGGTAAGAACAAAAACAAAAAAAGTGGAAAAAATGACAAGCCGCATAACGGCGACGACGCCAACGCGTCGCATAGCAATGACAACAACAAAGACAAGAAGAAGCAGGCTCACAAGGACAACGACGACGACGATCACGACGGTGATGGTAACGGCAACGGCAATGGAAACGGCTTCAATGGCAGCCCGAGCATCTACGGCCGGCACATCGGGAACTAGGGTCTTCTTACCGGTTCGACCCGCCGTCTAGCGGCGACCTTTGCGTCCGCCAGGCGAGCGATTAGGCGGACTTCCGCGCCACGACGATCGCTTCCTGAAGCGTGAAGATCAGGCCCCCCTTGCTCTCGCGCGATCTTAGAAGGCTCCGCAGTGGCTCCGCGCCGAGTAGCGTCTTAAGCCGCGCGACCGTGGCAGCGTCGCAGCGCATGCGCGCCGCCCAGGGGTCGAACTCGATGTCCTGGTCCATGTGCTCCTTGTGCACGACGGTGAAGCCCTGTTCGCCGAGCAGCGCCGTCCACTCGGCAAGGCCGAGGCAGCGCCCGTGGCTCGGGTCGCGCAGCTTCTCGAAGGCGTTATAGGCGGACGAAAGCTCGCTCGCTTCCGCGGCGTCGAGCGCGGGAAGGATCTCGCGATCGGGCGAGATGTTGTCGACGACCGCGAGCACGCCGTTCGGCATCAGCACGCGATGGGCCTCGGCGACGAAGGCCGACGGCTTGACGAAGTGATGCGCGGCGAGCCGGCAGGTCACCAAGTCGAAGCTCATGTCGGGGAAGGGCAGGTCCTCGGCTTTGGCGCGCGCGGTGCGGAAATTGCCAAGCCGGCGCTCCGCCGCGAGCTTCTTGGCTTCAACCAGCATCTGATCGGTGATGTCGCTGGCAATGACCTTGGCCACACGGGGCGCGAAGGCGAGCGCAGTGTGGCCGGCTCCGGTCGCGACGTCGAGCACGCGCCAAGAGGGCTTAGGATCGACCAGCTCGACCAGCCGGGCGAGGCTCGCGCCCTTGGCGTGCACGGAAGAGGCCGCGTAATCGGCGGCAGCAGCGCCGAATTTCTGCTGAACCAGCGAGCTCATGTCGTCATTGTAAAGTGTCATTGCCCGGCTTGACCGGGCAATCCGGTAATTCGGACAGAGGTTACAACATGCGGCATTGTTTACTGGATTCCCGCTTGCGCGGGAATGACATCACTTAGCGGCTTACTAGAATTCGCGGATGTCGACGAAGCGGCCGGCGATCGCCGCCGCCGCAGCCATGGCGGGGGAGACCAGGTGGGTGCGGCCGAGCCGCCCCTGGCGTCCCTCGAAATTGCGGTTCGAGGTCGAGGCGCAGCGCTCGCGGGGGCTGAGCTGGTCCGGGTTCATGCCGAGGCACATCGAGCAGCCGGGCTCGCGCCACTCGAAGCCCGCTTGCTTGAAGATCCGGTCGAGACCCTCGGCTTCCGCCTGCTCCTTCACCAGGCCTGAGCCCGGCACGATCATGGCGCGCACATTGGCGTTGACCTGCCGGCCGGCGACGACCTTGGCCACCTCGCGCAGATCCTCGATGCGGCCATTGGTGCAGGAGCCGATGAACACGCGGTCGAGCGTGAGATCGGTGATCCTCTCGCCGCCCTTCAGGCCCATATAGTCGAGGCTGCGCTCCGCCGCCTTGCGCTTGGTCTCATCGGCGATCTCTGCCGGCACGGGAACGCGCCCCGCGACCGAGACCACCTGCTCGGGGCTCGTGCCCCACGAGACGATCGGCGGCAGCTCGTTAGCTTTCAGCGTGACCACGCGGTCGAAATGCGCGCCCTCGTCGGAGTAGAGCTTCTCCCAATGATGCTGCGCCACCTCGAAGGCGCCGCCTTTCGGCGCGCGCGGGCGGCCCTTGACGTAGTCGAAGGTCTTCTGGTCGGGCGCGATGAGGCCGGCGCGGGCACCGCCCTCGATCGACATGTTGCAGACGGTCATGCGCCCTTCCATCGACAGCGCGCTGATCGCATCGCCCGCATATTCGATGACGTGGCCGGTGCCGCCGGCGGTGCCGATCTCGCCGATGATGGCGAGGATGATATCCTTGGCGGTGACGCCTTCGCGGCAGCGCGCCGTCGACGCGCACCAGCATGTTCTTCGCCTTCTGCTGGATCAGCGTCTGGGTGGCGAGCACGTGCTCGACCTCGCTCGTGCCGATGCCGTGCGCGAGCGCGCCGAACGCGCCGTGGGTCGAGGTGTGGCTGTCGCCGCAGACGATGGTCGTGCCGGGCAGCGTGAAGCCCTGCTCGGGCCCGACCACATGGACGATGCCCTGGCGCTTGTCGCGCTCGTGGTAATACTCAATGCCGAAGTCGCGGGAGTTCTGCGCCAGCGTCTCGATCTGGATCGCCGAATTCAGGATCGTCGATGCCCTTGGAACGGTCGGTGGTCGGCACGTTGTGGTCGACGACCGCGAGCGTCTTATGGGGTGCGCGCACCTTGCGTCCCGCCATGCGCAAGCCCTCGAAGGCCTGCGGGCTCGTCACCTCATGCACCAGATGCCGGTCGATATAGAGCAGGCAGGTGCCGTCAGGCGCCTCGTGCACCAGGTGCGCGTCCCAGATCTTGTCGTAGAGGGTGCGGGGCTTGGTCATGTCGGTTGTCAGGGTCGAGCACTGCTGAGCGTCACATAGCGATTGAGACGCCAATTGCCAACTCCGGTCATGCCCGGCCTTGTGCCGGGCATCCACGTCTTAAGGCCAGCCGGCAGAGAAATCGTGGATGGCCGGGACAGGCCCGGCCATGACAGTCCGCAGTTACGCCGCACAGTCCGCCGTTACGCCGCGAGGACTAGCCCTTTTTGGGCTTCTTGGCCGGCTTCTCGGCCTTGGCCTTGGCTGGCTTCTCGGACTTGGCCTTGGCCGGCTTCTCGGCCTTAGGCGCGTCGGATGAGGTTTCATCCGGTCCTCGTCCTCGCCGGCAGGGACCTCGTCAGCCGTGGTCTCGGCCATCAGCGCCACGGCCTTGGCCACCCAGTCCTCGTTCTCGATGGCGCCGTCGAGCTGGAGCGCCTCGTCGACCGCGGTAATCTCCTCGTCGGAGAAATTGGCGATCTGCTCGAACTTGAACACGCCGAGCTTGTTCAGCTTCTTCTCGAGCTCGGGCGTCACGCCGGCAATCAGCTTCAGATCGTCGGGCTCGCCCTTGGGCTTCTTGAAGCCCTTGAAGGTCTCCGGCTTCTTGCTGCGCGCGCGTGAATCCTGGCGCTCGGGGATACGGGCAGCCTTGCCGCGCCGTCCGCGCAGATAATAGAGCTTGGCCCGGCGCACCCGGCCGCGGCGCACCACCTCGATCGAGTCGATCAGCGGCGAATGCACCGGAAAGACCCGCTCGACGCCCTCGCCATAGGAAATCTTGCGGACCGTGAAGTTCTCGTTCACCCCGCCGCCAGCCCGGCCGATGCACACGCCCTCATAGGCCTGCACGCGGCTGCGCTCGCCCTCGACCACCTTGACGTTGACGCGCACCGTATCGCCAGGACCGAATTCCGGGACCTTGCGCTTCTTGGTGAGGGCGGCAACCTGCTCTTTCTCGAGCTGCTCGATGATATTCATGGCCATACCTTTCGTAGGGCGCCTGCCTGGCCGTAAGGCCTTGGGGGCGAACGCCATTCTTTTTGATTGATCCTTAGATGATTTCGCGGGCGGAAACGCTTGCGCGGAGGGTTTCCTAGCCTAGCTTGCCGCCCTTGTCGATGGATTTACGGCGAATTCCTCCCCCTGGAAGGGGGAGGGACGTCGTTTGCTAATCCTTGGTCTTGAGGCTGGTGATATAGGCGACCACGTTGCGGAGATCGTCAGGCTTCAAGATGATGTTGGGCATGGTCGGGTGCGAGCTCTGCAGCCAGACGCTGAGCGCCATCTCGGTCATGCCGGGCAGGTTTGCCACTGTCTGGAAGGTCGGCGCCTGCGGCAGCGGCGAGATCTGCTCATTCGGCAGCACCGCGTGGCAGGAGGCGCAGATCTGCTTGGCATAGGCCGCGCCCGCCGTCACATCGCCCTCTTGCGCCGCGGCGCCGGAAACCCCCGCCAGCAGCATCGTTACCGCGAGCATCGTCGTGGCTTTCATGCCCATTACCTCCATGTTGTTAGCGACCGTTGATAGCACGGCGCCGGGGCCGACGTTCTGACCTCGATCAAGGTTTCTGCTTCAGATGAAGCTGCCAGAGATCGGGCCGGCGCTCCTTGGTGAGTTTCTCGGCCTGCTCCCGGCGCCATCTGGCGATGGCTTTGTGATCGCCGGACAGCAGCACCTCGGGGATGGCGTGGCCCTCGAACTCGCGCGGCCGGGTGTAATGGGGATATTCGAGCAGATCGGAGGCGAAGCTCTCCTCGGCGAGCGAGCTCTCGTTGCCGGCCACTCCGGGCAGCAGGCGCACGACGGCGTCGATCAGCACTTGCGCCGCAAGCTCGCCGCCCGACAGCACATAGTCGCCGATCGAGATCTCCTCGATATTGCGCGCGTCGAGCACGCGCTGGTCGATGCCCTCGAAGCGGCCACAGAGCAGGATGGCGCCGGCGCCGTTCGCAAGCTCGCGCACGCGCGCTTGGTCGAGCTTTCGTCCGCGCGGCGAGAGATAAAGGGCAGGGGCGTCGGGTGGCATCGAAGCGCGGGCGGCATCGATCGCCAAGGCGGCGATGTCGGCGCGCATCACCATGCCGGCGCCGCCACCGGCCGGCGTGTCGTCGACCGAGCGGTGCTTGTCGGTGGCGAAGTCGCGGATATCGATGGTGGCGAGCTGCCACTTGCCGTCGGCGAGCGCCTTGCCGGCGAGGCTTAGCCCAAGCGGCCCGGGGAACATCTCCGGGAAGATGGTGAGCACGGTCGCGCGCCACATCGCGGTCATGCGCGGGCAGCCTCGCCGGTCCCGCCGCGCTCTTCCTTGAGCAGCCAGGTCTCGAGCTTGCCGACGCCCTTGACCTGGATCGGCCCACGCGCCTCGAACACGAAGCCTTCGTGAAGCGCGTCCCTGACCGCGCACGACACCTGGATCTCGCCGGGGAGACCATGCGAACTCGAGCCGCGAGGCGAGATTCACCGTCTCGCCCCAGACGTCGTAGGAAAATTTGTCGGTGCCGATCACCCCCGCCATCACCGGCCCGATGGCGATGCCGACGCGGATCTTGAGATCGACGCCGTGAGCGGCAGAGAGCCGCTGCACGAGCTCCGGCAGCCGGAGCGCCATGCGCGCCAGACACGGCAGATGATCGTCGCGCGGGAGGCTGACGCCGGTGACCGCCATGTAGCCGTCGCCGATGGTCTTGATCTTTTCCACGCCATGATACGCGGCCAGGCGATCGAATTCGGTGACGATGTGATGGAGCAGAGCAACGGTGCGCGGCGCGCCGAGCTTCTGCGCGAGCTCGGTGAAGCCGACCAGATCGCTGAACAGCACCGAGGCCTCGGCGACGCTGTCGGCGACACGCTCCTCGGGCCGCTCCTTGAGCCGCTCGGCGATGGCGAACGGCAAGATGTTGGCAAGCAGCGAGTTGGCCTCGGCGCGCGCCTGATCGGCCACGCTGAAGGCGTAGGCGACGATCAGAGCGATGATGCAGAAGGTGGTGACGGCCGAGGATATATAGAGATTGGCGAGCAGGCTCGGCTCGGCGTGGAACAGGGCCTTCTCTTGCGGATAGAGGAACCAGGTCGCGAGGTGCAGCGCGAGGCCGATCGCCATCACCGCGACGGCGAGCCGCAAATGCGACAGGCTGTAGATGGCGAAGGCGACCGCCGCGGCGATGATGTAATTGATCTGGATGCCCAACTCGCGGCCGAAGGCGCGGACGAATAGGAACAGCGCCGTATATTCGATCGCGGCGATCAAGATCGCGGCGGCGACGTCGTTGATGCGGTGCGCGAGCGGCACGAACAGCGCGATCACCATCAATAGCAGATTGATCGCGATCAGATGCCGGTAGGCATACGCGTCGTAATAGGCGAACACGGCCGCGTAGACGACGGAGAAGAAGGCGATCAGGAACGCCATCGTATTGACGATGGTCAGCCGGCGCCGCACGTCGCGCGGATAGCCTTCGGTACCGAGCTCGGCGTAGCCCGAGAGCGGGCCAAGCCAGGCAAATATGGGCGGCCGGGGGGCTGTAGTTGCGCGCTTGCTCATTGGAACGCTCGGCTGACGTTTCGCGGATCGTACAGGAGCTTGCCGTGGCGTGCGAGTGACGGCGCGGCTGTCGTTAATCGGCCGTCGCTCGGCGCTGGCGCCGGGACGACCGCCCTTACTCGAGCATCTCGGGCGGCACGAGAATGAGGCGGCCCGATGCGATGTCGACCTCGGGAACGCTGTCCTCGGTGAACGGCACGATCAGGCTCTCGCCGCCCGCCGCCGGGCTGATCTCGATGAGGTCGCCGGCGCCGAAATTGTGGATTGCGACCACCCTGCCGATCGGCGCGCCGTCGCGGCCGACCGCTTCGAGCCCGATCAGCTCGGCGTGATACCACTCCTCGTCCGCGCGCTCGGGCAGGCGCGAGCGCGGCACATAGAGCTTGGTGCCGGTCAGGGCCTCGGCGCCTTCGCGCGTGGTGACGCCCTCGATGCGGGCGATCAGCGCCTTCGGCGTCGCGCGCAACGACGCGATCGCGATCGCGCGCCCCTGCTCGTCCTCGAGCGGGCCGTAAGCGACGATGTCGCCCGGCTCCTCGGTGAACGAGCGAATGCGCACCTCGCCCTTCAGCCCCTGTGCCGCTCCGATGTCGCCGAGCAGCACGCGGTCTTCGGTCGCTGCCAAGGCTATTCGGCGGCGGGCTGCTCGGGCTCAGGCGCAGGCGGCGGCGCGGCGGCGGCTTCGGCAGCGGCCTTGGCCTTGTCGGCGGCGGCAGCGGCCTTGGCTTCCTCGCGCTCGATGCGCTTCTTGCCCGGCTGGCCCTTGCTCGGATTGGACCGCGCGTCACGCGTGCGCATGCCGGCGGCGTCGAGGAAGCGGAGCACGCGGTCGGTCGGCTGGGCGCCATGCGACAGCCAATGCTTCACCCGCTCCTCGATCAGCTTCACGCGGTCGCCCGAGCCCTTCGGCAGGAGCGGATCGTAAGTGCCGATCTTCTCGATATAGCGGCCGTCGCGCGGGAACCGCGAATCGGCGACGACGATGCGGTAATAGGGCCGCTTCTTGGCGCCGGCCCGCGCCAGTCTGATCTTCAGAGACACAGCTAGATTTCGTTCTCCTGTTCTGCAGCACGGACGTCGCCGCCGGTTGCACCTCACTGATTTTGTCGATGAATTGGCGGCGTCTTTTGTCCTTTTCGTCATCGCTCCACGTCTTGGAGACTTTGATCAGGTCCAAAATATCCCTGAGGATTTCGAGAAGAACCTCGTGGTCCTCCCGGTCGGACCTCAATCGAAGCGTGGCTGTCATCACGCATTTGTTGAGCTTCTCGGACCTGACCTTGTCGCCGGGTCGAAATTTGCGGCGAGCGCGATGAGCTCGGCGATCTCGTCGCGCAGCGCATCGCTCCAGAGGAGACGCCTGTCCGCCAATTGCTGATGCGCCTCGGCCTTGCTCGAGCGGAGCGCGATGCGGCGCGTCTCTCTGATATTCGCGTAGGTGATGAAGAAGGTCACGAACGCGAGCAAAATGGTGCCGATGCCGACAAGCGCGTTGCCGAAGTCCAATTGGACGACAACCGGTATGCCCCAGATGGTCATCATCGTTTCTTCGATTTCGGCAGGCCGGGAAGGCCGCGGGGAACGCCGGGCAGGCCAGGGAGCCCGCGCGGCAACGCTCCGCCCAATCCTGGAAAGCCGCCCGGCGGCAGCGGTGGCAGGCCACTCAGCGGCAGACCTCCAGGCGGAAGGGCTGCGCCTTGCGGAAGCTCGGCCGGCATCTCAGGTGGCGGGCCCGAGCCGAACATCTGGCTGAAGATGCCGCGCTTCTTGCCCATGGCCTTCATCATGTCGGCCATCTGCCGGTGCATCTTCACCAGGCGATTGATGTCCTGCACGGATGTGCCGGAGCCCGCGGCGACGCGCTTCTTGCGCTTGGCATCGAGGATCTTCGGGTTCTTGCGCTCGGACTTGGTCATCGAGCCGATCATCGCCTGCTGGCGCTTCAGGATGCGGTCGTCGAGATTGGCGGCGTCGAGCTGCTTCTTCACCTTGCCGATGCCGGGCAGCATGGCGAGCACGCCGCCCATGCCGCCGAGCTTCTGCATCTGCTTCAGCTGCTCGGAAAGATCGTCGAGATCGAAGGCGCCCTTCTTGACCTTGCGCGCGATCGCCTCGGCCTTGTCGAGCTCGACATGCTGCATCGCCTTCTCGACCAGGCCGACCACGTCGCCCATGCCGAGGATGCGCCCGGCGATGCGGTCGGGATAGAAATCCTCGAGCGCGTCGAGCTTCTCGCCGACACCGATCAGCTTGATCGGCTTGCCGGTGACGGCGCGCATCGACAGCGCCGCGCCGCCCCTGCCGTCGCCGTCGACGCGGGTCAGAACGATGCCGGTCAGCGCTACGCGCGCATCGAAATTCTTGGCGAGGTTGACGGCGTCCTGGCCGGTCAAAGCGTCGGCGACCAGCAACGTCTCGTGCGGCTTGGCGATCTTCTCGATCTCGGCCGTCTCTTCCATCAGCTCTTCGTCGATATGGGTGCGGCCGGCGGTGTCGAGCAGCAGCACGTCGAAGCCGCCGAGCTTGGCGGCCTTGAGCGCGCGGGTGGCGATGGCGAGGGGGCCTTCGCCGGCGACGATCGGCAGCGTGGCGACGCCGGTCTGCTCGCCGAGCACGCGGAGCTGCTCCTGCGCGGCCGGGCGGCGCGTGTCGAGCGAGGCCATCAGCACTTTCTGCTTGTCGCGCGCCTCGAGCCGCTTGCCGAGCTTGGCGGTGGTCGTGGTCTTGCCCGAGCCTTGCAGGCCGACCAGCATCATGACCACTGGCGGCGTCGCGGCGAGGTCGATCCCTTGCGCGTCATGCCCAAGCACGCGCACGAGCTCGTCATGCACGATCTTGATGACCATCTGGCCGGGCGTGATGGAGCGCACCACCTCCTGGCCGACCGCCTTCTCCTTCACCCGGTCGATGAACGAGCGCACCACGTCGAGCGCGACGTCGGCCTCGAGCAAAGCGCGGCGCACCTCGCGCATCGCCTCGCCGACATCGGCCTCGGAGAGCGCGCCCTTGCGGGTGAGCTTGTCGAGGATGGCGCCTAGCCGTTCCGAAAGTGTCTCAAACACAGGCTCTGCCTGTCTCCGATGCGCGCGGGCGGCCAGAGGCCGGTAGCGCGAAGACCGAACACGCGCTCAAGCAGGCCAGAGGCCGGTAGCGCAAACAAAAATGTCATCCGCGGGCGCACAGCGCTGGCGGATGTTGACCCCCCTGACTCCTGACTATTGTTGCGCTACCGCGCTCCGCGCTACTTGAGCGCGATGCGCAAGCGGCCAATCATGTTCAGGGCGGCGGCTCGTCGAACGGAGCTGCCTTGAATTTCGGCGCGATCCTGGTGGAAGGGCCTTCTCAAGTCAAGCAAGCTGTTGCCTTTATTGGCGCAGCAGGGGACCGGCGCTGGCAGGAAGCGATGGGTTGCACCTTTCGGGCGCGCCGAGGCTTCCATTTCTGGCTTTCAAGGCCGCGGATGGATTCGAGCGCCTCGGCCAGCCTGCTCCATCTCTGCGACAGATCAAGAAGGGTCTGATGCGCCTGAAACGTATCGGCCCATTCTGCCATCTGGTCGCATAGCAGGGCTTCGCGGCGACATTCTAGCGGCATTCCTCCCATCCTTGGTTTGGTAGGCGGGAGCGCGACTTAGACTCTCTCAGCCACCGATGCCGTGACTGTGACCGGTGATGCGTCAGCGTGCGCCTTTCACCGGGGAAAAGCGAGTCAATAGCGTGGCTCCCGGCCAACCGCTCAAGCGCCAGCAAAGTAGTTGCCGTGGAAGTGGAAGGGAATGGCGTGCGGGGTCTCGGCGCGGGCGATCTCTTGAAGCGTGGCGGCGTCGAGCACGAGCAGGAAGGAGCGATCCTTAGCCACGTCGAGCACGACCGACAGCAGCACGCCGTCATCCTCGGTGCGCGCCGCGGCGCGGCAACGAACACCGGCTCGCCCGGATAGCAGCCGGCTTCGTACCAGCGCGCGGTGCCCGTGGTTTCAAGGTCGATCTTGACGATCTGGTCGAGGAAGTCGCCCTCGACCGCGATGCCTGTGCCCCACACATAGCGGTACGGCTTGCCGACGCACGAGGCGTAATTGATGCGCGGCAGCTCGACCGGAATAGGCGAGAGGGTGCGGCGCGCGACCTTGCCGTCGCCGGCAAGATCCAGCTCGAAGCGCGTCAGCTCGCCTGTCGCGGTAAGGGGCGTGCCGGCGCGCAGCCGCGCGAGATAAAGCTGATCGATGATGTCGGCGTCAGGATAGGTCACCATGTCGATGACGAGGCCGCCGCCCTGCTCATAGGCGTTGACATGGTGGAAGGCGAAGATCGCGTCGCCGCGCGCGGTGGCGACCTTCGCGGCCGCTGTCCTTGTCGACCACGTGGAATCTCAGCCCGCGCTCGGGTTGCCAGCGATAGTTTCGGATGAACGGCTTGCCCGAGAGCTTGAGATCGAGCGCGCTGACGGTCAGCGGAAACTCGACCAGAACGAGATAATGCTCGGTCATGGCGAAGCTATGCATATAGGCGGGCCGATCCACCGCGATCTCGGCGATCTGCGCCTGGCTGCCGTCGTCGCCGATGCTGAACAGGCGATAGCGGCTGCTGAGCCCGAACTCGACCATGTAGCTGTAGTGGCATTTACGCGCCGCGTCGTAATGCGGATGCGCGATCGACACCTGGCCGCTGAGCGGCGGCTCGTAGTCGAGCACGCCGAGAGTCTTGAGCGTGTCGGCGGCGAAGCGGAGCGGCATGGTCGTCTCGGTGAAGGCGACAGGCTCGCCGCCGATGCCGACGACATTGACGTTGCAATTGTCGGTGAGCTTGGGATCGAATATCGCGGCGACGCGGCCGAACAGGCTGCGGCAGGGGTCGGTGGCGAACTCGGCATAGCTGATCTTGCCGCTCGCTTGCGCGGCGGTGAATGCGTTGCTGGCGAGGAAGCGGCTCGCATAGCTGACGGCGCCATTCGCGAAGGCGAAGCGATGCAGCATGGCAAGCCCGTCGAACCAGTGATTGTAGGTGCGGGCGCCGACCTCGAATTTGGCGGGTCCGGTACGCAGCAGCGCGCCTTCGAGCCATGCGGGCAGCGCGCCTCGCACGCCGAGCGTGACGGGATCGAGCGTCTCGCGGTTGAGCGAGCGGAAGCCCGCACCATAGGGAAACGACGTCTTGTCCAGCATCGCGTCCTCGCTTGGAAACGAAGAGCCTAGGCCCGGTTCCTTAAGACGGGCTCAAGACGGACCGCGAGGTCGAGAAGGGCCTCGTCGCCGCCCTGCCAGCCGATAAAGGAAAGGCCGACGGGACAGCCCGCCGCCTCGAACGCAGGGATCGAAATCTGCGGCAGCCCGGCGTGGCCGGCGAGGCAGGTGCTCTGCAAGGTCAGCGTGCGGAACTCGGCGAACGAGGCGCCGTCGGGAATGTTGCGCTCCGGCGGCAGCGTCGGCGTGGTCGGCAGCGCGATCACGGTTCCCGGCTGGGCGATCCCGCGCATGCGCTTGGTGACTTCGGCGCGGACCTCGCGCGCCGCCTCGACCTCGGCAAAGCTGATCTTGGCGGCCGTCTCGAAGCGCTCCTTGACGCCCGGCCCGAGCTCGACATTGTGCGATTGGACGAAGGGCAGCAGCGTCGACTGGATCTCGAAGCCCTGGATGACGCGGAAGGCATCGCGCCAGCTGTCGGTGTCCTCGCCGGCGAGCATTTTCCGCTCGGCGTGCGGTAGCGCGCCGCCGATCCTCGAGAACACCTCCCACAGGGCGACGTCGATGCTGCTCTCGGCGTAGCCGATGACATCCTCGGGGATGATGAGCCGTTTGACCGGCGTTTCGACCTTTGGGCCATCGAGCAGAACATGGCCGATGGTGCGAAACAGCTCGGCATCGCGCGCCAGAAAGCCGATCGTGTCGTAGCTCGGTGCCATGGCCGTCGCGCCTGCCACGTCGATGCGGCCGAAGGTCGGGCGGAGGCCGTAGAGGCCGCAGAACGAGGCCGGCACGCGGATCGAGCCGCCCGTGTCGCTGCCGAGCGCGAAGTCGCACATCGCGGCGGCGACCGCGGCGGCCGAGCCGCAAGACGAGCCGCCGGTGACGTGCTCCAGCGCGCGAATATTCACCGGCTGGCCGTAATGGGCGTTGGAGCCGAGCACGCTGTAGAAAAATTCATCGCAGATGGTGATGCCGGTGCAGGATGCGCCGGCTCTGAGCAGGCGCTCGATCACAGGCGCCGTCCGGTGCGCCGGGGACGCATGCTCGTAGAAGTCGGGATTGCCGTTAGAGACCTTGCGGCCCTCTATTGCGAACAGGTCCTTCACCATGAAGTTCAGCCCGGCGAGTGGCCCCGCTGCCGCGCCGACCAAGGGTTCCTGCAAGGTATGGGGCACTAGCGCATGGACAGGGTCATGGCTTGGAAGGACGGTCATGCTGCTCTCGCTCGCGATTCTGGCAACGAAGGCCATATAACACGCTCGCGTGTAACACGCGCGTGAGCCGAACTCATACCTCAAGGCTGGGGAGAGCGGGCCGATGGCGGCGGATGCGACGAAGCAGCGACTGCCGCGGGCGGTGTGGGCGCTCGGGCTTACCTCGCTGTTCATGGATACGTCCTCGGAGCTGATCCACGGGCTGCTCCCGGTGTTTCTGGTGGTGACGCTCGGCGCGAGCGCGACCGCGCTCGGGGTGATCGAGGGCATCGCCGAGGCCACGGCGCAGATCACCCGCGTGTTCTCGGGCTGGCTGTCCGATGCGCTTGGCAAGCGGAAGGCGCTCACCGTGGCCGGTTATGGTCTCGCCGCCGCCACCAAGCCGCTGTTCCCGCTTGCCAACTCGATCGGGCTCGTGCTCGTCGCCCGCTTTCTCGATCGCATCGGCAAGGGCATCCGTGCCGCGCCGCGCGATGCGCTCATCACCGACATAACGCCTGCCGACCAAAGAGGCGCCGCTTTTGGCTTGCGCCAGTCCCTCGACACGGTGGGCGCGACGCTCGGGCCGGCCGCGGCCATCGCGCTGATGTATCTGTTCAACGACGACATCCGCACCGTGCTGTGGTTCGCGGTGATCCCTGCGGTGCTCGCGGTCGTAGTCCTCGTGTTCGGGGTCGAGGAGCCCGCGCCGCCCGAGCGCAAGGCCAAAGCCCCGCTCCGCATGGCCGACGTCGCCGAACTCGGCTCGGCCTATTGGCTGGTCATCGTCGCCGGCACGGTGTTCACCTTGGCGAGGTTCAGCGAGGCTTTCCTCGTCATCCGCGCGGTGGACGCCGGGCTTCGCGCTTGCCTGGGCGCCGGCCGTGATCGCCGCCATGAGCCTCGTCTTTGCGGCGAGCGCCTATCCGGCCGGGAGGCTCCAGGACAGGATCGGCGCCCGCCCGCTGCTTCTCGTCGGCCTTCTGGTGCTGATCGCCGCCGACCTGTTCCTCGCTTTGGGCCAGTCGCTTGTCGCCATCTTTGTCGGCATTGGCCTCTGGGGACTGCATATGGGGCTGACCCAGGGCGTGCTCGCGGCGCTGATCGCGGCGACCGCGCCGGAGCGGCTGCGCGGCACGGCGTTCGGCCTGTTCGGCCTTATGACCGGGCTTGCTGCCCTGATCGCCAGCATCGTTGCCGGCGTGCTGTGGGACCGGATCGGCGCGGTGGCGACCTTCTCGGCCGGCGCGGTGTTCGCCGCAACTGCGCTCGTCGCCTTCCTGCTCGCCAGGCAAGGGCCGGCGGCCAGCGCTGGAAGTTCGTGACCTACTCGCCCTATATAGGGGGCAGCTAAGCAAAGGACTTCCGTGCAGGCTCGATCAATACCCTTCCGCAAGATGAACGGGCTCGGCAACGACTTCGTCGTGCTCGATGCGCGCGTCGCGCGCGCTGCCGCTCGGCGCGGACGCGCTGCGCGCCATCGCCGACCGCAAGGAGGGCATCGGCTGCGACCAGATCATCGCGCTCGAGCCGTCGCGCAGGGCCGACGTGTTCATGCGCATCTGGAACGCCGATGGCGGAGAGGTCGGCGCCTGCGGCAATGCCGCGCGATGCGTCGCCGGCATCGTCGCCGCCGAGCGCGGTGAGAAGAGCGTCAGCATCGAGACCGAGAGCGGCGTGCTTTCGGCGCTTGCCGGCGCCGACGGCACGGTAACCGTCGACATGGGAGCGCCGCGCTTTGCCTGGAATGAGATCCCGCTGTCCGAGCCGTTCCACGATACGCGGCGGATCGAGCTGCAGATCGGGCCGATCGACGCGCCGGTGCTGCACACGCCTTCAGTGGTCAATGTCGGCAACCCGCATGCGCTGTTCTTCGTCGACGATGTGGCGGCGCACGACCTCGCCAAGTTCGGGCCGATGCTCGAGCATCATCCGCTGTTTCCCGAGCGCGCCAATATCTCTCTGGTGCAGGTGTTGAGCCAAGATCACCTCAGGGTGCGCACCTGGGAGCGCGGCGCCGGGTTGACGCGGGCTTGCGGCACGGCCGCTTGCGCCGCTGCCGTGGCGGCCGCGCGCCTCAAGCTTGCGGGGCGCAAGGTCAGGGTCAGCCTTCCCGGCGGCGATCTCCTGATCGAATGGCGCGAGGGTGACGGCCATATCCTGATGACCGGCCCTTACGCGCTCGACTTCGAGGGCACGCTGCCCGCCGAGCTGTTCCAGACCGCCAGCGCCTGAGTGTCGCGCGAGCGGGGTCTGACTCCTGCAGAACATTTCATGTTAGAAGCCGCCCATGTCCTCGGATATCGAGATCATCACCTTCGGCTGCCGGCTGAATGCCTATGAGTCCGAAGTCATGCGCGAGCATGCCAACGCCGCCGGAATGAGCGACGCGGTGATCGTCAACACCTGCGCGGTGACGGCCGAGGCCGTGCGCCAGGCGCGCCAGGCTATTCGGCGGGCGCGGCGGATGCGCCCCAACGCCAAGATCGTGGTGACCGGCTGCGCCGCGCAGATCGATCCGGACCGCTTCGCCGCCATGGACGAGGTCGATCACGTCATCGGCAATCAGGAGAAGACGGAAGCCGCGGTCTTCCAGGCGCTTTCGGTCGAGGGCAGCGAGAAGGTCGCGGTCAACGACATCATGTCGGTGCGCGAGACCGCGTCCCATCTGATCGACGGCTTCGGCTCAAAGGCGCGCGCCTATGTGCAGATCCAGAACGGCTGCGACCATCGCTGCACGTTCTGCGTCATCCCGTTCGGCCGCGGGCCGTCGCGCTCGGTGCCGGCCGGCGAGGTGGTGGCGCAAATGCGCCGGCTGGTCGGCAACGGCTATGCCGAGATCGTGCTGACCGGCGTCGACATCACCGCCTATGGCGCGGACCTTCCCGGCGAGATGACGCTCGGCAGACTGGTGCGCTCGGTGCTCAAGCTCGTGCCCGAGCTGAAGCGGCTCAGGCTTTCGTCGATCGATTCGATCGAGGCCGACGCCGCGCTGATGGCGGCGATCGCCGAGGAAGAGCGGCTGATGCCGCATCTCCATCTCTCGCTCCAGTCGGGCGACGACCTCACGCTGAAGCGCATGAAGCGCCGCCACGCGCGCGCCCACTCGGTCGCGTTCTGCGAGGAGGTGCGCCGGCTGCGCCCCGACATGGTGTTCGGCGCCGACCTGATCGCCGGCTTCCCCACCGAGACCGATGCGATGTTCGCGGGCTCGCTGTCGCTGGTCGACGAGTGCGGGCTCACCTTCCTGCATGTGTTTCCGTTCTCGGCGCGCGAGGGCACGCCGGCCGCGTTGATGCCGCAGGTCAATGGCGCGATCGTCGCCCGGCGCGCCGCCGCGCTTCGCGATAAGGGCGTCGCCGCGCTGCAAGCGCATCTTGCCGGCGCGCGGGGCCGGCACATCCAGGTGCTCATGGAGAACGAGGCGCACGGCCGCTCGGCCGATTTCACGCCGGTCAGGCTCGCGGCCGAGCTCTGCGCCGGCGCTGTGGTCGACGCAGTGGTGAGCGGCGACGACGGATCGGCGCTGCTCGCCACGGTGAGGCCATGAGCGAAGGCAGGAAGCCGTCATTGCTCGACCGATTGCTTGGCGGGGGTCAACCCAAGACGGACGAGCCCGCCGAGCCCGTCAAGAAGGAGCCGCCGTCGCGGGAGCCCGCAAGGGAGGAGCCGCCGCGCAAGCGTCCCGCCGAGGACGAGCCGCCCGAGCGCAAATCTCCGCCGGAACGGAGCTGGTTCGCGGAGCTTCGCCGAGGCCTCGCGCGGAGCTCGGCCGCGCTGTCGGACAATCTCGCCAGCGCGCTGACCAAGCGGAAGCTCGACGATGAGACGCTCGATCAGCTCGAAGAGGTGCTGATCAAGGCCGATCTCGGCGTGGTCATGGCCGGGCGTATCCGCGATGCGATCGCAAGCGGCCGCTACGAGCGGGGAGTTTCGCCTGAGGCGGTGCGCGCGGTGCTGGCGTCGGAGATCGCGAGCGTGCTTGCGCCGCTGGCGCAGCCTTTCGTGCCCGAGCCGGCCAAGCATCCCCATGTCGTGCTGGTGGTCGGCGTCAACGGCACCGGCAAGACCACGACCATCGGCAAATTCGCCCATCGGCTGAAGCAGGACGGGTCGAGCGTCATGCTTGCCGCCGCCGATACGTTCCGCGCCGCTGCCATCGACCAGCTCAAAGTGTGGGGCGGGCGCGTTGGCGCCGAGGTGGTCGCCAAGGAGGTCGGCGCCGATCCGGCCGGTGTCGCCTATGAGGCGCTGGAGCGCGCCCGCGCCGAAAGCACCGACGTGCTCCTGATCGACACCGCGGGGCGGCTCCAGAACAAGTCGGACCTCATGGCCGAGCTCGCCAAGATCGTGCGCGTGCTGAAGAAGATCGACGACAGCGCGCCGCACAGCGTGGTGCTCGTGCTCGACGCGACGACGGGTCAGAACGCGCTGAACCAGGTGCAGATCTTCAAGGAGATCGCCGGGGTGACCAGCCTGGTCGTGACCAAGCTCGACGGCACGGCGCGTGGCGGCATCCTGGTCGCAATCGCCGAGCGCTTTCAACTTCCCATCAATGCCATCGGCATCGGCGAGGGCCTCGACGACCTCGAGCCGTTCGACGCGCAGGACTTCGCGCGCGCGATAGCCGGCGTGGAGAGCGAGAATGAAGCCGCAGCCTGATCCGGAGTCCTCCGCGCCAGCAAAGACCGCCGAGCAAGCCAAGGCGATAGAGCCGGCGCCGTCGGTGCTGCTCAAGCTCGCCATCGAGCTCGGACCGCTGCTGGTATTCTTCGGCACCAATGCCGCCGCCGGCATCTATGCCGGAACGGCCGCGTTCATGGTGGCGACCATCGTCTCGCTCGCCGCCGCGTGGTTTGCCTATCACAAGCTGCCGATCATGCCGCTGGTCAGCGGCGTCATCGTGCTCGTGTTCGGCGGACTTACGCTCTATCTCCGCGACGAGACCTTCATCAAGCTCAAGCCGACCATCGTCTATACGCTGTTCGCGGTCCTGCTCACGGCGGGGCTGATTTGGAAAAAGCCGGTGCTGGAGCTTCTGTTCGGCCCGGTGTTCACCCTCACCGAGGCAGGCTGGCGCAAGCTCACGCTCCGCTGGGCGCTGTTCTTCGCCGTCATGGCGGTGGTCAACGAGCTGGTGTGGCGGAACGTCTCGACCGACGCCTGGGTCAGCTTCAAGGCGTTCGGCTTCCTGCCGCTCACCTTCCTGTTCGCCGTCTTGCAGGTGCCGCTGATGCAGCGCTACAGCACCGAGCCAGCCGAGCAGAGTAAAGACGTTCCTTAGGCGGAACGAAGCGGGCCTTACTGGGCTTTGTAGACTGACATCCGGCTTGGCCTGACCGCCTTGCAAGGCAAATTCCCAGTAACGATATGTTGCACTGCGGTCAAAAGCCGATTACCACGGCTTAGCGGCTGCAACCTCTCGTTTGCTGATCACGCTCCTAGGTTGTAGTCGGCCCTAGAACGCCTGATAAGCAAGGGGTAAGCCAGGACGGATACACGCTCTGCGCGAATGTCCGACGGGGTCGCAATGATGGCTAAATCAGGCAACCAGCTGAACCGGTCTGCGATGCATTTAATGCACCGCGCGGGCCAGTGCGCGGCTGACATCTTCGCGTCCGAGGCCCGCACCAGTGGGCTCACGCCACGCCAATTCGCCGTGCTCATGGTGGTTGCCGACGAGGAGGGTCTGACCCAGACCGACCTGGTCGAGCGCACCGGGATCGACCGGTCGACGCTTGCCGACATTGTCGGGCGGCTGCTCGGGCGCGGATTGATCCAGCGCCGGAGGGCCAAGGAGGATGCGCGGGCCTACGCCATCAAGCTCACGCCGCATGGGGCCAAGGCGCTCCGCGAGGCGGTGCCTGCCGCGGCGGCCACCGACGCACGGCTCCTTGCCAATCTTTCCCCGGCCAAGCGCCAAGACTTCCTGGAATCGCTCAGCCTGATCGTCACCCCGGTCCGCAAGTAGCGCCGCAGGTCCCTGCGCCGTTGTCATTGCCCGGCTTGACCGGGCAATCCAGTAACCGCCGATCTTTGCGAACCCAGGCGGTGGCGGTTACTGGATGCCCGCCTACGCGGGCATGACAACCTCACAGGCTTATGGCGTAGGTGCCGGTGCTTTAGCAGGGGCAGAAGCTTTTCCTTGATGATCGTCTCGCTGAGCGGGCCGACCTGGCGGAAGGCGATTCTGCCGTCCGGCGTGATCACATAGGTCTCGGGCACGCCGTAGACGCCGAAATCGATCGCCGTCCGCCCCGATGAATCGGCGCCGACGCGGGCGTAGGGATTGCCGTAGCGGCCGAGGAAACGCCGGGCCGCCGCGGCGTCGTCCTTGTAGTCGATGCCGAACAGCCTGACGCCCGGCTCCTTGGCGAGCGCGACCAGCAGCGGGTGCTCCTCCTGGCATTCGAGGCACCACGAGGCGAACACGTTGACGATGGTCGGGGAGCCTTGCGCGAGGTCGGTCGAGGCGAAGCCCGGCACGTCCTTGCCGTCGGCGACGAGGCCTTCGAGCGGGGGAAGGGTGAACACGGGCACGGGCTTGCCGAGCAGGGCCGAGGGCAGGCGCGACGGATCGCCGCCATGCAGCGCGTACCAGAACAGCCCGGCAAGTGCGGCGAAGAACAGCAGCGGTAAAGCGAGGCCCAGGCGCCGGGCGCGCGCGCCGTCACGGGCCTTTTGCGTCACGTCGCTCACGCGCGGCGCTTTCTCGCCGGCTTGCCGGTCGGGCTTGGTCTTGAAGTCGATGGCGCTGGTGCGGACCGCCGCCTGATGCCTCTCGCCTCGAGCTCGGCCAGGAGCCGGCGCTGCTTGCGATCGTCGGCGACGATGAACGAGGCGAGCGCCGCCACCGCGACGAAGGTCACGCCATAGGCGGCGATGATGAAATCGGCGTGCGCTCCAAGCTCAGGCATGGCGCTCGCTCAAGCCTCGACCAGGGCCGCTTGCTCGACTTGCGTCTGCCGGAGCGCGCGCACGCGGCGGCGCAGGATCTCGGCGCGCATGGCGATCAGATGCAGCAGCACGAACAGCAGGGTGAAGGCGACCGCCATGACGAGGAGCGGCGCGAGCAGCGACGGGTCGATGGTCGGGCCGCCCATGCGGAACACGCTCGCCGGCTGGTGCAGCGTGTTCCACCACTCGACCGAGTAATGGATGATCGGCACGTTGACGGCCCCGACCAGAGCGAGGATGGCGGCGGCGCGCCCGGCGCGGCCAGGCTCCTCGATCGCGTTCCACAGCGCGATCAGCCCGAGATAGAGCAGGAACAGCACGAGCACCGAGGTGAGCCGCGCGTCCCACACCCAATAGGTGCCCCACATCGGCTTGCCCCACAGCGAGCCGGTGACGAGCGCGATGAAGGTGAAGGTGGCGCCGATCGGGGCGGCGGTCTTGGCCGAGACGTCGGCGAGCGGGTGGCGCCAGATCAGCGTGCCGAGCGCGGATGCCGCGATCAGCATGTAGCCGAACATGCCGAGCCAGGCGGACGGCACGTGGATGAACATGATCCTGACCGTCTCGCCCTGCTGATAGTCGGGCGGCGCCACGAAAAAGGCGAGGTAGAGCCCGACGCCGAGCAGGATGGCCGTCAGCACCGTGAGCCAGGGCACGATGCGGTCGACAAGGCCCAAAAAGCGGGTCGGATTGGCGAGGCTTATCATCGGTTTGATCTAGTGGGTTTGGCTTATGAGCGCAATCGACAGCCAGGTGCACCATACCTCCCCCTTGCGGGGAGTTCGGCGCGCGCTTGCGCGCCGGGTGGGGAGGATATCCGGCCAACTCGATGCGGCGGCTGGAGTGCACAGCAAGCCAGCAATCAATCGCGATGCAAAGCGAATCTCTGCTGAATGGCATTTTTGCGTAAGAGAGTTACCTATCACCGCAGCGCAGTCCGGAACGCGGCGGCGGCGGCGAGGGGGGCGAGCACGATGCTGGCGAGGCTGAGCGCGCAGAGCATCAGCAGAGGCGGCCAGGGCGAGGCAGGCCCGGTGATGGCGGCGGACGCGGTGGCGACGCCGAAGATCAGCACCGGCACGTAGAGCGGCAGCACCAGCAGCGCGAGCAGAAGCCCGCTCCGTCGCAGACCCAGCGTCAGGCTCGCGCCGATCGAGGCGACGAAGCTGACGGCCGGCGTGCCGGCCAGCATCGACAGCACGAGCAGCGGGATCGCGTCGAGCGGCAGGTTGAGCAGGAGCCCGAGCAGCGGGGAGATCAGCGCGAGCGGCACGCCGGTGGTGAGCCAATGCGCGAGGCTCTTGATCGCGGCGACGAGCGGCAGCGGCAGCGGACCCGTGATCAGCACGTCGAGCGCGCCGTCCTCGTAGTCGTTGTGGAAGATGCGGTCGGCGGACAAGAGCGCCGCGAGCAGGAGCGCGATCCACAGCATGCCGGGGGCGATGCGCGAGAGCAGGTTGAGGTCCGGGCCCAGCCCGAGCGGGGTGATGGCCACCACCATGAGGTAGAAGCCGAGCGCGGTGCCGATGGCGCCGCCTTCGCGCAGAGCGAGCCGCACGTCGCGCTTCAGGAGGGCAAGCGCGGCCTTCATCGTGCGCGCTTCTTTCCCAGCGCGAGCTTGTGCGCGAACTTCGTCTTGAGCGGCGTGTGGCTGGCGACGATGGCGATGCCGCCTTGCGCCAAGGTGGGCGCCGATCGCTCCATCGAGCAGCTTGAGCGAGGCCGCGTCGAGCGAGACCTGCGGCTCGTCGAGCAGCCAGATCGGGCGGGGCGCCGCGAACAGCCGCGACAGCGCGAGCTTGCGCTTCTGACCGGCCGAGAGCAGGCCGGTGGGCAGATCGGCAAGCGGGCCGAGCCCGAAGGCGGCGAGCGCGTTCGGCGGGTCATTGCGATCCTCGCCGAGAAACTCGGCCCAGAAGGCGAGGTTCTCGGCGACGCTCAGGCTCGTCTTGGCGGCGTTGGCGTGGCCGACATAGTGGCAGAGCTCGGGCAGCGGCGCGTCGTGTGTCTCGCCGGTGACACTGAGCTCGCCGCCAGCGAGCGGGAGCAGGCCGGCGATCTGGCGAAGCAGGCTGGTCTTGCCCGCGCCGTTGGGCCCGGTGACCAGCAGCCCCTCGCCCGGAGCCAGCGCGAAGCTCAGGTCCTGAAACAACAGCCTGCCGCCGCGCTGGCAGCCGATCCCATGTGCGGCGAGGCCGATCGTTTGGGGCATTTGCTCAGGATTTGCGCAAGTTGCGGTCGAGACAGGCAGCGGGAGCGGCGGCTCGCTCCCGGCAAAGTCTCTTCGCGTCATTGTTTCGTTGCCGCAAGGGCTTTTATATAACGCAATCGCGCAAGCCTTAAGCCAAGGGTCGCGTCAAAGCGGGAAGGGATGAGCCCCGTTCGGCTTTCGATTGGCCACGGCCTTGCATGCCGTGCAAGGTTTGAGGTGATGGACTTTCATTAGGAGAAGCAGGTGACATCGGCGCTTGAACCCTCGCTCGACAGCTTCAATTGCCGGCGCACGCTCGACGTCGACGGCGATGAATACGACTATTTCGACCTCAAGGAGGCCGAGGCTAACGGGCTGATCGGCATCGCCAATTTGCCGTTCTCGCTCAAGGTTCTGCTGGAGAATCTGCTGCGTCACGAGGATGGCCGCACGGTTACCGCCGACGATATTCGCGGCATCGCGCTCTGGCTCCAGGAGCGCAAAAGCGACCGCGAGATCGCCTTCCGCCCGGCGCGCGTGCTGATGCAGGACTTTACCGGCGTCCCCGCCGTGGTCGACCTCGCCGCCATGCGCGACGCCATGGCGAAGCTCGGCGGCGATCCGCAGAAGATCAACCCGCTCGCGCCCGTAGATCTCGTCATCGACCATTCGGTGATGGTCGACGCGTTCGGCTCGGACCGGTCGTTCCAGCTCAATGTCGAGAAGGAATATGAGCGGAACGGCGAGCGCTACGCCTTCTTGCGCTGGGGCGCCGGCGCCTTCGACAATTTCCGCGTGGTGCCGCCCGGCACCGGCATCTGCCACCAGGTCAATCTCGAATATCTGTCGCAGACGGTGTGGACCAAGCAGGCGAACGGCGGCAACCCGGTCGCGTTCCCGGATTCGCTGGTCGGCACCGACAGCCACACCACCATGGTCAACGGCCTCTCGGTGCTCGGCTGGGGCGTCGGCGGCATCGAGGCCGAGGCCGCCATGCTCGGCCAGCCGATCTCCATGCTGATCCCCGAAGTGGTCGGCTTTCGCCTGACCGGAGAGCTTCGCGACGGCGTGACAGCGACCGATCTCGTGCTGACCGTCACCGAGATGCTGCGCCGCCAGGGCGTGGTCGGCAAGTTCGTCGAGTTCTTTGGCACGGGGCTCGACACTCTGCCGCTCGAGGACCGCGCCACCATCGCCAACATGGCGCCCGAATACGGCGCGACCTGCGGCTTCTTCCCAATCGACGAGGAGACGATCGCCTATCTCAAGGCGACGGGACGCAAGAAATCGCGCATCGCGCTGGTCGAGGCTTACGCCCGCGGGCAGGGGCTCTACCGCGAGAGCGACACGCCCGATCCCGTATTCACCGCGACGCTCGCGCTCGATCTCGCCGCGGTCGAGCCGTCGATCGCCGGGCCGAAGCGTCCGCAGGATCGCGTGCCGCTCGACCAAGGCCGCCTCGGCCTTCGCCGAAGCGCTCGACAAGGAATACGGCAAGGGCGCCGAAGCAAAATTGCGCGTGCCGGTGAAGGGCAAGAATTTCGACCTCGGTCATGGCGACGTGGTGATCGCGGCAATAACCTCCTGCACCAACACCTCCAACCCCTATGTCATGGTCGCCGCCGGGCTGCTCGCCAAGAACGCGGTGAAGCGCGGGCTGACCGTGAAGCCGTGGGTCAAGACCTCGCTCGCGCCGGGCTCGCAGGTGGTCACCGACTATCTCGCCGAGGCCGATCTGCAGAAGCCGCTCGACAGGCTCGGCTTCAATCTCGTCGGCTATGGCTGCACCACCTGCATCGGCAATTCGGGCCCGCTGCCCGAGGAGATCTCCCACACCATCCACGAGCATCATCTCGCGGTCGCCGCGGTGCTGTCGGGCAATCGCAATTTCGAGGGCCGCGTCAATCACGACGTGCGCGCCAACTATCTCGCCTCGCCGCCGCTGGTGGTGGCCTACGCGCTGGCCGGCTCCGTGACGGTCGATCTTGCCACCGAGCCGCTCGGCACCGATGCGCGACGGCGCGCCGGTCTATCTCCGGGACATCTGGCCGTCGGCCAAGCAGATCGCCAAGGTGGTGCGCAAGGCGGTGAAGAAGTCGATGTTCAAGGAGCGCTACGGCGACGTGTTCCGCGGCGATCCCGAGTGGCGCAAGATCGCGGTCGAGGGCGGCGAGACCTATGGCTGGGACCACAGCTCGACCTACGTGCAGAACCCGCCTTACTTCACCGACATGTCGACCACGCCCTCGCCGGTGACCGACATCGAAGGCGCGCGCATCCTCGGGCTGTTCCTCGACTCGATCACCACCGACCATATCTCGCCGGCCGGCGGCATCAGGAAGGACAGCCCCGCCGGGCATTATCTGACCGAGCACGGCGTCGCCGCTCACGATTTCAACTCCTACGGCTCGCGGCGCGGCAATCACGAGGTGATGATGCGCGGCACCTTCGCCAACACGCGCATCAAGAACCAGATGGTGCACGGCATCGAGGGCGGCATCACGGTGCATTACCCATCCGGCGAGCAGATGCCGATCTACGATGCGGCGATGCGCTATCAGACGGCCGGCGTGCCGCTCGTCATCTTCGCCGGCAAGGAATACGGCACCGGCTCATCGCGCGACTGGGCGGCCAAGGGCACGCGGCTGCTCGGCGTGCGCGCGGTGATCGCGCAGAGCTTCGAGCGCATCCATCGCTCGAACCTGATCGGCATGGGCGTGCTGCCGCTCTTGTTCGCCGAGGGCATGGCGTGGAAATCGCTCGAGCTCAAGGGCGACGAGATTGTCACGCTCAAGGGGCTGGCCGAGGTCAAGCCGATGCAGTGGCTCGAGGCCGAGATCGTCTATGCGAGCGGCGAGAAGCGCGCGGTGCCCTTGCGCGCGGCGATCGACACGTTCGACGAGCTCGACTATTTCAGGAACGGCGGCATCCTGCACTACGTGCTGCGCAGCCTCGCGCGGCCGGCCGCGTGAATGATGCGTCTCACGCCGCCTTGAGGCGCACGGCAAAGCGCCTGAGCGCGACGATGGTGAAGACGCCCTCCACCATCGCGAACGGCCATGCGCCTTGCAGCACGGCATAGACGCCAGAGAGCGCGCAGGCCACAGCAAAGCCAACGATATACCATGGGCTCCGATCCTCGAGCGCGTAGCAGAGAAGCATGAGCGACGTGGCCACGAAGCCAAAAAGAGAAAGCAAATTCATGTGAGCTGCCGGTTGTGGGATGGATGTGGCGGGAATGATGCCTGCCGCGCACCATAACGGGACGGCGTCAGCAATTGCAGCCTCGATTTTGGGCAGCTCCAGTCACTCAGTTGTGACCCAATAGTGAGCCGTTTTTGCCGGAAATTTCGGCCCGCTTCCTGCATTGTATCGACCATGAGACTTGGTCTTATCCTCAGCGCCTGCACGCTCGTCGCGCTTGCCGTACCGGTCGCGTCGCGGCCGGAAGCAGCAGAGTCGCCGGGCGCAAGCTCCGCAGGGCAACACCGTGCTCGAGCTGTTCACCAGTCAAGGCTGCTCGTCTTGTCCGCCCGCGGATGCGCTGCTGGCCGAGCTTGCCGAGAAGCCCGGGATCGTCGCGTTGTCCTACTCGGTCGATTATTGGAACTATCTCGGCTGGCACGACACATTGTCGAGCGCCGCCAACAGCGATCGCCAGCGCGAATATGCGCGGGCGCGCGGCGACGGCAGGGTGTACACGCCGCAGGTCGTGGTCGACGGGCTGATCCACGTCAACGGCAGCGACGCGAGCGCCATCGCTCAGGCGACAAAGGATGCGTCGGCGCGGCTCGCCGATATCCGCGTGAGCGTCAGCATGCACGGCGACGGCGACACGCTGGTGATCACCATCGGCGCGGCGCAGGACAAATCCTACACGCGCACCGCGACCGTCTGGCTTGCCGTGGCCAAGGAGAACGAGACCGTCTCGATCACCCGCGGCGAAAATCGCGGGCGCAATCTGAGCTACCATCACCCGGTGCGCGAACTGACGCCGGTCGGCATGTGGAAGGGCGAGGCGATGACGCTTCGGCTTCCGCTGAAAGACCTGAAGACCATGGGCGGCGACTGCTTGATCGCGATGGTGCAGGTCGAGAACTCGGGACCGGTGCTCGGCGCCGCCGAGTACGAGGTCGCTGCCAACGGCAGCTGATCGCCGCCAATCCCAAAGCGCGAGATTGCCGAGAGCGCGAGATTGATCTGCGCAAAAACAAACGGGCCGGCAAGCCGACCCGTTTTGCAATTTACTCGGGAATTAAGTGGCCCGGTCCTCGAGAAGACCCCGGGGGGGCTGGGGGGCTGAGATCCGAAGTCCCTCTTTGGACCGGGCCGAGAGGCAACGATCCACATCATAAGGTTCTTTTGGGCATGCCAACGGCTGAACTTGGGCCGAACTGTGATTTATGTTTCGTTATGTTACAGGCCGTGTAAGCGCCTGCACCGGCTTGAATTTCCCTAAGGCTGCGGTCATCATGAAGCTTCCGTTACAGGAGGCGCAGTTGAGCGAAACGGATGCAATAGTTTTGCCGCTGGCTCGCAAGGCCGGCGGCGGCTCACATCTTCCCGAAGCACCCCGGCGCAGCGCGATTGCCTTCGACCGGCGAGAATTGTCCCAGATCCTCAATGTCTATGGACGCAAGGTCGCGAGCGGCGAGTGGCGCGACTATGCCATCGACATGCTGCGCGAGAAGGCGGTGTTTTCGGTGTTCCGCCGCGCGTCCGAGACGCCGCTCTACCGCATCGAGAAGGCGCCGAAGCTGGCGCGCCGGCAGGGCGCCTATAGCGTGATCGCGGCGACCGGTCTGATCCTGAAGCGCGGCCACGATCTCGCCCGCGTGCTCCGCGCGCTCGACAAGGGCCTGCGCCTGGTCGAGGCCTAGCGACTGGTCGCTCATCCCGAGCGAAGTTGCGCGACGTGGGCGCTGCTCAAGTCCGAGCGTGTCATGCCCGCGAAGGCGGGCATCCAGTAATCATAAGTCTGGCGGTAGGAAAGGGCGGTGATTACTGGATCGCCCGGTCAAGCCGGGCGATGACAACGCCAAGGAAGACGAGCCAACACAACAAAAGGCCCCGGCTAACGGCCGGGGCCTTGGTCATTGTTGCGTCTGCTTCAGCGTCTAGCGGCGGTTGCCGAACAGCTGGAGTAGCAGCATGAACAGGTTGATGAAGTCGAGATAGAGCCTGAGCGCTCCCATCACGGCTTTGCGGCCCGAGACCGAGCCGTCGTCGTTGACGCTGTACATCTCCTTGATCTGCTGGGTGTCGTAGGCGGTGAGGCCGGCAAACACGAGCACGCCGATGACCGAGACGGCGAATTGCAGCGCCGTCGAGCCGACGAAGATGTTCACCACCGAGGCGATGATCACGCCGATCAGGCCCATGAACAGGAACGAGCCCCACCCGGAGATATCGCGGCTGGTGGTATAGCCCCACAGGCTCAGCGCGCCGAACGACGCGGCGGTGATGAAGAACACCCGGGCGATGCTCTCCCCCGCGTAGACGAGGAAGATCGAGGAGATCGAGGCCCCCATCAGCGCGGCGAAGGCCCAGAAGGTGAGTTGCGCGGCACCGAGGCTCATCGAGTTGATGCGCGCCGAGATGAAGAATACGAGCGCGAGCGGCGCGAAAATCACCACCCATTTGAACGGGCTCGTAAACATGAAGTTGCCGAACGAGGTCAGCTCGAGGCCGCCAGCGCCCTGCTGCACCGACATGGCGTAGATCGCATAAGCGACGACGCCGGTGATGGCGACGCCGACTGCCATGTAGTTGTAGACGCGGATCATGTAGGCGCGCAGGCCCTGGTCGACGACGCCCGCATCGGTGCGGCCGACGGTCGTGCCTTGCGCGTAACGTCTGTCGAGATCAGCCATGTGCTTTGAGGGTCCTTTCCCCTTGCTACTGGTCAAATTCTCGGCCCCGAGGCCAATCTGGCGTGGGGCAGTTTGGCCACCAATATGGTGGGCTTAGCCTCGCCCTGCAAGATGACCTCCATGTGGCAAAGAGAACCCTAAACATCGGCTTGTCATGCCCGGCCTCGTGTCGGGCATCCACGATTTGAGCTCCAAGACGTGGATGGCCGGAGACGATGCCCGGCCATGACCAGTGCCCTGTCACCGGCATGCGTCATTCGGCCCTGAGATAGGGCGCGGCCTTGGCCGATAGCACGCGCCAAGTGGCGATGGCGCCGACGCCGAGCACCAGCCCAAGGGAGAGCAGCACGGTCTCGGCCGCGGCAATCGGGGTGAATACGAACGTGACCTCGAAGGCCCATTTGCACAAGGCCCAGGCGGTGATCGTGGCGATGGCGACCGCAAGCAGCGCCGTGGCGAGGCCGAGCAGGCCGAACTCGAGCAGCTCGGCGCTGATGATGCGGAGCCGCGTGGCGCCAAGCGTCTTGTACAGAACGGCGAGATATTTCCGCTGCTGCTGCCCGGCGGCAACGGCGCCGGCGAGCACCGCCGCGCCGATCAGCAGCGTGACGCCGGCCGTCGCCCTGATCGCGCTCATCACCTTGGCGAGCAGCTCCTTGGCCGCCGCGACGATGTCGCCGACCTTGATGGCGGTGACCAGCGGGAAGGCCTCGGCCAGCGCCTGCAACACCTTGCCCTCGCGCGCGGGGTCGGTGCCCTTGGGGAATTCGAGCGTGGTCAGCACGCGGTGCGGCGCGCCTTGCAGCGTGTTCGGCGAGAACACCATGACGAAGTTGATGGCGAGCGACTCCCAGTCGATCTTGCGCAGGCTCGCGATCTTGGCGTCGACGTTCCGGCCGAGAATGTTGACGGTGACATGATCGCCGAGCTTGAGCCCGAGCCCCTTGGCGATCTCCTCGTCGAAGGAGACGAGCGGCTCGCCGCTATAGCCCTTCGGCCACCACTCGCCCGAGGTGACGGTCGAGGAGGGCGGCACCGCGTCGGTGTAGGTCAGGCCGCGGTCGCCGGACAGCACCCAGCGCGCGTCGGGCTCGACCGTGAGCTGATCAATGGGCACGCCCTTCACCTTGACGATGCGGCCGCGCAGCATCGGCGCGTCGGCGAGCTTGGCGTCGGGTTGGATCGCCATCACCGTGTCGCGAAAGATCGGCAGGTCGGATTCCTCGACGTCGAGGAAATAATAGGCCGGCGCGTCGACCTCTATATTGCTGTCGATCTCCTTGACCAGCGAGCGGTGGATCAGAGCGGTCGCGACCAGGAGCCCAAGCCCAAGTCCGAGCGAGACGGCGAGCGAGCGGGCAAGCGAGCCGGGCCCGCCGATGCTGGCGAGTGCCAGCGAGAGCGAAGCGTGCCTGGTGCGGCGCCATCTCGCGGCGGCGCGCTGCACGAGGATGCCGAAGCCGGTCAGTAGGCCGAAGGAGACGACGATCCCGGCAGAGATCGAGGCGGTGATGAGACGCTCCTCGGATGCGGCGATGGCGAGCACGAACAAAGCGATGCCGGCAGCGACCGAGCCGAGCGCGAAGGGAAGCGATGAGCGCTCGCGCTCCTCGCTCAAATGCGCGCGCATCAGCACGGCGGGCGAGACGAGCGCGGCGCGGCCGAGCGGCCAGAGCACGAACAGCACCATGGTGAGCAGCCCGGCGAGCGCGGCGGTCAGCAGCGGCAGGGGATGCGGCTCGATCGCCAGATCGATCGGGATGGTGTTGCCGTAGATCGTGGCGACGGCCGCGGGCGCGGCTGCGCCGACGACGAGGCCGAGCGCGATGCCGAGCGAGGCGAGGAACAGCGCCTGCAGCAGGTAGACGCCGAGCACGAGCCGGCTCGAGGCGCCGAGGCATTTGAAGATGGCGATGATCTCGCGCTTCTTCGCCATGTAGCTGCGGATGGCGTTGCCGACGCCGATGCCGCCGAGCAGGAGCGCGGTCAGGCCGACGAAATTGATGAACTGGGTGAAGCGGTCGGCGTCGCGGCGGAGCGAGGGCGCGGGGTCGGTCCAGTCATGGATGGCGAAGCCGCTCTCGGGGAAACGCGTCTCGATGTCTTTGCGCGCGCCGGTGAGAGCGTCTTTGTCGGACGCCTTGGGCTCGGGCAGCTTCACCCGGTAGGTCCAGCGGATCAGACTGCCCGGCTGCACCAGCCCGGTCTTGGCAAGCGTGTCGTGCGACATCAACAGCTTCGGCCCGTAAGACAGCCGGTCTGCCAGCCGGTCGGGCTGCTCGCCGAGCACCCCGCCGATGGTCGTGGTCGCCTCGCCGATCAGAAGCTTGCTGCCGACGTCGAGATTGAGCCGGTCGAGCAGCGTCTGCTCGACCAGCACCACGTCGCCGTCGCGCCAGACCGGTCCGGCCTTGTCGGCGCGCGTGGTGGCGACGTTGCCGTAAAGCGGGTAGGCGCCGTCGACTGCCTTCACCTCGATCAGCGCGCTCTTGCCGTCTTGCGAGCGGGCCATGGCGCGGAAGCTCGCCGATTCGCTGACCTCCCCAAGCGCATCGAGCGCCGCGCGCTCCGCGTCATTGGCCTGGCGGTTGATCAGCTCGAACGAAAGATCGCCGCCGATCAGCGTGCGCCCCTGGCGGGCCAGCGCCTGGTCGAACGAAGCGGCGAGCGAGCCGATCGCCGCCACGGCGGCAACGCCGAGCGCGATGCACAGCACGAATACGGTGAGCCCGCCGGCGCCCGATCTGAGCTCGCGCTTAGCGATGGCGAGCGCAAGCTTGAGCTTGGACCCGGTCACTGGGCGGGCGCCAGCCGTGCCGCTCGTGGCCGTCACGATGCGGCGACCTTGCGCTTGGCGCCGGGCTTGACGATGCGGCCGTCGGCGAAGCTGACGATGCGGTCGCAGCGCTTGGCGAGCGAGCGGTCGTGGGTGATGAGGAGCAGCGTCGCGCCGGTGCGCTCCTTCAGCGTGAACAGGAGGTCCATCACCACCGCGCCGGTGGCGAGGTCGAGATTGCCGGTCGGCTCGTCGGCGAGGATCAGGGCTGGACGCGTGGACAGCGCGCGGGCGATCGCCACCCTCTGCTGCTCGCCGCCCGAGAGCTGGCCCGGGAAATGCGCCTCGCGATGCGTGAGCCCGACCTCGGCAAGGGCCGCTCGCGCCGCATTGAAGGCATCTTCGTGGTCGAGGAATTCGAGCGGCAGCGCCACGTTCTCGATCGCGGTCATGGTGGGCACGAGGTGGAAGGACTGGAACACGATGCCGATATTGGCGGCACGGAGCCGCGCCAGGCCGTCCTCATCGAGGGTGGCATAGTCGGCGCCGACCACATGCACGCGGCCTTCGGTCGCGCTTTCGAGCCCGGCGATGACCATCAGCAGCGTCGATTTGCCCGAGCCGCTCGGCCCGACCACGGCGATGGCCTCGCCGCTCGCGACCTCGATGTCGATGCCGCGCAGGATCGCCACGGGCCCGGCGCGCGACGGCAAGGTGACGTGCACGTCTTCGAGCAGAATCGCCGGCGTCTGTTTCAGGGTGTGATCCATGGGCGGGGGGATATTTTTGCGCTACCGCTTGGCTACTCGAGCGCCAGTGACTGACAGATGGGACGGGAAGCGGCAATAGAGAAGGTAAAGAGGTCGAAAAGATGAAACTCCGCATTGCCGTATCCGCCCTGCTGGCGTTGGCGTGGTTTTGTGCATTCGTGCCGCAGCGCGCCGAGGCAAAAGACGGCAAGGTCACCATCGTCGCCTTCGGCGACAGCCTCACAGCCGGGCTCGGGCTCCCCGACAATGAGAGCTTCCCGGCGCAGCTCGAGGCCGCGCTCAAGGCGCGCGGCAAGGATGTGAGCGTGGTCAATGCCGGGGTGTCGGGCGATACGTCGAATGCGGCGTTGCAGCGGCTCGACTGGTCGCTGCCGGAGGACGCGAGCGCGCTGATCGTCGAGCTCGGCGGCAACGACGCGCTGCAAGGCATCCCGCCCGAGGGCACCAGGGAGGCGCTCGCCAAGATCATCGAGGCGGCCCAGGCCAAGGGCCTGAAAGTGCTGCTCGCCGGCATGGAGGCGCCGCGCAACATGGGCAAGGATTATGTCGATGCGTTCTCTGCCATCTTCCCCGCGCTCGCGGCGAAATACGGCGTGGTGTTCTACCCGTTCTTCCTCGACGGCGTGGTGCTCGACGATTCGCTGATGCAGGCAGACGGCATCCATCCCAATGCCAAAGGCGTGGCGAAGATCGTTGTGAGCATCATGCCCAAGGTCGACGAGCTGCTCGCGCAGGTGAAGCCCAAAGACTGACAACCACCTCAGTTGAGGCTGTCATGGCGGGCTTGTCCCGGCCATCCACGTCTTTGCTTTGCCTTTTCAGAGGATAGTGGGTGCCCGGATCAACTCCGGGCATGACGGGGAGAAAGGGCGGGAAGGTCAGCGCTCCGCTGGCTCGCTTCGGCGAAACCCTCTAAAACAACTGCAATTCACCGGCGGGGGACGCTTGGCCACCATCTACGATCTCAAGCCGCGCTTTCAGGCGCTGCTCCGTCCGCTGTCCGATGCGCTGGTGCGCGCAGGGCTCAGCGCCAACGACGTCACGCTCGGCGCGCTGCTACTTTCCGTCGCGCATGGCGGCTGGCTGGCGCTGCTGCCGGACTCGCGCTGGCCGTTGCTGCTTCTTCCCGTCACACTTTTCCTGCGCATGGCATTCAACGCCATCGACGGGATGATGGCGAAGGAGCATGGCCAGGCGAGTGCGGCCGGCGCGGTGCTGAACGAGCTCAGCGACGTGATCGCCGACGCCGCGCTCTATCTGCCCTTCGCGCTGATCGCCGGCCTCAACGCTCCGCTTGTGGTGCTGGTGGTGGTCGCCGGCATCGTCGCCGAGATGGCCGGCGCGCTCGGGCCGATGATCGGCAGCGCGCGCCGCTATGACGGGCCGCTCGGCAAGAGCGACCGCGCCTTCGCCTTCGGCCTGCTCGCGGTGTTGATTGGTATCGGCATCGCGCCGGGGCTGTGGAGCACGCTCTACCTCGCCGCGCTGCTGCTGCTGTCGGTGCTGACCGTGCTCAACCGCGCCCGCGCCATCGTCGGCGGCGCCAAGGGCCGTGCCGGATGAGCGTCATCCTCGGCCTTCCCGCCAATGTCGTCTACGCCACGGCTTGCATTTACGCGCTGCTGATCCTCGCCACGGTGGTGGTCGCGGTGCTGCGCTGGCGGACCCCCGGCGAGCGCTACAAGGAGCTCGCCGACCGGATGAGCTCGTGGTGGTGGATGATCGGCGCGTTCACGCTCGCCATCCTGCTCAACCAGACGGTCGCCGTTATCTTCCTCGGGCTGATCGCCTATCTCGCGCTGAAAGAATATCTCTCGCTGGTGCCGACGAGGCGGATCGACCGCGAGGTGCTGCTGTTCGCCTATCTCGCCATCCCCATCCAGTTCTATTGGGCGGCGATCGACTGGTACAACATGTTCATCGTGTTCATCCCGGTATGGACCTTCCTGTTCTTCCCGGCGCTGATGGCGCTCAGAGGCGAGACGCAAGGTTTCCTGCGCGCCGTCGGCACGCTGTCCTGGGGACTGATGATGACCGTTTACACGCTGTCGCACATGGCGTGGCTGCTGGTCGCGGGCCACACCATCAATCCCGTGACCGGCGGCGTCGGGCTATTGTTTTTCCTCGTGGTGCTCACCCAGTTCAACGACGTCGCGCAATATTGCTGGGGCAAGCTGTTCGGCAAGCACAAGGTCACGCCGCTGGTGAGCCCAAAAAAGACCTGGGAGGGGCTGATCGGCGGCGTCGCCACAACCACGGTCGTGGCGGCCTTCGCCGGGCCTTACCTCACGCCGATGGACTGGCGCTGGTCGGCGCTCGCCGGCGCGATCCTGGGCACTTCCGGCTTCCTCGGCGACATCACCATGTCGGCGATGAAACGCGATCTCGGCGTCAAGGACACCGGCGGGCTGATCCCGGGCCATGGCGGCATCCTCGACCGCGTCGACAGCCTGACTTATGCCGCGCCGGTGTTCGTGCACTTCATCCGCTATTTCTACTTCCCATGATCGGGCCATGAGCGACGCTCCGCCTTTTCTCATCAGCACCAACCCGCTCGTGCGGCTGCTGCAGATTCCTGTTCTTCGCCGTGGTGGTGAGGGCGGTGATCCTGATCGCGCTCGGACTGACCGTGCGTCACCGCGAGCGGCTGCCTGAGAGCGGCCCGGCCGTGCTCGCCGGCAATCACAACTCAAATCTCGATGCGCTCGCCATCATGTCGCTGATGCCGCTTCGCCTGTTGCCGAAGCTCCGCCCGGTTGCGGCGATGGATTATTTCTTCACGAGCAAGCTACGCGGCTGGTTCGCGCTCAACATCATCGGCATCATCCCGGTGGTGCGTGGCAGCGGCAAGGGGCCGGTCAACCCGCTCGCGGCGTGCGAGGAGGCGCTCGATCGCGGCGAGATCCTGGTGCTGTTCCCGGAAGGGACGCGCGGCGAGCCCGAGGCGCTGCAAGCCTTCAAGAAGGGCATCGGCCATCTTGCCCATGCGCGGCCGAAAGTGCCGGTGCTGCCGATTTTCATGCATGGGCTCGGCAAGGCTCTGCCGCGCGGCTCGACGCTGCTCGTGCCGTTCAACGTGACGGTCGCGGTCGGCGAGCCGCTCTACGGCACCAAATCCTACGACGACTTCGTGGCCGAGCTCGAAGCGGCCATGACCGCGCTCGCGCATGAGGAAAAGCTCCCGGTGTGGGAGTAGCGTAAAGGCCGTAATGCCTGGCTTCCGTCATGGCCGGGCTCGTCCCGGCGATCCACGATGTCGAGGGCCTCAGCCGATCTCGACCTCGTCCCAGAAGCTGAAGCGGTCGGCGACATGCTTCATGGATGGGCGCGGCGCCTCGTAGCGCCAGGCGGCGCGCTCGTGCCGCGTGCCGTCCAGAACCACGTCGTAGAACTGGACGCCGTGCGGGCAGGCGCGGTCCGATACAGTCTTGTCGGCTTTCCGCAACAGATCGAGGCGCACCGCCGCGCTCGGGAAATAGGAATAGCCGCCTTCCTCGACGATGTCGTCGCTGTCGGCGATCACGCGCTCCTTGAGCTTGGCTTTCATTACGAAATGCTCAGAACGTCGGGTTGGTGCATTTGACGCCTTTCGGCGGGATCGAGGCGATCGCTCCGGTCTCGAGCGAGATCTCCCAGGCGCGGCGCACGTCGGTCCACCATTCCTTCTGGTCGCTGCCCAAGGCCTCGCCGAGGAATCGCAGAGTCTGGTCGGCGCCCTGCACGCAGGCGATCGAGAACACCGCGTCCTTCCGCGGCTTGCCCATGACCACCGCATCGAGCACCTGATAGGTGCCTGGCGTGTCGCCCTTGGCCGCGGTGGTCTCCTTGGCGGTCAGCACCATCACGGTGCCGTCGTCGCGCCGATATTCGTGGACGTAGATTGGCGGCGATACCAGGCCGCCGCCCGCGTCCTCCCAGCCTTCGACATCGAGATTGTCATCATAGGTCTTGCCGATGAAGCTCTTGGCGAAGACCATTTCGGGCAAGTCTTCGACGACCACCGGCTCCTCCGGCTTCGGCTTCTTCTTGGCGGAAGCGGGCTCGGGCGCGAGCGCCACCCCCAATAAGAAGGTAGCGGCGAGGGCAAGGCGAGAGAGCAGAGAGACGGTGCTGACCATGATGGTTCCCTGGCATGGTGCTAAACGAGGCGGGGCTCACAGTGTAATCACAATCGTGACAAAATCAGTATCGCCGGCGCGGTGTTCCCCATGTTGCGCCGCCAAATTCTACGTTCGGCGTTCCTGCAAGAGGTGCCGTAGAAGTCAAGACATGCCATAGAATTTCCGCCTTCGGACGGCTACAAGACCGCGACCCCTCTTGCCGCTCGGCCATCGGTGCTTCTCTTTGCCGCTCCCCTTACCCAAGACCCTGCTCGCCGCCTTGCTTCTGCTGCTCGGCACGGTGACGCTCGGCCGCGCGCTATCGGCGCCTGAGGAGGATGCGGGACCGCTCGACGCCATGATCGGACAAATGATCATGGTGGGCTTCTCCGGCACGGCGGACACCGACAAGGGCGTGGTCGCGATCCGCGAGCAGCTCGCCAACGGGGTGATCGGCGGCGTCGTGCTGTACCCCGACAACATCCGCTCCGAGCAGCAGGTCAGCGCGCTCAACGCCTTCCTGCGCAACGCGCGCTCATCGCCGATCCCGTTCATCGCCGTCGATCAGGAAGGCGGCAAGGTGCAGCGCCTGTCGCGCGGTAACGGCTTCACCTATTTCCCCTCGGCGCGGAGCGTCGGCCAGAACCCGAGCTTCGCCACGCCGGATAGCGCCAAGCGCCTCTATGCCTCGATGGCCAAGGAGCTAGCCGACGCCGGCTTCAATCTCAATTTCGGCCCCGTGGTCGATCTCAACCTAAACCCCGACAACCCGGTGATCGGCGAGCGCGAGCGGAGCTTCGGCGCCGATCCCAACACCGTCACCGCCATGGCGCGCGCCTTCATCCTCGCCCATCGCGAGGCCGGCATCGTCACCGTCGCCAAGCATTTCCCCGGTCACGGCTCGAGCCATGCCGACAGCCACAAGGGCTTCGCCGACATCTCGATGAGCTGGAAGGAGATCGAGCTCGAGCCGTATCGCGAGCTCGCCAAGGACGGGCTGCTCGATGCGGTGATGATCGGCCATCTCTATCATCCGCGCTTCAGCGACGGCGGCAAGCTGCCGGCTTCGCTGTCGGCCAAGGCGGTGCGCGCGCTCCGGAACAAGGACTGGATCAATTTCGACGGCGTGGTGGTCAGCGACGACATGGAGATGGGCGCGGTCGCGCACGACTATTCGCTGGAGGAGCGCGTGATCAAGGCGGTCAATGCCGGCACCGATCTTATCGTGTTCTCCAATATCAGCGGCGCGGACCCCGAGCTCGGGCCGAAGATCCACGCCATCATCGCCGGCGCGGTTGCCGACGGGCGCATCTCGCGGCTCAGCGTCGAGCAGGCTTACGGCAAGATCAGGCTGTTGAAGCGGCGGCTCGCCCAGCACGAGCTTGCCGGCAAGTGGTGATCCTCACGGCCGCATGATCAACACGCTAGCCGGTGTTCTCCTATTGCTGGTGATAGCTCTCTGTCTCGTGCTGTTCCCGCTCATCATCTGGCTGATTTGGTGGTGACGCTTGCGCTGATCCCTCATGCTGAGGAGCGCGCGAAGGGCGCGTCTCGAAGCGGGAGGTTGAGCGGCCCAGAGCCCCGCCTCGCAGGCGTTTCGTCAGTGATAGGCGTCGTGCTCGGTCGCGTCCCAGAACACGTAATAGGAATAGGCGGTGTAGCCGAAGATGATCGGCAGGATCGGCACCGCGCCATACAGCATGAAGAGAAGGCTGTCTGGTGCCGCCGCGGCCTGCCAGATGGTGATGCCGGGCGGGATGATGAACGGGAATAGGCTGACCGCAAGCCCGGTGTAGCAGAGGATGAAGATCGCGGTCGCGAGCAGGAACGGCGTGTAGCGCTGGCGATTCCTGAGCGTGAGCCAGAGCGCGCCTACGGCAGCCGCGGTGGCGAGCGGCACCGGGCTCAGCATGACGATATGGGCGGGGGTGAACCAGCGCGCGGCGATCTCCGGATGCAGGAACGGCGTCCACAGGCTGAAGATGGCGATGAAGATCGCAAGCGCGACCAGAGCGATGCGGGCGACGCCATAGGCCCATTCGCGCAACGCCTCGTCGCCCTTCATGATCAGCCAGCACGCCGACAGCAGCACATAGCCTGACAGCAGGGCGACCGACGTCACAGTCGAGAACGGTGTGACCCAATCGAAGGCGCCGCCAGAGAATTTGTTGTCGGTGACGGCGAAGCCATGCACGAACGCGCCCATGATCGCGCCCTGCATCAAAGCCGCCAGCACCGAGCCGCCGGCAAAGGCGGTATCCCACATCCAGCGATTGCTTTCGGACTTGAAGCGGAACTCGAAGGCGACGCCGCGTAGGATGAGCCCGATCAGCATGAGAATGATCGGGATATAGAGCGCCGGCAGCATGATCGAATAAGCGAGCGGGAAGGCCGCGAGCAGTCCGCCGCCGCCGAGCACGAGCCAGGTCTCGTTGCCGTCCCAGAACGGCGACACCGAGCCCATCATCGCGTCGCGGTCCTTGTGCGAGGGTGCGAGCGGGAACAGCACGCCGAGGCCTAAGTCGTAGCCGCCGAGCAGCACGTAGAGGAACACGGCGAGCGCGAGGATGCCGGCCCAGATCAGCGGCAGGAGCACCGGGAGAATCTCGGTCAGCGTGGTGGCGGTGGCTGGGGTCATGGGTTGCCCGCTGCGGCCATTGGCCTGTGGGAGAGGTCGGCTTCGCCTTCCTCGGGCACCGGCGGCGTCTCGTCGGGTCCGCGCCGCACGAGCTTGGCGATGTAATAGAGCCCGGCGCCGAACACGATGCCGTAGACGAGCACGAACAGGATGAGCGACATCAGCACGCTGCCGCCCGGCACCGGCGACACGGCGTCGGCAGTGCGCAGCACGCCGTAGACGGTCCAAGGCTGGCGCCCGACCTCGGCGGTGAACCAGCCGGCCAGCACGGCGAGGAAGCCGAGCGGCGACACCCAGGTCAGCGCGCGCAGGAACCAGCGCGTGGTGAACAGCCGCCCGGTCAGCCACAGGATCGAGCCGATGATGCCGACCGCGACCATGATGACGCCGATGCCGACCATGATGCGGAAGGCGAAGAACGGGATGATCGGGTTCGGCCGGTCCGCGGGCGGGAAATCCTTGAGCCCCTTGATCTCGCCGTCCCATTCATGGGTCAGGATCAGGCTGCCGAGATGCGGCACCGCGATCTCGAAATGGTTGGTCTCAGCTTTGGGGTCGGGGAAGGCGAACAGGATCAGCGGCACGTCCTTGCCGGTCTGCCAATGGGCTTCGAGCGCGGCGATCTTGGCCGGCTGATATTTGAGCGTGTTCAGCCCGTGCAGGTCGCCGAGCAAGATCTGGAGCGGCGCGAGCCAGACGAGCAGGCTCAACGCCATGCCGAGCATGATCCGGCCATGCGGCACGCTCCTCTCGCGCAGGATGTACCAGGCGCCGATACCGGCGACGATAAGGGCTGTGGTGAGATAGGCCGCCGCCACCATGTGGGTGAAGCGGTAGGGGAAGGAGGGGTTGAAGATCACCTCCCACCAGCTCGTGACATGCAGCACGCCGTCCGGCGGCGACGCGGAAGCCGGCAGGGGTCTGCATCCAGCTATTGGCCGAGAGAATCCAGAAGGCCGAGATCGCCGTGCCGAGCGCGACCATGCAGCTCGCCAAGAAATGCACCGGCTTCGGCACGCGCTTCCAGCCGAACAGCATGATGCCGAGAAAGCCTGCCTCGAGGAAGAACGCGGTCAGCACCTCGTAGGACAGCAGCGGGCCGATGACATTGCCGCCGCGGCGCGACAGCTCGCTCCAATTGGTGCCGAACTCGTAGGACAGCACGACGCCGGAGACTACGCCCATGCCGAACGACACGGCGAAGATCTTGGTCCAATGCTGGGCGATGCGGAAATAGATGTCCTTGCCGGTCTTGAGCCACAGCGCCTCGAGCACGACGAGCCAGGCGGCGAGCCCGATGGTGAAGGACGGAAACAGGATGTGGAACGAGATGGTGAAGGCGAACTGGATGCGCGAAAGCAGAAGCGGGTCGAGCTCTGGCATGTGCGCTTTTCGCCTTGTTGAAGGTCCCGCTCAGTCGGGCCAGGCGAGCGGGGTGCAGCGAATCGAATTGAACCACAGTAACGCCGCAAGCCCATGACGGAAACAAGCGCGAGCGCCGCATGGTGCATGCCGCGTTTACAGCGCGCGTGTCCAGATTGGTTGCGGGCTAGTCCTTGGCGAGGCGCTTGAAGGCGGCGAGCGCGCGGGTGCGGGCCTGCCCATGCTCGACGATGGGAACCGGATAGGTCCGGCCGAGGGTGATCCCGGCGGCGGCAAGGTCGAGCGGCGGTGCCTGCCACGGCGCGTGGATGTCGGGAGCCTTTAGCTTGGCAAGCTCGGGCAGCCATGCCCGCACATAGGCGCCGTCGGGATCGAATTTCTCGACCCTGAAGCACGGGGTTGAAGATGCGGAAATAGGGCGCGGCATCGGCGCCACATCCCGCGACCCACTGCCAGCTCGCCGAATTGTTGGCAAGGTCGGCGTCGACCAGCGTGTCGAGGAACCAGGCGGCGCCGTCCTGCCACGGGACGAGCAGGTGCTTCACCAGGAACGAGGCGACGACCATGCGCGCGCGGTTCGGCATCCACCCCGTCTGCCACAGCTCGCGCATCGCGGCATCGACGATGGGGTAGCCCGTCTCGCCGCGCTGCCAGGCATGCAGCGCCGTCGCGTCGTCGCGCCAGGGGAAGCGAGCGAACTCCGCGCGCAGCGGCTCCGTGGTCATGGCGGGATAGTGGAAGAGCAAATGGTAGGAGAACTCGCGCCAGCCGATCTCGCGCAAGAAGCTCTCGGCGCCCTGGTCAGCCTTGCCGTGCGAGCGCTCGGCGGCGTGGCGCACCGCGTGCCAGACCTGGTCCGGACTGATCTCGCCGAAATGGAGATAAGGCGACAGCCGCGAGGTCGTGGTGTCGTCGATCAGATTGCGGTCGTCTTCATAGCGCGCCAGCCCATTATCGACGAACTGCTCGAGACGCGCTTGCGCGCGGCGCTCTCGCCGGGCTGCCAGGCAGCGCGCAAGCCGCCGGCCCAATCGGGCCTGGTGGGAAGCAGCTTCCAGCTCGACTAGCTTCTCGCTCCTGGCTGAGGCGAACTTCAGATGCTTCGGAGCTGGGAGCGGCGCGCGGGGAGGGGGCGCGGCGAGGCAGGCCTTCCAGAACGGCGTGAACACGCGAAACGGCTTGCCGTCCTTGGTGCAGATTGCCTCGGGCTCGAACAGCACCCGACCCGGAAACAAGCGGAGCTCGGCGCCTCGCGTGGCGCAGAGCTTGGCGATGTCCTGCTCGAGCTTGGCCTCCCATGGCTCGTAGCCGCGTGTCGCGAAAATCGCCGTGGCGCCGGTCTCGGCGAGAAGCGCGTCGAGCACGCTTGGTGCGTGTCCCCGTCGCAAGACGAGGCTCCCGCCCAGCCTTGCCAGTGCGCCGTCCAGCGCTTCGAGGCTGCCATGCAGCCACCAGCGTGACGCACCGCCGGCACGAAACCGCCCCGGCGTCTCGTCATCGAGAATGTAGAGCGGGAGGATGGGAGCCCCGGCCGCTTCAGCCGCAATCAGCGCCGCGTGGTCGGCGAGCCTGAGATCGCGGCGGAACCAGACGATGATCGGCGCTTCGGGAATTGGCTGCCTCTCGGACTCAAGCCGTCGTCGTCGTTGCGGCCAACGCCGCATGGTGGTGTCGCAAAGACTCCGCGCCAAAGCAGCAGAACACGATGCGCTCGACCGCCGTTCCCTCGCCGAGCGCGGCAAGCACGGTCTGCATCGCGATATGGGCGGCGCGGTCGGGCGGGAAGCCGTAAGCGCCGGTCGAGATGGCGGGATAGGCGATCGAAACGAGGCCATGCTCATCAGCGAGCGCAAGGGCATTGCGATAGCAGCCCGCGAGCAGCTGGTCCTCGCCGCGCTCACCGCCGCCCCACACGGGTCCGACGGTGTGGATCACATAGCGTGCTGGGAGGCGGAAGCCCGGCGTGAGCTTGGCTTCTCCGGTCGCGCAGCCACCGAGCTTGTGGCAGGCCTCGAGCAGATCAGGTCCCGCGGCGCGATGGATCGCGCCATCGACGCCGCCGCCGCCAAGCAGCGAACGGTTGGCGGCATTGACGATGGCATCGACGTCGAGCCGCGTGATGTCGCCCTCGACGATCTCGATCCGCTGAGGCATCGCTTATTGGGCCTGCGGCGACGCGAAGATCAAGCTTGCCAGCCCGTCCGGCCCAAGAATCGGCAGTTCCCAAGGGCCAGTCGCGCGGTGCTTTGCCGCGGCTCGCACGGCTTGACCCGGTCCACCTATGTTATGTTATATCATCGCGCATGAACGCCGCCCATCATCACGCCCATCCCAAGCTGTCGCGCAATCAGAGCGAGATCCTCGCCTGCCTGCGCAAGGCGAAGGAGCCCATGAGCGCCTATGCCATCCTCGACCGGGTGCGCACCTCAGGCATCTCGCACCCGCCGACGGTTTATCGCGCGCTGACCGAGCTGATGCAGAAGGGCATGGTGCATCGCCTCCAGTCGCGCTCGGCCTTCATCGCCTGCGGCCATGGCGCGTGCGACGGCAAGTTCGCCTTCGCCATCTGCCGGCAATGCGACAAGGTGGTCGAGATTCCGCTTTCCGACGAGGACCGGGCGGCGCTGCTCGCGCTCGCGCCCGATGAGATCGTGCCCGAACAGGTCACGCTCGAGCTTGCCGGTCTCTGCCAAGCCTGCCGTCCGTCCTGACGCGACACTCCAAGCAAAGGATCATTCAAGATGCGGTCTGAGCGGGGGGAGCATCGGCACCGTCACGTGGCGCTCGTCGCCGCCGCGCCCGGCGCTGCCTCGGTTGCAAGCCCCGCTTCGCATCCCGGCGCCGGCGCGGCCGACGCAGGCCATCCCGCTAGCGGGCATCCGGCGGGCTGGTCGCTGCTCCGCATGTCGGTGCCGTCGCGGCTCATCATGGTTGCCGCCGCAGCGTTGCTGCTGTGGACCGCCGTCGCCTGGGCGTTGTCCTGACCATGAGCCCCCGCGCCAAGCCGGCCATCAGCTTCCACGACCTGACGCTCGGCTATGACCGGCATCCGGCGGTGCATCACATCACCGGCGAGGTGAAGCAAGGCGGGCTGCTCGCCATCGTCGGCCCCAACGGCGCCGGCAAGTCGACGCTGCTCAAGGGCATCATCGGCGAGTTGAAGCCGCTCGGCGGCGCCCTCGACCTCGACGGTCTGACCAAGGCCGACATCGCCTATCTGCCGCAGCAGATCGACATCGACCGAAGCTTCCCGATCTCGGTGTTCGACTGCGTCGCGATGGGGCTCTGGCACAAGATCGGCCTCTGGCGCGGGCTCGACGGCGAAGCCAAGCAGGCGGTCGCCGGCGCGCTCGCCACGGTCGGCTTGCAGGATCTCTGCGACCGGCCGGTCGGTGCGCTGTCGGGCGGGCAGTTCCAGCGCGTGCTGTTCGCGCGGCTGCTGTTGCAGGACGCGAGCCTGATCCTGCTCGACGAGCCGTTCCGCGCCGTCGACACCAAGACCATCGACCATCTCATCACGCTGATCCTCCGCTGGCACGGCGAAGGGCGCACCGTGCTCGCGGCGCTGCACGACATCGAGCAGGTGCGCGCGCATTTCCCCCAGACGCTGCTCATCGCGCGCGAGGTGGTGGCGTGGGGCGAGACCGCCAAGGTGCTGACGCCGGCCAATCTCGCGCGGTCGCGCCAGCTGGTCGAGGCGTTCGACGAGCATGCGGAGGTGTGTGCGCGGGGCGATGAGGCCTCGCCGGAGCGGCTAGAAGCATGATCGACGCGCTCACCCAGCCGTTCATCGAGTTCTCCTTCATGCGCCGGGCGCTGGTCGGCTGCCTCGCGCTGTCGCTCGGCGCGCCGCCGATCGGCGTGTTCCTCATGCTGCGGCGCATGAGCCTGATGGGCGATGCCATGAGCCATGCCATCCTGCCGGGCGCCGCGATCGGCTATCTGCTCGCCGGCCTCTCGTTGTTCGCCATGAGCCTCGGCGGCTTTGCCGCGGGGCTCGCGGTCGCGCTCGCGGCGGGGCTGGTCGCCCGCTCGACCGTGCTTCGCGAGGACGCAAGCCTCGCCGCCTTCTATCTCGTGTCGCTCGCGCTCGGCGTGATGATCGTCTCGATCAGGGGCAGCAATGTCGACCTCTTGCATGTGCTGTTCGGCACCGTGCTCGCGCTCGACGATGCCGCGCTGATCCTGGTCGCCTCGATCGCCACGGTGTCGCTGGCCGTGCTGGCGGTGATCTACCGCCCGCTCGTGCTCGAATGTTTCGATCCGCAATTCCTGCGCTCGGCAAGCGCCATGAGCTCGCCGACCCATTTCACCTTCCTCGTTCTGGTCGTGCTCAATCTGGTGAGCGGGTTTCAGGCGCTTGGCACGCTGATGGCGGTCGGCATCATGCTGCTGCCAGCTGTTGCCGCGCGGTTCTGGGCCGAGGACGTGTCGGGGCTGATCCTGGTCGCGGTCGCATGCGCCTTCGCCGCCAGCCTGTCGGGCCTGCTGCTGTCCTATTATTCGAGCGTGCCGACCGGCCCCGCGATCATCCTGATCGCCGGCATCTTCTATCTCCTCTCCATTCTCGTCGGCATCAAAGGTGGGCTCCTGTGGGGCCTGCTGCCGCGCAAGCATCTCGAAGCCTGATCCCCCAAACCAAAGGAGTCCCTGTCATGAACACTCGTCTCATTGCAAAGATTGGATTGGCGGCGGCGCTGCTGCTGGGTCTAGCGAGCGGCGTGCAGGCGGCCGACAAGGTCAAGGCCGTCGCATCGTTCTCGATCCTCGGCGACATGGTCAGCCAAGTCGGCGGCGACCGCGTCGAGGTGACCACACTGGTCGGCCCCGACGGCGACGCGCATGTCTATGAGCCGACGCCAGCCGACGCCAAGAATCTCGCAAGCTCTGCCATCCTGTTCACCAACGGGCTCGGCTTCGAGGGCTGGATGGACCGGCTGGAGACATCCTCCGGCTTCAAGGGCAAGGTCGTGGTCGCGTCCAAGGGCGTGAGGCCGCGCACCATGGTCGAGGAGGAGGGCGGCAAGTCGGAGACGATCACCGATCCGCATGCCTGGCAGAGCCTCGCCAACGGCAAGCTCTATGTCGCCAATATCCGCGACGCGCTGATCGCAGTCGATCCGGCCGGCAAGGCCACCTACGAGGCGAACGCCAGCAAATATCTCGACGCGATCGCCGCTGAGGACACGAACGTGAAGACTGCGCTCGCACGCTTCCCGAGGCGCGCAAGAAGATCATCACCAGCCACGACGCGTTCGGCTATTTCGGCGCGGCTTACGGGCTCGAGATCATCGCGCCCGAGGGCGTCAGCACCGAGAGCGAGGCGAGCGCGCAGGATGTCGCCAAGATCATCCGCCAGATCAAGGCCGAGAACATCCCGGCGGTGTTCATGGAGAACATCACCGACCACCGCCTGCTCGACCAGATCGCGAGCGAGACCAACGCCAAGATCGGCGGCACGCTCTATACCGACGCGCTGTCGCCGGCCGACGGTCCTGCGCCGACCTATCTCGACATGTTTCGCCACAACATCGAGACGCTGACCGCCGCGCTCTCGGCCTAGCCTCACCAACGGACGATTTTTGTTTTTGCGAAGAGCTAAAGAGGGAGACGTGGATGGCCGGGACAAGCCCGGCCATGACGGCCTTGATCAGCGTCCAATGAACTGCTCGATGTCGAGAGGCTGGCCTTTGTCGTAGGGCGGCATCTATGTCGGCGCGCAGGGCGCGAAGCTTCCGACATGTGTCAGGAGCTTGCGGCCGATCACTTCCTGATCGGCGTCGGGGAGCCCGGCAAGCTCCGCGATGGCTTTTGGCAGTGTCTTGACCATGCGCCAAGTATAGCATTTGCGATGGTTTCGTCCTCTATATCGAAGTGGATCGCGGGCGCCGGCGTGATGTTGCTGGCGGCGGTGGCGGCCGATACGCTGGTGCCGGTCGCCTTCCAGGTGCGTCTCGGGCTGCATTGGCTGATCGAGCATTTCCTCGCTTATTTCGCCGTCGCATTGCTGCTTTGCCTGGCCTGGCCGCGGCCGATCATTGTGGCGGCAGCTTTGATGGGGGTCGCCGCGGCGTTGGAGGCCCTGCAAGGCCTGACCGCAGACCGTATCCCCGATCTCCCCACCGCGTTCTGCGGCGCGGCCGGGGTGCTGGCCGGCGCGCTGTTGGCCAGTCTTGTGACAGAAGCGTGGCACAAGCGGTAGGCGCGCCCACAAAGCTGCAGCCGGGCCCTGGCGCATTTTCGCGAAATCTGCTGTATCCTTGGGCCATGGATGCTCTTTTCCGGCGGCGCGCGATCCCCGTGAGGATCGGTAACGTCATCCTCGGCGGCGATGCTCCCATCGTCGTCCAGTCGATGACCAATACCGACACGGCGGATATCGACTCGACCGCCAAGCAGGTGGCGGCGCTGGCGCGGGCGGGCTCAGAGCTCGTGCGCATCACGGTCGACCGCGCCGAGGCTGCGGCGGCAGTTCCTCATATCCGCGAGCGGCTCGATATCCTGGGCGTCGAGGCGCCGCTGATCGGCGACTTCCACTATAACGGCCACACGCTTCTGGCCGAGTATCCGGCCTGCGCGCAAGCTCTGGCCAAATACCGCATCAACCCGGGCAATGTCGGCTTCAAGGACAAGCGCGACAAGCAATTCGCCGAGATCGTCGAGATCGCCGCGCGAAACGGCAAGGCGGTGCGCATCGGTGTGAACTGGGGCAGCCTCGACCAGGATCTGCTGACGCGGCTGATGGACGCGAACGCGCTTCTTCCAGCGCCCAAGGATGCGCGCGAGGTGATGCATGAGGCGATCGTTCAGTCGGCGCTGATCAGCGCCGAGCGGGCGGTTCAGCTTGGGCTCGGCCCCGACAAGATCGTACTCTCGGCCAAGGTCAGCGCCGTGCAGGATCTGATCGCGGTCTACGCCATGCTCGCCGCGCGCTCCGATCTCGCGCTGCATCTCGGACTGACCGAGGCGGGCATGGGCTCAAAGGGCATCGTCGCGTCCTCGGCAGCGCTCGCCGTGCTGCTGCAGCAGGGGATCGGCGATACGATCCGCATCTCGCTGACGCCAGAGCCAAACGGCGACCGCACGCTCGAGGTGAAGGTCGCGCAGGAGCTGTTGCAGAGCATGGGGTTCCGCAATTTCGTGCCGCTGGTCGCTGCCTGCCCCGGCTGCGGGCGCACCACCTCGACCACCTTCCAGGAGCTCGCCCGCGACATCCAGACCTTCATCCGCGAGGAGATGCCGGAGTGGAAGCGCCGCTATCCCGGCGTCGAGACGCTTTCCGTCGCGGTGATGGGCTGCATCGTCAACGGCCCCGGCGAATCGAAGCAGGCCGATATCGGCATCTCGCTGCCCGGCACCGGAGAGGCGCCGGCGGCGCCGGTGTTCGTCGACGGCAAGAAGGTGGCGACCTTGCGCGGCCCAGGCGCGGCGGCCGATTTCAAGCAGATGGTGCTCGACTATATCGAGCGGCGGTTCGGGCAGAGCGCGATTGGGCGCGACGCGGCGGAGTAGGGAGACGACGATGCGGTTGGTGTGGTTCGCGGTTGTCGCGCTTGTGCTGTCGTCCACCGTCGCGGTGCACGGCGCGCGCGCAGCAGACGACGACGAGTCCGAAGAGACGCCCGCCGCAGAAGCCCCTGACCCGTTCGTCGGATGCTGGACCCGCGTCTATGACGCGACCCATCTCGCCAAGCATCCGAAACAACTCGTCACGGCGCTGACGCTGGCGATTGCCACGCGCACGCCTTCCGGCGACAGCGATCCCGGCACGTATTCCGCCAAGCTCGCCGCCAAGTTCCGCGACAAGCCGGACATCTATGTCATGCCGAGCGGCGCGCGCTGCGCGGTCAAGGGCACCGACAAGGATCACCTGCTGTGCGTCACAGATGGGTTCTTCATCGGCAAATTCAGGCTGTGGCCCGAGGCCAAGACCATGAAGCTCGCTGTGCAGGGCGGCGATCAGCACATCGCGCTCGTGCCCGGCGTCGACACCAGCGCCTTCGTGCTGATCTCGGACACGAACCCCGAGCACGCGCTGTTCATGCTCCAGCCGGCGCCGGCCAAATCCTGCGGCCAATAGTTCGCGGCGCTACCCCTGCACGAGCTGCGCGGCGAGGTTGACCATCAGCGCGATCACCGCCGTGTTGAAGATGAACGACAGGATGCCGTGGATCATCACCACGTGGCGCATGGCGCGCGAGCACACCACCACGTCTGAGGTTTGCGCCGTGGTGCCGACCACGAACGAGAAATAGAGAAAATCGAGATAGTCGGGCGTGCTGTCGTCGGGGAACTTCAGCCCGCCGCCGGTGCCGCGTGCGCCGCGCTCGCCATCGTGGCTCTCGCTGTGGAACTCGTGGGCATAGTAGAGCGCGAACACGGTGTGCATCAGCGCCCAGGACAGCAGGATGGTGGAGAAGGACAGGACCGCGCTGATGGTGCGGTCCATGCCTTGTTCGCTCTTAAGCGCCGAGAGTTGTGCGACGAGCGCAAGCAGGGTGAAGAACGAGCCGAGAATGACGACGAACAAGACGGCGGTGCGGCTCTCCCGCTCGATGCCCGCCTCGCGCTTGATGCCTTCGATCTCGGCGTGCCACATCTTGATGGCCACCAGCACGAGATAGAGCGAGCCGCCCACGTTCCAGCCCAGCAGAATGCGCGGGATCAGCTCTTCGATCGGCGCAAGCAGCGCGACGGCGACGCCGACGGCAAAGGCGATCACGAAGCGGATTTGGGCACGAGCGTGCCGGGCGAGCGACGCCGATGCCGATACGGGCTTGTCTTGCGTCTTGGTCGGTTTCGCCCGCGGTGCCATGTCTTCTCCGCTCAGCGCGTACGGCTAACGGCGAATCGCGCCGTTTCGAGCAAGGTCTGAGCCCTCCCGCCGAACGGCGCAAGCGCGGCCTCGGCCTGTTGCAGCAAGACGCGCAGCCGCTCTCTCGCCTGCTCGGGCCCGAGCAGCGCGATCAGCGTCGCCTTGCCGCGGCCGGCATCCTTGCCCACCGCCTTGCCGAGCGCGCTCGCGTCGCCTTGTGCATCGAGCAGATCGTCGGCGAGCTGGAAGGCCTGGCCGAAGGAATCGGCATAGGCGATTAGCGCGGCCCGTTCGGACGCGTTGGCGCGGCCGAGGACAGCGCCAGCCTCGCAGGCGAAGCGGAACAGCGCGCCGGTCTTGAGCGCCTGCATGTGGGCGACCCCGTCGGGTGTGAGGCCGCCCCGCTCGTCGGAGAGATCGAGTGCCTGGCCCAAGACCATCCCCTGCCAACCAGCCGCCTTGGCAAGCCCGAGCACAAGCTCGGCGCGGATCGCAGGATCGGGATTGGTCGAAGGCGCACCGAGGATCTCGAAGGCAAACGTGAGCAAGCCGTCGCCCGCCAGGATCGCCGTCGCCTCGTCGTAAGCCTTATGCACGGTCGGCCGGCCCCGGCGCATGTCGTCGTCGTCCATCGCCGGCAGATCGTCATGGACCAGCGAATAGCAATGCACGCATTCGAGCGCACAGCCTGCGTCGAGCGATGCCTCCTCGCCCACCCCGAACAGGGCGGCGGACTGCATCAATAGGAAGGGCCTGAGCCGCTTGCCGCCGCCGAGCACCGCATAGCGCATGGCCTCTGCCAGGGTATCCGCCTCGGCGCCCGGCGCGGCTTGCGCCCCGCCGAGCAAGGCTTCGAGCCTCGCCTCAACGAGCCCTGCCGCACGTCCGAGCTGTTCTTGGAATTCCATCTTGGGGATAGGGCGAATGAGGGCGGCTCTCTGCCGCAAATCGTTGCTAAGCATTACCCTAATACCACGTTGCTCGGTGCGGCAACCGAGGGGTAAAACGCGGGGGATATGGTGATTTAAGCGGTCTCAGGGGCGCGTCCCCGAAAGCGCTCCTCGAGACGCATGGGGCATCCCTGGCTCTGGCGCGCGGCGTTCACCTTGCTCGCGGGCCTCGCGCTCCTTCTCCTCTCGATCGTCGTGTTCCGCTTCGTCAACCCGCCGATCACCACGGTGATGCTGGCCGACAAGCTTCACGGTGCCACACTGCACCGGCAATGGGTGCCGCTCGAGGACATCTCTCCCAATCTGCCGCTTGCCGTGATCGCGAGCGAGGACGGGCGCTTCTGCGTGCATTGGGGCGTCGATCTGGGGGCACTGCGCGAGGCGATCGAGGCCGGCGGCATTCGCGGGGCGAGCACCATCCCGATGCAGGTGGCCAAGAACGTCTATCTGTGGAACGGCCGGAGCTATATCCGCAAGGCGTTCGAGCTGCCGCTCGCCTATGTCATGTCGCTGATCTGGCCGAAAAAGCGCATGATGGAGGTCTATCTCAACGTCGCCCAGTTCGGCCCGGGCCTTTACGGCGCCGAGGAAGCGAGCCGCTATTATTTCCGCAAGAGCGCCGCGCAGCTCACCCGCCACGAGGCCGTTCTGCTCGCCGCTACCCTGCCCAATCCAATCCTCCGCAATCCGCGCAAGCCGAGCTTGCGCATGCTTCGGATCGCGCGGGCGGTCGAACTTCGCATGCCGATCATCGCCAAACGCTCGGGCTGCGTCCTTTCCCAGCCCTGACAAAGCCCGGCAACGGCTCTGGCCAGCCGAAAACTTTGCCACTATAAGGGCGCCACGAAGGCTCGCCGGTTGGGGGAGCCGCTGACAGGATTAAACAATCATGGCTGTTCCGAAGAGAAAAACCTCGCGCATGAAGCGCGGCAACAGGCGAAGTCACGATGCGCTCGCGGCGCCGACCTATGTCGAGGACAAGGATTTAGGCGAGCTTCGCCGGCCTCATCATATCGACCTGAAATCCGGCCGTTATCACGGCCGTCAGGTGCTAAAGGTCAAGGAAGAGGCGTAAGCCGCGTCGCGCCTGAACGGCCCGCTCGGGCCGCCGTCTCGGAGAGGCTCGATCCGTCATGATGGAACCGGCGCCGGAAGCTAAGCCAGTCCGCAGGCGCGAGCGGCGGAGCTGGATGGCGGCCGTGCCGCTGCTGCTCATCCCGGTGGTCGCCTATGTGGCGTTTGCCGGCTCGGGCGCGGATTTCGACACCTCGCGCTTCACCGTCACCATGCCGTCGCTCGGGCTCTGGCAGATCGCGCTGGGCGATATTCTGGTCACGGTCGGTCTCGGGCTGCTGTTCTTCGAGATCCTGAAGGCGACCCGCACCGGCGGCGCCTCGGTCGTCGATCACGCCTTCTCCATGATGGTGTTCGTCGCCTGCCTGATCCTGTTCCTGATCTGGGACCGGGCCGCCACCTCCACCTTCTTCCTGCTGATGCTGATGGCGCTGACCGACGTGGTCGCCGGCTTCTCGGTCACCATCAACGCCGCGCGCCGCGACTATACCGTCGCCCCTCCGGAGTGAAGCAACGCGCCGGATTTCCGCGCTCTCCGGCCGCCCTAAGCCTTTGTCAACCAACCGGCGAAGAATGGGCGTGTGCATCTTCCTTCCGCCGTCATTCCTGCCCGATCCCGCCGTAGAGAGAGCCCTTTCTTAAATCTTGTTGCATAGCGTTCGCAGCAAGAGAAAGCGCCGAAAAGGCGCCGCGTGGGACAAGAGGGGGCGTCGAGTTGAATAGATCCGCCAAGGAGCTAGCCGAGCTCGGCCACGTGCCGCCGGTGCGCCCGCAAGGCGCTGCCAGCGTGGTCGATTTCGGCCTGCGCGGCGAAGAGTGCCTGCGCCACGCCACGGCCCGAGCAGAAGCTCGACCTCGAAGACATCCTGAAAAGCGTGCGCGAGACCGCCTATCGCTGGGACTTCGCCAGCGACCGCATCGACTGGGCGGAGAATGCGCCCGAGGTGCTCGGCATCTCCGAGCCGCTCAAGCTCGGCAAGGGCAGGGCGTTCGCGCTTCTGGTCGATCCCGAGCATGCCGGCAGCCGCTATGACGGCATCACCGGCGGGGCGCATGTCCAGCCCGGGACCGAGGTCAGATATTGCCTGCATTACCGCTTCCTCCCCGAGGGGCGCCGCGGCAGGGCGGCGCTGTGGATCGAGGACAGCGGCGTCTGCTTCATCGACGAGGAGTCGCGCCCCAAGCATGCGCAAGGCACGCTTCGGGTGATCGACGACCGGCGCGAGAAGCAGGAGCGGCTGCTGTATCTCGGCAGCCATGACGAGCTCACCGGCCAGCTCAACCGCACGCGCCTGACCGAGGAGCTGACGCTGCTGCTGTCGAGCGCCGGCCGCGCTCCGGCCAAGGGCGCGTTCCTGCTTGCCGGCGTCAACGACCTCACTCTGATCAACGAGACCTACGGCTTCGATGTCGGCGACGAGGTGATCGCCATCGTCGGCCGCCGCTTGGGCCGCGCGCTGCGCGGCAGGGATTGCATCGGACGGTTCTCCTCGAACAAATTCGGCGTGGTGCTGCACGATTGCGACGCCAACGGCGTCGAGGTCATCGCCAGACGGCTGATGGCGACGGTTCGCGACAGCGTGATCGACACGAGCGTCGGCGCGGTGGCGTCGAGCATATCGGTCGGCGCCGTGCTGCTGCCCGAGCATGCCGCCAACGCTCAGGCCGCGATCGGCCGTGGCCTCCAGGCGCTCGACCTCGCGCGCAACAACCGCAACGGCTATTTCTCGCTCTACCAGCCTTGCGAGCGGCGTGACTCGGAGCGGCGCCGGGCCGTCGGTATCGCCGACGACATCGTGCGCGCGCTGAACGACCGCCGCATGATGCTGGCGCTCCAGCCGATCGTCACCTCGCGCAGCCACGAGCCCGAGCTCTACGAGTGCCTGTTGCGCATGAAGCGGCTCGACGGCTCGATTGCCTCGGCCTCCGAGTTCATCCATGTCGCCGAGCAGTTCGGGCTCGCCAAGCTGATCGACCATCGCGTGCTCGAGCTCGCCATCGACCTGCTGCGCGCAACGCCCAGCATCAAGCTCGCGCTCAACCTCTCGGCGGCGACCGCGACCGACCCGCAATGGCTGCGCGGCCTCGAAGCCTTCACCGGCAAGCAGCGGGCGCTCACCGAGCGGCTGACGATCGAGATCACCGAGACCACGGCCATCTCGGATTTGGCCGAGACCGTAAAATTTGTAAGCGGTCTCAAAGTGTTAGGCTGTCGCGTGGCGCTCGACGATTTCGGCGCCGGCTATACCTCGTTCCGCTCGCTTCGCCTGCTCGGCGTCGACATGATCAAGATCGACGGCTCGTTCATCGAGAAACTCGCCACCCACGCCGAGGACGAGATGTTCGTGCGCACGCTGATCGACCTCGCGCGCAATTTCGGCATCGTCACGGTCGGCGAATGGGTGGGCGACGAGAAGACGGCGAAACTGTTGGAGAATGCCGGCGTCGCCTACATGCAGGGCTATTTCTTCGGCGCGCCCGAGCTCGCCAGAACCGAGCTTGCCAGGACCGAGCTTGCCGAGACCGAGCGTCCCGACACCGGCGAGGCCAAGTCGGTCTAGCTGGCTAGCCGCTGGTCAGCAGCGCGGCGAGTGCCGCGAGCAGGGGGTCGTGCACGCCCACGCCCTCCAGATGTCGGACCGTGTTCAGCACATATTCGATATTGCCGCCCGCCTGGCCCTTGCCGTTGCGGACAATGCGCAACTGCTGCTCGAGCGATAGAGATCCGGCATATTGCGGGTGCTTGGGGTCGACCAGATAGCAAAGCGCGCGAAAGCGGCGGTTCGATCCATCGAGCAGCGTGATCGGCCGGGAGCGCTCGACATAGACGTCGGTTACCTGCTCGCGCGCGCGCAAATAGGCGACGGTCTCGTCCTCGACGCCGGGCGTGACGCGAAAGGCGATCCCCGTGCAGGCGCCGCCTTTGTCGAGGCCGAGTACGAGGCCCGGCTCCGCCTCGGTGCCGCGATGCACGACGGAATAGACGCACAGCGCGCGATGCGCGCCCATCAGCCGCGCCGGCGCCTGCTCCGCGAAGGCGAAGCCCGGCCGCCACATCAGCGAGCCATAGCCGAACACCCACAGCTCAGCCATCGACTTGCCTAACCAAGGACTCCGTCATGGCCGGGTTTGTCCCGGCCATCCACGTCTTTGCTGCTGAGGCTCGCCGCAAATCGTGGATGCCCGGCACAAGGCCGGGCATGACGTCTTTTTGGTTGTTGGTCTTCACCGGTTTGCCGGGACCTCACTCGTCGTGGCTGTGGGGCCGGCCGAAATCGGCGGCCGCCGTGTCCTGGCCGGCTTCGATGATGCCGCGGCGGATGGCGCGGGTGCGGGCGAAATGCTCGTACAGCGCCTCGCCGTCGCCGCGCCTGATCGCTTTGGTCAGGGCTGCGACATCCTCGTTGAAGCGGCCGAGCATTTCCAGCACGCCGTCTTTGTTGGCGAGGAAGATGTCGCGCCACATGACGGGATCGGAGGCGGCGATGCGGGTGAAGTCGCGGAAGCCGCCGGCCGAGAACTTGAGCACTTCGGAGCGCGTCACCGTCTGCAATTCGTCGGCGGTGCCGACGATGGTGTAGGCGATCAGATGCGGCAAATGGCTGGTGATGGCGAGCACCAGATCGTGATGATCGGGCGCCATGCGCTCGACATTGGCGCCGAGCAGACGCCAGAACGCGGCGAGCTTCTCCACCGCCTGCGGGTCGGTCCCCTCGGGCGGCGTCAAGATGCACCAGCGATTCTCAAACAGCTCGGCGAAGCCCGCATCGGGGCCTGAATGCTCCGTTCCGGCGACCGGATGGGCCGGCACGAAATGCACGGTCTTCGGCAGATGCGGGCCCATGTCGCGCACGATCGAGCCCTTGACCGAACCCACGTCGGACACGATCGCACCTGACTTGAGGTGAGGCGCGATCTCCCTGCGCGACTTCGCCGCAAACGCCGACCGGGACGCAGACGATGACGAGATCGGCGCCTTCGACCGCCTGCGCATTGGTCTCAACCACCTTGTCGGCGATGCCGAGCTCGACGACGCGCTTGCGCGTCTCGGGCGAGCGCGAGGTGGCGACGATGGTCCGCACCGCGCCGTGCGCGCGGGCGGCGCGCATGATGGACGAGCCGATCAGGCCCGGGCCGATGATGGCGAGCGTGTCGAACAGGGGCTCAGTCATTTGCGCGCGCCGCCCTTGGCGCCCATGAAGGCGCGCAGCGCCTCGAGCACGGCGTTGTTGTGGTCCTCGGTGCCGATGGTCAGGCGAAGCGCATCAGGGAAGCCGTATTCGGTGACGCGCCGCAGGATGATGCCCCGCCCATGCAGGAATGTGTCGGCCTCTTGCGCCGAGTGGCCGTTGCCCTGGGGAAAATGCAGCAGGAGGAAGTTCGCCGCGCTCGGCGTGACGCCAAGCCCAAGCGCGGAGAGCGCCTCGGCCATGCGCGCGCGCCAGGTCTCGTTATGCGTGGCTGAGCGCTGCACGCTCGCCTGATCCTGGAGCGCCGCGACGCCGGCGGCAATCGCCGGCCCAGAGACGTTGAACGGGCCCCTGATGCGGTTCAGCGCCGCGGCCACCTCCGCCGGGCAATAGACCCAGCCGAGTCGGAGCGAGGCGAGCCCGTAGATCTTGGAGAAGGTGCGCGTCATCACCGTGTTGTGCGTGGTCGCGACCAGCTCGATGCCGGCCTCGTAGTCGTTGGCCCGCACATATTCGGCGTAGGCCGCGTCGAGCACGAGCAGCACGCGCTCGGGCAGGCCCTCGCGCAGGCGCTTCACCTCGTCGAAGGCGAGATAGGTGCCGGTCGGGTTGTTGGGATTGGCGATGAACACCACGCGCGTGGCGGGCGTCACCGCGCGCGAGGATCGCATCGACATTGGTGGTGAGATCGCTCTCCGGCGCGACGACGGGCTTCGCGCCGCGCGCCAGGATGGCGATCTTGTAAACCAGGAAGCCGTGCTCGCTGTAGATCGCCTCATCGCCCGGTCCGAGATAGGCGGTGGCGATCAGGTTCAGAAGCTCGTCCGAGCCCGCGCCGCACACGATGCGGCCGGCATCGAGGCCGTAAAGCTTGGCGAGCGCCTCGCGCACCGGCCTGGCCGACGCCGTCTGGGTAGAGCGAGAGCGTGCTCGCCGCCGCAAGATAAGCCTCGACCGCCGCAGGCGATGGCCCGAACGGCGTCTCGTTGGAGGACAGCTTGATGACCGGCTGCGCGCCAGGGAGCGCGCTCGTGCCCGGCACGTAGGGCGCGATGTCGAGAATGCCTTGACGCGGGATCGGCCCACGCTTGGCGGTCATCTTGGCTCTCCTGGTTCCGGTTCGCGAGGCGGCTGTCTTGGGGCATTTCTTGGGCCAAAGCAAAGAAAAGATTGACTTTCGTTGCTAAGCTCCTAGCTAACCCGAACTGCGGATTGCGTGCCGCTCCTGACGGCAACGATGGTGCCGGTCCGAGCGGGCGAGGCAAACGAAGCATGAGCGAGACCCCGGCGGCGCACGCTTTCACCGATCATTCCCTGCGGCTCAAGCAGATCGCCGAGCCGCAAAGCGAGATCGTGCATTTCGACGAGCCGCTGCCGCTCGACTGCGGGACCGCGCTCGCGCCGTTCTGCATCGCCTATCAGACCTACGGCACGCTCAACGCCGAGAAGTCCAACCTCGTGGTGGTCTGCCACGCGCTGACCGGCGACCAGCATGTCGCGAATGCGCACCCGGTCACCGGCAAGCCCGGCTGGTGGGAGACCATGGTCGGCCCCGGCAAGCCGATCGACACCGACCGCTATTTCGTGCTCTGCGCCAATGTCATCGGCGGCTGCATGGGCTCGACCGGCCCGAGCTCGATCAACCCGGCGACGGGCACGCCCCTACGGGCCTGACTTCCCGGTCATCACCGTCGCGCGACATGGTGCGCGCGCAGGCGCGGCTGCTCGATCATCTCGGCATCGCCCAGGTGCTGTGCGTGCTCGGCGGCTCGATGGGCGGCATGCAGGTGCTGGAATGGGCCGCGACCTACAGGACCGCGTGTTCTCCGCCGTGCCGATCGCCTGCGCCGCGCGCCACTCCGCGCAGAACATCGCCTTCCACGAGGTCGGCCGTCAGGCGGTGATGGCCGATCCGGATTGGTGCCAGGGCCGTTATCTCGACGAGGGCAAGAGCCCGCGCAAGGGCCTCGCCGTGGCGCGCATGGCCGCGCACATCACCTATCTGTCGGAGCTCGGCGCTGCACGCCAAGTTCGGCCGCAACCTGCAGGACCGCGACAAGGTGACGTTCGGGTTCGATGCCGATTTCCAGGTCGAGAGCTATCTGCGCCATCAGGGCGTGACGCTTCGTCGACCGGTTCGACGCCAACTCCTATCTCTACATCACCCGCGCGATGGATTATTTCGACCTCGCCGCCGACCATGGCGGCGTGCTCGCCAACGCTTACGCCGGCACCAAGACGCGCTTCTGCCTCGTCTCGTTCACCTCGCGACTGGCTGTTCCCGACCGACGGGAAGCCGCGAGATCGTCCACGCGCTGAACGCGGTCGCCGCCAATGTCAGCTTCGTCGAGATCAGGTCCGACAAGGGCCACGACGCGTTCCTGCTGGACGAGCCCGAGCTGTTCGACACGATCGTGGCTTCCTGTCGGCCGCGGCGCGCCATCGCGGCGTGATCTTCCCCGGCGCAAACGGGGCACGGCCATGAATGTGAACGTGCCGCCAAAGGCCGTGCGCACCACCGAGACGGCGCGCGTCGACCTGCTGCTGATCGCCGACATGGTGACGCCGGGCTCGCGCGTGCTCGATATCGGCTGCGGCGACGGCACGCTGCTCGCGCATCCTCGCCGACAAGCAGGGCGTCGACGGGCGCGGCATCGAGCTCAGCCAGGCCGGGGTGAATTCCTGCGTGGCGCAGGGCCTGTCGGTGATCCAGGGCGACGCCGACACCGACCTCGTCTATTACCCCGACCTCGCCTTCGACTACGTGATCCTGTCGCAGACCATCCAGGCGACCTACAGCCCGCGCCACGTGCTCGAGCAGCTGCTCCGCATCGGCAAGCGCGCGGTGGTGTCATTCCCCAATTTCGGCCATTGGCGGGTGCGGACCGCGCTCCTGTTCAGAGGCGCCATGCCGCGCACCGACAATCTGCCGGACCGCTGGTACGACACGCCGAACATCCATCTCTGCACGATCAACGATTTCGTCGATCTGTGTGACGACGTCGGCGCCAAGATCGAGCGCGCCGTGGCGCTGAACGCCAACGGCTACAAGCTCGGCGTCGCCATGCCGCTCTTCGCCCAGAACCTGTTCGGCGAGCAGGCCGTGTTCCTGCTGTCGCGCTAGCTTTCGGTGCATGGCGTGACGCCGGCGGGCACAGGCACGATGCGGCGGCGCATCTTGCGCATCTCGCGCGCCGGCACGGCGGCATAGACCTGCTTGGTCGCCTCGACCAGGATCACGCCGGAGAAGGCCGGCCATAGCACAAGCCCCAGCCGCTCCCAGAACAGCGGCCATTTGAGCAGCACGCGCCAGTCGAACGGCGGCATGTAGAGCGCATATTCCCAATCCTCCGGCGAGAACATCGCCTCCTTGAGCAGCTTGGTCAGCTGCGAGCGGCTGAACGGGCTGCCATAGCCGAACGGCGTGGTATCGACGCGCGCCCACAGGCCCCTTCGGTTGGGGACGACGAGCAGCAGGCGGCCGTTCGGCGCCAGCACGCGCCATAGCTCGCGGAGCAGCGCGCGCGACTTCTCCGACCATTCCAGCATGTGCACGAGCAGGATGCGGTCGGCGCTCTCGTCGTCGAGGGGCAGTTCGGTCTCATCGACGAGCGTGCTGAGCGACTGGCCTTGCTCGGGCCACGGCACGGCGCCGAGCTCCGCCGGCATCAGCGCGCCGAGCACCGACGCCTCGCCCCTGAAGGCGGCGAGATAGGGCGTGGCGAAGCCGAGCCCGAACACGCGCGCGCCCTTGACCTCGCTCCAGCGCGCCCTGATGCGGGGGCCGAGCAGTCTCCGCACCACGGCGCCGAGCGGGCGTGTGTAGAAGTCCTTGAGGTCGACCACGTCGAGTTGCATCGCCGAACTGTCATGACCCATCGTTTAAAGTTCGTTGTCCGCTCTTCGCGGGTTGGTTTCAACCCGCATCGCGGAAGTGGTAGGGTCCGAGCTCCAGGGAAGAAACATCAGAGTGAATAATGGCCAATCTGCAAATTTATCAATTTCCGACCCGCAGCGACAATTACGGCGTGCTGATCCACGATCCCAAGACCGAGGCGACCGCCGCGATCGACGCGCCCGACGCCGAGGAGCTGCTCGCCGCGCTGCACGACAAGGGCTGGGTGCTGACGCATATCCTCACCACGCACCATCATCACGACCATACCGCCGGCAACGCCATCGTTAAGCGCATGACCGGCTGCACGATGGTCGGACCGGCCAAGGAGGCGGGCTCGATCCCGGCCATCGACAGTCAGGTCAAGGACGGCGACACGATCGAGATCGGCAGCGCCAAGGGGAAAGTGATCGAGACGCCGGGCCACACGAAGGGCCATGTCAGCTATTTCTTCCCCGACGACGGCATCGTCTTTGTCGGCGATACGCTGTTCTCGGTCGGCTGCGGCAAGCTGCTCGAGGGCGACGCCAAGACGATGTGGTCGTCGCTGTCGAAGCTCGCCAAGCTGCCGCCAGAGACCAAGCTCTATTGCGGCCACGAATATACCGACAAGAATTGCCAGTTCGCGCTGACGATCGAGCCCGAGAACGATGCCTTGCGGGCGCGCGCGGCGGAGGTCGCCGCGCTCACCGAGCAGGGCGAGCCGGCGTTGCCGACGACGATCGCCCAGGAGCTCGCCACCAACCCGTTCCTCCGCCCGTCGAGCCCCGCCATCCAGAAGCGGCTCAACATGGAGGGGCGCGAGCTTGCCGACATCTTCGGTGAGATCCGCAAGCGCAAGGACAAGTTTTGATCCATGTCTGAAGCGCTAACGGCCGACGAAGTGATCGCGCATCTCGGGCTCAAGCCACATCCCGAGGGCGGGTGGTTCCGCGAGACGTTTCGCGACGAGCCGGGCCACAAGGGTCGTTCGCATTCGACGGCGATCCTGTTCCTCCTGAAAGCGGGCGAGGTGTCCCGCTGGCACCGCGTGGACGCGGCCGAGATGTTTCACTGGTATGGCGGGGCGCCGCTCCTGCTCGAGGTGAAGCAAGGCGAAGCACGCCACGACTATCGCCTCGGTCCGGACTGGCTCAAGGGCGAGCACCCGCATGCGGCGGTGCCTGCCGGTGCGTGGCAGTCGGCGCGAAGCCTCGGCGCCTGGACGCTTACCGGCTGCACCGTGGCACCCGGCTTCGACTTCGCCGGCTTCGAGCTCGCCCCCGAGGGCTTCGAGCCTTAGCCCCGTCAATCCATGAACTGGCCGCCATTGACGGTGAGCGTCGAGCCGGTGATCCAGGCGGCCTCGTCGGCGGCGAGGAACACCACGCAGTGCGCGACCCTCGTCGGCGTCGCCCGAGCGCCTACCGGGATCTGGCCGACGATCGACTTCATCACGTCCTCGGAGACGGCGGCGAGCAGGGCTTGGTCTCCTTGACGTAGCCGGGGGTGATCGCGTTCACGGTGATGCCCTTGCGCGCGCCTTTCCAGCGCGAGCGCGCGGGTGAAGCCATCACGCCCGCCTTGGCCGAGCAATAATCGGCGAGGCCGAGTTGGCCCTTCTGCCCGTTGATCGAGGAGACGTCGACGATGCGGCCGAAGCCCTTGCTCGCGGATGCCGTTGATCACCGGCGGGTCTGGGTGAACAGTGAATCAATTGTGCGGATCACCTGCTCCCGACCGCCGTGGTCATCTTCCGGAGCATGGCGTCGCGCGAGACGCCGGCATTGTCGCCACCAGGGCACCTCGACCGGACCGACCTCGACTCTCGACATCGACGATGCCCTGCTCGGCGGCGGCGTAATCGCCGACGTCCCACCAAGACCGGAATCAGTGTCCTGGTCGAAGGCTTGGCCGGCGTCGTCGTTGCCGCCGTATCCGGCGGCTACTCGATAGCCGGCCTTCTTCAGCGCCTTGCAGATCGCGGCACCAATACCGCGCGTTCCTCCCGGCACGAGAGCCACCCTTCCCATAGCGTCCTCCTTTAGAAGCGCTTCTTTGGCGCCGACTTAACTCTGCCGTCATTGCCGGCTTGACCGGGAATCGAAGTAAACCAAGATGCGTAAGAAAACCGAAACGGCTGGGTACTAGAATTCCGCCTGCGCGGGTACTCGATACCGTCGAGGCGATCAATCCCGCTCGACGCACATGGCGATGCCCATGCCGCCGCCGATGCAGAGCGTGGCGAGGCCCTCCTTGGCGTCGCGGCGCCTCGATCTCGTGCAGAAGCGTGGCCAGGATGCGCGTGCCCGAGGTGCCATCGGGCGGCCGATG
>CAWBSA010000005.1:150000-166040 GCA_963791255.1 uncultured Alphaproteobacteria bacterium | reverse complement strand
AGAACAATCGCTGCCTATCGCTTTTTCCACGGCGTGAGGCATTGTCAGACTAAACTGGCTTGAGCCTCCTGGCGATGATCCGTAGCCTCCGGCGATGCGCAATCCCTTCCGTTATTTCAACAGCTCGCCTGAGGTGATCCGCCTCACGGTGATGATGTATCTCCGCTATCCACTGTCGCTGCGGCAGCTGGAAGACTTGCTGTTCGAACGCGGCATCGATATCTGCCACGAGACGATACGGTTTTGGTGGAATCGCTTTGGTCCGATGTTCGCCAACGAGATCAAAAAACGTCGTATTCAGACTCGATCATATTCGCACTGGCGTTGGCACCTGGACGAGGTCTTCGTCAGGATCAATGGAGAGACAAATTATCTCTGGCGTGCGGTCGATCACGAAGGCGAAGTGCTTGAGGTCTTTGTGACGAAGCGTCGGGATCGCATGGCTGCGTTGAAGTTCTTGAAGCGTGCGATGAAACGCTACGGCCGGCCTAAGGCAATCGTGACGGACCGGCTTCGATCTTACGGCGCCGCGCTAAAGGTCATTGGGATTGTGGAGCGTCAGGAGTGCGGTCGCTGGCTCAACAACCGGGCCGAAAACTCACATCAGCCGTTCCGGCGACGAGAGGGTGCTATGGCGAAGTTCAGGGACATCAAGACCCTGCAGAAATTTGCCGCCGCGCACGCGTCGATCCACAACCACTTCAATCACGACCGTCACCTCAACGGCCGCCATATCTTCAAACAGAACCGTTCTGCCGCTCTGGCCGAGTGGCGTCAGCTTGCAGCGTGAAAGTCCTGACCGATCGTGATCGGCCAGATCATGATTAGTTAGTCTGACAACGCCACCGAGCCTTCTGCGGGCCTAGAACAGATGAGCTTTGTAGGTCGTCTTGTCGGTGATCACCATTGCGTCGCCAATGATGAGTAGCCCTTTGCCCGAACCCTGTTTGAGCCTCACCTTTTCATATCCCTTGACGCCCAGGTTCATGCCGTCCGTCAGCGGCTTCTTCTCGAGGAGAAGCTTCGCCACCCTATTCATGGCCATGCCTGCATCCCGCGGATCCCAGAAGCCAATTGCCGTGATGGCGCCGGATTCAAGGTATTGAGCGGACGGATTGGGAAGAGCGGTGCCCACCAGGCACACCTTGCCCTGCAGGCCCGCTTCTTCGATTGCCCGACCTATGCCGATGACATCTCTGCCCGCCGATGCCTGGAAGCCGAGGATGTCGGGGTGCTTACGTAGGATTTCCTTTGCCATCTCGTATGATTTGTTCGCGTCGTCAAATGACTCGTTCTTTTCGTCGACGAGTTCCATTTCCGGGTATTTCTTGGCATTCTCGATGCCCGCATCGACCCACTGGATGTGCGTGCGGCTGCCGAGCGATCCCACGAAGTTCGTCCACTTGCCTTTGCGGCCCATGCACTGGGCGAGCCGCTCGTTGAGGGCAGCGCCATATGCCGCATTGTCGAAAGCTTCGACGTCGGCCTGTGTATTCTTCTGGTTATCTGCTTCGTGGGTGACCACGATGATGCCTCGGTCCATCGCACGCTTGAGAGCGTCCTCGATCACGGCGGGATCCATGGGAACCACGGCCAAAGCGTTCACGCCGCGCGCAATCAAGTCATCGATGATCTTTAACTGCTGGGCGGCATCGGCCGTGGCGGGTCCGATTTCCGACGCAACTACGTCCGGGTTTGCGTCTTGGAACGCCTTGACACCGACCTCCATGCGATTGAACCACGGGATGCCGCTGATCTTGACCACCGTGACAATGACCGGCTTGTCACGCGCGACCACATAACCGCCGAGGCCGAGAATTAGTGCGCCTACAGCTGCGGCAGCAAAGAGTAATTTTCTCATTTTTGGTCCTCCTCCCACCTCCCATGAGCCCGCCTAGCGCCGGTCGGTGTGTCGTCGGGGCTGAAGGGGGCGTCTTGGAACCGCCCGGACAACCTCCCATTTATCTGTATAGCAGTCGTGTATCGGGAGGTCAGTCATGGACATCTCAAACATCCGAACCAGGGTCGACGCTCTGAATGGAAAAAGCTCTCTCGTAAAGAGAACCGACCCTGAGGAGGCGCAGATTCTCACTCTTGTCGAAGGCAACGCAGATCAAAGCACCGCCGACGAAATAGTGGATCCACTCATTCAGGCACTTATCGATAAGCTTCCGAAGCCCCACAGCATTTGGTCTATTGACGATCGTGCGAACTGGCTGAAGGCCGCTGCAATGGCATTTAATCTCGTCTACAGGACCCCTCAGCGCGAGGAGTTAACTCCGTCCGTGTTCAAGTCTGTCGGATGAGGACTTGCTAAGGCGAGAAGCTGTCACGGAAGCGCCAGTTTAGGGCGTTGATCATTCTCATACCCAAAATGCCGCAGGACGATTTCGCAAGAGCCGATCTCACGCCCGTCGCTGTGGCAGACTGCTTCCACGTCGTCGTACACTCGCTCGTGAATTACACCGCGGAATCGAATGCGCGGGTCATTGCGAAATAGACGAAGCTCTGCATAGGGCGTCCAGATGCCTTTGCGCCAGGCTTCTGCAGCGCCCGCCCACCAAGCGGTCCTATCACGAATTATGCCCGCGGACTAACCCGATGGGGTGTCGAGACGTCAGCTAATGACCCCAAAGCGGACTGTCTAGTGGGTTGACCCCAAGGCATTGTTCGCGAGATCAAGGCATTGTTCGCAAGAATAAAGCGATAGTCAGGTCGCCGTGGCCGGCAAAGCACCTCGCCGCGTGTCATGTGAACGGATTAGAAATCGCCCGGCGTTTATGCCGCAACGACTTAAACGAGGGAAAGTCAAGGCATGCGAATTCAGATTCTGCTCCGAGGTTTTTTGGTCGCGTTGACCGTCATGCTTGGCATCGGTCTCCAGAGCGCGAACGCCGAGAACGGCAGTATTACGCTTACGATCTACAAGGGCGGCTGGATCATTGGTGCCTCAGCCGGCGGCGGTACACTCACGTTCCGCGGCCGCAGCTATCGACTTGGAGTTGGCGGCATAGACTACGGCCTGGTGTTTGGCGGTTCGAAGACGGTACTGCGCGGTCCCGTGCGCAACATCCAGCGCGCGTCGGACGTTGCCGGGGTCTACGCCGCGGCCGGCGCGGGGCTCGCGGTCGGTCGAGGTGTGCGTGCGATCGTGCTCACTAACCAGAATGGTGCCGTTCTGGAGCTCTCGGGCCGGCAGGTCGGGCTCATGGCGAACGCAGACCTGAGCGGGTTAGCGATTACAATGAAATAGTTGGGCGCGGGCTGAGGCCCATCGGGGCGGCCCGAGTGGTTTCTTCACATGGTGCGGGACAGCGCATGAAACACATAAGTGCAATGCTGCTTTTTATGATCGCTTCGCTAATGGTAAGCGGCTCTGCAATTGCTGGCACACCTGGTGTGTTGGGGCTGAAAACTCCAACAGGCAATATCCAGTGCATGATCGACGATTATGGCTTGGCGGACAGATCGTATCCGCCATTTCTCCGCTGCGATGTCAGGGAAATGACCACTCCCCTCCCACCGAGACCAGTTGGGTGTGAGTTTGATTGGGGAAGCGCATTTAGTATTGCGCAAGAAGACCAAACTGGGCACCGAATGTGCGTTTCCGACTTCGTAGCTAGCGACGGTTGGGAAGTTCTAGGTTACGGAGCGGTTTGGCAGCAGCTGGGTTTTACATGCCGCTCCGAGCAAACGGGGCTTACGTGCTTCAATGCAACGCGGCATGGTTTCACGCTATCGAGATCATCGCAGAAGCTGTTTTAACAAGCGGCAGGGGAACGACACTTTGCAATCAGATTGCAGCCCTAAGCACAGCGTGCATCCCATCTATTGTGTAGGTCGGCTCGGGCCGAAACTGGCCAAAACACTAGGTTGGTTTTCGCAGCAGAGAAGTCTGCTGTCTCACAAGATCGCCATCCCAAATTTCAATCTTCACTCTGGACTGGGTGGCTAAGGCTGAAGCCCGGGCTTTTGACGAGGGCGTCCATGTCTTGCAAAGGCATTCGATTTCAGATGCCTCCCAATGCAGCACCGGACTTTCGAGCCATGCTCTGCCCTCAGTTCGCAAGCCAGGCGGCGGAGTCACTTGGATGCGTAGTGGAACATTCGGATCGAGGGTGGATTGAGGTAGGCCAGCTGGTCGCACGAGCCAAGCTTTTTTGATGGCTCGTTCTAACCGCTCGCGTGCTTTCTGTATGTCGTGGTCGATTATGACTGCTGCTTCGCTAAGCTGAAGCCAGGTCACCGGCCCGCTCGCTTCGCAATTTCAACGAACGGTCGAGCGTCGGCGGGCGTTTTCGGCCCCTCCATTTTGGAAGTCACCCTCGCTTCCTTGATTTCCGCTACGCGAGTACGCAAACGAAACCATTCCGACTTTCGGGCAAATGCGGCTCGCTGCGGCGATGGTGTCATCGGGTCCGCTGCCGCTTTGTCGTAAATCGTTGAGATGAGTAAGTTCTGTTCTGCGGTCAATGCCATGTCGGCAGAATGAGTTCCCAGCAGTTAACTGTTCGCTAAATGGCGTTAACCGTTAGCTTGAACGTTGTGCCAGTTGCCGCCGTAAGATCGAAGCCGGTCCGTCACGATTGCCTTAGGCCGGTATCCGTTCGCTCATAGGGCACATTGAAGTCCATCCCGGCCAAGAACGTGGGCAGTGCGACGTCGTCGTAGTGGGCGCCCTGGCTCATTTCCTCGCCTTTGCCCAACAAAAAACGACCGCCGGCTCCAGGGGGGCCGACGGTACGTTCTTGATGGTTGCGGGGATAGGATTTGAACCTATGACCTTCAGGTTATGAGCCTGACGAGCTACCGGGCTGCTCCACCCCGCGGCAATTCAACGTGGCCCCAGAGCGATGCGGGGGCGGGAACCTATAGCAGGTTCGAACAGGATGTGAAGAGCGCATGACGCCAAGGCCTCAAGGCCTCGCGCGGCGCCGTTTGCGTATGGGTATGGCGGGCACGTTTGTGAAGCTAGCTGCCGCGCTGCCGCGCCGGTAAATCCTTGGGCAATTTAGGGAAATTCAGCCAGCGCTGGGTGCGGCCGCCTCTGATCCGGTAGCCGCCGGCTTTGCTGCGCTCGAACAGCCAGCGGCGCGCAGCGAACTGCTCGCGCACGAGATAGGGAAAGGCCGTGCCGAGGATCGCGCCGACGGCCACGTCGGTGAAATAGTGCTCCCCGATCAAGACCCGGCTCGCGGCGATCCACGCCGCCACGGCGTAGAGCAGCACCCTGCCGCGCGGCCAGAGCATGGCGATGACCGTGGCCAAAGCGAACATGTTGGTGGCGTGGCCCGAGGGCAGCGAGGCGTAATCGCTCTGGAACGCGAACAGCTTGAAGTCGAGCGGCCCGACCGTCTCGAACAGCGTCGGCCGCGCCCGGCCGAGGATGTTCTTGGTGAGGTTGGCGATCAGCCCGGCCCCGCCAACGCTCACGAACACGAAGCCGATCGTGCTCGCGATCAGTCCATAGGCGGCGGAGTTCCTGAAGCTTGCGTGGCGTTGGCGAAGGACGAGCGCGAGCGCGACGGCCGTCCCCGTCGGGATCAGCATCCAGTTCGACCGGCCCATATCGGTGATCCGGCGGAAGAATTTCTGAACGTCGGGCTGGAGCGCGTGCGCCTGCTCATACAGGAACGGATCGATCAGCAGGAAGCTCACGGCGAGCAGAGACCCCGCGATCACCAGCTGGTCGAGCAGGCTCAGATCCGTGAGGCGCGAGGTCATGCGCGATCGCCTCGCCAAACCTTGCGCGACGCCCGTGCCGCGAAGCGAGGCCGGACGGTCAAGCTGCCTTGGCCGGGCTCGGGACCTTCTTGCCGAGCCAGATGAAATAGATGTTGCGCGAGTAGATGATGAGACCGGCCGCCTGGCCGAGGATGAACACCGGGTCCTCGCGGTAGCAGGCATAAGCGAGCAGCAGGATCCCGCCGAAGAAGCTGAAGTACCAGAAATTCTCCGGGATGATGCTGGCGCGGGCCTTCTCGGTCGCGATCCATTGCACGATGAAGCGCATCGAGAACAGAAGCTGGGCGCCGAGGCCGATGAAAATCCACACGAGCTCCGTGGTGGGCGTGGTCATCCACCAATGGACGAGGGTTGACACGTGCATTTCGAACTCACCCCCCTTGACTTGCCGCGCGCGCTTTGGCGCGAGGCTCGCTTCCTCGCTCGGCGCCATCCTCTCCCCGCACCGCGCCCGAAGCAGTCCCTATGACCGGTGGAATGAGCGTTCGCTTGCGCAGCCAGCTCACCCCCACGAGGTCATATAGCCCAATCAGGGCGCGGCCAAGATTGGTATATTTTGACGCGCCCCTGAGCCTTGGCCGATCGTTCACCTTCTCATAGGCGATTTCGTGGCCATAGGTCAGGAAGAAGGCCGGCAGATAGCGGTGCATCGAGGTGAAATAAGGCAGCTCGAGATAGGCATTGCGCCGGTAGACCTTGATCCCGCAGCCGGTGTCGGGACAGCCGTCGGCGAGCACCTTGTCGCGAATCCAATTGGCGAAGCGCGACGCCGCCTTGCGCGATCCTGGCCCTTTGCGGCCCTCCCTGATGCCCGCGGCCATGGCCGGCTCGCCGCCCTCGGCACCCAAGCGCACGGCAAGGCGCATGATGTCCTTGGGATCGTTCTGACCGTCGCCGTCCATGGTGGCGATGATCGGAAAGCGCGCCGCCCTGACCGCGGTCCTGAGCGCCGCGCTTTGCCCCGCCCGGCGCCCATGCCGGAGATAGCGGAGCGAGGGATATTTGCCGAGCAGCGCCTTGATTTCGGACGCCGTCCCGTCGTCGCTCGCATCGTCGACCGCGAGCACCTCCCCGAGCGCCTCTTGCGGCACCTCGGCATAGGTTTCCTCGATCAACGGGCCGATATTGCCTTCCTCGTTAAACGCTGGAATGACAACGGAAATACGCATGAACGGGACTTTTCCGGCTAAGGCGCGGCGAATGGGCGCTGACGGGGCCACCAGTAACCAGCTTTCGCCACGCCGCACAACATTGTAAAGCTTCCCCCCTCCCCCCGTTTCCCAAGGCTTTTCATGGTGCCTCAGACCTCGCGCCCCGCAACGGAGACCGGCTACCTCGTCCCGCTTGTCCTCTGCCTCGGCGCGTTCTTGGCCCTCCGCATCGCGGCGATCTATTTCGCCAAGATCGACCTCGTGCTCGACGAGGCGCAGTACTGGACCTGGTCGCGCGAGCTCGCCTTCGGCTATTTCTCCAAGCCGCCGATGATCGCCTGGGTGATCCGCGTCGCGACCACGGTCTGCGGCGACGGCGAGGTCTGCATTCGCTCGGCCTCACCGGTGCTCTACACGATCTCCTCTTTCGTGCTGTTCCTGATTGGGCGCGAGCTGTTCGGCGCCAGGGTCGGCTTCTGGTCGGCCATCGTGTTCGACACGCTGCCCGGCCTCTCCTACTCCTCGCTGCTGATCACCACCGACGTCCCGCTGATCCTGTTCTGGACCATCGCGCTCTATGCCTGGGTGATGCTGGTGAAGCGGCAAAGCATGGGCTTTGCTATCCTGTTCGGCGTCGCTGTCGGGCTCGGCCTGCTGGCCAAGCAGGCGATGCTCTACGCCGTGATCTGCCTCGCCTGCCACGCGATCGTCTCGCGCGAAGCGCGCCAGGCACTGAAAGGCGGCCGTGCCATCGTGGCGCTGCTGATCGCCGCTGTCCTGTTCGTCCCGAACGTGATGTGGAACGCCGAGCACGGCTTCCCCACCGTGCGGCACACCGAGGCCAATATCGGCTGGCAATATCCCTACGTTCATCCGCGCCGGCTGCTCGAATATATCGTCGTGCAGTTCGGCGTGTTCGGACCGATCCTGTTCATCGTGCTGCTGCGCACCGCCTGGCGCGAGATCAGGCATTCGTCGGACCCGCGAAAGACGCTGCTGCTGTCTTTCTCGCTGCCTGTGCTTGCCATCCTGACCGTGCAGGCGATCCTTTCCCGCGCCCACGGCAACTGGACCGCGACCGCCTATCCCGCCGCGACCATTCTCGTCACCGCCGTCATGCTCGAGCTCAACCGGCGGATCCTGTTCGCCATCTCGCTCGGACTCCATCTTGCCATCGCCGTCGCGCTGGCGATCGTGCCGGCCTTCGCCGAGCGATTGCCGTTGTTCGAGCGGCTCCAGTTCCTGTCCCGCGTGGTCGGCTGGCGCGACGTTGCCGACGCGGTGCGCGAGAAGCTCGGCGCGGACCATTACGGTAGCGGTGCTCGTCGATACGCGCGAGATTGCGGCCGAGCTGCTTTACTACATGCGCGATTCTACCGTACCGCTCTATGTCTGGCCGGCAGGACCGGTACCGACCGATCAATACGAGATGACGCGAGCCTACGGCCAAGGTGCGCCCGAGCCGGTGCTGTTCGTGTCGCTGAAGCGCTGCCCGGCGAACCTCAAGAACTCATTCGGCGAGGTGGTCGAGCTCGGCACCGAGACCAAGATCCTGGTCGAGACAAAGACGCGCATACTGCATTTCTGCCGCCTGTCAGATTATAAAGGACGCTAATATAGTCTTGTGTTCCAGGAGGTTACGGTGCGCCGGCTGGCTATCGCCGCTCTCGTGATTCTTGTCGCCGCGGCGCCGGCTCGGGCCGACGTACGCATCGTGTCGAGCTCGGGCGGCGTGGTCGGCAGCTATCTGGACTTCTTCTCGCGCGTGCGGAAGTCGGGCGAGCGGGTGATCATCGACGGCCCGTGCCTGTCGGCCTGCACGCTCGTGCTCAGCACCATCCCGCGCAACCGCATCTGCGTCACCTCGCGCGCGGTGCTCGGCTTCCATGCCCCGACCATCATCGACCAGGCGGGACGGCAATATCGCTCGCGCGAGGCGACCAAGGCTGTGGCCGCCTCCTATCCGGCCTCGGTCCAAAAATGGATCAAGATCCATGGCGGCTTGAAGCAGGACCTCATCCTGCTGCGCGGCCGCGAGCTCGCCTCGCTCTATCCGCGCTGCTAGCGCGAGGTTCTCACAGTCGTTTCTAGCGAACGATTTGGACGGTGTCCGCGCTCGTCTTGGGACCGGCGGCGCTGACCGGCACCAGCACATCGACCGGACCGGCGCGATCGAACTCGAGCGTCAGCAGAAGCTGCTCGCCGGCATTGAGCGCATCCTCCAGCCCAACCAGCATCAGATGCGTGCCGCCCGGCTCGAACACCAGCGAGGCGCCGGCGTCGATGGGAAGGCCGCCTTCGACCTTGCGCATCTGCACAACGCCGTCGGCGGTCACCGTCGCCTGGTGCATCTCGATCGATTTGACCTTCTTGCTGCGCACCCGTTTCAGCACATCGGCGGTGTTGCCCCGATTGGCGATGGTCATGTAGGCGGCCGTCGTGCCGCTCTGCCCGATCGTCGGCCTTGCCCAGGCATCAGCCACGCTGATGCGCCGCCCGGTCTCGGCCGCCCACACGGTGAGGCCGACGAAAATCACTGCCGCGAGCGTGAGCAGAAGGGCGACGCCGATCTCGAACAGGCGAAGCTTGCTGAGCCCAAACATCCAAAGTCTCCATGAAGGGTCTGCCGGCGCCCTGGCGCCGCACGGGACCCTCCGCGAACGATTGCGTTACTTCCTGTTTATGTCGGGTTATTTGCCAATGTCTTGTGCCGCGGTGTCGCTGCGGCGGTGCGTCGCTTTAAATAGAGGAAAAGCGGCGCTTCTAGCGCCTACCGGCGCGGGATATGCGAGAACTATCGGGCGCCTACGGGGTGACAGCGCGGCTTTGCTGAGCGACGACCGCGTCGGCCTGATCATCGGGGCCGCCCTGGCCGGCATCGCGGCCGTAAATGTCGGGCCTGAACTGGGCGACGCCGTCGCCGCCGGCGAAGGCCGTGAGATAGACGAAATGCACCGGCACCGGCCGAGCGAGCTTCACGTCGATCTTCTGGCCGCTGTCGACCTGCGCCTGGACCTTCTCGAGCGTCCAGCCCTTCTGATCGGCGAGCAGCCAGGCGACCAGCTCGAGCACCTTCTCGACGCGGACGCAGCCGGACGAGAACGCCCGCGCGCTCTGGCTGAACAGCTGCTTGAGCGGCGTGTCGTGCATATAGACGCTGTATTTGTTCGGCATGTTGATGCGCACGACGCCGAGCGCGTTGAACGTGCCGGGCTCCTGGCGGAATTTGTAGCTCACCACCTGCGGCGAGTTCCAATCGACCGTGGCGGGATCGAGCGGCGGCGACTTCCAGTCGGTCATGACCGAAAAGTGCTCCTCGCTGAAATAGCCCGGGTCCTTTCTGATCTTGGGGATCAGGTCCTGCTGGGCGACGATCTCGGGCACGCTCCAGGTCGGGAAGAAATTGACCTCGACGATCTTGGCCGAGACTTGCGGCGTCGCCCGCGCCGGCTTGCCGGCTATGACGTTGCTCTCGAACGAGAGCGCGCCGTTCTGCACGCCCTGGGCGACGAACGCCGGCACGTTGACCAGCACGTAGCGCGGCGCCTTGTTGATGACCATCAGCCCCTGGATGCGGGCGAGATTGCTCTCCAATTGCCGAAAGCGCTCGGGCGCGCTTACGCCGAGCGCCGCGAGCGTGCGCGAATCGACGAAGCCGCTGACGCGGAGGCCGTTCCTGATCTGAAAACGGGCGAGCCCCTCGAGGAATTCCTGATCGAAGGTCGGGTTGCGACCCGAGCCGCCTTGAATGTCGCCCTCGATGATGAGGTGCTGCCTGATGGTGGCGATATCCGAGCTGGTGTCGCCCTGCCTGATCGTCACCTTGTCGGTGGTGACCGGCCAGCCGCCTTGCGCCACGATCTGCCGGTAATGGGCGATCGCCTGCTCAAGCGCCGTGATCGAGGCTTGGCTCACGAATGGCACATCGACGCGGTAGGCCGGGCTCAGGCGATCGTAGAGATCGGTGCGCTGCTGATTGCGCTTCTCCTTCTCCTCGGGCGTGACCGGGCCGCTATCGGTGAAGCTGCTGAACGGATTGAGGGGGTCGAAGGCGCCCGCCTGATGCGGTGCGACCACGAGAAGCGCGCCTTGCAGGATCGCGATCCCGGCCGCGATCCCCGCCACGCGCGCGGCGGCGCGGCTACCGTTGCTGCTCTTCACCTGCATGGACGCATCAAGCACATGAGTAGATGGCGCAAAGATGGAGTTGGCGATAGCGGAAAGGCCAAGCGGCCGAGCGTCCCCGATGGCAACGTAGGGGGCATGCTACAAGCCTGACCGGGATATTGAAAAGCACCTAATTCGCCGCGCCTGCCCGCCAAGATTGCAATCGGCGCAACCGAGCGATGGCTGCCCCTGGACAAGGCCAGGCGCTTGATATCGTGCCTAGTAGACGGTGCGCCCGGCGCGCACCTTTTCCGCCGGCGCGGCGAAAAGCGCGCTGATCCCCCCACCCGAACGGCCGACCACAACCACTCCATCGCCCGCCCCGACGCGCACAGTCTTGTCCGGCGCGGTAATCGGGTCGCCATCGCGCCGGTTGACCTGCACGATGAAGAACGCGCCGCGCGCACGCTGCCCGATTTCCTCGATGGTCAGGCCGGTGAGCGCGCCCTTCTCGGGCACGACCACGACTTCGATGACGAGCCCTAAATTGCGCAAGGTGCGCTCGAGCTCGCGCATGCGGTCCGAATCGCGGATGAAGCGCGACGTCTCCGGAAAGAGAATGATCTCGGCAATGCGCTCAGCGCCGATATGCGTCGGCAGCACGACTTTGTTGGCGCCGGCATGCAGCAGCTTGCGCTCGGTAGTCACCGCATCGCCCCGGGCGATGATCTCGATCGAGCGGTTCAGATCGCACGCGCTCAGCGTGATGAACACATTCACCGCGTCGTTGGGCAGCACGGTCGCAAGCGCGCGGGCGCGACTGACGCCGGCGGCTTCGAGGGTAGCTTCGCTGGTTGCGTCGCCTTGCAGGCAGAGATAGCCGGCGTCGCGCGCCTCGCCGACGCGGCGCTCGTTCTGCTCCAGGATCACGAATGCCGCGCCACCGTCCTTGAGCGACTGCGCGAGCGCGACGCCGATGCGACCGTAGCCGCAGACGATCACGTGATTGGTGAGCTTATCGACCTCGGTATGCACGCGCCTGACGCCCAGGATTTGTTGCAGCGGACTCAAGGTGAACAGCTGCACCAGCGCCGGTGAAGAAGATCATCCCGGTGCAGCCGAGCAGCATCGTCATCATCGTCAGCGCATGGAGATAGGTCGTGTCGATGGGATGCACTTCGCCGTAGCCGACGGTGAACACCGTCAGCGTCACCATGTAGAGCGAGTCCTGAAAGTTCCACCCGGCCTCCATGTAGCCGCCCCGTCGTGACCGCGACGACCGCGAGCATGAACAGGGTGACGCGGGCAAGGTTGCGCGACGGAAAGACGAGGAGGTTGTCCATCGCGCCAGCCCGGTCGATCGTCCGTGCGCCCCATGCGCCTCAATCGGGGAGTGCATGAAGCGGGCCAGCGAAAATGGCCGCGGCGGCCACAAACGGCGGATATTCGTGCCCAAATCCTGGGCAAATGCTCGTGCTAACGGCGCTCCTGGTCCGAACGGATAGCGAGTACGCGATCGATGAACGGCGCCTGGCCCGGCAGGATCTTCTTGCGCGCCGCGGCGACGCCGAACCATGAGACGCGATCGACCTCGGGGAACGATTGGCGCATGCCTCTCTTCGGCGGCCACTCGATCTCGAAATGATTTGACTTGAGCGCTGCCGGATCGAAGTCGCCTTCGACGGCGAACGCCGTGACGATCTTGCGGCTCGGCTGCACGAGCTCGCCGAGATCGCGATACAAGCTGAGCGGTGCAGCGATGCCGAGCTCCTCGGCGAACTCGCGCTTGGCGGCGAGCAGCGGATCTTCGCCGTCGGAATATTCGCCCTTGGGGATCGACCAGGCGCCCGCGTCCTTGTTCGCCCAGAACGGTCCGCCGGGATGCACGAGCAAGAGCTCGAGCGCAGCCAATGAGCCGCGATAGAGCAGAATGCCGGCGCTGCGTTTCATCGGTATGAGGCTAATGGCCGAAGTCGACAGCGCAACCGAAAAGCCGCGCTCGAGCAGCGAAGCGATAGCGCAACAAAAAAACCGCCGCGGAAAATCCGCGACGGCTTTCGGGCCACCGAAGTGGCAAACCAACTCGTGATAGAGGGGAATAATCTCGATGAGGGCTCTGGTAGCCCTTGCAACGCGCTCGACAGGTCACAGCCCGGTAGCGCGTTTCAAACATTGCGCGCAAGCAGCGCAGGGCAATGGCGCAACGCTTTCTTGCGCTCAGGCCGAAACCCGATAGCGCAGGTTCAAAGACGCCCGTCCTTGGTAAGCCTGGCGATGACCTACTCTCCCGCGTCTTAAGACGCAGTACCATCGGCGCTGGAGCCTTTCACGGCCGAGTTCGGGATGGGATCGGGTGTGGGCGCTCCGCCAGTATCACCAGGCCAACAAAGGACGGTGTCAAATCTGGTCTCAACATGCTCCATCCCATCGCGCTCGAATCGCCCGGAGGCGGAGCGCGATGATCGCCTGAAAGCCGCGCAGAGCGCGACAGGGCAATAAAGGATGGGCACTGGTAATGAGAGCAATCAAGCCGATCGAGCGATTAGTACTGGTTAGCTTCACGCATTGCTGCGCTTCCACACCCAGCCTATCAACGTGGTGGTCTTCCACGGCTCTCAAGGGAGAACTCGTTTCGAGGTGGGTTTCCCGCTTAGATGCTTTCAGCGGTTATCCCGTCCGCACTTGGCTACCCTGCTATGCCGCTGGCGCGACAACAGGTCCACTAGAGGTGCGTCCATCCCGGTCCTCTCGTACTAGGGACAGATCCTCTCAATTCTCCTACACCTACGGCAGATAGGGACCGAACTGTCTCACGACGTTCTAAACCCAGCTCACGTACCACTTTAATCGGCGAACAGCCGAACCCTTGGGACCTGCTCCAGCCCCAGGATGTGATGAGCCGACATCGAGGTGCCAAACGATGCCGTCGATATGGACTCTTGGGCATCATCAGCCTGTTATCCCCGGAGTACCTTTTATCCGTTGAGCGATGGCCCTTCCACGCGGGACCACCGGATCACTAAGGCCGACTTTCGTCTCTGCTCAACTCGTCAGTCTCGCAGTCAGGCAGGCTTATGCCTTTGCACTCGTCAGCTGATTTCCGACCAGCTTGAGCCCACCTTTGCGCGCCTCCGTTACTTTTTGGGAGGCGACCGCCCCAGTCAAACTACCCACCATGCACTGTCCCGGACCCGGATGACGGGCCGCGGTTAGATATCCATGATCACAAGGGTGGTATTTCAAGGCTGACTCCCCGGGAACTAGCGCCCCCGGATCAAAGTCTCCCACCTATCCTACACATGCCACCACGAATACCAGTGCAAAGCTATAGTAAAGGTTCACGGGGTCTTTCCGTCTAACCGCAGGAACCCCGCATCTTCACGGGGAATTCAATTTCACTGAGTCTGCGTTGGAGACAGTGGGGAAGTCGTTACGCCATTCGTGCAGGTCGGAACTTACCCGACAAGGAATTTCGCTACCTTAGGACCGTTATAGTTACGGCCGCCGTTTACCGGGGCTTCGATTCAAGGCTTGCACCTCTCCTCTTAACCTTCCGGCACCGGGCAGGCGTCAGACCCTATACGTCGCCTTGCGGCTTCGCAGAGCCCTGTGTTTTTAGTAAACAGTCGCCACCCCCTGGCTTGTGCCCCCCACACCTGGTTGCCCAGATATGGGGCCCCCTTCTCCCGAAGTTACGGGGGTAATTTGCCGAGTTCCTTCAACGCAGTTCTCTCAAGCGCCTTGGTATTCTCTACCAGTCCACCTGTGTCGGTTTAGGGTACGGTCTGATGTGGGGGCTATTTCCTGGAACCCTTTCGCTGCCAGTTCAATCCGTTAAGGACTGACAACTTTTAGGATTCGTCACTCACCCACTGGCTGAGGAATATTGACCTCATTCCCATCGACTACGGCTTTCGCCCTCGCCTTAGGAGCCGGCTAACCCTGCGCTGATTAGCATTGCGCAGGAACCCTTGGACTTTCGGCGGAAGTGTCTCTCACACTTCTTGTCGTTACTCATGTCAGCATTCGCACTTCCGATACCTCCAGGCCACCTCGCAGTGACCCTTCGCAGGCTTACGGAACGCTCCGCTACCGCGTACACTTGCGTGTACACCCGCAGCTTCGGTGTATGGCTTGAGCCCCGATACATTGTCGGCGCAAAAACCCTTATTTAGACCAGTGAGCTGTTACGCTTTCTTTAAAGGATGGCTGCTTCTAAGCCAACCTCCTGGTTGTTTTGGGGTTTTCACATCCTTTCACACTTAGCCATAACTTGGGGACCTTAGCTGGCGGTCAGGGCTGTTTCCCTTTTCACGACGGACCTTAGCACCCGCCGTGTGTCTGCCGGATAGTACGTCTCGGTATTCGGAGTTTGGTTAGGTTTGGTAAGCCGTTGAGGCCCCCTAGCCCATCCAGTGCTCTACCCCCGAGAGTATTCGTCCGACGCTCTACCTAAATAGATTTCGCGGAGAACCAGCTATTTCCAGGTTTGATTGGCCTTTCACCCCTAGGCACAAGTCATCCCCCGTCTTTTCAACGACGGTGGGTTCGGCCCTCCAGTGAGTGTTACCTCACCTTCAGCCTGCTCATGCCTAGATCACCTGGTTTCGGGTCTAATCCGCCGAACTGAACGCCCTGTTCAGACTCGCTTTCGCTGCGCCTACACCTAACGGCTTAAGCTTGCTCGGCAGACTAACTCGCTGACCCATTATACAAAAGGTACGCCGTCACCCGCCCGAAGGCAGGCTCCGACTGTTTGTAGGCATCCGGTTTCAGGTCTATTTCACTCCCCTCGTCGGGGTGCTTTTCACCTTTCCCTCACGGTACTGGTTCGCTATCGGTCGCACACGAGTACTTAGGCTTGGAGGGTGGTCCCCCCATGTTCAGACAGGATTTCTCGTGTCCCGTCCTACTCAAGACTTTAGCTTGGAATTACCTGTACGGGGCTGTCACCCTCTGAGGCCCATCTTTCCTGATGGTTCCAGTTGTCCTTGCTAAAGCACTGGCCTGATCCGCGTTCGCTCGCCACTACTAGCG
>CAWBSA010000005.1:0-145000 GCA_963791255.1 uncultured Alphaproteobacteria bacterium | reverse complement strand
ACCGCCTACGGCCACATGTCGCGCTATGCCGACGGTGTCGCGCCCGGCGTCGCCGTGAAGCAGGGCCAGATCATCGGCTATGTCGGCAATACCGGCATGTCGACCGGCCCGCATTGCCACTTCGAGGTCCTGGTCAACAACAACTTCGTCAACCCGATGACCATCGCCGTGCCGCGCGGGCTCCAGCTCGAGGGCCGCGAGCTCGCCGAGTTCCAGCGTGAGCGGAACCGCATCGACGCGCTGATGCAGATGGACCCGGTCACCAGCCGCGTCGCCGGCCGCGCAATAAGCGCTCAAGTAGCGAAGCGGCAAGCGCATGCCCAAATATCTCGCCGAGATTTCTCTCGCGAGCAGGCGAGGGATGCGGGGCGCCGAACGATCGCAGCCGCTTTTTTAGTGGGCGACCATGCGGCGCCCCGCGCGGTCCTGCTTCCGTCCCGTTGCCTCTTATCGGTTCTTCCGCGGGCAGCTTCTAGCTGCCGGCAGAGATAGACCTGGGCTTTCCAGCGCAGGCGAGGACTGTCGGACGGCTCGAGGTGATCCGTTACTCCGGCCGCGCGCGCCGAAACCACGCTTCTTCAGCTGAGGTCTCAAGCCGCGTGCGCGGTTCTCCTCGAGCGCCGCTCCCTGCTCCGCGATGACAAGGACGGTCCTAGGCACGCATCCCTCATGGAGCAGGGATGACCGGACTCTAATCGAGCCGAAAAGGCACCGGGATAAGTTTGGTAGAAATCAGTGGGCGACCTCGTAATGGTCCTTGGAGGAGCTCCGGCACCGCCCAAGTGCTCGCTTACGTGCACGAGCCCGCGGGCACCGCACCCCGTCCCGCCTAGCGTACGCCTCGCGAAGCGCCCTTCAGTCGGACGAGGTGGGTGCAGTGTAATCGGGGTTTGGCGGGCGGGGATAAGTTCGTCCTCTAGTGCCAAAAGCTCACGTTAGAGCTGCGCGAAAAGCGGCATACCTTTGCACGAAAGGCGGCAGTTGAGACGTCGAATTGACCATCCGCTAACCAAAAGCCTCCTTTTACGGCCGCGCTTAAAAGCGATGAGAGGGTTCTGATCGAGTATCCCTCCCGTTTGGTTTAAGGACGCCCCATCCGGAGGTTAGAGTTGCCCCTGCGCTTTGCATTAAGCGAAAACGACCGTCCCTCAATACATCCTGTCCACCATCTCGACCGGCGCGTTTTGTCAGTTCGGTTAGGCTGGTTTGGGTTGCTGTTGGGGCTCTGTCTTGGACTGAGCTGGTACCTCACCCATACACTTGTCCTCTACGGCGCGAGCATTGAGCGCAACGCAATGCTAGCTATCGCGTCGGCGGCCGCGTCCACATTCGATGGGGGGGCGGTGAAGGAGTTCGAAGGAAAAGCGGATGATCAAACCGATCCCGCGTTTATCAAATTGCGCGAGGAGCTTCAGCGCACAAAGGCGGGTATTCCCGAATCGCGGTTTGCTTACCTGATGGCGCGCAGGAACGCCGATATCGTCTTTCTCGCCGATGCCGAACCGTCAAATTCGAAAGACTATTCACCGCCCGGTGAGGTCTATGACGAGGCGACCGATGCTCTACGAGGGGTCTTTGTTACGAAGAAGCCCGCGGTCGAAGGACCGGTGTCGGATCGGTGGGGAGACTGGGTCTCGGGGTTAGCTCCCATCATTGATCCTGGGACCGGAAACGTCGTTGCGGTTTTCGGCTTCGACATCAACGCCAAAAATTGGAACGCAACAATCGCCCGCTTCCGCTGGCTCGGCATCACGATCAGCAGTTTGGTCGCAGCCGTGATCCTACTGTTCGGACTCTTCAGTTACAGGCAGCACGCGCTCGCCGCAAAAATTCACCACTCTGCGCGGCACGATCCGCTAACGGGCTTGCTCAACCGCAAAGTTTTTGTAGAGCGCGTTCAGCAGACGATTTCGGAACGTCGGGGCGAAGGCGTGGCCGTCCTATATCTCGACCTTGACCACTTCAAGGACGTGAACGACACGTTGGGTCATTCTGTCGGGGATGAACTTCTCCGTAGTGTTGCGGAACGACTGCGGATCAATCTTCGCAGAGGCGACTGCGTTGGACGTATCGGCGGCGACGAGTTCGCCGTGATGATAAAAGCTAAGAATGTTTCCACCGAAGCTCACGTTATGGCTGCCCGGCTGATAGCGGCAATGCGAGAGCCCTTTGAAAGTTGCGCCAACAACATCCGCAGCGACGCCAGCATCGGTATTGCCATCTGCAACTACCGGGACGAAGACGCGGAGAAGCTTCTCTCCTACGCCGATATTGCTCTTTATGGGGCAAAGAATGATGGGCGAGGAAGGTACAAGGTCTTCACCGAGGACATGGACGTTGAAGTCCGCGAACGCGTGACCCTAAACACCGAGATTAGACAGGCCCTGGAGTCCGGGCAACTCTTCCTTGAATATCAGCCTCAAATCGAGATCAAAGACGCGCCGTATTGTTGGTGTAGAGGCGCTGGTCCGTTGGCGCCACCCTAAGCGCGGGACCTTGCAGCCCGAGGACTTTGTTCCAGCCGCCGAGCGAAGCGGCTTGCTGGTGCAGATTGACCGCTGGGTTATCCGAGAAGCGTGCCGACAAGGCAAAGCTTGGCTGGACGCTGGGATCGCGCCAGATCGCATCGCCGTCAACGTGTCGGCCCTGCATTTTACGAGACCACGGGACCTGGAACGCGACATCCTTGCCGCGCTTACCGACACCGGTCTGCCTCCGGAACGCTTGGAGATCGAACTCACCGAGAGCGGGCTTATGGCGGCATCAACCGAGCAGGAAGGGGTACTTTCGGAGCTTCGTCAGAAAGGCGTCAGCCTCGCCATTGACGACTTTGGCACGGGTTATTGTTCCTTGGACTACCTGCGGCGTTATCCCGCGGACCGCGTAAAGATTGCGAGAGCGTTTGTTGCGCAAATCGGTTCGGATCCGGGGAGCGCCGTCATCGTTAAGGCCATCGCCTCGCTTTCCCGCGAGCTTGGTATGGTTGCCATCGCCGAAGGCATTGAGACCCCGGAGCAGCTGCAGATTGTCAAGGAATGTATGTGCCCGGAAGCCCAAGGCTTCTTTTTTTCGGTGCCCCTGTCCCCGAGAACCATTTTTCCACTTCTGCGCCAGGGAACGATCATAGACGCGCCGACAATAGAAGCTAAGTCACGCGAAGCTCCGCGCCTTGCTGTCGTAGGACGGTAGATAACCTACCGTCCGTCAGCGGCGGGCCTTGCGAATCAGATTTCAATAAATTTGTCAGGTTTGGCACGCTGAGATTTTTACTGCCGAAGCCTAGAGTTTCCCCTGCTCGCGAGGCCCAAAAGTGGCTGAGCTCGAACAACCAATGGGAGACTCATTGATGTACGCGATTACTCGGAGCCTGACGTTGGCAGCTCTCGTCGCACTCACCGCGGCAAGCGGCGCCGCTCACGCCGGCTCGACCGAAAATCCAGCCTCAAAAGCACGGCCCCAGTCCGTTCCCCTCACTGTTGTCCAGGCTGACTTAAGCCCGCCGCAGATGAGCGAATGCCACAGAAATAGACGAGCCATTTCTCGCCACGTTTGCGCGGTTCGTCTATCGCACGAGGGTATCGAGACCGACCCAAACTATTGATGCTCTGGCGGTGAAAATGAAGCTATGGGCTGCCTGGTAATGGCGAGCCCTTTAATCTTCGACCGCGACTCCACCGACCGCGCGGAAGGAAGTGACTGATCGGACTTCCACGCCGCCGCAGGTAACAAAAGCAGAGTGAAAAAGCGGCGCGGACAGTCACCGAACATGCGGGAGGAAACCGCTAAGCCGCCTTCTGCTTCGCAGCCGCCCCGTTGAACATCAGGCCGTCCTTGCCGGCGGTGATCTTCACCGTCTCGCCGTCATGGATCTTGCCGGCGAGCACCATCTCGGCGAGCGGGTCTTGCACATATTTCTGGATGACGCGCTTCAGCGGCCGCGCGCCATAGGCCGGGTCGTAGCCCTTCTGCCCCAGCCACTCCTTGGCGTGCGCGTCGAGATCGAGCGTGATCTTGCGCTCGGCGAGCAGCTTCGCGAGCCGCTTCATCTGGATGTCGACGATCCGCCCCATATGCTCGCGCTTCAGGCGATGGAACAGGATGATCTCGTCGACCCGGTTGAGGAACTCGGGGCGGAAATGGGCGCGCACCACATTCATCACCTGATCGCGCACGGCGTCTGCAGTTCTCGCCTTCCGGCTGATTGACGAGATATTCCGAGCCGAGATTTGAGGTCATGATGATGAGCGTGTTGCGGAAGTCGACGGTGCGGCCCTGGCCGTCGGTCAGGCGGCCGTCGTCAAGCACCTGCAGCAGCACGTTGAAAACGTCAGGATGCGCCTTCTCGATCTCGTCGAACAGGATCACCTGATAGGGGCGCCGGCGCACGGCTTCGGTCAGCGCGCCGCCCTCTTCATAGCCGACATAGCCCGGCGGGGCGCCGATCAGTCGGGCGACCGAGTGCTTCTCCATATATTCGCTCATGTCGATCCGGATCATGGCGTGCTCGTCGTCGAACAGGAACTCTGCGAGCGCGCGCGACAGCTCGGTCTTGCCGACGCCGGTGGGGCCGAGAAACATGAACGAGCCCATCGGCCGGTTCGGGTCTTGCAGGCCTGCTCGGGAGCGGCGGACCGCGGTCGACACCGCCTCGACCGCCTCTTCTTGGCCGACCACGCGCTTGGCGATGCCGGTCTCCATCTGCAGCAGCTTCTCGCGCTCGCCTTCGAGCATCTTGTCGACCGGGATGCCGGTCCAGCGCGATACGACGGCGGCGATCGCGTCGGGCGTCACCGCCTCCTGCGCCATCGCGCCGCCCTTGGCCTCGGTCTCCTCCAGCTTCTTGAGCTTGGCCTCGAGGTCTGGGATCACGCCGTAAGCGAGCTCGCCGGCCTTGGCGAGATCGCCGCGACGCTGCGCCTGCTCGAGCTCGATGCGCGCGGCGTCGAGCTGCTCCTTGATCTTCTGCGCGGATGCGAGCTTGGCCTTCTCCTCCTGCCAGCGGGCGGAGAGCGCGTTGGCCTCCTCCTCGAGATTGACGATCTCCTTCTCGAGCTTCTGCAGCCGGTCCTTGGACGCGGTGTCCTTCTCCTTCTTCAGCGCCTCGCGCTCGATCTTGAGCTGCATCAGGCGGCGATCGAGCTCGTCGAGCTCCTCGGGCTTGGAATCGACCTGCATGCGCAAGCGAGACGCGGCCTCGTCGACCAGGTCGATCGCCTTGTCGGGCAGGAAGCGGTCGGCGATGTAGCGGTTTGACAGCGTCGCGGCGGCGACCAGGGCGGCGTCGGAGATGCGCACGCCGTGATGCAGCTCGTATTTCTCCTTCAGCCCGCGCAGGATCGAGATGGTGTCCTCGACCGAGGGCTCGGTCACGTAGACCGGCTGGAAACGCCGGGCCAGCGCCGCGTCCTTCTCGACATGCTTGCGATATTCATCGAGCGTGGTCGCGCCGACGCAATGCAGCTCGCCGCGAGCGAGCGCGGGCTTCAGCAGGTTGGAGGCGTCCATCGCCCCGTCGGCCTTGCCGGCGCCGACCAACGTGTGCATCTCGTCGATGAACAGGATGATCTGGCCGTTCGAGGATTCGATCTCCGACAGCACGGATTTCAGCCGCTCCTCGAACTCGCCGCGATATTTGGCGCCGGCGATCAGCGCGCCGAGATCGAGCGACAGCACCTTCTTGTCCTTGAGGCTCTCCGGCACGTCGCCCTGCACGATGCGGTGCGCCAGCCCCTCGACGATCGCCGTCTTGCCGACGCCCGGCTCGCCGATCAGCACCGGGTTGTTCTTGGTGCGCCGCGACAGCACCTGAATGGTGCGCCTGATCTCCTCGTCGCGCCCGATCACCGGATCGAGCTTGCCCTTGGCCGCGGCCTCGGTGAAGTCGCGCGTGTATTTCTTGAGCGCTTCATAAGCCTGCTCGGCGCCGGCCGAATCCGCGGTGCGGCCCTTGCGCAGCTCGTTGATCGCCGTGTTCAGCCCCTGCGGGGTTAAGCCCGCATCGGCCAGGATGCGCTGCGTCTCGCCCTCTTTGGTCAGCCCAAGCGCCTGGAGTGCGCGCTCGACCGTGACGAAGCTGTCGCCGGCCTTGCTCGCCATATGCTCGGCCTGGTCGAGCGTGCGCGACAGCGCCGGCGACATTTGCGGCTGCGACGCCCCCCCGCCCGACACCTTGGGCAGCTTGGCGAGCGCGGCATCGGTCCGCTGCAGCGCCTGCTTGGCGTTGCCGCCGGCGCGGGTGATCAGGCCGCTCACCATCCCCTCGGGGTCGTCGAGCAGTGCCTTGAGCAGATGCTCGGGCGTGATCTGCGGGTTGCCGTCGCGCACTGCAATGGTCTGCGCGGCCTGGACGAAGCCCTTGAGGCGGTCGGAGAATTTCTCGAAATCCATGGGTATTTCCCTCTTGTGAGGCCAAGAGCGAGGATCGCTGAGCGGGCAAGCGCCGCTCGCGGGAGCACGGGTTGTGGGTATTAGCTCAGGGCTTCTTAACGGACATATAGCGTCGCCCGCGTCGTGCAAAAAGGGGGGAAACCAATCGATGTAGCTGCTTTCTTACCCACGTCAGTGGAGAAGGCATCGAGCAGCGTTACTGAACCGTTAGTTGCACGCCGATCTCGCTTCGCGGATAATTCCAGGAAGGAGCGGTGATTGTTCAACGGTCGGTCGTAAAGGCCATGACAGAGCCCGCCGCGTTCAAATACCGCGCCTTCATTTCCTACAGCCACGCCGACACGGCTTGGGCCAAATGGCTGCATCGCGCGCTCGAGACCTTCACCATCGACAAGGATCTGGCCGGACGCGAGACCGCGACCGGCGCGATCCCCAAGGCGCTCCGCCCGATCTTCCGCGACCGCGACGACTTCACCGCTGGTCACACCCTCTCCGACCAGACGCTTGCCGCGCTCGATGCCTCGCCCGCGTTGATCGTGATCTGCTCGCCTTCATCGCCGCCAAGAGCCACTACGTCAACGAGGAGATCAGGCTCTTCAAGTCGCGTCATCCCGACCGCCCGATCGTCCCGCTCATCGTCGGCCGGCAAGCCCGGCGACGCCGCGCTCGAATGCTTCCCGCCAGCGCTCAAGTTCAAGCTCGACGCCCAAGGCAACCTCACGGACGAGCCCGTCGAGGTGCTGGCCGCTGACGCGCGCGAGGAGGGCGATGGCAAGCAGCTCGCGCTCGCCAAGATCGTGGCAGGTCTCCTCGGCGTCTCCTCCGACGACGTCTTCCGCCGCGCCGAAAGAGAGCGACGGCGCCAGGGCCGCATGCGCAACGGCATCGTTGCCGTTCTCGCCATCCTCGCCATTGCGGCGACCGGCAGCGCGGCCTATGCCTGGCAGCAGCTCAAGACCAACGAGGCCTTCCTCGCCGCCACGCTCAAGACGCGCCACTGACATCGTCGACACCGCCGTGGCGCAGGCCGAAACCTACGGCGTGCCGCGCAACGCTACGCTCGCGCTTCTCTACCAGGCCGAGGGCCTGTTCGACGACATGGCCCTGCTTGGGCGCCCGACGCCCGAACTGCGCTACCAGAAGGCCTGGATGCTCATCCAATTCGCGCGCAACTACGAGATCCTCGGCGATACGGCCAAACAGAAGGCCCGCGCGGAAGAGGCGCGCCAGCTTATGGCCGAGCTTACGACCGAGATGCCCGATGACCCCGAAAGACTGCGCACGTTGTCTGCCGCGCTCAACGAGACGGGCGAGGTGCTGGTGGTGCAAGGCAATCTCGCCGAGGCGCTGAAAACCTTCCGAGACAGCCTCGCCATTGCCGAGCGCCTGGCCAAGATGGATCCCAGCAATGCCGACTGGCAGCGCAATCTCTCCATCCCCTATCAGAAGATCGGCGACGTGCTCGAGGCGCAAGGCGATCTCGCCGGGGCGCTTGCTTCCTACCAAGACAGCCTCGCCATTCGAGAGCGCCTGGCCAAGGCCGACCCCTCCAATGCGCTCTGGCAGAACGATCTCTCCGTCGCCCACGAGAAGCTCGGTGACGTGCTGGCGATGCAAGGCAATCTCGCCGGGGCGCTTGCTTCCTACCAAGACAGCCTCGCCATCTTCGACCGCCTGGCCGCGGCCGACCCCTCCAATGCCGATCGGCAGCGCAGTCTCTCCGTCTCCTACGATAAGGTCGGCGACGTGCTGATGGCGCAAGGCAATCTCGCCGAGGCGCTTAAATCGTACCAGACCAGTCTGGCCATTGCCGACCGTTTGGCCAAGGCCGACCCCAACAATGCCGGCTGGCAATACGATCTTGGTGTCGGCAATGAGCGCGTCGGCGACGTTCTGTTGGCACGAGGCGACGTGGCGGGCGCTCTCAAATCCTACGCGAGCAAGCAGACCATCATCTCCCGTCTGACCAAGGCCGACCCGACCAATGTGCTCTGGCAGCACGATCTCTGGGTTTCCGATATCAAGGTCAGCGACGTGCTCGCGGCGCAAGACAAACTTGACGAGGCGCTGGCATCTTACCGGGACGGCTTCGCCATTGCCGAGCGTCTGGCCAACGCCGACCCAGGCAATGCCGACTCGCAGCGCGCCCTCGCCAACTCCGATGAGAAGCTCGGCGACGTGCTGCTGGCGCAAGGCAATCTCGCCACGGCGCTTGCGTCATACCAAGACAGCCTCGCCATCAAAGACCGTCTCGCCAAGGCCGATCCTAGTAATGCCGGCCGACAGCGCGATCTCTTCGTCGCCTACGACAAGGTCGGCGAGGTGCTGGTGGAGCAAGGCAATCTTGCCGAGGCGCAGAAATTCTTCCACGACAGCCTCGCTATTGCCGAGCGCCTGACCACGGCCGATCCGAGCAATGCGGATTGGCAGCGCGACCTCGCCGTCAGCCATGAGCCAGATTGCCGAGCTGTTGGCTGAGCAGGGACGACACGGCGCAGGCGCTCGGCGAATACCGCCAGGCCCGCGAGATCATTGCGCGGCTTGCAGCGCTCATCCCCCGACGACGCCACCCTGCCCGACGATCTCGCCGTCGTCGATGAGGCAGATCGCCAAGCTCGAGCAGTCGGATGCCGCCACGGCAAAAACCGCACAGCCGGCCGCAATCCGATCAATACGCTCAATAGGCTCCCGGCCATGACAGAGCCCGCCGCATTCAAATACCGCGCCTTCATTTCCTACAGCCACGCCGACACGGCTTGGGCCAAATGGCTGCATCGCGCGCTCGAGAATTTCACCATCGACAAGGACCTGATCGGCCGCGAGACCGCGACCGGGGAGATCCCCAAGGCGCTCCGCCCGATCTTCCGCGACCGCGACGACTTCACCGCCGGCCATACGCTCTCAGAGCAGACACTCGCCGCGCTCGATGCGAGCCACGCGCTGATCGTCATCTGCTCGCCGGCCGCCGCCAAGAGCACCTACACCAACGAGGAGGTTCGCCTTTTCAAGTCGCGGCACCCGGACCGCCCGGTGGTCCCGCTGATCGTTGGCGGCAAGCCTGGCGATGCCGAGCTCGAATGCTTCCCGCCCGCGCTCAAGTTCAAACTGGACAGCAAAGGCCGTGTCACCAAGAAGCCGGTCGAGGTCCTCGCCGCCGACGCGCGCGAGGACGGCGACGGCAGAAGCCTCGCGCTCGCCAAGGTGGTCGCCGGCCTGCTCGACGTCTCCTCGGACGACATCTTCCGCCGCGCCGAGCGTGAGCGCCGCCGCCGGGGGCGCGTCCGCAACGCCATCGTCGCGACGCTCGCCGTGCTCGCGGTCGCCGCCTCGGCCAGCGCCGTTTATGCCTGGCAGCAGCTCAAGACCAACGAGGCCTTCCTCACTGCGACGCTCAAGACGGTAAGCGGGATCGTCGATCAGGCGGTTGCTCAGGCCGAGAGATTCGGCGTGCCGCGGACCGCGACACTCGCGCTACTGACTAGGGCCGAGGAGCTGTTCGACAACATGGCGCTGCTCGGCCGCCAGACTCCCGAGCTCCACTTCGAGAACGCTTGGCTATTGATCCAGTTCGCCCGCAACTACGCGATCCTGGGCGACACCGCGAAGTGGCGACAACGGGCGGAAGTGGCGCGCGATCTGCTCGTGAAATTGAACGCCGAAGACCCCGCCGAGCTACGCTATCAGCTCAACCTCTCGCGGGCACAGGACGAGGTAGGAAATGTCGCGATAGCCGAAGGCAATCTCGCAGAGGCCGAGGCTTCTTACCGTGAAGGTCTTGCGATCGCCGAGCGACTCGTCAATGCGGAGCCTGGCAATATCGATTGGCAGCGCAGTTTGTCGGTATCGAACGAGCGGTTGGGCGAAATACTCGCGCGTCGCGGGCGGCTCGACGAAGCGCTCGAACAATACCGTGCGAGTCTCGCCCGCATGGTTCCCTTGCGTGATGCCGATCCTGGCAATGCCGAACTCAAGCGCTTCACCTCCGTAACGCTCGACTGGATCGGCGATACGCTAAAGTCGCAGGGAAAGCTCACCGAGGCGCTTTCCGCCTACCACGAGGCGCTTGCTCTTGCCGAGGGACTTGCCAAGGCCGATCCCGGCAATACCGATTGGCAGAGCAATCTAAGCGTCAACCACCAGCTTGTCGGCGATGGGTTGCTGTCTCTGGGCGATTTACCCGGAGCGCTGGCGTCCTACCAATCTCAGTTGGCGATCCTGACCCGCCTCGCCGAAGCCGATCGTGACAATGCGCAGCGGCACCGCTACCTGGCAGTCGCATACGAACGGATCGGCGATGTTCTGCTGGCGCAAGGCGATCTCGCCGGGGCGGAAGACTCCTACCAAAAGGATCTGGCGATTGCGGCGCACCTGGCCAAAGCCGATCCCGGCAATGCCTACTGGCAGCGTGATCTCGCCGTGGCTTACAACAAGATGGGGAAGGTCATGCTCGCGCGGGGCAATCATGCCGGGGCGCTTGCCTCGTTTCGTGACGCGCTTGCGATCAGAGAGCGGCTGGCCGGCAGCGACCCGGCCAATGCGCTATGGCAGAATGACCTCGGCCTCAATCACGAGTTCGTCGGCGATGCCTTGCTGGCCGACAAGGATCTTGCCGGCGCCTTGGCATCCTACGAGTCGAAGAAGGCGATCGATCTGCGCCTCGCCGGGAGCGATCCCAGCAACACCGATTGGCAGCGCAGTCTCTCCGTCGCCTATAGCAAGATCGGCGACGTGCTGCTCGCGAAGGACGACCTCCCGGGAGCAGCCCGAGCCTACAACGACGATTTCAAGATCGCCGCGGCGCTCGCCGCCAAGGACCCGACCAACACCGAGTGGCAGAACGACCTGTTCATCTCATGCGAGCGCGGCGCGAGTATGAGCGGGATACTGGGGAATCTATCCGGCGCGACCAAACTTCTTCAGTTATGTCTTCCCGTAGTTGAGAGCCTGACCAAGACCGACCCTACCAATACGCAATGGCAAATCGAACTGGCGAAGGCCCACGCAAAGCTTGGGGTCTTTTCCGATCTTCAGGGTGACCCAGCCGGCGCGTTGATCGAACTCGCCAAAGGCCGCGACATCGTCGCACCTCTTGCGCAAAAATTTCCCGAAAACAAGGATGTGGCCGAGACGCTGACCTGGTTCGATGGCGAGATTGCCAAGCTCAAGCCGACCGAGACGCCAGGGCAGGATGCCGCGCCCGAGCAAACCGCTCAGTAAATACAAGAGCCAATCGGCTCAGCTCACCGTGGTGTCGGGAGCGGTCTCGTCGCTCGCGTGGGGCTCCGGCTGATCGGAGCCGTTGCCCTCGCGATCGCGCGGGGCCTCGCGGCCATTGCCGCCCTGACGAGCCCTGATCGTGACCGCCGCCGCGGTGCTGTCCACTACGCTCGTGTCCGCCGCCGCCGTGATGCTCCCGATTGCCTTCATGGCGCTCACGGTCTTGTCCACCGCCGCCCTGGCGGTCGCGGTCTGGGCGCTCACGGTCTTGACCCCCGCGATCTTGGCCCCCGCGATCCTGTCCGCCGCGCGCCTCGCGCACATCGGGTCCGGCGCCGCCGTCAGTGGTATCGTAATCGGAGCCGCCATCGCCATCGTCGTCGGAGCCTTCCGAGTTCCAACGCGGGTTGCGATACGAGCCGCCGTTAGGGCCGTCGCTCTGCTGGCCGCCCGGCTGCGCGCTGAACTGCGTCTGCGCCGCCATGATGATGCGGTTGTAATGCTCGGCGTGCTGGAGATAGCTCTCGGCCGCGACCATGTCGCCCGATGCCAGAGAGTCGCGCGCGAGCGACATATATTTCTCGGCGATATGCGCCGCGGTGCCCCTGATCTTCACGTCGGGCCCGTTCGATTCATAGCTCCGCGCCAACGGATTTTGGGGCTTGCGGCCACTGCGGCCGCGGCCCCTGCGATTCTGCTGTCCTTGCCTCATGGGCCTCTATTCACCTGATTGGCGGCACACGCCGCGACCTTCTCCCTGCTCACTCAATCTGACGACTGCCGGAGCCGCATGGGCTCCGCCGTCCGTCGAACCGGAGCGGCTCACGCAAATCGTCCCGGCTTTTTTTGCAGCCTTGTTTTTGAAACGATCTCCGGCGCTAAGCGTCCTGAGAATCACCGAGCTCGCGCCAGCCAACCTCAATCTTGATGGGCGGTCGAGCGTCTCCTGAACGTCCCGAGAGGCGGGAGCCTTTCAATCGAGGTTCACGAGATGTCCGCTCTTTGTTGCCGTTGCAACCGGCCGGGCTTCCGCAATGCCACTGGCCGAAGATATTCATTTGCTGGAATCGAACCTACCCTGAACACCGCTTCTTTCCAAGCCCTTTTTTGCCCTGCGACGCCCTGAGCCGCCTCACCCTGTCACAGACTTGCCACAACCACTCTGGGCCTGCCGCCGAGATCCGGCACGATTCCGCCTGTCTCGACGAGAAATCCGGACCTCTCCAGGAGCGCCGCGACGTCACGGGCCTGAGACGCCCCGATCTCAACGAGAATCTTGCCGCCGGGGCGCAATTTTCCGGCGGCGCCAGCGGCGATGCGCCGGTAGGCATCGAGCCCATCCTGGCCGCCGTCGAGCGCAAGATGCGGATCGTAAGCCCTCACGTCTGGTGCGAGCCCGGCGATCTCGGCGGAGGCGATGTAAGGCGGATTGGAGAGGATCAGGTCGAATTCGCCGGCGACCGCGTCGCACCAGTCCGAGACGGTGAACGTTGCACGATCGCTGACGCCGAGGCGCCGCGCATTGGCCTCGGCGAGGACGAGCGCATCAGCCGCGATATCGGTGCCGACGCCGTGCGCCTCGGGCAGCTCGGCGAGCAGCGTGATCAAGATGCAGCCCGTTCCGGTGCCGAGATCGAGCAGTCTGAGCGGCCGGCCGTCGCCGCTTGCGGCGACGAGATCGAGCGCAACCTCGATGAGAGTCTCGGTGTCGGGCCTGGGGTCGAGCGCGCTTCTCTCGACCACGAAGCTCCTGCCGTAGAACTCGCGCGTGCCGGTGATGCGCGACACCGGTTCACGATTTGCGCGGCGAAGCAGCGACGCCTCAAGACGCGCCGCAATTTCGGGCGCGAGCGACTCGCCCGCGCGCGCGACATAAGACTCATGGGTGAGACCTGCGGCATGGCACAGCAACAGCCGCGCGTCGAGCTCGGGCGTCTCGATCCCCGCCTCGCGCAAACTCTGCGCTGCCGCGGCGAAGGCCTGCTGCAGCGAGCCGTGAACCGCCTCAGACATGCGCCTCTTCCTGCAACGCGGCGAGCTGGTTCGTCTGATAGTCGCTGGTCAGCGCATCGATGATCTCGTCGAGCGCGGGCGCCCCTTCGAGCACATAAGGGAGCTGATGCGTGGTGAAGCCGATCCTGTGATCGGTGACGCGCCCTTGCGGGAAATTATAGGTGCGGATGCGCTCGGAGCGGTCGCCGGTGCCGATCTGGCTGCGCCGATCCTGGGCGCGCGCGGCGTCGAGCTTCGACCGCTCCAGATCGTAGAGCCGCGCCCGCAGCACCTTCATCGCCTTGGCCTTGTTCTTGTGTTGCGACTTCTCGTCCTGCTGGCTGACCACGAGCCCGCTCGGCATATGCGTGATCCTGACCGCGCTGTCGGTGGTGTTGACCGACTGCCCACCAGGGCCACTCGCGCGGAACACGTCGATGCGGAGGTCCTTGTCCTCGATCTTGATGTCGACCTCCTCGGCTTCGGGCAGCACGGCGACGGTCGCCGCGGAGGTATGGATGCGCCCTTGCGCCTCGGTCGCCGGTACGCGCTGCACGCGATGCACGCCTGACTCGAATTTCAGCCGCGCGAACACGCCCTTGCCGGTGATCGAGGCGATGATCTCCTTGTAGCCGCCGGTCGCCGAGTTGCTCGCCGAGATGATGGCGACCTTCCAGCCCATGCGGTCGGCATAGCGCTGATACATGCGGAACAGATCGCCGGCGAACAGAGCCGCCTCCTCGCCGCCGGTGCCGGCGCGCACTTCGAGGATCGCGCTCTTCTCGTCGGCGGCGTCCTTCGGCAGCAATTGCACCTTGAGCTGCCGCTCGAGCTCCTCGATGCGCGGGTCGAGCGCGCCAAGCTCCGCTTCGGCGAGCGAGGTCATGTCGGGATCCGACGCCGGGTCGTTGATCATCTGGTTGAGATCGTCGCGCTCGGTCTCAGCCTTGCGCAGCGCGTTTATGGTGGTGACGATCGGGTCGAGCTCGGAGAACTCGCGGCTGAGCCGGACATAGCTCTCCTGATCGGCGCCTGCGGCGAGCGTCGATTGCACCGTCTGCCAACGGGCGAGGAGTTCTATTGAGTTGTTCGGCCGGAATCGTCGTCATGGTCTGAAACTGATGGACCGCGAGAATGAATGAGCCAGTGAGGGGAACGCTACGAAGGGCCTTGCAGCCGGTCGGCCTTGCGGCTCCGCGGGTCGTCGGGGTCGAGCACGCCGGGCTTTGAGGACTGGAGCCCGCCCGAGCCCCTGACGCTGCCGAGCACCATCCACCCGCCGGCGGCCATGATGGCGATCAGCAGGGTGACGAGGCCCCACTTTAGCAGGGCCTTCTTGCGGCTCGGCGCCGCGGGCTCTTCCATCGGCAGAGGCGGTGGCGGCGGGGGCGGCGCGGCTTGGGGGCGCGGTCGCGGCTGGGGCTTTTGTTGATTGGGCTGCTGCCAGGCGGCCTCAAGCTCGGCCTCGCCAGCAGGCTGGCCCATCGGCCGGGCGGGCTGCTGCTGCCACGTCCCGTCGAAATCGGCGTCAGCCGGCGGCTGAGACTGGGGTGGCGGCGGCGGTGGCGGCGCCTTTGCCTGTTGCGGCGGTCGAGGCTGCTGCGGGCGCGGTTGCGCCTGCGGTGGCTGTTGCTGTGGCGGAGGCGGCGGCGCCTGGCGCTGCGGCGCGGCATTCGGCCATGGCGCCTGGGGCTGCGGCTGTTGCGCCGCCGCGTTCGAATTGGGGCGCGGCTGTTGCTGCGGCTGTTGCTGCGGGGCCGGCGGCGCGGCATTAGGCCAATTGGCCTGGAACGGCGACGGCGAGCCCGCCGGCGGTTGCGGCCAAGCATTTTGCTGCGGCGGGGCGGAAGGCTGAGGCTTCTGCTGTTGCGGCCACTGAGCTTGCTGCGGCGGCGGGGGAGCGGGCTGGGCCGGCTTGGACGGCGCGGCGAACGGGTTGTCAGGCCAATCCGGCGCCTGGAAGTTCGCCACCGGCGTGACCGTTCTCCGGTCAGGCTCGAACCCAAAATCGATGGCCTCGGGCGCCGCCATGACCGGAACCTCGGGGATCGGCTTCGGCCCGAGTTCGACGATGCCGGACTCGATCTGCGCATAGATGCGGCGGAGCAGCGGCCTGACGTCGAGATTGAGCATCGCGCCATAGCCGTTGATCACGCGGCAGGTCTCGGCCCATGGCGGCAGCGCATAGAGCGCGCCCTGCTCGAGCGCCTGCACCACCTCCACGCGCGTGGCGAGCCGCGCGGCGAGGTCGGCTTCCGATCACACCGCTCGCGTTCCGGAGGTCCCGAAACAACTCCGCTACCTCAGCGTCATAGCCGGCCGGCATCTCTTTAATCCCGTGAATGTGCAAACGCTGTCGCGCGGCGGCATCCGGCGACGAACTTACCGGCACTGGGCTCGGCTCGGGCGGCATTGCAAGGCCGGTCCCATCTCCTGCTGATCTCCGCCAACACAAGCGCAACGGCGTCTTGTTTGCAAGTCCGGGCGAGATTAGCACATTGCCACTTTGGTTTAAGACCCCTCATCGACTTAGATCTGCACGCCTTTCTCCGTGGCGAAGGCCTTCAATTCCTCACGCAGCGACGTGCTCTTGGTTTCGAGCCATTCGCCGAGTCTTTCGCGCAAAGCCGACGCATCGAGCGATAGAATCATGGCTTTCACCGGGCCGACCGAGGCCGGCGCCATGGAAATCGAGCGGAAGCCGAGCCCGACCAGGGTCATGGCCTCGATCGGCCGCCCGGCCATCTCGCCACAGAGCGTCAACGGCACGCCATGCCTGCGCGCCGCCTCGACGATGACGCGGAACGCCTTGAGCGCCGCCGGGTTCAGCGAATCGAACCGCTCAGCGACGCGCATGTTCCCGCGATCGGCGGCGAACAGGAACTGCATGAGATCGTTGGAGCCGACCGACGCGAAATCGGCGAGCGGCAATACGCTGTCGAGCTGATAGAGCAGCGCCGGCACCTCGATCATCGCCCCGATCATCAGCCTCTTCGGCTCAGGCCGCCCATGCCGCTTGAGGATGGCGACCTCGCGGTCGATCAGCCCGCGCGCCGCCTTGAGCTCGGACACGTCGGCAATCATCGGCAGCATGATGCGGAGCTCGCGCCCCTGCGCCGCCCGAAGCAGCGCCCTGATCTGGGTGCGGAACAGCGCCGGGCGGTCGAGCGCCATTCGGATCGCGCGCCAGCCGATCGCCGGGTTCTCCTCCTCGCTCGCGCGAAAATATGGAAGCACCTTGTCGCCGCCGACATCGAGCGAGCGGAACACCACCGGGCGGTCGCCGGCGGCATCGAGGATCGCCTTGTAAAGGCGGGTCTGCTGCTCGAGCCTGGGAAAGGTCGCCGAGATCATGAATTGCAGCTCGGTCCGGAACAGTCCGATGCCGTCGGCACCGGACTGGTCGAGATGCGGCAGGTCGAACAGGAGGCCGGCATTGATGTGCAACGCCACGCGCTCGCCGTCGAGCGTGACCGACGGCACGGTGCGGAGCGCCGCGTATTGCGCCTGGCGCCGCGCCCTGAACCGCACCTTGTCGGAATAGGCCGAGACCACCTCTTGCGTCGGCCGGACATGCAGCTCGCCGCCTTCGGCATCGACGATGGCAGCGTCCCCCGCCTCGACCGCTTCGAGCACACCCTTGACCTGGCTGATGGCGGCAATGCCGAGCGCGCGCGCCACGATCGCCACGTGGCTCGCCGACCCGCCCTCCTCCAGCACCAGGCCCCGCAAGCGCTGGCGGTCGTAGTCGAGCAGCTCGGCCGGGCCCATGGTGCGGGCGATGAGGATGGTGTCCTGCGGCAGGTTGCCGGCAGCCGCGGTGACGGCGCCGCCCGACAGCAGCCTGAGCAGGCGGTTGGAGAGATCGTCGATGTCGTGCAGCCGCTCGCGCGCATGCGGGTCGATCTGGCGGAGCATGCGGGCGCGGGTGTCGTTCCGCACGCGCTGCACCGCCGCCTCCGCGGTCAGCCCGGTGAGCAGCGCCTCGTCCAGCCGGCGCCGCCAGCCGTGGTCGTGGGCGAACATGCGGAACGCTTCGAGCACCTCGCGATGCTCGCCGGCGCGGGCGAGATCGCCCCGCTCCAGCATGGTGTCGATCATGCCGGTCAGCTCCTCGATCGCCTGGGACAGGCGGCGGCGCTCGAGCTCGACATCCTCGGCGATCAGGCGGGTGACGACGATGCGCGGCTCATGCAGCACCACATGGCCGAGCGCCACGCCTTCGGAGATGGGCAGCCCCGAGAAGCGCCCGGCGAGCTCGCGGCGCGGCTCCTCGCTGACCGCCTCGGTAACGCCGAAGCCGCCCGAGGCGATGGTCTCGGCGAGAACCATGGCAGTGGTCTGGAGCGCCTCGATCTCCTCGTCGCTATATTGGCGCTTGGTGCGGTTCTGAACCGTGAGCACGCCGATCGTGTGCCCCCCGCGCAGGATCGGCACGCCGCAGAACGAGTGGTAGATTTCCTCGCCGGTCTCGGGCCGGTAGGAGAACGCCGGGTGATGCTGCGCGTCGGGGAACTGTAACGGCTCGGCCTGCTCGGCGATCAGGCCGACCAGGCCCTCGCCAGGTTTGAGGTGGGTATTGTGCACCGCCAGCGGGTTCAAGCCTTCGGTGGCGAACAGTTCGAGCGAGCCATCGCGGCGCCGTAGATAGAGCGAGCACACCTCGGCCACCATGTTGGAGGCGATCAGCACCACCACCTTGTCGAGCCGGACCTGCGCGCTCTCGCGCTGCGCCATCACCTCGCGCAGGCGTCGCAGCAGCTGTCTAGGCGCGCCAACAGAAGAAGTAGGCATGGCAATCAGTCCTCGCCGACCGGCGGAGCGGCGGACCAAGCGTCGTCAGGTTTGCCGCAAATCCGTCAGCGGCTGTCCAATCCGAACAAGGAATGCAAGGTTCGCACCGCGAGCTCGGCGTAGGCCGCATCGATCAATACGCTGATCTTGATCTCAGATGTCGAGATCGCCTCGATATTGATGCCCTTCTCGGCAAGCGCATTGAACATTTGCGCGGCAACGCCCGCGTGACTTCGCATCCCGACGCCAATCGCCGACACCTTGGCGATGTCGGTCGAGCCGCGCAAGTCGAAATAACCGATGTGCTCCTTGGCTTTGCGCAGGACTTCGAGCGCCCGGTCGAGATCCGCGTTCTGGACCGTGAAGGTCATGTCGGTATAGCGCCCGTCCTCGGACACGTTCTGCACGATCATGTCGACATTGATATTGGCCTCGGCCAGCGGGCCGAACACCCGCGCTGCCACCCCCGGCTTGTCGGCCACCTTGAGCAGCGTCACCTTGGCCTCGTCGCGGGCATAGGCAATTCCACTGACGACGTTTTGCTCCACGATCTCATCCTCATGGCAAACGAGTGTTCCAAGCTCAAGCGCATCGTCGGTCGACCGGCCGCCCAAATCGGGCGGATCGAAGCTCGAGCGCACCAGAACGCGCACGCCCCTCTGCATGGCGAGCTCGACCGAGCGGGTCTGGAGCACCTTGGCCCCCTGCGAGGCCATTTCTAGCATTTCCTCGTAGGAGATGCGGTCGAGCCGGTGGGCCTTGGGCACAACCCGAGGGTCGGTCGTATAGACGCCGTCGACGTCGGTATAGATGTCGCAGCGGTCGGCGGCGAGCGCCGCTGCCAGCGCCACCGCGCTGGTGTCCGAGCCGCCACGGCCGAGCGTCGAGATGCGATTCCCCGGAGCGACCCCCTGGAAACCGGCGATGACGGCGACCTCTCCGCCCGTCATGCGCTGCTTGAGCTCATCGACATCGAGGCCGGTGATGCGGGCGGCGCGATGGGCGGCGTCGGTATGGAGCGGGATCTGCCAGCCCTGCCAGGACCTGGCATTAATGCCGATCGACTGGAGCACGAGCGCGAGCAGCCCCGAGGTGACCTGCTCGCCCGAGGAGACCACGGCGTCATATTCGCGCCCGTCATATTGGGCCGAAGCCTCGGCGCCGTTCTGCTTCTGGCGCTCCTTGAAGCCCCAGGCCTGGTCGACCCAGGCGACCAGCTGGTTGGTATGCCCGGCCATGGCCGAGACCACGACCGCGCAAGAATGGCCCGCGTCCACCTCGCGCTTGACGTGGGCGGCGACGTTCTTGATGCGGTCGATGTCGCCGACCGAGGTTCCGCCGAATTTCAGCACCAACAGGGCCACGAGCCTGATCCACTCAATAGAAGGGCCGGCCCCGTCAAGGGCCGGCCGGAAATGCGGGTCTTTCATACTGATTGCGGCGCCGGCCCGCAATGGTTCTGGGGCTGCTTGACAGGCGACCGGCTGGCGCAGCCAATGCCGCCATGGCCGAAGCCCAGAACTCAGCCACGCTCGACCGCGACGAGGTTGCGAGATTCGCCAAGGACGCGGGCCAATGGTGGGACGCCAATGGGCCGTTTAAGCCGCTCCACCGCATCACCCCGCTGCGCCTCACCTATATCCGCGACCAGCTCTGCCAGCGCTTCAAGCGTGACAAGACTGAAGGCCGAAGCCTCGCCGGGCTGGCCGTGCTCGACATTGGCTGCGGCGGCGGCCTGGTGGCCGAGCCGCTGGCGAGGCTCGGAGCAACCGTCACCGGCATCGACCCCGGGGAAGAGAATATCCTGGCTGCCAAGGCCCACGCCCAAGGCATGGGGCTCGCCATCGATTACCGCATCGCCACCGCCGAGGAGGTCGCAGCGAGCGGCGCCACCTTCGATGCCGTACTGCTACTCGAGGTGGTCGAGCACGTGCCCGACGTTCCGGCGTTCCTGAAGGGTATTGCGCCGCTGGTGAAGCCCGGCGGGATCATCGTGCTGTCGACGCTCAACCGCACGCTTAAGGCCTACGCCTTCATGATCATCGCGGCCGAGCTTATTTTGCGGTGGGTGCCCGCCGGCACCCATCAATGGCAGCGCTTCGTGACGCCTGAGGAGCTTCGCGCGGCGCTTCAAGCCGCCGGCCTCGTGCCGGCCGACACGACCGGGCTCGTCTACAACCCGCTGGCCGACGAATTCAGCCTGTCGCGCGACACCGACGTGAACTATTTCGCCACGGCGCTCAGCGGCTGATCAGTCTGACAGCATGGCCAAGGCCGCCCGGCGGTCCCCCGGCTTCAAACGCATGAACAGCGCACGGGCGTTCTTAATGTCCCGCTCCGAACCGCTCGCGGCGGCGGCCTTAAGGGCGACTGTCGTGGGATGCTCCGCGCCGCAGATGAACACCAGGGCCTTTGCCAAACGCCCCATTGCGGCAGGGTCGAGCGCGGTCTCGTTCATGCGATCAATAGCCGTAGCCGCGCTGGTAGTAGCGGGGCTGCGGCTGCGGCGTAGGGGCATAATAGCCCTGGTCCTGCTGGAACCAGCGCCGCCCGAACAGCCCGCGTCGCCGAGGCTGCTGCTGTTGCTGATAGTCCTGCTGCGCCTCGGCCTGCGCGCCCGGGTTGAACCAAGGCGGCACCGGCTGGCCACGCCGCTGGTAGGGATATTGATACTGATATTGATAGTTTGGCCCGGGACTGGCGACTTTCGGCTCCGCCCCCGGCGCTTCGCCGCTCAGAACCACCTGGGTGTTCTCCATGCCGGTCTTCTCGACCATGGCATAAAGCGTGGCGGCATTTTCCGGCGCGAGGCGTACGCAGCCGTGCGACGCGGGCTTGCCGAGGTTCTTCACCTCGTGGGTGCCGTGGATGGCATGACCGTCCTTCATAAAGAAGATGGCATGCGGCATCGGCGAGTTGTCCCACTGCTTGCTGTACCAGATCTCGTTCATCGACGTCGGCGTGAACGTCCCGGTCGGGGTGTCGTACTGTCCCCTGCCGGTCGAAACCTTCCAACTGTATCGCTCCATGCCGTCGACGAAGACCGTCATCTCCTGGGTCGACTTGTCGATATTCACGAGAATCTTCGAGCCGGGCTGAATATCGACGCTGGCTGCTGCATGCGCCGCCGCATCTGCCGGCTCGGGCTCTGCCTTGGGCTTGATCTGCTCCGGGGCGGGCTGCGCCGTGGTGGTATCCGGCTTGGGCGCGGCTTGAGCGGGAGCGGTCGGCGCGCCCTGATCCGTGGCGGGCTGCGCGATGCCGGTATCCAAATTGAGCTTGGCGGCAGGCGTCGCCGATTTGGCCGGCGCGTTGGGCGCGCCGACGGTCGAGGGATTTTGCGGTTTGGTCTTGGTTTCAGCATCCGCCGGGCCCGCCAGCGCGAGCGCCAGGAACGGGACGACCAGGAGACCTAAGACGTGTTTTTGAGGACGGAACAGACGTAAGAGACCCATGCTATGACCCTGGTTGCGCAGAAACCAACGCCCGGCAGATGCAATATTAGACATGCTTCGGGGCTTTACCAGGGCGGCTCGGAAATAAGTTTTAAAGCAAGGACCCCAACAAGAGGTTACCTCGCCCAGGCGCTGGCTTCAGCTCCACAGCGAGCATAGCCCTCTTCTATGACGCTTCCTGCGTCGTCCGCTCGCTGAGCCCGGCGATCTCGACGGCGAAGTCGCGGCCCTGCTTGAGCGCGGGGATGCGCGCGCGGGCCTCGGCCGAAGCCGCGAGGTCGATATCGGCAAAGATCACGCAAGGATCCTCGCCGCCTTCGGCCAGCACCTCGCCCCACGGCGACACGACCAGGCTGTGGCCGTAGGTCGAGCGGCCGTTCTCGTGCAGGCCGCCTTGGGTCGCGGCGAGCACGAAGGCGCCGGTCTCGATGGCGCGGGCGCGGATCAGCACGCGCCAATGTGCCTCGCCAGTCTGCTTGGTGAAGGCCGACGGCACGGCGATGATCTCGGCGCCGGCCGAAGCGAGCGCCCGGTAGAGCGCGGGGAAGCGGAGGTCGTAGCAGATGCTCAAGCCGAGCCGCCCGAAGGGCAGATCGGCGAGCATCGCCTTGTCGCCTGGCTTGAAATATTGCGACTCGCGATAGCTCTCGCCGCCGGGAAGATCGACGTCGAACATATGCAGCTTGTCGTAGCGCGCCGCGATCCGTCCCTCGGGGTCGATCAGATAGGAGCGGTTGGCGACGCGAACCTTGTCGAGCTTGACGGCGAGCGAGCCGACATGGAGCCAGATGCGGAGCTCGCGCGCGAGCGCCTTGAGGCGAGCCAGTGCGACGTTCTTTCCCTCGGTCTCTGCCGCTTCGACCACGAGCTCGGGTTTGAGCTCCATGAGCCCAGTATTCTCCGGCGTCTGAACATAGACCGCGCCGCCCTTGGCTGCGCGCCTGATGAGCGCTTCAGCCTTGTCGAGGTTCGGCCCGACGCTACGCCCTGAGCGGAGCTGGACGAGCCCGGCACGGAAGCGTCTCTCGCCGCCCTGACTCATGTCTCGCTGGCGTCGGCAAATGTCTGTGAGGCTAGCGTCTGCGGCGCGAGCGCATCGGCGAGCCAAGCATCGAGCTTGCCCTCGCGCTCGAGCGCGGCGAGTTCGTCATAGCCGCCGACGTGACGGCCGTTGATGAAGATCTGCGGCACGGTGCGCAAGCCGCCGGCGCGCTCCACCATCTCGATGCGCTTGTCGGCATCGAAGCCCACGTCGATCTCGGCGAATTCGACAGCCTTGGCGCTCAGCAGATTCTTGGCGGCCCGGCAGTAGCCGCAGAACTGCGTGGTGTAGATGAGGATATCGCTCATGAATCGTCGCCGGATAAGTCTTGGATGGGCTTTAGGTAACTGGGTTGTCGGGAAGCCGCGCGCAAGACTAAAGCACGAAAGAGGCGCCCTCCACAGCCCTGGCCAGCGCAAGCACGTCGACCCGCGCCGCACCTGCCCGCCGCAAGGCCCGCGCGCAGGCCTCCGCGGTGGCGCCGGTGGTGATCACGTCGTCGATGACGAGGACCTTCCGGCCCTTGACGCGGCCCGCCTGCGCTTGCGGCACCTTGAACGCGCCGGCAACGTTCCGGCGGCGCTGGTCGGCCGAGAGCCCGACTTGGCTTGCCGTCCGCCGCACCCGCTTGAGCACGAAGCAATCCACCGGGACGCGCGCCACCCGGCCGACCGCGTGCGCCAGCATGGCCGATTGATTGAAGCGCCGCGACCAGAGCCGCGAGGCATAGAGCGGCACCGGCAAGATGAACTCGGCGTCGGCGAGCAGCTCAGCGCCGGCCTTGCTCAGCCAGCGGCCGAACAGCGGCAGCCCCTCGTGCCGGTCGCGATATTTGAAGCTCTGGACAAGCTCGCGCATGGTCGAGGAATAGCGCGCCACGGCCCGCGCCCGGTCGTAGACTGGCGGCTTGGCGATCGCGGCGGCAGAGAGAAGCGGCGCGCCGGCGTCGTAAGGCAGCGGCACGCCGAGCCGGTCGCATAGCGGAGGCGCGATGAAGTCTATGTTGGCAAAGCAGGCGCCGCAGATCAGCCCATGCCTGCCGATGCGCGTCCGGCACACGACGCAGACCGGCGGCAGCAGCAGGTCCGCGAGCGGCGCAAGGATGGCGCCGAGCGAGAGGCTGCGCGCTCGCGCCTGCTCGGGCCGAGCCGTCAGGGCGATGTCTGCCTCGCTCATCTCCATGGACGCCATGATAGAGCCGAACCCGACCAAGCTCAAAGCGCGGAGGCGCTAGCGGTCTATGAGCGACGCGCATCGACTGTTCGACCGAAAGCTGCTCCGCGCCCGGCGCGCGCGTTTCGCGTCCGAGATCGCGGCGCATGAGTTCCTGCTCGCTCATGTCGCGGGCGAGATCGCCGAGCGGGTCGAAGTCATGCTGCGCTCATTCCCCCGCGCGCTAGACCTCGGCGCCTATCGCGGACTGTTGGGCCAGAAGGTTGCCGCTCTCAAATCGGTCGGCGAGATGGTTTATGCTGAGAGCGCTTTCGCGCTCGCCGCGCTCTGTCCGCGCCCGGCGCTCGTCTGCGACGAGGATTTGCTGCCGTTCATGGATGCGAGCCTCAATCTGATCGTCTCGGGGCTCGCGCTGCACCGCGTCAACGATCTCCCCGGCGCGCTGGTGCAGATCAGGCGCGCGCTTAGCCCCGACGGACTGTTCATCGGAGCACTGCTCGGCGCGCGCTCGCTCATCGAGCTGCGCGAGGCTCTGATCGCGGCCGAGGCCGAGACCGCAAGGCGGCGCAAGCCCGCGCGTCGCGCCGTTCGGCGATGTCAGGGACTACGGCGCGCTGTTGCAGCGGACCGGCTTCGCGCTGCCGGTGGCCGACGCCGACGTGCTGAAGATGACCTACGCCTCGCCCCGCGAGCTGATGCGCGAGGTGCGCGTGCTCGGCGGCGGCAATGTGCTTTCCGAGCGGAGCAAGGCGCCGCTCCCCCGCCGCACGCTCGATCGCGCCGAAGCGATCTATCGCGACCGGCACGCACTGCCGGGCGGCGGCGTGAGCGCCACGTTCGAGATCGTCTATCTTTCGGGATGGGCGCCGGACGCCAGCCAGCAGAAACCGCTTCCGCCCGGCAGCGCCGCGCAGCGCCTCGCCGATGCTCTGCGTACGACGGAGCAATCCGCCGGCGACAAGGCGTCCTTCCCGGCGTCGCCCAGGAGGGGCAATACTGAAGAAAAATAATTGCGGTCATGCCCGGCCTTGTGTCGGGCATCCACGAATCTCCCAAATTGAAGACGTGGATGGCCGGGACGAGCCGGGCCATGACGGATGAGCGCGGCCAAAGACGCGCGCTACCTCGTCGAGAGGCTGGCGGAGAGCGAGTTGAATATCGCGGCGATTCTTGCGCCAAGTTGGTTCACGGCCACCACGATGGCGAGGGCGATAAAGGCCACCAACAATCCGTATTCGACGGCCGTGGCGCCCGAATTGTCGGTGGCAAAGCGCCGAACGGTCTCGCCGATGCGTATCTGCTGATCATCGTCTTCCGCACCATCACAACAAATCGCGAAACGCTTGCTTGAGCGGCTCGTCGGCCGGCGGCATGTCGTAGGCGTCGAGCGCGTGGGGTCTGACCCACAGCAGCTCCTGCCCCTCCAACGCGGTCGGACGCCCGCGCCACCGCGCGCAGCGATAGACCGGCATCAGCAGATGGAAGTCGGGGTAAGCGTGGCTGGCAAAGGTCAGCGGCGCAAGATCGGCCTTGGCGATCTCGATGCCAAGCTCCTCCTTGAGCTCGCGGATCAACGCTTCCTCCGGCTCCTCTCCCTGCTCGACCTTGCCGCCGGGAAACTCCCAAAGTCCGGCAAGCGGCCGCCCCGCAGGGCGTTTGGCGATCAGCACGTACCCGCTCTCGTTGAGGAGAGCGCAGGCCGCGACAATCACGATCGAGCGATTCTGACGCGGGACCATGCTCCCACCTGGCGATTAACAAATGTTGGGATCGATACTCGTCACGACCGGTAGTCAGCGTTAATGGCGATATAATCCTTGGTGAGATCGCAGGTCCACACGGTTGCTCCGTCTTTGCCGACGCCGACATCGACGGTGATGGCGATCTCCTGCTGCTTCATATAGGCGGCGCCCATCGCCTCGCGATAACCGGAAGCGACCTCGCCGTCCTTGGCGACCAGGATGTCGCCGAGCCAGACGGCGAGCCGATCGCGGTCGGCCTTCTCGCCCGCCTTGCCGACCGCCGCCACGATCCGCCCCCAGTTCGGGTCCTCGCCGGCGAGTGCCGTCTTCACCAGAGGCGAGTTGGCGATCGACTTGGCGATGGTCCGCGCGGCCGTCTTGCTCTCGGCGCCGATCACCTTGACCGTGACGAATTTGGTCAGCCCCTCGCCGTCCTTGACCACCTGGTGCGCCAGGTCGCGCATCAGATCGTGCAGCGCAAAGCGGAACATCGCCAGCCGCGGATCGCCGCCATGCGCGATCAACGGCGCGCCGCGTGTGACGGCCCGCCCCGTGGCGAACAAGAGAGCCGTGTCGCTGGTCGAGGTATCGCCGTCGATGGTGATGGCATTGAAGCTGTCGTCGACCGCCGGGTGCAGGCAGTCGCGCAACGCCGCAGGCTCGATCGCCGCGTCGGTGAATAGAAAGGCGAGCATGGTCGCCATGTCGGGGGCGATCATGCCGGCGCCCTTGGCGATGCCGTTGATGGTGATGGCGACGCCGTCGATCTCGGTCTGGCGCGTGGCGAGCTTGGGGAAGGTGTCGGTGGTCATGATGGCGCGGGCCGCCGCCTCGAAGGCGTTCGCCTCGGCCATGCCGGCGAGCTCGCCGAGACGCGCGGCGATCTTGCCGGCATCGAGCGGCTCGCCGATCACCCCGGTCGAGGCGATATAGATTTCGGCCTCGAGGCAATCGGCGGCGGCGGCGGCGGCTTCCGCCGTGAGCTTCACCGCCGCGCGGCCACGCTTGCCGGTGAACGCATTAGCGTTGCCGGAATTGACCACGAGCGCGCGGGCCATGCCGTGCAGCAGCCGCTCGCGGCACCAATCGACCGGCGCCGAGGCGGTCTTGGACTTCGTCAGGACGCCGGCGACGCTGGTTCCGGGGTCGAACAGCGCGAGCAAGAGGTCGATGCGGCCGGGATAGCGGATGCCGGCAGCCGCGGTCGCGATGCGCACGCCGTCGATGGCCGGCACATGCGGCACTCGCTTCGGTGCGAAAGGCGAGATCGTGCCCAACGGCCTTAAGCTGCCGGCTTCAGACTATGGCTGGCCGCCGGCGTCCCCTGGCTGGTCGTCTCCACCACCGGCGGGCGCCGTGGCGCCCTGAGCCGCGGCATCGTCCATCGCCTTTTTGATCTCGGGGTCGACCACCTCGATCTTGGCGGCGTCGCGAAGGCCGGTCACGACCTCTTGCGCCTTCGCCTGCACGAGCTGGGCTTTGATCGCTTCCTTGACCTGATCGAAGGTCGGCAGCTTCTGGTCGCGCTTCTCCTCGACCTTGATGATGTGCCAGCCGAACTGCGTCTGCACCGGCGCCGAGACCTGGCCGACATCGAGCGCGAACGCGGCATCCTCGAACGGCTTCAGCATCTGGCCGCGCGTGAAGAAACCGAGATCGCCGCCTTCGGCGTTGGTGTCCTTGGACACTTCCTTGGCGACGGTGGCGAAGTCCTCGCCGTTCTTGATCCGCTCGGCGACCTTCTTGGCCTCTTCCTCGGTCGGCACCAGAATGTGGCGGGCGTGGATTTCCTGCTCGGGCTTCACGCCGCCGATCTTCTCGTCGAAGATTTTCTTGGCGGCGTCATCGGACACGCCGTTGGTGATGCTCGTATCGAAGAATGCATCGCGCAGCGCCCGGCGCTGGTGATATTTCACCCGGTCCGGGAAGTTGGCGGCCTTGTCGAGGCTATCCTTCTCGGCGGCCTCGGCCATCAGCTCGTTCTCGATGACATATTGCAGTAGCACGCGCTTGCGATCGGCCGGCGTGTAGTTGGCGAGACGCGGGCCGACTTCGGACGCGGCGAATTCGAGATCTGACTGCTTGATATCGACGCCATTTACGTGCGCAACGACCGCGTCGTCGGCAAGTGCCGCCATTGGCGCAACACCGATCAAGGCTGCGACGAGCAGCAAGGCTGACCAAGTTTTCACGAGATGATCCTCATTCTTCTGCTCGCCGGTACTGCCCCTTAAATAGAAGTAGGCGAGCGGGTTGGGTTCGCTTCCCCGGGCGGCGTTTTAGACCCAGGACGGCGGATTGCCAAGGGCGTAGCGGCCAAAGCCGGCGCCCGTGCCAACCGGGTCTCTGCTCTCACCTCCGGCGTCTGCCATGATCCGCCCTGCGCTACTGACACTTGACGGCGCAATCATGCTACGATATTTCTGGATTTATGGAAATATCTCACGCCGTCGGCGCCTTGGGCGCTCTCGCGCAACAGAGCCGGCTCAAAGTCTTCCGCCTGCTCGTCCGCCAAGGTCCTTCCGGCCTCGCGGCGGGCGACATCGCGCGCACCCTTCGCGTCCCGGCGAACACGCTCTCCTCGCATCTCGCTATCCTCACCCGCGCCGGACTCATCGCCTCGCGGAAAGACGGCCGCTCCGTCATCTATGCGATGGATGTGGAGGGGACGCGCGATCTGCTGTCGTTCCTGGTCGAGGATTGCTGCCGCGCTAAGCCGAATATCTGCGGGCCGCTGATCGACCAGGCCCTCGCCGGATGTTGCCGCCCATTCGAGGGCGAGGCCGAGTGCTGCTAACCACAAGGAGCGCCCCATTCAGGTCGTGACCAAGCCCGAGCCGTTCAACGTGCTGTTCCTGTGCACCGGCAACTCGGCGCGCTCGATCATTGCCGAATGCATTCTGGGTCGCCTCGGCGAGGGCACGTTCCGCGCCTGCAGCGCCGGCAGCCACCCGGCCGGCAAGGTCAACTCGCTCGCGCTCCATTTGCTGCGCAAGTCGAACTACGATGTCGCCCAACTCCGCTCGAAGTCGTGGGACGAGTTCGCGGCTCCCGGCGCGCCCAAGCTCGACTTCGTCTTCACCGTTTGCGACGACGCTGCGAACGAGGCCTGCCCGATCTGGCCCGGCCAGCCGATGACCGCCCATTGGGGCCTGCCCGACCCCGCGAAGGCGCAAGGCAGCGAGGCCGAGCGCACCCTCGCCTTCGCCGATACGATGCGCATGCTGAACCAGCGCATCGGCATTTTCGTGAGCTTGCCACTCGCGAAACTGAGCAAGCTCGCGCTCCAGAAAGAGCTCGATCGGATCGGCCGCAGCAACTTCTCGTCCGCCAAACAGTCGGCTTAGCCAGCCCCCTTGCGGCGCGTCCAAGCGACAGGGGTCGCGTTGACAAGGCTAGGCCGCCCTCTTATGTCTCAACCGCACTCGCCTCCCGGCATTTTTTCGACGCTTTCCCAAGGGTTGATGGGGATCGGCTTGGGAGCTTTCCTGCGATCTAAGAGGTCCTGATCAATGCTGTCCTTCGGCACCCTTGCCAGCAAGGTTTTCGGCTCATCCAACGAGCGGAAACTCAAGAAATACGGACCCGTCGTCGCCAAGATCAATGCGCTCGAGCCGGAAGTCGTGGCGCTCTCCGACGACGAGCTGCGGGCGCGCACCGAAACGTTCCGCAAGCGCCTGCGCGAGGGCGCCGATCTCGATGATTTGATCCCCGAGGCGTTCGCCACCGTGCGCGAGGGCGCCAAGCGCGCCATCGGCCAGCGCCATTTCGACGTGCAGATGATCGGCGGCATGGTGCTGCACGAGGGGCACATCGCCGAGATGAAGACCGGCGAAGGCAAGACTCTGGTCGCCACGCTCGCCGTCTATCTCAACGCGCTTGCCGGCAAAGGCGTGCATGTCGTCACCGTCAACGACTATCTCGCCAAGCGCGACGCCGCCTGGATGGGCGCCATCTACAAATTCCTCGGCTTGAGCGTCGGCTGTATCCTGCACGAGCTGAGCGACCCGCAGCGCCGCGAGGCATACGCCGCCGACGTGACCTACGGCACCAACAACGAGTTCGGCTTCGACTATCTCCGCGACAATATGAAATACGCTGCCTCCGAGATGGTGCAGCGCGGCCACCACTTCGCCATCGTCGATGAGGTCGACTCGATCCTGATCGACGAGGCGCGCACGCCGCTGATCATCTCCGGCCCGCTCGACGACCGCTCGGAGCTGTACAACAAGGTCGATACCTTCATCCCCAAGCTCGAGAAGGGCGACTACGACCTCGACGAGAAGACCCGCATCGTCTCCCTGACCGAGGTCGGCAACGAGAAGATCGAACGACTTCTCGCCGCCGACGACATGCTCAAGGGCGAGTCGCTCTACGACATCGAGAACGTCACCGTCGTCCATCACGTGCAGCAGGCGCTGCGCGCCCACACGCTGTTCCAGCGCGATCGCGATTACATCGTCAAGGACGACGAGGTGATCATCATCGACGAGTTCACCGGCCGCATGATGCAGGGCCGGCGCTATTCCGAAGGCCTGCACCAGGCGCTCGAGGCCAAGGAGCATGTGAGCGTCCAGCCCGAGAACCAGACGCTCGCCACCATCACCTTCCAGAACTATTTCCGGCTCTACGGCAAGCTCGCCGGCATGACCGGCACGGCCCTCACCGAGGCCGAGGAGTTCATGGACATTTACGGCCTCGACGTGGTCGAGGTGCCGACCAACATGGACATGATCCGCGACGACGAGGACGACGAGGTCTATCGCACGGCGCAGGAGAAATACCGGGCGATCATTGCGCTGATCAAGGAAGCGCAGAAGCTCGGCCAGCCGATGCTGGTCGGCACCACCTCGATCGAGAAGTCAGAGATCCTGGCCGAGCTGCTCAAGAAGGACAAGGTGCCGCATCAGGTGCTGAATGCGCGCTACCACGAGCAGGAAGCCAAGATCATCGCCCAGGCCGGGGTCCCCGGCGCCGTGACCATCGCCACCAACATGGCCGGCCGCGGCACCGACATTCAGCTCGGCGGCAACCCCGACATGCTGATCGCGGACTGGATCGCGGTCGAGACCGAGAAGGGCAAGGAGCCGACGCAAGAGGCCATCGCCGCTAGGCGCAAGGAGATCGCGACCGAGGTTGCCACGAGGAAAGAGAAAGCGCTCAAAGCCGGCGGCCTCTACGTGATCGGCACCGAGCGCCATGAGAGCCGGCGCATCGACAATCAGCTGCGCGGCCGCTCGGGCCGCCAGGGCGATCCCGGCCGCTCGCGCTTCTTCCTCTCGCTCGAGGACGATCTGATGCGCATTTTCGGCTCCCAGCGCATGGACGGCATGCTCGGCGCGCTCGGGCTGAAGGAGGACGAGGCGATCGTCCATCCCTGGATCAACAAGGCTCTGGAGAAGGCGCAAGCCAAGGTCGAGGCGCGCAACTTCGACATGCGCAAGAACCTGCTGAAATACGACAACGTGATGAACGATCAGCGCAAGGCGATCTTCGAGCAGCGCCGCGAGCTTTTGACCGACGCCGATCTCTCCGACACCATCGCCGACATGCGCCGCCACGTGATCGACGACCTCGTGAACGCGAGCATCCCCGAGAAGTCCTATGCCGAGCAGTGGGACATGGCGACCTTGCAGCAGAGCATGCACGACATCTTCGCCATCGACGTGCCGCTGTCTGAGTGGGCGGCCGAGGAAGGCATCGGCGAGGCCGAGATTCACGAGCGGCTGATCAAGGCCGCCGATGAGCGCTTCGCCAAGAAGGCCGCCGATTTTGGCCCGCAGATCATGCGGCAGATCGAGCGCGCGGTGCTGCTGCAGACCCTCGATGGGCTATGGCGCGAGCATCTCGTCACGCTCGAGCATCTTCGCCAGGTGATCGGCTTGCGCGGCTACGGCCAGCGCGATCCGCTGAACGAGTACAAGAACGAGAGCTTCACGCTGTTCGAGCACATGCTGGCGCGCTTGCGCGAAGCGGTCACCGGCCAGCTGATGCATGTCGAGCTTGCCAAGCAGGAGGACGTGCCGTCGCTCGAGCCGGCAGAGCTACCGCCGATGGAGGCCCATCACCTTGACCCGTTGACCGGCGAGGACGAGTTCGCGCTCGAGACGGCAGGAGCCGGCGGCAACGGCAGGGGCGCGGCGAAGCCCGCGCGCGCCCGCAAGGCTGGTGCTGCCACCGCCGTTGCTGCGGCCGCTCCGAATCCTGCCGACCCCTCGACCTGGGGCAAGGTGCAGCGGAACGCGCTCTGCCCATGCGGCTCCGGCAAGAAATACAAGCACTGCCACGGCACGTTCACGAGCTGAACGAGCTCAAGGATTGGCGGCGACCTCTGGCGGGCAGCGCTCCTCGACGGCGCTGCCGACCGTCGGCAGGGCTGCCGCTCGCGAACGCGTAGCGGCCATTGCACAGGCTCACCACCGGCGGCAGGCGGGTGCGCTCGAACAGATCGTAGCCCTTCTTCAGATCGCCCCAGAAGCCGGCCCATTGGCTCGACTTGCGCGATTTGAGATTGCCGTCGGTCAGGCGGAACGGGAACACATGCACCGGCACCCTGCCCTCGCCCGCATCGAGCGCCGCCGTGACGAAGCGCCAGAGCTCGTCGACCACGGAATCGGTCATCGCGTAGCAGCCGATCGACGAGCAGCCGCCATGCACCATGATGAATGAGCCGTAGCGACCCTTCGACTTGTCGAACACGTTGGGGAAGCCGAGATTGAACGCGCGGTGCCACCGGCTGTTCGGATTGAGCTGCTCGGAGGCGATCGTATAGAAGCCCTCGGGCGCCTGCCGATCGCCCTCTTTCAGCTTCGGCCCGAGCCGCCCCGACCAGAGGCAGATCGGGTAGGTGGCGAAGCGGACGAAGTGTCCGTCCTTCTCGATCCATAGCTCGAGCTCGGATTCGAGCTTGAACAGGCGGAGCATCACCGGATCGCCGAGCTTCACGCCTTGCGCCGAGAGCCTCTGATCGAGGCGGGCGAGATCGGGGGTGCCGGCGAGCGGCTGGCCGGCGCGGTAGCGCGCCTGGTGCTCGGCGCGCATGGCGTTGATATGCATGCGGTCGAGCGTCTGCCGCCCCTCGGGGCTCAGCATGAACAGGCCGCCGCCGATCAACAGAGCCAGGATGATGAGGGTCAAGAGCTGCCGCATTCGCTTCCAGAGATCAGAAATCCGAAGTCAGAAACGCGCGAATGTCAGACTTCGGTTACTCGGCCGCTGCCGCTGTTGCGGCCTTGGCCTTGGCCTTTGACTTGGCCGGCGCCGGCGCCGGCGCCGGCGGAGGTGCCGGCGGCGTCGCCGGGCCGAGCGTGAAGGCGCGATAGACCGGCTTCGACGGTCCGAAGGTCAGGCCGAGCACGCTGCCGAGCGGCTTGGTCAGCTCCGCGGTTTGCGCTTTCTTGGCCGATGCCACCTGCTCGGCCGGCGCGCGCGACACCGGCAATCTCTGCCACGCGGGACAGGCGCCCGCCGGGTCGGGCCGCGCGCCACGATCGACGAAGGCGGCGTTGACCAGATAGTGCTTCTCGCACACCGCGACCCGCGGCGGGAGATGCGTCACCTCGAAATAGTCGTAGCCTTCCTTCAGGTTCTTCCAGAAATCGTACCATTCGTCCTTCTGGTGAGCCGCCATGTTCGCTGGGGTCATGCGGAACGGATAGGCCTGGATCTGGAACGCGGTCTGCCCGCTCTCGAGCGCCTCGCGCGCCAGGATGTAGATCTCCTCGATCACCGCGTCGGTCATGGCGTAGCAGCCAGCCGAGGTGCAGTCGCCATGCACCATGATGTCCTGGCCGGTGCGGCCATAGGCGCGGTCATAGGCATTGGGGAAGCCGACATTGAAGGAGAGGTGATATTTGCTGCGCGGATTCATCTGGTCTTCCGACACGAGATAGAACCCTTCGGGCGCCTGCCGGTCGCCCTGGCTGACCTTGGGGCCGAGACCTCCCGAATAGGAGCAGATCGGATAGGTCTTGAACTTGTAGAAGCGCCCGTCGTCCTTGGCCTTCCAGACTTCGAGCTCCGACTCGGCCTTGAAGATGCGGAGCAGGATGGGCGACTCCTCGGTCATGCCCTTCTCGGCCAACAGCGCGCGCGTCTGCGGCGACAGCGGCTTCATGTAAGAGGGCGAAAATTGGCCGCAGCCGCCGAGCGCGGCGACCGAAGCCACCACGCACGCCGCGAGCACGGCCGTGACAATACTTGATCGAAGCATACGCGAGTGCCCCTTGCGCATCTCGGCCAAGATCGAGTGTTTGAGGTTAAGGCGAAGTTAGCGCTGTTATGCGGCGCCTTGCACTTCGGCTTCCCCCGGAATTGGCCCCCATTATAAGGTTCCAAGCCAATCAATTGGACTCAAAAAATGGCGGTTTTTTGGGCGTATCCCGGGGATTTTAGCTGGCGCGGCCCATCGCCAGGAACTTCTCGCGCCGGTCCTTGCGAATCTCATCCGGCGTGAGGTCGTCGAACGAGGTCAGCGCGGCGAGAATCGTATCGCCGGCGGCCTTCACCACCTCGACCCCGTCGCGATGCGCTCCACCCACCGGCTCAGGGATGATTCCGTCGATAATTCCAAGCCTTAGCAGATCCTGCGCGGTGATCTTCATGTTGGTCGCGGCATCCACCGCGCGCGTCGAATCCTTCCACAGGATCGAGGCGGCCGCCTCCGGCGAGGCGACCGTGTAGATCGAGTGCTCGAGCATGTAGATGCGGTTCGCCGTGGCGATGGCGACGGCGCCGCCCGAGCCGCCTTCGCCGATGATGACGGAGACGATCGGCACCCCGAGGCCGAGACAGCAATCGGTCGATCTCGCAATGGCCTCCGCCTGGCCGCGCTCCTCGGCGCCGATGCCGGGATAGGCGCCGGCCGTGTCGACCAGGCTGATCAGGGGAATCGAGAAGCGGTCGGCCATCTGCATCAGCCTGACCGCCTTGCGATAGCCTTCAGGGCGCGCCATGCCGAAATTGTGCTTGATGCGGCCTTCGGTGTCGGAGCCCTTCTCGTGGCCGATGACCATCACCGAGCGGCCGTGCAGCCGGCCGATGCCGCCCAGGATCGCCTGATCCTCGGCAAAGGCGCGGTCGCCCGAGAGCGGGGTGAAGTCCTGCACCAACACGTCGATGTAGTGGCGGAAATGCGGGCGCTCCGGATGGCGGGCGACTTGCGTCTTTTGCCAAGGCGTGAGCTCGGAATAGGTCTCTTCCAAGGCCTCCTTGGCCTTGATCTCGAGCTTGGCAAGCTCCTCCTCGATGGACACCGAGCGCTGCTCGGCGGCGAGCGCCTTCAGCTCGGCAACCTTGCTTTCGAGCTCGGCGATCGGCTTTTCGAAGTCGAGATAGGTACGCATCCGGCCTTGCTTAGCCCTTGGGAACGAAAACGCCCCGGCTGGTTGTGCGAAACAGATAAGGCAAAGGGAATTGGCTGGTAAGTGGCCCTTGCCGCGGCACGCTGTCAACCTCGAGCATGATCCGGAAAAGTGGGATGCGGTTTTCCGAAAAGATCATGCCCAAATAAGTGCAGCGCAAGGCCAGCCTAACTCCGCTTGGTTAAGCGCGCATGAGCCAGGGGATGGTGCTGCTCGACCAGGCGCCGGAGCCGCTCCTCGATGACATGGGTGTAGATCTGCGTGGTCGAGATATCGGCATGGCCGAGCAGCTGCTGCACGGTGCGGAGGTCGGCGCCGCGCTCGAGCAGGTGGCTGGCGAAAGCGTGACGGAGCACGTGCGGCGATACCCGCGACGGCTCGATGCCCGCTTCCGACGCGAGCGCCTTCAGCTCCTGGCCGAAGCGCTGCCGCGTCAGATGCTCGCCGCCCGAGGACGGGAACAGCCAGGTCGAAGCGCCCTTGCCGCCGGCCTCGTCCTCGCGCACAGCATCAAGATGAACTGCGAGCGCGGTCCGCGCCGCATCGTTGAGCGGCACCAGCCGCTCGCGGCCGCCTTTGCCTTTGACGGTCAGGACGCGGTCGTCGGTGGTGAGCACCGCGCGCGGCAGAGAGATCAGCTCCGACACGCGCAAGCCCGTGGCATAGAGCGCTTCGAGCAGAGCATTGAGACGGAGCGCGCGCCGCCGCGCCGCGCCGTCCTCCGCCTGCTCGCTTGCCTCTGCCGCCGTCTTCAGCAGAGCCTCAACGTCCTCGAGCGACAGGATCTTGGGGAGCGGCCTACCGAGCTTCGGGCTGTCGATCGCCGAGCTCGGGTCGTCGCCGCGCAATCCCTCGGCGAGCAGGAAGCGGAAGAACTGGCGGATGGCAGAGAGCTTCCGCGCGCGCGAGGTGGGCGCGAGGCCCTTCTTGGCAAGCGCCGCGAGGAAGGCGCGGAGATGATCGGCGGTCGCCGTCTCGGCCGCCTTGCCCCTGGCGGCGAGGAAAGCGAGAAACTCCGAGAGGTCGCGCGTATAGGCGTCGATGGTATGGGCCGCGGCGCCGCGCTCGGCCATCAGCATGTCGAGGAACAGCGCGAGCTCTGAAGCGCCTGCCCGGTTGCCTGACGATCTTCGCGTTCTTGCCAAAGGATCAAGCCTCGCGGCTCAGGACAGACAATACGCCAGAGCTATTGGGCGCGACCCTGGCCCTGGCTCGCGCTATCGACCGGGGCTGAAGCGGGTGCGGCGGCACCCGGACCTGGGGCAGCCGACGGAGCTTGAGCTGGAGCTGCAGCCGGGGCTGGAGCCGCAGCCGGAGCGGGAGCGGCCGTTGGCGTGCCTGTGGTCTCGGGGCTCGGGGTGGAGGCGGTCTCGTCCTCGATGCGCGCCTTGACGTTGCGGAGCGCCTTGGAGATTTCCTTGGGCTCCGGCTGGAAATACTCGGCGAGCACGTAGAGGCTTCCAGCGACGACACCGGTGATCACCCCTAAAACCATCAGGAATCGAAACAGCGTTGGCATCGAGGGCGCTCGTGATCCTGAACGTCTATTGGTCTCGAACAGGGCCTTATTATGACCCAAACCGCCCAGCGCCTTAACCCATTTCATATCATGGACAATTCGACAGGGCGGGGCCAGCATGGGAAAAAAGCCGGAGCGTCCCGATTCACGGGCTCGCGCGGCGGTTTTTGCTGGCCGCCCCTGTTCCACGTCAGACGAATGAATGAGTGTCAGGCTGGCAGAGCATAGAAAAGACGATCGGCAGGAGCGGTTCGCGGGCATTCGCGAGGCTCTTGGGCCGAAAAGCATCGTGCTGATCGGGCTGATGGGCGCCGGCAAGACCGCCGTCGGCCGGCGGCTCGCCAACAAGCTCGAGCTCACGTTCATCGACGCCGACACCGAGATCGAGGTCGCCGCCGGCCAGTCGATCACCGAGATTTTCGCCGAGCATGGCGAAGCCTATTTCCGCCAGGGCGAACGCAAGGTGATCGCACGACTGCTCGATGCCGGCCCTCAGGTCCTTGCCACCGGCGGCGGGGCCTATATGAATGCCGACACGCGCGAGAGCATCAAGGCGCTGGGCATCTCGGTCTGGCTCAAGGCTGACCTCCGCGTGCTCATGAAGCGCGTCGGGCGGCGCGATAACCGGCCTTTGCTTGCCGCCGGCGATCCGGAAACGGTGATGAAGAGATTGATGGCCGAGCGTTATCCCATCTATGCGGAGGCCGACATCACGGTCGAGAGCCGCGATGTACCGCATGAGGTGATCGTCGCCGCGGTGACCGACGCGCTCGCCGCCAAGCTCGGATGCAATGCGCAGCAAGCCAAGACCGGCTGCTGCAAGAAGGTGTGAACATGCGCGACGGCGCGACCGCCCTGGCCCAAGACCGGAGCGAGACAATTATCGAGGTCAAGCTTCCCGAGCGGAGCTACGCCATCGTCATCGGCGAGGATATGCTTGCCGCGTCGGGGCAGCGGATCGCCACGGCGCTTCCGGGCGCGCGGGTTGCCGTGGTGACCGATGCCAATGTCGCAGCGCTGCATTTGCCGGCGCTCAAGGCGAGCCTCGATCGGCAAGACCTCCTGCTCGGCGAGGTGGTGGTGGCCCCGGGCGAAGCGAGCAAGAGCTTCTCCGTGCTCGATCAACTCTGCGAGCAGCTGCTCGAGCTCGGCGTCGAGCGCGGCGACTGCGTCATCGCCTTTGGCGGCGGCGTGGTCGGCGACCTCGCCGGCTTCGCCGCCAGCATCTTGCGGCGCGGCGTCCGCGTCGTGCAGATGCCGACCACGCTGCTGGCCCAGGTCGATTCCTCGATCGGCGGCAAGACCGGCATCGACACTAGGCAAGGCAAGAACCTGATCGGCACCTTCCACCAGCCGAGCCTCGTGCTCGCCGACATCGCCGTGCTCTCCACGCTCAGCCCGCGTGAGTTCAGAGCCGGCTATGCCGAGGTGGTGAAATACGGACTGCTCGGCGACGCGCCGTTCTTCGCCTGGCTCGAGGCGAACTGGCAGAAATTGTTCTCGACCCCTGGCGCGGAGCGGCGGAACGCCGTCGAGACCAGCGCCCGCGCCAAGGCCGCCATCGTCGCCGACGACGAGAAAGAAGTGAAGGGCACGCGCGCCCTGCTCAATCTCGGCCATACCTTCGGCCATGCGCTCGAAGCTTACGCCGGCTATTCGGACCGCCTGCTGCATGGCGAGGCGATCGCCATCGGCATGCGGCTCGCGTTCACCTTCTCGGTCGAGCTTGGGCTGTGCCCGGTTGCCGATGCTGTGCGCGTCGAGCGCCACTTCGCCGCCGTCGGGCTCCCCACCACGATCGCCGCCATCCCAGGCGCCACTCCCACGCCGGACCGGCTGTTGCGGCTGATGGCCCAGGACAAGAAGGTGAAGGGCGGCAAGCTCGCCCTCGTGCTGGTTCGCGGTATCGGCCAAGCGTTCGTCGAGCACGAGGTCTCGTTGCCGCGCTTGACGGAATTCCTCACGCGCGAGTGCGCAAGGACATGACACTAGGCTTGGGCATTACGCTCGGCGCGATCCTCGGTCTGTTGCTCGCTTCGGCCTTCTTCTCCGGCTCGGAGACGGCGCTGACCGCGGCTTCGGCTGCCAAGATGCATGCGCTCGAGCAGGACGGCAACCGCCGGGCCCGCGTGGTGAACTATCTGCTCACCATCCGCGAGCGCTTCATCGGCGCCATCCTGCTCGGCAACACGCTCGCCAACATCGCCGCCTCGGCGCTCGCCACCAGCATGTTCCTGACCGTGTTCGGCGAGGAAGGCGTGGTCTACGCGACCATCGTAATGACCGTGATTGTCGTCCTGTTCGCCGAGGTGTTGCCCAAGACATACGCCATCCTCAACGCCGACCGCATGGCGCTTGCCGTCGCGCCGGCTGTCAACTTCGTGGTGGCGCTGCTTGCGCCGGTGACCGGCGCCATGCAGTTCCTGGTGCGCCACACTCTGCGGCTGTTCGGCGTCTCGATCAGCGACGACGCCGAGGTGCTCTCGGCGCATGAGGAGATCAGGGGCGCGATCGAGCTCCACCACAAGGAAGGCGGCGTCAAGAAGCTCGACCGCGACATGCTGGGCGGCGTGCTCGATCTCCGCGAGCTGACCGTCTCAGACATCATGGTGCACCGGACCAACATGGACGCGATCGACGCCGATCTTCCACCTGAGCAAATCGTCGATGCGGCGCTCAAGAGCTCGCACACACGGCTGCCGCTGTGGCGCGGCGAGCGCGAGGAGATCGTCGGCATCTTGCACGCGAGGACGCTGCTGCGTGCCTTGCGCGATTCCAAGGGCGACCTCAGCAAGCTCGACGTTCTCGCGCTCGCCACGCCACCCTGGTTCGTACCCGACACCACGACGCTCAAGGACCAGCTCAACGCCTTCCTCAAGCGCAAGGCGCATTTCGCCGTGGTCGTCGACGAATATGGCGAGGTGATGGGCCTCGTCACGCTCGAGGACATCATCGAGGAGATTGTCGGCGACATCACCGACGAGACCGACATCGCCTCCTCGCTCGCCAAGCCGCAAGCCGACGGCTCGCTGATCGTCGACGGTTTGGTGCCGATTCGCGACGTGAACCGCCTGATGGAATGGGACATCCCTGAAGAGGAGGCGACCACCGTTGCCGGCCTCGTGCTGCACGAGGCGCAGACCATTCCCGATGCCGGCCAAGCCTTCACCTTTCACGGCTACCGCTTCGAGGTGTTGCGGCGTCAGCGCAACCGCATCACGTCCTTGCGCGTCACGCCGCTGAAGCCCGTGCGTCCGGCGAAGAGCGCGGCGGGCAGCGCCTCCTAAGGCATCGCCCTCCACCGCTTACGCTTCGAGGGATTGCTGCGTCGCGCGCAGGTCCGGCGTCGGGCAGGCATCGACATGAGCCTGCCCGACAGAGCATCGGAAACCGTCAAACGCTAGGGGTACTTGACCCAGCAGCAGCGCTTGTCGCCGCCGCTGGTATCCTCGCACTCGTATTTCATTTTCGGGTCGGCTGCGCCGCCGGCCGAACCCTGGTTCGGCCGGAAATCATTGTAATCGCAATTTACGGCTGGCCCGCCGGAGCGTCGCCACCGCCCGTCTCGGTTCCACCGCCGCCGCCGCCACCGCCAGCGCCGCCGCCCATCTCGGTTCCGCCGCCGCCACCGCCGGCATCCGTGGCCTCGGCAGATTTGAGATGGTCTTCGGCTACCCACCCATCGCCGCCGCTGGGAGCGACGCCGTCAAGCTTGCACCAACCGTCTTCGTGGCGGGCAAGGACCTTGCCTTTGGTCCCCTCCTTTATAAAGTAGTTGTCGTAAGCAGCGCGCGGTTCGACCGGGCTGTTATAGACGTCGACATCGTCCCTCGCCTCGGCCATGGAGCCTACGGCGCAAGTGTAGGGCGTCATCGCTAGGACGGGATACTGGCCTGCGGCGAGCCCCGACAAAACAAAAGTAGCGGCTAACGCGATCCTGGTTTTCATTCATTCCTCCGTGAGTGTTCCGGCATTGCACACGTTCACAATCCCCTTCTCGGCAGATCCGTCGGCACTTTGCGAAGCGCCTACGGCAGTTTCAGTGACTCGTAGCCCGGGCCGCTATAGACGAAGCCCTGACCGGCCGGCCATTTGACGTGACACCAATGATCGTTGCAGGGCTCGACCAGCGTGACCTGCGGGGTACCCGCTTCGAGCGTGCCCTTGGCGTGGCCTTGTCCGCCCGGCTCCTCGTAGAGATCGACCGATAGTTTCACGGTGACGAATTTCTGGCCGGGCGGTGGCGCGGCCACCTGATCTCCGCCCTTGGGCGGCTGCGCATCATCGCCGGGTGGAGGCGGCGGAGGCGGCGGCGGCGCAGCCGCCACTTGCTGACACGTCGCGTTCACCGGCGCCGAGGCGGGCTTGTCCTGATCCTCGGCGGTGAAGGTGATCGTGCCCGGCTTGGTGCACACATCGGCGGTTGCCACGGTGGCGGCGAAATTGCCCTTCGGGTCGGAGAAGTTCGAAGTGATGTTCTTCTTGAACCCAGCCGAGTCGGTCGAGCGGATGATGACGCGCGAGTTGACGGCGTAGCCGCTGCCGCTCAGCGCGAAGCCGTCTGCGTTCGGCGCGACCTGGAGCGCTGATGTGCCCTGAGGCATGGCCGCCGCAATCCGGCATTCCTGCGCGATTCTGTTGCGCTCCTTGTCCTCGAAATTGGCGTCTGCCGCCTTGGCGTGCATGCAGAAATTGAGGTGGTCGTCGAAGTTCGGCGTCCAGCGCGGCCCGCTGATGGTCTTTGGGTCGCATTTATAGATCCCCGTCGCCAGCTGCACGGCGCCGACCGCGCGCCAGGCATAGTTCCGGCAAGCACGCCGAGCCGGTATGCGCGTTGATCTCCGCCCACACCGGACCGATCGGCACGTAGCCGCACTCGTCATCTTGACGTCACCCGCCCAGCGTCCAGCCTCAGCGGCTTGCCCTCGACCGGGATAACCATGCAAAGCGAGCTGATGCCCGCCAGGTCGTTTGGCCGCCGGCATTGATGAAGGCGGGACCGCCGCTGTCCCCGCCGGCAGGAATTTGCCGCCTTTCGCGCTGGGTCCGAACCAGAAATGGTCGCCGTCGACACGCGTCACCTGGAAATCGGCCGCTGCGATATTTGTCGTCGTCCTGACGCTCGGCGTGGCGGTGTCGCCCTCGCCCTTGGCAAGCGCATAGATGCCCTTGCCATAGACCTTGAGGCCGCGGCCGGCTGACATCGTGTCGGTATAGACCGGCATGTTGTAGCCGACCGAAATCGCGTCGAACGGCGTGTCAACGCGCAAGATGGCGAGGTCCTTCGGGAGGATATAGAGCTCCTTCCCCGTCCTATTCTTCTCTTTCGTCGGCCAGTTGACGGTCACTTTAACCTCGGATGCCTTGACATCCGGATTCTGGAAGCAGTGCGCCGCGGCAATAACCCACTCGCTGTTGAGCAGAACGCCGCTGCAAGAAAAGCCGCCCATGTCGAGGGCGACGAGCGCCTGGCTTTGTTGCTCTGCGGGGGAGACCTCATTGCCGGCGACGAGCGGCTCGCTGACTTTGCCGATCTTCTCGGCGAGGCTCGCATGGCCGGTCGCCAAGCCGACCACGCCTGCGAGCAGGCAAGAGGCTACGAGCGAGGTTGGCGCTGCCGCTTTCCGCATGATGATTCCCTCGGTGGATTGCTCGGTTCTGCTGGAACAACGATAGCCACGAGTAAACATCTTCACCTGAACCGCCGATGAACATAACACGCAAGTCTAGGGGTGTTGTTCCCTGAGCGCGGTAATCGTGAGCTATTTGCAGCACGGCGGCTGGGTCTATAGCGGCGCGGGCTATGGATCCCTCAAGTTTCCCTAGGACGCGGCGGAGCATTCGTCGGCGCGAGCGCGGTGATGGCGAGCGCGTGGATCTTGCCGGCGAGCTCCTCGGCCAGAACCGCGTTGACCATGCGGTGACGCTCGACCCGCGACTTGCCGGCGAAGGAGGGCGACACCACTTTGATGGTGAAATGGCTCTCGCCGGTTCCGGGCGAGCCGCCATGGCCGGCATGACGATGCGAGTCGTTGACCACCTCGAGCGTCTCCGGCGCGAAGGCCTTGCGCAACTTCGCTGTGATCTGATCCTCGACGCGCATCGCTTCGCTCCGCTCTTTTCGTCTTCTGGTCTCGTAGCGTCACGAGACCCATAACCGATCACCATATCCTAGTTAGCACCTGAAGGGCCATTCTTGTCGTGACTGAAACAGCTTCCCATAATGCCGATGCCATGAAGCTCGACTCGAAATTCTTCGACCGCCTGCGCGTCAAGCCCGACGAGGACCGCATGCTGCGCGACGTGTGTCCGCAATGCGAGGCGAAAGGCTGCGCGGAGCCCGGGCTCTACCCCGCTCCCAAGGGCCGCGGGCACGAGGGCGAGTATCACCGCTTCTGCCTCGACCATGTGCGCGAGTACAACAAGTCCTACAATTATTTCTCGGGCCTGCCCGACGAGGACGTCGTCAAACACCAGAAGGACGACGCGACCGGTCATCGCCCGACCTGGTTCATCGGCGTCAACTCGTGGTCGCGCAGCCGCGGCGCGCGGAGTGGCGGCCGCCGCAACGGCTTCGCCCATCGCTTCACCGCCGCCGACCCGTTCGGCCTGTTCCCCGACGCTAAGGCCAAGCCGGCCGCCCCCGAGGAACGCCCGATCCGGCGCGCCGAGCGCAAATGCCTGCGCCAGCTCAACCTCGAGGACACCGCCACCAAGGCCGACATCAAGGCGCGCTTCAAGGAATTGGTTAAGCGCCTGCACCCCGACCACAACAAGGGCGACCGCACCTCAGAGGACAAGTTGCGCGAAGTGATCCAAGCCTATAACTATCTGAAACAGGCGGGGCTTGCGTAAGAGTCGCATGCCAGCCCCTTCCCCAAAGCTCTAGGCTTCCGCGTCGAGCGAGCCCCCTTTGCAACGCGACGAAACAGGCTTCCACCGCCCATGACCCTCCAAACCGCTGAGCGCTCCGCCGGCTTGCCGGACATGTCGGTCTCCGTGCGCCAGGTGTTCGGCATCGACACCGATCTCGAAGTGCCCGCCTATTCGCGCCCCGACGAGCACGTGCCGGACGTCGATCCCGATTATCTGTTCAATCGCGACGTGACGCTCGCCGTCCTCGCCGGCTTCAAGCACAACCGGCGCGTGATGATCCAGGGCTATCACGGCACCGGCAAGTCGACCCATATCGAGCAGGTCGCGGCCAGGCTGAACTGGCCGTGCATGCGCATCAATCTCGACAGCCATGTGAGCCGCATCGACCTCGTCGGCAAGGACGCCATCGTTATCCGCGACGGGATGCAGGTCACCGAGTTCCGCGAGGGCATCCTCCCTTACGCGCTCCAGACCAACACCGCGCTCTGCTTCGACGAGTACGACGCCGGCCGGCCCGACGTCATGTTCGTGATCCAGCGCGTGCTCGAGGTCTCGGGCAAGCTCACCCTGCTCGACCAGTCGAAGGTGATCAGGCCGCACCCGGCCTTCCGCCTGTTCTCGACCACCAACACCATCGGGCTCGGCGACACGAGCGGCCTCTATCACGGCACCCAGCAGATCAACCAGGGCCAGATGGACCGCTGGAACATCGTCGTGACGCTTAACTACCTGCCCCATGACGACGAGGTGAACATCGTGCTCGCCAAGGCCAAGGCGTGGAACACCGAGGCCGGCCGCAAGACCGTGTCGAACATGGTGCGCGTCGCCGAGCTGACGCGGAACGCCTTCATGAACGGCGACCTGTCAACGGTGATGAGCCCGCGCACGGTCATCACCTGGGCCGAGAACGCCGAGATCTTCGGCGATATCGGCACGGCGTTCGCGCTCTCCTTCCTCAACAAATGCGACGAGCTCGAGCGCGGACTGATCGCCGAGTTCTATCAGCGCTGCTTCGGCGAGGATTTGCCGCAGTCGACCGCCAACGTGGTCCTGAGCTGACGATGACGACGGCGCGGCGAAAAGAGGCGCCGCTCGATCCTTTCAAGCGCGCCGTGACGCAGACCACCCGCTCGATCGCCGCCGACAGCGCGGTCGAGGTGGTGTTCTCGAGCGAGCCGCCCGGACTGTCGGGCAAGACGGCGCGCCTGCCGGAGCCATCGCGCATCCCCTCCAAGACCGAGATCGCCGTGATCCGCGGCCATGCCGATGCCGCCGCGCTCGCCATCGCCTGCCACGATGAGGCCCTGCATCAGGCGCTGGCGCCCGGCGGCGGCGAGGCGCGCGCGGTGTTCGAGGCGATCGAGCAGGCGCGGGTCGAGGCGATCGGCTCCCGGCGCATGCAAGGCGTCGCCGCCAATCTCACCGCGCGCATGGAGCAGCGCTACGAGCGGAGCCGCTTCGCCGAGGTTGCCGACCGCTCGGAGGCGCCGCTGTCCGACGCGCTCGCCCTTCTCGTGCGCGAGAAGCTGACCGGCCAGGCGCCGCCTGCCAAGGCGCGCGCCGTGGTCAATCTCTGGCGCCAATGGATCGAGAGCCGCGCCCGCACGGTGCTCGACCGCATGCCCGACACGCTGTTCGACCAGGAGGCGTTCGGCCGGCTAACCCGCGACCTGCTCGCCGCCCTCAACCTCGCCGACCAGCTCGAGCAGCGCGACGACGAGAACTCCAACGACAACGAGAGCGACGACGGCTCTTCCGAATCCGAGGATGAAAACGCGAACGGCGAGCAGCGCGCCGACCTTGCCGCCGACGCGCGCGCCGAGCAGGAGACCATGAGCGAGGACGCGCTCGAAGAGAACGAGGACGGCTCTAGCGACCGGCTCGACCGCGAGGCCGACACCTCCGAGCTGCCGCGCCGCGCCGAGCCGTGGCGGCCGAACCAGTCGGTGCTCGATAACCCGGAAGCCTTCGGCTACAAGGTGTTCACCCGCGCCTATGACGAGATCGTCAATGCCGAGGAGCTGTGTGACGTCGACGAGCTCGACCGCTTGCGCGCCTTCCTCGACAAGCAGCTCGTCGCGCTGCACGGCGCCGTGGCGCGCCTCGCCAACCGTCTGCAGCGCCGCCTTCTCGCCCAGCAGAACCGTGGCTGGGATTTCGACCTCGACGAGGGGCAGATCGACGCCTCGCGCCTCGCCCGCGTCATCGTCGACCCGATGCATCCTTTGACCTTCAAGCAGGAGCGCGAGACCGAGTTCCGCGACACGGTGGTGACGCTGCTGCTCGACAATTCCGGCTCGATGCGCGGCCGCCCGATCATGGTCGCGGCCTGCTGCGCCGATATTCTCGCCCGCACGCTCGAGCGCTGCGGCGTCAAGGTCGAGATTCTGGGCTTCACCACCCGCGCCTGGAAGGGCGGCCATAGTCGCGAGCAATGGCTGAACGCGCTCAAGCCGCCGCTGCCGGGCCGCCTCAACGATCTCCGCCACATCGTCTACAAATCCGCCGACGCGCCGTGGCGGCGTGCGCGCCGCAATCTCGGGCTGATGATGCGCGAGGGCCTGCTCAAGGAGAACATCGACGGCGAGGCTCTCGCCTGGGCGCATGGCCGGCTGCTCGCGCGCCCCGAGCAGCGCCGCATCCTGATGATGATCTCCGACGGCGCGCCGGTCGACGATTCAACGCTTTCGGTCAACTCCGGGTCATATTTGGAGCGTCATCTGCGCCAGGTGATCGAGGAGATCGAGACGCGGTCCCCGGTCGAGCTGCTCGCCATCGGCATCGGCCACGACGTCACCCGCTATTATCGCCGCGCCGTCACCGTCACCGACGCAGAGGAGCTTGCCGGCGTGATGACCGAGAAGCTTGCCGAGCTGTTCGACGAGGACCTCGCCTGGCGGCAACTGCATCGCACCGTACCCTCGGGGGCGCGGACCAAGCGGCGGAAGCTCAATTAGCGTGGCGCCCGTCTCGCACAAAGGACGGCGCATCTTCATCGCCATCGCTCTGCTGGCGGCGGTCGCGGTACCGGCGCTTGCCGACAAGCCGCTGACCGCTCTCGACAAGCCGATCTCGACCGTTGTCACCGCCATCCCCATCGATTTCGACCGCGACAACCCCGAGCGCAAGGAGTTCGGCAGACTGATCTTCAGGGGCGGGCTCAACCTGTTCGCCAAGTCGAGCGATTTCGGCGGCTACTCGGCGCTGGCGCTCGACGCCACGGGCACCAACCTGCTCGCCATCTCCGACGCCGGCACCTGGCTCAGGGCCGATCTCGACTATGACGGCCGCGCGCTGAAAGGCCTGAGCAATGTCAGGCTAGGTCCGCTGCTCGGATCTGACGGCAAGCCGCTGCTCGACGACCAGGACCGCGACTCAGAGGGCATGACCCTGGTCGACGGCGACACCAGGCAGGGCACGGCTTACGTCTCGTTCGAGCGGAAGCACAGGATCGCGCGCTACCCCTTCACCGCCGACAGATTCGGTCCGCCGACCGGGACCGTGCCTTTGCCTCCGGCCACGAAGCGCATGGACGCCAATCGCGGCATCGAGGCGATCACCATCATCCGCTCAGGCCGCCTCAAGGGCACGCTCGTCGCCTTCTCCGAGCGGCTGACCGACAAGAGCGGCAACTTGACCGGCTGGCTGATCGGCGGGCCGAGCCCCGGCACCATCACCCTGAAGCGGCTCGCCGGCTTCGACATCACCGATACCGCGGCGCTGCCCGATGGCGGCATCGTGATCCTCGAGCGCCGGTTCCGCTACAGCGAAGGCATCCAGATGCGCATCCGCCGCGTCGCCGCGAGCGAGCTCAAGCCCGGCGCGCCGATCCAGGGCGAGGTGCTGCTGGAGGCGACTGACAGTTTGAATATCGACAACATGGAGGCGATCGGCGTGCATCGCCGGGCGTCCGGCGAGACCATCATCACGTTGATGTCCGACGACAATTTCAGCCCGCTGCAGCGGACCTTGATCATGCAGTTCACGCTGCCCGACGCGAAATCCGCAGCCGCCGCTCCGAAATAGCCGTCGGAGAAGCCAAGACGTTGATGGCCGAGACTAGCCCGGTTATGACGGAGTCCTAATGATCTGGCGAAGCCGCGAAAGCCTAAGAGGCGGGAGCCTGGGCTTCGTGCTTCTTGGCAATCTCGCGCTTCAGCCGACGCGCCTTCAAGGACAGCTCGTCGTTGCCGGCCTTGAGCAGGTAGGCGTCAAGCCCGCCGCGATGCTCGACCGAGCGCAGAGCATGCGCGCTGATGGTGAGCCGCACGCGCTTCTTCAGCGCCTCGCTCTCCAGCGTGACATTGCAGAGATTGGGAAGGAACCGGCGCTTGGTCCTTCGCTTGGCATGGCTCACATTGTTGCCGGTGAGCACGGCTTTGCCGGACAGCTCGCAACGCCGGGCCATGGTCCTTAATCCTTCTTGCCGCTCAAGAAACGGAAAACCGGTGCGGCTCGACGGGAACCGTCATAAAGCCTTGCCACCGGCGGGCGAGATATACGGGGAACTGGCCGGTGCGGTCAAGGCGCCGCCACAAACTTGCACCATGGTCGGAATTGACGAAACCGGCGAATAACCCGACATTCCCCTGGGATCCTAGCACCGGAGCGCCTGCTAGGGGTTGGAGCCATGCACAAAGCGCGGAATTGCTTGAGCCTGGCGGCAGTCGCCGCCTTGACGCTGGGGCTCGGCGGCCATCTGCCTGTCGATCGCGCGCTTGCCGAGAACAGCCTCTCGGCCGCGAGCCGGATCACCGCCGTCTATCGCGTCGACCTCGCCGGCTTCAATCTCGGCAATTTCAACCTCACCACGGTGTTCCGCGGCGACGATTACGAGATGCGCGGCGAGGCCCGCTTCTCGATCCTGCAAGGCCTCGTCTATCAATGGAACGGCACCACGGCGAGCGCCGGCCGCGTGACGAGTGCCGGCCCCGCGCCCTCGATGTATGCGCTGAGCTATTCCGACGGCGGCCGGAAGACCGAGCAGCTCCGCATGACGTTCGACGGCGGCGCCGTCACCGACGTTCAAGTCGTTCCCGACAAGATGCCCAACGTCCGCACCGTTCCAGTGACCAAGGCGCAGCTCGAAGGCGTGGTCGATCCGATGAGCGGCGCATTCTTGAGCGCGCACTCAGAGAACCCGAACGGCGATCTCAAGGTCTGCAACCAGACGCTTCCCGTGTTCGACGGCAAGCAGCGCTTCGATCTCGTGCTGACGCCGAAGCGCGCGGTCAACGTGCAGCGCTCGGCGACCAGCGGCTACACCGGTCCGGCGGTGATCTGCCGCGTCAAGTTCATCCCGATCGGCGGCTATCAGCCCGACAATCCCGGCATCAGGCTCATGCAGCAGACCGACGAGATCGAGGTCTGGCTGATCCCGGTCAAGGGCACCTATATGTACGTACCTTACCGGATTGTGCTGCCGACGCCGGTCGGCTATGGCACGGCCCTGGTCACCTCGATCGCGGTCGACGGCGCGCGCCGCGCCAGCGCCGAGCCCTGATCGCAACAGCGAGCCCGCTGACGTCCGAACGCCAAGGGTTAACGCGGGACCGCTCAATCCCAACATGTTGTAGGGAACGGATGCCGAAAATTAACGCTCCCCTGATTCGCTCCCCGTCCGTTCCCGTTGCCTTCCGCCTATTTGCGATCTGGGCCAGCGGCAAAAGCCAGATGTAGTCACCGAGATTTAGGAACGACAGACTTCACCGAGATCGAACGAGAGCAGCACCCATTTCGCGTTTCGAGGGTTGGAACGAAGACCGAATGGGCAGAGTCAGCGATTCGGACGGGATTCGTTCCCCCCTCGTTCCGAACCGCCGAGACACCGGAGTCAAGGAAAGTTAGATGAGCCGGACTTTCTCCCCACAATCCACAGGCTCTCAGCGCGGCCGCGGCGTCACCGCCGTGCTCGGACCGACCAACACCGGCAAGACCCATCTTGCCATCGAGCGCATGCTCGCGCACGACGTCGGCATCATCGGGCTGCCGCTCCGGCTGCTCGCGCGCGAGGTCTATGACAAGATCGTCGCCCGCATCGGCGAGGCGAAGGTCGCGCTGATCACCGGCGAGGAGAAGATCAAGCCCCCTCGCCCGCGCTACTATGTCTGCACCGTCGAGGCGATGCCGCTCGATCTCGACGCCGATTTCGTCGCCATCGACGAGATCCAGCTCGCCGCCGACGGCGATCGCGGTCATGTGTTCACCGAGCGGCTGTTCAATGCGCGCGGGGGTAGCGAGACGCTGCTGCTCGGCGCCGCGACCATGCGCGATGCCATCCGCGAGATCCTGCCCGGCGCCAATCTCGTGTCGCGCCCGCGGCTCTCATCGCTGAGCTATGCCGGCGACAAGAAGATCACCCGCCTGCCCCGCCGCTCGGCGATCGTCGCCTTCTCCGCCAACGATGTTTACGCCATCGCCGAGCTGGTGCGGCGCCAGAGGGGCGGCGCCGCCGTCGTGCTCGGTGCGCTCAGCCCGCGGACGCGCAATGCGCAAGTCGCGCTCTACCAGAACGGCGATGTCGATTTCCTCGTCGCCACCGACGCGATCGGCATGGGCCTCAATCTCGATCTCGACCATGTCGCCTTCGCCGGTATCCGCAAATTCGACGGCCAGAACCACCGCAATCTGACCCCCGCCGAGCTCGGCCAGATCGCTGGGCGCGCCGGCCGCCACATGAATGACGGCACGTTCGGGGTGACCGGCCAGGTCGCTCCTTTTGAATCCGACGTGATCGACCGGCTCGAGAACCACTCCTTCGATCAGGTCGGCGTGCTGCAATGGCGCAACCGGAAGCTCGATTTCAGCTCGCTCGACCGGCTGAAGGACAGCCTGCGCGAGACCCCCGACCACCGCGGCTGTCACGCTCCCGCATGGTCGACGACGTGATCGCGCTCGAGAATGTGAGCCGCGACGAGGCGGTGCGCGACATGGCGCGCGCGCCGGCAGCGGTCGCGCTCCTGTGGGAGATGTGCCAGATCCCCGACTACCGCAAGATCTCGGCGGCGAGCCACGCCGAGCTCGTGGCCACGCTGTACCGCTTCGTCATGAGCGATCAGGGCCGCATTCCCGCCGACTGGTTCGCAACCCAGGTGGCGCTCGCCGACCGCACCGACGGCGACCTCGACACACTCTCCAACCGCCTCGCCCAGATCCGTACCTGGACCTTTGTCTCGCATCGCCCGCAATGGCTCGAAGACCCCGGGCATTGGCAAGACCGCACGCGGGCCATTGAGGACACCCTGTCGGACGCGCTACATGAGCGTCTGACGCAGCGTTTTGTCGACCGGCGCACGAGCGTGCTGATGCGGCGGCTGCGTGACAAGGAGGAGATCGTGGCAGAGATCGGTGCCGACGGAAATATTCTGGTCGAGAACCATTATGTGGGCCGTCTCGACGGCTTCCGCTTCACCCCCGACGCGTCGAGCGACGGCATCCACGGCAAGGCCACGCGCCATGCCGCGGCGAAGGTGCTGATCGGCGAGCTTGCCGCCCGCGCGGCTTCGCTCGCTGCGGCGCCCGACGAGGCCATCGCCATCAAGCCGAACGGGCGCATCGTCTGGGCGGGCTCGGAGATCGCCTGGCTCGAAAAGGGCGACACCGCGCTCAAGCCGCGCCTTCAGCTGTTCGCCGACGAGCATCTGGGGGCGCCCGAGCGCGACATCGTGCAGAAGCGCCTCGACGCCAAGCTTGCGGCCGAGCTCGGCACCAAGCTCGCGCCGCTGATGGCGCTCGGCGAAGCGTCGGACCTGTCGGGCCTTGCCCGCGGGCTCGCCTACCGGCTCACGGAGAATCTCGGCGTGCTCCGCCGTGACAGCGCATCCGAAGAAATCAAGGCGCTCGACCAGGCGGCCCGCGGCCAGCTGCGCAAATACGGCGTCCGCTTCGGCGCCTTCAACGTCTACATCCCGACTTTGCTGAAGCCGGCCGCCGCCGATCTGGTACTCATGCTCTGGGCGCTGCATTCGGGCCGCGAGCACGGCTTCGATGCCGACACGCTTCCCACCCGCCCGCAGCAAGGCCTCACCTCGGTCGAGGCCGGCAAGGACATTCCCGAGGCCTATTGGCGCATCGCCGGCTTCCACGTCGCCGGCACGCGCGCCGTGCGCATCGACATGCTGGAGCGCCTGTCGGATTTGATCCGCGCGCGCATCTCCTGGCGCAAGGTCGAGGGCGGCGAGGCGGCGCCGACCGGCGCCACCGGGGACGGCGGCTTCCGCGTGGTGCCGGAGCTGATGTCGATGGTCGGCTGCTCGGGCGAGGAATTCGCCTCGATCCTGAAGGCGCTCGGCTTCAAGCGTGAGCGGCGGAAGCTCGTGCCGGAGCAAGCCAAGGATGCGGCGCCGCTCGCGGCCACCGACGGACAGGCCGTCACGAGCGAGGCGATCGCGGTCGAGACGGTTGCGGCCGGGACCGTCGCGGCCGAGCCCGCGGCCAAAGCCGATGAAGAGGCATTCGATGAGATCTGGCGTCCCGGCAAGCGCAAGGAGACGCACCACGCCAAGCGCACGGGCGATCGCGATCAGCCTACGCGCGAGCACCGCCAGCAAGGCGGCAAGCGCGAGCGGCCTCGCCCGCAAACCCAACCCAAGCGCGAGCGGCCGGCACCCTCCGTCGAGCATTCGCCCTTCGCCGCGCTGAAAGAGCTTCGCCAGACGCTCGTCGCGCGCCGGCAAGAGCGCGGCTGACGACCGCAAGATCCCCATGACGGCGCCAAGCTCCGAGCAACGGCTCGACAAGTGGCTGTGGTGCGCGAGGCTGGTGAAGACGCGCGCTTTGTCGGTTCGACTGATCGCCGAAGGCAAGGTGCGCATCAACGGCATCCGCGCGCAGAAGCCGAGCCGGCTCGTGCATGAAGGCGACGTGGTCACCGCCATGGTTCTCGGCAGGCTCGCCGTGCTGCGCGTGGTTGCCGTCGCCGAGCGGCGCGGGCCGCCAGCCGCGGCGCTGACTCTCTACAAAGACCTCACGCCGAAGGAAGCCCCCGCCGGAGACAGTGGCCTCACCAGGCCCGTGAGAGAGCGCGGACCGCGTCCGACCAAGCGCGACCGACGGCGGCTCGATGCTTTCCGCACCGGCGAGAGCTGATCGACGGCGTCGGAAGGCGCTTACGCCGCGGTCGAGCTGACCTTGCGGACGGACGCCGCGCCAGGCTCGATCCGCCCGTCGCGCAACAGCTCGCCGGCCCGGAGCGCGGTCACCGGCCGGCTGAAATAGTAGCCCTGGCCCAGCTCGCAGCCGGCGCCGATGAGAAAGCGCATCTGCGCCTCGGTCTCGACCCCTTCGGCGATGACCTCGAGCCCAAGCTCGTGTGCAAGCCTGATGGCGGCGCGCACCACCGCGGCGTTGCGGTAATCGACCGTCACGCGGAACACGAACTCCTGCGCAAGCTTCAGCCGGTTCACCGGATAGGTAGTCAGGTATTTGAGCGACGAATAGCCGGTGCCGAAATCGTCGATGGCGATCTTGATGCCGAGCCGGCGGAGATTCTCGAGCGTATTGCTGTGCTTCTGCGTCGCCTCCATCAGCACCAACTCGGTGAGCTCGAGCTCGAGGCCCGCCGGGTTGATGCCCCAGCGCGTCAGGCTCGCCTCGACCTCGCGCTCGAGCTCGGAGGCGCCCTTGAACTGCACGCCCGACACGTTCACCGACAGCACCGCTCGGCGATCGGGATGAAGGCGGCCGGGCTCAACAGCCCGCGCGTCTTGTGGTTCCACCTGATCGGCGCCTCGAGCCCGGTGATGCGCCCGGTGGCGAGCTCGACTTGCGGCTGGTAGAAGAGCTCAAGCTCGCCGTGATCGAGCGCGGCGCGCAGCTCTTCGGCGACGCGCACCCGCTCATGCACCCGCTGATCGAGATCGCGGCTGTGGAAACGGTAGCAGTTCCACCCCTCGTCCTTGGCGCCGTATAGCGCGAGATCGGCCTGGACCATCATCGCCTCGGCCCGGCCGCCTCCGAGGTGAACAGCGTGATGCCGATACTCGAAGTGATGCGGAGCTTGTGGTTGCCGATCATGAAGGGCTCGGCGAGCGCCTTGCCGATCCGTTCCGCGAGCGAGGCGGCGATAGCGGGATCGGTCACTTCCATCACCAGGACGGCGAACTCGTCGCCGCCGAACCGCGCGACGAAATCCTCCTCCCTGATGGTATGCTTGAGCCTTGCCACCACCGCCTTGAGCAAAAGATCGCCCATGGCGTGGCCGAGCGTGTCGTTCACGTCCTTGAAGTCGTCGACATCGAGATAGAGCACGGCGAAGGGCTGCGCCCCGCGCAAGCTCGCGTTGAACGCCATGGTCAGCCGCTTGATGAAGGCCCTGCGGTCGGCGAGATTGGTGAGGAGGTCGGTCTGGGCGAGCTCGAGGATCTTGCTGTTGGCCGTCTCCAGTCGGAGCGCATGGCGCAGCGAAGCCCACATATAGGTCAGCACCGCGGCGAACACCAAGACCACGCAGGCGAGCACCAGCCAAGCGCGGTAATAGCCGATCAGCCCCGCCTTGACCGGCACCACGACGAGGTTCCAGTGGGCGTCGCCGACCTTCACCGGCCCCGACCAATACGACAGCCCAGCCAGATCGGCTTCCGATTTCGGCTCGGTGGATTCGCCGGGAGCGGCCCGCGCGTAAAGCGGCATCGCCTCGGCGTTCGCGTCGGCTGGATAAAGATAGAGCGTCACGTTTTGCGGAAGCGTGGCCGTGGCCAGGATGGCATCGACCACTGCGTGGGTCTGGAACGCACCGACGATGACACCAAGAATATTGTCGTGTCGCTCCACCAGCGTCTCAAGAGGTGCTCCCGACCGATAGACCGGAACCACGACGAAGAAGCCGGGGCGCACGCCGCCGATTGGATTGCGGAGCTGGAGGTTCTGGGCCGTGGCCATGACGTCGCCGTCCCGCGCGCGCTGAATGGCCCGGCTTCGAGCCGGCTCTGAATTGAGATCCATGCCGAGTGTCGCCGGCGCCTTGGAGGCGAAGGTCGAATACAGCACCGGGAAATATTCATCGCGCTCGGGCGCCGGGGACGAAGGGCCGGTCATCGCCCAGGTCGTGATAACGTAGCCAGGTTCGGCCTTCCCGATCTTCTGCTCGAAGGCAGCGCGTTCCTCGCCGCTGACATAGGGAGCCCAAATGACGCGCATCTTCCCGGTCGAGCCATCCAGGATCTGGTCCGTGAACCGTGAAAACTCGCCTGGATCGACCTCCACCGAGGAATCATAGAAGGCGCGCACCGCGACGAGCTTGCCTAGATATTCGTCGAGGCCTGTCTGCAACACCGTCCCATAGTCGCCGGCGATGTCGTTGAACTTCGCCTTGGCGAGGCGCTCCTCCCAGACCGAAACGGCAAGCCACGCCGAGACCGCGACCGCCAATCCGAGACTGGCGGCGGCGAGGATTGGCCAGAACTGGCCGATCGACTGCCATTTCCTCCTGGTGTCGGGTAGATCCGGCATGCGCGCCAACCCTTTCAAGCTTGCCCTGGTCGAGCCGGACGAGACCCCCATGGTCGAGCTTTCGCGTACTGTCAGTGCGCTCAAGCAAAGGCCATAAATTGATTGACGCAGGATTAGTGGGGTGTGCCGAAAATACAACCAATGGTTGCGGCTGGGCGAACCTTGACCGCCGCACAACCTCAAATTCCCCGCCGCTGCCTCGCCTTGTGCTTCCGCCGCGATTGCGATAGGTGAGGTCTCTTCCTCGGGCGACTCTGGCGGCCCCAAGGGGCTAGAATGCCGGCCATCTCGGCCGCGAAAATTTGTGGGACAGATGACCTACGTCGTCACTGAAGTCTGCATCAAGTGCAAGTACACAGATTGCGTCGAAGTCTGCCCGGTAGACTGCTTCTACGAGGGTGAGAACATGCTCGTCATCCATCCCGACGAGTGCATCGATTGCGGCGTCTGCGAGCCGGAATGCCCCGTCGACGCCATCAAGCCCGACACCGAGCCCAATCTCGAGAAATGGCTCGAGGTGAACCGGCAATATTCGGAAAGCTGGCCCAACATCACCACCAAGAAGCCGGCTCCGGCCGACGCCGACGCTTTTGTGGCGGAGCCCGCCAAGTTCGACAAATACTTCTCGGCCGCACCGGGCGAAGGGGACTAAGTCCCTCAAAGGGTTAAGCGTTAACCCTATAGCAAATATGTCGCATGTTGCGGCGCAAAAAGGGCCGTGCTGCGGCACGGAACGGCTTCCCGATTCACTAAGATTGTGTTATGTTGCTGACGAAATGGCGCAGACTGCCCGCGCGCGAAGCATCGAGAGAGGCGTCCCTGCTTGGGCGCACTTTTTTTTCCGATTTGAGGGAGGTGGCGCGATCAGGTTCCTGATCGACGAACCTCTTTGTGCCTGTGTCACGTCCGTTTGTGGCAGGCCAGCTAAGCTGAGCTGTCGCAAGAGACTAAGCCAGAGACTTTGATAGGCTCATATACCCAGCATCGGCGCTCCCAAAAAGCATTTCAACAGTGAGACGAGAGTATGACTGAAAAGAAAAAGCCCCAGCAGAGACACGGTTTCCGCACCAACGAGTATATCGTCTATCCGGCTCATGGCGTTGGCCGAATCGTCAGCATTGAAGAGCAGGAAATTGCCGGCGCCACGCTTGAGCTCTTTGTCATCAACTTCGAGAAGGACAAGATGACGCTCAGGGTGCCGACCGCGAAGCTTGCGACCGTCGGCATGCGCAAGCTGTCCGAGGAGAAGACCGTCAAGAAGGCGCTCGGCACGCTCAAGGGCAAGGCGCGCGTCAAGCGCACCATGTGGTCCAGGCGCGCCCAGGAATACGAGGCGAAGATCAATTCCGGCGATCTCGTCTCCATCGCCGAGGTTGTGCGCGACCTCTACCGCTCAGAGGCGCAGCCCGAGCAGTCTTATTCCGAGCGCCAGCTCTACGAAGCTGCGCTCGACCGCATGGCTCGCGAGATCGCCGCCGTCGAGAAGCTCGACGAGGCAAGCGCGGTCGCCAAGATCGATGACGTGCTGGCCAAGACGGCGCGCCATAACAAGATGGCGGCCGAGGCCGAGGCGCGCACCCGCGCAGCCTAGGCTGGATCGAAGATCGACATCGAGCCTGATCCTCGAGGCGTCACTCCGCCCGGGGGTCAGGCTCTTTGCTTTTCCTGGTCCGGCTCGACGGCAGCAGCCTGATCGCAGCCGTACTGCCCCATCAGAACCTTAAGCTCCACGGCTTCGGTCTCGGCATTCGCGGCGAGGCAGATGGCGAGCGACTCTTTCAGCCGCGCGCAGGCTTCATCGGCCTGCCCCCGGCGATGCGCCAGCACGCCGAGATTGCGCATCTGCATGGCGACCGCGCGCGGCTCGCCCGCCTCGCGCGCGGCATCCAAGGCGAGCATGAACTCCTGCTCTGCGTCGTCGAGCCGCTCGCCGTCGAGATACACCGTGCCGAGATCGCCGGCGGCGCGCGATACGCCCCGGGCATCGCTCACGGCCATGAACAGGCCGAGCGCCTTGCGGTAGCACCGCTCCGCGCCGCCGTCGTCCTTCAGCGCGCGCTGGGCGTTGCCGAGATTGTAGACCGCGTTCGCCGCGAGGCCTTGGAGATCGAGCTCGGTATAGAAATCGAGGCTCTTCTGGAAGTGACTAGCGGCCTCGGCGAAGCGTCCCTTCTCGAACAGGATGGTGCCGAGATTGAGATTGCAGCGCGCCATCCCGTCCTTGTGCTTGAGGCGCGTCTCGAGCACCAGCGCCTGGCGGATAGTCTGCTCGGCCCGGTCGAGGTCCTGCGTCTCGCGATAGAGCAGCGCAAGATTGGCGGCGACGACGGCGGCGATCGCGATCTCGCCTTGCTTCTCGGCGATGGAAAAGCTCTTGAGCAGCATCTGCTCGGCGTCGGGAAAGCGCCCGAGCCCTTGCAGCAAGAGGCCGAGATCGGCGTGCAGCTGCGCGAGCCCGAGCTGATAGTCGTTCTTGGTGCACAGCACCTTCGCCTGACCGTAATTGGCGAGCGCGCCGTCGAGGTCGCCGGCCTTCATTTGTGCGCTGGCCAGCGCCATCAACGCATCGACCAGCGCCCTCGGCTCGTCGAGCTCCTCGAAGATGCGCTTGGCGTTGGCGAATTTGTCGATCGCCTCCTCGACCCGGCCGCCGCGGAGATTGAGCACGCCTGCGAACATGTCGACCAAGCCGACGATGTCCTTCCGCCCGTTCGCCGCTCCGGCCTGCGCCTGACCGATCAGCGCTTCAACTTTGGGGATGTCGCCGAGCCTGAACTGCACCACGGCAAGCGCGAGCAGGTTCTCGGCATCGTTCGGATTGAGCGCGAAGGCGTCCTGGAACAGCCCGAGCGCGCCTTGCGTATCGACCGGCAGCGTGAGCGCACCTTGATGGCGGAGCGCCGCTGCGGCGTCCTGTGTCGCATGCGCCGCCTCGGTAAGCTTGGCGTCGACGATTGCCGCGAAGATGCCGATTGCCGCCGATGAATCTGCCGCCTTCAGCTTCTCGATGGCCCGCCGGCCTGACCACGTATTCTGGTCGCGGAGCGACTGCACCGCTTCGCCGATCAGCGCCTTGATGCTGTTGCGCTCCTTCAGCGACAGCCGGTCGCCGTCCTCTGGCGGGCGGGCGACCATCTTGCCGGCGACCATGACGGCGATCTGCTCGGCGGCGATCCGGCTCTGCTTCTCGTCCTGGCGGAGCAGCCTGCGCAGCAGAAAGGTGCCAAGGGCGGCGAACGCGGCCAACAGCAAGACCACGCCGGAAACATTTTGCAGCGCTGTCCAATCGAGCGGCGAGAGTTGGGCGAGGACTTGCATGAAGCTGCCTGGGCACGGGGCTGGTTGGCGCCGACGGCAACCACCATCGCCTATAAAGCGATTGCCGGTCTAGACTCTTGCTTGGGGCGCTTGGCGTCGTTGTCCCCTTTTGAGCCGTCGGCGAGGAGCTCGATCTGCTCGGGATGGGTCGCCTCGATCATCGGCCCGTTCCGCCACATCACCCAGCCGCGCACGCGCACGCGCTTGCCGGCGAGCGCCTTGAGGTCAATGCCGGCGGCGGTGAACGCGGCCATGTCCTTGCGCTCGACGCTGACGGTGAAGTCGCTTTTCCAGTCGCGCGCAAAATTGAGATAGATGCGCCCAGCGCCCTGGCCGACGCTCAAAACCGTGCCCTCGACCAGCTGATAGGACCGGGTGAGACGCCCCAAGCGCTCGAGATCGTCGGCGCTCTCGATGTGGTAGGCGGGCGATGCCCATACGCCGAGCCGCTTCGCGCGGGCCTCGGCCTCGCTCGCCAGCAGCTCTGTCACGCAGGCGCGGTTGTCGGGGAACGAATAGACGCGGGCGAGCCCCTGCCCGACCAGCGCCTGCTGCAGCCAGACCGGCTCAGCGCTTCCACCGCTCACGTAGACCTGCGCCAGCGCATAGCCGTGGCGGTCGGCGCGGGTGCCACCGTAACGGAGCTCGACATCTTTGCCGGAAGCCGCGCGCGAGAGCGCTTCCTTGGCTCGACGAAGACGTTGCCGACGATAACGATCAGCGACAGCAAAGCCTGCCAGAAGAAGGGCCGGGCCCGAAGCGCGCCGGCGCTGGTCTTGAGCTCGCGGAGGATGAAATAGCCGCCCATGCTCCGCCTGAACCAGCCCGTCACCTCGCCGTCTTTATCGAGATGCTGCGGCACGCGCTTCCAGCCCGCGAACAGATTGCCAATCACGCCCAGCATCGAGCGGAAATCGACCGCCATCAAGCCGGTCCTGTCCTGGAAGATCACGTCCTCCCCGGCGACGAAGCCTGCCGCCACGCGGCCGATGGCCTTGCCGTCGAGGCGGACCGCGCGTCCGCGCACCGGCGAGGCGGCGGGGTCGCTCATCAGCTGCATCACGGTCGTGGCCGACGGCGCGCCGAACGGATAGCGCAACGGCAGCGTCAGCAGCACGCCGGCCGCAATCGCCGCCGGCACGAACTGCCAAACACCCATGATCGCCACCACCAGCCCGAGGATCACCGGAGCGATCAGCAGAAAGAGCTCGAACAGGAACTTACCGCGTAGGCTCGCGCGGCTGAGCTGCACTTTGGCCGCAGCCGCCTCGACATCATAGGCGCCGAAGCTCTGGCCCTTGGCCTTGGCGATCTCGCCGAGATGGGCGATGCGGCGTCCCGTCAAGGGGTGCGTCGAGTTGAGCTGAACCAGCGGTGCCCAGGGATTATAGCAATCGAACAGCATTGCCTCCGCGGCGCTGCCCGGACTTTGCGCCGTGCTCTCGGCGAGCAGTCCGGTATAGCGCGCGTTCTTGACGTCGATCACGCCGAGATGGCGCGTGCTCCTGAGCAGGCTCTAGGTGGCCGAAGTGTCCTCGATCGCGACGATACCATAGGCGATCTTGACCAGCGCGCTCGCGAGTTGCTTGGGCTCGACGCGGCTCGCCGAGAAGGCGTCGGCAAGATATTCGCGCGTCCGGCTGAGATAGAGCAGGAGGTAGATGCGATATAGTAGCCGACGAGCGCGGCAATCCCGATGATCGCGCCCTTGCCCTTCTTGTCGTCGCCGCCGCTGCCTGACCGCGCCAGCACCGCATAGACCTGATACAGAATTTGCACCAGCATCCCGGCCATGGTCATCAGGATGAAATCGCGGTTGACGATGTGGCCGAGCTCATGGCCGACCACCGCGCGCTGCTCGTCCTCGGTGAGGAACTCGAAGATGCCTTGGGTGACGACGATGCGCGCGTTGGAGCGGAGCAGCCCATAGGTGAAGGCGGTCGGGTTGCGGTCGGGGATGAAGCCGATGCGCGGCGCTTTGAAGCGGTAGTCGTCGGCCCTTGATGGATCAGAAGATGCACGCCCGGATAGCGTTGCTTGACCGCAGAATCCTCCAGGAACTCCATGCTGTTGAGCCAGCAGAGCGTTAGGTCAGACAGAAACGGGCTGATCAGCCAGATCACCAGATTGATGACGATGGTGAGGACGATGGCGAGCGTCAGGTTGGACCTCGCCCATGAACACCATGGCCGCGAGCACGCAGCCGATCACCATGCCGACCAGGATGCCGAAGGTGACGAGGGAGGCGAACAACAGGCTGGCCATGCGATCCTCTTCACAGCGCGAGCGGGCGAGCCGAGATTAGCCGCGAGGCGGGCCGAGCGCTCGCAAAATCCGGCGACCGAGGACGATCGTCTCGTCTATACCTACGGCCTATTGACGTAAGCCGGGCTTCGGTCGCATTCCTCGTCCGCCCGGCAGACGAGACCTCGCAACCCGCTCGGCAGGAAAGCCATGCTCAAGACCCTCGCCGCCTTCCTCGTGTCGTTGTCGCTGTTCGCAGCGCCAACCCTCGCCGCCGAGGCGACGGCAGAGCAGCGCACCACACAGGCCCTCGATGCCGTGCGCACCGATCCGCTGGCGCTCCGCGCCTTTCTCGCTGCCATGCCCAAGGGCGCCGACCTGCACAATCATCTCGACGGCGCGGTCTATGCCGAGACCTTCATCCGCGTCGGCGCCGAGGACAGGTTCTGCATCGACACCGAGACCAAGGGGTTCGCCAAGCCGCAAATGGCCGACACGGGCGCGAGCGCGCAGCCGCTCTGCAATGTCGGCGACGTCCCCGTCTCGGATGCCTTCAAGAAGCAGCGCCTGTTCGACGATCTGGTCGACTCATTTTCCATGCGCGGCTTCGTGCCGTCCGAGGGCGTGACCGGTCACGACCATTTCTTTGGCGTGTTCGCCAAGTTCAGCGGCACCGATCCCAGCCACACCGGCGAGTTTCTCGACGAGGTCTCGGCCCGCGCCGCTGCGCAGAACGAGCAATATCTCGAGCTGATGGAGACGCCGACCTGGCACCGCCTGACCGACATCACCAACGGCATGGTCTGGCGCGAGGATCTCGGCTCGCTGCGCGACGAGCTGATCGCCAAGGGGCTGCTCGACGACATTCCCGCCGCGCGCGCCTTTTGGGATCAGGCCGAGCAGATCCGCAATCAGCGCCAGCGCTGCGGCACGGCCGGCGCCGCGCCGGGCTGCAAGGTCACGACGCGCTACATCTATCAGGTGTTCCGCATCGGGCCGAAGGAGCTGGTGTTTGCCCAGACCTTGTTCGGCTTCGCTCTCGCCGCGGCCGATCCCCGCATCGTCGGCATCAATTTCGTCGGCGCCGAGGACAGCCAGATCGCCATGGCCGATTACGGCGAGCACATGCGCATGGTCGCCTTCATGCGCGCGCTCTATCCCAACGTCCATGTCAGCCTGCATGCCGGCGAGCTCGCGCCTGGGCTCGTGCCGCCGGAGGGACTGTGCTGCCACGTCCGGCTTGCCGTCGACACGGCGCACGCCGAGCGCATCGGCCACGGCGTCGACGTCATGTATGAGGAGCGTCCCTACGACCTGCTCAAGGACATGGCCGACAAGGGCGTGCTGGTCGAGGTCAACCTCACCAGCAATGCCGTCATCCTCGGCATCGAGGGCAAGGACCACCCCTTCACCACCTATCGCAAGTTCGGCGTGCCGGTGGCGCTTTCGACCGACGACGAAGGCGTGTCGCGCATCGACCTGACGCATGAATATCAGCGCGCGGTCGACACGTTCGGCCTCGCCTATCCCGAGCTCAAGGAGCTGGTGCGCAACAGCATCGAATACAGCTTCCTGCCGGGGTCGAGCCTGTGGGGCGAGAAGCGCGCGGGCTATGGCAACGTCGCCGAGCCCTGCCGGAACGATGCGCCCGGCGCGGCTACGCCGTCACAGGCCTGCGTCGCGTTCATCGCGGGAAGCGAAAAGGCGAAGCAGCAATGGGAGCTCGAGGCGCGATTTCAGTTCTTCGAAGCGACCCACTGAGCGCAAACGCAGAGCCGCCGGCGTACCGCCCCTTCCGCGTCTTAGTTGAGCCAAATTATTGGTCTTTCTCAACGGCATGGGCCGATTCGCCTCAAGGCGGTTCGGCGTCCCCGAATCGGGAGGGAGCAAAGATGATGCGGATATCGATGATTGCAACGCTGATGGTCGTGGCGGCGACATTGCCGACGCTGGCCGGCCCGGTGCAAGGCGTGGTGCATGGCACCGCAACGGTTGGTCAGGGCGCGGTCCAAGGCACGGCTGAGGCAGGCCGCGGCCTGGCGCAAGGAACCGCGACGGTCGCCAGAGGCACGGGCCAGGCAACGGTCGGCGTCGCCAAGGGCACGGCAACGGTGGTCAAGAAGACCGGCAAAGGCGCGTGGTGCATCGTGACGCTCGGCTTCGGCTGCTAGCGGGACCAACCTGATCCAACTTCGCCGCGCGACAGAAGATTTCGGCCACGCCCGCGCTGCGTTCGATCCGGACCCGGCTTGCATCGAGCGAGCCAGGAGCCTTAGTAATGGGGTAAGCGGCTTAGTCCCATATGGCTGACGCGAAGACCCCGTAGCTCAGTTGGATAGAGCATCAGATTCCTAATCTGAGGGTCAGCGGTTCAAATCCGCTCGGGGTCACCAATTCAATCAATGGATATCAGATGTTGGCCGTTCGCGAATTCAATGACTTAGGTGTTTCGGCAACCAGACCAACTAACATGGCAACTAACACCAACCGGGGGTCGCCTGGACCCTTCTCAGCGTCGCGTGATGGGGTTTGGATCGGGGTCGGGGTCCCACACACCGAAAAAGACAGGCCCCTCGCGGGGCCGTGGATCCGTCTCGACGATGGTGTGAGTTTGACTCCTTAGCGAGCGCTTCCAACTCGCTCGCCACTTCGAGAGCGGCCTCGCCGCTTCTTCGTCGCGCTCGCTTGTGAGTAATCTAGCTACATTCTTCTTATGCAAGCCAATGTCTGTCTTAGCGACGGTGCTACTGAGATCAACAATGCCCTGTTCAGCGTCGAGCACATTCTGCCCAATATCAATCGTTTATCGGTCTTCGTCAAGTGCACCATCCCAACGTATCGCAGGAGCCGACTTGCGGACGCCGTCTTGCGTCGAGAGCTCGGCGCCAACGGCAACGGGTGAATTCCACGCGACAAAATGCGCCCGCTTCTTCGTCGGCGAACTCATTGCTGTGGTGGAGTGATCAAGCCACATGTCTTCTCTTAAGACGAAGGCAGGCGAGATAGTATAACGTACTGTCTTCTGGCGGAATGCCGATCCAATAGAGCAGATCAACAATGCATCACTGTTATTCAGCATAAGTCGAGCAATTTTTTTTTATTAATTTTATTTTACCGATCTGCTCGCAAGGTAACCAATAACTGTTTTATATTCGGTCTCGTCGTCGCAGGCTCACCTTTCCCAACAGATTTCGCTGGCGGCGCACTGCCAACGCGAAAAAAATTATAAATAATATTTTTTAATAATTTATAAAAATATATTATTTATTTATTTATTATTTTATAAATTTATATTTATTTTACGACCTGCGTCGAGAGCATCGGCCGCCAAACGTAGCAAACAGGTGGAAGGTCTCACGTGAAAATGTACATGATAATACGATTGCCGGCTATTGAGTTTTTCAACATATGCGCTTGTGCCTCGATAGCCAGTCTCAGTTCGGTAATTGGACGGCCACGTGAAACGTCGTGCGAGTTCGATTTCCCAGCTCCGGCCGTGGAAAGACAGGGCAATTATTTTATTATTTTTATATATTATATATTTTTTTATAATTATTAATTATTATAATTATATTAATTTTATTATTATATAATTTCTAATTTTAAATATTTAATTTTTTTTATAATTTTCATGAACCGCAAATCTGATGTGGCTCACACTCGAGCTGGCTTAGCGCCGATCGCTTGAGGTCGGTGGCCTAATCATTTCGGCCCCAATAAGTTAGCTCACGCTTAAACAAGCGCGGTTAGTGCGTGAGAGCGCTATCTCCGTTGAGGAGCATCGTGACCCTGCAACGCCAGCCTTCGGTGTCCGCCCCCGCGCGAAGCCGCTCTTAGTGCCGACGACTAGGTGCCCAAAAAGAAGCCCGGCGAAGGCCGGGCTGGAAAATGCGACAACAGATGTCTGCTACCAGGATTGCGTCCCGTACCAGTCATCGATCTGCTGCTTGGCCTGGTCCTTGGCTACGCCGTAGCGTTCCTGGATCTTGCCCTCGAGCTGATCGCGGCGGCCGTTGATCGCGGTCAGGTCATCGTCAGTGAGCTTGCCCCACTTCTCCTTGACCTTGCCTTTAACCTGCTTCCAATTTCCTTCGACACGGTTCCAATCCATGAGAGCCTCCCTATTGTATTTTGGGAAAGTTGATTGCGGCGCTGGCTTCCAGCGATGGCCCGCTTAGAGCAACCTGTTTCTCATTCGAAGGTTCCCGCATCCGAACATGCGAAATAATTGAACCAAGTTCGGATAGGGAGAATCCTCCGCTAGTTCTCAGCTTGCAGGCGCCCCGTTCGACGCATCGAACCGAGCACCGCAACAAGCGGGAGCCGCGTATAGGTCCACAGTTTCCCACCCATCGCAGTTTGGTGGCCCCTGCGAAGGAGCTCCTTTGCGACAGCGTGCTTGCGCGGGCTTAGCGTTCCGGCCGCCAGCGACGCCGAACCCCGGCGAGAGGCTCCGTGCAGAGCCGCGCTCAAATGAGCCAGCCGAGAGCGCGAAAGACATCGCCAGGAGCACACAAAGGCGGGGACCGCTGGGATCCTGACGGTCCATTCTGCATGAACAACCACCCTTGATGGCTTTGGTTCCGCGGCGGGTGGCGCGTCCAGCAAGCGGTGTGTTGAGACCCCTTGGTCCAGTGCAACAGTTCGGCGACGAGCCTGAACTCTAAGCCCTTGAAGACCATCCATGGACCATCCATATACCATCCATTAAGATGGAGAAATGTCATGGCGGCTGAGATTCATCGCCTTCGCGACAAAGCGGGCGAAACCGAGAAGATCACGATCAACCTGGGTTACGTCGACCTCGGCCATATCGATTTGCTGGTGCAGGAGGGATTTTATTCCAACCGGACCGACTTCATTCGCACGGCGATCCGCAACCAGCTTTCGACCCATGGCGAGGAGGTCAGGAAATCGATCGTGCGGCATACGCTGGAGCTCGGTCTTCGGCACTATACGCGCGCGGATCTGGAGGCCGTCAAAGCAGCCGGCGAAACACTTCACATCAAGGTGCTTGGGCTCGCCAGCATTGCCCCGGACGTGACGCCGGCACTTGCTTTGGCGACCATTGAATCGATCACCGTGCTGGGTGCGCTTCATGCCAGCAAGGAAATCAAGAGTGCGTTAGCCGATCGCATTGGCTGACGACTCGAACACCCTTCGACCTCCAAGGAACCAAGACATGATCACGGATTTTTCGAACGCCATGCGTGCGGCAACGCAACTGACGCTGGCTCAGAAGCTCATGGAAGCCACGCGCCTCCTTCAAAGCGCTTTGTCGGGCGGAGAAGCGGTCCCATCAACGCCTCCGCACGCACAGCCGGTTAAGCGTCGAGCGATCGAATGGTCGTGTCGTTGACATCACTTCAGATGTCGCGGCGTGTGACCTCACGGCTCCTTTGCACGGGAACCCGGAGGCGCGATCCGAAGGGTCACCGACCAACCCGTGGACCGCGGGGCCGTTAGAGGGGTTGGTAGGGACACTCCCTCAGTTCAAGATTGGGGGTTTCAATCTTGAAGCCTTGGGGAGCGTTAAGCCCCGCAAGGCACTCGAGATCCCGGAGGGTGCGGAGTTCTTGAGCCGCTCCTTTGCCTGCGCCGCCGGGAGCCGCGCTTACAAGCTCTATATTCCTCGTCCTCACGCAGTCGGCAGGCGGGGTTTGCTCGTGATGCTGCATGGCGGCACTCAGGACGGCGACGACTTCGCGGCCGGAACGCGCATGAACGATCTCGCCGAGAAGCATGGATTGCTGGTCGCCTATCCGAGCCAGTCCAAAGGCGCGAATTCATCGTTGTGTTGGAACTGGTTCAAACCGGAGGATCAAATTCGCGGCTCGGGCGAGCCATCCATCATCGCCGGCATCACCCAGGACATTATCGCCACCTACGATGTCGATCCGGCCCGCGTCTTCGTGGCGGGTCTCTCCGCCGGCGGCGCCATGGCGGCCGTAATGGGGGCGACCTATCCTGATCTCTACGCCGCTGTCGGCGTCCATTCAGGCTTGCCTTACAGGTCGGCGGCCGACCTCCCGTCCGCGTTCGCAGCAATGCGCGGCGATGCGGTGCCGCGAGGTCTGCGGCCACGGAAGTCGCGCCGTGCGGCAGACGGCGGCCCGCGCATTCGCACCATCGTCTTCCACGGCAATGCCGACAACATCGTCCATCCGTCGAACGCTGCAAAAGTCGTGGGAGCGGCAAAAGAAGGTGACAGCATCGCGCGGGCGGAGGCCCGACATACCGCGATCCGCGCGCATACCCGCACCGTGACGAGGGATAAGACCGGTAGGGTGATAGTGGAGCAATGGCTCATCCATGGCAGCGGCCATGCCTGGTCCGGCGGGAGCCCCGACGGCACCTACACCGATCCGCACGGCCCCGATGCCTCAAGCGAAATGCTGAGATTTTTCTTGGAGGAGCGGCCCGAGCTTGCCGGCACCGAATGACTCCGCGGAGAACCGCCGACAGGTTGAGCGCCGCGACGTTTCTGACTCACCGGGTGAAAGCTCTCACGCCATGCCGACCAATCGACGGCGCAAAGGTCGGTCGTCTCAGCGGGCCTATCGGGGTCACCATTTGAATCGGTCGCTCGGCAGCAATGTCGGCCGCGCTGAAGCAGGGTCTTATTGCACTGGCGGCATTATGGCGTTGAGCTTATCGTAATTCTTCACCACGAGATCGACGTTGCCGGGGAATTGCACGGGGTCGGGGGGCGATTTCAGTTCGGACTGCAATTCGTCGACCTGCCCCTTCTTATCTGCAGGCGCCAAGTTCTCGCTATCGATAAAGGCAATTTCCTTTTCGATAACAGCGTCCTGGCCTACATATTTTTTGGTGTCCGGATCGATTCCGCTCATGATCAGGCCGATATTCTCAGCGACATCATCGAACGCGGCGTAATTTGCGAACTTGTATTTCGTAGCCACTGCTTCGAGTTGCTCCATGATCTTGGGATCTGGCTGGTCGCCTGGGGGCGCCTTGGCGATGATCGGCGCCATCTCTTTTTCAGCGGCAATGAAGCTATCGATCTGCGCATCGGTTAAGACGATCTGCTTCACACTCTCGTCGGGCGGCGTTGCTTCTCCCGCGGCAGCATTTTGGCTCAAGGCACCGAAACTCAATGCTGCCGTGAGCGCCGCGCTGAAAACCACGATGAAGCGGTGAGTGACGATGCGCATGAGGTCTCCTTAAAGTGGCTGGTTATCTCAGCGTAGGTACGGAAACGAAGTCATGTCAGGTGCCGAGGGTCTTCAGTAGGACAGCAGGCAGCGGCCGTAAGGCCCAAGGGTGTAGCCGTAGGGGCACACCATCGGGGCAACCACTATTGGCATCGTCGGGGCGACCAGGACCGGCGCCGCCGGAGCCACAACCACCGGCGATTGCACAACGACTGCAGGCGACGGCGCAACAATCACAGGCGACGGCGCCATGACCACCGGAGGCACAGCCACGGTGCCGTTCCGGACGCAATAGCCATAGGGGCCGCGATGGAAGCCTAGGCCGCAAAAGCCGCGCACCAGCGTGATGTCGGGCGCCCCATTTTGCATCGGTACAAAGAGCACGGGTGAGGCTTGAACGCCGAGCGAAAATAGCGACGCGCCACAAGCGACAATCAAAGCAAGCCTTCTTAACATCGGCAAAACTCCTAAGATTGAATCGCGCTGAGTGATTGACCCGAAAACGGTAAGCCCTCGATGTCACTCTGAAGAGAATTCGTTCCCGCACAAATTCTGAGAGTGACGTCCACCCTGGGCAAGGTGGCAAAAAGCTGCACATCGAAATTGGCTGCCGCACGGATGCGCCGCCAGGGACTTTTCGATATTGATGGATGCCCTCGGCTAAGAGTTCTGGCAATCTCAGCGGTCTTGCTTTGATTTTAGGTACTCTTCAACCTTCCTCGCCGACTCGCCCGCCGCGCGTACCGCTTCACTGAGTTCTTCCTGCGAGACCCCGAAGCGCTCCTTCCAATAGGCAACCTGGTAAGACTGCCTGATGTCGATGCGGGTTTTGTTGCCGTAGTCTCGCTTGTTCGGGGGGTTGAAACTGCCCATCAGCTTCTCCTGTGGCGTGCGCTCTCTATCGCAGATGCCTCGCTTGAGGTCCCACCGTCTGCCTGCTCCCAGTGCCGGCGGACTTACTCAGAATGCCACAACACTTTCACGCCCGCTAGAACGGAAAAAGACCGATCGCTCAGTCGGTGAGGCTGCCGTTCCACACCACGGTACCGGCCTTGCCGTCGGTCAGGATCGTGCCGCGGAAGGTCTTTGGCTTGGTGTCGAGCATCGTGAAAGTGCCGGTACCGGTAAAGCCCGGCTGCGCCCATTTGAGCGTCAGCGTATTGCCGCTGACCTTGCCCTGGAGGGTCCCGTCGCTCGGCGTGTAGGTCCCGGTCACCTGCTTGCCGTCCTGCTTCATGGTGAGCGTGAAGCGGCCGCCATTCGAGCCGACCGTCTGCCACGTCCCCTCGAAATTGGCCTTGTGGTTCTCGGATTTGTCGTCTGCCATGAGGATGGGTGGGTTGAGCAGCGAGGACGCCGAGCCGCCCCAGCTGATGATGCCCCCGCTACCATTATGACCGGCGATGAAATTGTGCTGCACGAAGCTCGCCGAGATCCCGGGGGGCGCCTGGAACTTGATACGCAGCGGGATCACCAGCGTCGAATTGCCGGCAATGAAGATGGTCGTACCAGAGCAACTGACCTTCGCCCCGCCGACACAACTCCAGCCGTCAGGGACCGGGGAGAGCAGCTTGACGCTCAGCACCTGCAACATCGTCTTCGGCTGAACCCACCCGACCTTAAGCGTATCGTTGAAGCCGAATTGGCCGGTAAAGGCCGCCGCGCCGCCATTGGTGATGATGAACGAGATGGCGCATTCGGTGTTGGCGGAGCACGACGGCGAGACATTGCCGAGCGAGAACGGATAGCCCTGGGTGGACAGGTCGTTTGGCGGCGGCGGATCCTTGATCAACTGCGCGGCGGCATCGCCGCTGGCCTTGGCGTCGTCATCGTCATCGTCATGCTTCTTTTTCTTGATGTTCACGATCAGCGATCGAGTCGCGCCGTCGGCACGTTCCGCCGCAACGAACCCTAACGCCGGCCGGATGGGGGTCGATGCGAGCATGGCCGTCAGAGACAGCAGCAAAAGCGAGACGCCAGAGGCAATGAGCGGTTTGCGCATGGGACCAACCTTGATGATGGAGGGAGGGCGCGAGATGAGGTTCCTTCAGGTGTCTTAACGCTTTCGAACCACGCCGGCTGCGAGACTGCTTGACCGGCAGGGGCGACACATTGCCAGAAGGCCGTGTCGACCGCTAGCCTCCGCTGCGCCGGCGCCCGGGAACCATCGCCGACGCTCCACGTTCGCTGATCATCTCCTGCACGAGGCAGGTAACGCCCGGCGAGGCCTTGCCGATCAGCGATTTTTACAATCAGAACGTCTATGACAGCCGCGACAACAAGATCGGCGAGATCAACGACCTGCTACTCGACACCGGCGGCAAGATCAACGCCGTGATCGTCGGCGTCGGCGGCTTCCTTGGCGTCGGCGAGAAGAACGTCGCCGTGCCGTTCCAGGCGCTGAAAGTCGCCGAGAAGGACGGCAAGCGCTATCTGGTCCTCGACACGACCAAGGAAGCGCTCCAGACGGCGCCAGGCTACAGCTTCGACCACACCAAGAGTGTGTGGCTGCCGGCGACCAAGCAGGGCTAAGCCCGGCTATCGCCGAGACGATTTGAACGGGCCGGAGCGATCCGGCCCGTTTCGCTTTTCCAAGCGCAATGAAACTGCGGGGCGGCTGAGGGCGTTTGCCTGTCCGTATGAGCCGCGACCCCAAAGAGCTCTGCCGCCGCTTCGGCCTCGTCTATGTCGAGACCTCGGCGCTTGAGTTGCGGCGCCAACGGCGCGGCAAGGGCTTCTCCTATCGTGACGGCACCGGCAAAGACGATCCGCGATAGGACGATCAAGGCGCGCATCAGGCAGCTCGCCATCCCGCCGGCCTGGACCGAGGTCTGCATCGCCGCCGACGAGCGCGCGCATATCCAGGCGATCGGTCGCGACGCCGAGGGCCGGCTGCAATATCGCTATCACCCGGACTGGGACAAAGCGCGCGCCACGGCCAAGGAAGGAAGGCTGAAGCGGCTTGGCTCTGCCCTGCCGCGCGTGCGCGATGCGGTGCGCAAGGCGCTTGCCGCTCCCGGGCTGACCCGCACCAAGGTCGTCGCCGCGGTCGTCCGCCTGATCGACCGCGCTCTGCTCCGGCCCGGCTACGAGGAATACGCGCGCAGCGAAGGCGGCAGAGGCGCATCGACCTTGCTCAAGAGCGATGTCGCAATCGACGGCGACAAAGTGCTGCTGGTGTTCAAAGGCAAAGGCGGCAAGGAGATCAGGCGCGAGCTGCGCGACCCGTTGCTTGCCCGCGTCTTGCGCAAGCTCTCAGTCTCCCGCGGTCGCCGCCTGTTCGGCTTCTCCGACGGCAATGGCGGCAAGCGGCCCGTGACCGCGCGCGAGGTCAACGAGTTCCTCGCCGACGCCAGCGGGTCGGAGATCTCGGCCAAGGATTTTCGGACCTTCCGCGCCTCGGCGACCGCGCTTGCCGTGCTCGCCGAGCATAACGGCCATGAGAGCGAGAGGCTGCGCAAGAAGGCGATCGTCAGCGCCGCCGACGAGGTCAGCGAAATTCTCGTCAACACGCGCAGCGTGGCGCGGACGAGCTACATCCATCCGAGCGTAATCGAGGCTTACGAGGCCGGCAGGCTGGAGACCTCGTTGCTACGTGGCCGCATGCGCAAAGGCCTGAGCCGCATCGAAAGCGCGTTGATGCGCTTTCTCGAGAAACCTCGTTGAGAACCATCCCAACGCTCAGCCGCCCGAATAGCCGCCGATGACGATCCGATCTCGAGCGGTTCCATCTCGTCGCGCTATGTCATTTTACATAGTCGCGATGTGTCCGATCTCCATCGCCAAGATGAATCGTCGCATGCGGAACAAAAGCATCCAGCGCTTGTTGTACCGCCGATCAATTCGATCGCGCGAAAAGCGCCAATCGGAACCGACTGACAATTGAGGAGTGACCAGCATGGACAAGGATCGGATCAAAGGCTCGGCCGAGCAGGCCAAGGGCAAGATCAAGGAAGTCGCCGGCAAGATGACGGGCGACGCCAAGCTCGAGAGTGAAGGCAAGGCCGACAAGGCCGCCGGCAAAATCCGCAATGCCGTTGGCGGCATCAAGGACGCACTCAGGGGCAATTAAGCTCGCTTCTCAAAAAGGAGATCGAACAATGCGCGGAATCATTCTTTGGCTGCTCGGCGTGCCGCTTGTCGTCATCATCGGCCTTTATCTGTTCCACGTGATCTGAGGCAGGAGGCGCCCATGCCGCTCAAGAAAGGATCGTCCCGCAAGACGGTCAGCTCCAACATCAAGACCGAGATGAGGGCCGGCAAGCCGCAGAAGCAGGCGGTGGCGATCGCTTTGAACAAGGCCGGCAAGAGCAACAAGAGCAAAAAATCAAAGCGCTCGAAGTAAGTCGCTAACCGATCCGGGCCGTGCGAGGCGCCGTCGTTGCGCACGGCGCAACGACCTGCCGGCGAGCGTGGCGATAGGATTTGCCGTCCATACTGCCCGTCCAGCGCTGGCATGGGCGGCTCATGAACAGGCGGGCGCCGCGCCACCGATGGCGAAGATTTAATGCGGAGAAGATTGGCGCCCGAAGCCAGAGCGCCTTACAATTGACATCCAAAATGGGGTTTTATTGGCCAGGAGCGTTGGTTAATCGGATCTCTGGAGAAAAGCATGTCGAGAAACTTGGCGAGACTGAAATATGCCCCGGCGCTCCTTGCCGGGTTGGCGTGCATGGCGGCTTCATCCCTTGCTGCGGCTGAGCCGCAAAGCGGGGCGAAGCTGAGCGTACCGACGGCGATGACCGCGAACAAGCCCGCTCCGGCGGAGCAGGCAGCTTCGGCCGCCCCGTCGCTGCAATCCCTGTCGGTCAGCGGCGCACGCGCGGCATCGTCGCAAGCCGCAGCCGGGCCGGCTCCCACGGCGCAGTCGATTTCCGCAACCGGCGCACGCGCGGCGTCATCCCAGGCCGCGGCCAAATCGGCGCCATCGAGCCAGTCGCTCTCGGCGAGCGCCGCACAATCGGCCGCGGCGCAATCGGCACCCGCCGCACAGCTCGCAATAGCCGGCGCTTCCGAAGCGAGCGCTGCGGCAGGCTCGACGCAAGCCGCACCGGCCCGCATGCAGCTCGCGTCCCTCAGCAACACCGAGGCAATGGAGACGCAGTCCGCGCTGGCCAGGCCGAACTTCGTTGCCGCCAGCCAGTCGCTTGCCGTCGCCAAGAAGGCCGCGCAAGGGGTCAACGCCGCACGCAAATCGACCAAATTGGCGAGTGCAACCTATTCGTCGAAGGCCGCCGTTTCCAATTCGATCAAGGTCCAGCCCCCGAAGCTGCAGAAGAAGAGCAGCCTGAAATCGACCAAGACCGGCAAGAAGGCCGCTTCCAAATAGACCGGCGACAGTTTCGCGATCAGGCCGCTGCCGGGAAACCGGCGGCGGCCTGATGCTTTTCCAGAGCATGATCCCGAAAGTTGCGGACTTTTCGGATAAGATCATTCGTCAGAGACGATACTATTCAGGCGCGGCAACGATGAAATTGTCGAACTTGAATGTCGCGGACTTGTCCTCCGGCGAGCCGGCGATGATACCCACGACGCCGCCGCCAGCAGGCTGCACGCCCTTGAACCGCTTCACCTCGGTCCCGTTGATGAGGATGGTCGCATCCTTGGGCCGCAGCTTCAGTTCGAACTGATTGGTGGCGCCGACACCCTTCTTGAGGGCAAGCGTGCTGACCGAGAACAGGTCGCTCTCCTTGCCCTTGACCACGCGGCGCACGACCATGCTGCCGTCGGTCCAGGTGTACAGATAATAGTAGTTATCCCAGTCTGCCCACCAGAACACGATGCCCTGAGCCGTGCTGTCGGGAGCGGGAGCGTCGGCGACCGTCAGGTCGACGCAGACATTCGCGCCTTCGTTCTTAGTCGAGAAATTGACATGGGCTGCCCATGTCTTGACGACCAACGCACCGTCCTCGACATAGAAATTGTCGTCGGCGTCGCCCCAGGTACCGTCAAGAAACTCGAAATCGTCGTCGAAGACGGCGTTATCGGGATTGCACTCGGCGAACGCTGGCGTCGCCAGGAGCCAGCCGAAGAGCAAGGCTGCACCGGCGCTGGCCACCAAACTTGAACGAAACCTCATAACTTACCTCCCTTCGAGCGCCGGCCGGACGATCCGGACCGGCGAAAAGCTGTTGCACTCAAGACCGGGCCGATCGCGTTCGTCGGTCGATCGACACCGGCCGGACCATTTCACTCCCTCGTCTCAGTACACCCTAGCTTCACCCCAACCAGCCCGCGCAATGGCGCGGTCGCGCTTCACCATGAAATCGAACTGAATGTCGATGCCTTGCCCTCGGCACCATCATGCGAACTCGGGGACACTCCGTCATTGCTCGGGCGCCGCCCACGAGCGCGCGATGATGCCGAGATGAGCGTCGAAGAGAACGTGGTGCGGATTGCGCTTGGCCGATCTTGCGCGCGCCGCGAAGATCACGCCGGTCGCGAGCGCCGGAACAGTGTCAGCCGGATCAGGCAGGCAACCACGCATCACTTGCCTCCCTGAGGCAAACGGTCCTTGATGACAGGCAAAAATCTTAGCGGCGAACCATGACATCTTCAAGCGCCCGGGAGGACGCAGGAGGGGCCAAAGCTGTATCGGTACGCTCCCGGACAGACCCGGTAACTAGCGCGTCGGCATGGGTTTTTCGCCCCGGTAGTCGTAGAATCCGCGTTTGGTCTTTCGCCCGAGCCAGCCGGCTTCCACATATTTCACCAAGAGCGGACAGGGCCGGTATTTGGAATCGGCCAGCCCCTCATACAGCACCTGCATGATCGACAGACACGTATCGAGCCCGATGAAGTCGGCAAGCTGCAACGGACCCATCGGGTGGTGCGCGCCGAGCCGCATGGCGGTGTCGATGGCATCGACCGAGCCGACGCCCTCATAGAGCGTATAGACCGCCTCGTTGATCATCGGCAGCAGGATGCGGTTGACCATGAAGGCGGGGAAGTCCTCCGACACGGCGACCGTCTTGCCGAGCGTCTCGACGAATTCCTTGGTGCGGCCGAAGGTGACGTCCTCGGTGGCGATGCCGCGGATCATCTCGACCAACTCCATCACCGGCGCCGGGTTCATGAAATGCAGGCCGATGAAATGCTCAGGCCGGTCGGTGGCGGCGGCAAGCCGCGTGATCGAGATCGAGGAGGTGTTGGTCGAGACGATGGCCTCGGGCTTGAGCAAGGGACAAAGCGCCACGAAGATCTTGCGCTTGACCGTCTCGTCCTCGGTCGCCGCCTCGATCACCAGATCGGCGTCGCCGAGCCCCGCCAGCCTGTCGGCATAGGAGATGCGTGCGAGCGTCTTCTGCCGGTCGTCCTCGCTGATCTTGCCGGAAGCGACTTGGCGGGCAAGGTTCTTGTCGATTTTGGCCAGCGCCGCCTCGACCCGCTCCTTGGCCACATCGTGCATCGCCACGTCGTAGCCGTGAAGGGCGATGACATGGGCGATGCCGCCGCCCATTTGTCCCGCGCCGATGATGCCGATCTTGCGAATGGGATTAGCCTCGCGATCGCGTTGCGCGCTTGGATCGGCTTGAAGTGCCGTACCTTGAACTATGTCGTCCATCGTCATTCCTCATGAACCCGCTTCTTCTCAATAGCCCGCCTTCTTCAGCTCGGCGTCGAGCTCCGGCAGGACGGTGAACAGATCGCCGACCAGGCCGTAATCGGCGACCTGGAAGATCGGCGCCTCGGCATCCTTGTTGATGGCGACGATCACCTTGGAGTCCTTCATGCCGGCTAGATGCTGGATGGCGCCGGAAATGCCGACGGCGATGTAGAGCTCTGGCGCCACGACCTTGCCGGTCTGCCCGACCTGATGGTCGTTGGGCATATAGCCGGCATCGACCGCGGCGCGGCTGGCGCCGACGGCGGCGCCCAGCCGGTCGGCGAGCGGCTCGATCAACGTCTTGAAATTGTCGCCGGACTGCATGCCGCGGCCGCCCGAGACGACGATGCGCGCGGCGGTGAGCTCGGGCCGCTCGCTGACGCTGATCTCGGAGCCCTCGAAGCTGGAAATACCAACCACCGGGGCCGCGGTCACGGTCTCGATCGGCGCCGCGCCGCCTTCGCCGGCACTGGCGAACGCGGTGGTGCGCACCGTGCCGACGACGATCTTGTCGCTGGTCTCGACCGTCTCGAGCGCGTTGCCGGCATAGACCGGACGCACGAAAATGTTCGGCGACTTGACCTCGACGATGTCGGAGACCTGGGCCACGTCGAGCAGCGCGGCGACCCGGGGCAGCACGTTCTTGCCGGTAGTGGTGGCGGGCGCGAGCAGCACGCTGTAGCCGCCCATCAGCGCGAGCACCGTTGCGGCAACCTCCTCGGCGAGGCGCTGCGCGAGATATGGCGCCTCGGCGAGCAAGACCTTGCGCACGCCGTCGAGCTTGCTGGCAGCTTCGGCGACCGCGCGGCAATTCTCGCCGGCGACCAGAATATCCACATCGGTGCCGAATTGGCTCGCGGCAGTCAGCGCCTTGGCGGTCGCCGGCGCAACCGCCTTGTTGTCGTGCTCTGCCAGCAGCAGGACCGCCATCTCAGATGACTCCCGCCTCGTTCTTCAATTTGTCGACCAGCGCAGCGACGCTATCCACCTTGATGCCAGCCTCGCGCGTCTTCGGCTCGGCGATTGCCACGACCTTGAGCCGAGGCGAGATGTCGACGCCGAGGGCCTCGGGCGTGGTCTCGTCGATCGGCTTCTTCTTAGCCTTCATGATGTTGGGCAGCGAGGCGTAGCGCGGCTCGTTGAGCCTGAGATCGGTGGTGACCACGGCGGGCTTGGCGAGAATGAGCGTCTCGAGCCCGCCATCCACCTCGCGCACCACTTTGATTTTGACGCCGTTCAGCTCGATCTTCGAGGCGAAGGTCCCTTGCGGCCAGCCGAGCAAGCCCGCCAGCATCTGGCCCGATTGATTGCAGTCGTCGTCGATCGCCTGCTTGCCCATGATGACGAGGTCAGGCTTCTCGTTCTCGACCACGGCCTTGAGCAGCTTGGCGACGGCGAGCGGCTGGACGCACTGGTCGGTCTTCACCAGAATGGCGCGGTCGGCGCCCATGGCGAGCGCGGTGCGCAGAGTGTCTTGCGATTTGGCGCTGCCGATAGAGACGGCGACGACCTCGCCCGCCTCGCCGCGCTCTTTGATGCGGACGGCCTCCTCGACGGCGATCTCGTCGAACGGATTCATCGACATCTTCACATTGGCAAGGTCGACCCCGCTGCCATTGGATTTGACGCGTACCTTGACGTTGGAATCGATGACCCGCTTCACGGGAACGAGAATTTTCATGCGGCTATTGTTCCCCGCACGCTTACGACCGGCCCCCCAAGACCCAGCCCATCTCGCAACTGCGAAATGGCCGCGACCGTACTGCCGGCCATGGCTCAAGTCAATGGTTTGTAGGGGTTTCGGGAGGGTTTTAGGCCCCGCCCCGGGTCTTGTCGAACAGCACTACACCGCGCCGCCGCATAAACAGGATAAGCACCGCGCCCGCCGCCAGTCCGCCGACATGGGCCCACCAGGCGACATTCTCCTCGCCCTCGATCAGGAGGTTGACGAACTGGGCGGCGATCCAGATGCCGAGCGCCCAGGCGGCGGTGATCTTGATCGGAATCCGCCACAGCGCCAGGATCCACACCTTCACCTTGGGATGCAGGATGAGATAGGCGGCGATCACCCCTGCCACCGCTCCTGACGCCCCGATCAGCGGCAGCTCCGAGTTCGGCATCATCCAGGAATGCAGCACGGCGGCGAAGATCCCGCACATCAGATAGAACATGATGAAGCGGAGATGCCCCATGGCATCCTCGATATTGTCGCCGAACACCCACAGGAACAGCATGTTACCGAGGAGATGGATCCAGCTGCCGTGGATGAACATGTAGGTGATCAGCGTGAAGCGCTCGGGGATCGGGAAGGCGCCGGTCGCGAAGATCGAGCCGCTGGTCGGCCCGCCCGCCATCAGCTTGGCCGGGATGACGGCGAACGCCGCCGTGTTCTCGTCGTCGAGCGGGAAGAACCAGCCGGTCTCGAAGATGGTGTAGACGGCGACGTTGAGAACGATCAGCGCGACCGTCACATATTGGAAGCGAATCCGCTTGAGGGGATTGGTGTCATGCAGGGGAATGAACACGGAAACACCCCTCTTCCCTCGTTACCGGTTCTTGCCCGGCACCCACGTCACGTCGGCCCTGCCCTTGTCGTTCGCGTAGCGCGCGGCGACGAACAGGAAATCGGATAGGCGATTGACGTAGCGCAGCAACGGCTCGCCTACCCGCTCGCCTTGCCGCGAGGCGAGCGCGACCATGAGGCGCTCGGCGCGGCGCGAGATGGTGCGGGCGAGATGGAGATAGCTCGCCGCCGCCGAGCCGCCCGGCAGTACGAAGGAGCGCAGCGGCTCCAGCTCCTTGTTGAGCTCGTCGATCTCTCCCTCGAGCCGGTCGACTTGCGCGTCGGTCACCGTAAGCCGGCCGCGCGCGTCCTTGGTCTCGTCGGGAAAGCAGAGATCGGCGCCGAGATCGAACAAATCGTTCTGGATGCGCGCCAGCATGGCATCGAGCGCGTGATGGGTCTCGCGCGTATGCAGGCGGGCGATACCGATTGCCGCGTTGGTCTCGTCCAGCGTGCCATAGGTCTCGACCCGGAGGTCGTATTTGGCCACGCGGCGGCCAGAGCCGAGCGCGGTCGTGCCGTCGTCGCCGGTGCGCGTGTAGATCTTGTTGAGGACGACCATCACCACCCGCCTTGAAGCATCATCGCCGGAAGATTGCAGGCTCTTCCGGCAAGACGATGCGTCAAAGACAAAGAACTCGACAAGGCCTGAAAGGTTGGCCCTGTGCCTTGAATCTTAGCGTAGCTTGGCGCAAAGGCGGGTCAAGCCTTCGTTACATGGGGAATTTGCCGGCGAGATAGATGGCGGTCATGACGATGCAGAGCGCGATGAACTGAAGGGCCACCCGCCAGCGCATCAGTTTTTGGCTGAGATTGGGGTTTCCGCCGCGCATCATGTTCCACAGCCCCGCCAGCAATACGCAGGTCACGGCGACGAGCGCGAAGGGGATGGCGAGACGGACGGCGTGTTCCATTTGGCGGCCCTGGCTGGTAGGGCGCCAAGCTTGGCGCCCGGCGCGAGTTCAGTTGCTTACTGCCACCGCGTCGAGGGCACGCGTCGGCAGGATGCGGCGCAACAATGCCGCAACATGGGTCGTGACCGTGACGTAATAGCGGGGTTTCGGCCGCTTGCTCTCAACCGCCCTGGCGAGCTTGGCGGCCACCGCTTCGGGGCCGAGCTTGAAGGTCTGGCTGCCGCCAGCCTCCAGCCGGGCAATCCGGGCGCGATAGACGTCCCTGTGATGCGAGCCGTCGAGGTCGATGTTGCGCCGATAGGCACCGAGCGCATGCTCGACGAAGCGGGTCGCGATCGCCCCAGGCTCGATGAGGATCACCTTGATGCCGGACGGCGCGAGCTCGAGGCGGAGCGCGTCGGCCAAGGCCTCGATGGCGAATTTCGAGGCGCAATAGGCGCCGCGATAGGGCGCGGCGACGAGGCCGAGCACGGATGAGCAGAACACGATGCGCCCCGCCCCCTGCGCTCGCATCGCAGGAATCACCAACGACGTGAGATGGTGCCAGCCGAACACGTTCGCCTCGAACTGGGCGCGCAGCACATGGGGCTTCAGATCCTCGACGGCCCCGGGCTGGCCATAGGCGCCGTTATTGAACAGCGCGTCGAGCTTTCCGTCCGTCGCCTCGATCACCTGCTTGGCCGCTTGTTCGATCGAGTGAGGCTCGGTGTAGTCGAGATAGAGGCTCTCGACGGCGAGCTCGTCGCGCAGGCGTTTGAGGTCTTCAGGTTTGCGCGCGGTCGCGAACACGCGCCAGCCGCGCGTCTTCATCTCGCGCGCCGAAGCGAGCCCGATGCCAGACGAGCAGCCCGTGATGAGGATCGACCTGGCGGTCAAAGGTGCCGCCTTACTGCGCCGGTGTCTCCTCCGGCGGCATGGCTTTCTGCTTGATGGATTTCAGCCCGGCGAGGAAGATGTCGCCGATGATCTTCTTGGCCTCGTCGTCGCTCTTGCCTTTGGCGTCGAACGTCGCGTCCCAATGGATCACGGTGCGGCTCGGATCGCGCTCGTCGGGCTCGACCCAGAACTTGGCCGAGTAGTTTTCCACCGGCAGCGGACTCTCGAGGATCTCGTAGGTGTAGCTCGTGTCGTCGGAGCCATCGAGCTTCTCCTTGATCGTGCCGCCATTGTCCTTGAGCGTGAGGACGCGGTAGGTGGCGTTGCCCTCCTTGCTCTCCTTGCAATCGGCGATCGCCGGGTGCCAGTCCTTGATCGAGCAGAACTCCGAGATCATCGACCAGACCACCAGCACCTGACCGGGCGCCGCGATCTTCTTGTTCACGTCGAGCGCGTAAGCCTGGCCTCCCGCGACGACAAGCAAGGCGAGCGCGGCAAGTATCGATTTCACAAAACGCATGCGTCTCCTCCTATTGCAGATGCCGGCTTGCCGCCGGCTTATCGTCAAGACGTTCAACCTTCCAGCAGGCGCCTGGCAATGACATGGGCCTGAATCTCGGCGGCGCCCTCGAAGATCGACAGGATGCGCGCGTCGCACAAGACGCGGCTGATCGGATATTCGAGCGCAAAGCCGTTGCCGCCGTGAATTTGTAGCGCGTTGTCGGCTGCGGCCCAAGCCACGCGCGCGGCGAGCAGCTTGGCCATGCCGGCTTCGAGATCGCAGCGGCGCCCGGCATCCTTCTCGCGCGCGGCGAAATAGGTGAGCTGGCGGGCGAGCAGGATCTCCGCCGCCATCATCGCGAGCTTGTCCGAGACGCGCGGGAAGGCGACGATCGGCTTGCCGAACTGGATGCGCTCTGTTGCGTAGCGGAGCCCAAGATCGAGCGCCGCTTGCGCGACGCCGATGGCCCTGGCTGCGGTCTGGATGCGCGCCGCCTCGAAAGTCTGCATCAGCTGCTTGAAGCCCTGGCCCTCGACCCCGCCAAGCAGATTGGCGGCCGGCACTTCGAAGCCGTCGAAGGAGATGTCGAACTCCTTCATGCCGCGATAGCCGAGCACCTCGATCTCGCCGCCGGTCATGCCCTGCGCGGGAAATGGATCGGCGTCGGTGCCGCGCGGCTTTGGCGCCAGGAACATCGACAGGCCCTTGTACCCCTTCTCCTTGGGGTCGGTGCGCGCCAGCACCGTCATCAGGTCGGCGCGCGCGGCATGCGTGATCCAGGTCTTCTGGCCGGTGATACGGTAAACGTCGCCATCGCGCACGGCGCGGGTGGTTAGCGAGGCAAGGTCGGAGCCGGTATTGGGCTCGGTGAACACCGCCGTCGGCAGAATTTCGCCGCTTGCGATGCGCGGCAACCACTCCTGCTTCTGCGCGTCGGTGCCGCCGTTCAGGATCAGCTCCTCGGCGATCTCCGAGCGCGTGCCGAGCGAGCCGACGCCGATATAGCCGCGCGACAGCTCCTCGGAGACGACGCACATCGCCTCCTTGCCGAGTCCGAGCCCGCCATAGTCCTCGGGCAGCGTGAGCGAGAACACGCCGAGCTCGCTCATCTGCGCGATCAGAGGCATCGGCACATATTCGTCTTTCAGATGCCACTCTTGCGCATACGGCACGACTTCCGCGTCGGAGAAGCGGCGCATCTCGTCGCGAATGGCGGCAAACGTCTCGTCGAGGCCGGTATCGCCGTAGCTCGCGGCGCCTTGCGCGCCCTTGATCAGCTCGACCACGCGGGCGCGGGTCTCGGGCGTGGTGGTTTGGATCAGGGTGCGGACGGCGGATGTCAAGAAGCCGATCTGCTCGGCATCGCCGAGGCCAAGCTCGTGCAGCCGCACGATCTCGCCCTGGCTCATCATCACCCCGCCGAACAGCTGGGAGAGATATTCGGCGACGCCGATCTGGACGAGCAGGCGCTCGATCTCGCCGAACCGGCCCTCGCCCTCCATGCGCTTGGCATAGCTTGCGATCTGCTCGATGGCGCCGGCATAGGTCGCGATCCAGGCGAGCCCGTGGGCGGCGCGCTGCTCGCGCTCGAGCGCGGCTGCGTCGAGCTTGCCGCCGGCCGAGACCTTGGCGGCGACGGCCTTGATGGCGCGATCGCGCAAGGTGGCGGCAGCTTCGGCGGCCTTGTCGAGGAGAGGAATGAGCTCGGGCGTGGCCGGGGCCGAATGGCCCCTGACGGTTTCGACGGCAGTCAAAGCGTGCTCCTCATGCAAAAAGCCATGGTCCAGCGCCCACGGAAGCGTGCCGCGCGCCGCAAGTCAAATCGTAATCTCCAAGCTCAAAGAACGGCCTAGGCGCTCGCCTCGTGCTGCGCGAAGCTTCCATCGCTGACCGGCTGCTCGACCACGCCGTGGAAGCTCGTGACCTCCTCGACGGTGGCTTCCGGGGCGCGAGCCACCTCGATCGCCGGGGTCGGGGCCGGCTCTACCGTCGCCTCGATGATTTCGAGCGGCCTGATCGCTGCCAGAAGCTCGTCGAGCTTGTGCAGCGCGATGTAATATTTGTTCGCCTTGAGCTGCCGCTCGACATCCTCGCGCAGCTCCAGAATCGCGTCGACCAAGTCCTTCTTCACCAACGGATTGCCCATCACTCTGCCCCCTCTATCACGCGGCTCACGCCACAGTTGCACCGCAACATCTTAGCCTGTTGCAGCGCAGAGTCGATGTGGTGTTGGGTGAATAACGGTCCGGCTCGGCTCGCGCTGGCATCCTGTAACGCGAAAGTCACCCCGCCTCGAAGCTCGTAATCCCGAAGACCGAATCGAGCGGCAGCCCTGGATCGCCCCGGAGATACATGCGGAAGCAGGCAAACTCGGTTTTCATGTCGTAGGTATCAGCCAACCTGCCCGCCGCCCGGTTCGGCTCCGGCATGTCGATGAAGACCGGCTCGCCGATCGCCCGATTGCAAGCCGCATCGTACAAGGCTTTGGCAATTTCAGGATGATCTGCGAAGAGCGGACCGATCTTGTATCCGCTCCGGCATTTGCGGAGAACTGCATAGCCCTTAAGCCCGCCTGCATCGACGAATCCCAGGGCCGTCGCCTGAGGTTGGCCGATCCAAAGCTTGAGGAAATTCTCGCGCGGCGCGAAGAAATGCCGGCGATCGTAGGCCGCAAGCTCGGCGAAGGGGACACGCGCCAGCGGAACGATCTCGGCCGCCACGGCCTTCATGCGGCTCGGCGTGAAGCCGTGGCGGACAGTGCGATGGGCGCTGCGAAAGCCGAGCCTCTTATATCGCTCTGCCATGGCCTCGACGCCGTCCAGCCCGACATTGCGGTCGCCCGCATAGGCGAGCATGGCTTCGGTCAGCGACAGACCAAAGCCTTGGCCGCGATAGTCCGGCGCCACGATGTAGAGGCCGACAAAGGCAAACTGCGAATCGTAGGCTGGGACAGAACCGCTCGCGATCATCCGTCCATCGAGCACGCCCGAAAAGAAGCCGTTGGGATCGATGGCATGGAAACAGGCCGCGTCGCTCAGGCCGGGGTTCCAGCCCTCAGCCGCGGCCCAGTCGATGGCGAGATCGAGCTGCGGCAGCGACATCCTGCCGACGCGATACTCACCCGACGGATCGCTCATCGGCGAGGCCTGCCCGCAGGCGCGGCCTAGCCGTGCATCTGCTGGCTCGCCTCGATCACGTCCTCGAAGGTACGCAAGCCCGTGTAAGGCGCGCTCACCAGCACCGCCATGTTGCCGGGGCGATGCTCGTTCTTCCACATGCGCATATGCGCTTTAGGGATCTGCTCCCAGGGGAAGACCTCGCTCATGCACGGATCGATGCGCCGCTCGACCACCAGTCGGTTGGCTTGGCTCGCCTGCAGCAGATGGGCGAAGTGCGAGCCCTGGATGCGCTTCTGGTGCATCCACACATAGCGCGCGTCCATGGTGAGGTTGTAGCCGGTGGTGCCGGCGCAGAACACGACCATGCCGCCTCTCTTCACCACGAAGCAGGAGACCGGGAAGGTCGACTCGCCCGGGTGCTCGAATACGCAATCGACGTTCACGCCCTTGCCGGTGACATCCCAGATCGCCTTGCCGAATTTGCGCGTCTCTTTCGACCACGCCTCGAATTCGGGGCTGTTGACCTTGGGCAGCTGTCCCCAGCAATTGAAGTCCTTGCGGTTGATGACGCCCTTGGCGCCGAGCGACATGACGAAGTCGCGCTTATCCTCGTCGGACACGACGCCGATGGCATTGGCGCCGGTGGTGGCGCAGAGCTGCACCGCCATCGAGCCGAGACCGCCCGAGGCGCCCCACACCAGAACGTTATGGCCGGGCTTCAGCGTGTGCGGCCGGTGGCCGAACAGCATGCGGTAGGAGGTGGCGAGCACGAGCGTGTAGCAGGCCGCCTCCTCCCAGGTGAGATGCTTCGGCCGCTCGAGCAGCTGGCGATCCTGCACCCGACAGAATTGCGCGAACGAACCGTCGGGCGTCTCATAGCCCCAGATGCGCTGCGACGGCGAGAACATCGGATCGCCGCCGTTACATTCCTCGTCGTCGCCGTCATCCTGATTGCAGTGGATGACAACCTCGTCACCGACCTTCCAGCGCTTCACCTTCGAGCCGACCGCCCAGACGATGCCCGACGCGTCGGAGCCGGCGATATGATAGGGGTTCTTGTGGCCGTCGAGCGTCGAGATCGGCTGCCCGAGCGAGGCCCACACGCCGTTATAGTTGACGCCCGCCGCCATCACGAGAACCAGCACGTCGTGCGAGTCGAGCTGCCACGTCGGCAACACCTCGACCTGCATGGCCTCGTCCGGGGGACCGTGGCGCTCCTTGCGGATCGCCCAAGCGTACATGTTCTTCGGCACGTGGCCGAGCGGAGGGATCTCACCGATCTCGTAGAGATCCTTGAGCGGGGCGGCTGGCGCGGCCGTTGCCTCAGAAACTGCAGCTAGCGACATCTCATTCATCCTGATTGTCCCCCCAGTCCCTTGTTCGGTCTCTTTTTGCACTGCGGCAATTGTCTTCTATTCATCTCGCGACTGCAACATCTTTGCAGGAGCAAGCCTTAACGCGCGAAAGCGCCCCAAAGGCGCCTCGTCTTGGCCCAAACCGCCCCATTTCCGGCACGGTCCTGCCGGGAAGCGAGGACCGTTAGCAAAAACCAGCGGCCCTGCCCAGGGGGCAAAACACGCATTGGTGAGGCTCTGGAACCGCACCCCCAGCCACACGTTGCCCCATCAGTCCCCGAACGCTTCAGACCGTGCAGAACGATAGGCGCGGGCGCGTTCCGGGATCCCCCTAAGACCTCTATCCGGAAGGAGAGCTCAATGAGATCGGACCTCAATCTTTTGACCGCCGCCGCGGTCCTCGCCTTTGGCCTGACCGCCACCGCAGCTTTCGCCGAGGACCCCAAGGGCGATGCCCCTGGCGCCAAGAGCGACATCACTATCGTCAAGAACGATACCGGCAACGCCTCAGGCGGCACCGGCGTCGAGGAGAGCACCGAGAGCCAAGGCGTCACCAACAAGCAGGGCATGAACGACGCCATGCCGCCCGCGAGCGGCGCCGGCTCGGCTCAGGGCGGCGGCGACAATTCGTCAGACCAGGGCGGCACCGGCGTGAAGGCGAGCGCTGATTCAGAAGGCGCCACCAACAAGTCGACCGAGGACCCCGGCGCGACCGGCATGAACGAGGGCGCTAACGCCGGCAACGCCGCTGGCGGCACCGGCGTCGAGAAGAGCGCTCAGGGCCAGGGCGCCAAGAACAAGACCATGAACTAGCCTTAAGCTGGTTTGCGCTTGGCGAAGGGCGGTGCCGAGGCGCCGCCCTTCGTCTTTTGCAAGGAAAGCGCGGGCTAAGGTTGCCGAGCGGCGTCGACCATGCTTCGATGCAACTAAGCCGAACCACCCCGAGCGCACCCCATGAGCGGAAATTCACCCAAGCGGGACAAGCCCTGGCTGTTCCGCACCTATGCCGGCCATTCGACGGCGAAGGCCTCCAACGAGCTTTACCGGCGGAACCTCGCCAAGGGCCAGACCGGGCTCTCGGTCGCCTTCGACCTGCCGACCCAGACCGGCTACGACAGTGACCACATCCTCGCCCGCGGCGAGGTCGGCAAGGTCGGCGTGCCGATCTCCCATCTCGGCGACATGCGGAGCCTGTTCGAGGGCATCCCGCTCGACGCGATGAATACCTCGATGACCATCAACGCGACTGCGGCCTGGCTGCTCGCGCTCTATGTCGCGCTCGCCGAGGAGCAGGGCGCCGACCATGCCAAGCTCACCGGCACGGTGCAGAACGACATCCTCAAGGAATATCTCTCGCGCGGGACCTACATCTTTCCGCCCGCGCCGTCGCTTCGGCTCATCAAGGACGTGATCGTCTACACCAACCGCGACATGCCGAAATGGAATCCGACCAATGTCTGCTCCTATCATTTGCAGGAGGCCGGCGCGACACCGGGCCAGGAGCTTGCCTTCGCGCTCGCCACCGCCGAGGCCGTGCTCGACGAGGTGCTGAAATCCGGCGAGGTGTCGGCAGAGCAATTCCCGCAAGTCGTCGGCAGCATCAGCTTCTTCGTCAATGCCGGCGTTCGCTTCATCACCGAGATCGCCAAGATGCGCGCCTTCGTCGATCTCTGGGACGAGATCGCCGAGCAGCGCTACGGCGTGACCGACCCCAAGCTCCGCAGATTCCGCTACGGCGTTCAGGTCAACTCGCTCGGCCTGACCGAGCAGCAGCCCGAGAACAACGTCTATCGCATCCTGCTGTCGATGCTCGCGGTGACGCTGTCGAAGAACGCGCGCGCAAGAGCCGTGCAGCTCCCCGCCTGGAACGAGGCGCTCGGCCTGCCGCGGCCCTGGGACCAGCAATGGTCGCTCCGGCTGCAGCAGATCGTCGCCTATGAGACCGACCTGCTCGACTATGGCGACATCTTCGACGGCTCGGCCGAGATCGACCGCAAGGTCGAGGAGCTGAAGGACGAGGCGCGCGCCGAGCTTGGCAAGCTTCAGGCCATGGGCGGGGCGGTCGCTGCCATCGACTATATGAAGGAGGCGCTGATCGCCTCAAACGCCGCCCGCCTCGAAGCGATCGAGAAGGGCGAGCAGGTGCTGGTCGGCGTCAACGCCTATACCGAGACTGAAGCGTCGCCGCTGTCGGCAAGCGGCATCGAAGGCATCCAGACCGTGTCGGAGGCGGTCGAGATCGAGCAGATCGCGGCGCTTCAGGCGTGGCGCCGCGACCGCGACGACAAGGCGGTGCGTCAGGCTCTGATCGATCTGAAATCGGCGGCCGCTGAAGGGCGCAACATCATGCCGCCCTCGATCGCCGCCGCCAAAGTCGGCGTCACCACCGGCGAATGGGGCGGGATCCTGCGCGAGGTGTTCGGCGAATATCGCGCGCCGACCGGCATCCACGCCAAGCACACGATCGATACGGCGCGGCTCGAGCACGTGCGCCGCGAGGTCGAGCAGGTGTCGGGCAAGCTCGGCCGCACGCTGACCTTCGTGGTCGGCAAGCCGGGCCTCGACGGCCACTCCAACGGCGCCGAGCAGATCGCCGTGCGCGCGACCGATGTCGGCATGGAGGTGGTCTATGACGGCATCAGGCTCACCCCCGCCGAGATCGTCCAGCAGGCGCGCGAGGCCAATGCTCACGTGGTCGGGCTGTCGATCCTGTCGGGCTCGCATGTCTCGCTGGTGCGCGAGGTGGTGCAGCGCTTACGAGAGGCAGGGCTCGGCGAGGTGCCGGTCGTGGTCGGCGGCATCATCCCGCCCGAGGACGTCAACATCCTGAAGCAGTGCGGCGCGTCGGCCATCTATACGCCGAAGGATTTCCAGCTGAACGATATCATGATGGGCATCGTCAGGCTGGTCGACGCCAAGGCCGAGACGCTTGCCGGCGTCAGCGTTCCCGTGCCGCCGCTCCGCGCGCGCGAAAAAGTCCCGATCCAGGGCGCCTAGCTCCGATCGAGCCGCTCGAAAAGGCGTGGATGGTCGGGACAAGCGCGGCCATGACCGCCTCATGTTTTGCTAAAGTCGGCGTTCGTCGTGACAATTCGCACGCTAGGCTAATGGGGGGCATCATGGATTTTCGCTTGAGCACGCCGCGGCGCGAGACGTTCTTCGTCTCGGTCGTCATCGCCGCATTGGTGGTCATCGGCATGATCGTGCCGCTGCCGTTCTTCACCGGCTATGCGCTCGGCCTTTTGCTGATCGCCTATCTGATCCTGCTCGCCGGCGTCCTGCTGGACAATCTCTAGCTCGCTAGCTTAGCCCGCGAGCGAAGCGGGCTTGTAAGGAACGGCGCGAGCACCCGGTAGAGCTCGCGCCCGCGGATCGGCTTCGCCACATAGGCGTCCATGCCGGCCGACAGATAGGCTCCGCGGTCGCTCGTCTTGGTCGAGACCAGCGCCACGATCGGCACTTCTGAAGCGGGCGCATGCAGGCCGCGGATGCGCTTGGTGGTCTCGATGCCGTCGAGGTCGGGCATCATCGCGTCCATCAGCACGAGGTCGTAGGGCTTGGAGGCGAGGCTGAGCAGCGCGGTCGAGGCACTTGCGACCATCTCGTGGCTCAAGCCGAACTCTTCGAGATAGTCGGCGATCAGCATGCGGTTCACGGCGTTGTCCTCGACCACGAGCACGTGGCCGGAAAGCTTGCTGTGCGGCTCGGCCTCGACCTCGCTACGCACCTGGCGCGGCGCGGCCGCCTCATGCGCGGTGGCGAGCGTGAACCAATAGAGGCTGCCCTTGCCGGCCACGCTGTCGCAACCGACCTCGCCGCCCATCAACTCGGCGAGTTTGCGCGCCATCGCCAGCTCGAGCCCGGTGCCGCCATTTTGCCTGACCGTTGCGCTCGCGACTTTGAGCGCGGGCTTGAACAGAAGCTCGCGCTCGGCCCGGCTGTAGCCGCTGCCCGTATCGCTCACATCGAATCTGAGCCGCCACAGCCCGTCGACATCGATGCCGCTCGCATGCAGGCGCACCGAGCCGTCGGCGGTGAATTTCAGCGAATTGTCGATCAGGCTCATCAGCACCTGGCGGAGCCGCGCCGCGTCGCCGACCACCGAGCGGGGGCAGCTCGCGCCGATATCGACGCTGCTGGTCAGCCCCTTCTCGCTCGCGCGCGCTTGCAGCACGAAGCCCACATCATGCAGCAGCTCGTGCAGATCGAACGGCGCGCGGTCGAGCTCGAAGCTGCCGGCCTCGAGCCGCGCGAAGTCGAGGACCTCGTTGAGCACGCAAACCAGACTCCAGGTCGCCTGAACGATCATGTCGGTATAGCGCTGCTGCGCCGGGTCGAGCGGGCTTGCCTTGAGGAGGTCGATCATGGAGATGATCGCTTCCATCGGCGCCCTGAGCTCGTGGCCGACCATCGCCAGCAGCTCGGTTTTGGCCCTGTCGGCGGCCTCGGCGGCCAGGCGTGTGTTCCGCTCGGCCGTCAGCCCGTCGACCAAACCCTGGATCTGAGCGAACAGATCCTCGGGCCGAAAGTGCTCCGCATGCATGCCGCTACCCGCGATGGTTTCCAAAGCTGTGGGCATGATCGCCTCCATCGCTTAAAACTCGGCTAAATTGCCATGGCTAATATTTAGCTAAGTGACGAAACAAATGGGGAATTTGGCGGCTCGCCGGATCCGGACCAAGGCCGATTTGCGCGCCGGCGTGGCGGCGCTGGTCGGCGCCTGCCCGCACCTCGCGCGCGTGCACGCGGTTGCCGGGGCCCCGCCGCTTCGCCGCCGCCCGGCCGGATTCAAGGGGTTGGCCCGCATCATCGTCGGCCAGCAACTGTCCGTGGCGAGCGCCGCAGCCATCTGGGACCGGCTCGAAGCGCGCGTGCAGCCCTTCACCGCGCAGGAACTTCTCACCGTGCCGGATCGGGACTTGCGCGCCGCCGGCCTGTCGCGCGTCAAGATCGCAACGTTGCGCGGCCTGGCGCACGCGCTCGACGACGGCACGCTCGACCTCGATGCGCTGACCCACGCGCCTGACGAAATCATTCACGCCGAGCTCACCGCGCTCAAAGGCATCGGCCCGTGGACCGCCGACATCTACATCTTGTTCTGCCTCGCCAGGGCCGATGCCTGGTCGCCCGGCGACCTCGCTCTGCAATACGCGGTGAGAGACGCGCTCGCCCTCGACGCGCGCCCCGGACTGGATGAGATGGTCGCGATCGCCGAAGCCTGGCGGCCGTGGAGATCGGTCGCCGCGCGCCTGCTCTGGGCGTATTATGGGGTGCAGCGCCGGTCCTAGCGGGCGCCACATCGAGGCACGACGTCAGCGAAGGATAGCAACCATGCGCCTGCTCATCGCCATTTCGCTTCTCGTCTCCTTTGCTCTGCTCTGCTTGGCCCCCTCGGGTGCACGCGCTTTCGCGGCGCCCGACTCATTGGCCGCCAAGCCGGCGCTGGTGGTTCCCGTAGGCACGCGCGTCAAGCGCAGCGTGAACCATGGGCGGCTATGCTTCTGGAAAGAGAATAACGGTACCCAGCTCGGCATCAGCGGCTTCTGCCACTGGAGCGACGATGCCCGCATCGGCGCATCCTGCTCTTGCGAACGGACCGTCGAGCATAAGCACGAGGAGCATTGGGGGCTGGTGATCGAGGCGCCTAAAGGCGGCGCCGCGGGCGCGGTCAACTAGAGAGCTCCTTTCCGTCGGCATCCACGGCTTGAGCCAGGTCAAGGACATGACGACAAGACGCCCTCTCATGCCTTAGAGAAGGGCATGATCGTCTGTTCCTGCACCATGATCACGTCGAATGACATCGCCGAAGCGGTGTCGGCGCTGCGTACGGCCGACCCGTTTGTGGTGCTGACGCCGGGAAGCATCTATCGCCAGCTCGGCAAGCGCCCGTCCTGCGGCGGCTGCCTGCCGCTCATCACCAAGCTGATGGTGGCTTACGACGAGGAGGGTCCAAGCTCGGCGGCGTCGGGCTCGCCGCGTTCGCCGATCGAGGAGCGGTAGCGACATTATCCGCACACTGTATCGCCGGAAAGCTGCAGCTTTTTCGTTTGAGCCGGGCGCTAGGAACAGGCCATGATGGCAATTAAGGCTGACAGGAGGAATAAGAAATGAAGGGCAACCCACGGGTCATCGAATATCTCAACAAAGCGCTCATCAGCGAGCTGACCGCGGTCAATCAATATTGGCTGCATTACCGTCTGCTCGACGATTGGGGCTTCACCAAGCTCGCCAAGAAAGAGCGCGAGGAATCGATCGAGGAGATGCATCACGCCGACAAGCTCGTGACCCGCATCATCTTCCTCGAAGGCTTCCCCAATATGCAGCATCTCGATCCTCTGATGATCGGCCAGAACATCAAGGAAATTCTCGAATGCGACCTGAAGGCGGAGTACGGCGCCCGCGCGCTGTACATGGAGGCGCGCGCCTGCTGCCGGAAGGAAGAGGACTACGTGACCATGGACCTGTTCGAGGAGCTGCTCGGCGACGAGGAGGGCCACATCAACCATCTCGAGACGCAGCTCAACCTCTTGAACGAGATCGGCATCCAGAATTACGGGCAGCTCAACGCGCACTCTTCCGACGAAGTGCCCGCCGAGCATCCCTGATAGATGGCGCCACCTCTCGATGGACCTCGCCTGCCGCCCGCGGCGGGAGGAGCACCGAAGCAGCTCGTCGTGTTCCTGCACGGCTATGGCGCCGACGGCAACGACCTGATCGGCTTGGGCCGCGAATGGGCGCGCGCGCTGCCCAGCGCCGCCTTCGTCTCGCCGAACGCGCCCGAGCCGTGCGGCATGGCGCCGATGGGGCGGCAATGGTTCGACCTGACCTTCCGCGACCCTAACGAGATCGCCCGCGGCGTTGCCAAGGCCGGCCCGGTGCTCGATGCGTTTCTCGATGCCGAGCTGAAGCGGCTCGCGCTGCCGCCCCGCGCTCTGGCGCTGGTCGGCTTCAGCCAGGGCACCATGCTGGCGCTTGCCGTCGGCCTGAAGCGGCACCCGGCGCCCGCGGCCATCGTCGGCTATTCCGGCGCGCTCGCTTCCGCCGAGGCTTTACCCGCCAATCCTGCCGTCGCGCCCGCGGTGCTGCTGGTGCATGGCGACATGGATGAGGTGATCCCGCTCGATGCCATGCTGATCGCCCGCGAGCAGCTTGCCCAAGCCGGCCTTCCGGTCGAGTGGCACGTGGCCCAAGGCATCGGTCACGGCATTGACGGCGAGGGCCTCCGGCTCGGCGGCGACTTCTTGAAGCAAGCCTTCGCCGCCGCAAGCAGCCTTCAAGCTCTTTCCGGAAATTGAATTTGGACGCGGCACCCTGGCGTGGCTGCCGTGCGCTCCATGCTTCCATCCAATTGCCGCACCAACAGGTCCACGAGTTGCGTTCCGAGCCCGGTGGTCGGCGATTTCGGACAGCCTTTGCCGTTGTCTTCGACTGCCAGCGTATAATTTTCTCCGTGCCGCAAGGTCACCGCGATGGCGCCGCCCTGGCCCCGATCGAAACCATGCTTGAAGGCATTGGTGACGAGCTCGTTGACGATAAGACCGACGGGGATGGCGCGGCCAACGGGGAGTCCGATCTCGTCGCATTCAACCTGGACGGTCGCCTTCTCGTCGCCGCTCATCGACTCCGCGAGTGACTGGCACAGGACCTTGAGATATTCGCCCATCTGCACCGCCTCGTCATTGCCGCCGAGTTCGAACTGTTCATGCGCCCTGCTCAGCACCTGGAGCCTGTTGGCGGCCGCCAGAAGCGCCTCTTTGATTTCCGGCTTGGCTTGCGCGCGCGCCTGGAGATTGAGCACGGAAGCCGCCATGGCGAGGTCGTTTTTGGTCCGATGGCGAAGCTCCCTGTAGAGCAGATCCTTCGCCCTCTCGGCGTCGATCGCCCGCTCCCACCCCTTACGCAATATCTCGGCGAGCGCGGCGAGTCCGAGACCGATGCTGAAGAACAGAATGATCGGGAGCCAATAAGAGTCGGGGACGATGGGACCGCCCGGCTCATACAGCGAGCGCAGGATCAACGCCGTGCTCAGGCCCGTGGCGACGAATCCCGACCCCCTGTCAAACAGAACGGCGCTGAGAAAGATCGCCGGGTACATCAGGAAGAAGGAGTCGCTCCCGCTTTCGGCTTGCACCCACCGCATCAGGCCATAGCAAAGGGCGACGATGAGCGTCGCGCACGCGTAACGCACGATGCGCGGTTGCGGCTTCGCGGGAAGCCATTGAAGGATTTTTTCCATGCGGTGGGAATTCGCTCAACTGAGGCCGAGAGCGCCTCTGGGAGGTAACGCGCGGTTCAAGCCGTGGCTCGAGAAGGCTACGACGTATAACGCGCGAATGACGGAAGCGATCCCTCAGATGATCCATGCATCGTGAGATGCCGGAGGTCCAGATACGGCCTTCGGTGTTGCCGAACATGACCGGCTTCGCCTCGGTTTTGCGGCGCTGCGTGGAAAAGCCTCAGCGGCCGACTACAGCATGTTGGGCCCTTCACATTCTCGACATGCCCCTATAGTATGCCGCCGCATAAGGAGGCTTTAGCCCGAGTGCGACGGGCAAGATCGAGGACTTATCGCCTTGAACGTCGCAACCGCATCGGCCGCCCCCGGCACTTTCCCGGCCCTCGTGCTCAACGCCGACTATCGGCCGCTGTCCTATTATCCGCTCTCGCTGTGGGGCTGGCAGGACGCGGTCAAGGCCGTCTTCCTCGACCGCGTGAACATCGTCTCCGAATACGACCGCTCGGTCCGCTCGCCCACTTTCGAGATGAAGCTGCCGAGCGTGGTCTCGCTCAAAAACTATGTGCGGCCCGCGCTATACCCGGCCTTCACCCGGTTCAACGTGTTCCTGCGCGACCGCTTCAGCTGCCAATATTGCGGCGACGACGAGGATCTCACCTTCGACCATCTCGTGCCCCGCTCACGCGGCGGGCTGACCCGCTGGGAGAACGTCGTCACCGCGTGCGCGCCGTGCAATCTGATGAAGGGCGGCAAGCTGCCCGCCGAGGCCAAGATGCACCCGGCGCAGAAGCCCTATCGCCCGACGGTGTTCGAGCTCCACCGCAACGGCAGGCTGTTCCCGCCGAATTATCTGCACGAGAGCTGGCTCGATTATCTCTACTGGGATACCGAGCTCGAGCCGTAGGCGTTCAATCGGCGGCTGCCCCAAATCCCATCTGCTCAATCACCTCATCGAGCGTCCCAGCGACGGTCTTGCTCACGGCTTTTGTCTCGGCAGCGGGTTTTTCGAGTTGTCGCCCCGGATAGATCAACGTGAGAAAAGCGGCGAGCCGGTCAACCGGCATATCGTTGATGCAGGCGCGCACCTCGGTCGAGCCGGTCAACCTCATCTCGCGACCGCTCTTCAGGGGGTCGCTCTTGATGTCCACGATCATCTTCGCGACCATCGCCGGTGCATCGACCCAGCACACCGAACAATCCGAATAGCAGATGATCGCGCAGGGACTATCGCAGGAGACTCCGCATGCTGAGCAGCCCATCTTTCTTCTCCCTCTAAAGTTGTGGCGACGTGCATCTAACGCCATCCCCTTCAGAGGGGTTCCGCAACGATGGGACGATCTAAAAGCGCGTCGTGAGCTCGGTCAGCCAGGCCGGCGAGGCGTCGACCAGCAGCGTTTCGAGCCGCTTGTCGAGACCGGTCGCGACGATCAGCCCGATCGCCACCAAGAAGCCGCCGAGCAGCATCTTGCCGCCTTTGCCGGCCTCCATCATCCGTCCGCGCCAGCGCATCATCGCCTCGCGCGATAGGAACCCGAGCAGCATCAGCGGCAGCGCCGCGCCAAGGCCGAACACGAACATGGTGAGCGCCACTTGGCCGAGATTCTCGCCCTTGGCGGCGAGGATCGAGGCGGCGCCGAGCGTCGGCCCGACGCACGGGCTCCACACCGCGCCGAGCAAGAGCCCAAGCGCGAATTGCCCGCCGAGGCCGCCGGTGCCGAAGCCGCCGAGCCGCTCGTCGACCCAATTGCCGACCGGGCTTGCGGCGAGTGCGAACTGCGCCTGGAGCTTCGGCACGAGCAGCACGAGACCGATGCCGATGAGCAGCATCGCCGAGATGGCGCGGAATACGTCCGCGTCGAGCCCGATGGCGAAGCCGACCGTCGCGATGAACAGGCCAATGGTCACGAACGACAGCGCGAGTCCGGCGGCGAGCGCGATGGGCCCGAGCCTGTGCTCGCTGGCCGCGGTGCCGAGCACGATCGGCAGCAACGGCAGCACGCAAGGCGACAGCACCGACAGAACGCCGGCAAGGAATGCGAGTCCGAGTGTACCGATCACAGCCGAAGTCCCGCTAGAGCGCGCTTTTCACCAGCGTGGCGATCGAGGCGGGATTGGTATCGCCGACCGAGCGGGCCGTCTCGGCATCGCCCTTGAACGCGATCAGCGTGCTCTGCGAGGTCGCCTTGAGCTCGCGGACATCCGGCTTCTGCGTGTCGAAATCGATCTTGAACACGACGAGGTCCTTGAACTCGGGCTCTCGCGTGAGCTGCGTCAGGATCGGGTTCTGCGCCCGGCAGGTCGGGCACCATGGCGCGAAAATATCGACCAGGATCGATTTGCCGTCCTTCTTCGCCGCGGCGAAGTCGGCCTGGGTGAATGGCTTCCACTCGGCGGCCAGAGGCCGGCAGCGCGCCAAGCAGCGCGACGGCGGCAATGGCGGCAACGAGGAGCGAGCGGGAGAAGATCATGGATCCGATCCTTCTAGATTGGCCTGTCCAGCCGGCTATAGCAGCGCCGGCACACGGCCCGCCAATCACGCTCGTTGACTATGCCGTGAGGATCACAGCCCTAGCGTTTCTGCGCCGCGCCCCACAAAGCTACCAGAGCAAGGAAAGCCGAGACCAGCGCGTCCCATCCGGCGAAGGAGAGGCCGAGGAAGCGGAACGACGCCTCGTCGCAGCGGATCACCGGCGTATCGGCAACGCCGTGCTCGCCCCAGGTGAGGTCGAACGCCCCGGTGCATTCGGTCGGGCCCGGCCACCATTTCCATTCCACGCCGGCATGAAAGACCGCGAGTGCGGCATTGGCGAGGAACGCGAGCGCGATCGCGAGCAGAAGGATGCGGGCGAAGCCGGTGTGCTCGCCCCTGGCCAGCAGGAAAGCGAGCGCGGCGACCGGCACGGCGAAATAATAGGCGTAGCGCTCCTCGAGGCAGATCGGGCACGGCGCGTAGCCGCCGATATGCTCAAAGCCGAGCGCGGCGAGGATCGTCGCGGCGGCGACCGTGAGCACCATTGCGCTCGCGGTGAGCAGCGGCCGGGGTGGCTTGGCGAGGATCGGTTTCAATACTGCGTCCATCTCAGAACGCATATTTGGCGATCAGAAACCCGCCGACAATGGCGGCAAGAAAGCCGGTGGTGACGAGCGTCAGCCGCTTCTCGACGAAACCGCGGATAGGCTCGCCGTAATGCCGCAGCAGCTCGGCCTCGAGGAAGAAGCGCGCGCCGCGCGTGATGATCGACAGCACCACGAACATGAAGAAGTTGTAGCCGGCGAAGCCCGAAGCGATGGTCACGATCTTGTACGGGATCGGCGTCATGCCTTTGATCAGGATGATCCAGGCGCCCCATTTGGCGTAAGCCGCGCGGAAGGCGTCGATGCCCTCGCCATAGCCATAGGCCGAGATCAACCAATGGCCGACCGTGTCGAAAAGGAAGGCGCCGATGGCATAGCCCAGCATGCCGCCGAGCACCGAGGCGATGGTGCAGACGAGCGCATAGAGCCGCGCCTTGTGCGGCTGGGCCAGCGCCATGGGCACGAGAATCACGTCGGGCGGAATGGGGAAGAACGAGCTTTCGGCGAACGAGACCGCGGCCAACGTCGGCAGGGCGTGGCGGCTCTCGGAAAGCGCGATCACCTTGTCATAGAGCTTGCGCAGCATGAGGATGGCTTAGCGGGCTGACGGGTTTTTGTCCATCGGCGCGCTCTGGGGCACATCAGGGAAGCGGCTTGCACTTGCGATATTTGCTGCCGTTCCACTCGACTTCGCTATCGCTCAGGACGATCAGCTTGCGGCGCCAAGTCTCTTTGGGACCGTCGATGCATTGGCACGAGGCGACGACGGCATATTCGCTCTTGCCGGTTTTCTTGACGGACTTGACCTTGCAGCCGCACTCCCCGCCCGAGCCCCAGCCGCGCCCGTCTTTGTCGACGACGATGTAGCCGCCCTCGGTCTCGCCCTTGTAGTCGTCGCAGCCTTTGGCCGCGACATCGCCATAGGGCCCGGCGATCGGCAGCTTGTCCGCCGCCAGCGCCGGCGCGCTCGACATGAAGGCGCCGAGCGCGGCCAACAGGACCAGCGCAGTCCCGAGCAGCGCAGCGCGAGCGAGCCCACGGTGTGGTGAAGCCGCTTCAGCATCGCGCCTGCTTAAAGGTGCCGCCGGTCGTTGTCTCATTGGCTCATTCGGCGGGACGAGCGGCAAGGTTGACCGCGAAGCGAGCTTATCCCATGTTCCCGGCCGTGCCCCAGTGGCGGAATGGTAGACGCGGCAGACTCAAAATCTGTTGTCGGCAACGACGTGCTGGTTCGAGTCCGGCCTGGGGCACCACAACATCATCTACGACGATACTTGACGGACAGCAAACTCATCGGTCGCGCAGCACGGGGGACGAGTAGCGCGGTTATTACCATTTAGCCCAAAGCGCGAGCAGCCCAACCGGCACGGCGACCGTCGCCCACTTAGCCACATTGGCGAGTATAACGCCTTGCAGTATCGATTGCCGCGCTTCCGCAGTTGCCAGCGCTGGAGCGGAGGCAACGATCGAGGCGTAGGTATCAGTGAATCCGCCCAGCGCCTGGATCATTCCCCATGTCGAGAGGAGGGTCCACGCCGCGAGAAACCCAATCGAACAAACAAAAACGATGTCCCGCATCTACACCTCGCGAGAGCTTTGTCAGTTATTCCCGCCTGTGGGAGAAGCCACCTCGCAATAGAAAAGGGGCCGGTGCGAGACGGGGTCAACTCGCTTCGACCAGGGCGTATTGCGCATTAAAGGAGGAAAGGCAGATGCGGCAGATCATTTCTCTTCTTCTACCCCTGTTGCTGTCCACTCAGGCTTTTGCTGACGCACCGTCCAAGGTTGACGGCAGCGGCGCTCTCGCGCTGGCCGCCCTGGTCGCCGAGAATTCGCCGCTCATCGGCGCCACCGACAAGGCTGTGCTCGCCAAGCTTCTCGACGGCGAGACCAATGTCACCTATCCCGCGGGCAAGAAAATCTCGGTCACCGCCGCCAAGCTCACCTGCAAGGCGAGCAATGTCGATATCGCCGCGCATTCCTGCGACCTCACCTTCGGCGGCAAGGATGTGACCCTCAACGGCCGGCGCGCGCATGAGCTGTTCGCCACTCTCGCCGAGATCGGCGTCGAGCCTGACGGTGCGGCAGGCTCGATCTTCGAGGCGCTCGCCAATCTGAAATGCACCGTCGACCCCAACGAGGTGAAACAGATGGCCGGCGGCGGCGCGCATTGCGACTTTGCCCCGGCCGACTAGCCGGAAATCGGCGGCTCCCCCGCCAAAGCCGCCATCGCCATGCCCCTATTGCGCGTTGTCCTCCTCGGCTAAACTGGACGGCGAGCAAAGGGGGACGGTGGTGAAGCGTGTTGCGTTTGCAGTCCTGGCGTCGATGTCGCTTTTGACGGGTTGCTTGACGTCGTCGCAAGACAACCCGGCCCAATTCGAGGCCGCCGACAATCAGAAATGCATCGGCTACGGCACGAGCCCCGGCACGCCCGCTTATACCGACTGCCGCATGAAGCTTGAAAAGCAGCGTGCGATGATTGCCGCCGAGGAGAGCTCGCGGCCTCCGCCGCAGCAGAAGAATTGTCCGACTGCGGCAAGCGGCATCGGCTGCACCGGCTTCTGAGTGAGCTTGCGCGGCCGCCGCGGCGCGGTCGACAAATTTTCCACGTCCTCAAGGGCAGGCTGCGCACATCCCGCCCGTGGCACACTCAAATCGCGAACCGGTCAGGGCCGGCGGCTAGTCCTTGCCGGCCATGCTGGAGAGGACAAAGATCCCGACGAACGGGGCCACCAAGATCCACACCCAGATCAGGAATCCAATATGCGAGTGCATTGTTGCGTTCCTCCCTTGTTGACGATCCAGGATAGCTCACCCCGATGGCGTTGCACATGGCCTCGACTGACCGGGGTTGCCGGCAAACCGGCCGGCGGACGTGCTAGAATACTGCCATGCGCATCGGTCTCGCTCTTTTCCTGGCACTTTGCTTTCGGCGCGGGACTGGCTCGCGCCGCGGCGGTCCCCGACAGCGACCCCGTGTCGCTGATCAAAGCCATCTATGCGACCTACCTTGATAAGAACAATGACAACCCGGGGCTGCCGCACGTCTACAGCAAGCGGCTCCAGGCGCTGATCGACAAGGACGACAAGGAGACGCCGGAAGGCATGGTCGGCAGGATCGACTGGGACGTGTTCGTCGACGGCCAGGACTGGAAGCTGACCGAGCTCAAGATCTCGGAAGTCTCCAAGTCGGCCGACAAGGCTACCGTGCGCGCCACGTTCAAGAATTTCGATTCTGCAAGCAACATGCTGTTCGATCTCGTGCGCGAGGATGGCCATTGGCGTGTCGACGACGTGGAGAAGACGATCCCGCCGCGCTGGACCATGTCGAAGATCCTGCTCGACGCGCCTGACGCCTTTCCCGACGCGCCCAAAGACGCGCAGTGACACTCAACAGCATGGTCCGGGCCGGGCTCATCTCCTGTTGTCTCACCCTGCTGCTGCTCGCTCTCGCCGTCTCCGCGACATCCGCACACGCAACTGAGCGTGCCGACCGCGAATTCAAGGAATGCACGGAGTGTCCGGTGATGGTCGGCATTCCGGCCGGCAGCTTCGTCATGGGCAGCCCGCCAAGCGAGAGCGGACGCTTCGACAGCGAGGGCCCGCAGCACAAGGTTTCTGTCAAAGCCTTCGCGCTCGGCAAATTCGACATCACCAGCGACCAGTTCCTCGGCTTCCTGCGCGATACCGGCTACCAGCCGTCGCCCTGCAATCCGCTGCTCGACATGGGCTGGCGCTCTCCCGGCCATGGCCGCGCCTCTCCGCCCTATGACGGCGACGCGCCGCATTGGCCCGCGGTCTGCCTCGATTGGCGCGACGCCGAGCGCTATGTCGAGTGGCTGAACGAGAAACTCCGCGCCGAGCGCCCGAGCGCCGCGCGCGAGCACGGCCCTTACCGCCTGCCGACCGAAGCGGAATGGGAATACGCCGCACGCGCCGGCACCACCACCGCGCGCTGGTGGGGCGACGACATCGGCATCAGCATGGCCAATTGCAACGGCTGCGGCAGCATATGGGACAAGCGTCTGCTCGCCGATGTCGATGCTTTCGCGCCGAACGGCTTCGGGCTCTACGGCATGATGGGCAACGCCTGGGAGTGGACCGCCGATTGCTGGCACCCAACCTATGACGGTGCGCCAGACGACGGCAGCGCCTGGATCGAGCCCGATTGCCCGAAGCACGTCATTCGCGGCGGCTCGTGGATCAGCCTGCCGGTGTTCGTGCGCTCGGCGGCGCGCAGCGTCGGCGGCGGGGGCGAAGAAGGCCTGTATGACTATTCGACCCTGACCGGCTTCCGCCTCGCGCGCGATTTGCCGTGATGGCGGTCAACGAACCGCATCTCTCGGATCGAGGTCGATCACGAACTGCATCACGCTGCGATAGTGACCGGGCGGCAGCGCGATCGGTGAGGACATCAGCACGGCGTTGCGTGCGCTGAGCGCGATCTCACGATAGGCGGGATCGCCGGAGCGCGGCGTCTCGATCAGCTCGGCCTTGAGCACCCGGCCGTCGCTTGCGATCTCGACACGGATCGGCACCGAGGCATCGCCGCCTCCGAGATTCTTCAGATCGAGATTCCAGCGGCGCACGACCTGGACGCGGATCAAATCCTTGGTAGCGGCGATCTCGCCAGCGGTCGCCTCGTCATTGGCGAGCATGCTGGTGACGCCCATTCCGCTTCCGTCGATCTTGGTGGTGGCGTCGGGCTCGCTGAGCCGCGCCAGGGCCTCGAGCTTGGCGTCGAGCGCGTCCCGCGGGCCGGTTGCCGAGGCCGCCTCGCCGCTCACCGCCGTATTGGACGGCGTCGATTGCGAGGCCGGCTGAACGACCGAAGCGGCCTGCTCGGCCTTGGCGGGCCTGATGTCGTCGCCGACCGAGACCTCGACCGGGATCGAGAGCAGATCGCGCTGCGAGCCGAGCGAGCCTGGCGGCACGGCGAGGAACAGAAAGACCAGCAAAAGCCCATGCAAAGCGGCCGAGCCGGCAAGGCTGGCGGCGCGGCTGTCGCTTGCCCTCTCGCCCCGAGCGGCAAGGCCGGTTAGAAAGGAATCCTCGCTGCGAGCTGTGATAGACACAGGCGCCAGCCTAGCACGGAAACCGCGCCAGCCATGCTTCCACGCCGTCACACCAAGCTCGCTCGCAAGCCCGGTACCGAGCCGGCGCCGACGCGCGCCATGCGGCGCTAGCGGCGGGCCCTTCCATGCCAAGATTCATACGCCGGCTGGCCGCCGCCGCCCTGCTCGCCCTGCCGCTCGTCTCCGTCGGCTGGCTCGAGGCGAGAAGCGGTCCGGCGACGCCCGGCGATCCCCCCGAGGTCGTCAAGCAGGCGATCGCCAAGTCTGCTGAAGATCAGTCTGCCGCGGGCGATAAGTCTGCTGAAGACAAGTCTGCCGGCGATCCGGCCAAGGTCGTGGTCGGCGCCTACATCAACGACATCCAGCAGCTCGACTTCAAGGCCAACAACTACGCCGTCGACCTCTATGTCTGGTTCCGCTGGAAGGGCGCCGACATCGATCCCTCCAAGACCATGGAGTTCATGAACCGCTACGCCTCCGACGACAATCTGCGCGAGGAGCTTTACGACAAGCCGAGCGAGATGCCCGACGGCAGCCTGTACGCGATCATCCGCTACCAGGGAAAATTCTCGACCAATTTCGCGCTTGAGAGCTATCCGTTCGACAAGCAGTTCCTGACCGTGGTGATGGAGGACAGCGTGTCGGGCGCCGGCAAGCAGGTCTACGTGCCTGACGGCGCGCCCGGCGTGAGCCTCGATCCCCAGATTACGCTCCCCGGTTTCAGGGTGGGCAAGCCGACCATGGCGGTCGAGACCAACACCTATCCGACCAATTTCGGCGATCTGTCCGAGCCTTCAGCCGACTCCTACTCGCGCCTCACATTGTCGGTGCCGGTGACGCGCCCGGTCGTCGCCATGTCGGTCAAGACCTTCGTGCCGATCGCTCTCATCGTGGTCTGCGCCGCGCTCGTGTTCTTCGTGCGGCCGCGTTATGTCGAAGGCCGCATCGGGCTCGGCATCACCGCGCTGCTCACCCTCGTCGCGCTCCAGCTCACCTCCGGCGCGGCGCTCCCCGATGTCGACTATCTCATGATGCTCGACAAGATCTACCTGCTCGCCTACCTGTTCATCATCCTCGCCCTCGCCCGCGTGGTCGCCACCTCATGGCGCGGTGCGGATCCAGAGGCCGAGCGCGGCATCGCCCGCCGCGACCGCATCTGGGCCGCCTCGCTGCTGGCGATCTATCTCGCGGCCAACATCGCGATAGCCTGGTCCAACCTGGTCTAACCCATGCGCAGAGTACTCCCCCTCATTCTCGCTTTGGCGCTCGGCGCGGCGGCGCCGCTTCCACCTCGACCCGATGCCGATCCCGTGTCGCTGATCGCGGCAATCTACGGGACCTATGAGAACGACACGCCCGCGCTGCCCCACATCTACAGCAAGCGGCTTCAGGCCCTGGTCGACAAGGACGCGCGGGAGACGCCCAAAGGCGAGCTCGGCAGGATCGACTGGGACATGTTCGTAGACGGCCAGGTGTGGAAGCTCTCCAAGCTCAAGATCGCGCTGGTCTCCAAGTCGGCCGGCCACGCGGAGGTGCGGGCAACCTTCATGAACTACAGCGAGCCCAACACCATGCTGTTCGAGCTCGTGTCTGAGGGGGGCAGTTGGCGCATCGACGACATTCAAAAGGCGCAGAAGCCGCGCTGGAGCATGTCGAAAATCCTGATGGACGCCCCGGATGCCTTTCCCGATGCCAAGCCCGAGGCAAAATAGGGCCTGGCCCGCCGATCGCGAAACTTGGCGTTGCGTGCGCTTTGCCAACCTGATTTCTGTGTAGCTGCGGCAGTTCGCAGCCTCGGGGGGAACAGACGCTCATGTCGATCAGGCCCACAGTCCTCGCTCTCATCCTGCTGGCAAGCGCCATCGGCTCGATTTCGCTCGCCGCACGCGAGGCGGCCGCCGAAGACCAGCTGCAATGGCAGTTCGTCGAAGCCAAGGACCCCGACAAAGGGACCACGACCCCGAGCTTGATCTATGGGGTGCCCGAAACCGACAACATGCAGGTGACCGGCGGCTGCAAGCCGGGTGCTGGCGGCAACTCGACGAGCGTCGTGTTCGCCGCCGATATCGGCGATCTGCCGACCGGGAAGGACACCGACCTGCGCTTCTCCGGCGGTGGCTTGGACTACACGCTCAAGGGTCAGATCTATCGCGCGGAAGCCGAGGAAGGCTTGAGCGGAGTCCGTGCCGATATTCCGCTCGACGATCCGCTTTGGGGCGCATTCGCCGCGAAGGAGTTGCTCGATTATCTGGTGCCCGGCTACAAGGCCGCGACCCTCGATTTCACCAGCGGCAAGGACAAGATCGCGGCCTTCGTGCAAGCCTGCCGGACCTACGCCGCCACCGTCACGAGCCCGGCACCGGCCGGCGACGCTGCCACATCGAGCGGCGATGATGCCGAGAAGGACGATTTCAACAGCGCCAAGGAGCTCGGCACGGTCGAGGCCTGGCAGGCCTTTCTGGCGAACCACCCGTCGGGCTTCCGCGCCGACCTCGCCCGCGCCTATGTCACCAAGCTCGGCTCGGGCGCGTCGCAGCCGCAACCCGCAGCGCCGCAAGTCACGGCGGAGCCGGAGGCCGAGCCCTCCTGCGCTGACCGCGCGAACCTCCGCTCAAAGGCCTCCGACGTCGCGACCAAGCTCACCGTCATCAACAAATCCGGCCAATATCGCAGCGTGCTCTGGCTCGATTTCGACGGCAATCCCAAGTCCTATGCCAACCTCAATTCCGGCGAGCAGGTCAGGCTCGACACCTTCGTCACACATCCCTGGATGATCACCGACGGCCCCGGCAACTGCATGCAGATCGTCATGCCCGACGCGGCCGAGAAGGTCATCGTGCTGAGCGGCAGCGGCGGCCCGAACGTCAAAGCCACCGTGTCGAAGCCTGCCACCCCGGCGGCTAAGAAGAAATCGTCCGGGTGCGGCAAGGGGCAGATCAGCATCGAGGGAAGATGCGTCGCCAAGAAAAACGCCGCGGGCTTTTGCGGACCCGGCTATCACCTGCAGGGCAACAAATGCGCGCAAGGCTACGTCGCGCCCAAGAATCCCAAATCCACGCATGGCTGCCCGCGCGGCCAAGCTTGGAGCCCTGAAGAGGGCTGTCACGAGGACGATTGATCGCTCCCGCGCGACGGGCCGCACTGACGCTTCCCGACTAAAAGCCCGACAATCGTCGAAGCCTAGGCCTCGGCGGCCACCCGTCTATTTGGCAGCCTTCCGGCCCGCCATGTGCCTCAGATAGTCGATGACGCGATCGATCTCGCGGTCGCTCAGATAGTCGGGCGGAAAGGGCGGCATCGCTTGCGCCGGCCAGGTGCGAACCGCTTTCGGATTGCGGATCAGATCATGCAGCCCGCTGGCCGTCAGATACTCGGTCGGGTTCATCGGCAGGTTGAGATCGGGCCCGACATCTGATGCACCCGCGCCGTTCAGTCTGTGGCAGGTCAGGCACTGGACGACGTAGAGGCTTTGCCCGGCGCGGATCGGGTCGGTCGCCGGCAGCGCCGGATCGACGGCGAGCAGGGGCCAGCGCGCGGCCGGCGATTGCTGGCTCTCGAGCTTCGCCATCTGGTACGGCCATTGCTCGCTCCGCACGCTTCCGACCTCAGCCCCGGTCCACACGATGTAGAACGGGCCGGCGCTTACGTCCTTTCCCGGGATCGGCGGCCAGGGATGGTCGGGCTGCTCGATGGCGAGCCACGCGACCGCCTTGCTCTCATCGGCGTTGAGCACGAGGTCGAGCGGCAATTGCGCGACGAAGCCATCGAGCGCCACCGCCTCGATCACGCTGTCGGCGGGAAGCGTCATCCCGGCAAGCAGGGCTGCGACCGGGACCGCCCGGTAGCTCATCTTCGTGCGATAGGTGATGTCGTTCGCCACCTCGATGGTGGTCGCGTCGCCCCGCGCGAGCAGCGCCGCGCGGGTGAACTCGCGCGTCTCGCCGCCGACCGTCACGGTCAGCGACGGCTCGCTCGCTTGCGCGATACCGGAGAGCAGCAGCGACCAGACCAGCACCAAGATGCGCAACCGCTCTCCTCCTCACACCAGGCTCACCGGCGCGCGCGGGCTGTGAGCGGGATCAGCCCTTCTTGCCGCCACCGCCGGATTTTGCACTGGCCGCCGAAGACGATGCGGCCGGCGGCGCGACCTTCTTCTGCTTTGGCTTCTTCTTTTCCTTATTGCTCCGCTGTTGTCCTTTGGCCATGGCGTCCTCCCTCGCTGATCGAATCTCGATGGGACCACTCAACTCCACGTCCGGGGCGCTGGCAAGCCTGTCGACGCCGATCGTCAACAGGCCTACCGGGCGCAGCTTGCCCGCGCAGCCTCGCCTAGCGGACCAGCTCCTTCCAGTTTCTCTCCTTGACGTCGACGCCGTAATGCTTGGCGGCGGCCTTGATATTGGCGAAGGCCTGCTCGCGGTCGGCGTCGGACACGCCCTGCACCTGATCGAACCTCGCCAGAGCGTTCCGCACATGGCTCGCGTCGGTCAGCGGCTCTTTCTTCTGCTTGGGGAAGGCATAGACGCTGTCAGGCAGATTGCTCCGCGTGGTCAGATCGCCGTGCTCGGTATGCGGTTTCCAGGTGGTCTGCATGGTTCGATTCCTCCTTGGACTTGATGGCACGCAGAACGCTTATCCTCGCCCCAGAGGTCCTGCGGCGGATCAGCGCTTGGTTTTCGGCTTCGCCTTTGGCTTGCTCGCGCCGACATCCGGCACATCCTCGCCGAGCGCGGTGGCGAGGTCGATCTGATGGTCCTGCTCCTGCACCAGGATCTCGCGGATCTGCTCGGCCAGAGCGAACTCGCCGAGCGCCTCGCATTGGCGCACGCGGTCGCGGTAATTGCGGATGGTCTCGTTCTCGTTGTCGAGATCGAATTTCAGCATGTCGCGCGCCTTGTCGGAGGTCTTGACCGGCTTCGGCGTCACGCTCGGCATCTTGCCGAGATAGTCGATCTGCCGCGAGATGATCAGCGCGTGCTGGAGCTCCTGATGGGCATGCTCCTCGAGCTGCGCGGCGATGTTCATATATTCGGCGCCCTTCAGCACCTGCGAATAGACCACGTAGGCGATGATCGCCTGATATTCGCGCGACAGATCCTCATTCAGCAGCGCCGCCAATTGATCACGCGTAACGACATCTCCAGCCATCTTTTTCCTCCTCGGTTGAAATCGCGCCGATCCTAGTTGAAACTCATTCATAGTTATTACTGCACAATGTACAACGCGATAGCGACTTCATAGGTTGAGCCATGCGCGACAAAAGTAGCGCCGCGGAAATCAGCGTCACCAAGGACGGCCCTTACCTCGTCGCCGGCGAGTTGCCGCTCGCCAAGGCCACGATCGGCGCCAATGACGAGGGTGAGTTCGATCCGCTGGGAATGGGGCAAGCCCTACCCAGAGCAGAAGAATTTCGCCCTCTGCCGCTGCGGCCATAGCGCGCATAAGCCGTTCTGCGATGGCACTCACGCCAAAATCGGCTTCGACGGCACCGAGACGGCGAGCCGCAAGCCGTATCGCGAGCAGGCCAAGATGATCCCCGGCCCGGTTCTGTCTCTGTCCGACGCCCAGAGCCTGTGCGCGTTCGCGCGCTTCTGCGACCCTAACGGCCAAGTGTGGAGCCTGGTCGCGGAGACCGACAAAACCAAGCAGCGCGAAGATTTCGTCCGCCAGACCTGCGACTGCCCGTCGGGCCGGCTGGTTGCCTGGGACAACAAGACCGGCCAGCCGATCGAGCCCGAGCTTCCGCAATCGATCGGGCTGGTCGAGGACCCGGTCGAGAGCTGCTCCGGGCCGTTATGGGTGCGCGGCGGTGTCGCCGTGATCGCCGCTGACGGGCATCGCTACGAGGTCAGGAACCGCGTCACGCTCTGCCGCTGCGGCGCCTCCAAGAACAAGCCGTTCTGCGACGGCTCGCACGCCGCCATCAAGTTCAAGGACGGGCTCTAGCTCGCCGCTGGAGCGGTGACCTTCGCGAGCATCCGACACGCCCTTTCCCCAACCGCGCGGAATAGGGTACAGCTTCGTTCGATGAAACGGTTGCTTCCCATTGCGGTAATCGTCGCGGTCTTGGCGGGCCCGGCCACGGCGGCGGAAACCGGTCTCGTACCGCCATGCGGCGCGACGCCTGTCCCCGACTATGCCGCGGTCGATGCACAACCGGCCGTAAAGGTCATCAGCGGCGCCGAGCTCGCCGCCTGGAAGCCGCCGACTTGCGTCGGCTGGACGGCCAAGGATGGCGGCGTTCTGGTCGCGCTCGCCGGCAGCTTCCACTTCAACGGCACGACCGACGAGCTGCTCAAGCGCTTCGGCGCGATTTCCTCGCTGAAGGGCCTGCAATATTGGTCGGTGACCGACGGCGGCTGGCGCACGCTGATCACCAGCGCCTCGGCGCTCGACGCCGCCGACTCTGGCCATTCGCGCGCCGACTTCACCCTCGCCGAGATGAAAAGCGGCCACGACCTCTATTTCGCCCAGCAGGACAACCGCACCTCCGAAGAGGTGGTCTACCGCATGAAGATCCGCGACCTCGCCGCCGACCGGTTCGTCGTCGCGGTCGAGAACGTGACGCCGGTCAGGAGCTTCATGCTCACTTTGTTCGATCCCGACGACCTGCAATCGGTGCATTTCGTCGAGCGCGAATCGCCCGGCGTCTACCGCTTCTACGGCCTCGCCTTCGCCGGCGAGAGCCTGCCGTCCTCGCTCGCTTTGCCCGAGGCGTCCTACGTCAACCGCGCGCTCGCGCTCTACGGCCATCTGAGCGGCAGGCCGGTCGCGCCCGCCGGGAAGTGATAGGCCGTCAAGCGGCTTCGGACGCGGCGCGGCCGGCGCGATCGAGCGCGGCGAACTCGTCATCCGACAGCTCGACATTCACCGCGGCGACGTTCTCCTCGAGATGCTTGACCTTCGAGGTGCCAGGGATCGGCAGCATGACCGGGCTTCGCTTCAGCACCCAGGCGAGCGCGATCTGGCTCGGCACGACATCATGCGCCTTGGCGATCTTGTCGAGAATCGTGCCTTCGCGAGCGAGGTTGCCAGCCGCTAGCGGGAACCACGGGATGAAGCCGATACCGCGTGCTTCGCAATAATCGAGCACGTCCTCGCTGCCGCGATCGACCAGATTGTAGCGGTTCTGCACACTCGCCACCGGGAACACTCTCGCCGCATCCTCGATGTCGGCGACCGACACCTCCGACAGTCCGGCATAGCGGATGATGCCGTCGTCGATCAGCGATTTGATCGCGGCGAACTGCGCCTTGCGCGGCACCTTTGGGTCGATGCGGTGCAGCTGCCAGAGATCGATGCGCTTGACGTCGAGCTTCTTGCAGCTGGCGATCGCCCGCTCGCGCAGCCATTCGGGCCTCCCGTCCGTCTCCCACACATTGGGGCCCGGCCGCTTGAACCCTGCCTTGGTGGCGACGAGGATGCCCTTATAGGGATGCAGCGCCTCACGGATCAGCTGCTCCGACACGTTCGGGCCGTAAGAGTTGGCGGTGTCGATGAAGTCGATGCCGAGCTCGGGCAACCGCTTCAAGGTGCGAAGCACCTCAGCCCTGTCCTCCGGCTCGCCCCAAATGCCCTTGCCGGTGATGCGCATGGCGCCGAAGCCGAGCCGGTTGATCTCGATCTCGCCGCCGATCCTGAATTTTCCCGATTTTGCCGCGTCGAGCTTTGCCATCCTGACTTACTCCATCCACTGCGAGACGAATTTAAAGGGACCGCTCGCGAAGCAAAGGCCCGTCAGCCTGCTTGGGTGAACAGGAGCTTACTTCGCGGCGATATTCTCGATGTCTGATTTGTGCTTGGCGGCGAGCCGCTTCTTGGCCGCGCGCTCGCGCCATCTCGCCTGGCCGGTCTTGAGGAAATACCAGGCGAAATACACGCCGATCGCCGTGAAGGCGAGCGCACCGCCGACAATGACCATTCAACCAACCTTTGCGCGCGTTTATCTCAAGGTCGCGCCGGCAGCGAGGCCGCGCGCCGATGGATAGACTCCGGGCTCTCACGCCTGGTTCCCGTAACAGAGGGCGCAAAGCGCGACCCTGGCAATGAGGCAGGTGGGCGCAGCCGGCGATGGGCGATTAAGGCGGCTAATGGCCGGCTTTTTTCCGGCGGTCGACTTCGGCCTGGCTGACCTGGCCCGAGGCAACCAAAGCCTGCACGCAGGTCTTGGAGAGGCTGTTGCCGTTCCTGTCCATGCAGCCCCTGAGCGCCGTGGATTCGAGCCCGTACTCGCCGCAATATTTCTTGTAATCGGACGCGCAGGACTGCTGCACGGCCTTGCTGTAGGAGTCGGCCTCGGCCGCCACAGCCGAGCAGGCGAGCAGGCCCAAGGCGAAAAGCGGTAGCGCTATAGTGGTCCGCATCTAACGAATCCCCCGAATCTCAAATCAATCTCGAAGCTTAAGCTGAAACCACGCCGAGCGGTTCGCCTCAAGCGCCCAAAATCGCAAAAAGAGGCAAGGGGTGGCATCCGCGCAACAGGGCCGGCAGCGCCGACGAGCATGGCTTTCCCCGACTGCCCGCATCGCGCGAATCTTACACTCAGGCAGCGACACGTTCGGCTCGTCGTCGTTCAAAGCGTTTCGAGCGTCGTTTCTCGGCCTCCGCGTCCGGCCCCTGCCTGGCCTGGCCGCTCCTTACCCCATTGGTTGCGGGCCTCGAACCATTGCCATGCGAGAATGCCAGGAATCCCGAACGCCAATTCCCTCACGCGCCGCGTCAGCGCCAGGGCAAGCGCTGCATCTGCAGGGAGGGCTAATAGCGTGCCGATTATCAGGAAGCCGCCCTCCTGAGCCCCGAGGGCGCCGGGAATCAAAAAGGCGGCAGCGCGTATCCCCTGAACCATGCTTTCAATGAGAAAGGCCTCGAGCAGGCTCACCGGATAGCCGAGCAACCAGAGCGCCAGCCACACCTCCAACACGCCGAGGAGCCAGGCGGCGGACAGCCAAAAGACGCTCAGCAGAACGTCTTTGCGGCGCGCATAGACTTGGCGGATCTCTTGATCCAAGACATTGGCCCCGTCCAACATCTTGCCACTGAGAGAGCCGCCGAAAGTCTGAAACAACCGCGCCAACGCCCCGAACAGGCCGCGCTGCTGCGCCAGGTAGAAGACGCCGACCAGCAGCATGCCCACGAGCACTGCCAAGAGCACCGGCAGCGCGATGCCATCGCCCGTGACAAAGGACGTCAGCACGACGAGACCGAGAAGGATGAAGCCGATCAGGGCGGCAACGGTAAGCGTCCTGTCGGCGACGAGACTGGCGGCGACCATGGTTCCCGACATTCCAAGCCGCGTAAAAAGCCGGATACGAACGAGATCTCCGCCCACTTGCGCTACCGGCAGCAGAGTGTCGACGGCCTCGCCGATCCACCGTGCCCACAGCAAAGTTCGGTAGCGTGGCCGTTCCGCGGGGTCGAACAGAAACCGCCAGCCGATCGCCTCGGCCACCAGAGGCAGAATATGGGCGGCGCAGATCAGCGCCAGGCCGCCGACGCCGGCCACGGCGAGAGCAGCGGCAATCTCGCCGATGCCGTAATAGCCGATCAGCAGTACGAACACCGACAGGCCGGCCAGGAAGCCGATCCAAGTCATGCGTTTGAGATGCGGGACGTGCATCGGTATTTCCGGCCTCGAGACGCGCTGATCAAACGGGCTGTCGCGTTGCGCTAAAACCTCAGGAGCCAGGGCAGCTGCTCCAATACCGCGTGAACGGATCCGAGATTGCCCCGACGCGTAAGTGCTGCGGCGCCCTCGCGCAAGCGGCCACGCTTTAACGACTGATAGGCGTCATGAACCGAGATTCCGACATGCTGCATGACGCTCGAGTCGCGGTAGCAGTCGATCATGCATTTGGTGCAGCCGTCGCGCACCCGCTGCGAGCCGTCGAAGTCCTTGATGTTGCACATCGGGCGGTCCCAATTGTGACACCGCCACAGGTCGAGGTGCCAATCCAGGTAGAAATACTGGAAGCCGCCGAGGCAGGGGAAGCGCTGCTCCTCGCCGCGCACATAGCGCTGCATCTCGGCGAGCGACGCGGAGGGATTGACCACCGGAAAGCGCTGCTTGAGGGCTTTGACCTGCTCGAAGGCCTGAAGCAGCTCCGCGTCGGAATAGTTCACCAGGTCGGAGTCGGAGAAGCTCAGGAAGTTGGAGTTGAGCTGTTTGAGCGGATAGGAAAAGGTGACGGCCTTGAAGCCGAGCGACTTGAGGAAATCCGGCAAAGCCTCGTAGTCGACGAGCCGGCTCATGGTCACCGATGCGGTCGAGTGTAGGGCGAGATCGTCGATGAGGGCGTTGGCCTCGCGGATGCGCTCGCACACTCCCGGCAGGCCGCGGTTCCGCTCATGCGTCTCCGCATCCGCGGCGTCTATCGAGATGATGAAACTCGAGAGACCTGCATCGCCAAGCTCGCGAATTCGGTGGGGCTTGAGCAGGCCGGCATTGGTCACGAGCAGAACCTTCATGCCGAGATTGCTGGCGCGCTGCACAATCTCCAGGAGATCCGGATGCAGCATCGGTTCGCCGCCCGTCAGCACGAGATAGCGAACCGCCTCACGGTACAGAATGTCGATGGCTTCCAGAGCGCCGTCACGGTCGGCATAGCGCCAGCTCTCGCGCGGCAACTTATCGAGCGCGAAGCCGCAAAAGCCGCAACGGGCGTTGCAGGCATTGTTGAGCGCGAACTGACAAAAGCCGGGGCCGCCCTCCTCCAGAAGCAAGCGCAGCGTCTTGCGGCCGTGCTTCTCCGGCAGTGGGCGATGGCTTTCGGCAACTTGACGAGGCCGGCGATCGGCTACTTCCAAGGGAGCGCCTTCTCTGGATATGGCTCAAATAGTGCGTCGGCGTCGCCTGCGGCCATCCTACTCAAGCTCGGTCTGTGCAACAATGCAAACACTGTAGCAGCACGCGTTCGGACCGCGGGCAGCCCATGGTTAGTCTTGATAGCCTGGCGGCGTTTTGTGCCAGTGATAACCGGCCTTGCCCTTCGCGTAGCCGTACTCGAACAAGGACCGCATGTAGCCTTGGTCGAAGGGCCCTTTGTAAGGGACGGTGAAGTCGCTATCGATATAGGCAAGGTTGAAACCGACGCCATCGCGCTTGGTGGTGACATACATGCGATAGGTGTCGTTGACGCCGCTCGTAGCCGTCATGGTCGAGATGGCCTGTGTGGCGATTGAAAGCGTTTGACGCTTTACGTTCTCTTCGGGCCGGAACAGGCGTCCATTCCGTATAACGTAGGCAACGCGCTTGCGCTGAATCCCGTAACGCTCGGAGTTCGCCTTCAAGTTGAGGGTCGGTGGATAAAGGAAGGCTTGCGCGACCGCTCCGCCATCAACGTGCATCTCCTGATAGCGCTGACCGTCGATGCTTACGTCCAGCATCACCGGCGGGAACAACCCCGGAATTGCCGCTGACGCGCGCAAAATGTCGATGATCAGATCGCGTTTGCCCGGGTAATTGCTCGCGGCGATCGCACCGATATTCCAGATGACCGAACGACCCTGGTCGAGATTTGTCGTCATGATGAGCAGCAGACGTCCCTTCCCGTACTCGTCCGCGATCTCCTGAATCATCGCCTCGTCGACAAAGCTCGCGATGATGTTTCGCAACGGGGTGGTGTCGGTCATTGCATCGTTCGCGACCGCGGCAATGAGACTTCGCTTGCTGAAAATGTCGCCAGCATTCGTATCCGTGTAGACCTGTTTCAGTTTGGCGTCGTATTTCTGGCCGAGAAAAGCGAATGGCGCCGAGAGAGCGCCGGTGCTGACGCCGGTGACCAGACCAAATTGAGGGCGATCGCCACGGGCGCTCCAACCCTCGAGAAGTCCGGCACCGAACGCCCCGTCGTCACCACCGCCGGAAATTGCAAGAAAATACGCGGTCGGCAGATTGCCACGATGAGCAGCCTTCGCGCGTTGGTAGGACTGGAGGCCAAGCGCCGCCATGCGCGGCCCGTCCGTATCGGGATAGAACCGGGCGTCCGGTATATCGACGTTGATCTTGGACGCCATCGCAAGCGGAACGGGGGGAAGCCGGTCGGTGCTCGCACATCCAGCGAGACTGGCGGCGAGCCCACACACAACCGTCAATGGAAGAAGAAGACGAACGCCAAACCGGTGAGTCCAGATCTTGGCGTGACGTGCGCGCCTCGACACCCCACCAACTCCCCTAACATTTCGGCAGCTGCCCCAACCTTGCGGAGCGGACCAAAACACGGATTCTGCTACAAAATAAGGCACTCAGGGTCGCGAGAAATCGGGAATCGCGCAGAACGTGCTTTCTCGGCACGCAAGCCCGCTTTGGGTCATAATCCGGCGGCGATCTTGGCAGCCACCGGTCTACCGCCTCTTGAAAATCAGAGAATCGAATGCCGCTCCGCCATAGGCGCGGCGGAGCTCCTTGAAGGCGAAGAACGGGATCAGCGCGACGCACATGATCACCGCGACCGCGGCGATACCGGCGAGCGTTCCGCCGCCGAGATCGGGCCTGGCCTCGGCGAGGCTCTTGCCGCGAATGAGGCCGACGCCGACTTCCTCGACGACATAAGCGGCAACGAGCAACAGTCCGAACGCGACCGACTTGTAGAGAATGGGATAGGCGAGCGGCTTGTCGGCGAATTTCTCGCCGAAGTGGAACGCCTCGGCCAGGTGCAGGATCTTGGCCAGGATCGCGGCGTTGATGAGCGAGGCGCCGTAGAACTGGTAGGACATGCCGTTATTGGCAAGCACAACGAACGCATGCAGCGCGAACACCCCGAACACCAAAGCGAGATAGAGAAACACCGTGCCGAAATGCCTGAGCTCGCGCATCAGCACGTCCACGGCTTTGGAGCGCGGCGCGGCGCTCGTATCGAAGCGCTGCGTTATGACCGACTCTGTCTCGCCCTGCATGGCTTCCCCCGAACTGAACGATTAGCCTTAGGTCTATTTCCCGAGCAGCTTCTTCTGCTGGTCGACATATTCCTGCGAGGTGTCGCCGGCGGCGATCAACGCATCGACGCAGGGCTTGGACAGCTTGGGGCCGTTCTGCTTGAAGCACATGTCGAGCAGCTCGCTGCCGATCGCGTATTGGTCGCAGAAATTATGATAGTCCCACTCACAATTCTGCTGGACGGCCGGCGTCACGGTGACGGACTCGGCGCATGCCACGCCGGCGAAGGCGAGGATCGTGACCGAAGCGATAAGCAGTCTCGCGGCATTGATCGACATTGAGCGTTTCCCTCTCGGTTTGTTGGTCTGGCAGGCTCCCTCCCCGAGACTCTACACGGGTTCGCGCCCGACCGCGCGCGACGTTTGCGGCGGCGGCGACCATCCCCGGTTGTGATTGGTCGCGCCACAGCCAATTGGGAGACGGACCGAGACAGGCCGGCTGAATTCGGTGTAGGGCGTGGCTCAAGACCAATGGATTTCCGGGCCGAGGCCAGTGCCGAACGACGCCAGGCGAAGCTCACAGGCAACGGGCAATAGCCAACCGCCGCCACACTCGGCGGTGGTCGGCGCCTATACATTCTTCGCGGCACTTTATTTCGTGCAGAGCGTCGGCGATCCGACCTCCGGGCTGATCGCCCAGCCGGTCCGCTCGCTGCTCAAGGATTGGGGAGAATCGCCGGCAGCGCTTGCCGGGCTGATGGCGCTGCTCGCCGTGCCGTGGACCATCAAGCCGATCTTCGGGCTCTTGTCCGACTTCGTGCCGCTGTTCGGCTCGCGCCGGCGCAATTATCTGCTGCTCGCCAACGCTCTCGCCGCGCTCAGCCTGCTCGTGCTCGCCTTCGTGCCGCTCGCGCCCGGCAGTCGCTGGATGCTGTTCGCTCTGCTGCTGCCGACCACCATGGGAATAGCGCTCGGCGACGTCATCGTCGATGCGCTGATGGTCGAGAAGGGCCAGCCGCTCGGGCTGACCGGGCGCTTCCAATCGATCCAATGGGCTGCCGCCAACGCGGCACTGCTGCTGACCGGCGTGCTCGGCGGCTATGTCGCCGGGCAGCATCTCCAGTCGCTCGCCTTCGGCGGCTGCGCCGTGCTCTGGCTGGTCGCGCTCGCCGTAACCTGGGTCTACGCGCGCGACGATCACGGCACCCATCTCGACGCCACAAACCTGCGCGAGACCGGCGCGGCGCTGCTCGGCGTGCTGCGCGATCCGCTGTTCCTCGCCGTGTGCGCGCTGCTCACGCTATGGAGCTTCAATCCGGTGTGGGGCTCGGTGCTCTATGTGCACATGACCGAGGATCTCGGCTTCTCCGAGCAGCAATTCGGCAACGTCACCTCGGCGTTCTTTCTCGGCTCGCTGATCGGCAGCATAGGTTACGGCATCTATTGCCGAGTGGTGCGGCTCTCGCGCCTGCTGCATCTCTCGATCCTCGCCGCGATCGTCTCGAACGCCGTCTACTGGCAATTGGACAGCCTGACCTCGGCCTACGTGGTCTCGGTGATCGCCGGCGCGGCCTACATGACCGGCACGCTGATCCAGCTCGATCTGACCGCGCGCATCATCCCGGCGCGAGCCGCCGCCACGGTGTTCGCCACCGTCATGGCGCTCACCAATTTCGCCGGCACCGCGTCTGAAGCGTTCGGCGGCTGGCTGTTCGAGGCTGCCAAGGCGCCTTACGGACGCGCCACCGCGTTCAGCCTGGTGGTCGCCGCGTCAGTCGCGGCTGCCGTGAGCTGCTGGCTGGTGGTGCCGGCGCTGCGCCGCGCCGCCCCGCATTGGTGGGACGACCCCGCGCTCAAGTAGCGAAGCGGTAGCGCATCGAAAAAGCGCTCAAGGAGCGAAGCGGTAGCGCATCAAAAGAACGCTCAAGGTAGCGAAGCGCTAGCGCACAAGCGATGCCTAGCGCACCTGCATGTCGCGCGTCCTAGCTGCGCCTGACATGCTCGCGGAGCGGCTCGTTGGCGGTTGCCATCAGCTCGGCCTGAAGCGCGCGGAGCTCCTGTGCCTGGGCGGCGAGCGTCTTCATATGCTGGTCGAAGAACGCCATCTGCAGCCGCGCCGCCTCCATCGGCGTCTTCGCGGTGGCGAGCCCCATCGCCAGATCGAGGCTCGAGGCGACGTTGGTCCGCGCGATGTCGATCAGCTTGCGATTGACCGCGACCGTGCCGAGCTTAGCCGCCCTGAACGAGCGTTCGATGCTTTCGAACGCGCTCTCCAGCATATGCTGCGCCGGTTTCGGAACCGGCAGCTCCGTGGCGGCGAGCATGGCATCCTCGCGCCGCGGCGCGCCGGTTGCCTCGGCGATGATCCGCTTCGGCTGCTGCCTACCCTGCGACCTGTGACGAGTGTTCATGTGGGCCTCCCCTTGCAGCCGCGAGGTGGGACGTGGGTCCGCCAGGACGTCCGACCAAGCCGGCAATTCAAGCGCTATTCGCGCCGCCCTGAAATGACCACGCGGGCGCGGCCATTTTGCGGCGGCGCCAGCGGTAAAGGCTATTTTGTGCCCGTTGATCCTGGCGCGATCTGTGCAACGGCATCGGCAAGGGACTGGCGATAGACCGGCTTTCGCACCACCGGCGCACCAGGCACCCGCTGATGAATCCGCGAGACGGTGTCCTCGTCATGGCGCGCCGTGACGAACAGCACCGAAGCCCCGCAGACCTCGCGCAGCCAGCGCGCGGTCTCGATCCCTTCGCGTCCGCCTTCGAGACACACATCCACCAACGCAAGATCGGGCTGATGCTCCATCGCGGCGGAGCGCGCCACTCTGTCGCTCGGTGCGAGCGCACAGACCTCGTAGCCGAGCGCCGACATGGCGTCCTCGAGGTCGAGGGCGATGACGATCTCATCCTCGACGATCAAAGCGCGACGGCCTGAAGCAGACGCAACTCCCATAGCTCTCTCCCTTTCTTCAAGGGGGCTTTTGGAGAGCTAACGCCTCAGTCCGGATTTGGTGCCCGACAAAAGTCTCAGCTTTCGGCCGATTCCAGCGCGAGCGCGTAAAGCACCGACACCATAGCCATAGGCTATTGGGCAAACGCCCCCGCCCCTCCCACCTATCAATTGTTCGAACGGCACCCTGGCCAACCGGCCGAACAGAAGATCAACCGGCCAACGCCAATGCCTAAAGGAGAACCACCATGAAGAAGCTCATCCTCGCCGTCGCCCTAGTCGTCGCCTCTGCCGCGCCCGTCCTCGCCGACACCTTCCCCAACAGCTACATGTCCCGCTAGTCGCGGACCGAACCTAGAACAGGAGATACCACCATGAAGACCATCATGATCGCCGTTGCCCTGATCGTCGCCTCTGCCGCGCCGGTCCTGGCTCAGGACTTCCCCCAGAGCTACGGCTCGAACCGCTAACCGCGAACCGAACTAAAGGAAACACCACCATGAAGACCATCATGATCGCCGTCGCCCTGATCGTCGCTTCTGCCGCGCCGGTCCTGGCCCAGGACTTCGCCCAGAGCTACAGCCAGAATCGCTAACCGCGAACCCGAACCCAAAGGAGATACCACCATGAAGACCGTCATGATCGCCGTTGCCCTGATCGTCGCCTCTGCCGCGCCGGTCCTGGCCCAGGACTTCGCCCAGAGCTACAGCCAGAATCGCTAAATCGATGAGACTGACGACACAGAATCTCTTTCCCCTCCCCACCTGGGCACCCGCATTGCAGCGGGTGCCCAGTCCCCTCGTTCAGCTGAACGAGGCGTTCACCAAGGGGGAAAGAACGATCGACGGCCCGCGCGGCGAGTGCTGTCGCAGCAAGCGGCGGCCGCTCGCGCGTCTCGCGCGACACCTCAATCTCGGCAACGAAATCTCCGTCTAGCACCGCGCCCTTAGGCTAGTGCTTGAGATCGTCGGGAACCTTCCCGCCGTTCTCGGCAAGCTTAATCATCACCTGCTTGTGCAGCCAGACGTTCATCTTCGCCGAATCTTGCTTGTCGCCCTGATAGTGAAGCTCGTCGGCCAAGTGCTTACGCGCCGTGGCGCTGCTGTCGAGATCGAGCAGCTTCATCAGATCGACGATCGATTTCCGCCAATTCAGCTTCTGCTTCTTTTGCTTGGCGAGCGCGTCCAGCACCGCGACGACATCGACGGTTGGCTGGCCGGCGGGGCTCGCCGCCACGGTGCCGCGCGGCCCGCTCGGCGTTGGCGCGGCAGGCGCCGAGCCTGCCGGCGCAGCAGTGCCTGGCGTCGCCGCCGAAGCCGACCGCCCGAAGATCGCCGACATGATGTCTCCGAAGATGCTCATTGCGCCGCACTCCTATGTTGGGAGCAGGGATTATACCGCCTGCCTTGCAGCCTGCCCAACCGGCAAATACGCCTCCGTGCCGCCCCTGCGCTCAGTCCTTCGGCGGCACGACCGGCGGAGGTGGCTGCTTCTCGATGGCCGGGATGCGCGGATCGATCGGCGCCCAAGCTGGCGCGCTCGAGGTCCAAATCGTCATCAGCGGCCGCGCGATCTCACAGTCGTCGAGCGTGCCGGCGCGGATGGTAAGGAGATGCGGCCGCGCCTCCGATTGCGTCGTGACCGGTGTGCCGCATCTCGGGCAGAAGCGGCGATGCATGAGATTGCCGCTATCCGCGCGGCTCGCGTAATCGGCGAGCTCGCCCTCGATGTGCACCGCCTCGCTCGGAAAGGTGAGATTGACCGTGCCGTGGCCCGCGCCGATGAACTGGCAATCGCGGCACCAGCAGATGCGCTTGGCGACAGGTAACGCCTCGATCCGGTAGCGCACCGCGCCGCACAGACATCCGCCGCTGATGGTCATTCCCGCCTCACGTGTTACTGCTCGTCGATTTCTTCGCGCACCTGCGCGTAGCTCAGCACGGCAAACATCAGCGTGCCGCCAAACACGTTGCCGGCCAGTGTCGGCAGGAAGAACACGAACACGACGCGCGACAGCGATTCCTGTCCGACCAGCCATAGATAAAGCGCCTCGGCCGAACCGGCCACCACATGCGTGAAGCCGCCGAGCGCGATCAGATAGGTGATCAACGTGATGACGAAGATCTCGGTGCCTTCGGCCGACGGCAGCATCCACACCAGCGCGGCGATCAGCCACCCCGAGACGATGCCCTTGACGAACATCTCCTGCGCCGAGTTGACCATCAGCTTGGCGCCGACCGCCTTGATCCCGGCGGCGATCTCGGGCGACAGCGCCCCCGAATAGGCGAGGAAGGCCGCGAACAGCAAGCAGCCGACGAGATTGGCGGCGAGCACGATTGCCCACAGCCGGAGCATCACCGGCAGCCATTCCCACTTCTTGCGCGTGATCACGGGCAGCACCGCCGTCAACGTGTTCTCGGTGAACAGCTGCTGGCGCGAAAGGATGACGATCAGGAAGCCGACCGAATAGCCAAGAGCCTCGATGATCCAGGCGCCGGGTGCGCTCGGCAGATAGGCTTTCAGCGTTCCTTGCGCCACCACCGAAAAGCCGATTGACAGCCCCGCGGCGAGCGCCGACCACCACAACGCACCGAAGCTGCGGGCGAGTTCGCCCTCGCCCTCGACGCGAATGATCTCGTAGACGACGGCGGCGCGGAGCCTCCGGCGCTTGGCGACCGAACGGGTCTCCTCCTTGGTCAGGCCCTCGGGCGGCGGCGGCAAGTCAGGCGCGGTCGTGACCGGTTCAGGCGATTTCTTGATAGCCATGAGTTGCCTAACCTTCTTCTGCCCGCGCGGGTTCTATCCGATTCGGGGCGCGTTCCGTTTTGTGCCACTTTTCTAGGCCATATCGGCGGCCTGGCGGCAGGGGGCAAACAACAGCCATCATCGTAAGTCTGTTGCCGGGGCGGAAATTCGATGTTTGAATCGGGGAAATAGCCAAGGGGGGTATGCTTTGCCGATCTCGTCCACTCATAAGGCCGTCGCTCTCGCGAGCCTCATCCTCGGCGTGGCCTTGACCTCGCCAGGCCTCGCCGCTCCGCCGAAGGCCGGCGATCCATTCGACCAGCTGAAAGGCGACTGGAAAGGCGACGGCATCGTCATCACCGACGACGGCCAGCCTAAGAAAGTGAGTTGCACGACGAAATATCAGGTGACCGGCGGCAATATCGTTCAGACGCTGCATTGCAAGGGCGACGATTACGAGGTCAACACCACCCTCAAGGTCGCCGACAAGAGCGGCAAGATCAAAGGCTCTTGGAACGAGAGCGTCTACGATGCCAGCGGCACCGTCACCGGCACGGCGAAGGGCGACACGGTTCACGCCCTGATCGCCGGCGACAAGTTCTCCGGCCGCATGAGCATCAAGCTCCACGATGCCGATCACACGATCAACATCGTCAAGCTCAACAACAAATCCGGCACCTATAAACTCGCCACCAGCCTGACCTTCAAGCGCTAGCGAAAAGCTGATCCAAGCCAGCTAAAGCCCGTCCAAATCGCCGCCGAAGCAGCTATAACTGAGTGGCAAGAACTATCTCTCGGGAGGAGATGGAGGGAGCCATGATCAGTCTACTGGGCTGCAGCGATCAGGCCATTGCGATCGCCAACGGCGTGACCACGGTGGCGCTGCTTGAACATCTGGTCGAACGCAAGATCCTGACCTGCGCCGACGTGCGCGCCATTCTCGAAAGCGGCATCAAGTGCCTCGAGCCGCGCACCAACGTTCGCACCATCGACCAGGCGGTGCATCTGATGCGCGACCGCATGCTGCCTCTGTTCAACGAATAGAGCGGCAGGCAGCGCGAGCCAAAACCGAACCCCCGCTTTCGCCGGGGTGACGCCGAGCGGCGCTTTGCACTCCGGGCCGACCCATGACGCGTGGTTGGATTTGCGCGTTGGATACAACCTAGCGCCACACTGTATCGTCGTCACATTCTGAGCCCGGCCCGAACCCCCTAGGAGCGCGCATGACCCGTCTGTTCTTCGCCGTGTTGCTTGCAGGCGCGCTGCTTCCCGCTTGGGCCATCGCCGGTGATGCCGCCCCGCCTCACGCCGTGACGGTCGCGCGCGCCACCGCGATCCCGAGCTGCGCGCTGCTACGTCGATGCGTCCGCAGCCAAGGGCGACGGAACCGCGGGCAAGCCGTTCAAGACGATCGCCGCTGCGGTCGAGGCCGCGCAACCGGGAGCCATCATCTGCGTCGCGGAAGGCACCTACGCCGAGCAGATCAAGCCGGGCGAGAAATATTTCACGCTGGCCGGCGGCTTCCAGAGCGGCAGCGCGTTCAAGGTTCGCGACAGCGCCAAGTATCGTCAGCAAGGCCGCAGGCAAAGGCGGCTCGTTCCTCCGCATCGTGGACCCGGGCCCCGTGAAGGGGCTCACCGCGATCGACGGTTTCGAGATCACCGGCTACGCGCAGGCGATTTTCCGCGACTATTACGAGTCGCAGCGCTTCGACGTCACCAATAATTACATCCACGACAATGCCTGCGGCGACAATTCGCTGGTCGGTGGCGGCGTGGCTCTCAACAATATCTCCGGCACGATCAAGGGCAACGTTTTCGCCAAGAACAGTTGCGGCCGCGGCGGCGCGCTGTTCCTCAACGACACCACCAACCAGAACAGCGTATCGATCGAGAGCAATCTGATCGAGGCGAATGCCGGCGTCGAGCCCGACGCGGCGCATGGCGGTGCGCTCTACCTGTTTGGCAATACGCTCAACATCGTCGGCAACCGCTTCATCGACAACAGCGTGACGCAATGGGGCGCCGGCCTCTATGTCGGCGCCTTCACGCCGGGCAATCAGCCGACCACCGCGACGCTCGCCTGGAATTTCTATCGCGGCAACCGCGCCGGCGATGGCGGCGGCGGCTTCTTCTGCGACGACGGCGCGAAATGCATCAGCGCGCACGAGGTCTATTACCGGAATTGCGGCGGCAACATCCTGGTCGACGGCGGTGCTGGCGGCTCGGGTCCCGACCATCGCCACGTTCGACCATCTCACCAATGTCGAGGCGCTCGATCCTGGCTGCGAGGCGCCCGGCGACCGGCCTGTTCGTCGACACGTATGAAGGTGTCGCCGCCGATACCTATGCGGTCACCAACGCGATCTTCTTCGGCAATGCGCCGGAGCGCGATCTCGCCACGGCCTGCGACAGCAACTGCGCCCCGATCAAGGGCGCGGTGTCCTATTCGATGGCGCAGAGCAAATACACCGACGGCAGCATCAAAATCGCCTTCGGTGCGGGAATTATCGCCCCCGCCGATCCGCTATTCGTCGCGCCCGACACGGGCGACTTCCATCTGCAAGCCGGCAGCCCGGCGATCGGCAAGGGCGACGGCGGCAGCGATCTCGGCGCCTACGGTGTTGGCGGTGCGGCGCAGTCTGTGGAAAGCGCTCCCGCCGAACCGGCAACGCCCGCGCCCGCTAAGACTGCTGAAGAAGAAAGCCCCGCTCCGGTCGCGGCCGATCCCGAGCCTGCGACCCCTGCCCCGGCGGCCGGCGCTTCACCTGCGACCCCAGCCCCGACCGACCAGAGCGCGGCAGCGCCGGACGGCGACGTGTCGGCCAAGGACGCGTTCGCGGCGGCCAAGGAGCTTGGCACTGCCGACGCCTGGAATGCGTTTCTCGCGAGCTATCCCAAGGGCTTCCTTGCCGACCTCGCCCGCGCCTATCTCAACAAGCTCGGCGCCGCTCCGTCTGGCGCCCCTGCTGCCCCTGCTGCCGAACCTGCCGCCGAGGCGGCGCAGACACCCGCTCCAGCCGATGCTGCTCCGAGCGTGGCTTCGAGCGATCCCGCACAGCCCGCGGTCGCGCGCGGCGGCGAATTCATGGGCTTCCCGGAGAAGTTCAACCGCTACTACACCGACCCGGCCTGGAAGCCGTCGCAGACCCTGTACGTGAGCCCCGACGGCAGCGGCGACGGCGCGAGCCGCGATGCGCCGATGTCGGTCAAGGACGCGGTCGCCGCCGCCCGCCCCGGCACCATGATCTATTTCCTGCGCGGCGCGTATACCGGCTGCTTCGAGTTCACCAAGGAGACGCAGCGGCACCTATGACGCGCCGATCGTTCTGTTCGGCGAGCGCAACGAGGACAAGTCGATCGGCGTGAAGATGAAATGCTGCACCAGCGGGCGGCAGACCTGCTTCAACCTCGAGGCTGCCGACTACATCGCCGTCGACGGCTTCGAGCTGATCGGCGGCAAATACGGCGTGCGCGCGGTCGGTGCGGGCTATCCGGCGAGCGAGCACTCGCGCGGCATCGCCGTGCTCAACTGCGACGGCCACGATCAGGACCGGGATCCGATCTTGTCCGGTCAGGCCGATTGGGCGGTGTGGGAGAGCAATGTCGCCCATGGCGCGAAGAAAGACGACGGCCACGGCATCTATCTCTCGAACGGCGGCGACTGGAACATCGTCCGCTTCAACGAGACCTACGGCAATCTGTCGAGCGACTTCCAGATCAACGCCGATCCGGCCTCGACCTGCGCCGAGCCCGGCATCCCGTTCGACGACCCGCGCTGCGACGCCTATGCCGGCGAGGGCGAAGGCGGCCAGGGCGCGAGCGACTACTTCCTCGTCGACGGCAACTATTTCCACCACGGCCTGGCGAACGGTCCGAACTTCACCAGCGTGCGCCGGAGCGTGGTCCGCAACAACATCTTCGGTCCCCAGACCCGGCATAATGTCAGCTTCTGGCAGGAGACCGACAACCCGAAGCTCGGCTCGAGCGACAACAAGATCCTGCACAATCTGTTCATCACCACCGCCAAGCACGGCGTCAAGTTCGAGGCCAACTCGACCCGGAACGAGTTCGCCAACAATGTGCTTCTGGGCGTGCAGACCGAGGGCGGCAAGGTGACGGCGAACCCCAAGGCGCTGCTGATGGAGGTCGACGACACGTGCCGGCGACAATGTGTATCGCGCGAACCTCTATGTCTCCGGCCATTTCGAGGGGCGCGAGCCCGGCGCCGAAGAGACCGCGCGCGAGGATTTCTCGATGGGCTGGTTCGCGAACTTCCCCGCCGCGCTGAGCCACGACCCGAACGGCTTCACGCCGACGGCCGCGGCGCCCTTCCTCGGCCTAGGCACGCTGTCCGCCGATGCGCCCGCCGACCGCAACGGAACCGCGCGCAAGGGCAAGGTCGATCTCGGCCCGATCGAGCTGCCGTGATGCTTGCGGCAGCGTCGAACGCCGCGCGAGCGAGCCCGCAAACATTTTTTGCAGGTGCACCGTCATTCCGGCGTAAGCCGGAATCCAGTGAGCGCAAAGCGCGAAGAAAATTGGACCCCGGCTTTCGCCGGGGTGACGCCGAGTATGTTCGATGCGCCTGGGCTACATGCCCATGGCTTTGGCCTTGTTGAGCAGGGCCTCGGCCTGGCGGATCGAGGCGATGTCGATGAGCCGGCCGTCGAGCGACACCGCGCCCTTGCCTTCCTTGGCCGCCTGCTTCATCGCCTCGACGATGCGCTTGGCCTTGGTCACTTCCGCCTCAGACGGCGTGAACACCGTGTTGGCGAGCTCGACTTGGCGCGGGATGGATCGCCCATTTGCCCTCGAAGCCGAGCACCGCGGCGCGCTTGGCCGCGGCGAGATAGCCGTCGGGGTCGGAGAAATCGCCGAACGGCCCGTCGATCGGGCGCAAGCCGTAGGCGCGGCAGGCGACCATCATGCGCGACAGCGCGTAGTGCCAGGGATCGTTCCAGTAGAACAGGCGCGGATTGTCGCCGTCCTTGTCGGACAGGATACCGTAATCGGGGTGCGGCGCGCCGATGCCCATGGTGCGGGCCCGGGTCGAGGCGGCATAGTCGGCGACGCCGAAGCTCATCGCCTCGACGCGCTTGGAGCTCTGCGCGATCGCCTCGACATTGGCCATGCCGAGCGCGGTCTCGATCAGCAGCTCGAAGCCGAGCTTCTTGTCGCGCTTCTTGTACTGCTCGATCTGCGTGACCAGCATGTCGATGGCGTAGACGTCCTGCGGCACGCCGGTCTTGGGGATCAGGATCATGTCGAGCCGCGGGCAGTTCTCGACCACGTCGACCACGTCGCGATAGGCGTAGTGGGTGTCGAGACCGTTGATGCGGATCATCATGGTCTTGTTGCCCCAGTCGAGGTCGTTGAGGCCTTGGATGATGTTCTTGCGCGCCTGCTCCTTGTCGTCGGGGGCGACCGCATCCTCGAGGTCGAGGAAGATGATGTCGGCGGCGCCCTTGGCCGCCTTCTCGAACAGCGACGGGTTAGACCCCGGCACGGCAAGCTCCGAACGGTGCAGACGCGGGGTTGCCTGTTGGATCAGGGTAAAGCTCATGTGTCCTCCCTCCTACTTTAGCCTGTGGCGCCGAGACCGGCGGCAACTGTGTTGATGGATAGCAGCACTGCGGATTTGTAAGCGTCACGCTCACGGTCATCAGCGGCGCCCCTGAACCGGCGCAACAATTCGACCTGCTCGCGATTGACCTCGTTGATGGTGGGAAGCCGCCCTTCGAGGGCGGCGCGGAATTCGGGGAAACGCTCGGCAACCTTCGTGCCGCCGCTCACTTTCAGCACCATCTTCTGGGTCAGCGCAAGCTCAGTTTCGATCAACCCTAAGATGTTGGCCCGCACCCCCGCATCGGCAACCAGGCTGGCATACTCCCGGGCGATGTCGAGATCGACCAGAAGCAGCGTCTTCTCCACCTCGTCGATGATCAGCCGGAACAGGCGCGACTCCGCGAACATGCGGCGGAGCAGCTTGAGCCCCTCGTCGCCCCTCACCTCGAGGAAGCTCTGGATGGCACTCCCCACCCCATACCAGCCGGTGATCACATGGCGGTTCTGCGACCAGGCGAACACCCAGGGAATCGCCCGGAGGTCCTTGAGCGAGCGGGCGCCGAAGCGCCGCGCCGGGCGCGAGCCGATATTGAGCAGCGAGATCTCCTCGAGCGGGCTCGCCGCCTGGAAATAGGCGACGAGGTCGGGATGGCCGATCAGCCCCGAATAGGCGGCGCGGCTCGCCCCTGCCAGGGCCTCCATCGCGTCGTCGAACTCGCGGCTGGGCTGCAGCGCCTCCTCGCGCTCCGACTTCAGCGCATGCTCGAACACGCTCGCGGCGAGCAGCTCCATCTGATAGAGCGCCGTGCCGCGGTTGGCGTATTTGAACGACACCACCTCGCCCTGCTCGGTGACGCGGAAGCGGCCCCTGATCGAGCCGGCGGGCTGGGCAGCGATGGCCCGACCGGTCGGCGCGCCGCCGCGTGAGACCGAGCCGCCGCGCCCATGGAAGAAGGCGATGGCCACGCCGGCCTCGGCGCCGACGCGGGTCAGCTGCGACTGCGCCTTGGCGAGCTCCCAGTTCGAGGCGACATAGCCGCCGTCCTTGTTGGAATCCGAATAGCCGATCATCACCTCCTGCACGCCGCCCTGCCACTTGGTCGAGCGGCGGATCAGCGGCACGGCGAGCGCCTCGCGCATGATGGCCGGCGCGGCGCGGAGATCGGCGATGGTCTCGAACAGCGGCACGATGGGCAGCGCGCAGATCTCGGTGCCGGCCGCGTCGAGGAACAGGCCGCCCTCCTTGGCCAGCAGGTAGGCGCCGAGAATGTCGTCCACCGAGCGCGTCATCGACAGGATGAACGAGCCGAACGCGTCGCGGTCGATCTCGCGCCTGACCTCTCCGGCCTGGCGGAACATGGCGATCAGCTCGGCGGTCTCGGGAGACAGCTCAGGCACCAGCCTGAGCGCAGTCAGCGGCCGCGACAGCTCACGCAGCAGCCAAGCGCGCCACTCGCGGCTGCCGAGCTCGGGCGGGGTCGCGTCGCCGTGCCCCGCGGTCGTCCACCACAGCGATTGCAGTGCCTCGGTCGTGCGCGTGGTGTTCTCGCGAAGGTCGAGCCTGACGGTGGAGAAGCGGAAAATCTCGACCGCGCGGCGCACCGGCTTGACCCGATTGCGCGCGATCGAAGGGCTGCCCGCCTCGCTCAGAGCGTTCTCGACGATGCGGAGATCGAGGATCAGCTCGTCGGCATTGGCATAAGGGCCGCCGGGGCCAGCGATGTCCATTCCTTGGATGCGCGCCAGCGTGGCGTCGAGCTTGCGCAGCACCAGCGTCAGATATTGCCGGTAGGGCTCGCCCGGATTGCGCGTCCTGATGGTTTCGCCGTCCTCGCTCGCATCGAGCGAGCGGGCGAGCTCCTCGCGGAAGCTCTCGGGCACGGGGAGAGCGCGCTCGGTGATCGACAGCGCCTTGGCGAGCTCGACCAGCTTGTCGCGGTAATGGCGGAGCGAGGCGAGCGCATTTTGCTTCAGCGTCCAGCCGGTGACGCGCGTGGTGACCGACGGGTTGCCGTCGCGGTCGCCGCCGATCCACGAGCCGAACTGGAAGAACGGCGCGAGCTCGAAATGCGTGCCGGGATAATAGTGCTGGAGCGCGCCGTCGAGCAGCGACAGCATCTCCGGCGCCTTCTCGAACAGGCTCTCATCGAAGAAGTGGAGGCCTCTGGACACTTCGTGCTCGACCGTCGGCTTCTGCAAATGCAGCTCGCCGGTCATCCACACGAGCTCGATCTGGTCGCGGAGATCGCCGATCAGGGCTTCACGCTCGCGCTCGGTCCAGCGCGGCATCTCGAGCTCGCGCAGCAACAGATAGATGCGGCGGTATTTCTCGAGCACGGTGACGCGCTTCGAACTCGGTCGGGTGCGCGGTGATCACCGGGCGGATACGCAAGCTCGACAGCAGCGCCTCGATGATGCGCGGCGGCACGCCCTCGGCCGACGCCTCGGCAAGCACATGGTCGAAGCTGCCGCGCAAGCTCGCCCGGCCGCGCGTCCGCTCGATCTGGCGGCGCCGGCGCATCGCGGCATTCTGTTCGGCGATCGACAGAAGCTGAAACCAGATGCCCTGCGCCTGAAGCGCGCGAGCCATCAGCTCCGGCGTGAACTTGTAGATATTGGCGCCGCCCTTCAGCACCGGCTCGAGCTCGGGCTGATGCTCGCGCACCACTTCGACCAGGAGCTGAAACAGGAGATCCGACGCCTCCTTGGCGGAGGTGCCGCTGACCAGCGCCAGCGGCGGCTCGGTCGCCTGGCGCGGCGTCTGTTTCAACTCCTCGTTCATGGCAGGCTACGCACTCCCGATCGCGTCGATCGGCTAGACCCGGCTCGGGCCGAACGGCTCCAAGCGACCAGCGTCCCTTATAACGCAATCCATCCGGATGGGATCGTCATGCCCGCCTGAAATGCCGGGCACCACGCAAATATAACGATTAGGACGCATATGGCCGGGCCTTGGCCCGGCCATCACGCGTTTGAAAATGCAGCCCGTCCCGCGACGGTCTCGCTCACGCGAAGGCCCGGCGCTCCGGGCGCGACGCCAGCACGCCGGCAACGGTCGAGCCGAACTCGCTCGGATTCGGCGCAACCGTCAGCCCGCAGGATTTCATGATCTCGGCCTTCTCCGCCGCGCTGTCGCCGGCCGCTGAGATGATCGCGCCGGCGTGGCCCATGCGCCGTCCCTTGGGGGCGGTTAAGCCCGCGACGAAGCCGATCACCGGCTTAGACATGTTGTCCTTGATCCAGGCCGAGGCCTCGGCCTCCTGCGGTCCACCGATCTCGCCGATCATCAGCACGGCATCGGTCTCGGGGTCCTCCTCGAACAGCGCGAGGTGGTCGAGGAACGACGATCCGTTGATCGGATCGCCGCCGATGCCGACCGAGGTGGTGATGCCGATGCCCTTGGCCTTCATCTGCGAGGCGGCCTCGTAGCCGAGCGTGCCCGAGCGCGAGATGACGCCGACGCGGCCCTGAAGATAGATGTGGCCGGGCATGATGCCGAGCATGGCCTTGCCGGGGCTGATGATGCCGGCGCAGTTCGGGCCGACCATCATCGGCCGGCGGTCTTTGGGATAGCGCATCAGGTAGCGCTTCACCCGCATCATGTCCTGCGCCGGGATGCCGTCGGTGATCGAGCAGATCAGCCTGATACCGGCGTCGGCAGCTTCCATGATGGCGTCGGCGCAGAACGCGGGCGCCACGAAGGTGATGGACGTGGTGGCGCCGGTCTGCTTCACCGCTTCCTTCACGGTATTGAACAGCGGCAGGCCAAGATGGTTGCCGCCACCTTTGCCTGGGGTCACGCCGCCGACCACCTTGGTGCCGTAGGCGATCATCTCCTTGGTGTGGAAGGTGCCCTTGTCGCCGGTCATGCCCTGCACGAGGACCGGCGTGGTTTCATCGATCAGAATGCTCATGATATTTTCCTCCCGACCGGCCTAGGCCGCCTTTCCTGCCACGCTGCGATAGGCGGCAACCGCCTTGTCGGCAGCTTCCGCCAAGGTCTCGGCGGTGATCAGCTGAAGCCCGCTCTCGGCGAGGATCTTGCGGCCCTCCTCGACATTGGTGCCGGCCAGGCGAACCACCAGCGGCACTTTCACGTCGACCGTCTCGCACGCCTGTACCACGCCCTTGGCCACCCAGTCGCAGCGATTGATGCCGGCGAAGATGTTGACCAGCACGGCGCTGACCTTGGGGTCCGACAGCACGAGCTTCAGCGCCGTGGCGATGCGCTCCGGGCTCGCGCCGCCGCCGACGTCGAGGAAGTTCGCGGGCCTCCCGCCGGCATGCTTGATCATGTCCATGGTCGCCATCGCGAGCCCCGCACCGTTGACGATGCAGCCGATCTCGCCGTCGAGCCCGATATAATTGAGATTGTGCTCGGCGGCTTGCGCCTCGCGCGGATCCTGCTGCGAGGGATCGTGCATGTCGGCGACGTTGTGGCGGCGGAACAGCGCGTTGTCGTCGAACGACATCTTGGCGTCGAGCGCGAGCACGCGATCGTCCTTGGCGACGACCAGCGGGTTGATCTCGAGCATGGTCGCGTCGCAATCGCGGAAGGCGCGATAGGCGTTCATGATGGTCGAGACCGCACTCTGCGCCTGCTTGATGCTCAAGCCGAGCTGGAAGGCGAGCTCGCGCGCCTGGAAGGCCTGCAAGCCCACGGCCGGCTCGACCACCACCTGGAGGATCATCTCGGGCTCGTTCTTGGCGATCTCCTCGATCTCCATGCCGCCCCGCTGCGAGGCGATCACCCGGATGCGCTCGGCTTTGCGGTCGAGCACGTAGCCGAGATAAAGCTCACGGTCGAACGGCTCGGCGACCTCGATATAGACGCGCTGCACCGGCTTGCCCTCCGGCCCCGTCTGGATCGTGACCAGCCGCTTGCCGAGCAGGGCCTGCGCCGCGTCGCGCACCTCATGATAGGTCTTGCACAGCTTGATGCCGCCCGCCTTGCCGCGCGCGCCGGCATGGATCTGGGCCTTGACCGCCCAGTTCCACCCGCCAAGCTCGGTCGCGGCGTAGACAGCCTGATCGGGGCTGAACGCGACGGCGCCCTTTGGCACCGGCACGCCGAAGCTCGACAGCAATTCCTTCGCTTGATACTCGTGGACGTCCACAGTCTCCTCCCTTGATCGACACGACCGCGGCATTCGCCGGAAGCTGTTAGCTCAGCTTACCCTTGACGATGCCAAAGGCCTTTTCGGTTGATCCTTCCGCTCCAGCGAGGAGCGTCTCCAGTTCCTTGAGCTTAGCCTCAGCGAAGCCTTTGTCCGTTATCATTTTTGCGTTGGTGTAAACATTCAACGCGCCGCTTCGCAGTGCAGCATAGCCGGCGAGCACCGCGACACCGGCGTCGGAGATCACGTTGAGATTGCCCTTCTCGGACGCGACCAAGCCGAGATCGATCACCTCGCGCGCCGCGCGGCAGCAATGCAGCGGCACGTCGGTCGCCTGCTTGAGCGCGGCCTGGATCGCCTTATCGCGCGCGGCCTTGTCGGCGTCGCTCTCCTTGGCCATGCCGTAAGCACCCATCACCGCATCGAACGCCTTCACGTCGTCCTGGATCATGCCGGTCAGCCTGTGGCGGAGCGCCTCGGCCTTGTGCAGCACGTCCTTCATCTCGCCCTCCACCTCGACATATTTCTTTTTGCCGATGGTCAGGTTGCACACCATGCTCACCAGCGCCGCGCCCATCGCGCCGATGATGGCGGCCGCGCTACCTCCGCCGGGCGTCGCCCCGCTGCTCGCGAGCGCATCTAGGAAATGCTCGATTGAAGTGTCCTTGATCTGCGTCATCACGCCATCTCTTTGGCCAGTGCGTAGATCTCCTCGGCGTCGAACACGCCGTCGGCGCTTTCGAACAGCTTGCCGATGCACGCGCGGTGCAGCTTCAATTTGAGGCCGCCGATGCCGAGCGCGCCGAACGCGAGCTTGCCGTGGCGGTCCTTGCCCTTGTCGGTCGCCTCGATGCCCTCGATGCCGAGCGGCGGCTGGGCGTTCACGTCGGCCAGCAGCTCGATATTGGGATTGTCCTTCCACGCCGAGAGCGGCAGGAGCTGGTAGCCGATGGCGCCGGCGGCGAACACGATATTGGCGTCTTTGGCCGCCGCGGCGCGGGAGGCGTCATCGGCGCCCTCGACCGCCTTGACCTTGACGCCGAAGCGGGCCTCGATCGCCTTGGCCGCCTGATCGCCCTTGTCCTTGGTACGCGAGGTGATGGTGACCTCGGCGCCCTCTTGGCCGAGGAACGCAGCGGCGCGCATGCCGACCGGTCCAGTGCCGGCGAGCACGACCGCCTTCTTGCCCTTGAGCGTCTTCGCCTTGGCGAGCAGCGCTACGCCAGCGGCTGCCGTGGTGTTCGAGCCGTTGGAGTCGAGCATGACCGAGACGCGGAACGGCCCGAAGAACCGCTTCTTCACCGCCGCCAGCACCGCCTCGCCCTTCGGCATGTCGCCGCCGCCGACGAAGATCGCCGTCGACTGCTTGTCCTTGCCGCCGCGCGTATAGATGGTGCCGTCGACCAGCGCGCCGACATTGTCGGGGGTGACATTGGCGTAACCCGTCACGCGATCGGCGCCGCCGTCATAGGCGACGACGGTATCGAACACGCTCGGGTAAGCGTCGGTGTCGAACAGGAACAGCAGCTTCTTCATGGCGTGTGCTTTCGGGTTTACTCGACGACGTTCTGCGGCTTGCCGGCCACGAACGCCTCGACATTGTCGATGAGCTGATCGGCGAGGATCTGCATGGCCTCCTGGCTTGCCCAGGCGACATGCGGCGTGACGATCAGGTTGGGGATCGTGGCGTCGAGCAGGATGTTGCCTTCCTTCGGCGGCTCCTTGGTGAGCACGTCGAAACCTGCGCCGGCGATGGTGCCGTTCCGCAGCGCCTCGGCGAGCGCCGCCTCGTCGACCAGCCCGCCGCGCGCGGTGTTGATCAGGATCGCGGAGGGTTTCATCTTCTTGCAGCTCGTTCGCCCCGATCATGTTCTTGGTCTCGGGCGTCAGCGGCACGTGCAGCGTGATGATGTCGCTTTGCGTCAGGATGGTCTCGAAAATCGACCAGGCCCGGTTGCGGAAAGACGTCGTAAGGCAGCACCTTCATGCCGAGCGCCTCGGCACGCTTGCCGATCGACTTGCCGAGCGCGCCATAGCCGACGATGCCGAGCGTCGAGCCGGCCACGTCGCGGATCGGATGGGTCAAGAAGCAGAACTGGCTCGATTTATTCCACACCCCGTTCTGCACGTCTTTCGTGTAGGCGAACAGGTTGCGGCGGAGCGTGAAGATCAGCGCCAGCACATGCTCTGGCACGGTGTTGAAGGCGTAGTTGCGGATGTTGACGATGGTGATGCCGTTCGCCTTGCAATAAGCCTTGTCGATGATGTCGTGCGGGTCGCGGCCACCGCGATCAGCTTCAGCTTGGGCAAGAGCTTGAGCGTCGCGGCAGGCATCGGCACCTTGTTGATGATGGCGATGTCGGCGTCCTTGAGCCGCTCGACGATCTCGTCGTGCGTCCAGGTCGACTGATATTCTTTATAGCTGTGCGGAAAATTCGGACGCGGACTTTGGCGTGGACCAACTCCCGATCGAGGAACACGATCGCGTGCTGCACTGAACCTTGCCCCTTACCTAGACGCCGCTCGGACACCGCCCGTCGCGACACGCCTCACCTTCTCCCGACGCTCGCGACCTGCGAGCGCCAAGCGGACCGGACTAAGTCAAATCAAGCGAGACCGGCTGCCGCCGATAGCGCCCCTCGAAGCTCTTATTCGGCGGCGACCTTGGCTTCCTTGGCAGCTTGCGCGCCGCGGAAATGCGCCTGCGCCGCGGCGACGCCGCTGCCGAGCTCGATCTGGATGCCGACATCGAGCATCGCCATCTCGGCGCCCGCGATCGCGCCCATCAGCATCAGCTCGTTGAGGTCGCCGAGGTGCCCGATGCGGAACAGCTTGCCGGCCACCTTCGACAGGCCGGCGCCGAGCGCGAGGTTGTAGCGCCGGAAGGCGTGCGCGATGACCTTGGCGCCGTCGACGCCCGCCGGCAGCATCACCGCCGTCACCGTGTCGGAATGCCACGCGGGCTCCTTGGCGCAGAGCTCGAGGCCCCAGCCCTGCGACTGCCGCGCGCACGCCGCCGGCGAGGCGGCGCGTGGCGCGCGATAGACGTGCTCGAGACCCTCCTCGAACAGCATGGCGAGCGACTCGCGCAGGCCGTAGCAGCAGCGGCATCGACGGCGTGTAGGGGAAGTAGCCGTCGGCGTTGGCTGCGCAGCATGTCGGCGAAGTCGAAGTAGCAGCGCCGGGCATCTGCGCGCCTTCGTCGCCGCGAGCGCCTTCGGGCTGACGCAGACGATGCCGAGACCGGCCGGCAGCATCAGGCCCTTCTGCGAGCCGGTGACGGCGACGTCGACGCCCCACTCGTCCATGCGGAAGTCGATGCTGCCGAGCGAGCTGACCGCCGTCGACGAAGAGCAGCGCCGGATGCGTGGCGGCGTCGATCGCCGGCGGACCGCGGCGACGTCGCTGGTGACGCCGGTCGCGGTCTCGTTGTGCACGACGAGCACGGCCTTGATCGCGTGGCCTTGTCGGCCGCGAGCGCCGCGGCGATGACGCTCGGGCGGGGCGCCGGTGCCCCACTCCTCCTCGATGCACCTCGACCTCGAGGCCGAGCCGCTGGCACATGTCGATCCAGAGGTGGCTGAACTGGCCGAAGCGCGGCAGCGAGCACCTTGTCGCCCGGCGAGCGGGTGTTGGTGAGCGCCGCTTCCCAGCCGCCGGTGCCCGTGACGGAAAGATGAACACCTGCCCGTCTCGGTCTGGAAGACCTTCTTGAGGCTCCGGAACAGCGGCAGCGTCAGCTCGGGAAACTTCGACGAGCGGTGATCCTCCATCGCGACGTGCATCGCGCGCAGCACGCGGTCCGGCACGTTGGTCGGACCCGGAACGAACAGAAAATTGCGGCCGGGCCTTCTTGCTCCAGCCATTCGTCTTCTCCCCTTTAAGGATTTCTTTGGCCTGACCGGTGGTCGGCCAATTGATAATTCGCGTGGAACAGGGTGTTAGCGTCACCCCGTCAACCTTGCAACTCCTTTTGCCCTTAAAATAGGCCGGTGATGCGGCCGTCCTTGCCGAGCTCGATCGAGTTCGCTGCCGGCGCCTTTCGGCAGCCCCGGCATGGTCGATGATATCGCCCCACACCACCACCACGAACCCCGCCCCGGCCGCAGCCTCACGTCGCGGACCGGCGCGATATGCCCCGTCGGCGAGCCAGCATGGCGTCGGCATTGGTGGAGAAGCTGTATTGGGTCTTGGCGACGCAGATCGGCAACTGGCCAAGCCTTGCCTTCTCCAGCTCGGCGAATCGGTCGCTTGGCGGCGTTGTCAACCGTGATGTCGTTGGCGCGATAAATCTCGCGCGCGATGGTGCGCGTCTTCTCACCACAGCGCATGTCGTCGGGATAGAGCGGCTTGAACTGGCCCTTCTGCAATTCCACGGTGCGCACCACGGTCTTGGCGACCTCGACCGCGCCCGCGCCGCCTTCGGCCCAATGGTCGGCCATCACGCATTCGACGCCGAGCTTAGCCGACAGCTTCTTCAGCAGCGCGATCTCGCCCTCGGTGTCGCTCGAGAAGCGGTTGATCGACACCACCACCGGCACGCCATATTTCTGCAAATTCTCGACGTGACGCTCGAGATTGGCGAAGCCCTTCTCCAGCGCGCCGAGAATCTCCTTCTTGAGGTCGTCCTTGACCACCCCGCCATGCATCTTGAGCGCGCGGATGGTCGCGACCAGCACCACGCATGACGGCGTGAGCCCAGCCTTGCGGCATTTACGTCGAAGAACTTCTCAGCACCGAGATCGGCGCCGAAGCCCGCCTCGGTCACCACATAGTCGCCGAGCTTGAGCGCGGCCTTGGTGGCGATCACCGAGTTGCAGCCATGCGCGATATTGGCGAACGGACCGCCATGGATGAAGGCCGGGTTGTTCTCGAGCGTCTGCACTAGGTTCGGCGCGAGCGCATCCTTGAGCAGTGCCGCCATCGAGCCGGCCGCCGACAGATCCTTGGCGGTGACGGCTTTCTTGTCGCGCGTCTGGCCGATCTGATCTGGCCGAGCCGCCGCTGGAGATCGTCCAGATCGGATGCGAGGCAGAAGATCGCCATCACCTCCGACGCCACGGTGATGTCGAAGCCGGCCTCGCGCGGGAAGCCGTTGGCGGCGCCGCCGGCGGTGACGATGTCGGCGGAGAACGCCGTCGTCGTCTTCGACGAACGCCGAGGCCGGCGGTGCGGCGGATGTGGATGCGGGGCTGCTGCCGATAGACCTGGTTGTCGATCGTCGCGAGCAGATTGTTGGCAGCGCCGATCGCATGGAAGTCGCCGGTGAAATGCAGGTTGATGTCCTCCATCGGCACGACCTGGGCATAGCCGCCGCCGGCCGCCCCGCCCTTGACCCCGAAGCAGAGGGCCGAGCGAAGGCTCGCGGATGCAGACGATCGCCCTCTTGCCGATGACGTTCAGCGCATCGCCCAAGCCGACCGTGGTCCTGGTCTTGCCCTCGCCGGCAGGTGTCGGGGTGATGGCGGTCACCAGGATCAGCTTGCCGTCGGGCTTGTCGGCCAGCCCCGCGATGTAGTCGAGCGAGACCTTGGCCTTGTAATGCCCGTAGGGGATCAAGTCCTTGGCCGGGATGCCCAGCTTGTCCTTGGCGACTTCGAGGATCGGCCGCATATGTGCGGCTTGGCTGATCTCGATATCGGATTTCGGCGACTTGTGCTGATCGTGCGCAGGCTTGCCGGTTTTTCGGCATCTTCACGCGGCTGAACTGACATAACTCATTGATCCCGAATTGATTAGCCTCGCGGAAGACGCGGACTTTTATTGCACCAGGCTTGAGCAAACTAATTCATTCGCTTGCCTTCTTGCAATCGTCTGTGCGAGGTGCATCGCCCAATCCTGGAGGGAAAGCCGTCCAAAATGAAGCCTGACGATCCTCTCAAAGCCATGTTCCAGGCAGCGGTCGACGCTGCCTTCCCGTCGATCTGCGTGCCGCCCATCTCCCGCCGCGGCCGAAGGGACGCACGGTCATCATCGGCGCCGGCAAGGCCTCGGCGCCATGGCACGGCGCTCGAGGAGGCCTGGGACGGGCCGCTCGAAGGCCTGGTCGTCACCCGCTACGGCTACCGCGCGCCGACCGAGCGGCTGCAGGTGGTCGAGGCCGCCCACCCGGTCCCCGACGCGCCGGGCCGCGACGCGGCGCGGCGCATCCTCGAGCTGGTCCAGGGGCTGAGCGAGGACGACCTCGTGCTCGGCCTCATCTCCGGCGGCGGCTCGGCGCTCCTCGCGCCCGCCGGACGGCATGACCCTCGCGGAGAAGCAGGCGGTCAACGACGCCCTGCTCGACTCGGGCGCTACGATCGGCGAGATGAACGTCGTGCGCAAGCACCTCAGCCGGATCAAAGGCGGCCAGCTCGCCGCCGCCGCATACCCCGCCCGATTGCTCGCCCTCCTCGTCTCCGACGTCCCCGGCGACGACCCCTCGATCATCGCTCGGCCCGACCGTCGGCGACCCATCCACCGCCGAGCCCGCGCCGCATCCTCGCCCACTGGCAATCGAGGTCCCGGCGCCGGTGAGGCGCGCTGCGCCCGCCGACGAGACGCCGAAGCCCGGCGACACCGCGCCTCGCCCGCGTCGAGACACCGGGTGATCGCCGCCCCTGCAATCCCTCGCCGCCGCCGCCGACCTCGCGCGCGGCGGCCGGCGTCCGCCGTTCCTCGGCGATGCGCTCGAAGGCGAAGCCCGCACGCTCGCCGCCGAGCACGGCGGCTCTGGCGCGCGGCATCGCGAGCGGCCACCCGTGCTCCTGCTCTCAGGCGGAGAGTGCACAGTCACCCGCCGCGGCAACGGCATCGGCGGACCCAACGCCGAATTCGCCCTCGCCCTCGCCATCGCCCTCGACCGCGCCCCGGGCATTTCGGCCCTCGCCTGCGACACCGACGGCGTCGACGGCGCCGCTGAGGTTGCCGGCGCCACGATCACCCCCGACACCCTCGCGCACGCCGCCCGCCTCGGCCTAGACCCCGCGCGCGCCCTTGCCCGCAACGACGCGCATTCCTTCTTCGCTGCCCTCGGCGATCAGGTCGTCACAGGCCCGACCCTCACCAACGTCAACGACTTCCGCGCCATCCTGATCGAGAAGGGTTGAGGGTTGAGTGTCTTGTCGTCATTCCGGCGAAAGCCGAAATCCAACGCAAGAATTCGCTAGCTCACCGGTTGCGCGCGAAGTTTGTCGACTGGATACCGGCTTACGCCGGTATGACGGGGGCGGCGAAGATGATGAGCATCGCCCGGCTGATCGCAATCACCTTGCTGATGCTTGCCGCATCGCCCCTGCTCGTTGCGGCGAAGCAGCAGAGCGCGACGGACTATGTGCTGTCGCTTTACGATCCCGACGCGCTCGGCGGCACCGCGCGCTACACGCCGCGCACGCAGAAGCTCTGGGACGACTGCTTTCGCATCGCCAAGAAGAACGGCGATATCCTCATGGACTTCTCGATGATCGTCATGGGCAACGACTTCGACCTGAGCGACGTCCACGCCGTGTTGATCAAGGAGGACAAGAAGAATCGGCGGTGGTCGATGCCAGGTTCAAGAATTTCGGCAAGGCGACCTCCGTCACCTACGAGCTCGTCCGCGACAAACGCGGCTGGATGATCGCCGAGATGCGCTCCGGCTGCTACCTGCTCACCGAGGCGCTCCAGCAGAGGGTGACGTGCTGAGGCGAGCTTAGCGCGGCTTCTGCTTGCGGGGGCCGACCTCCTGGCGCAGGGCAACGATCTCGCCGCGGAGCGCCTTCAATTCGCGCATCAGCGGCGCGGTCTCGTCGTGCACCATCTTGCGCTCCGCCTTGCGCTCCGCGCTCTCGTTCTCGGCATGCTCCTCCCGGATGGCGTTGACGATGATGCCGATGATGAGGTTGAGCACGGTGAAGGTGGTGACGACGATGAACGAGATGAAGAAGATCCAGGCGTAAGGGTGCTTGACCAGGATCGGCCTGACCACGTCGTCGACCCAGCCTTCCAGCGTCATCACCGTGAACAGCGTGAACAGCGAGCGGCCGAGCGTGCCGAACTGCTCGGGGAAATCGCTGCCGTAGAGATTAACGGCCATCACCGCCGCCACATAGAAGATGAGGCCGATCAGGAGCAGGATCGAGCCCATGCCGGGCAGCGCCCTGATCAGGCCGCCGACCACGCGCTGCAGCGCAGGCACGGCGGTGATCGCCGAAGACGACGCAGTACGCGAAGCGCGCGGAGCACCGAGAAGGCGGCCGTCGCCGGCGCCACCGCCGGACGCCGACCACCACCATGTCGAAGATGTTCCAGCCGTCGCGGAAGAACGCGGCGCGCTGCACGAACAGCCGCGCCAGGATCTCGACCACGAAGATGGCGATGGCAATGAGGTCTATCGCGATGAGCAGCGGGCCGTAGCGCTCCATCGCGCTTGCGCTCGTCTCGAGCCCGAGCGTCACGGCGTTGATTAGAATGAGCGCCATGATGACCCCGCTCGGTCGGCGACTCTCGACGACCTTGCGCAGCCAGTCCATGCTTAGACGCCCCCCAACGGCAGCACCATACTCCATACCTCGTCTCGATGGAGAGGTCGGCGTGCCGCGGAGAAGCCCGCCGCGATGGCCGCGGCGGGCGATGCTCTGCCGAGCTTCCTTGTGGGGAGGGGGGGGTTAGCTCGGCAGCAACACGGTGTCGATGACGTGGATCACGCCGTTCGACTGCATCACGTTCTTGATGGTGATCTTGGCGGTATCGCCCTTCGCATCGACCACCCAGATCGCGCCATCCTTCATCTCGAAGGTGAGGTCCGCGCCTTCGACCGTCTTGAGCGTGGCCTTGCCGCCGCCCTTCTTGATCATCTCCATCAGGTCGTTGGCGGTAATGCGCCCGGGCACGACGTGATAGGTCAGGACCTGGCGAGCTGGCCCTTGTCTCGGGCCTGAGCAACGTGCGCCGTGCCGGCCGGCAGCTTAGCGAATGCGTGGTTGGTCGGCGCGAACACGGTGAACGGGCCATTGCCCGACAGCGTGTCGTGCAGATCGGCGGCCTTGACCGCAGCCACCAGCGTGGTGTGGTCCTTCGAGTTGACCGCATTCTGGATGATATTCTTGGATGGGAACATCGGCGCGCCGCCGACCACCACCGTGGTCTCCTTGGCGAAGGTCGGAACGGTGTCGAGAGCGGCGAACGCAAGACCGACGGCGGCAGCTACGCCGGCGAGAGTGAATTTCACGAACTTCATAACATCCTCCTGTTTTGTGAGTTGTCCCTTCGGGGGGTACGGGCGGAGTTACGGCGTGCCGCGCGCCGCGGATGCAGCGACGGCCGATGACGTTTTCAGTAAGTCGCCGACGCCGTAGCTAAAGCGCGGCGAGCTTGCCGTTGGCGATCCGGGCCGGTCGGCTGTCCCGTCGGCGAGCCGCCGAGCGGCTCGACCGTGATGGCGAGCACCGAGATCCGCCGTCACATGCGGCCTGAGCTCAGGCGGCACAATGACCTTGACCGGACGCTCGGGATCGATGAGGCCGAGCGAGTGCGGCTTGCCGCCGGCGGGAATAACCCAAAGCTTTCGAGCGCGTGCTGCTCCTGGCCGTTCAGCAGCGCCGCCGGAACGATGGTCAGGCTGCCGTCGACGGGATCGGCGGCCGCCGAAGAAATCCAGACTTGCCCGATCATTCGTCGAGCTTGGCGACCAGCGGCGGCCGCAGTGTCGGGGCTTGCGCGACATAGATCAGCCCGGCGAGGCAGGCGACGGCGAACGCGCTCGCGGCGATGGCCAGCCCACGCCAGAAGGCGAGGCTCCGCCACAGCCCCTCGCCGCCTCCGCTGATCCGGCGCGGCGCAATCAGCGCGGCCTCGATGCGCGATGCGGCCGGCGGCGCAACCGGAGCGACGCTCGCGGCGAGTCCGCGAGCAGGCTCTTCCCAGAACGCCACCTCGGCGGCGAAGGCAGAGACTGCGGGCGATCAGCTGCTCGACCGCGCGACGCTCATGCGCGTTCAGCACGCCGAGCACGTATTCGGCGGCGATCAGCCGCTCGCGCTCCGCAAAGTCTGTCGTGCCGGTGTCGCTCATCGCTCCAGACATGCTCTCAATTTGGCAAGCCCGCGCCTGATCGTGCTCTTCATCGTGCCGAGCGGGACGCCCGACACCCGCGCCAGCTCCTCGTAGGTCGTGCCGTCGATGAATGCGGACCTGATATCGCCGACCTCGGCGCCCTTCGAGCTCGCCGAGACACGCGTCGAGCCTCGCCTGCTCCTGGCCGCGCTCGACCATTTCCTCGGCGAGCGGCGCGGGATCCGAGACGGCGTCAGCAGCCTGATCGGCTCCGACCGCCGCGCTACCGTGCCGGAGCGCAAGCGGTCGATCGCGCGATTTCGCGTCAGTGCCACCAGCCACGTGATCGGGCTCGCCCGCGTCTCGTCGAACGCGCCGGCCTTCCGCCACACGGAAAGGTAAACCTCCTGGAGCACGTCTTCCGCCTCGCTTCGGTCCTTTAATATACGGAGGCTGACGCCAAAAAGCTTCGCGGCGGTCTGGTCATAGACGAGGCGCAAGGCGGCGCGGTCGCCGGCCGCGACCCTGCGGATCGCGGCAGCAAGCTGCTTGCGCCTCGCCTCTGTATCCATAGCCCACTCATCCCAGCAAATCTTGCCTAAGAACGCGCCATTCCTTAGCGCGAGCACCCACGAGACTGTCTCTAGCCGAGCGCGAGCCCCTCGGACATTCAATTTCGCAGTTGCGGATTCGACCCGGCACGCTACTCTCGCGGCGGATCGGGCCTAGGGTTTGGCCGTGATTCTCGCGATTCGGCTGCACGGCGCGCGCAAGATCTCATCTCCGTCTTGCCGCCGCCCGCCACGGAACAGTCGAAATTGGATTGATTATGGGGCGCGGCGGGTCCGAGGGGTGGGGTAGCCGCTTTACTGGTGATCATTCCGCGCAGCGTCGTTCGCGCATATGGCGGAAGCGCCAGGCACGAATGCGCCAGATTGGGATTGGCGGGAATCGAATGACGCTGAGACGTGCCGGTCTTGGCCTCCTCGTTGGAGCGATCCTATGCGCTCCTTCGGTCGCGACGGCGGGGCCTGCGCTCGTGTTCGAGCCCTATAACGGCACCGTCTTCTACGCCGAGGATCCCGACGTCATGTGGTACCCGGCCTCGCTCACCAAGCTAATGACGGCCTACGTCGCCCTTCCAGGCGCTGAAGGACGGCAGCATCAAACCCGACACCAACATCATCTGCTCCAGGAGCAACGCAACAAGCCCCGAGCAAACTCTGGCTGAAAGAGGGCGAGGAGCATCACCCTCGACCTTGCGCTCAAGGTGCTCATCGTCAAATCGGCCAACGACGTGGCGGTGATGATCGCCGAAGCCGTCGGCGGCAGTCAGGACGCCTTCGTCGCCAAGATGAACGATGCGGCGCAGCATCTCGGCATGACGCGCACGCATTTCGTCAACGTGAACGGCTTGCCCGCGGAGGGGCAGTACACCACGGCGCGTGATCTCGCGCGGCTGCTCGCTCGCGCCATCATCGTCGAGTTCCCCGAACACCTCGACCTGTTCACCACGGTCCCAGGTCCAAGTCGGCAAGCAGATGATCCGCACCCATAACGGGCTGCTCGTCAGCCTGCCCGGCGCCGACGGGATGAAGACCGGCTTCATCTGCAACTCCGGCTTCAATATCGTAGCGAGCGCGACCCGCGACGGACGCAAGCTGGTGGCCGTCGTTCTCGGCGAGCAATCGACAGCCACGCGACGCGTCCGCGCCACCGATCTCCTGGAGAACGGCTTCAAGCGCTATTTCTGGAAGTCGCTGTTCGGCACGAGGTTCAAGCGGCTCCATCCAGGCCTCGCTCAGCGACACGCCGGCGCATCTGTCGGACAGCATTTGCGGCGGCGGCAGGCCGGGCAAGCCAGGGCGCAAGAAGGCGGTGATTGCGCGCAACAAGCCCAAGGGCACGCTCGACCTCGACGCCGAGGAAGCGGTCAACGCCACGACCGACGCCGCTGCCGCTGTCACCACCGGCGCGGTGAAGGCGACCGCCGGCGCCGCCCTCGTCAGCGGTCAAGGCCACCAAGAAGCGGCTGCGCAAGACCGTGACGAGCGGCGCTAATTGAGCCCGGTTTGACCTCGCTGTTCGCTCGCTTGGCTGTGCTGATCGTCGCCGTCTGCCTTGGCGCAAACCTGGCTAACGCCGCCGAACCGCCCGACAATGTCGCGCAAGCGGTCACCGACGCGGCCCAGGCCTGCAAGGAGATGGGCGGCACGCCGAACACCGATAAGGTGTTCAGCGTCTCCGACCTGAACGGCGACGGCGGCGAGGATTGGATCGCCGATTTCGGCAAGATGCAATGCAAAGGCGACCTCAATCCGCTCTGCGGCAACGGCGGCTGCACAGTCCACATCTATTTCTGGGACGGCGATACCGCCTGGGACATCGTGTTCGAGGATCTGCTCAAGACCTACAAATTCGGCAAAGCCGGCGGCAAGCCGATGATGTACGTGACGACGTCCGGCGATGCTTGCAACAAGCCAACCAACGAGACGTGCAAATATACCTATCGCCTCGACAAGGACGCCGTCGTCCCGGTGAAGTAGCAGCGCGCTCGAGCACGAAGGTGGCGCTTCAGAGGCGCGCCCGGCCTTGGCGGCGATGGCCGCCTCGATCACGCGCTTGGCTTCCGCCGAGCTCCAATCGGCGGGGCCGATCAGCCGGGCGATCTCCTTGCCGTCGCGGTCGAGCACGAGCGTGGTCGGCATGCCGACCGCCTTCAGCGCGGCGAACAATTTGCCCGTTGGATCGGTGTAAAGCCCAAGATGCGTGGCGCCGGTCTCCGCCAGGAAGGCGCGCGCCTTGTCTGGTCCGCCTTTGTCGATATTCACCGCCACCACGGCGAAATCCTTGCCGCCAAGCTCGGTCTCGAGCTTGTCGAGCGCCGGCATCTCCTCGCGGCAGGGCAGGCGCGCGTCGCCCAGATATTGAGGAGCACGACCTTGCCGGCGAAGTCGGCGAGGGTCTTGGTGGCGCCGTCCCCGTCGGCGAACGCGAACGGCGGCAGATCGAGCGGTTTCGGCCTGACCAGGAGCGCCGCCATGGCCCCCTTGTTGAGGCCTGAGAGCGGGCTCGACCCCGCCGCCGTGCCGGGTGTGGCCGGCTCCGACGGCGTAGAGTCGCCGGTCGCTTGCGGCTTTCCATTGTCAGAAGGGGCAAAACTCACAGTCCCTGCCATTGCCGAAATCCGGCTATCGCCGCGAGCGACCCAGCGACGATAAACATGGCCGGCGACGCGGCGCGTTTTGGTTCACTGCGTTCGCTCAATTTCCCGCTCACGCTCTTGCCCAGGCCTGACAGCGATGACCAACACAATGTGGGGCGGACGGTTCGCCGCAGGGGCCGCCGCGATCATGCGCGAGATAAACGCCTCGATCCCCTTCGACAAGGCGCTGTGGCGGCAGGACATAGCCGCGTCCAAGGCGCATGTCGCGATGCTGGGCGCGCAGGCATCGTTTCCGACGAGGATGCCGAGGAGATCGCGCGCGGGCTGGACACGGTCGCGGCCGAGATCGAGGCCGGCGTTCCCGTTCTGGGAGCCTCGAAGACATCCACATGACCAGTCGAAAGCCGCCTTGCCGAGCTGATCGGGCCGGTGGCCGGGCGGCTGCACACCGCGCGCAGCCGCAACGACCAGGTGGCGACCGACTTCCAGCTCTGGGTGCGCGATGCGATCGACCAGCGCGACGCCGGGCTCGGCGCGCTGCAGCCGCGCTGGTCGCGAACGGCGCTCCGAGCATGCCGCCATTCATGCCCGGCTTCACCCACCTGCAGACCGCGCAGCCGGTGACGCTCGGCCATCACCTGATGGCCTATTACGAGATGGCGGGCGCGACCGCTCGCGCTTCGCCGACGCGCGTGCGCGGCCGACCAGTGCCCGCTGGGCGCGGCGGCGCTGGCCGGCACGGGCTTTCCGATCGACCGCGAGATGACCGCGCAGGCGCTGGGCTTCGACGCCGACCGCCAACAGCCTCGATTCGGTGTCCGACCGCGATTTCGCGCTCGATTACCTGATGGCCGGCGACCCAATGCCGCTGCACCTGTCGCGGCTGGCCGAGGAAATCATCATCTGGGCGAGCCAGCCGTTCGGCTTCGTCACGCTGCCCGACCAGCCTCCACCGGCAGCTCGATCATGCCGCAGAAGAAGAACCCCGACGCCGCCGAACTGGTGCGCGGCCATGCGGGCGGATCGCCGGCTGCCTGTCCGCTGATGATGACGATGAAGGGCCTGCCGCTCGCCTATTCGAAGGACATGCAGGACGACAAGCCGCCGGTGTTCGACGCCGCCTCGCTGCTGACGCTGTCGCTCGCGGCGATGACCGGGATGGTCGAGGGCGCGAGCCCCCGCACCGAGCGGATGCGCGCACGCCGCCGAACTCGGCTACTGCCACCGCGACCGATCTGGCCGACTGGCTGGTGCGGCAGGCCGGCTGCCGTTCCGCGAGGCGCATCACATCACCGGGCGGCCGTGAAGCTTGCCGAGAGCCGCGGCGTCGCGCTCAAGCCCTGCCATTGGCCGATCTCCAGGCGATCGACGCGCGAATCACCAAGGACGCCTTCCAGGCGCTGGATGTCGCAGGCTCGGTCAAAAGCCGCAAAAGCTATGGCGGAACGGCCCCAAACAATGTGCCGCCAGGCCAAACGGTGGATAAAGCGTTTGGCGAAGGAGGGC
>CAWBSA010000004.1:0-161664 GCA_963791255.1 uncultured Alphaproteobacteria bacterium | reverse complement strand
GCGATCAGGAGGGTGAGCAGCGAATAGACCGCAGTGCTGTAGGAGAACACGCCGAGCAGGGCCGCCAGCAGCGCCGCGAGTAGCCAGCAAGCGCTTTGCCGCGCCACAGCTCTGGCGAGCGCCGCAGCGCTCAAGATCACGAACAAATCGGCGGTCAGCCAAATGGTCCCGCTCATGCCGAGGAAATAGCTGTGCGAGAGCTTGGCGCTGAACATTGCGAGCGGGAACAGCACCGCGCACAGCATCATGCGGATGGGCGCGTCGCGGAACAGCGGCAGAGCGAGCCAGAGGAGAACCGCCGTGCAAGCCGCACCGAGCGCGAGCGAATAGACGATGAGCCCGACATTACTCCCTGACGTCAGCCAGTAATTGGCGGCGTAGACGAGCTTTGGGATGACGATGATGTGCTCGTTGTTGTGGCGGAACAGATTGCCGAGGGTGAGCTTGACGCCGTCAGCGGTGATGAGCCCGGTGACGCTGATCCAATAGTCGTTGTCGGGAAGGGTGGACCAGGGCGTGGTGGCGCGTTGGAACGTCGCCAAGGCGCAGATTGCGACGAGTGCCGCCGACAGCGCGAAGAACGCCGCCGGGCGAGCCTCGGGGCGCCAACCCCCAGCGTCTGCTTGAGCCGAGCGGTCGGTTGCGGCCTCTGATTTGAACGAAGCGCGGTCAGTCCCTGCCATGGCCGACGTTCTTTGGCTGTCGAGCCGAACTTAAGCAGGAAATTCGGCCGCGAGACACCCCTCAGCGGGCGCGACGGCAGGCGGCGTCAGCGGATGCTTGGACCAGTCGTGGGCACCGTCGGAATGATGACCGGTGGCGGCAGCGTGGGTTGCACCACTACCGGCGGCACGACGATCGTGGGCGTTGGCACCGGAATCGGCACCTGCTTCAGGCTGCTGCGGGCGATGTCGCCGGCGGCGGTGTCGTAATAGAGCTCCTTGATGAAGGGCTGGTCCGGATAGCGGCCAGTAGGCTGGATGCCGTAGTAATAGGGCCAGCGCTTCCCCTTCACGGGAATGGCGCTGGCATATTTGAGCTTCTTGCCGGAGACGGCGGCGAGCAGGAACGCGGTGTCGGCGTCATTGACGGGCCTGATGACCGGCGCGCCGGGACTGGAGATGGCCAACAGTTGCCGGTCTGGCGCAAGGTGTAAAGCTGGCCGCCGCGCGACAGCGACAGATGATTGCCGTAGATAAAGGCGATCAGCGCCTTGTTAGGACCGGCGATCCAGCCCTGGAACATGCCGCCGCGCACGGTCAGCACGCCGGCCGGTGTTTTCACCGCGATGCCCGGCTCCTCCTTCGACAGCTTGCCGCCGACGAATCTGAGAGCGCCCTTGGAGAAGCTCGCGACCAGCGCGCCCTTGCCGCTTTTCGGGTCGTAGACGAATTTGTCGATGACGAGGCTCGAGCCCGGCCGACCGTGAAGGTCGAGCCGTCGAGCAGCAGCACCTGCACCACACCCGAACCAGAAGTGTCGATGCGCTCGTTATAGACGACCGACTTGCCGATCTTGAGTGTGTTGGTGGCGCCCCCAGGGGGCTGCAGCTCGTCGCAGCCGGCGTCACGGCAGCGGCGACGCCGACGCGATCGCCGGCTTCCGCGCTGTCATGGGTTGAGGTTGCGATCAGGAGGCCGGCCAGGGCAAACGCCGAGAGGGCGGGCGCCGCCAAGAAGGGGCAAAGCCGCAAGACGCTGACGATTTCCGCATGTTTCCCCGTCGCGAAAGTGACAGGGTTATATGGGAGGGGCGAGGGGGCCGGCAAGGACGCGTCAGTTGTGCGACCCATATATGCTAATCGGCGTGAACTGCGGCACCGATTGTTGATGCTTCCAGCGGTATTGCCAAGCGGCCAGCTCCAAAGACGCCGCTTGCCCGATAGGAGTCCTCACTGTCACTGGCGACAGCGAAGTTGCCGATAACGCCAGCGGTCTTGTCGTTGCCGTTAGCAGCGAACGAACCATTGGCGATGCCGGTGACGGTCGGCGCGCAACGATTTGTTCCTAGAGTTCCGAGCAGGGACCTGAGAACTTGTTGAGGGCCGTCGCCACCCCGGGCATGTCCATTCGGTTGTCCACCGAGTTCAGGACTGGCACATTGTCATTTCCGGTCGCGGAAATGCCTGATGTCGAGCACGCCCGCACGCTGGGCGAAGTCCCAGTCCATATGCACGTCGCCCTTGGCGAGATAAGACTGAATCCCGTCGCTGTGATAGAGGACCTGGCCGATCGCGTGGCCGTGATAGCTTGCGGTGCCGAGCGTCGGGAGCTGGCCAATGGTGGGCAGAGAGTCGGCGGCAACCCACCAGCCAACCGCCTGGATATCTGGCTTGAACTCGGGCCCTCGAAATTTTCGAACTCTGCGCCATTGTCGTGGTTCTGAACATCGAGTTGGCCAGCCACGCACCCCATTTCATGAAATCGCAGCTCTCGCAAAAGACCTGGCCGTTGCCGGTGACACCGATCAGCACTGCGGTCGCGGAGTTTATATTTTCTGTTGAATTGGGATCGAGCGTTGGCGGGTCGCCGGCGAAATTGCCAGGGAGTGTGTGCCCAGGCGAATTGGGATCGTTCGTTGGCGGATCGGCGGGGAGGCCATAGATCGTGTGCGCGTACGAAATGATGCTGTCGTTGACATTATCCGCGTTGCTTCCGGCCGCACCCAAGAAAATGCCTGACGCCCCAAGTTCGTCCTGTATATCCTGTGGGACGCTGTCGGGAAGGTCGACTGGCGCGAACGTGAGCTGCGCTCCGCCATCGTCATTGGAGAACAGCTTGAACACCGCGCCGGAGAATGCCTTCGTCGTGCCATCGAACTGCAACGCTACGTCGGTCGGTGAAGCACTGATCAGAAATCCCGGCCCGATCCCAGTAAGGTCCACCTTCCTTGGTGAAAGCGCCAGCGGAGTAGCCGAGCGCCAGAGTGTTCGCTGGAGGGGGAGGTGGCGTAGTATCGCCGGTCGTCGTCGTTGGCGTGGTCGTCGGCTCGGTCGGCGTGGTGGTGTCCGTCGGCGTGGTGGTGTCCGTCGGCGTGGTGGTCAGATCGGCGATCTCTTTATTGATCTGGTCCTGGATTTGTGTCGCCGTCGCCTCGTTGATGACGTCGGCAGCGATATTGCCGAGCGTCGCCGCTTTGACGCCGGTCTGCGCCGGCTGCGGAGCTTGGCCGGGCGTGACGCCTCCGTTGCTGCCCGGCGTCAGCGCTGCCATAAGGATCGCAATGTCGCCGGGTTTTGTGGCTCGAATCTCGCCATTCGTCGTGTCGATCAAGTTGCCGGGCGCGAACACCGTGAGGCTCTGCCCGTTCTTGCCGGTGAGCGTCATGTTCTCGCCGAACAGGAACGAGTAGACCTTGCCGTTGGTCTGGAACATGCCGCCGCGGATGGCGAGCGCGCCGGCCGGCGTGTTGACGGTGACGCCGCCCTCGTTCTTCGAGATCTTGCCGCCGACGAAGCGCATCACGCCCTTGGAGAAGGTCGCCACCACCTCGCCCGACTTCTTGTTGGGGTCGTAGACGAATTTGTCGATGACGAGGTCCGAGCCCGGGCCGACGGTGAAGGTCGAACCGTCGATCAGAAGGACCTGCACCAGGCCGGTGCCGGTCGTGTTGATCCGCTCGTTGAAGAAGATCGACTTGCCGATATTGAGCTGCGAGCGCGGCGAACCGCTGAGGCTCGAGAACGCGTCGGGCTTGACGGCGGCGGCGACGCCGACCTTGTCGGCCTCCGCAGGCGAGATCGGGGCGGCCAGCGCGACGGCGGCTATCCCCGCCAGAGCGCGCCGATAAAGACATGCAGACGGATTGGCCTTAGACATCCCTCAGAACCTCTTCTGGACCCCGAGAAGAGCCGTCAAATCGGTGAACGTATATATATCATAATTCGAGTCCTGGTCGCGATACTCGACCTGGGGCACCAAAGCCCAGGTTTCGGCCACCGGCAGAACCAGGGCGCCGCGGGTCCAGAACACCTTGTCGCTCTCCGCCACGTTCGGATTGATGGTCGGATCGGGGTCATCATAGTTCCGGCGAATCGCGCCGGCGCCGAACTGGAACGTCCAGGGATATTGGGCCTGCCGCAGCGGATTGTTGAAGGTCCAGGCGAAGCCGCCGGAGACGGCCATCTCCCAGTCCGAGTAGAAGTCTGCCTTCACATCCTCGCGCTGGGCATAGCCTTGCGTGGTGATGACGAAGCCGGGCGTCAGGTAATAGGAGTAGGTGGCGCCGAGGCGGGTCTGCGGACCGTTGCGCAGCGTGTTGGTGGGCAGGTCCGAGGTGTTGTTGAACTCCCGCACGCGCGTCTCGAGCCTTGCATCGAGCACGCTCCGCTCGGCGGCGAAGCTCAGGAAGCGCACGCCGGCGCCCGGCGCGCTGAAATAATAGTCGTAGCCGAGATAGGCCAGGTCGCCGATGCCGTAGATGAATGCGCGCGAATTATCCGCGCCCCAACGCTTCATGTTGAAGCTCGGGCCGAGTGTCACCTCGAAGAAGTCGAGGCTCACGTCCTGGAGCTCGTTCTCGAAATAGGCGGTCGAGTAGGCGAGCGCGTCGAGCTCGATGCGGTCGCCCTGCTTGAGGTTCCAGTTGTAATGCAGCGTGCCGATATTGAGCGCGCTCCAGCCTTCATGGCCGACGGATTGCTCGTCGATGGTGAAGTCGATGCCGTTCAGCACGATGCTCTGCGTGCCGGGACCCGAGTTCGCGTTGCTCTCCCAGCGGATGGCCGAGAAGAACGTGGCGGAGAAAGGCGGCGGGTCGGCGGTGAGCGCGAGCTGCGAGAGGTAGAGCTTGACCTGATTGGCCACCTCAGGCGGGATGTTCGGATTGGCCAGAGCTTGCGCGAAATAGGAGCGCGCCACTTCATAGGCGCCGATCCGGTAATAGAGCACGCCGAGCTCGAGCTGGAGGCGCGGGGTGTTCGGCGCGTAGATCAGCATGCGCTCGAGCGTCGAGATGGCGCCTTCGTAGTCGCCGGCCTCCGAGGAGAGCGTCGCATATTCGAAGGCGAGATCGAGATCGTTGGGCCGCGCCAGCATCTGCTTGAGCAAGGAGTCGCGGCGGGCATTGATGTCGCCGGACTCGGCAGCCATAGACGGCGCGGTCGCGCTCGCGACTAGAGCGGCGACCGCTAGCGCGATCGCGCACTTCATCCACCCCGTCATCTGGACCGCTCGGCCTTTCCGAGAGGCGCTCGCGGGTTGATCCCCGCAAATCCGCCCATCCCGGTGAGACGTTAGCCAGTTAACCCTTTGCCAGCAAGGGTCGACGGCCATTTTCTGAATATTTTCAAAGGTCCTGTGGCAGAGTAGGCACGCGATTCGTGTCCTATGGTTAACGTCGTGGCAGAGACCCAATCCTCCCAGACCAATGTGTTGGATTTCCTCGCTCTGCCCGAGGCGTATGCCGAGCAGCCGGCAACCATCGAGCGCATCGAGACGCATGCCTCCATCGTTTTTCTTGCCGGATCCTTCGCCTATAAAGTGAAGCGGGCGGTGCGATACAATTTTCTCGATTTTTCGACTTTGGCGAAGCGGGAATGGGCTTGCCGCAACGAGCTTCGAATCAACAAACGCACCGCGCCTCAGCTTTATCTCGAGGTCGTGCCGATAACCGTTGGAGCCGACGGTGGATTCGCCATTGGCGGCGCCGGAACTGTCGTCGAATGGGTGCTCCGCATGCGCCGATTCGATCAGGCGATGCTCTATGACCGCATGGCCGCCGAGGGCCGGCTCGACATTTCCGCCATGCCAGCGCTCGCTCGCGAAATCGCCGCTCTCCATGCCTCTGCCGACCGCCGTCTCACGCCGGAGCAGGCCGTGCTGCCGCTACTTGGCGTGCTCGACGACAACGATTTGGTGCTGGCTGCCGCGGCCGATCTGATCGCGCCTGAGGAGATGCGCGCGCTCGCCAAGTCGAGCCGTGACGCGCTTGCCGCGCTTGCGCCTCTGCTCGAAGCGCGGGCGAGGGGAGGCTATGTGCGCCACTGCCACGGCGATCTTCACTTGCGCAACATCGTCGAGATCGACGGCAAGCCCGTCCTGTTCGACGCCATCGAGTTCGACGATTCTCTCGCCACCATCGACGTGCTTTACGATCTCGCCTTCCTGCTCATGGATCTCGGCAAGCGCGGCCTCGGCGCGCATGCCAATGCCGTGCTCAATTCCTATCTCGATGATGAGGGGAGCACGGCCAACCTGCTCGGCCTTGCCGCGCTGCCGCTGTTTCTCTCGATGCGGGCGACGATCAGGGCGAAGGTCGAGCTGTTGCGTGCCGGCAAGGCGGCGAAGGACGAGGCCGACGCGGCGCGCGACGAGGCGCGCATTTATGTCGATTTAGCGCGCGATTTTCTCGCCCCGTCAGGGCCGCCGCGGCTGATCGCCATCGGCGGATTGTCGGGGAGCGGCAAGTCGGCGGTCGCGCGGGCCATCGCGCCCGCGATCGGCGCGTTTCCCGGTGCCGTCCATGTCAGGAGCGACGTCGAGCGGAAGCGCCTGTTCGGGGTGGCGCCGGAGGAGAAGCTACCGGAGCACGCCTACGCGGCGGGCGTGTCGGACGAGGTCTATGCCATCTGCCGCAAGCGTGCCCGGCTCGCGCTTCGTGCCGGGCGCACGGTGATCGTGGATGCGGTGCATGCAAGGCCAGATGAGCGCGCGGCCAGTCGCGGCGGTCGCGGCCGAGGCCGGCGTCCCGTTCACCGGGATCTGGCTCGATGCTCCGCGCGAGGTGATGCGAGCGCGGGTCGCCGCGCGGAAAGGCGATGTGTCGGACGCCACGCCTTCGGTGGTCGATGAGCAGCTTGGCTACGACATCGGCCCGCAAAGCTTCGCGGTGATCGATGCGAGCGCGGCCCTCGAGCGCGTGGTCGAGCGGGCTCGCCAGGCGATCGGTGGATAGGCCGGTAGCGGCCCGGATTCATCGTTTCCTAACCCTCTTCGGCTGACAGTGAATTGAGCGCCGGCTGCGTGGACCTCATATTGCGATCAGCGAGGCCTTCCGGCGCTTAAGCAGCCCTCACGGGGGGGTTCTCGACGTGGGTTCGGTGGGTCAGCGTAAGCCCGCGACGATAGCGGGCGGCGTGAGTGCGTTTGCGGGTCTGTCGGCCGGCGGCCGCTTATCCTTGTCGCTTGCTCTCATCGCAAGTCTCACCGCCTTCGCGACCGGATGTGGTGGCAGCGGCCAAAATCTCGGCGAACGCGTCATCCCGCTCGGCCAGCCCGTGCCCAAGGGCGGCGGCGCTTACATTCTCGGCAAGCCCTATCAGGTGGGTGGCGTGACGTACACGCCGCGCGAAGAGCCGGGCTACAACCACGTCGGCAAGGCGTCGTGGTATGGCGAGCTGTTTCACGGACGCCGCACCGCCAATGGCGAGATCTACGACATGGAGCGGCTCTCGGCCGCGAGCCCGACGCTGCCCCTCCCGACCTACGTGCAGGTGACCAATCTCACCAATGGGCGGACCATCGTCGTTCGCGTCAACGATCGCGGGCCTTACGCCAACGACCGGATCATGGACCTGTCGCGCCGCTCGGCCGAGGTGCTCGGCTTCCGCGGCGACGGCACGGCGCTGGTGCGCGTCAAATATCTCGGCCGCGCACCGCTAAACGGCGACGACCATTACGAGCAGAGATTTCTCGCAAGCCAAAGCTTCATGCAGGTGGCCTCCCAGGGCAAGTCGCGCAAGGGCGACGCGGCGCCGGCGCTCGCCGTGGCGAGCTTGCCGGCCGAGAACCCGGAAAACCTGCAGACGCCGTGGAAGACGGTGACGCCCGCGCAGGCAGCGGCCGCGCCCGCTCCCGCACCGGCGCAGCAAGACATCGCCGCCTATAATGGCTTCACCACGGTCTCGCCGCCGAAGGAGGCGGAAGCCGTGCCGCTTCGATGCTCCGCTCTATTGGCAGGCGAGCCCGCGCGCCGCAGAGGGGCCGCAAATCGCCGCAACCGGCTCGCTCCCGCCGCCAAGCAAGCCAAAGGTGCGGCTTTCCGGCGGCCTGCTGGTGCAGGCAGGGTCGTTCAAGAGCCGCGACAACGCCGACAAGGCCCGCGCGGCGCTCGCCGCAATCGCGCCCGTTGAAATGGCCGAGATCGAGGCCGGCGGAAATATTTATTTCCGCGTCAGAGTTGGCCCGTTTGCCGACCAGACAGGGGCTGAAGCCGCCCTGGCCAAGGTGACCGAGGCAGGCTATCAAGGCGCCAAGATCATCGCGAAGAATTAGGGCGCTGGGGCTCGCGAGTTGCTTTTTTGCCCAAGTCGCTCGATATTGGCTGAGGGATCGGCAAGCCATGGCCGCCCGCGTATCCAACTCGATTCTGCGTCGTCACACCGTGCACGCCTGGCGTCTTGATAGATGGGTCAAGCTCGCGGCCGCGGCCGCCGTCTTCCTGGTCGGCGCGTCTTGTGCGGCCGTCGCCGCGCGTGATGCGGCAGCGCCTCCCGGCTCGTTCGAGACCAAGGCCAAGCATGCCCTGCTGATGGATGCCGACGCCAATCTCGTGCTGTTCGAGAAGGATGCCGACGCGCTCGTGCCGCCGGCGAGCATGAGCAAGCTGATGACGCTTGCGGTCGTGTTCCGCGAGCTGAAGGCCGGCCGGCTCAAGCTCGACGACCAGTTCAAGGTGAGCGAGCATGCGTGGCGGACCGGCGGCGCGCCCTCTGGCAGCTCGGCCATGTTCGCGCCGCTCAACTCCATGGTGAGCGTGTCCGACCTGATCCAGGGCATCTCCGTTCAGTCGGGCAACGACGCGGCGATCATCCTCGCCGAAGGCATCTCCGGCACCGAGGACGCCTTCGCCAAGGAGATGACCAAATATGCGCGCGAGATCGGCCTGGCGAAATCGACCTTCATGAACTCGACGGGACTGCCCGCCGCAGGCCATCTGATGACCGCGCGCGAGCTCGGCATCCTCGCCCGCTACCTGATCTACACCTATCCCGAGTACTACCCGTTCTTCGGCGAGAAATCCTTCACCTTCAACAAGCACACTTTCAACAATCGCAATCCGCTGATCTTCGCGCCCGAGCTTGGCGTCGACGGCCTCAAGACCGGCTTCATCGAGGAGGCTGGCTACGGACTGGTGGCGAGCGCCAAGCGCGGCGACCAGCGCCTGATTCTCGTCGTCAACGGGCTGGATTCGAAGCAGGACCGCGAAGGCGAGCCGCGCAAGCTGATCGAATGGGGCTTCAAGAGCTTCAAGCCGTTCCGGCTGTTCGACCAGGGCCAGAAGGTGAGCGATGCGCTGGTTTGGGGCGGCACGCAGCATTACGTGCCGCTGGTCGGCGACGGCAATATCAACGTCATCCTGCCGGTCACCTCGAGCGGCAAGGTGTCGGCGTCGATCGTCTATCAGGGCCCGATCAAGGCGCCGATCAAGAAGGGCGAGCGCGTGGCGGTGCTGCGCATCACCTCCGCCGAATCCTCGGCGACCAACGAAATCCCGCTCTATGCCGGCGACGACATCGATCAGAGCAACTTCGCCATGCGCGGGCTCGAACTCGTTGCTCGTGCTCGCGTTCGGCTGGCTGCTGTAGACGCATCAGATGCAGCGCGAAGCGGTCGAGACCGGCAGGTTCATCACATTCGAGGGCGGCGAGGGGGGCGGCAAGTCCACCCAGGCCGGCATCCTGGCCAACCGCTTGGCCCGCGCCGGCCGCCAAGTCTACTCCACGCGCGAGCCCGGCGGGTCGCCCGCCGCCGAGGAGATCCGCGAGGCGCTGCTGTCCGGCAAGGTCTGGCAGTTGGGGCCGTTCGCGGAAGCCTTGATGTTCTCGATCGCGCGCGCCGACCATGTCGAGAACGCCATCGGGCACGCGCTGCTGTCGGGCAAATGGGTGGTGTGCGACCGCTTCCTCGATTCGACGCGCGCCTATCAGGGCGCAACCGCCGGCGTGCCGCGCGGACTCATCAGCGCGCTCGAGCGCATTACGCTGAGCGGTCTTCTGCCCGACATCACCTTCATCCTCGACATCCCGGCCGAGGAAGGGCTTGCGCGTGCGGCCGAGCGGCGGGGCAGCCAAATACCCGACCGCTTCGAGAACCAGGAGCTGATGCTGCATGAGCGGGTGCGTCGCGCCTTTCTCGACATCGCCGAGGAGGAGCCCGACCGCTGCGTGGTGATCGACGCGAGCCAGCCGGAGGCGATGGTCGCCGAGGACGTTTGGGAAGTCGTGCTCAATCGACTGAGCCCATGAGTCCCGCAAGACAATGAGCGTCGCGGCTGAGCGTCAGCGCACGGCGCAAGCGGAGCCTGACCGGCTCGAAGGATTTTCCTCGCCGCGCGAGGTCGATCACGTATTCGGGCACGACGCCGCGATCGCCGAGTTCACCGACGCGCTCAGCTCGGGGCGCATGCATCATGCCTGGCTGCTGGTCGGACCCGAGGGGATCGGCAAGGCGACGCTCGCTTATCAATTCGCGAGGATCGTGCTCGCCGAGGGCGATGGGCACGCTCACGGCGAGGCAAGCGAGCAAGCCGTGTTCCGCAAGGTCGCGGCGCTGTCGCATCCCAATCTGCTGGTGCTAAAGCGCGCCTTCAACGACAAGACCAAGCGCTACGGTCAGTGGATCGGCGTCGATGAAGTCAGGCGCTTGCGCGCCTTTCTCGGCAACACGGCGGGCGAGGGTGGCTGGCGCGTCGTCATCGTCGACCGCGCCGACGAGCTCAACCAGAATGCGGCCAACGCTCTGCTGAAGGCGCTGGAAGAGCCGCCGCCGCGGACGCTGTTCCTGCTCATCTCCGGCGCCGAGGGACGGCTGCCGGTCACCATCCGCTCGCGCACCCGCACGCTTCGCGTGCCGGCTCTCGGCGATGACGATCTGGCGAAGGCCGTCGGCGCGGCGCTCGTGCGCGACGATCACGAGGCCGACGCCACGACGCTCGCCACCGCGCTCGCGCTCAGCCAGGGCAGCGTGCGGCGCGCGCTCGAGCTGATCTCGGGCGAAGGCATCGAGCTTTACGGCGAGATTGTCGAATCTTTTGCCGCTCTTCCCGAGCTTGACGGAGCGCGCCTCCATGTCCTGGTCGACAGTCTGTCGAGCACGGCGGAGACCGAGCGGCTCGAGCTTTACCTCTCGCTCCTGCTCGGGGTGATCGAGCGTCTGATCCGCTTCAGCGCGACCGGAGAGGGGGCGACCGAGCAAGAGCGTGCGCTCGCCAAGCGCTTGGTATCGCCGGGCAATCTCGCTCATTGGGCCGAAGCTTGGGAGGCGATCTCGCTCGCAAGATCTGAGGCGCTCGCGCTCAATCTCGACCGCGGCCTGCTCGTGCTAGAGACCTGGTTCCGGCTTCAGTCCCTTGCGCGCGAACATCCTGTTTAGCCAGAGAAGCGAGCGCGCTTGCCGATCCTTCCGCGCGAGGATATTCAAGCCGCCATGGCCGACACGCGCCCCTACTACATCACCACCGCCATCTCCTATCCGAACGATGCGCCCCATGTCGGCCATGCCTATGAGGCGGTCGCGACCGACGCTCTGGCGCGGTTCCGGCGCTTGCAGGGGCGCGACGTGTTCTTTCTCACGGGCACCGACGAGCACGGCATCAAGATGCTGCAAACGGCGAAGGCGCAAGGCATCACCGCCGCCGAGCTTGCCGACCGCAATACGCCGAAGTTCCGCGACATGGTGCGCGTGCTCGATTGCTCCAACGACGATTTCATCTCGACGCGCGAGGCGCGCCACGCGCGCGCCTGCCAGGAGCTGTGGCGGCGCATGCAAGCCGCCGGCGACATCTATCTCGACAAATATGCCGGCTGGTACTCGGTGCGCGACGAAGCCTATTACGACGAGAGCGAGCTGAAAGAGGCGGCCGACGGCCGCAAGCTGTCGCCGCAAGGCACGCCGGTCGAATGGGTCGAGGAGGAGAGCTATTTCTTCAAGCTGTCGTCCTATCAGGACAGGCTGCTCGCCTACTACGACACGCATCCTGAGTTTGTCGGGCCCGACACGCGGGCGAACGAGGTGAAGAGCTTCGTGCGCGGCGGCTTGCAGGACCTGTCGATCTCGCGCACGACGTTCGATTGGGGCATTCCCGTCCCGGGCGACCCCAAGCACATCATGTATGTGTGGGTCGATGCGCTCACCAATTATCTGACCGGCGTCGGCTTCCCCGACGAGACGTCAGACAGCTTCAAGCGCTATTGGCCGGCCGACGTGCATATCATCGGCAAGGACATCGTCCGCTTCCACGCCGTCTATTGGCCGGCCTTTCTGATGTCGGCCGGAGTGACGCCGCCGAAGCGCGTGTTCGGGCACGGGTTCCTATACAGCCGCGGCGAGAAGATGTCGAAGTCGATCGGCAACGTGGTCGATCCGTTTACGCTCGCCAAGGAATTCGGCGTCGATCAGATTCGCTACTTCCTGCTGCGCGAGGTGCCGTTCGGCCAGGACGGCAATTACAGCCGCGAGGCGATCGTGCAGCGCATCAACGCCGATCTCGCCAACGATCTCGGCAATCTCGCCCAGCGCTCACTGTCGATGGTCGCCAAGAATTGCGGTGGCGTGGTGCCCACGCCCGGCACGCTGACCGAGGCCGACCGGGCCATCCTCGCATCGGCCGACGGCGCACTCGCCCGGGTCACCGAGGCGTTCGAGGATTTCGCCATTCACCGCGCGCTCGAGACCATCTGGGCGCTGATCGCCGACGCCAACCGCTATTTCGCCGGCGAGGAGCCCTGGGCCCATAAGAAGACCAACCCTGAGCGCATGGGGACGATCCTCTACGTGACGGCAGAGGTGACGCGCCAGATCGCCATTCTGGTCCAGCCAGTGATGCCGAACAGCGCCGGCCGGCTGCTCGATCAGCTAGGCGTAACGAACAATGCGCGCGATTTCGCGGCGCTCGGACCCAATGGCAGGCTCAACCCCGGGACGGAATTGCCGCCGCCTCAAGCCGTCTTTCCGCGGCATGTTGAGGTAGAGGAAAATCCGGCGGCGTGACGTCGATTGGCGTGGGCTCGATCCCGCTTGGGCGGCAAAGCTCCAAGATGCGGTCCTCATCGACGCCCTCGACCACAACGCCGCCGATCACGGTGCGGGGGACGGCGGTGTCGCCGAACCGCTTGCGCATGATGGCTTGGACTTCCGGGGTCGTCGCATCGAGGGCGGTGTAGCCGATCTGATTGCGCGCGAGGATGGCCCTGACTTGTTTGCAGTAGCCGCACCAGGATGCGTTGTAGAGAATAACGCTCTTGCTACAGCCCGCCTCGACCGGAGCCGGAGCAAGCGTAAGGAACAGGGCCGCCAACGCTCCAGCAACGAGACGGAAGTTGAGGATGGAAACAGGTATCGGCATGTGCTCTCCTCGCAATCTTGCCCCGTCAGTCTATATGCTGCTGATAGTGCGCGACACCATTGTGGTAACAATCGCGCAGCTTAGAACCATTAAATTTTCGACATCTTCCAATGCTCATCGACAGCCACTGCCATCTCGATTTTCCCGAGCTCGAGGCCGATCTCGACGGCGTGCTGGCGCGCGCGCGTGCGGCCGATGTCGGGCTGATGCTAACCATCTCGACCAAGGTCCGCAAATTTACCGCGCTCCGGGCTATCGCCGAAGCCCACGACAACGTGTTCTGCTCGGTCGGCACTCATCCGCATCACGCCGCCGAGGAGCCCGACATCATGGTCGAGGAACTTGTCGAGCTATCGCGCCATCCCAAGGTCGTGGCGATCGGCGAGGCGGGCCTCGACTATCACTACGACCACAGTCCGCGCGACATGCAGAAGAAGGGTTTCCGCACGCATATCGCCGCCGCGCGCGAGACCGGTCTGCCGCTCGTCATCCATGCCCGCGAGGCCGATGCCGACATCGCCCGCATGCTCGAGGAGGAGACCGAGAGGGGCGCGTTTCCCTTCGTGCTGCATTGCTTCACCAGCGGTCCCGAGCTTGCGCGAACCGGGCTTGCGCTCGGCGGCTATGTCTCGTTCTCCGGCGTCGTCACCTTCAAGAGCGCCGAAGCCTTGCGCGACATTGCGCTCGCCATTCCCTATGACCGGCTCCTGGTCGAGACCGATGCGCCCTATCTTGCGCCTGAGCCGATGCGGGGCAGGTCCAACGAGCCGGCCTTCGTCGCCCATACCGCCGCGCGGCTCGCAGCCTTGCGCGGCGTCAGCCAGGCCGACATGGCGCGCACCACGAGCGAGAATTTCTTCCGCCTGTTCAGGAAGGTGCCGCGCCCGCGCCTTGACGTGCCGCAAAGCGCCGCATGAGTTTGAAGGTCACCATTCTCGGCACTGGTCCGTCAGGCGGCGTTCCGCGCATCGGCGATGTCTGGGGCGCTTGCGACTCCGCCAATCCCAAGAACCGGCGGCGGCGCTGCTCGCTGCTCGTGCAGCGTGAGGGGGATGAGGGCGTGACCAATGTCCTGGTCGACACCCCGCCGGACTGCCGCGACCAGCTGCTCGACGCGGGCGTCGGCCTGCTCGACGGCGTGCTTTACACCCACGACCACGCCGACCACACGCACGGCATCGATGATCTTCGCGTCGTCGCCTATAACGGGCATCGCCGCGTCGAGACCCATTGTGACCGCGCGACCTTGCAGATGCTTCGCCAGCGCTTCGACTATTGCTTCGAGACGCCTTCGGGCAGTGACTATCCAGCGGTCCTGGTCGGCCACGAAATAGCATCCGGCGACACGGTGCATATCGTGGGGCCGGGCGGTGCGATCGATGCTCTCGCGTTCCGGCAAATCCACGGGCGCGGCGAGACACTCGGCTTCCGCTTTGGCGGGCTTGCCTATTCGCCCGACGTGAGCGATCTGCCCGAGGAGTCGCTTGTCCATCTGCAGGGGCTCGACGTGTGGATCCTCGATGCGCTCCGCTACACACCGCATCCAAGCCATTTCTCGGTCAGCGAGGCGCTTTCGTGGATCGACAAGCTGAAGCCGAAGCGCGCCGTCCTCACCCATATGCATATCGATCTCGATTACGCGACGCTTGCGGCGGAGCTGCCGCCGGGCGTCGAGCCGGCCTATGACGGCATGGTGCTCACCGTCGAGGAGTGACGTGCGTTGCCACGCCGCTCGGTGTCACCTCTCCACCGGGGACAGGGGGCTCAAGCCGCGACGATCTGGCCGGTCTCGGTGAAGCTCGGCAAGGCGAGGCGCGACGAAGGCCTCGGCGACCTGCTCGGGCGTGCGCAATTCCGCCTGATCCTCGCCTGGATAAGCTTCGGCGCGCATGCGGGTGGCGGTCGCGCCGGGGTCGATGAGATTGACCTTGATCGCGCTGTCGGCGGTCTCGTTGGCATAGGTCCTGGCCAGGGTCTCGAGCGCGGCCTTGGACACCGAGTAGGGCGCCCAATAGGCTTTCGCGGTCTCCGCCACGCTCGAGGTGACGAAGATCACGCGCCCCGCATCGGAGCGGCGGAGCAGGGGATCGAGCGTGCGGATCAGCCGCCAGTTGGCGGTCAGGTTGGTGGCGAGCACGCGCTCCCAATGCTCCGACGGGACATGGGTGAGGGGCGAGAGCCGCCCCAGAATGGCGGCGTTGCCGACCAGCACGTCGAGCCTGCCGAAGCGCTCATAGAGCGTCGGCCCGAGCGCATCGATCCTCTTGCCGTCGGTCAGGTTGAGGGGAATGAGCGTGGCCTTGCCGCCGCTCGCCCTGATCGCGTCGTCGACCTCCTCGAGCGCCTTGCGCGCGCGGGCGACGAGCAGCACATGCGCGCCTTCCCGGGCGAAGGCGAGCGCCACGGCGCGACCGATGCCGCGCGAGGCCCCGGTGACGAGCGCGATGCGATCCTTGAGACGTTCGGCCGTCAACCGACCTCGGCGAGGAAGGAGAGCTGCTTCTGCTGCGGCGGGCCTTCGCGGTCTCTAAGCCGGGTCGGATATTCGCCGGTGAAGCAATGATCGGTGAATTGCGGATGGGCGGCGTCGCGGCCTTCATAGCCCATGGCCTTGTAGATGCCCTCGACCGAGAGGAAGGCGAGCGAGTCGGCGCCGATGAACGCGCGCATCTCTTCCAGCGTGCGATTGGCGGCGAGCAGCTTGTCCTGGTCCGGCGTGTCGATGCCGTAGAAATCGGGATGGGTGATGGGCGGGCTCGAGATGCGCATGTGCACTTCCTTGGCGCCAGCCTCGCGCATCATCTGCACGATCTTCACCGAGGTGGTGCCGCGCACCACGCTGTCGTCGATCAGCACGATGCGCTTGCCCTTGACCTGGCCCTCATTGGCGCTGTGCTTCAGCTTGACGCCGAGCTGTCTGATGCGCTGCTCGGGCTCGATGAAGGTGCGGCCGACATAGTGATTGCGGATGATGCCGTATTCGAAGGGGAGCCCGGATTCTTGCGAATAGCCGATCGCCGCCGGCACGCCTGAGTCGGGGATGGGGATGACCACGTCGGCGTCGGCCCGCGCCTCGCGCGCCAATTGCCGGCCCATCTCCTTGCGCACCTCGTAGACCGAGCGGCCGCCGACGATCGAGTCGGGCCGCGAGAAATAGATGTATTCGAAGATGCAGAGCCGCGCCGGGTATTTGGGCACGAAGCGATGGCTCTCGATCCCTTCACGGGAGATCACCACGACCTCGCCGTTCTCGACCTCGCGCACGAACTCCGCGCCGATGATGTCGAGCGCGCAGGTCTCGGACGCGAGCACCCAGGCATCGCCGAGCTTGCCGAGCACCAGCGGCCTGATGCCGTAGGGATCGCGCGCGCCGACCATCTTCTTGTTGGTGAGGCCGACAAAGGCGTAGGCGCCCTCGACCTGGAGCAGGGCCTCGATGAACTTCTCGACGAAGCGACGCTTCTCGCTTCGCGCCACGAGATGCAGGATCACCTCGGTGTCGGTGGTCGATTGACAGATGGCGCCCTTCTTGATCAGCCAGTCGCGCAAGGTGAGCGCATTGGTGAGATTGCCGTTATGGGCGAGGGCGAAGCCGCCCGAGTCGAGATCGACGAAGAGCGGCTGCACGTTGCGCAATACGGGATCGCCGCAGGTCGAATAGCGGACATGGCCGATTGCCACGTCGCCCTTGAGCCGCTCGATCACCGGGCGTGAGGTGAAATGATCGCCGACCAGCCCGACGCGGCGCTCGGTGTGGAAATGGGCGCCGTCGAAGCTGACGATGCCGGCGGCCTCCTGGCCACGATGCTGGAGCGCATGCAGACCGAGCGCGGTCAGCGCCGCGGCGTCGGGGTGATTGAAGATGCCGAAGACCCCGCATTCCTCATGGAGCCGGTCCTCTTCGAGCCAGCTCAAGTCGGGATCGTTAATGTCGATTTGCTCTGTCACGGGCGACCGCCTCCTCCAAGTAAATAGGCGCCCTGAGAAGCGCTTCAATGCCAAGGGACCGTTACGCTCTCCTTACTATTACGCGTTCCTCACGATTTTTGACCGGGCGCGGCAGGAGCGCTTTCTGCGGGCGCTTCAGGTGGCTGCTGGCCTTCTGGTTGTGTTTCGGGCTGCGTTCCCCCCTGCTGCTGCTCGTCATGGCTCGGCAGATATTGCTCGGGGTTCATCGGCAGCAGGGATTCGATGGCGACCTGGGTCTGCTGGAGGATGGGGTAGGAGCGTGCGTTGCGCACCCATTCCGGTTGGTCGCGCGCGAGCGCGGTGAACAGAATGAAGACGATGGCGACCAGCAGGAAGCCGCGCGCCAGGCCGAAGACGAAGCCGAGGGTGCGGTCGAGCGCGCCGACCCGGCTGTCCAGAACCTTGTCGGAGATGCGGAAGGTGATGAGGCTCACCACGATCAGCGTGACGACGAAGACGCCGGCGGCGAACACCATCTGGGCGATGCTCGGCTTGTCGATATAAGGCTGGAGCACTTCCCAATATTTGGGGGTGAGATAGAGGGCGGCGACGGCGGCAACGGCCCAGGAGAAGACCGACAGCACCTCGCGCGTGAAGCCGCGCACCATGGCGAGGAAGCCCGAGATGAGCATGATGACGATCAGAATGATATCGAGCCAGGAAATTGGCATGGCGCGAGGGCTCCTCCGACGAGCGAGCGGACACTATCACGATTCCCGGCGATGAAGCACGAATGGGCCGGCTCGCGCAATAACCGAGCCGCGCCGTCCGCGTGATTGTCGCAGGACTTTTTTTGGGCTGTACCAAGGCGCCTTGCCCTACTCCGCGGACGGGGCGCCGAACCAGGCCACGAGCTCGTCCAATTGCGACATCGCCTGGAGCCGCAGGCCTTGCGCCTGAGCCGGTCTCGCGCCGGCGGCGGCAGCAGGCACTGCGGCGCGGGCGAAGCCGAGCTTGGCCGCCTCCTTAAGCCTCTGATCCATATGGCCAACGGCTCTGATCGCGCCGGTCAGGCTGACCTCGCCGAAATAGACGGTGTCCTCAGGCGCGGGGCGACCGGTGAAGGAGGAGAGGAGCGCCGCCGCGGCGGCGAGATCGGCGGCCGGCTCATTCAGCCTGAGTCCCCCTGCGACATTGAGATAGACGTCGTGGCCGGCGAGCCTCACCCCGCAGCGCGCCTCGAGCACGGCGATCAGCATGGCGAGGCGATTCGTGTCCCAGCCGACCACGGCGCGGCGCGGCGTGCCGAGTGCCGAAGGTCCGACCAGGGCCTGTATCTCAACGAGAATCGGGCGCGTGCCCTCCATGCCGGCGAACACGGCGGTGCCCGGCGCGCCGCGATCGCGGTCGCTCAGGAACAGGGCGGAAGGATTGTCGACCTCCTTCAGCCCCTCATAGCGCATCTCGAACACGCCGATCTCGTCGGTCGGGCCGAAGCGGTTCTTCACCGCGCGCAGGATGCGGAATTGATGGCCGCTCAGGCTCTCGAAATAGAGCACGGTGTCGACCATGTGCTCGATGACCTTGGGCCCGGCGATCTGCCCGTCCTTGGTGACATGGCCGACCAGCACCAGCGTCGAGCCGCTGCTCTTGGCGTGACTGATCAGAGCGGACGCGCAGCCGCGCAGCTGGGAGATGGTGCCGGGCGCGGCCTCGATGCTCTCCGACCACAGCGTCTGCACCGAATCGATGACGACGAGGGCAGGGGGTGCCGAGCTCCCGAGCGTCGCGATGATATTGGCGAGATTGGTCTCGGTGCCGAGCGCGACCGGCGCCTGCTCGAGCCCCAAGCGCTTGGCGCGCATGCGCACCTGTGCGGTCGCCTCCTCGCCCGAGAGATAGACCACGCGCGCGCCGGTCGTTGAGAGTTTGGCTGCCGCGTCGAGCAGGAGCGTCGACTTGCCGATGCCGGGGTCGCCGCCGACCAGCACGGCCGATCCCGGCACGAGCCCGCCGCCGAGCACGCGGTCGAGCTCGGCGATTCCGGTTTCGAGCCGCGGCGCGTCGAGCGTCGCCTCGGCAAGCGTCTCGAACGATGCGAGCCTGCCAGAGCCGCCCCGGCCCTTGCCGCCCTTGATGGCGATCAGGGCAGGGGAGCCGGAGGGCGCCGTCTCCTCGACGATCGAGTTCCATTCACCGCACGAGCCGCACTTGCCCGACCAGCGGGCGGTCACCGCGCCGCAGGCCTGACAGACGAATGCCCGGGAGATCTTGGCCATCGGACGCTAGCCGCCGATATAGCTCCGGAAGGCGCGTGTACCGAGATTGGTAAGCACCTCGTAGTCGATGGTGCCGGCATGGTGGGCAAGCGTCTGGGCCGGCACGTTGGGTCCGATCAGTTCGACCCACTCGCCGCGGCGGGAGGCTGCCTCCGGCACGCCGGTAACATCGACGGTGATCAGGTCCATCGACACGCGCCCCAAGATCGGCGCGGCGTGGCCACTCGCATAAGCGACGAGCCCGGCCTCGCCATCCTTGGCCGAGAGCGAGCGGAAGAAGCCATCGGCATAGCCGACCGACACGATGGCGACGCGCGAAGGACGCGCAAGAGTCCGCGTCGCGCCGTAGCCGACCGTCTCTCCGGCGGGGACATCGCGCACCTGAAGGATGCGGCCCTTGAGGTGCACGACGGGGGCGAAGTCGTGCTTGCCGTGGCGCTGAGGCTTGCCGCCGTAAAGCGCGATGCCGGGCCGCACCAGATCGTAAGCATAGGCGCGGCCGAGCAGGATGCCGGCCGAGTTGGCGAGGCTCGCGATCGCCTTGGGCAGAAGCGCGCGGAGCCGGTCGAAGGTCTTGCGCTGCACCTCACTCTTCGGGTGCTCGGGCTCGTCGGCGCAGGCGAGGTGGCTCATCACCAGGGAGAGCGTCAAGGCCGACCAGAGATCGCGCGCGGCCGCTACGGTCTCGACCTCCGCGGCTGACAGGCCGAGCCGGTTCATGCCGCTATCGATATGCACCGCGCAAGGTAGCGCCTCGCCGACGCTCGCCGACAACGCGGCCCATTCCCTGATCTCGGCGGTGCTGTTCAGTACCGGGCGGAGATCGTGCTTGCGGAACTCTCCCGCCGTGCCGGGCATCAGCCCCGCCAGGACATAGATGATGGCGTCGGGCAGGAGCTTGCGTAGCGCCCTGGCCTCGCCCGGCGTCGCCACGAAAAAGGTCTTGCAGCCTTCGCGTCGGAGCGCCGGCGCCGCTTCAGCCATGCCGAGCCCGTAAGCGTCGGCCTTGACCACCGCGGCGCATTCGGCTGCGCCGGCAAGCTCGCGTAAGCGCCGGTAATTGGCGATCAGCGCGTCGAGATCGATGGTGAGGATCGCGGTCTCTACCGCATCTTCGCTCGGGTGGTGCGACTTGGCTGGAGCCGGGCGGCCGCCCGTCACTCCCGCCGCTCCGGCATCCGGTCCGCCGCGGCGAGATTGCCGAACCGCGTGAATTCCGGCGTGAACTGGAGCTGCACCGTCCCGGTCGGGCCGTGCCGCTGCTTGCCGATGATCACCTCCGCCTTGCCGGTGACCGCGTTCATTTCTTCCTGCCACTGCCTGTGCTCTTCGGTGTTCTCGCGGGGTTGGCTACGCTCCAGATAATATTCCTGGCGGAACACGAACAACACCACATCGGCATCCTGCTCGATCGAGCCGGATTCGCGCAAATCCGAGAGTTGCGGGCGTTTATCCTCGCGCTGCTCGACCTGGCGGGAGAGCTGGGACAGGGCAAGGACCGGCACATGCAGCTCTTTGGCGAGCGCTTTCAGCCCGGTGGTGATCTCCGAGACCTCCTGCACGCGGCCCTCCGCGGCGCGCCTGGATGAGCCCGAAAGCAGCTGTAGATAGTCGACGACGATGAATCCTAAGCTCCGCTGGCGCTTCAGCCGCCGCGCGCGCGCGGCGAGCTGGGCCACGGTGATGCCGCCGGTCTGGTCGATATAAAGAGGCAGGTTCTGGAGCTCCTGCGACACCTCGACGATGCGGTCGAACTCGTCGGAATCGATGCGGCCGCGGCGGATGCGCTCGGACGGAATGTAGGCCTGCTCGGCGATGATGCGGGTGGCGAGCTGCTCCGACGACATTTCGAGCGAGAAGAAGCCGACCACCGCGCCGTCGACCGCATTGTCGCTGTCGCCGTCGCGCCGATACGTCTTGGCCACGTGATAGGCGATGTTGGTGGCGAGTGCGGTCTTACCCATCGACGGGCGTCCGGCGATTATGATCAGGTCGGACGGTTGCAGCCCGCCCATGCGGTGATCGAGATCGCTGAACCCGGTGGCGAGGCCCGACAGGCCGCCGTCGCGCCGATAGGCGTTGGCGGCCATGTCGATGGCGTCGGTCAGAGCCGAGGAGAACGGCTCGAAGCCGGAGCCGTATTTGCCGGTCTCGGCCAGCTCGTAGAGCTTCTGCTCGGCGTCCTCGATCTGCACCGCCGGCTCGGCATCGATTGGCGAATCGAAAGCGGTGTTGACCATGGTCTCGCCGATGCCGATCAGCTGGCGGCGAATGGCGAGGTCGTAGACCGTGCGCCCGTAATCCTCGGCGTTGATGATGGTCGTGGCGTTGGCAGCGAGCCGCCCGAGATATTGCGGAACGGTCAGCTCGCCGACCGGCTCGGACGTCTGGAAGAAGGTCTTGAGCGTGATCGGCGTCGCGCGCTTGCCGCCAAGGATCAGCTTGGAGGCCGCCTCGTAAAGCCGCCCGTGCAGCGCATCAAAGAAATGCCCGGGCTTCAGGAAGCTCGAGACGCGGTCGATCGCCTCGTTGTTGACGAGGATCGCGCCGAGAAGGGCTTGCTCAGCCTCGAGATTATGCGGCGGCGCGCGGAAAACCGGCGTCTCGGGACCGACGGATCGAATCAGTGCGCTCATGACTCAAGAGTAACCAAAACGGTTCAGCTCACCAGCCGGGGGGTCTGTGGACAACTGGGACATCGTCCAAGCGCCCACAGGAGAGACACGCAGCTGTCATGGCCGGGACCGCCCCGGCCATGACGAGTCAAGCTGCCCGACGTCTACTCGGTCTCGGCGTCCTCGGATTCGGCTTCGCCTTCCTCGGGAGAGGCGCCTTCCTCGAACAAGCCCTCGGCGGCGCGCTTGGCGTCCTCTGCCTCCTCCTGGGCGTCGCTCAAGGCTTTGGCGGTGACCGCCTCGCCTCGCGCCTGGCGCTCGGCCTCGTCGGCTGAGCGGGCGACATTGATGCTGACATGCGGCACGACCTCGGCGTGGAGCGCGACGCGGACGTCATGCACACCTAATGTCTTGATCGGCCGGTCGAGCAGCACCTGGCGGCGCTCGACGGAGAAGCCGCCCTCGGTGACCGCCGTGGCGATGTCGCGGGTCGAGACCGAGCCGTAGAGCTGCCCGGTATCGCCCGCCTGGCGGATGACGATGAAGCTCTTGCCGTCGAGCTTGCCCGACACGCCTTGCGCCTCTGATTTCAGTTCGAGATCGCGGGCCTCGAGCTGCGACCGATCGCGCTCGAAGCGCTTGCGATTGGCCTCGGTGGCGCGAAGCGCCTTGCCTTGCGGCAGGAGGAAGTTGCGGGCGAAGCCGTCCTTGACGTTGACGACATCGCCCATTTGGCCGAGGCGCCCGATGCGCTCGAGCAGGATGACTTGCATGGTGTGAGAACTCCTATCGTTTGTCCTAGTTCATTGCGTCAGATAGTTCCGCCGGTCGGGGGTGGCTGCCCACGCTCGCGCAGGCGAAACAAGGGCTCGCCGAGGCCGAGAATGGCGACGGCTATTGCCACCCAGCCCAGCAGCAAAATTCCGAGATAGACGGCGGCGAGCAGGAGCGCCCGCAAGGGCACGCCCCGGCTATAGACGTGGATCACCGCAAGTCCTTGCAGCACGTAAGCGAACAGGAGCGCGCCGGCGAGCCCAGTGGCGACCAGCCCCGGAAGCCCCGGGATGAAGGATGCGAGCAGGGCGGCGGCGAAGATCAGCACGAGCCCATTCGGCAGCTCGAGCGCATGAAGGTCGGGCCACGGCCTCAGCGCGCGCCCCGAGGCGTCGACGATCAGTCCCGCCATCCACAGATTGAATAGCGTGATGGTGAGCCAGACGATGGCGAAGGCCGCCGGCAGCGCGCGGGCGATCATGGCCGAAAGGCTGGTGATGGTCTCCTCGGTGAACAGCGTGCCGTCGCGGTCGAGTTCCTTCAGCGAGCTGTGCTCGAGCATCTGGCGGATCATCTCGCGGTAAGAATCCTGGTCGTAGCCGAGGATGAGCACGAGGATCGCCGCCAGCGCGCCGGCCATCAACGCGGCCCAGCCGACGATGCGACCGGCCGGATACCATTCGACCGCATTCATGGCCTGTCCTTGCGGGGTGGGGGCAGGGCGCGACAGCAGCACAAGATGGGAGAGGAGCGCGGTCGGCGCCGCGATCGAGAGTGCGAAGATGGCCGCCGTCGCCGGGCCCAAGCTCGCCGCGATCACGACGGTTCCGGCGAGCGCCGCGACCAGAGCCGCCTTGCCGCCCCAGCCAAGCCCTGCCAGGCAGAGCGGCAGCGGCGCGAGATAGAACAGCACGCCGGCGAGAGCGGTGGCGGTTGCGGCCGAGCCGAACAAGGCCGCCGAAACGAGGCCCGCGCCCGCGCCGATGAGAAGTGGTGTCGGCATTTGTCGCTGTCCCGGCTCCTTACAAGAGCGGTTAGGGGTGGGTCAGGTCCCACCCCAACTTTGCTGAGTGCCCCCGAAGCTCGGGGCGAGCCTCTCGTCTACTGAATGAGATAAGGCAGAAGGCCGAGGAAGCGCGCGCGCTTGATGGCGCGGGCGAGCTCCCGCTGCTTCTTGGCCGACACGGCGGTGATCCGGCTCGGGACCATCTTGCCGCGCTCGGACACGTAACGCTGCAACAGCTTCACGTCCTTGTAGTCGATCTTCGGTGCCTTATCGCCAGAGAACGGGCAGGTCTTGCGGCGCCGGTAGAACGGGCGGCGGGCCTGGACTTGGGTCATGCTCATTAGGAACTCTCCCCGCCTTCGGGCGTGCTGGCCGGAGCCTCGATAGGCACGCGCGCCTCGCGGGGCGCATGATCGCGGTCACGGTCGCGAAAATCGCGTCTGCCGCCACCACCACCACCGCCGCCACCGCCGTAGCGTCCACCACGATCGCCGCGGTCGCCACGATCACCCCGGTCGCCTCTGTCGCCACGGCCGTCGCGATCGTCGCGGTCGGAGCGGCGCATCATCGCCGAGGGGCCGGCCTCGTGCTCGTCGACGCGGACGGTCAGGAAGCGGATGATATCGGTCGAGAGCCGCATCTGCCGCTCAAGCTCGGAGACGGCCGCATGCGGCGCGTCGATGTTCAGGAGCTCGTAATGCGCCTTGCGGTTCTTCTTGATGCGGTAAGAGAGTGACTTGAGCCCCCAATATTCGGCCTTGCCGATCGAGCCGCCATTCTCCTCGAGGATGGTACGGAAGCTCTGTACAAGGGCTTCGACCTGCTGGGTCGAGATGTCCTGGCGCGCCAGGAAAACATGCTCGTAAAGAGCCATGGATCGCCTTTCCTTCGTCGTTGTTCCGGCGCTAAGCCTCGCATGGGCGCTTTAGAAGGAAAGGCCCAAGAGACCCTTGAGAGCGGAGACACTGGAGGGCGGCTCCTTCGAGCCTGCCGCGCCGATTGCCTGGCGCAGTCCTCCGTTCAGCCTCCGACCGGAACGGTTGCTTGTGGGCCGTCTTATAAGACTTCGCGCGGGCTTTGCAAGGCCGGCGAGGGGCCTAACCTATTGCTGCGGGACCGACTGCGAGCTGCACTCGACCGTCTTGTTATCCTTGACCGAGAACGCCTTGCAGTTCGACTGGGTGTAGACCTCGATCACGCCGACCTTCTCGATCGGCGCGCCGCTATACTCGGCGGTGAAATTGACCGGGGTGATGACCTGGGTATTGAAGTCCTGCGGCGGACGGCCCTTGGCGTCGAAGGCGAAGATCAGGTCGTTGGGATCGCCGACCCGCGGAGTGAGCTGAAGCTCGGTGAAGTTCGGGGTCGGCGCCGAGGCGGCCACGGTGATCGTCACGGTCGGCGGGTCGGATTTGTTGACGGCGACCGTCACGTCCTCGACGCTCGAGAGCTGCACGAGCGCGGGATCCGACGGGGTCTTGTCCTTCCACGGCCAGGTCAACGGCGCGGCAAGGAGCGGCAGGGTCCCGGTCAGGATGGCGATTGCGGCAAGGGCGCCGACAAGCTTCACGCGGTTCATGGCGAATTCTCCCTTAGGCACGATCGTTTCGTGCCGGTCTTATAGCGGAGACCCTTCTAGCACGCACGATTTGGCGCAAGCGTGACTTTTCCGCGCGGCTGACATCGGTCAGCTCCGGGCTGGCGTGCCGGTTTCGGCCTCGCTTGACAGAAAAGATTGAAACAGTGTCTTTGGCCGGACTTTCCAACCCGTCTTTCCAAACCGTCCCGCGTATGAGCATCGCCTTCATCTTCCCGGGCCAAGGGAGCCAGGCCGTCGGCATGGGGGCCGAGCTCGCCAAGGCCTACCCGGCTGCGCGCGCCGTGTTCGCCGAGATCGACGAGGCGCTCGGCCAGGATTTGTCGCGGCTGATGTGGGAAGGGCCGGAGGGCGAGCTCATCCTCACCGAGAACGCGCAGCCCGCTTTGATGGCGGTGTCGCTCGCGGCGATCAGGGTGCTCGGCGAGAACAAGGGCGTTCAGCTCGAGGACCGCGTCGCTTACGTGGCGGGCCATTCACTCGGCGAATATTCCGCGCTTGCCGCGGCGGGCGCGCTCAGCGTCGCCGACACGGCGCGGCTGCTCAAGATTCGCGGCCGCGCGATGCAGGAGGCGGTGCCGGTCGGGCAGGGCGCGATGGCCGCGCTGCTCGGCGCCGATCTCGAGCACGCGCAGGAGCTCGCCAAGGCCGCCGCCGACGGTCAGGTCTGCGAGGCCGCCAACGACAATGCGCCGGGCCAGGTGGTGATCTCAGGCGCCAAGGAAGCAATCGAGCGTGCCGTAGTGCTCGCCCCGAAATTCGGTGCGCGCCGCGCCGTGCTGCTGCCGGTGAGCGCGCCGTTCCATTGCGCGTTGATGAAGCCGGCGGCAGAGGTGATGCGGCGCGCGCTGCAATCGGTCGAGATCAAGACGCCGGCGGTTCCGCTCCTCGCCAACGTGCTCGCCAGTCCGATCTCAGACCCAGAGGCGATCAGGGCGCGGCTCGTCGAGCAGGTGACGGGCATGGTGCGCTGGCGCGAGACGATGCTGTTTCTCAAGGCAAACGGAGCGAGCACGGTCTATGAGATCGGGGCGGGGCGCGTGCTCACGGGCATCGCGCGGCGCTTCGACGGGGTCGAGGCGCGGAGCGTCGGCACGCCGGATGAGCTCGAAGCGGCAGCGGAAGCGTTGAGCGCTTAGAAAGGAGAGTCACGATGTTCGACCTCAAGGGCAAAGGCGCGCTCGTCACCGGGGCGTCGGGCGGTATCGGCGGGGCGATCGCCAAAGCGCTGCACGCGCAAGGCGCTACCGTCGCGATCTCCGGCACCAACAAGGAGAAGCTCGACGCGCTCGCGGCCGAACTCGGCAGCCGCGTGTTCGTGCTGCCTTGCGATCTCCGCGACCGCGCCGCCGTGACCAAGCTCGGCGAAGAGGCCGAGAAGGCGCTCGGCCAAGTCGACATCCTGGTCAACAATGCCGGCATCACCCACGACAATCTGTTTATGCGCATGAAGGACGAGGAGTGGGACGACGTCATCGCCGTCAACCTCACCTCGGTGTTCATTCTCACCCGCTACATCCTGCGCAACATGATGCGCCGCCGTGCGGGGCGGATCGTCAATATCGCCTCGATCTCCGGCGTTCTCGGCAATCCGGGCCAGCCGAACTACGCGGCGTCCAAGGCCGGGCTGGTTGGCATGACCAAATCCTTGGCGCGGGAGGTGTCATCCCGCGGCATCACCGCCAATTGCATCGCGCCGGGGTTCATCTCGACCCCCATGACCAACGCCTTGACGCCGAAGCAAACCGAGGCTATTGCCGCCGCCATCCCAGCCCAAAAGTTCGGCAAGCCCGAGGATGTGGCGGCGGCCGTGGTGTTCCTCGCCAGCGACGAGGCGGGGTATGTCACTGGTGAAACAATGCATATCAACGGCGGGATGGTGATGATGTAAGCTCAATAGGGCAAAGACTTGGAGCAAAGACTTCAGCAATTCTGGCAAGCAGTTTTCCCGCAATGAGGGCTTCTGGCATCCTCTTATAAAATATGCTACGGAAACGGCCGCTCCGTGGGGGCTTGACAAAAGCTAGCCCCACCGCGATCAACCCTCATAAACTTACCGCTCGGGGGTGTGTTTGGCCTTGCGCCGCAAGCTCGGGGGGACATGTGCGAGGCCTAGGGACAGGTAGTAAGGGACGGTGAGGCGGAAATGAGCGATATCTCGGAGCGCGTAAAGAAGATCGTAGTGGAGCATCTCGGGGTGGAGGCCGACAAGGTCACCGACAACGCGAGCTTCATCGACGACCTCGGAGCCGACAGCCTCGACACCGTCGAGCTGGTTATGGCGTTCGAGGAAGAGTTTGGCTGCGAGATCCCCGACGATGCGGCTGAGACCATTCTGACCGTCGGCGACGCCATCAAGTTCCTGGAGAAGAATACTGCCGCTTGACGCGACTTCGCCGCGGGCGCGTTCGAGCCGCCCCATGTCGTGACAATCTTGGCCTTACCGGCTCGACAGCAGTTCCCGCGAGGATCACGGCAAAAGCGCGATGCGACGTGTCGTCATTACAGGCTTGGGTCTCGTTTCGCCGCTCGGCTGCGGCCATGAGCTCGTGTGGGAACGCCTGACCTCCGGCAAGAACGCCGCCCGCCGCATCGAGAGCTTCGACGTTGCCGACCTCTCCTGCCAGATCGCCTGCCAGGTGCCGCATGGCGATGGCAGCGACGGCACGTTCAATCCGACCGACTGGATGGAGCCGAAGGAGCAGCGCAAGGTCGACGACTTCATTATCTACGCGATGGGCGCCGCGACCCAGGCGCTGCAGGACGCGGGCTGGAAGCCGACCGCCTATGAGGACCAGATCCGCACCGGCGTGCTGATCGGCTCGGGCATCGGCGGCCTTCAGGGCATCGAGAAGACCTCGCTCCTGTTCGCCGAGAAGGGCCCGCGCCGCGTGAGCCCGTTCTTCATCCCGGGTCGCCTGATCAACCTCGCCGCCGGTTACGTCTCTATCGAGCATGGGCTCAAAGGTCCGAACCACGCGGTGGTCACCGCCTGCTCGACGGGGGCGCATGCGATCGGCGATGCCTCGCGGCTGGTCGCACTCGGCGATGCCGATGTGATGCTCGCCGGCGGCAGCGAGTCGCCGGTGTGCCGCCTGGCAATCGCCGGCTTCGCCGCCTGCCGCGCGCTCTCGACCAATTTCAACGAGCAGCCCGACCGCGCGTCGCGCCCCTATGACCGCGACCGCGACGGTTTCGTCATGGGCGAGGGCGCCGGCGTCGTGGTGGTCGAGGAGCTCGAGCACGCCAAGGCGAGGGGTGCGAAAATCTATGCCGAGATCATCGGCTACGGACTGTCGGGCGATGCTTTCCACATCACCGCTCCGGCCGTGGACGGCGACGGCGCCTATCGCTGCATGACGGCGGCGGTGAAGCGCGCCGGCATCGAGCCCGCCGACATCGACTATATCAACGCGCACGGCACTTCGACGCCGATGGGTGATGAGATCGAGCTTGCCGCGGTCGAGCGGCTGTTCGGCAACGCCGCCGGCAAGGTGTCGATGTCCTCCACCAAATCGGCGATCGGCCATCTGCTCGGCGCGGCCGGCGCGGTCGAGGCGATCTTCTCGGTGCTGGCGATCCGCGACAACCTCGCCCCGCCGACGCTCAATCTCGACAACCCCTCGGTGGCGACGGCAATCGACCTCGTGCCGCACCAGGCGCGGCGCCGCACCATCGACACGGTGCTCTCGAATTCGTTCGGCTTTGGCGGGACCAACGCCTCGCTGATCATGCGCCGCTACGCCGCTTGAACGCGGCGTGCGAGGGCGGCCGCGAACCTCCCTTTCGCCATATTTCGACTTCAAGTGGTTAGAGTAATTCGCGGGGCTTATCAGCGATGTCTTTGACCAGGGACATTCCGTCGACGGCCAACGACAATAGGGAACTTGTTACGGCCGCGCCTCCGGGTCGGCAGCAGGTCGCGCTGGCGCCGCGCAGCCCGACCGAGACGCTGGAGCCGATGCGTCCGCCGTCGCTGCCGGACCGCGAGCCGCCGGAAGAACGCTCCCATCCCTTTCTCAACTTTCTCGACGGGCTGGTGAGCCTGGTCTTCATCATGGCGGCGCTTGCGGCCGCTCTCTACTACTTCGTCAGGGCGCAGTTCGACCAGCCCGGGCCGCTCGTCACCTCGTTGGTGTTTGCCGTGCCGAGGGGCGAGGGGGTGAGCGCCATGTCGGAGCGGCTCGAGCGGGAAGGCGTGATCGACGACCGGCCGATCTTCATGACCAGCATCCTCTATTTCAAGTATCTCAGGGGCAAGGGGAACGTGAAGGCCGGCGAGTACGAGTTCCGTAAGAACGCGACGATGCGCGAGGTGCTCGATACGCTCGTCGAAGGCAAATCGATCGAGCACAAGGTGACGGCGGTCGAGGGCCTGACCACGCAGCAGATCGTCGAGAAGATCAGGGCCAATCCCGATCTCCATGGCGACATCGCCGAGATTCCGCCCGAGGGCAGCCTGCTTCCCGATACCTACAAGTTCGGCCGCGACGACACGCGCCAGGAGATCGTCGAGCGCATGCAGGCGGCGCAGGCCAAGTTCCTCGCCAAGATCTGGGAGCAGCGTGACGAGGGCATCGTCGTGCAGACGCCCGAGGAGGCGCTGATCCTCGCTTCGATCGTCGAGAAGGAGACCGGGCGCGCCGACGAGCGCCCGCACATCGCGAGCGTGTTCCAGAATCGCTTGCGGAAGAACATGCGGCTCCAGTCCGATCCAACCATCATCTACGGGATCGTGGGCGGCAAGGGCGTGCTCGACCATCCCATCCAGCAGGACGAGCTCGATCGCGACACGAAGTATAACACGTACAAAATCAATGGCTTGCCGCCGACGCCGATCGCCTGTCCGGGCCGGGCCGCGATCGAGGCGGTGCTGAAGCCGGCCAAGACCAAAGACCTCTATTTCGTCGCCGACGGCAAAGGCGGGCACGTGTTCGCCGCCACGCTCGAGGACCACAACAGAAATGTCGCCAAGTGGCGGCAGGTCGAGCGCGAGATCCGCGCGAAGGAAGCCCAAGAAGCCGCCGCTGCCGCGGCAGCAGCAGCCGCTGCCGGTACGACCGGCGAAGCCGAGGCGGCGAGTGCCGTTCCCGCTGCCAAGGGTGCCGCTGCTCCAGCCCTCGCCCCCGACGAGACCGGCGCGGCAGGAACCGTCGCCGCCGACATGCCGGGCGCTTTCGCCGATCCGGAGGCGATGACCGGCGCCGCTGACGGCGCTCCGCTTGCGGCGCAAGCGCCAACCACGGCCAAGGGCGAGGCAGTGCCCAAGCCTTTGCGCAATCCCAAGCGCTAGATTTCGTTCTAGCCTTTTTGGTGGAGCATGATCTTTTTCGGAAGACCGGTTCGACTTTCCGGATCATGTTCTCAGCTTCACGCCCGCAACGCTCCCAACTCGGCTATAAAAGCCGCCGAGCAGGCTCCCTCCCGGTAAGGCCCATCGCGCCATGACCCTGAAAAGCATGACTGGCTTCGCCCGCGCCGATGGCGTGCACGCAGAGACGAGCTGGTCTTGGGAGGCGCGCAGCGTCAACGGCCGCAACCTCGATCTTCGCTTGCGCCTCCCCTCAGGCTTCGAGGCGCTCGAGATCAAGGCGCGGAACCTTTGTCAGGAGAAGCTCGCGCGCGGTAATTGCACCGTCAATCTCGCCGTCAGGCGTGAGGGACGACGGACCGAGATCCGTCTGAATGACGCGGCGCTTGCCCAGGCGCGCGAGGTAGCCGACCGGGCACAAGCGCTGACTAAGCTGAAATCGGCGCGGCTCGATACGCTGCTTGGCATGCGCGGCGTGGTCGAGACGGTCGATGCCGAGGAGAGCGAGGAGGCTCAAGCCGCTCTGTTCCATGCGGTGATCGCCGGGCTCGCCGGCACGCTCGATGCGTTGGTCGCGGCGCGCGGCGCCGAAGGATTGCGGCTTGAGCGGGTGATCGAGAAGCAGCTCAGCACCATTGGCAGCCTGGTCGAGCGTGCGGCGAATGCGCAAGCCCGCCAGCCGCAGGCGATCGCCGCGCGTCTCGCCGAGCAGATCGCCCGCCTCACCGAGGGCACCTCCACGCTCGACCCCGAACGGCTGCATCAGGAGGCTCTGCTGCTCGCCGCCAAGGCCGACATCCAGGAGGAGCTCGACCGTTTGCGCGCGCATGTCGCCGCCGCCGACGAGCTGATCGGCGCCGATCAGCCGGTCGGGCGCAAGTTCGAGTTCCTGGCGCAGGAGTTCAATCGCGAGGCGAACACGCTCTGCTCGAAGGCCTCCGACATCGAGATCAGCCGGACCGGACTCGAGCTCAAGACGGTGATCGATCAGTTGCGCGAGCAGGTCCAGAACATCGAGTGAGGGCGGGCATGGAGACGAATCGCCCGCAGAGGGCTCATGCTGGTGCTGTCGTCGCCGTCGGGGGCCGGCAAGACGACGATCGCCTACGGCTGCTCGGCAACGACCAGGACATCGAGATGTCGATCTCGCACACCACGCGCGTGAAGCGCAAAGGTGAGACGGACGGCAAGGACTATCATTTCGTCGACAGGACACCTTCGCCGCGGATGCGCGACGAGGGCGCGTTCCTCGAATGGGCGGTGGTGTTCGACAACTATTACGGCACGACGCGGACGCCGGTCGAGCGGGCGCTGCTTGAGGGTCGCGACGTTCTGTTCGATGTCGACTGGCAGGGCGCGCGAGACCTTGCGCAAGGCGCAGCCGGCGACGTTGTTTCCGTCTTCATCCTGCCGCCATCGGCGAGGCGCTCGAAGAGCGGCTTCGAAGACACGAGCGGAAGATCCGGATGAGGTCGTGTCGCGACGCATGCGCGGCGCGAGCAACGAGATCCAGCACTGGCGACGAATACGACTACGTGGTCGTCAATTACGACATCGAGCCGCTCGGTGGCCGCGGTCCGTGCCATCCTCGCCGCCGAGCGGCTGCGCCGCACGCGGCTGACCGGGCTCAAGGACTTCGTGCAAGGCCTGCTCGCCGCGCTATAGCGCGTTGGCGATGCGGCAGAACTCTCCGACGCCGAGCTCTTCGGCGCGGGCCGTTGGTTCGATCCCGAGGCGTTCGAGCAAGGTCTCGCTGTCCGGGGTGAGCTGGCGGAGCGAGGAGCGGAGCATCTTACGTCTTTGGCCGAAGGCCGCCGCCGTGACGCGCTCAAGCCGCTCGACATCGCACGCGGGCTCGGGCGCGTCCCGCGGAACGAGCTCGACCAGGGCAGAGTCCACCTTGGGGCGCGGGGTGAACGCCTCAGCCGGAATGGTGAACAGAATGCGCGGGCGCGTGCGCCACTGACAAAGCACCGCGAGCCGCCCGTAATCTTTGGTCCTCGGCTTGGCGACGATGCGCTCCGCCACCTCGCGCTGGAACATCAGCACGAGCCGGTCGAACCAAGGCGGCCAGGGATCGGTCTTGAGCCAGCCGATGAGCAGCGGCGTGCCGACGCTATAGGGCAGGTTGGCGACGATGCGGGCAGGCGAGGGGAGGCGGAGCGCGGCGTAGTCGACCTCCCGCGCATCGGCGGCGATGATGTCGAGCCGGTCCGGATAGAGCGCGGCGATGTCGTGCAGCGCGGGCAGACAGCGCTCGTCTTTCTCGACGGCGACGACACGCGAAGCGCCCTCGATCAGCAATGCGCGGGTGAGGCCGCCTGGGCCGGGGCCGATCTCGACGATGGTCGCGCCTTCGAGCGGGCCCGCGGCGCGGGCGATACGCCGCGTCAAATTGAGATCGAGCAGGAAGTTCTGGCCGAGGCTCTTCTTGGCCGAAAGGCCGGAAGCGCGGATCACTTCGCGGAGTGGCGGCAATCCGTCCGGCGTGGTCACGCGCGCTCCTCGCCGGCGCGGCTCATGGCATCGGCCAGGCGGAGCGCCTCGATCAGGCTGCGCGGGCTTGCTTTGCCGGTGCCGGCGATGGCGAACGCCGTGCCGTGATCGGGCGAGGTGCGGATGAAGGGGAGGCCGAGCGTGACGTTGACGCCGTCGGCGAAGGCAAGCGTCTTGAACGGCACCAGAGCCTGGTCGTGATACATGCAGATGGCGGCGTCGTAGCTGGCGCGCGCGGCGTCGTGAAACAGCGTGTCGGCGGGATGCGGACCGGTCACGTCGAGACCCTTCGCCCGCGCCGCTTCGATCGCCGGCGCAATGACGTCGATCTCCTCGCGGCCGAGGCCGCCGTCCTCGCCGGCATGCGGATTGAGCCCGGTCACAGCGAGACGCGGCCGCGCGATGCCGAAATAGCGGCGAAGGTCGGCGTCGGCGATCTCGATGGTGGCGAGCACCAGCGCCGTGCTCAGTGCGCCGGGGACGTCCTTCAGCGGGATGTGGATGGTGACCGGCACGACGCGCAACGGGCCGGCTGCGAGCATCATCACCGGATGCGGGACCTTGCCGCCGTCGGCGGCGAGCGAGGCGAGATATTCAGTATGCCCCGGAAAGGCGAAGCCACCGCGATAGAGCATGGCCTTGCTGATCGGGTTGGTGACCACGGCGCGCGCCTCACCCGCCTTGACGAGACGCACCGCCGCAACGATCGATTGCTGCACGGCGGGGACTGCGGCCGGATCGGGCCGGGCCGCGACGACCGTTCCGGCAACCGGGATCGGCAGAACGGGGAGCTCCTCGGCGAAGCGGCCTTCGGCGGCTTCAGCCTCGGCGATGGTGGCGATCGGAACTCTTAACCCGAGCGCCTCGGCGCGCTCGTCGAGCACGGCGGGGTCACCCAGCAGCACGAAAGGCGGAATCGCCTCGTGCTCGCGCGCCAACCAGGCGAGCAGAGTGATGTCGGGCCCGATCCCGGCGGGATCGCCAAGGGTGAGCGCGAGTGGACGTTCGGCATGTTCCATGCCGTTCGGCTAGCACAAACCGGCCGCTCTAGCGATATTCGATGAAAGCGTCGGCGCGTAGATCGCGCAGCAACCGCTCGGCGCGGATCATCATCTCCGCGTTCATCAGCTTGCGCTGGGTGTCCTCGCGGACCTTGTCGTCGCCCCGCACCGTGCGCTTGCCGCAGACCGCGTAGACTTCGACGGCGGACTGCGTGAGGGTCGGCGGCGTCATCTGACCGACCTTGGCCGACATCACCAGCAGCCGCGCCGGCTGCATCAGCGAGGCGGGCTGCTGGTCGGCAAGAGACTTCACGCTCGCGCCTTCGATGCCCTTGGCGAGATCGTCGATGTTGGCGCAATTGTCGAAGCGCGCGCGCAATGCCTCGGCGGCGGCGAGCCGCGAGGCGATGGTCCTTTGATCGGCGCCCGCCGGAAATTGGAACGACACCTGGCGGAGCTGGAGCGAGGGGGCCGCGGCGGTCTCGGTGCCGGCGCTGGCGCCGGCTTCGGACAGCGCCTTGTCGACCTCGACATCGCCGACCTGCACCTCATGCCGGAATTTCGCCCGCACCACGCCCTGCCAGGCGAGCTGCGCCCGAATCCGATCCTTGAGCGTCTTGACGCCGACGCCGGCCTTGCCGAGCGCGGTCGTCAGTCCGTCGACGGAGAGATTGTTCTTCTTCGCCATGTCCTCGAGGATGTGCATCATGTCGTCGTCATCGGGAGTGACGCCGAGCTTGCGCGCCTGCTGGATTTGCAGCCGCTCGTCGATCAGGAGGTCGGTCGCTTCCTTCTTCAGCTCGGGCGAGGGCTGCCGCTGAGTGGTGATGGCGAGAAAGCGGGTGCGCTGATCGATGTCGTAATCGGAGATCGGGTCGTCGTTGACCAGCACCTTGATCGACAGCTCCTGCGCGGAGGCGCGGTCGGGGCCTTTTGGCAAAGCAAGCAGGAGCACGAGTGCCGCGACCAGGGAGGCGACACAGAACAGAGTGGCGGCGGCGACTGCTCCGGCCTTACCCGCCGCAATGTCGTCCAAAGCTGGACCGTCGGTGCGCATGAAACTCTTCGTCCTAGTGGTTGGTGTCCGAGCCGGTGGGGTCGAACAAGCTCGCGGTGTCGCTGGCTCCGAGCCCGTACGAGTAGCCGCCGAGATACTTGAGATTGAGACTTAGTAGGTAGCGCTCGTCTGGTTTGATGTCCTGATCCTGGATGAAGGACCGCTGATAGGTCACGCTCGCCGTTAAGCAATCGTTCTGGTACTGCACACCAAGACCGTCGGTGATGGTCTGGTCGGTCGCGAGATCGTAGCGGACATTGCCGAGCAGCGACCAGTCGGTGGTGAGCGCCAGCACGCCGGCAGCCAAGATTTCCTCGCGTGGCTGCCCGAGAGCAAGCCCTGGCTCTGAGGTCACATCGGCATAGTTCACCCGCAACTGGCCCGGGCCATAGTGGGCGCTGGTGGAGAGGTCGGTGCGCTTGATGTCGAACGTGTCGTGGTCGAAACGCGACTGGGCCGAGAAGCCGAGATAGGACGAGGCCTGGACGTACAAGCCGCCGACGAAGTCCGAATCGTCGGTGGCGAGGCCGGCCGAGCGGTAGAAGTCGGTGTCGTACTCGTTCTGCCCGGCGATCTGATAGCTCTGGCCGAACACGCCGCGGGCATAAGCGCCGGAGGCGAGCTGAGCGGTGTATTGGAAGCCGACATTGGCGCGCGTGCCGGTCTCGACCCGGTCGTAGCCGGAGAACTTGTCGATGTCGAACAACAGCGTGTCGTCGAACACGAGGCTGAGCGCGTCTTCGTTCGGGATGTCCTGCTGATTGCCCATCGAGTCGGGTCTGGCGATGATCTGGCCGATCGGCTCGATCACGTGGGTGATCGGACCGGTGGTGGCGACGAACGGATAGCGATAATCGAAGCCGGCGACCGCGGTGCCGCGCACCACGCCGCCGTCGTGCGGCTCCTGGGTGACGAGATCCTCGGAACCGTTCAGCTCGGCCTTGTCCACGCCGCTGATGTTGTAGACGTCGCCGCGCAGCTGCGCGAACGGCGTGTAGACCTGACCGATGCCATCGATCATCTGCCGCCGCCAATTGGCCTCGACGATCGCCCGCTGGTCGTCGGTGCCGTCCTGACTGCTGAACGCCATCGCGTTCGAGTTGAAGCTGAGCTCGCCGCCGAGGATCGGCTTGTTGACGATGTAGTCGTAGTCGACGATCGGATAGACCGTCGCCTCCGAGAACGGCTCGTCGGTGAACAGCAGGCTCTGCGTGTTGTAGAACCGGGTCGAGATGTAGTTCCGGTCGTGCAGGCCTTCGAGATAGATCTGCGAGACGCGATCCGTCTTCAAGCGCGAGTCGAGATTGTAGAAGCGGCGGAACGTCTCGTCGAACTCGCCGATGACGTCCCACCCCCAGCTGTAATACGGATTGAGCGCGAACTTGCCCGCGGTCACGACGCTACCGCGGAAGTCTTGGTTGGCGGGGCTGCTCGGATCGTCCGGGTTGTTCCACACGCCGGCGAGCTCGACGCTGTAGCCGCCGCTTGCGGTGCGCTGCCGCCAATTGCCGATCAGCACCGTTCCCGCCTTCTCGGTGACCATCGGCGCGAAGGTGAAGTCGTAGTGGTCCGACAGCGCGAAGTAGTACGGAATCTGCACCACGGTGCCGAGCTCGTTGGAGTGGCTGTAGCTCGGCATGAGGAAGCCGGACTTCCGCTTCACCGTCGGGTCGGCGCTCTGGAAGTACGGCACCCACAGCACGGGCACGCCGAAGAAATCGAAGAACGCGTTCTTGTAGGTGATCGTCGCCTGGTCTTTGCGATGAATGATCTCGTTGGCCCTGATGCGCCACGCCGGCGCACGGTCCGGATGGTCCTCGCAGACCTTGCAAGGCGTGAACCAGCCCTTCTGGAACACCGTGACGTTGCCGGCCTCGCGTGAGGCCGACTGGGCGACGATGCGCGTGTCGTCCTTGGTGACGAGCCGCAACGCGTCGATGAACCCGTCGCGGAAGTCATCGGTCAGCGTGATGTGGTCGGCAGTGATCACCGCGCCGTCGGGATCCTTGATGCGGACATTGCCGAACGCGGTCAGCGTGTTGGTGTTGCGGTCGTACACGATGCTGTCGGACAGCAGCGTGTAGTTGCCGTAATAGACCTCGACATTGCCCTTGGCCGTGATCTTGGAGTTCTCGTTGTCGTAGACCATCTGGTCGGCCTGAAGCAGCATCGGATCGGCCGAGTCGATCTTGGGCGGCGCGAGGATCTGCTCGAGGCCGGTCTGCGCCTGGCCGAAGGCCGGCTGCCAGGGCGAGAGCAGGGCGAGGAAGCAGGCGAAAACCCACGCGGACAGCGAGCCAGCGCGAGGCGTGCGGCGACCGCCCCATAGACGCGGCGAGGCCGGGCAGGGCCCGGCGCGATCTCTGCTCCCTGTCCCCCGTGCGCAGCATCAGCCGTCCTCTTTGTACAAGAGCACGGTCAGCGCGATCGATGCCGCGATGATCACCGGGACCCAGGCCGCAGCCACCGCCGAAGTCAATCCAGCCATGGCGAAGTTGCGCGACATTTCCGAAAACACGAAGAAGCCAAAACCGCAGGCGAGGCCGATGATGGCGTTGATCTGCACGTTGCCGAAGCGGAAGCCCTTGAGCGAGCAGGTGGCGGCGATCAGCACCATGGTCACGAGCAGGAACGGACGCGACAACAGCAGCTGGTACTGCACGCGATATTGCGTGGCGGGAAGCCCGGCGCGCTCGGCGATCTCGATGAAGTTGGGCAGATCCCAGAACGAGATCGAGAACACCGTGCCGAGGCTGTCGCGCACCTGGGTCGGGGTGAGATAGGTGCTGAGCAGATAGCGCTTGTAGAGCTCGGGCTCCTGGCCGACGGCGCTCACCCAGGCATCTTCGAGCTCCCAGCGTCCCTCTTTCAGCCTCGCGCGCTTTGCCTCGATGCGCTCGGTCAGGCCATGGTCGCGATCGTATTGGAACGCGCTGACGCCGTTCAGCTCGAGACCTTGGTTCAGAACATCGGCGGCATGGATCACGGTCGGACCGTCGGTGCCGTCCTCGCGCAGCCAGGCGCCGGCGTTCTTGTTGGCGGTGAGCAGCGACTGATCCTTGCCGAAGGCGACGGCGTAGAGGCTCTCGGCCTGGCCGCGCGCGACCGCGGCGATCGGATTGTAGATCAGCACGAAGGCGACCCCGAGCAGGAAGGCGACGGCCATCGCCGGCAAGGTGAACTGCCACACCGAGATTCCGGCGGCGCGCAGCACCACGAGCTCGGAGGAGCGGCTCAGCATGAGGAAGATGCCGATGCTGCCGATCAGCACGGCGAAGGGAAGCACGAGCTCGGAGAAGGAGGGCAGGCGCAGCAGCGTGATCCAGGCGAGCAGGAAGCCCGGAACGTCGCCCGCATAGTTGCCCGCGCGGCGCAGCATCTCGATGAAATCGACGAAGAAAATGAGGACGCAACAGACCAGGAACATCGCCATCATGGCGAGGAAGAACCGCGCGGAAAAATAGCGCGCAAGCGTCCATCCTGCACTGATGCCTGGCATCTGCGCTCTCACTTCGCTCTGAATCCCTCTGGCCCAAAGTTTTATGTTTTTCGGCTTGAACTTAAGTTCGAAGCTGAGCTTGGACCGCAACTCTGGCGACATTCTAGCGTGGGCCATGTAGGCCGCAAATAGAATCGCCCCCACCGGAATAATATACACGAGGGGTGTGGCCCACGGGTTCAGGGCCACCAGATTGCCGGCGGTGAGGCCTGCAACCCTGAGCCCCACGGCGATGCCGAAAGCCAGCAAAATCTGGCCCCAGCGGCTCTCTCTGGTGGTCCGGGCATGGCCTAAAAGGGCGATAGCGATGAACACGAAAGCGATGGGATAGAGTGGCGTAGAAAGCCGCTCATTCAGCTCCGAGCGCATCTGCCCGGCGGCCGCCAGGGCGGTCTTGTCCTTCGGGTCTGGGTAGATGAGTTCGCCAATATAGCGCTCACGAGGCTTAAGCTCTTTATCGTCGTCATCTTTCGGACCGAACTCGGAAAGGTCGAGCATATTTTGGTCGAAGGCGATGATCTGAACGGCTTTACTTATATCCTGCTCGTTAAATCTTTGGACGTAGCCATCGAACATCACGAGGTAGGAGCCCTCATCGTTGCTGATGATGCGCCCGCGCTCGGCGAGATAGCTCATCACCTGCTTGGGGTCGCGCTCATCGTGAACCAGGAGACCGAGCAGGTCGCCGTTTGGGCTGCGGTCGCGGATATGGAAGGTAAGCCCGCCCTCGGGGCTCGAAAATCGTCCTGGCTGAATGCACTTGCGAGATCAGGTCGGCACGGACCTGGGTCACGAAAGTGCGCAGCTCGCGCATGCTCGCCGGGGTGACGAATACGTTGGCGAGGAAGATGCCGAGACAGACCAGGCCGGACATCAGGAGCAGGGAGGAGCCGATTCGCCACACCGGCGCGCCGGATGCGGTCATCACGATCAGCTCGCTGTCGCCATTCATGCGGTCGAGCGTGTACAGCGCGGCCATCAGCATGGCGTTTGGCGCGATGAGCGCGATGAGGCTCGGCAGGCTCAGCATGGTCATCTGCAGGAACAGCAGGAAGCCCTGACCTTGCGATGTGATTAAGTTGAGCTCTTTCAACGCCGTAGCCAGCCAGACGACTGACGTAAGCGTAAGCAAGATGACGAAGAAAGCGTTCGCCACCTGCTTGAACATATAGCGGCCGAATAGCGTCATGGCCGTTTCGCGAAGTCCCCCATTTGGTCCCCAGCCGACAGGCTTCTGTTTGCTTATTGGGAAGACGCCAACCTGCTGGAGCCAAACACAATTCCCATCAGTCTAACATGGCGGAATTTCGGCTTTTTCGAATGGCTTGCTTTCGCCGCGCGCAACATTTACCTAGGTCGCTCACATTCCCCGCCGCTGTTGCAAAACTGCACCAGTGATCGCGCCGGTGCCGATTTTGCCGCCCGCGCAATTCCCCGGTCAATTGCTCCAAACCTGACGGTGAGGGACCCGAAGGAGTTTGCCCGTGAGCGATCAGACCGCCTTGTCATTTGCCTCTAATAGCGCGCCGGCCGACGGCGTGGCGGTGGTGTTCGCCGGGGAGGGGCCGAAGCTCACCCACACCGCCCAGGATCTCGACAAGAAGTCGAAGGGGCTGCTCGCCAAGGCTACCGAGATCACCGGGTTCAAGGGCAAGAAGGACCAGCTCGTCGATCTGATCGCGCCGCAAGGATTGAAGTTCGCGCGCGTCATTCTCGCCGGCGTCGACAAGACGGCTTCTTTTGGCCAGGAGGACTGGCTCAATCTCGGCGGCAGTGTGCGCGGACTTCTCACCGGCAAGGAGGCGCCGACCGCGCATGTCTTCCTCGAGAGCGCCGACGGCAAGGTGACCGGCGCCGACGCCGCGAGCTTCGCGCTCGGCGCGTTGCTGCGCGGCTACAAGTTCAAGAAGTACAAGACCAAGCCGAAGAAGAAGGACGGCGCTGCTTCCGCCGATACAAACGACCGCACGCTGAAGAAGATCGTGGTGCATTGCGACGATCCCAAAGCGGCGAACCAGGCGTTCGTCGCGGCGCGCGCAATTTTCGACGGCGTCACGCTCGCGCGCGATCTCGTCAACGAGCCGGCCAACGTGCTCGGCCCGGCCGAGTTCGCGGCGCGCGCGAAGGAGCTCACCAAGGTCGGCGTGCAGGTCGAGGTGCTCGGGCTCAAGGCGTTGCAGAAGCTCGGCATGAACGCGCTGCTCGCCGTCGGGCAGGGCAGCGAGAAGCCGAGCCACGTCGTGGTCATGCAATGGCGCGGCGCGGGCCCAAGGGCGGCGAGCCGATCGCGCTGGTCGGCAAGGGCGTGACCTTCGACACTGGCGGCATTTCGCTGAAGCCCGCCGCCGGCATGGAGGACATGAAGGGCGACATGGGCGGCGCGGCCTGCGTGGTCGGGCCTGATGCAAGCGCTCGCCGAGCGCAAGGCCAAGGTCAACGCTGTCGGCATCATCGGTCTCGTCGAGAACATGCCGAGCGGGCGCGCGCAGCGTCCGGGCGACGTCGTGACGGCGATGTCGGGACAGACCATCGAGGTGCTCAACACCGACGCCGAAGGGCGCATGGTACTCGCCGATTGCCTCTGGTACGTGCAGGAGCGCTTCAAGCCGAAGGCGATCGTCGATCTCGCGACGCTCACCGGCGCGGTGATGGTGGCGCTCGGCAAGGAGCATGCGGGGCTGTTCAGCAACAGCAACGAGCTCTCCGAGTGGCTGGTAGACGCCGGCAACGTGACCGGCGAGAGGTTGTGGCGTCTGCCGCTCGGACCGAAATACGACAAGATGATCGACTCGAAAGTCGCCGACATGAAGAACACCGGAGGGAAGTGGGGCGGCTCGATCTCGGCTGCGCAGTTCCTTCAGCGCTTCATCAAGGACGGCACGCCGTGGGCGCATCTCGACATCGCCGGCACCGCCATGTCGTCGGTCGACAGTGAGATCAACCGGAGCTGGGGATCGGGCTTCGGCGTCAGGCTGCTCGACCGTCTGATCGGCGATCATTACGAGAAGCGCTGAGCGTGCGCGGCGCCGCCAATCGACCCATCCATAAATTTTCCATAATATACCTTATGCGAATCTCGGATGTAGCGCCGAAATTGGCTCTGTGCCGCTATAACATTGGTTATGCTGGTGAATATCGCGCGGTAGCGTGGTGTTCTGCCGCCCTATGCTTGGCGCCGCGCCATGGCTGATAGCCGCGACGAGAAGCACACGCTCGACGATCTGCTCGCCGTCATGGCGCGTCTGCGCGATCCTGTTTCGGGGTGTCCGTGGGACGTGAGGCAGAGCTTCGCGACGATCGCCCCCTACACCATCGAGGAAGCTTACGAGGTTGCCGACGCGATCGCGCGCGAGGACGTCGGCGGGCTCGAGGATGAGCTCGGCGACCTCCTGCTCCAGGTCGTCTACCACGCGCAGATGGCGGCGGAGCAGTCGCTGTTCGGCTTCGCCGACGTGGTCGATGCCATCACACGCAAGATGATCCGCCGGCACCCGCATGTGTTCGCCGATCCCAAGTTGCGCGATGCGTTTCTCTCGTCCGGTGTCTGGGAGCGCATTAAGGCCGAGGAGAAGGCGGAACGCGGCGGTGCTACCCCCGCCTCGCGCCTCGACGACGTGCCGCTTGCACTCCCTTCGCTGACGCGCGCGGTCAAGCTGCAGAAGCGCGCCGCCCAGGTTGGCTTCGACTGGCCGAGCCTCGCTCCGGTTCTCGCCAAGGCCGAGGAAGAGATGGCCGAGCTGAAGGAAGCGATCGAGAGTCGGGGCGACGACAGCGAGCGGGCGAAGCGGGTCAAAGAAGAGTTCGGTGATCTTCTGTTCGTGATGGCCAATCTCGCGCGGCATCTCAAGGTCGATCCGGAAGCAGCACTGCGCGATGCCAATGCCAAGTTCGTGCGGCGCTTCAGGAGCATCGAGGCGGCGCTCGCCAAGGACGGGCGGACTTGCGAGGACGCCACGCTCGAAGAGATGGATCAGCTCTGGGACGAAGCCAAGGCCGCCGAGCGGAAAGAGTGACTATTCCGCTGCGCGCCTGAGCCGCGCCGGACCGGCGAGGCGGGCGAGCCTGTCGCGCTTCTCGGGGGCGATGCGGATATGCAAGGCGGTGACCCCCTCGCCCAGATCCTCGCGCGCGATGACCTCGCAATTCTCGTAGATCCAGTTCGACAGAGCGCCCTCCTCGGGCTTGAGCGCGATCATGAGCGTGTCGCGCGCGCGATTGAGCCTGCGCTCGATCTCGGCGAGCAGCATCTTGAGCCCGTAGCCGGTCACCGCCGAGACGAGCACCGTGCCTGCCCCCTTCAACTCCTTCTCGATGCGCTTCAGAGCGGCCGCATCGAGGAGATCGGCCTTGTTCCAAACCTCCATCACCCGGTCGGGCTCGCCTTCAGCCTCGATGCCGAGCTCGGCGAGCACGGCGTTCACGTCGTCGCGCTGGCTTGCGCTGGCGACATCGGCGATGTCGCGCACATGCAGGATGAGGTCGGCCTGGAGCACCTCCTCGAGCGTGGCGCGGAAGGCGGCGATCAGCGTGGTCGGCAGATCGGAGATGAAGCCGACGGTGTCGGACAGCACGGCCTTGGAGCCGCCGGGAAGCGGCAGCGCGCGGATGGTCGGATCGAGCGTGGCGAACAGAGTGTCCTCCGCCAGCACCTTGGCGCCGGTCAGCGCGTTGAACAGCGTCGATTTGCCGGCATTGGTGTAGCCGACCAACGCGGCTGACGGATAGGGTACGCGCTCGCGCGACTTCCGGTGCAGAGAGCGCGTCCGCTTCACCTGCTCGAGCTCCTTGCGGATGACGTCGATGCGCTCGCCGATCAGCCGCCGGTCGGTCTCGATCTGCGTCTCGCCGGGGCCGCCGAGAAAGCCGAAGCCGCCGCGCTGCCGCTCAAGATGCGTCCACGACCTGACCAGCCGGCTCTTCTGATAGACGAGATGGGCGAGCTCGACCTGGAGGCGCCCTTCCCGCGTCCGCGCGCGCCTGCCGAAAATCTCGAGGATCAGCCCGGTGCGATCGAGCACCTTGGCGTCCCACGCGGTCTCGAGGTTGCGTTGCTGGACGGGCGTGAGCGGATGATCGACGATGACGAGCTCGGCCTCCTCGGCGCGCATCAGCCCGGCAAGCTCCTCGACCTTGCCGGAGCCGAACAGCGTCGCCGGCCGCGGATTGGGCACCGGCACGAGCCCGCTCGCCTTGACGTCGAGATCGATGGCCGCGGCAAGTCCGACCGCCTCGTCGAGACGCGCCTGCGGCGAGCGCTCGGAAGTGTTGCGGCTCTTCGCGCCGCGCGCGCTCTGCTTGCTGCCGAGAACCGGCGCCAGCACAACCGCCTTGATGCGTCCACGCCCGCGCGCGTGCCCGGCCTCGCGCCGGGTCCGCTCCTTCTTACGCTTCAGCTCTCGCGGATCGGTCGGACGCAATTACTCAGCGGCACCTTCCGCTTCGGTGATGTCCGCAAGCTGGATGGGCTGACCCGGCATGATGGTCGAGATGGCATGCTTGTAGACGAGCTGCGAATGGCCGTCGCGGCGCAGCAATACGCAGAAATTGTCGAACCAGGTTACGACCCCCTGGAGCTTCACGCCATTCACCAGGAAGATCGTCAGCGGTGTCTTGTTCTTGCGAACATGATTGAGAAAAGTGTCTTGAAGTGACTGCGTGCGCTCAGTCGCCATGGGCTTCCCCGTCCCTTTGGTCAACGCTTACGCCTCTTCTAATGTTGCCGGAATCGTTCCCCGCCCGGCCAGCCTGACGCATTAGACGCGATTGATAGGCAATCTAGCAAGAGGCTGATTGATAAGACTTCCCCGCCCCACTCTAGCGCAAGGCCGGGCTCCTTTCATTGGAATTGACGCCGAGAGCCCGCAGTTTGCGGTGCAGCGCCGACCGCTCCATGCCGACAAACTCGGCCGTTCGCGAGATATTGCCGCCGAATCGGTTGACCTGGGCGAGCAGATATTCGCGTTCGAAAATCTCCCGCGCGTCGCGCAAGGGCAGCGACATCAGATGCTCACCCCCTGCCCCGTTGGGCGATAAAGGGACCGGCGAAATGATCTCCTCCGGCAGCATCTCGGCGGTGATGATGGTCTCGGGATCGCCGCCGACGAGAATCATCAGCCGCTCGATATTGTTGCGGAGCTGGCGAACGTTGCCCGGCCAGTCGTGCGATTGCAGCACGGCCATCGCGTCCTCGCCGATACGCCGCGGCGGAAGGCCGGAGGCGACCGAGATGACTTGGACGAAATAGCGCACGAGCTCAGGGACGTCCTCGCGCCGCTCCGACAGCCCGGGCACCTTGATCGGCACCACGTTGAGGCGATGAAACAGATCCTCACGCAAGCGTCCCGAGGTCATTTCCTTCTGTAGATCGTGGCTGGTCGATGACACCACGCGCACATCGACATGCACCTTTGGTCCGCCGCCAAGCCGCTGAAAGCGCTGCTCGACCAGCACGCGCAGGATCTTGGCCTGCGTCTCGAGCGGCATGTCGGCGACCTCGTCGATATAGAGCGTGCCGTTATGCGCCTCCTCCAGCGCGCCGACCTTGCGCGGGCCGGAGCCGGCGCCCTCCTCGGTGCCGAACAGCTCGAGCTCCATACGGTCCGGCACCATGGCGGCGGCGTTCAGGACCACGAACGGGCCGTCGGCGCGCAGCGACTTCGCGTGCATCACCCGTGCCGCGAGCTCCTTGCCGCAACCTGACGGTCCGGTGATCAGCACGCGGCTATTGGTTGGCGCCACCTTGTCGATGGCTTGGCGGAGCTGATTGATGGCGACCGACTTGCCGATCATCTCGAACGAATAGCTGCTCCGCTCGCGAAGCTCGCGGTTCTCGCGCTTGAGCCGCGAGGCTTCGATCGCGCGCGTGGTGATCAGCAGCAGGCGGTCGGCCTTGAACGGCTTCTCGATATAGTCGTAGGCGCCGCGCTTGATCGCTGCCACCGCGGTCTCGATATTGCCGTGGCCGCTGATGATGATCACGGCCAGATCGGGATGCGCCTTCTTGATGCGGTCGAGCAGCTCGAGCCCGTCGAGCTTGGAGCCCTGCAGCCAGATGTCGAGGATCACCAGCGACGGGCGACGCTCCTCGAGCGCCTTCAGCGTCTCGTCGCTGTCCTTGGCGAGCCGCGTCGAGTGGCCTTCGTCCTCGAGAATGCCGCCGATCAGCTCCCTGATGTCGGCCTCGTCATCGACGATTAGGATGTCAGACGCCATGAGTTACTCCCTCTTCCTCCTCGACCGCCTCGGCAGCCTCCCCCGTCGCGGCTTGGAGGGCGGCGCCCGGCCGCTCAACTTCCGGTTCCCCGACAAGGGCCTCCTCACGATCGGTCATCGGCAGATCCATGCGCACCGATGCCCCTTCGATCTTACCGTTGCGTTTCGGCGCATCGGCGAGTTGCAGCGTCCCGCCATGCTGCTCGGTGATGCGCTGCACGATGGCGAGCCCGAGCCCCGTGCCCTTGACGCGCGTGGTCATATAGGGCTCGACCAGGCGATGGCGGTCTTCCTTGGGGAGGCCGCAACCATTGTCGATCACGGTGATGAGCAGGCGGTCGCCCTTGGCGCGCACCTTGGCCACGACGTGGCCGGTGCCGGCGCGTGCGGGGTCGACCTCGACTGCGGTGTCGATGGCCTCACTGGCGTTCTTGACGAGATTGGTGACCGCCTGGGTCAGCAGCCGGCGGTCCGACAGCGTCACCACCGGCTTGTCGGGCAGGTCGAGCTCGAACTTGATCTCCGGCCGGCTCACCTGGAACAGGAATACCGCCTCGCGCACGACGTCGCGGACATCGTTCAGCTCCATCACCGGCTTCGGCATGCGGGCGAAAGCCGAGAACTCATCGACCATGCGGCCGATGTCGGACACCTGGCGGATGATCGTATCCGTGCATTGGTCGAACACCTCGCGGTCCTTGGTGATCGAGTCGCCGTATTTGCGGCGGATGCGCTCGGCCGAGAGCTGGATCGGGGTGAGCGGATTCTTGATCTCGTGGGCGATGCGCCGCGCGACGTCGGCCCAGGCGGTGCTGCGCTGAGCGCTGACCAGCTCGGTCATGTCGTCGAAGGTCACCACATGGCCTTGCGCGTGCTGGCCGGTGCCTTCGCTGGTGACGCGGACGGCGAAATTGCGCTCGGTGCCCGCGCGCCTGAGCGTGATCTGTTCGGTGACGAGGCGCTTGCCCTGCTTCTGTGCGCGCTTCAGCAAGGCGCCGAACTCGGGCACCGCCTCGGCGAGCTTCTTGCCGGTCAGGCTCGCCTCCTTGGCGCCGAGCAGAGTCTCGGCCGAGCGATTGATCAGCCTGATGGTGCTGTCGGCATCGACGCCGACCACCCCTGCCGTCACGCCCGACAGCACCGCCTCCATGAAGCGCCGGCGCTCGTCGAGCTTGGTGTTGGCGCCGACCAGTTCGTCGCGCTGGGTCTTGAGCTCCGACGTCATGGTGTTGAAGGTCGAGCCGAGCTCGGCCAAATCGCCGTCGGCAGGATTGACGTTGACCTCGACGCCGAGATTGCCTTCCGAGATCTCCTGCGCCGCGCCCATCAGCTGGACGATCGGCGCCACCAGACGGTTGGCGAACCACATGCCGATCCAGATGGCCGACAGGAGAAGCGTGAGCGCGATCGCCACATACATCAGCCCGAACGCCACCTGCACGCCGGCGCGGCGCTGCTCGAGCAGCTGATATTCGGCGACATTGGCGCGAGTGGCGCGGAGCTGCTGTAGCACGCGCGCGTTCACCGGGCGGATCACGTAGAGATAGGTATCGTTGAAATTGTCGAGGCTCTTGATGGCGCCGACCAGGCTGGTCTGGCCCGGCGCGATCACGATCACCTGGCCCTTCTTGGCGAGGTCCATCGCCTCTTTCGGCGGCGCCCGGTAGGGAAACTCCTGCATCGATGACGCGGTCGCCAGCACCTTGCCGTCGCCGTCGATCAGATAGGCCATCGGCAGCGCCCTGATCGAGGCCTGCGCGCTCAGGAACGTGCCGAAGCCTTGCGGCTGCGAGCGTACCAGCTCGACCGCCTCGTCGATGTCCTTGGCCATGCCGAGCGTGTCGGTGCGGATGACTTGGCCGTGCTCCTGGAGATAGGCGGTCGCCACGTCGATCGAATTCTGGATGATGGATTTGGTGCGGACCGAGAACCAGTGATCGAGGCCGCGGTCGAGCGACACGCTGGCGAACACGGCAAGCAGGATGGCCGGCACCACTGCAATCACGCTGAACAGGCTGACGACGCGGGCATGAAGCTGAGCGCCGGCGATCTGGCGGCGCCGCGCGAGCCAAAGCCCGCCAACCTGCCAGGCGATGATCACCAGCATGGCAAGCACGAGCACGAGATTGATGAGCAGCACGCCGACTACCACGAGATGGGACGGCACGATCGGCGTGAGCCCGGTCAGGATGGCGTAGGTGGCGAGCCCCGAGCACAGCGAGAGCACCATGGTGATCAGGCCGAGCGTGAAGGGGAGACGCGAGCGCACCGGATCGCGCGGTGCGGCAGCTAGGCCAGACGGCTTCTTCCCGGTCTTATCCGCAAGGTCGGTCATGGCTGGGCGGCGACGCCAAAACGCCATACGTTGGGCCGCATCGGGCAAGGATTGGAAAACGCTACGCAACCGCTTTCCCCTGCTCTCCCTTGGGATTCTCGCCGGTCGACCGCCGATTTATCGTTTTGGGAGTGTCCGCCTTAGTCTGATGCAATAAAATCACAATGTGGCGCTTTGGCGACATTGTGTGAATATTGGCACAGCTTCAACACGTCGCTATGTGGCTGATCGCATGTGAAATTCTGGCTTTGGACAAGCCCTGCCGCGACGATTTAAATCGTAGGAAAAATTAGCGGCCGCCTCGCCTCGATCAGGTGCCCGGGGTCCTAATCACCTTGATGCCGAGATCGCGGATCTTCTTGCGCAAGGTATTGCGGTTGAGGCCGAGCAGGTCGGCGGCGCGGATTTGGTTACCGCGGGTCGCGGCAAGCGCTGCCGTGATGAGCGGGAACTCGACCTTGCGCAGGATGCGCGTGTAGAGGCCGGACGGCGGCAGCTCTTGGCCGAAACTCATGAAGTAATCGGCGAGGAAGCGCTCGACGGAATCGGACAGATCGCCGGACTGCTCGGCGGCGTCGGTGAATGGTGCGCGTGCCGCGCTCGCGAGCTCGTTATCGACGATGTCGACGCTGACGATGTCTTGGGCGTAGATCGCCGAAAGGCGGCGCACCAGATTCTCGAGCTCGCGCACATTTCCCGGCCAGTGATAGCGCTTAAGCCGTTCGATCGCCGCCGGCTCGAAGCCTTTCGGCGGCAGGCCCTCCTTCTCGGCGATGGCGAGGAAGTGGCGCACGAGATCGGGAATGTCCTCGAGCCGCTCGCGCAACGGCGGTAGGCGGAGCGGCACGACGTTGAGCCGGTAGAACAGATCCTCGCGGAACAGACCCTGGTCGATCTGTTGCTGAAGGTCGCGATTGGTGGCGGCGATGATGCGGACATTGGTCCTGATCGGGGTGCGGCCGCCGACGGTGGTGTACTCGCCTTCCTGAAGCACGCGCAGCAGTCGCGTCTGGGCCTCCATCGGCATGTCGCCGATCTCGTCGAGAAACAGCGTACCACCTTCGGCCTGCTCGAAGCGCCCGATATGGCGGTTCTGCGCGCCGGTGAAGGCGCCCTTCTCGTGGCCGAACAGCTCGGACTCGATCAGCTCGCGCGGGATCGCCGCCATGTTGATGGCGACGAACGGCCCGTTGCGGCGTTTGCCGTATTCGTGCAGCGCACGCGCGACGAGCTCCTTGCCGGTGCCGGACTCGCCGGTGATCATTACCGTGAGATCCGTCTGGGTGAGGCGTGCCAGCACGCGATAGATGTCTTGCATCGCCGCGCAGCGGCCGATCAGCGGCAGGCCTTCATTGGTTTCGGCCGACAGCCTCTGGGCGCGCTTGCGCGGCTCGGCGAGCGCGCGGCCGACCACCGCCACGAGCTCGTTCAGGTCGAACGGCTTCGGCAGATATTCGTAGGCGCCGCGCTCGGCCGCGGTGATCGCGGTCATGAAGGTGTTCTGCGCGCTCATCACGATGATCGGCAGGTCGGGCCTGAGCTTCTTCACCCGCGGGATCAGGTCGAAGGCGCTCTCGTCCGGCATCAGCACGTCGGTGATGACGAGGTCGCCCTCGCCCTGGCTGATCCAGCGCCACAGCGTCGCAGCATTGCCGGTGGCGCGCGGGGCATAGCCGGCGCGCGCCAGCGCCTGGTTCAGCACCGTACGGATCGCGGCGTCGTCGTCGGCAATGAGAATGTTGCCTTTGCCCATCACAGTCCTAGGTCCGCACGGTTAGAGTTGTGTCGCTCTCCGCCATCGGCATCAGCGCGCGAAACACCGTAAATCGCGGTCGCGAGTCGCATTCGATGATGCCGCCATGATCGCCGATGATTTTCGCCACCAGCGCCAGCCCGAGGCCAGTGCCGGACGGCTTGGTGGTGACGAACGGGTCGAACAGATGCGGCAAGAGGTCGGTCGGCACGCCAGCGCCGTTGTCCTCCACCGCGATCTCGAGCGGCAGGCTGACCCGCGCCTGGCTGCACGGCACCGAGAGCCGCACACCTGGGCGAAACGAGGTGATCAGCGTGATCTGGCCGTCGGCGCGTTCGTCGCCGATCGCCTCGGCGGCGTTCTTGACGAGGTTGAGGAACACCTGGATCAGCTTGTCGCGGCTGCCGGGCACCGGCGGCAGAGAGGGATCGTAATTCTCGACGATCTTGATCTGGCGGGCGAAGCCCGTGCTCGCGATCTGCTTCACATGATCGAGCACGTCGTGAATGTTGACCGGCTCACGCTGGAGCGGACGCTCGTCGCCGAAGATCTCCATGCGGTCGACCAGCTTGCAGATACGGTCTGACTCGGCGCAAATGAGTTGGGTCAGGGTGCGGTCGTTGTCGGTGCGCTCGCTTTCGAGCAGCTGCGCCGCGCCCCGGATGCCGGAAAGCGGGTTCTTGATCTCATGCGCGAGCACGGCGGCAAGTCCGGAGACCGAGCGCGCGGCGCCGCGATGGGTCAGCTGCCGCTCGATCATCTGCGCCATGCTGCGCTGCTGGAGCATGATCAGCACGCGCCCCGGGGTCTCCGGCAGAGGCCCGGCGTAAAGATCGACGAGCTTAGGCGCGTCGAATTGGTACGAGCCCAAGTCGACACCGTATTCGTTGACGGTGGTGCCGTTTCGCTGCACCTGCTCGACCAGCGCGATGAGCGGGCTGCCGAAGGCAACGACGTCGCCGAGGTGGCGCCGGCAAAGCGCGCCCGCGCTCATCTGGAAGAAGTCCTCAGCCGCGGTGTTGGCGTAGTCGATCCGCAAGCCCTCGCCGATGACGAGGAGCGGATGGGGCAGAGCGCTGAGCAGAGCATCCGCTATAATCGGGGCGGGCTCCGCCTGGCGGCGGGCGCTCGTCTTTTTGGTTGAGCCGCTCAAGCGGTGTATCCTTGCCGAGGTCTTTTGTTGTCTTGATCGAGGATGCACAATTTTTATGCAAGACCCCCCTATGATCTTTAATTGGGCACCATACGAGGGATTTTACGTCGGGGCAACACTCGTTTTGCCGCAGTGCAACATTTTATTTTTTCAAGGTTTAAGACGCTCAGGGAGACCCTGTCTGTGAGCGTTACCGCGTTGATTGTGGCTGCGGGCAGAGGCGCGCGAGCCGCTAGCGAGGCAGGCCGCCCGAAGCAATATTGCCGGGTGGGCGGGGTCGCAATGCTCGAGCGGACCATCGGCGTGTTTGCGGCGCACCCAAGCGTCGATGATATCCTTGTCGTAATCCACCCGGACGACGCGCCGCTTTACCAGGCAGCGAGTTCGCCCTACGCGGCGCGGCTCCGCGATGCGGTCTGTGGCGGCGCGCGGCGCCAGGACTCGGTGCGTGCCGGGCTTGAAGCGCTTGCCGCGGCGGCGCCGTCCTCGGTGCTGATCCATGACGCGGCGCGGCCGTTCGTCGATGCGCCGCTCATCAGCCGCGTGATCGCAAGTCTCGATGCGCATGACGGCGCCCTCCCCTGCCTTCCCGTCACCGATACGCTGAAGCGCGCAAGCGAGGGCCGCATCACCGGAACGGTCGAGCGCGATCGACTATGGCGCGCACAGACGCCGCAAGGCTTCCGCTTCGATGCGATCCTCGCCGCCCACCGTGCGGCGTCTGCCGATGTCGCGCGCGAGTTCACCGACGACGCCGGCATCGCCGAATGGTTCGGCCTCGACGTGGCGCTGGTCGAGGGCTCGGAGGGCAACCGCAAGCTCACCACGGCGGAGGATCTGCGTATGGCCGACGAGCTGTTGCGGAGCGAGGCGGTGCGCCCTGCCGGCACGATCCGCGTCGCTTCGGGCTACGACGTCCATGCCTTCGGGCCCGGTGATGGGGTGATGCTTGGCGGCGTTCGCATCCCGCACGCCAAGAAGCTCACCGGCCACAGCGATGCCGACGTGGTCCTGCATGCGCTGACCGATGCCCTGCTCGGCGTGATCGCCGAGGGCGATATCGGCGTGCACTTTCCGCCGTCAGACGCGCGCTGGCGCGGCGTTGCCTCCGAAATCTTCCTCAAGCACGCCGCTTCGCTGGTCCGCGAGCGCGGCGGGGTGATCGTCCATGTCGATGTGACGCTGATCTGCGAGGCGCCGCGCATCGGACCCCATCGTGAGCCAATGCGCGCGGCGATCGCCGCAATGCTCGGCCTTGAGGTCAGACAGATCAGCATCAAGGCGACCACCAATGAGGGGCTTGGCTTCATCGGCAGAGGCGAAGGGATCGCGGCGATGGCGACGGCCACCGTGAACCTGCCATGAGCCTCGCCATCGCTATCGATGAGCGGCTGATCGCGCGTGCGGCCGCGCTGCTCGATGCCTGTCGCGCCCAAGGTGCCACGATCGTCACCGCGGAATCCTGCACCGGAGGTCTGGTCGCGGCGACACTGACGGCGGTGCCCGGCTCCTCTGACGTGTTCGAGGGCGGCTTCGTCACCTACGAGAACGTCGCCAAGAGCGAGATGCTTGGCGTGCCCTATTGGCTAATCGAGCGCCACGGCGCGGTGAGCGAGGACGTCGCGCGCGCTATGGCCGGCGGCGCGCTGACCCGTTCGCGCGCGAGCCTCGCCGTCGCCGTCACCGGCATCGCCGGGCCTGACGGCGGCTCGGCGGAGAAGCCGGTCGGGCTCGTGCATTTCGCGGCCGGTCGGCGCGACGGCCCGATCAGCCACGAGAAGGTGCTGTTCGGCGATCTCGGTCGCGCCGAGATCAGGCGGGCAAGCGTCGCGCGCGCGCTCGCGCTGCTCGGCTCATTGCTGTGAGGCGATGGCGCTCTCGCCTTTGCGCCCATAGACCGCATCGGCGCGTGCCTCGAAGGCTTGCGTATATTTCTGCACCGCCTTGGCGAACAGCCCGCCGACCAGCCGCTCGAACAGCCGGGAGCGGAAGCTGTAGGCGATGTAGAACGACACCTCGCACGCCCCCTCGCCGAGCGGGATAAAGCGCCAGCGGTTCTCGAGATGGGAGAATGGCCCGTCGAGATATTCGACGAGGATCGCACGGGCCGCGGTGTCGAGCGCGACCCTGGTGGTGAAGCTTTCGCGGATCAGCTTGTAGCCGACCGTCATGGTGGCGATCAGCACCTCGCCATTCGCGCCCTGCTCGCGGCGTTTGATTGCAAGCGCCTCGCATAGCGGCAGAAATTTCGGATAGTCCTCGACGCGCGCGACCAGAGCGAACATGTCGTCGGCCGAATGGGCGACACGGTGGCTGGTCTCGAACACATGCATGGAGGGGGCGAGCGGTCCTAAACGCGATGCGGCATCTGGCGCGCCGCCTTGAGCCGGGCGAAGTCCTCGCCGGCATGATGCGATGAGCGGGTCAGAGGGCTCGATGCCACCAGCAGGAAGCCCTTCTCCTCGGCGAGGCGCTTGTAGGCTTGGAACTCGTCCGGCGTGACGAAGCGGTGAACCGCTTCATGCTTCCGCGTCGGCTGGAGATATTGCCCGATGGTGAGGAAGTCGACCTCGGCGGCATGGAGATCGTCCATCACCGCGGCGACCTCCTCTTCCGTCTCGCCGAGCCCCACCATGACGCCCGACTTGGTGAACAGCCTCGCATCGAGCCTCTTGGCGCGCTTGAGCAGATCGAGCGAGTGGCGATAGTCGGCGCCGGGGCGAACGCGCCGGTAGAGCGACGGCACGGTCTCGACATTATGGTTGAACACGTCGGGCGAGGCCTCGACCACCAATTCGAGCGCGCCCGCCTTGCGCAGGAAGTCTGGCGTCAGCACCTCGACGCTGGCCGCCGGGCGGGCGTGCCGGATGGCGCGAATGGTCGCCGCGAAATGGCAAGCGCCGCCATCGGCAAGATCGTCGCGATCGACCGAGGTGACCACGACATGGGCAAGGCCGAGCGCGGCCACCGCCTGGGCGACGCGCCGCGGCTCGTTTGTATCGAGCGCGCCCGGCTTTCCGGTCCGCACATTGCAGAAGGCGCACGCCCGCGTGCAGGTGTCGCCCATGATCATGAAGGTGGCGTGGCGCTTGCCCCAGCACTCGCCGATATTCGGGCAGGCCGCCTCCTCGCACACGGTGACGAGGCGATGCGCGCGCAAAGTCTTGCGCGTCGCGTCGAAATCATGCGCACCAGGCGCCCTGACGCGAATCCACGGCGGCTTCGGCAGGACTGGCGTGTCGGGCAGCCGCGCCTTCTCGGGATGGCGCGGCCGCGCCGTCACATCTGCCTGACCGATCACATCGACCATGGAAGCCGAACTCAACTCGCCGGAGAGCGGTCCCTGAAGCGCCGCCAAAGCCACAATACGATGATGGCGCCGACCGAGGCCACGACGAGATTGCCGACCCAGCCGTAGAATTCGACATGCATCAGATTGGCAAGCGTGCCGCCGACGAACGAGCCGGCGATGCCGACCAAGAGATTTGTGAGCAGGCCGTGATCGCTCGAGGTGACCTTTTCGGCGATATAGCCGGCAAGAATGCCGATGATCAGCATGCCGAAAAAGCCAACGCCCGGCATGGATAGCAAGGTTTGCGCGTTGTTCATCGTGACCTCTCGGGTTCCTCCAGAGCGGGCGCCAGAGCGGCGCGCCGACGCCGATCCATATAGGCCTAAACGCCGCCGGTTACAGGGGCGAGGCGGCCCCTATCGCATGCGCTGCCAGACCAGGATGCAGATGATGGCGCCGATGGTGGCGATGATGATCTCGCCGATCAGGTTGTAGGCGCCGAGCCCGAGCAGGCCGGCGAGCAACCCGCCCACCACGGCGCCGATGATGCCGATCAGGAGATTGACCAGCAGGTCCTGCTGGCGACCGAGGATGTATGAGGCAAGCGCGCCGGCGATCAGGCCGACGACGAGAAAGATGATAAGGCTCATGATGTTGCTCCCCTAGTTCTCGGGCCCGACCGATCCCTGGCCAGCGGGATCAGATGTGAAGCGCGCGGCCATAGGCGTCGAGCACCGATTCGCCCATCATCTCCGACAATGTCGGGTGGGGGAAGATGGTCGCCATCAGCTCAGCCTCGGTGGTCTCGAGCGTCCTCGCTATGGCAAAACCCTGGATCAGCTCGGTCGCCTCGGCGCCGATCAGATGCGCGCCGAGCAGAGCGCCGCTCTCGGCGTCGAAGATGGTCTTCACCATGCCTTCCGTCTCGCCGAGCGCGATCGCCTTGCCGTTGGCCGAATAGGGGAAGTGGCCGATCTTAAGCTCGCGGCCGCCTTCGCGCGCGGCCGCCTCGGTCAGCCCGACGCTGGCGATCTGCGGCGAGCTATAGGTGCAGCCCGGGATATTGGTCTTGTCGAGCGGATGGACGCCTTCGACGCCTGTGATCTTCTCGACGCAAATTATGCCCTCATGGCTTGCCTTGTGCGCGAGCCATGGCGGACCGACCACATCGCCGATGGCGTAGAGGCCCGGCGCGCCGGTGCGGCCCCATTCGTCGACGACGATATGGCCCTTATCGATCCGGATCCCCTGCTCCTCCAGCCCGAGCCCTTCGACATTGCCGGTGATGCCGATGGCGAGGATCACGCGCTCGGCGGTTACTTCTGCGGCCGTGCCGTCCTCTCTGCGCAGCGTGGCGGTGACGCTGTCGGCGCCCTTGTCCAGGCGCTCGACGATGGTGCCGGTATGGATGGCTATGCCTTTCCGGATGAAAGCCTTGCGTGCGAACTCCGAGATCTCGGCGTCCTCGGCGGGGAGGATGCGGGGCAGAACCTCGACCACGGTGACCTCGGCGCCGAGCGAGCGATAGAAGCTCGCGAACTCGATGCCGATCGCGCCCGATCCCACGATCAGCAGCGATTTGGGGAAGCTCGTCGGCACCATCGCTTCCTTGTAGGTCCAGATCAGCCTGCCATCGGGCTCTAGCCCAGGCAGGGTGCGCGCCCGCGCGCCAGTGGCGACGATGATGTGCTTGGCCTCGATCTCGGGCAGCGCCGTGCCGTCCTTGGCGGACACCGCGAGGCGCGCCTCCCCGATTAGGCGCGCCGTGCCTTTGATCACCTCGACCTTGTTCTTCTTCATCAGATAGGCGACGCCGTTCGACAGCCGCTCGGCCACTTTGCGGCTTCGCTCGACCACGCGGGCGATGTCGAAGCCGACATTGTCGCACGCGAGCCCGAACTCTGAGGCGCGCCGCATCGCTTGATAAAGCTCGGCGGTGCGGAGCAGCGCCTTGGTCGGGATGCAGCCCCAGTTGAGGCAGATGCCGCCAAGCTGCTCGCGCTCGACGATCGCCACAGTCATGCCGAGCTGGGCGGCGCGGATCGCGGCGACATAGCCGCCGGGACCCGAGCCGACCACGGCGAGGTCGAAGCGTGCGCTCGTCATGGGCAGAAGCTCACTCGGGGGAGAACGGAATTGTTTCGTTTGCAATGCTGCCGGCAGGCGTCTTTGGCCTGACCGCGATCCTCAAGATGAGCCATTGGACGATGACCGTCAAAGCCGGCGGCGCCGCCATTACGAGAAAAGTCCGCAGGCTCTTATAGGCGTCGAAGCCGATATAGCGCCAGCCGTCGGACATGGCGAGCAGGTAGAAGCCGAGAATCGGCACGAGCAGGACGCCGAGAGCGCCGGCGACCGCGGTGCGGTTCTTCGCCACCAGCAGCGTGACACCGTAGATGATAGGCCCAAGCACGGCGAAGATGAGCACGCCGTAGCCGCCGACCGCGGCGTCGATGTTGCACGCAAGCCCCTCGCCTTCGCAGGGGACGGTGCCGATGGTGTCCATGAACACCACGCCGGCGAGGAACGACAGCAGGCCGGCCGCAAGCAGCGTCAAGACGAGCCGGACGTAAGGCCTGTGCATGGCGCCCCTGCCCCTACACCAGCATGGTCACCGGGTCTTCGATGAACGCCTTGAAGGCGGCGAGCAGCTCGGCGCCGAGCGCGCCGTCGATGACACGGTGATCGACCGAGAGCGTCACGCTCATCATGGTCGCGATTTTGAGCGCGTCGTCCTTGACCACGGGACGCTTCTCGGCGCGGCCGACCGCCATGATGCTCGATTGCGGCGGGTTGATCACCGCATCGAAGCGGTCGATGCCGTACATGCCGAGATTGGAGATGGTGGTGCTGCCGCCCTGATATTCGTGCGGCGCGAGGCGTTTGGAGCGGGCGCGCGCGGCGAGGTCGCGCATCTCGTTCGAAATCTCCGACAGGCTCTTCACCTCGGCGTTGCGGATCACGGGGGTGAACAGGCCGCCGCCTTCGAGCGCGACCGCAACGGCGATGTCGGAGGCGCGGTGGCGCAGCAGCCCGGCGTCGGTCCAGGTGGCGTTGGCGGCTGGCACCGTCTGCAGCGCCATGGCGAGAGCCTTGACGATGAAATCGGTGACCGAGAGCCTGAAGGCGCGCGGGCCTTCCTGAGGTGCCATGCCGTTCAGCCGCGTGCGGGCGCCGAGCAGAGCGTCGAGGTCGCAGTCGATGGCGAGATAGAAATGCGGGATGGTTTGCTTCGACAGCGTAAGCCGCTCGGCGATGAAGCGGCGCATCGTGTCGTGCGGCACCATCTCGTACGAACCGGGCTCGTACAGGGCCAGCACTTTGGCGTCTGACATCGCTTCGGGTGCCTCGCGCCACTCGACCATCTCGCGCCGGCGCGGCTCCGGCATCGCCTCGACCTCCACGGCCTCTGCCTGTGAAGGCTCGGCTTCGATGGTCTCCGGCTCGATGCGCGGTGCAGCGCGCGGCGGCGCCGCTACCGCCCGCTCGACATCGACTTTCACGATGCGGCCGTGCGGGCCGGAGCCGGCTAGCGCTGCAAGCTCGATGCCGCGCTCGCGGGCAAGCCGCCGCGCCAGGGGCGAGGCAAAGCGGCGCTTGGCGTGGCCGTTGGCGCCGTTCGCCCTGATCTGCTCGGCGATCTTGTGCATCACCAGCTCGGCCGCGACGTCACGGGCCTCACCCTTCGAGACGGGCGCTGGCGTGCCCACCTCAGGGTGAGGCGTCTGCTCCCCCTCTCCCCTGTGGGGAGAGGGTTGGGGTGAGGGGGTTTGAGAGCCGGCCGATGGTGTTTGCGCCCCCTCACCCGCGCCTTCGCGAAAGCGCGAAGCCGCCTCCTCTCCCCGCTGGGGAGAGGAGGGCGCTGCGGCGTGGGGCTGGTCCTCGCCTTCTTCGATGAGAAGCGCGATGGGCTGATTGACAGGCACATGCTCGGTGCCCTCCGCCACCAGCAGCTTCGCGATGCGCCCCTCGTCGACCGCCTCGACCTCCATGGTCGCCTTGTCGGTCTCGATCTCGGCGACCACGTCGCCGGCGCGCACGGCGTCGCCTTCCTTGACGTGCCATTTGACGAGCTTGCCCGTCTCCATGGTAGGCGACAGCGCCGGCATGAGGATCGGCGTGGTCACGTCAGACGTCCAGCACGCGGGTGGTCATGGCCTGTTCCCAATTCTCGCCGTCGAACAGGCCGATGCTCCTGACGGTGATCTGGCCGTCGTCGAGGCAGCGCACGTTCACGCTGAAGCCGTCGGGATGGGAGCGCGGCACGTAGAAGCTCTTTATCCCGCAGATCGAGCAGAAATGATGCTTCGCCGTGCCGGTGTTGAACGTGTAGGTGGTGAGCTTGTCGGCGCCGGCCACCAGCCTGAAGCGTTCCTTGCCGACGATGAGATGCAGATAGCCCGTCTTGCGGCAGATCGAGCAGGTGCACTCGGTCGCCTCGATCGCCTCAGGCGCAAGCACCTCGAAGCGCACCGCGCCACAATGGCACCCGCCCGTCTTCCACTGCATCGGAGCTCCCGCCATGTCCCGCATCACTCCCGGTAGCAAACCGACTTCACCGCGGCGACGACCTGCGCCACCGACGGCAGCGCCAGCTTCTCGAGATTGGCGGCATACGGCATCGGCACGTCGGCGCCGGTGATCTTGATCGGTGGCGCATCGAGATAGTCGAACGCTTGCGTCGCGACGCCGGCGCAGATCTCGGTGCCGATCGAGCACACCGGCCAGCCCTCCTCGACGGTGACGATGCGGTTCGTCTTGCGCACCGAGGCGAGCACCGTCGCCATGTCGAGCGGCCGCAGCGTGCGGAGGTCGATCAACTCAGCCTCGATGCCCTCGCCCGCGAGATGCTTGGCCGCTTCGAGCGCGTAGGCCATGCCGCGGGCATAGGAGACGATGGTCACGTCCTTACCCGTGCGGGCGACGCGCGCCTTGCCGATGGGGATGACGAAGTCGTCGAGCTTCGGCACCTCGAAGCTCTGGCCATAGAGCAGCTCGTTCTCGAGGAAGATCACCGGCGAATGATCGCGGATCGCGGACTTCAACAGGCCTTTGGCGTCGGCGGCGGTATAAGGCGCAATCACCTTCAAGCCAGGCACGCTCGCATACCAGGCGGAGTAATCCTGGCTGTGCTGCGCGGCGACGCGCGCCGCCACGCCGTTCGGTCCGCGGAAGACGATCGAGCAGCGCATCTGGCCGCCCGACATATAGAGCGTCTTGGCGGCCGAGTTGACGATGTGGTCGATCGCTTGCATGGCGAAGTTCCAAGTCATGAACTCGACGATGGGTTTCAGCCCCGCTAATGCAGCGCCGACGCCAACTCCGGCAAAGCCATATTCGGTGATGGGCGTATCGACCACGCGCCTCGGGCCGAACTCATCGAGCAGGCCCTGGCTGACTTTGTAGGCGCCCTGATATTGGCCGACCTCCTCGCCCATAAGGAAGACGGATGGGTCGCGCCGCATCTCCTCGGCCATGGCGTCGCGCAACGCCTCGCGCATGGTCATGGTGACCATCGCGGTGCCGGGCGGCACCTCGGCTTCCGGCTTCGGCTCGTGCGGGGCGACGACCGGTCCGGCGGGCGCCTTCTCCACGAGCGGAGGCACCTCGCCGAAATCGGGCGGCGGCATGTCCCTGGAGATCGGGGGAAGGCTGCTCGCCTCGCCCACGCCGGCAGCCTCGCCGTCGACCAGAAGCAGCGCGATCGGCTTGTTCACCGGCACATGCTCGGTGCCCTCGGCCACGAGCAGCTTACCGATCCGCCCGTCGTCGACCGCCTCGACCTCCATGGTCGCCTTGTCGGTCTCGATCTCGGCGATCACGTCGCCGGCGCGCACCGCGTCACCCTCGCCGACATGCCATTTGACGAGCTTGCCCTCCTCCATGGTCGGAGAGAGCGCGGGCATCAGGATCTCTGTGGGCATCGCCTAAGGATCGCGGGTTCAGGCGTAGACGTCGGTGGTAGAGCTCGGCTGGGTCGGGCTCGGGGTCAGTTTGCGCGAACTCCGCCGCCTCGTTCACCAGGAGGCGGACCGTGCGGTCGATCTCCTTGAGCTCGTCGTCGGTGGCGCGGCTGCCGTCGAGCAGGCGATTGCGCACCAGCTCGATCGGGTCGTGATGCTCGCGCATGTCCTGCACCTCCTCGCGCGTCCGGTATTTGGCGGGGTCGGACATCGAGTGGCCGCGATAGCGGTAGGTCCGCATCTCGAGGATCGTCGGCCCGTTGCCACCGCGCACGAAGGCCAGCGCGCGCGTGCCGGCGTCCTTGACGGCGGTCACGTCCATGCCGTCGACCTGCTCGCCCGGGATGCCGAAGGCAAGGCCGCGATGATAGAGCTCCTCGGCCAGCGCGCTGCCGCGCTCGACGGCGGTGCCCATGGCGTAATGGTTGTTCTCGATGACATAGACGACGGGGAGCTTCCACAGCGAGGCCATGTTGAAGCTCTCATAGACTTGGCCCTGATTGGCTGCGCCCTCGCCGAAGAAGGTGAGGCAGACGCAATCGTTGCCGCGATATTTGTTGGCGAATGCGAGCCCGGTGCCGAGCGGGGCCGGCGCGCCGACGATGCCGTGGCCGCCGAAGAAGTTCTTCTCGACCGAGAACATGTGCATCGAGCCGCCTTTGCCCTTGGAATAGCCGTGGCGCCGCCCGGTGAGCTCGGCCATCACGCCCTTCGGCTCCATGCCCGAGGCGAGCATGTGGCCGTGGTCGCGATAGGCGGTGATGATCTGGTCGCCTTGCTTGATCGCCATCTCCATGCCGACGACGACGGCCTCCTGGCCGATATAGAGATGGCAGAAGCCGCCGATAGACCCCATGCCGTAGAGCTGCCCTGCCTTCTCCTCGAACCTGCGGATCAGCAGCATGCGGCGATAGGCGTAGAGTTCCTGCTCGCGGGTCAAGCTGGGCTTGTCTTGGGGGCTTGCCTCTGGAGGCCCCGCCGCGTCTCGCCGCACATCGTCGAGCCAGAGATTGGCCGCGCCGGGGGTGAGGCTTGGGCTGGTCACGTCCTATTGCTCCTTCGATTCTCGCCCCTCGCGCGAAGGCTAGCATGGCTTGGAAGCGGCACGAAAGGCGGGGTGGGGCAACCATATGCGTCATTCCGGCGAAAGCCGGAATCCAGCAAAGCTCAGCATCGTTGTAGACTGGATCCCGGCTTGCGCCGGGATGACGAGACTTGGTCAGCGCTTGGGCAGCGCGCCGGTCGCGGGGTCCGGCGGCGGTTGGCGTCGCTTCAGCATCACCAGATCGTCCTGATCGGCGAGATTGAGGATGGCGCGGGCGCGCTCATCGAGCATGTCGGGGTCGAGGCTTTCGGGCCTGAGCAGGGCCACATCCCGCTCGAGCCTAACGCGCACGTCCTGAAGCCCGGCAAGCTCGCCGGCAAGCACCTCTTTCCGGCGCTCGAGGTCGGCGCGGGCCTTCAGGCCATGGTCGCCGATCTGGAGGTGATAGGCGAAATAGCCCCCGGCCCCGCAGGCGAGCAGCGGAAAGATGAAAGCGCTGAACCGCATTCCCCCGAACCTTCCAGGCAGACAAGCGCCCAGAATCGCTCGCGGCGAGTTAAGCGGACGTTACCGACTCAGCGCTTCAGCACCGAACGGCCGGCATAGCGGGCCTTTTGCCCAAGCTCCTCCTCGATGCGGATGAGCTGATTATATTTCGCCACGCGGTCCGATCTCGCGAGCGAGCCGGTCTTGATCTGCCCGCAATTGGTGGCGACGGCGAGATCGGCGATGGTTGCGTCCTCGGTCTCGCCCGAACGGTGCGACATGACCGCGGCATAGCCGGCGTCCTGCGCCATGCGCACGGCATCGAGCGTTTCGGTCAGCGTGCCGATCTGGTTGACCTTGACCAGGATCGCGTTGGCGATGCCCTGGTCGATGCCCTGCTTGAGCCGCGTGACATTGGTGACGAACAAATCGTCGCCGACCAGCTGGCAGCGGTCGCCCAAAGTTTCGGTCAGGACGCGCCAGCCCTCCCAATCGTCCTCGCTCATGCCGTCCTCGATGGAGAAGATCGGATAGCTCCCGACCAGCTCGGCGTAATAGGCGGCCATCTGGGTGGAGGTGAGGCTCCGCTTCTCGCCTTTGAGGAAATAGCGGTCCTCGGCGAAAAGCTCGGTCGCGGCCACATCGAGGGCGAGATAGACGTCCTCTCCGGGCTGGTAGCCGGCGACGGCGATGGCCGACATGACGAAGTCGAGCGCCTCCCGGGTCGAGGCGAGATTGGGGGCGAAGCCGCCCTCGTCGCCGACCGCGGTGGTGTGGCCGGCACCCTTCAGCGCATGCCGGAGCGCGTGGAACACTTCGGCGCCCATGCGCACCGCCTCGGCAATGCTGGACGTGCCAACCGGCACGATCATGAACTCCTGGAAGTCGATCGGATTGTCGGCGTGCGCCCCGCCATTGATGATGTTCATCATTGGGACGGGAAGCAGATTGGCGCCGGGGCCGCCGACATAGCGGTAGAGCGGAATGGCTTGCGACAGCGCTTCGGCCTTGGCGGCCGCGAGCGACACGCCGAGGATCGCGTTGGCGCCGAGCCGCTTCTTGTTGTCGGTGCCGTCGAGATCACGCAGGCGCTGGTCGAGCCCGCGCTGGTCGGAGGCCTCAAAGCCGGTCAAGCGCCGTCCTGATCTCGCCGTTGACCGCCTCGACAGCCTTCTTGACGCCCTTGCCGCCGTAGCGCTTGCCGCCGTCTCTGAGCTCGTGCGCCTCGTGCGCGCCGGTCGAGGCGCCCGACGGCACGGCGGCGCGGCCGTGATGGCCGTCCTTCAGCACCACATCGACCTCGACGGTCGGGTTGCCGCGGCTGTCCAGGATCTCGCGGCCGATTATCGTGCTGATGGCGGTCATGTGCTGGGCCCCTTCCCAAATGTGGGGCCCTCTTAGCGGAAGCGCCGCTGAAGCGGAAGGCGTATATGTGCAGGACGGCCGCGACGGTGTGTTGGCTGGCAGACGAGGTTCGCAACGGTGAAGGCAGACGATGGAGAACGGCGCGCTGGTTCTGTTCTCGGGCGGGCAGGATTCGACCGTCTGCCTCGGCTTCGCGCTCGACCGCTACGCCCGGGTGGAGACGGTCGGCTTCGATTACGGCCAGCGGCACGGGATCGAACTCGATTGCCGCCTGCGCGTTCGCGAGAAGATCGCGCTGCGCTTCCCAGACTGGGCTCCACGCCTTGGGCCGGACCACGTGATCGACATCGCGAGCTTCGGTGCGATCGGCGAAACCGCGCTGACCTCCGAGGCAGAGATCGAGATGCTGGCCTCGGGCCTGCCTTCGACCTTCGTGCCCGGGCGGAACCTCGTGTTCTTCGTCTATGCCGCGGCGCTCGGCCACCGGCGTGGACTGCACACACTTATCGGCGGCATGTGCGAGACGGATTACTCGGGCTATCCCGATTGCCGCGATGCCACGCTTCGTGCGCTCGGCGAGGCGATCAGGCTCGGCACCGAGATCCCCTACACCGTCGAGACGCCGCTGATGTGGTGCACCAAGGCGGAGACCTGGGCGCTCGCTGATACGCTCGGCGGCGATGCCTTGGTCGATCTCATCATCGACGAGACCCATACCTGCTATCGCGGTGAACGGGGGCTCCGCCATGACTGGGGCTATGGCTGTGGGACCTGCCCCGCTTGCAAGCTTCGCGCCAAGGGCTTTGCAGATTGGCAAGGTTTGCGCCCCGAAAGCCAGGTCCATAGCGTCTAGTGCTTTGCCCTCGCTGCGCAAACAGCGGCCCGAGGCTTTTTGTCTCGGGGTACACTGCAAAACGACTTGCGTCCTGGCACCAAGGTGCTGCTAACGTCCGCGCCGAGGCCGACAATTAGTGAAAATGCAAAAAGTCGGGAGGGAGGAGCGTGGAGATGAAGCAAAGCCTAAAAAGAAATGTTCTTAGCGTTTTCGTTGGAGCAATAGCGCTATTGGCCTTGGCCGCTTTGGGCATTGGCAGCATTCCCTGGATTTCTCACGCGGCCGAAGAGGCCAAGGACGAGGCCAAGTCGGAAAAGGCCGAGCCGGAGAAGCCCAAGGAGGAGAAAGCGACGGGTGGCGAGGTCTGCTGCAAGGCGGGAGACACCACGCCGCCGACTGAGTTGGTGGAGAAAGTCCCACCCGGAGAGTTGCACAGCCCCTATCAAGACTACGCCAAGCTGGCGAAGGACGATCCTGATCTCGTGAAGAAGTTCCGTCTGCCTGGGTGCAACGAGTGTCACGGCGGCACCGGCGGCGGCGGCTTCTGCCCGGCCCTGACTCAAGGCGTCTGGTTCTGGGGCAACACCGACGACGTTCTGTTCAGGCTCGCGACGCTCGGCTCGGCGGAGCTCGAGAAGCGCGGCTTCGTTCGCTATCAATATGGCAGCGTGCACGCGCCCATGCCGCCGATGGGTTTCAGCGTCAAGACATCGGACGATCTCTGGAAAATCATTGCCTTCATTCGTTCGATCAACCCGCCTGGCACCAATCCTCCTGAAAAAGTGATTCCCGGAAAATTTACTGCTCCCGGGGGCGCAAAATAGCGCTGGCGGCATCGAGCAGGTAACTCTGCCCGAACCGTGCATGCTCCGTGATCGGAGCGCGAAGACGACCCGCATCGACGACGAGCCGCAGCGCCACTGCGGCTCGTTTCTTTTTGGGGCCGGTCTTTTGGATTCGAGAGCCATTCCGCGGTCACGGCACCGCACCGTAAATTGAGTTGAGTTGATCGGCGCAGTGCACGCATCGTCGCATCAAGTTGGCCTTCAGAAGGAAGCTGTGATGAGACGTCCCCAAAGCTGCGCACTTGCCATCCTCCTCGCCATGTCAGGCTTCTTGGCATTGAGCGTCTTGGCTATCGGCGGCAGGTCCTCTTACGCCGCCGAGGAGAAGGCCAAGGCGGGCGAGGCCGAGGCCTGTTGCAAGGCGGGCGACACCACGCCGCCGACCGAATTGGTGGCGAAGTTTCCCAAGGGGCAGCTGCATAGTCCCTATCCCGATTACGCCAAGCTCGCCAAGGACGACCCGGACCTCGTCAAGAGATTCCGGCTGCCCGGCTGCAACGAATGTCATGGCGGCACCGGCGGCGGCGGCATCTGCCCGGCATTGACGCAAGGCGTCTGGTTCTGGGGCAACACGGATGACGTGCTGTTCAGGCTGGTGACGCTCGGCTCCGTGGATTTGGAGAAGCAGGGCTACACGCGCTTGGGCTGGGGCAGCGTGCACGCGCCGATGCCGCCGATGGGCGCCACCATCAAGACCTCAGACGACCTTTGGAAGATCATCGCCTTCATTCGTTCGATCAATCCGCCCGGCACCAATCCTCCCGACAAGGTCCTGCCCGAGGAGTAGTCCCCGGCTCAAGGCGCTTGCATCTGGCGGTGGAAACGCCAGATTGCGCCCATGTATGCCGTCAAGGAGATCTACTACACGCTGCAAGGCGAAGGCGCGCAGGCGGGGCGGCCTGCCGTATTTTGCCGCTTCGCCGGCTGCAATCTCTGGTCGGGCCGCGAGCAGGAGCGCGAGGTGGCGGCCTGCAATTTCTGCGACACCGATTTCGTCGGCACTGATGGCCCAGGCGGCGGTAAGTTCGCTCACGCCGCGGCACTCGCCAGCGCCTGCCGCGCCGCCTGGCGGGGCAATTCCGGCACGCCGCCTTTTGTCGTGCTGACCGGCGGCGAACCCATGCTGCAGGTCGATGAGGCGTTGATCGAGGCGCTGCACGGCGCGGGTTTCGCCATCGCCATCGAGACCAACGGCACGCTACCGGTGCCCCGCGTGATCGACTGGATCTGCGTGAGCCCGAAGGCCGGCGCTCCCCTCCTCCAGCGCTCGGGCGACGAGCTGAAGCTCGTCTTCCCGCAAGCGGCACTGGACCCGGCTCAAATCGAAAACCTCGACTTCGCGCATTTCCTGCTTCAGCCGATGGACGCGGGTGCGCGCTCGGCGGTCAATCTCCGCGCGGCGATTGACTATTGCCTCGCCCACCCCAAATGGCGCTTGAGCCTACAGACCCATAAGCTGCTGGGGCTGCCCTAAGCCCTGGCAGCGTCGCGCGAAATCCCCTAAACGACTGCCATGCGCATCTACAAAGAATTCAATTTCGAAGCCGCCCATTTCCTGCCATCGGCGCCGCAAGGCCATCCGAATGCGCGGGTGCACGGACATTCCTTCCGCGTGCGGGTGACCATCGACGGCGAGCCCAACCCGGAGACCGGCGTGATCGTTCATCTCGACGACGTCGAGGCCGCGCTCGCCGACGTGCAGGATGCGCTCGACCACCGCATGCTGAACGAGATTGAGGGCCTGTCGCAGCCGACGCTGGAGCGGATCGCGACCTGGCTGTGGGACCGGCTGCATAATCGGCTGCCCGGCCTTGCCGAGATCGTGGTGGCGCGCGATTCCTGCCGCGAGGGCTGCATCTATCGCGGACCCGCGCCGCGGCTTGCGGCGGAGTAGCATCGGATGGCGCGCAAGATCGGCGGATTGAAGCAGCTCGGCAACGCGACGCCGATCCCGAAATCGCCGGGTGAAGCCGAGCTTGAGCGCGTGCCCAATCCGCATCGAGACGCGGCCTACGTGGCGCGCTTCTCATGTCCCGAGTTCACCTGTCTCTGCCCGATCACCGGCCAGCCCGACTTCGCGCATTTCGTCATCGACTACGCGCCTGGCGCATGGCTGCTCGAGTCGAAATCGCTCAAGCTCTATCTCGCGAGCTTCCGCAACGTCGGCGCCTTCCACGAGGATGCGACGATCACAATCGCCAAGCGCATCGTCGCGCTGATCGAGCCTGCGTGGCTTCGGATCGGCGGCTATTGGTATCCGCGCGGCGGCATCCCGATCGACGTGTTCTGGCAGCATGGGACGCCGCCCGAAGGCGTGTGGATCCCCGACCAGGGCGTGGCGCCCTATCGCGGCCGCGGCTGATCGCCTTTGGACCTCATCATCACCAATGGCGACGCCGCCGGCGAATTGCTGCGCCGCGCGATCCCGCGCGCAGAGGTGCTGCCGTGGCGCGACGTGCTGCATGAGGGGCCGGTGCCGCCGACCGGCACGCTCGCCGAGCTGACCGCGATCCGCGCCGAGTATCTGGCGGACCGGGGCTGGGGCGAGCGGGAGGAGATCGCGACCTATTTGCAGGCGCGCGACCGCGGGCTCGCCCATTCGACGGCGTTCGACCGCGTCGTCCTGTGGTTCGAGCACGATCTCTACGATCAGCTCCAGCTCTTGCAGATCCTCGACTGGTTCAGCCGCGAGCCGATGAACGCAGACGGCTCGCTCCTCCTGGTGCAGGCGTCCGAGTTCCTCGGGCGTCAGACCGAGGACGAGATCGAGGCGCTCCGAACCTTGGAGGAGCCGGTCACGCAAGAACAGCTCGCGCTCGCGGCGGACGTCTGGGCTGCCTTCCGCGCGCCGACGCCCGAGCCGTGGCAGGCGCTTCTTGGCGGCGATCTCTCGCCCCTGCCCTTTCTCGCGTCCGCCGTGCGGCGCATGCTCGAGGAGCTGCCCGGCCGCGACGGCCTCTCCCGGAGCGAGCGGCAGGTCCTCAGCGCCGTTGGCGGCGGCATCACCACGCCGCCGGCTCTGTTCGTGGCGGTGCAGCGGACCGAGCAGGCCGCGTTCATGGGAGACTGGAGCTTCTTCGGTCTGCTCGATGGGCTCGGCCTCGCCCGCGTCCCTCTGATCGCCGGGCTCGACGGCGCGCCGTTCAGCCCGGAGTCGACGAGCCCAGCCTATTTCCAGAGCGAGCTGGCGCTGACGGCGTTCGGCGAGGCGGTGCTCGAAGGCCGCGAGGACCATGCCGCCATGAACGGGATCGACCGCTGGTGGGGCGGCACGCATCTCACCGGCGAGCGCCTGTGGCGCTTCGATGCGGATGCTGGGCGGCTCATCTCGCCGAGCTCCTGAGGGTTCTGGGCCTCATGGTTCGAGACGGCTCGCTTCGCTCACCTCCTCACCATTAGGAGGAAGCCCCGCATGCTGAGGAGCGGCCGAAGGCCGCGTCTCGAAGGATGAGGCCCGGGCTAAGCGAGCTTCTTCACCAGCCTGTCGATGGCGATCAGCTCGGCGAGCAGCGGCTCGAGCGCGGCGATCGGCAGCATGTTGGGTCCGTCTGACGGCGCCCGATCCGGATCCTGATGGGTCTCGATGAAGATGCCGGCGACGCCGACCGCGACGGCGGCGCGCGCCAGCACCGGCACGAAGCGCCGCTCGCCGCTGCTCGTCGCCCCCGCCCCTCCGGGCTGCTGCACCGAATGGGTCGCGTCGAAGATCACCGGCGCGCCCGTCTCGGCGAGAATCGGCAGCGCGCGCATGTCAGACACGAGCGTGTTGTAGCCGAACGAGACGCCGCGCTCGGTGACGAGCACGTTCGGGTTGCCGGCGCCTGTCAGCTTGGCCACCACATGGCGCATGTCCCAGGGCGCGAGGAACTGGCCCTTCTTGACGTTGACCGGCTTGCCGGTCGCGGCGGCCGCGAGCAACAGGTCGGTCTGGCGGCAGAGAAAGGCCGGGATCTGCAAAATGTCCACCGCCTCGGCGACGCCCGAGCATTGCTCGGCCTCGTGCACGTCGGTGACGACCGGCAGGCCGAGACGCTCTCTGATCTCGGCGAAGATCGGAACCGCCTCGGCGAGTCCCATGCCGCGCGCGCTTCCCGCGCTGGTGCGGTTTGCCTTGTCGAAGGAGCTCTTATAGACGAGGCCGATACCGAGCCGCGCGGCGATCCCCCGCAGCGCCTCGGCCGTTTCCAGCGCATGCGCCCGGCTTTCGAGCACGCAAGGCCCTGCGATCAGCGCCAACGGGGCGGTCTGCGCGAAGCTCACGCCGCCGACGATGACGCGCTCGTTCGGTTGCAAGGATTGGTGCCGGTTCACGGGGCCTTATAGCGCCGTTCGGCCATTCTGGCGAGTTTGAGCAATACACGCGCCGCGCGCTATCCGCGGGCCCCCCGGTTTGTCATGATGCCGGCGTTCCAACTGGGGAGGGCATCATGAAAAAAGCGATTGCGGAATTCATCGGAACGTTTGCGCTCGTTCTGTTCGGCTGCGGCACGGCGGTGATCGCCGGGATGGGCAGCGGGGCGACGTCTGTCGACATCCTCGGCATCGCCACGGCCTTCGGGCTCGCCATCGTGGCAATGGCCTACGGCATCGGCCAGGTCTCCGGCTGCCACATCAATCCTGCCGTCAGCTTCGGCGTCCTGGTCGCCGGGCGGATGACGGTGTCGGACTTCGTGACCTATGTGATCGCGCAGGTGCTGGGCGCGCTCGCCGGCGCGCTCGTGCTGTATCTCATTCTGTCAGGCAAGGCGTCGGGCTGGAGCGGCGGTCTTGGCCAGAACGGCTGGGGGTCGGGCTATCTCGGCGAGTACAACACGACATCGGCGTTTTGCTACGAGGTCGTCGCCACCTTCCTGTTCCTGGTCTGCATCCTCGGCGTGACGCAGAGGGGCGCGCCGGTCGGGCTTGCCGGCCTCGCCATCGGACTGACGCTGGTCGCGATCCACCTGCTCGGCATCAACATCACCGGCACCTCGGTGAACCCTGCCCGCTCGATCGGACCCGCCATCGTCGGCTATGCGAAAAATCCGCATGCCGTGGAGCAGCTCTGGCTGTTCATTGTCGCGCCGCTGATCGGCGCCGCCGTTGCCGGCTATCTGTTCAAGTCCGGCATCATCTCGGCCGACGACGTCATCCCCGAGCGGGGCGGCGGCGGACGCACGGAAGTTCCGGCAGGCGCGTCGGCACCGCGCAAGAAGAAATAGGCTTGGGCGTCAGGCGGGCGGAGCTGTCTAAGGCTCCGTCCGCTTCCATTTCGGGCGGCTCTGCTCGTAGCGGCTGACGACGCTCGGGAACTCTGGCAGCCAGGGCTCTCGCCTTATGGTCCACAGCTCATAGCTCGGCAGAAACAGCCCGATCTCGTCGAACGACCCTGGATAGAGGTAGAATTCGTCGTCGCGTCCATACGTTGAATAGACCGGTGCGCCGCAGGAACGGCAGGAATAGCGCCGCGCCTGCTCGGAGCTTGCGAACTCGATCGCAGCGCCCGTGACCGTCACGGCCTCGGTGGGGAACACGGCAAAGAAGTTGAAGGCGCCATGCGCTTTCCGGCAGGTCAGGCAGTGGCAGAGTCCGACGCGATAGGGCTCTCCCCTCGCCTCGAATCTCACACCGCTACAGGCGCAGCCGCCTTTATGGATGCTGTCGGGCATTGAACGGCGTTCACCAAGTTACACCAAGCGGCTCTGCTCCACCGCCGCGCCGATGAACGAGGCGAATAGCGGGTGCGGCTCGAAGGGGCGCGATTTCAGCTCGGGGTGGAACTGCACGCCGATGAACCAGGGATGGTCCGGCACCTCGACGATCTCGGGCAGAAGCCCGTCGGGCGATAGCCCCGAGAAGCGCAGGCCCGCAGCCTCGAGCTTGTTGCGGTAGCGCATGTTCACCTCGTAGCGGTGGCGATGGCGCTCGGATATGCGGGTCGTGCCGTAGATCTCGGCCACCTTGCTGCCCTTGGCGAGCACCGCGTCATAGGCGCCGAGCCGCATCGAGCCGCCGAGATTGCCGTTGGCTTCGCGCTGCTCGAGCTCGTTGCCGCGCATCCATTCGGTCATCAGCCCGATCACGGGCTCAGGGGTCGGGCCGAACTCGGTCGAGCTCGCCCCCTCAATGCCGGCCTCGCGCGCCGCGTCGATCACCGCCATCTGCATGCCGAAGCAGATGCCGAAATAGGGGACGTTCCGGGTGCGCGCGAAACGTGCCGCCCTGATCTTGCCCTCAGAGCCGCGCTCGCCGAAGCCGCCTGGCACGAGGATGCCGTTGACATCTTCCAGATAGGAAGCGGCATCGTGGCTCTCGAAGGTCTCCGACGGAATCCATTCGAGGTTGACCTTCACCTTGTTGGCGATGCCGCCGTGGACGAGCGCCTCGTTCAGCGACTTGTAGGCGTCCTTGAGCCCTGTGTATTTGCCGACAATGGCGACGGTCACCTCGCCATCTGGGTTGGCGACGGTCTCGGAGATCTGCCGCCAGCGCTCGAGGTCGGGCTCGGGCGCATTGGTGATGTTGAACGCGGCGAGCACCTCGCGATCCAGACCTTCGGCATGATAGGCGCCGGGCACGTCGTAGATGCTGGCGACGTCGAGCGCCTGGATCACCGCCTCGGGCCGCACATTGCAGAACAGCGCGATCTTGCGCCGCTCGTCGCGCGGCAAAGGCCGATCGGTGCGGCACAGCAGGACGTCGGGCTGGATGCCGATCGATCGGAGCTCCTTGACCGAATGCTGGGTCGGCTTGGTCTTGAGCTCGCCGGCGCTCGGGATGAACGGCACGAGCGTCAGATGGATGAAGGCCGAGGAGCCGCGCGGCAGCTCGTTGCCGAGTTGGCGGATCGCCTCGAAGAACGGCAGGCCCTCGATGTCGCCGACCGTGCCGCCGATCTCGCACAGCACGAAGTCGACGCCCTCGTTGCCCGCCGTGATGAAATTCTTGATGGCGTCGGTGACGTGCGGGATGACCTGCACGGTCGAGCCGAGATAGTCGCCGCGACGCTCCTTGGCGATGATCTGCTGGTAGATGCGCCCGGTGGTGATGTTGTCGGCCTGGCTCGCCGGGCGCCCGGTGAAGCGCTCATAGTGGCCAAGATCGAGATCGGTCTCGGCGCCGTCGTCGGTGACGAACACCTCGCCGTGCTGATAGGGGCTCATGGTTCCGGGATCGACATTGAGATAGGGGTCAAGCTTGCGCAAACGCACGCTGAACCCACGCGCCTGGAGCAGCGCACCGAGCGCCGCCGAGGCAAGCCCCTTGCCGAGTGAGGAAACCACGCCGCCGGTGATGAAAACGTACCGCGCCATGGGCCTCGACCCTACACCGAAACGGGAGCGAGTCGTAAGCCCCAAACGGAGCTTTCCCCGTGGAACGTTAAGGCTAAGTCGCGCTGCCGGTTATTTCGACTGCGGGGCTTGCGGCGCCGCGGGCGTGGCCGGGGGTGCGACGGGTGCCGGTCCGCTCGGGGCCTGAAGCGGCGCCAGGCCGCCTGCTCCCCCGGCCGGGCCCAGGATCGAGGGTGTCGCCCCGTGATGGCCTGCCAGGATCGACAGAGCGAGGCTGCTGGCGAAGAAGCTCGCAGCCAGGATGGCCGTGGTCTTGGTCAGCGCATTGCCGGCGCTGCGGCCGGTCATGAAGCCGCCGCCGCCGCCAATGCCGAGCGCGCCCCCTTCGGAGCGCTGCAGCAGAATGACGCCAACCAGCGCCAGGGCAATCATGACGTGAATCAACAGAAGGACAGTGCTCATCTCGTCGCCTTGGTTTTCGAAGGCGTTGTCTTATCCGAATCGGCCACGGTTTGGCTAGGGTTGCTATCGGCGGTATCTGACGGTTCCAGAACCGGCTTCCGGTCGGGAAGCGGCACGGCGTCGGTATCGGCCGGCTCGGCGGGCGCCGCGACCGCCTTTTTGTCGACGCCCCCGCCCCGGCAACGGAACGCGATCTGCGCCTCGACATCGAGGAATTTCCGCACCTGCTCGAGCTCCTGGTCGTTCAGATGGTCCTTGACCCAGTCGGGCCCGCGATCGAGCGCCGCCTGCATACTGGGGGTGAACAGCTTTTTGCGGTCATTGGCGAGACTGGCGCAGCTCGACTTGTCGAGCGGCTCGGCAGCCGCGCGCGAGGTGGGCAGCGTGACGGGGCACGAAACCAGAAGAGCCATGGCGATGAAGCGCAGCAACGGCATCATGGCGTCCCGCGGGAAAAATCCCCGCCATATCAACTCCATCACAATGACGAAAATTGGCTCGTTTGCCAACCCTGCCAGGGTTTGGCCATGACGGTTTTGCGATCCCTCAGGCAGTTCGGCAACAATAGGCGGCGAGGATCGCATAGAGGTCGCTTGCCTTGAGGCTGGCGCCCCCGACCAGAGCCCCGTTGACGTCGGCGACCGCCAGGACCTCCCCGGCATTGGCAGGCTTCACCGAGCCGCCATAGAGGATGCGGAAGCGGCCGCTCTCGGCGTCGCCCACGAGATGGCCGAGCTCCTTGCGGATGAAGCCATGCATCTCGGCAATGTCTGTCGGCGTCGGCGTAAGCCCGGTGCCGATGGCCCAGACCGGCTCATAGGCGATGACCGTGTCGCTCGCCTGAGAGCCTTGCGGAACCGAGCCCTTCAGCTGACGCCCGACCACTTCGAGCGCCGAGCCCTTGCGCCGCTCCTTCTCGGTCTCACCCACGCAGATGATGGCGGTCAGCCCGGCGCGATGGGCGGCCTTGGCCTTGGCATTGACCAGACCATCGACCTCGCCGTGATCGATGCGCCGCTCCGAGTGACCGACGATGACCGCGGTGGCGCCGGCGTCAGCCAGCATCTCGGCCGAGATATCGCCGGTGTAGGCGCCGGAGGCCAGCGGATGGCAGTCCTGGGCGCCGAGGCCGATGCCGGTTCCGGCCAAGGCGTCGCGGGCGCGCGCGAGCAGCGTCGCCGGCGGGCAGACCACGAGATCGGCTCCAGTCACGGGCGCCCGCCTCAGATGATCCTTGAGCTCCGCAAGCTCCGCGAGAGACGGCGAAAGGCCGTTCATCTTCCAGTTGCCGGCGACAAGCGGTCTGATCGCTGTTCCGTCCACCCCATTCCCCTGAGTCAGGCTGGCCGTTAAGCACGCGTTTTGCAACGCCTTTGCCGGCCATCCCCGCCTTGCCGCGCCTCTGCTTGCTACCTATGATGCCGCCGCCGCGCGAGGAGCGTCCAGCATCGGACGCCAGCGCGGCTTTGGCAATTGGCGAATGGAAGGCGAATAACGCGTGGCACTCGACACATTACGCAAAGGTGCAGGACGGCTCTTCGGCATGATCCTCATGGGCCTGCTGGTGCTGAGCTTCGGCATCTGGGGCATCGCCGACGTTTTCAGGAATTACGGCAGCCAGACCCTGATCAAAGTCGGCAACACCGAGATCGCGTCGCGCGACTACATGCGGGCCCAGCAGGAGATGCTGCGCGCCATGAGCGCGCAAGCCGGCAGGAGCTTAAGCCTTCAGGAGGCCCGCGCCATGGGCCTCGACAGCCGCGTGCTCGAGCGGCTGATCGGCGGTGCCGCGGTCGACACCCACGCGCACGATCTCGGGCTCGGCATCAGCGAGCAGGCGCTGCTCGATCAGATCATGCAGGATCCCAACTTCAAGGACCCGACCGGCAATTTCAACCCGGCCGCCTTCCAGCAGACGTTGCGCAATATCGGCCTCACCGAGCAGGGCTATCTCGCTTCGCAACGCGAGACCAATCTTCGCCGGCAAATTCTCACCACCATCGGCAAGGTGGTGAATACGCCCGATGTCCTGATCACGGCGCTCAACCAATATAACAGCGAGACGCGCACGCTCCGCTTCGTGCTGGTCGCCGACAGCGCCGCCGGTCCGGTCGGCGATCCGACCGACGACGACCTCAAGCGCTATTACGACAATCACCATCAGACCTTCACCCAGCCGGAGTTCCGCAAGGTCGGCATCCTCGCCGTCACGCCGGAATCGGTGAAGGATCAGGTGAAGATCACCGACGACGACATCAAGGCGGCCTACGAGGCGAGCAAGGATACGCTCGGCACGCAAGAGAAACGGCACGTGCAGCAGATCGCCTTTCCCGATTTGTCGGCGGCCAACGCCGCCTACCAGAAGCTTCAATCCGGCACCGACTTCGCGGCAATCGCCAAGGACCAAGGCCTGAGCGAGGCCGACATGGATCTCGGCACCATCACCCGCACCCAGATGGCCGACCCCGCGGTCGCCGACGCCGCCTTCAAGCTCGAGCTGAACAAGGTGAGCGAGCCGGTGACCGGCAAGCTCGGCACCGTGGTGCTGCTCCGCGTGACCGAGATCACGCCTGGCAAGGTCCCGACCTTCGACGAGGCCAAGGCCGATATCGAAAAGAAGATCCTGAAAGACCGGGCCTCCGGCGCGATCTTCGAGCTGCATGACAAGATCGAGGACCAGCTCGCCTCGGGCGCCAAACTTTCGGAGATCGCCGACAAGCTCAAGCTCACCTACCAGACGATCGACCAGGTCGATCGCCAAGGCCGGAAGCCCGACGGCTCGAACGTGACGCTGCCGGCGCAGAAGGATGTGCTGAACGCGATCTTCGCCACCGACACCGGCGTCGAGAACGATCCGATCGACGCCAAGGATGAAGGCATCGTCTGGTACGAGGTGCTCGGTGTCGTGCCCGAGCAGCTGAAGCCGTTCGATCAGGTCAAGGACGAGGTCACCAAGGATTGGCGCGTCGAGGAGGAGCGAAACAAGGTGGCGAAATATGCGCAAGAGCTGGTCAACAGCTTGAGCGCCGGCAGCAAGTCGCTCGAGGACATCGCCAAGGATCTCAAGGTCGAGGTCCTGACCAGCGATCCGATGAAGCGCGACGGCATGGCCGTCTACGTTCTCCCCGCGGCCGTGTCGCAAGCCTTCACGCTGCCTGAGGGCGGCTACGGCTCGGCGCCGTCCGGCATCGGCGAAGGCCGCATGGTGTTCAAGGTCGACAAGATCACCCAGCCCGCGGCGCTTGCAGGGCCAGAGGAAAATGCGCTCAAGACGCAGCATCAAGCTGCTGCTCGGCGAGGACACGATCTCGGAATATTTCGCCGCGCTCGAGCAACGCTACGGGGTCAGCGTCAACGAGCAGGCGCTCGCCAAGCTGGTCGGCACCAACAACGAGGAGCAATGAGCCCGGCTTCCGCCCCCGTCACGCCGCTTCCCGATCAAGGTGGCGGCGCTCCGATCGAGCCCGACTTTGCCTCCTTCGCGCGGCTCTACGAAGAGGGCATAGCGCAGGTCGCCTGGACGAGGCTCGTCGCCGATCTCGAGACGCCGGTCTCGGCGATGCTGAAGCTCGCCCATGAGCGGGCCAACAGCTTTCTTCTGGAGTCGGTCGAGGGCGGCGCCACGCGCGGCCGCTATTCGATCATCGGCTGCGAGCCCGATCTCATCTGGCGCGCCAACGGCGGCAAGGCCGAGATCAACCGGGCGCCGCAATCAGACCCGCACGCTTTCGCTCCTTCGCCGCTTGCCGCGCTCGCATCGCTCCGCGCGCTGCTGGCCGAATCGGCGATTGCGCTCCCGGCCGAGCTGCCGCCGATGGCTGCCGGCATCTTCGGCTATATGGGCTACGACACGGTCAGGCTGATCGAGCATCTGCCGAGCGACAAGCGCGATCCGTTGGGGCTGCCGCACGCCATCCTGGTGCGGCCGACGCTGATCGCGATCTTCGATGCGGTGAAGGACGAGATGACGGTGGTGACGCCGGTCAGGCCCGCGCCGGGCGTCAGCGCCAAGGCGGCTTTCGCGCGCGCGTCGGACCGGCTTGCGGTTGCCGTCGAGCGGCTCGAGCAGAAGCTGCCGCACGCGAGCGAGCCGGACACGAACGCGCCGCATCCCGAGCCCAAGGCCGCCACGCCGCCCGAGGCCTATATGGCGAAGGTCGTCCGCGCCAAGGAGTACATCGCCGCCGGCGACATTTTCCAGGTGGTGCTGAGCCAGCGCTTCGAAGCCCCGTTCACGCTGCCTTCCTTCGCGCTCTACCGGGCGCTTCGCCGGGTGAACCCCTCGCCGTTTCTCTATTATCTCAATTTCGGCGACTTCGCCGTAGTCGGCTCGAGCCCGGAGATCTTGGTCAGGGTGCGCGACGGCAAGGTCACCATCCGCCCGATCGCCGGCACCAGGCCGCGCGGTGCAACGCCTGCTCAAGACAAGGCGCTCGCCAAGGAACTGCTGCACGACGCCAAGGAGCGGGCCGAGCATCTGATGCTGCTCGATCTCGGCCGGAACGACGTCGGTCGCGTGGCAGAGGTCGGCAGCGTGCGCGTCACCGACTCGTTCTTCCTCGAATATTACAGCCAGGTGATGCACATCGTGTCGAATGTCGAAGGCAAGCTCGCCTCCAGCCACGATGCGGTCGATGCGCTGATGGCCGGCTTCCCGGCCGGCACCGTGTCTGGCGCGCCGAAGGTCCGCGCCATGGAGATCATCGATGAGCTCGAGGACGAGGCGCGCGGCCTCTATGCCGGCTGCGTCGGCTATTTCTCCGCCGACGGCGACATGGACAGCTGCATCGTGCTCAGGACCTCGGTGGTCAAGGACGGTGTGATGTATGTTCAGGCCGGCGCCGGCGTCGTCGCCGATTCCGTGCCGGAGCGCGAGCAGGCCGAATGTCTGAGCAAGGCGCGCGCTCTGTTCAAGGCTGCCGACGAGGCGGTGCGCTTCGCCGCTCGCGCCAAGCGCGGCCAGTGACCGGGACGGGACCGTCATGCTGACGCTTAGCCTGCTTCGCCATGCGAAATCGAGCTGGAACAATCCGGCCGTGCCGGACCATGACCGACCGCTCGCCACCCGCGGCGTGGTCGATGCGCCGCTGATGGGTCGCGCCATGACCGAGCGCGGCATCGATCCCGATCTCGTGCTGTGCTCATCGGCGCGGCGCACCCGCGATACGCTCGCGCTCGTGCTGCCCGAGCTCAAGGTCGATCCCAAGGTCGTCTATGAGGATGCGCTCTATCACGCGAGCGCGGCCGAGATGCTTGAGATGATGCGGGCCGTACCGCCCGGCGCGAGCCGCCTGATGCTGGTCGGACACAACCCCGAGATCCATGCGCTCGCGCTCGATCTCGTCGGCTCGGGTCCCAAGCATTATCGCGACAAACTCAAGGACAAATACCCGACCGCCGGGCTGGTCGTGGTCAATTTCACCAGCGGCGCGTGGCAGAGCGTCACGGTAAACAGCGGCGAGCTCAAGCTCTTCCTCACGCCGAAGGACCTCAAGCCCTAGGGGCTTCCGGCAATCCTTGACGGCGCGGGCGCCTGAAGCGTAACACCACGTCATGCTGACGCTTATCGATAACTACGACAGCTTCACCTACAACCTTGTCCATTTCCTCGGCGAATTGGGCGCCTCGACGCGCGTCTACCGCAACGACAAGGTGACCGTCGATGAGGTGCTGGCCGAAGGACCTGAGGCGATCGTGCTGTCGCCAGGGCCTTGCGACCCAGACCGCGCCGGCATCTGCCTCGATCTGATCTCCCGCGCCGGGCCGGTGGTGCCGATCCTCGGCGTCTGTCTCGGCCACCAGGCGATCGGCCAGGTCTATGGCGGCCGCGTGGTGCGCGCGCCGACCCTGATGCACGGCAAGCTGTCCAAGGTGCACCACACCGGCAAGGGCCTGTTCGCCGGCCTGCCCCAGGACTTCGCCGCCACCCGTTATCATTCGCTGGTGGTCGAGCGCGCGAGCCTCCCCGCCGATCTCGAGATCACGGCGGAGACCGCCGAAGGGATCATCATGGGACTGCAGCACAAGCGCTACCCGGTGCACGGCGTGCAGTTCCATCCAGAGAGCATCGCGTCAGAGCACGGCCATCAGTTGCTCGCCAATTTCCTCGACCTCGCCCGCGTCGAGCGGCGCTCACGCGGAGGCTCGCACAGAGAAGCGGTCGGTGCCCTCTAGGGTCGAGACTCCCAGCTTCGCGGTCGATGGGATGGTCGCGCCCGCCGACCTCAGTGCGGCGCTCGCCAAGATCGCCTCTGGCCAGACCCTCACGCAGTTGGAATCGGCGCAAGCCTTCGAGCTGATCATGTCGGGGGCCGCGACCGACGCGCAGCTCGGTGGGCTGCTCATGGGACTTCGCGTGCGCGGCGAGACAGTCGATGAGATCGCAGGTGCTGCCCGCGCGCTAAAACGATGCGCCATCACGGTGAAGGCGCCGGAGGGGGCAATCGATACCTGCGGGACGGGAGGCGACGGCAAGAATACGCACAATATCTCGACCTGCGCCGCATTCGTGGTGGCCGGCGCCGGCATTCCCGTCGCCAAGCACGGCAACCGCTCGATCTCGTCGCGCTCGGGCTCGGGCTCGGCCGATGTGCTCGCCGCGCTCGGTGTCAATGTCGAGTGCGGCCCCGAGATTGTCGCACGCTGCATCGAACAATGCGGGCTCGGATTCATGTTCGCGCCGGTTCATCATCCCACCATGCGCCACGTTACGAAGGTGAGGCGCGAGCTCGGCGTCCGCACGATCTTCAACCTGCTCGGACCGCTTACCAATCCGGCCGACACCAAATTCCAGGTGGTCGGCGTCTTCGCCCAGCAATGGGTCGAGCCGATCGCCAAAGTGCTCGGCCTGCTCGGCGTCGAGCGGGCCTGGGTGGTGCATGGCGACGACGGGCTCGACGAGCTCACCACCACCGGCATCAGTCATGTTGCGGTGCTCGACCAGGGTCGGGTCTCGACTTTCAAGATCTCGCCGCGTAATGCCGGGCTCCCCGATGCGCGGCCTGAAGATTTGACCGGCGGTGACGCGACCGAGAACGCCGCGCATATCCGCGCCGTGCTACAGGGCAATCGCGGGCCGCTCAGGGACATCGTGCTGCTCAATGCCGCGGCGGCGCTGCTTGTCGCCGGCAAGGCCAACTCGCTCCGCGACGGCGTGGCGGTGGCTGGAGAGGCGATCGACAGCGGCAAGGCCAAGGCCGTTCTCGATGCGCTGGTTGCTCTCAGCCATGGTAAGGTCTGACGCCGTGGCAAAGGTCCTCGACACCATCATCGCCTATAAGCGGGAGGAGCTTGCTGCCGCCAAGCAGGCGGCGAGCGCCGAGGAGATGTGCGCGCGCGCCAAGTCGGCGCTCCCCGTGCGGCCCTTCGCCGAAGCCTTGAAATCGCGCATCGCTGACGGACAATTCGCGCTGATCGCCGAGATCAAGAAGGCGAGCCCGTCAAAGGGGTTGATCCGCGCCGATTTCGACCCACCCGCCCTTGCCCGCGCCTACCAGCAAGGTGGCGCCGCCTGTCTTTCGGTTCTCACCGACACGCCGTCCTTCCAGGGGTGCCCCGAGTACCTCGTCGCGGCCCGCGCGGCGACCTCGCTGCCCGCGCTCCGCAAGGATTTCATGCTCGATCCCTATCAGGTGCTGGAGGCGCGAGCCTGGGGCGCCGATTGCATCCTCATCATCATGGCGGCGGTCGACGACGCCGCCGCGCGCGAGCTGACAGCCGCCGCCCAGGCGCTCGGCATGGACGTGCTCGCCGAGGTGCATGACGAGGCCGAGCTTGCCCGCGCGCTGCAGCTCGACACGCAGCTGATCGGCATCAACAACCGCGACCTCAGGACCTTTGCCACCACGCTCGCCACCACCGAGCGTCTGGCTCCGCTCGTGCCGCACGACCGCGTGGTAGTCGCCGAGAGCGGCATCTTCACTCATGCCGACCTCACCCGGCTCGCAGCGTCTGGCGTCAGCGCCTTTCTCGTCGGCGAGAGCTTGATGCGTCAGGAGGACGTGGCAGCGGCCACGCGCGCGCTGCTGACGGGCTCGGTAGCCCGCGCCGAGGCGGCGCAATGACGGCGCGGCTCAGCCACCTCGACGACAAAGGCGAGGCCCGCATGGTCGATGTCTCCGACAAAACCGTCACCGCGCGGACGGCGATCGCCGAAGGCTTCGTGTCGATGGCGCCGAAGACGCTCGATCTCATTCTCGGCGACCAGGCCGAGAAGGGCGACGTGCTCGCGACCGCGCGGATTGCCGGCATCATGGCGGCCAAGCGGACGGCCGAGCTGATCCCGCTCTGCCATCCTTTGCCGCTGACGCAAGTGACCATCGCGTTCGAGCCGTCGCGCGAACCGCCGGGCCTCAGGATCGAGGCTGCCGCCAAGGTCGATGCCAAGACCGGGGTCGAGATGGAGGCGCTGACCGCGGTGTCGGTCGCCTGCCTCACCATCTACGACATGTGCAAGGCGGTCGACCGGGCGATGTCGTTCTCCGGCATTCGCCTTCTGGAGAAGACCGGCGGCCGCTCTGGTCCTTTCAAGCGCTGATGGCACTTCTATCTGTCCCTGAAGCTCTCGCCCGCGTGCTTGACGGGCTTGCCCCGCTCGAGGCCGAGAGCGTTTCGATCGAGGCGGCGCGCGGCCGCGTACTCGCCGCCGACCTCGCTGCACGCCTCACACAGCCGCCGTTCGATGCCTCGGCTATGGACGGCTATGCGGTGCGCGCGAAGGACGTGGCCGAGCTGCCAGCGACGGTCAGGCTGATCGGCGTTGCGGCGGCGGGCAACCGCTTCTCGGGCCGCGTCGGTGAGCGCGAGGCGGTGCGCATCTTCACCGGCGCGCCGGTGCCTGATGGCGCCGACACCGTGGTGATCCAGGAGAACACCGAGGACGCTGACGGCGTGGTCGTCGTCAGGGAGGCGGCTCCGCGCAGGCATATCCGTCCACGCGGCCAGGATTTCTGGGAGGGCGACGTGCTGCTCAAGGCCGGAACGCGGCTTGGCGCGCGCGAGCTCGTGCTCGCCGCCGCCATGAACCATGCCGAGCTTCCCGTCCGCCGCAAGCCCAAGGTCGCGATCCTCGCCACCGGCGATGAGGTCATGCCACCCGGCTCCGAGCTCGGCCCCGACCAGATCGTCTCCTCGGTCCCCTATGGGCTTGCCGCGCTGATCGAGGCCGAGGGCGGCGAGGCGATGCGGCTCGGCATCGCCAAGGACGAGCCGACCAGCCTCGTCACGCTCGCCAAGTCCGGCAGCGCCGCGGACGTCCTGGTGACCATCGGCGGCGCCTCGGTCGGCGAGCGCGACCTGGTGGCGAGCGCGCTGAAAACCGTAGGTCTCGAGCTCGACTTCGCCAAGATCGCCATGCGCCCGGGAAAGCCCATGCTCTATGGCCGCATCGGCGCCCAGCGCGTGCTCGGTCTCGCCGGTAATCCCGTCTCGGCGCTGATCTCTGCGCATGTGTTCCTGAAGCCGATGCTTCGCCGCATGCTTGGGCTTGCCGAGGCGGCACGGCCACTCCCTGAGGCGATCCTCGGCGAGGCGCTCGAGGCCAACGGGCCGCGCCAGCACTATCTCCGCGCCGTCTCCGCGTGGGGCGCCGACGGGGCACGGACCGTGCGCCCCCTGCCCTCGCAGGAACTCCTCGCTCGTGGCCGCGCTCGCCCGCGCCGACTGTCTTATCCTGCGCGAGGCAGACACCCCGGCGCTCGCTCAGGGCACCCGCGTCAGGATCGTCCTGTTCGACGGCGATTAAGGCGCCGGAAACCAGAATCGCGCGACTCAGGCTCAAAGACGGGCCTCTAACGCGTTCGGCGGCATTCCCGCTTGCGGAACACAAACAGAACAGATAAAATGTTCATGTTTTGTACGGGCAAGCAGTCGAATCGTTAAAGCGCCGAACGAAGCAAGTCCAAACCGCTCAAAGGGGACCAGATGCTCACCTCGAAGCAAAAAGAGCTTCTCATGTTCATCCATGAGCGGTTGAAGGAGACGGGCGTGCCGCCCTCCTTCGATGAGATGAAGGAAGCGCTCGACCTCAAGTCGAAATCCGGCATCCATCGGCTCATCACCGCGCTCGAGGAGCGCGGCTTCGTGCGCCGGCTGCCCCACCGGGCGCGCGCCATGGAGATCATCAAGCTTCCGGAATCGGTGCCGCAACCGCTCGCTCAGCGCTCGCGCGGCTTCTCGCCGAGCGTGATCGAGGGCAGCCTGGGACGCGTGCCCCAGGTCGCCGAGGGCGAGAGCCTGCCGCAGACGGTCAGCGTGCCGGTCATGGGCCGCATCGCCGCCGGCGTGCCGATCGATGCGATCCAGACCAGGCTCAGCACCGTCGAGGTGCCGCCCGAGCTGCTGAGCAAGGGCGAGCATTACGCGCTGGAGGTCAAAGGCGATTCCATGATCGACGCCGGCATCCTCGAAGGCGATACCATCATCGTGAAGCGCTGCGAGGACGCCAATAACGGCGACATCGTCGTGGCGCTGGTCGACGAGGCCGAGGCCACGCTGAAGCGCCTGCGCCGCCGCGGCGATTCCATCGCGCTCGAAGCCGCCAATCCGAGCTATGAGACGCGCATCTTCGGTCCCGACCGCGTGCGCGTTCAGGGCCGGCTGGTGGGCCTGATCCGCCGCTATTAGTCCCTATTGATTGGGGTCGCCGTCGAGGTGGCGGTCGGGCGCATCAGCCCCGCTATCATCGCCACCTGGCGCATAGGTCTGGCCCCACGCTGGAGGCCGATCCGCCCGCATCGGCGTATGGTCCGGCACCCAGGGCCGGCGGCCGCGCAGCTCGGCGACAGTCTCGGTGCGGATCGATAGCCCCTCGATATAGAGCGCGTGCGCGCCCTGCTCTTTCAGCACGTGGCGGTCGACGATGACCCGTGCCGCGCCGCGCCTCTTGCCGATGGAGAAGGGGGCGATGACGATGTCGGCCAGCCGGCAATCCTCCTCGAGCGCCGCAGGGTGTCGGATCAGCGTGACGATCTTCCCCTTCACCGTACCGATGCAGCCGAGCAAATCGCATTTGAAGGCGTCGCTGGAGGCGGCGCCGGCGTCCCGCCCGTCGCCGTCGGTGAGCAGCCAGTTGTCGACGCTGTAGCCGGCCGCTGTCGCCGGCGGAAAGATGAGGCTGCCGCCTTCCGAGCGGAGCGCCGCCGTCTCCCCGTCGCGATCGATCAGCACGTCGGGTCGGGTCGCGGGCGGCGCCAGCGCAAGACCGCACGCGGCGATGACGAGGCCGAGCGCGCGGGTGCGCGTCTGCCACAGACACAGCCACAAGCCGCCGAGCACCATCAGCACGAGCGCCGCTCCGGAGATCTGCGGCAGTACCGTCACCGCGCCGGGCCAGCCGGCGACCCATTGGCCGATCCACACCATCGCATCGATGCCGAAGCCCATCGCTTTGAGCGGCCAAGCCTCCAGCCCGAACGGCATGGCGGTCAAGCTCAGCAGCGCCATCGGCATGATCAGCAGGCTGACGATGGGCGCCGCCAGCAGATTGGCGATCAGCCCATACTCTGTCATGCGGTGGAAGTCGTTCACCGCAGTGGTGGCACGGGGATCCACAGGAACCAGCGGTCGGTCTCGGCTTCGAGCGCGCGGGCGGCTGACGCGAAAGCGATGACGATAGGCCCGTCGCGGCCCCGTCGTCGAGCCGCGATCCTCGCCCCAATTGGGTTCGCCCTCGCTCCGGCATGCCGATACCGAGAACCGGCAAGGCGTGCTCCGCCGCCCTTACCCCGCATCCGAGCGCATGCTACGTCAGAGGCCGGGTCTCCTCGCGTGAAAACGCAGTGGGGCTGAGGCGCGAGGAAATCCGGTTCCCGTGCCGGCTCGGTCCGAGCTTCCGGCCATCGGCGAAGCCGAGCGCGAAGGCAGCGACGCCCCGCCGATGGCGAGCCCGAGCGGAGCGGTGCGAAGCGTGAGCGCGAGCCCAAGCGCGCCGACGACGAGCGCGAGTGCGATGCGAGGATCCGGCTCGGCTTGAAGCGTGAAATAGGTGACGATGCCGCCGGCGAACAGCACGGGGATCCACAGGAACCAGCGGTCGGTCTCGGCTTCGAGCGCGCGGGCGGCTGACGCGAAAGCGATGACGATAAGCCCGTCGCGGCCCCGTCTCGAGCCGCGATCCTCGCCCCAATCGTGTTCGCCCCGCTCCGGCATGGCGATACCGAGAACCGGCAGGTGCGCTCCCCTCGCCCCCGCCCTTACCCCGCATCCGAGGCATGCTACATCACGCCCGCATCCGTCCCTAGCCCCTCACTCGGAAGCCCTCCGCACAGCCATGAGCGACACGGTCATCACGCGGTTTGCGCCCTCGCCGACGGGCTATCTGCATATCGGCGGCGCGCGCACCGCTCTGTTCAACTGGCTCTACGCCAAGCATACCGGCGGCAAGATGCTGCTCCGCATCGAGGACACCGACCAGGCGCGCTCGACCGAGGGCGCGATCCTCGCGATCCTCGACGGGCTTCGCTGGCTCGAGCTCGATTGGGACGGCGAGCCCGTCTATCAGCTTGCCCGCGCCGAGCGTCACCGTGAAGCCGCCGAGCAGCTGCTCGCAAGCGGCAACGCCTATCGCTGCTATGCGAGCGCCGACGAGCTTGCCGCGATGCGCGAGCGTGCCCGCGCCGAGGGCCGTTCCCCCGGCTATGACGGCACGTGGCGCGACCGCAGACCACGGTGAGGCGCCCGAGGGTGTGCCGCCGGCGATCCGCTTCAAGGCGCCGCGCGACGGCGAGACGGTGATCGAGGATCGCGTGCAGGGCCGCGTCGTGTTCGCCAACAAGGACCTCGACGACCTCGTGATCCTGAGGAGCGACGGCTCGCCCACCTATAATCTCTCGGTCGTGGTCGACGACCACGACATGGCCATCACCCACGTCATCAGGGGCGACGACCACCTCACCAATACCGGGCGCCAGAGCCAGATCTACAAGGCGCTCGGCTGGGACACGCCGGTGTTCTCGCATGTGCCGCTGATCCATGGGCCCGACGGCGCCAAGCTCTCCAAGCGCCACGGCGCGCTCGGCGTCGAGGCCTACCGGGCCATGGGCTATCTGCCCGCCGCGCTCCGCAACTATCTCGTCAGGCTCGGCTGGAGCCATGGCGACCACGAGATCATGTCGATGGAGCAGATGGTCGAATGGTTCGATCTCGACGCGATCGGCCGCTCAGCCGCGCGGTTCGATTTCGTCAAGCTCGAGAATATGAACGGCCACTACCTTCGCGAGACGCCTGACGCCGAGATCGTGCGCCGGCTCAAGGCGCTCGTGCCAGAGCTTCCCGACGGCTCGGCGCGTGTGGCTGAGATCGGCGCCGAGGGCTGGCAGAAGCTCGAGCGGGCCATGCCGGGCCTCAAGGAGCGCGCCAAGACGCTGGTCGAGTTGCTCGACGGCGCCGCCTTCCTCTTTGCCAAGCGTCCGCTCGCGATCGACGACCAGGCGGCGAAGCTGCTCGACGCCCAGGGCCGCGAGACCCTCAGCGCGCTTTTGCCGCGCCTGGAGGCGGTCGAGCCCTGGACGGCGCAGGCGCTTGAAGCCTCGGTGCGCGCCTTTGCCGAGGAGACCGGCCGCAAGCTTGGCAAAGTGGCCCAACCGCTCCGCGCCGCGCTCACCGGCAAATCGACGTCGCCCGGCATCTTCGACGTGCTCGACGTGCTCGGCCGCGAGGAGTCGCTTGCGCGTTTGCACGATCAAGCGGCTGCGGTTAAGTCTGCTTAACATTTCAGCAGCGCCACATGTTGCACTGCGGCAGAATTGGCGCGAATATGTGGCAGTGCAAAAACGGGTTCGCTAAGGCCGCAACCGCTGCAAATCTCGTGCGTTCATTGGCGATCCCTCTCCCATACGTTGGTTAAAGGAGCCTTCTAGATGAGCGTCGCAGAAAACCTCCGCACGTCGGGCGAGGCCGAGGCATCTGTCTTGATCGACGGCGCAAGATACGATTTTCCGATCAAGAAGGGGACGATCGGCCCCGACGTGGTCGACATCAACACCCTCTACCAGGAGACGGGTTGCTTTACTTATGACCCGAGCTTCACCTCGACGGCGAGCTGCGAGTCGAAGATCACCTATATCGACGGCGACAAGGGCGTTCTGCTCTACCGCGGCTATCCGATCGACCAGCTCGCCGAGTACGGCAATTTCATCGAGACCTGCTACCTGCTGCTCTACGGCGAGCTGCCGACGCTGAAGCAGTACTCCGCGTTCGACAACCGCATCGTCAAGCACACCATGGTGCACGAGCAGATGACCCGGTTCTATACCGGCTTCCGCCGCGACGCGCATCCGATGGCGGTCATGGTCGGCGTGGTCGGGGCGCTATCGGCGTTCTATCACGACTCGATCGACATCAAGGATCCGGAGCAGCGCGATATCGCCAGCATCCGCATGATCGCCAAGATGCCGACCATCGCCGCCATGGCCTACAAATATTCGATCGGCCAGCCCTTCATCTATCCGCGCAACGAGCTCAATTACGCGGCGAACTTTCTGCATATGTGCTTCGCCGTGCCGTGCGAGGAGTACAAGGTCGATCCGATCCTGGCGCGCGCCATGGACCGCATCTTCATCCTGCATGCCGACCACGAGCAGAACGCCTCGACCTCGACCGTGCGGCTCGCCGGCTCCTCGGGCGCCAATCCGTTCGCCTGTATCTCGGCGGGCATCGCCTGCCTGTGGGGTCCGGCGCATGGCGGCGCCAACGAGGCGGCGCTCAACATGCTGCACGAGATCGGCTCGGTCGACCGCATCCCGGAATTCATCCGGCGCGCCAAGGACAAGAACGACTCGTTCCGCCTCATGGGCTTCGGCCATCGGGTGTACAAGAACTACGATCCGCGCGCGAAGATCATGCAGAAGACCTGCCACGAGGTGCTCGATGCCGTGGGCCACGGCGACGATCCGATCCTCCAGGTCGCGCTCGAGCTCGAGCGGATCGCGCTGTCGGACGATTATTTCGTCCAGAAGAAGCTTTATCCGAATATCGACTTCTACTCCGGCATCACGCTGAAGGCGCTCGGCTTCCCGACCGACATGTTCACCGTGCTGTTCGCCATCGCGCGGACGGTCGGCTGGATCGCCCAGTGGAAGGAGATGGTCGAGGATCCCTCGCAGCGCATCGGCAGGCCGCGGCAGCTCTATACCGGAGCGGCCGAGCGAAACTACGTGCAGAACAACGCTCGGGTGGCCGGCTAGCCGGGTTTGGTCGCATCGCCTTTGGCGTCGTCCGCCAGGGTGTGACCGACGAGGAACAGACCGAGCTTGTTTGCCGCGGCGACGGTGGCAGCAGGCTCGGCCATGAGCACTCGCCCTGCCGCGACGGCAACGCCGGCAAGCCCGGCCTCGGCGGCCTTGTTCAGCGTCTCAGCCCCAATGGTCGGCAGGTCGACGCGCCGCTCCTGGCCAGGCTTTGGCGCCTTGACGATGACGCCCCGGCCACTCCGCCCTGCCCGGCCCGTGCGGCGAAGCTCCGCGCAGCGAAGCAGCATGGCGTCGGTACCCTCGGCGGCTTCCACCGCGAGAACGTGGCCGTTGGCCACCACGGCGGCCTGACCCACGTCGAACCGTCCAAGCGCGCGCACGACCTGAAAGGCCATGTCGATATCGGCGCTGTCCTCGGCGGAGGGAACCTTGTCGCCGAGTGGCCCAACCCCGGCCAGAAGCTCTGGCGCAACGTCGTCGGCGCCATGCACCCGGTAGCCCTTGCCCTCGAAGAAGCGCACGACGCGCGACAGGACATGGTCGTCGCCGCCGCTGCGCAGGCCGGCGATGTAGGGCAGATTGCGGATCGCTCCGAAATCGAAGCGCATCTTGGTGAAATCGGGCCGATCGACGCCGCCGATGATGACGATGTCGCGGCAGCCATGGTCGTCGAGGGCGGCGAGCAGCTTGCCAAGCTCGCCCCATCTGGTCCAGGTGTGGGGAAAGCGCTCGATCTCCTCGCGCGACTCGCCGCGAATGCCGACAATGTGCAGTGGGAGGCCGCGCGCCTCAGCCGACTCGGCCAGTACGCAAGGAAGCGGACCGCGTCCGGCGATGATGCCGAGTGGGCCTGCTATCGCGACGGCGTCGCGCGGCTTCGGCGCCGGCAACTCATCGGCTCGGGGTCGCGGCATTGTTGGGCACGGTGAACGAGCGGTCCGATTGGATCTTGATGAACTCGATGATCTGCTTGACAAGCGGGTTCGTCGCGAACATGCCGTCGACGTCCTCGATCCGCTCCTTGAGCGTCCCTTCGCTTGCGAATAGCAAGCGATAGGCCTGCCGCAACTCGTGGATCTGCTCGCGCGGGAAGCCCTTGCGCTTCAAGCCGACGATGTTGAGGCCGCCGAGCGTCGCGCGGTTGCCGATCGCCATGCCGTAGGGGATGACGTCGGCGGTGATGCCCGACATGCCGCCGATGAACGCATAGGCGCCGATGCGCACGAATTGATGCACCGCCGACAGCCCGCCGACGATGGCGCCGTCGCCGATCGAGACATGGCCGCCGAGCGTGGCGCCGTTCACCAGCGTGACATTGTCGCCGAGCTCGCAATCGTGGGCGACATGGGCGGCGATCATCAGCAGGCAGTTGGCGCCGACCTTGGTCGCCATGTGGCCGCCTTTGGTGCCGGTGTTGATGGTGACGTGCTCGCGGACGATCGTCTTCGCGCCGATGGTCAGCGTGCTCGGCTCGTCGCGATATTTGACGTCCTGCGGCGCGGTGCCGAGGCAGGCGAACGGGAACACCTTGCAGCCGGCCCCGAGCGACGTTCGCCCGGTGATGACGGCGTGCGAATGCACGACGACGCCCTCGCCGAGCTCGACATCGGATCCGATCACGCAGAACGGGCCGATCTCAACCTTCGGCCCAAGTTTCGCGCTTGGATCGACCGCAGCGGTCGCATGGATGTTGGCCATGCTCGCCCTGGCTAGGTCTCTACGATCACGGCGCTGACCTCGGCTTCCGCGACGAGGTTGCCGTCGACCTTCGCTTGTGCGCGAAAGCGCCAGACGCGCCCGCGATTGCGCAGCTTCTGAACGTGATAGCGGATGGTATCGCCCGGCACCACGGGCCGGCGGAAGCGCGCTTTGTCGATCGCCATGAAATAGACGAGCGGCGGCTGCTTGAACTCCTCGATATGGCGCATGCAGAGCGCGCCCGCGGTCTGTGCCATACCTTCGATGAGGAGGACGCCCGGCATTACCGGGTTGCCGGGGAAGTGCCCTTGGAAATAGGGCTCGTTGGCGGTGACGTTCTTGATGCCGACGGCCGAGCGGTCACCGTCCATGTCGACGATGCGGTCGACAAGGAGAAACGGATAGCGATGCGGCAGAAGCTTGAGGATGTCGGTGATCTCCGCCGTCCCCAGCTTCGATTTGACTCCGCTCTCATTCATCCGGTCCGGCTCCCTTGGCAAGCGGGCTACTCGCCCGTCCCGCCGCTCCCTTCGTCCTGATCAAGCTTCAAATCCTTGCGTTCGGCAAGCTTGCGCAACAGCGTCAGCTCCCGGAACCATAATCGCACCGGCTTGGCCGGGGTGCCGCCCCAGCGCGCGCCCGGCGGCACGTCGCCCCGCACATTACTGCTCGCAGCGATCTGAGCGCCAGCGCCGATCTTGACATGGCCAACCACGCCCACCTGGCCGCCGAGGGCCACGAAATCGCCAAGCTCGGCGCTCCCTGAAATACCGGTCTGGGCGACGATAATGCAATGCCTTCCAATAACCACGTTGTGCCCGATCTGCACGAGATTATCAATTTTCGTGCCCTCCCCGATCACCGTGTCGCGCAAGGCCCCGCGGTCGACCGTGGTGTTGGCGCCGATCTCGACATTGTCCTGGATGACCACCCGCCCGATTTGCGCGACTTTCAGGTGCCCGGTCCGGCCCATGGCGAAGCCGAACCCGTCTTGGCCGATGGCGACGCCTGAATGGATGGTGACATGGTTACCAAGGAGAGCGTGGGTGAGCGAGGCATTCGGCCCGATATAGCAGTTCCGCCCCACATAGACGCGATAGCCGATCACGCTGCCGGCGGCGATCGTCGTGCCGCTGCCGATCCGCGCCTCGGGCCCGATCACCGCGCCGGGCTCGACGATGGCGCCAGGCTCGATCGAGGCGCTTGGGTGGATCGGGATGCCCTCGCCCGAGGCCGCGTCCTCGACGGCGGCCTTAGGGTTCAGCGCGTCGGGATAGAACAGGGCCATGATCCTGGCGAAGGCGCGGTACGGCTCTGGCGTGACCAGGCAGGCCGTGCCCGCCGGGGCCTGGACCGCGAATTTCGGTGCGACCAGGCAGGCGCTCGCCGCCGTCCTGGCGAATAACGGCAGGTATTTCCGATTGTCGAGGAACGAGACATCGCCCCGTCCGGCGCTGTCGAGCGGCCGCACATCCTTGATGGCGAGGCCAGGATCGGCGCCCTCGGCTTTCGCCTCGGCGGCCTCCGCCACGACGCGCAGGGGAAACGGGCCCGCCCGCTCGAAGAAACCCGGATGTTCCATCAAATTCCCAGCGGGTAGCCTCGCGACATACTCATGACGCGAAGCCATAGACTGAAATTGCCGCGTTTAGAAGTTTGTTGAGGCGCCGAAGCGGAACAGCTCGGTCCTGTCGAAATCGGCCTTCAGCAGGGCTTGGGCGATATCGGCGCGGAGCGGCCCCAACGGCGACTGCCAGATGATGCTGAAACCGGTCGACATGCGCACCTGCGAGCTGTCGAAAATGAAGCTGTGCTTCCTCGCTGACGGCGTTCAGCGCGAGCTGGCTCGGATCCCAAAGAGATCCGGCATCGACGAACACGGCGCCCTGCATGCCGATATTCTCAGGGATGAATGGGAACGGGAACCGTACTTCGGCCGTCGTTGCCCAGAACATTTGACCACCAAGCGAGTCTTTGGTGCAATTCTGCACCCTGTTCCCGTTGATCGGGTTCTCGCAAGCGTCACGCGGGCCGTAACCGGCGCGCTTGAAGCCGCGCACCGTCTCGCCGCCCTTGAAGAACAGGTCGGTCAAGCGGACATCCTCGCCGCCCCAGCCCTCGATGTTGCCGGCCTGGGCCGCGGCCGACCAGGGTGATCTTGTTGGTGATCGGATAATAGCCGCGCGCATCGACGACCGAGCGGATGTAGTTCACGTCGCCGCCGATGCCCGCGAGGTCCTGCGAGAAGGAGGCGAACACGCCCGAGGTCGGCGCAGCCGCCAGATTGCGCGTGTCGTAGGCGAGCGTGTAGCCGATGCTCGACACGTTCACCGTGCCGGCCGACCTGCTTGACGGCGAGCGAGGCGTTGTTGCTGACGTCGTAGATCTCCTCGTTCTCGAACTTGTAGCGCAAGCCGAGCTGGGTGTTATAGCCGACAGGGAACCCGAGGCGGAGATCGCCACCGGTGTTGCGCTCGCTGAACGAGGCGACGTCGGTGAAGTCGACCGTCCTTGTGGAACAGGTCGAAGCCGGCGGCCATGTTGCGATCGAGGAAGCGCGGCTCGGTGAAGCTGAAATCGACCTGCGCGCGCTCAAGGCTGCCCGAGAAGCCGAGCCTGACATACTGGCCTTTGCCCATGAGGTTGCGCTCGGTGACGCTGATATCGCCGATCACGCCTTCGCTGGTGGAATAGCCGACGCCGAAGGAGAGTTCGCCGGTCGGCTGCTCCAGCACCTTGACCGTGAGCACGACGCGGTCGGGCGAGCTGCCCGGGTCGGTGTCGATGTCGACGGTCTTGAAGTAGCCGAGCCCGCGGAGCCGCTTGCGCGCGGCCTCAACCAGCAGCCGGTTATAGGCGTCGCCTTCCGCCAGCCGGAACTCGCGGCGGATCACCTTGTCCTCGGTGCGGAAATTGCCGACGATGTTGATGCGCTCGATATAGATCCGTGGGCCTTCCTCGACGACATAGACGATGCCCATGGTGTGGCTCGCCTCGTCGCGCTCGAAGCGCGGCCTGACCTGGCCGAAGGCATAGCCCTGCTGGGAGACGGCGATGGTGAGCGCCTCGATCGTCTTCTCGACCTTCTCGGAGTTGTAGACCCGGCCCGGCCTGGTCAGGATCGAGCCGCGCAGGGCGTCGACATTGAGCGACGGCAGCGCGCTCTCGATGTCGATGCCGGCGAACCGGTAGCGCTGGCCCTCGTCGACGGTGAAGGTGATGAAGAAGCCGCGCCCGTCGCGGTCGAGGTCGGCGGTGGCCGAGACGATGCGGGCGTCGGCGTAGCCGTTCTTGAGATAGAACTGGCGCAGCAGCTCGCGGTCGAGGCTCAAGCGGTCGGGATCGTAGATGTTGGTGCCTTTGAGGAAACTCAAAAGGTTGGTCTGCGTCGTCGAGATCACGAAGCGGAGCTGCGAGTCGCTGAACGCCTCGTTGCCGATGAAATTGATGGCCCTGATCTTGGTGGTCGGGCCCTCGTTGATCTCGAACACCACGTCGATGCGGTTGTTGTCGAGATTGATGATCTTGGGATTGACGCCGGCGGCGTAATAGCCCTGCCGGCGATAGACATCGAGGATGCGCTGCACGTCGGCTTGCACGCGGGCGCGGGTGTACACGGCGCGGGCCTTGAGCTGGACCTCGGCGGAAAGCGCGTCGTCCTCGACCTCGCGATTGCCTTCGAAGGCGACGCGGCTGATGATCGGGTTCTCAACCACGACGATGACGATCGTCGCGCCTTCGCGCCTGATGCGCACGTCCTGGAACAGGCCGGTGGCGAACAGGGCCTTGAGCGATTCGTCGATCTGGGCGGGGTCGTAGGCGTCGCCGGAGTTGAAGGTGAGGTAGGAGCGGACCGTCTCGGGCTCGACGCGCCTATTGCCTTCGACGCGGATGGTCTGGATTGCGCCTTGGGCATGCGCGGAGAGGTCGCCAAAACTCACGCTAAGACCCAGCGAGAGCGGGACGCTACTCAACACGAGGAGGGCCGCGAGCAGCCCTCGTGCAAACGTCCACCGCACCATTACTGGTGTCTTCCCCTCAAAGCCGATCCCCGCCGCCGCGCTGGCTTAGAGACCGAAACTGGCCATTGTTTTGTGGCCGATTTTTGATTCAAGCCCCGTCACGCGAGCGGGGGCGCGTAGGCCCCCGCCTGAGTCTCGTTGTGCGCCGTCAGTCTCACAAAAATTTCAAGTGAATCAAGTCATTCCAGGTTGCAAAGATCATGAGCATGAGAACAAAGGCGAGGCCAATGCGAAAGCCGATTTCCTGGGTGCCCTCGCTCAGCGGCCGCCCGCGCAGCGCCTCAATTCCGTAGAACAGCAAATGGCCGCCGTCGAGCATCGGAATTGGAAATAGGTTAATGAGGCCGATGCTGACAGAAATGATTGCGGCAAGATTGAGAAGCGCAACAAAGCCGGCAGTCGCCACCTGGCCGGAGACTTGCGCAATACGGATCGGCCCGCCGAGTTGGTCGGCCGATTCCCTTCCGGTCACCACGTCGTAGAGGTAACCGAGCGATCGGGAGATGACGAAATAGGTCTCTTTCAGCGCCATGACGAAGGCGGTCACCGGATCGTGGCGCTGTAGCGTCCACTCCTCGGGCGCCGCGTTCCGCTGGATGCCGAGCAGCCCCATGCGCATGGTGTTGCCGAATCGGTCGGTGATCTCCTTGAGCTCGGGCGTCACGGTGATGTCGACGGTCTTGCCGCCACGGTCGACCACGAAATGCAATGGCTTGTCGGGGCTCATGCCGACGATTCGCTGCATCTCGCCGAAGCTCTCGATGGCTGACCCGTCGATGCTGACCACGCGGTCGCCGGCGAGAAACCCGGCCCTCTCGGCGACGCTGCCGGGGTTGACGACATCCACTTTGGCGGCGGTGATGCGCTCGCCGAAGATGCCGAAGATCGCGGTGAAGATGACAATAGCGAGCAGGAAATTGGCGATCGGGCCCGCCGCCACGACGGCGGCGCGCTGGGCGAGCGACTTGCCCTGGAAGCTGCGCGCCCGCTCCTCGGGCGTGAGCTGCTCGAGCGTCCTGCGCCCGCCGCCGGCGCTCGCGGCGTTCTCATCGTCGATGAACTTCACGTAGCCGCCGAGCGGGATCCACGCGATCTTCCATCGCGTTCCGTGGCGGTCGTTGAAGCCGACGATCTCCGGACCGAAGCCGATCGAGAAGGCTTTGATGCCCACCCCGCACCAGCGCGCCACGAGGAAATGGCCAAGCTCGTGGATGAACACCACGATGGTCAGAACGAACAGGAACGGGAGGAGGTAACCGAGCAGGGTGTCGCCGAAGCTCGAGAGCTTAACTATCGTATCCATAAGGGGAACTTACCTTTGAATTTTGACCCTTGTTAGCCCGCCCTAGCCTGCCAATGCAAACCGGCCCAGGAGTGAATTGGCCGTGACGCGGGCCGCTTGGTCGATCGCGAGCACGTCCTCGACGCTTGCCGGTATATGGGCGATCAGATCGGAATTTGCAGCAAGCGTCGCCTCGACCAGCCGGACGATGGCCAGAAACCCGATTCGCTTGGCGAGGAAGGCCTCGACCGCGACCTCGTTGGCGGCGTTCAGCACGGTGCCGGCGCTGCCTCCCGCCTCGAGCACCTCGCGGGCGATGCGGAGCGCGGGGAAGCGCGCGGCGTCGGGCGCCTCGAAGGTCAGAGCGCCGAGCGCGGCAAGGTCGACGCGCTTGTTCGGGACATGCATGCGCTCGGGCCAGGCGAGGCTGTAGGCGATCGGCGTGCGCATATCGGGGCAGCTCATCTGCGCCAGCACCGAGCCGTCGCTCAGATAGACCAGGCAATGGATGATCGATTGCGGGTGGATCAAGACTTCGAGCTTGTCCGGTCCGAGCGCGAAAAGGTGATGCGCCTCAAGGAGTTCTAGCCCCTTGTTCATCAGCGTGGCGGAGTCGATGGTGACCTTCGGGCCCATCGACCAGTTGGGGTGATTGAGTGCCTGCTCTGGCTGTGCGCTCTCCATCTGGGCAAGGCTCCAGGAGCGGAACGGCCCGCCCGAGGCGGTGAGACAGACGCGCTCGATCCGCTCATGCCGCGCGCCGACCATGGCTTGCGATGCGGCCGAGTGCTCCGAGTCGACGGGCAGCAGCGTGGTCTTGGCGCGCGCCACCTCGGCCATGAAGATCGTGCCGGCGGTGACCAGGCATTCCTTGTTGGCGAGAGCGGTCGCGGTCCCTTGGCGGACAGCTGCGAGCGTCGGCTTGAGCCCGGCGGCGCCGACGATCGCCGCCATCACCCAATCCGCGGGGCGGCCCGCGGCCTCGATCAACGCAGCCTCGCCGGCGGCAGCCTCGATGCCGGTGCCGGCAAGCGCCGCGCGCAGCGGCGCGTAGCATTTGGAATCGGCGATCACGGCAAACTCGGCGCGGTGCAGGATGGCGAGCTCGGCAAGGCGGGTCACGTTCCGCCCGCCGGTCAGCGCCACCACTTGGTAGAGCGATGGGTTCCGCCCGATCAGATCGAGCGTACTCTCGCCGATCGAGCCTGTGGCGCCGAGCACCGAGATCCGGCGCGGCCGCGTCGCCCGCGTTTCAAGCCCGACGGAGCGCGATGTCAGTGACGGCAGCACGGCGTTCCTCGCCTTCACCAGATGAGCAGGGCGCGGCCCGGGTTCGCCGGGTCGCGGAGCGCGATCAGGCTAGCCAAAATCGCGGCGAGCAGAAGGCCGTCGATGCGGTCGAGCAGCCCGCCATGCCCCGGAATGAGCTGGCTCATGTCCTTGGCCCCGAAGCGGCGTTTGACCGCACTTTCGAGCAGATCGCCGAGCTGGCAGCCAAGCGCCAGCGCCACGCTGACGAGCGCGAGCTTCGAGGCAGAACTGTCCTTCAGCGCGAAGGCGAAAGCATAGCCGACCAGTGCCGGGGCAAGCGTGCCGACGATGAACCCGCTCCACGTCTTGTGCGGCGAGATGCTGGGCGCGAGCTTCGGCCCGCCGATGAGGCTTCCGGCGACATAAGAGGCGGTGTCGGTGGTCCAGGCGACGGCGAAGATATAGAGCACGGCGATGGCGCCGAGCGCTGGATCGCTGCGCAGGAAGACGAGTGCCGCGGCAGGGAGCGCCGCGTAAGCGAGGCCGGCGAGCGACCAGACGGGATGGCTTGTGCCGCGGCTCGCGATGCCGATCGCCACGGCGGCGGCGGCGAGCGCAATCAGCGCGAGGTCTGCGTGCCCGAGCGTCAACAGCACGGCGACGGCGGTCACGGCAGCCGCCTCGATAGCGGCGATCAGATCGAAGCTCGTTCCCCTGACGAGCCGTCCCCACTCCCAGGCGATGATGACGCCCGAGGCGATCACCAGGACGAGAAAGGTCCAAGGGCTGGCGATGGCCGCGCCAAGCGCGAGAGCTCCGAGCACCACCGCCGAGGCGATGCGCAGCAGGACTTCGGATTTTCGGCTCACCGCTGGGTCGCGGTCTTTCTCAGGGAGCGTTCCGGTCCGCGTCACGCGGTCGATCTCGCCGAAGTTCCGCCGAAGCGCCGGTTGCGCCGCTGATATTCGACGAGCGCGGCTTCGAGATGTTCGCGGGAGAAGTCAGGCCAGTAGCAGTCGGAGAACACGAACTCGCTATAGGCAAGCTGCCACAGCAGGAAATTGGACAGCCTGAGCTCGCCGCTGGTGCGGATGAGAAGGTCGGGGTCGGGCAGGTCAGCGGTGTCGAGATAGGTGGCGAAGCGCTCCGGCGTCACCTCAGACGCATCGAGCGCGCCCTTGGCCACGTCCTCGGCGACGCGGCGCGCGGCGCGGGCGATCTCGTCGCGGGCGCCATAGTTGAAAGCGATGGTCAGATTGAGAGAGGTGTTGTCCTTGGTGAGCTCGATCGCGTCGTCGATCAGCCTGAGCAGGTCGCGCTCGAGCCCTGCCCGCGTGCCGATTACGCGGATCCTGACGCCGTTCTTGTGCAGATCGGCGAGGTCGCGGCGGATGAAGCGGCGCAGCAGCCCGAACAGGTCGTTGATTTCTTGGCGCGGCCGCGACCAGTTCTCCGAGGAGAAGCTGAACAGAGTGAGGTGAGTGACGCCGAGCTCTTGCGAGGCGTTGACCGTGCGCCTGACGCTCTCGACCCCCTGGCGGTGGCCTTCCGCGCGCGGCAGACCGCGCTCGGCCGCCCAGCGCCCGTTGCCGTCCATGATGATCGCGATATGGCGGGCGACCTGTCGGTCGGTCGCCTTGAAGGCAAGCTTATCCATCGCCAGCGTCACGGTCGGCTGCTCCGGTTGGGGGGTGAGGCGATGTCCTTTGGCCTAACCCAATTACACTCGCATGACCTCTAGACTTACACGACCTCTAGACTTGCATGACCACTAGACTTGCATGACCTCGGCTTCCTTGCTCGCAAGGGCCTCGTCGATCTCTTTGATAATCTTGTCGGTCAAGTCCTGCACCTTGGTCGAGAGCGTGTGGTGCTCGTCCTTGCCCATCTCGCCGTCCTTCTCGGCCCGCTTCAGATGCTCCATGCCGTCGCGGCGGACATTGCGGACCGCAACGCGCGCATGCTCGGCATATTTGTGGGCGACCTTGACGATCTCCTGCCGGCGCTCCTGGTTGAGCTCGGGGATCGGCAGGCGCATCAGCTGGCCTTCGACCACCGGGTTAAGACCGAGATCCGATTCCCTGATCGCGCGCTCGACCGCGCCGATCTGGCTCCGGTCCCACACCTGAACGGTGATGAGCCGCGATTCCGGCACGTTGACGGTAGCGAGCTGATTGAGCGGCATGGGGTTGCCATAGGCCATGACCATGATCGGGTCGAGCAGGCTCGCATTGGCGCGGCCGGTGCGCAAGCCGCCGAACTCGCCCTTGAGCAGGGTGAGAGCGCCCCGCATCCGCCGCTCGATCTCCTTAAGGTCGAAGCTAGCCATATCGCCTTCCCTGCCGCCCCGCCGCGCCCGTTGCTCGGGCTATCGGACGGGGATGAATTCCGTTCGGCATGCGCAAAACGTCTTAAGCGCTTCCTAGGCGCCCCGTCCCCCGTCGATCGTAGTCGAGGAGCCTTTTCCTTGTAGCACCAGAGCCAAGCTGCCTTGGCTCTTGATGGAAAACACAATTATCGGAATTCGATTGTCCCTCGCAAGCGCGATTGCGGCGCCATCCATGATGCGCAAATCTTGCTTAAGGACGTCGTCATAGCTGAGCCGGTCGTAACGCTTGGCATTTGGCGTGGTTTCTGGGTCGGCGCTGTAGACGCCATCGACCTGAGTCGCCTTGAGCAACGCGTCGCAGCCCATCTCGGCGGCGCGGAGCGCAGCCGCCGTGTCGGTGGTGAAGAACGGATTGCCGGTGCCGCCGGCGCAGATCACCACCCGGCCCTTGTCGAGATGGTCGAGCGCCTTGTCGCGAATATACGCCTCGCACACCGTGGGCATGGGGATGGCCGACAGCACGCGCGTCGGCTGGCCTTCACGCTCGATCGCCGCCTGGAGAGCGAGCGCGTTCATCACCGTGGCGAGCATGCCGACATAGTCGGCGTGGGCGCGGTCGAGCCCGACCTCTGTCGCCATCAGCCCGCGAAACACGTTGCCGCCGCCGACCACGAGGCAGATCTGCGTGCCGGCCGAAGCCGCCGCGGCGATGTCGCGCGCGATCGGGGCGATCACGCCGAGGTCGATGCCGTAGCCCTTGTCGCCGGCGAGAGCCTCGCCCGACATCTTGAGCAGGACCCGTCGAAAGCGGAGCTTCTTGGAAGCTGCCGTCCCTGCCATCAGGCTCCCTCCCCGCTTGCTCGACGAGCCGCGCTCCGTTAGACGGAGCCCTACGCCGTCTCCTCGCTCGTCCGGTCGATGCCCTCGCCGAGCGCGAAACGGTGAAATCCGGTGATCTTGATCGGCGCGCCTGCCGCCTTCTCGGCGGCCGCAATCGCCTTGGCAACGGTCGTGTCGGGATCGTGCACGAAGGCTTGCGCCAGCAGCACCACCTCCTCGTAGAACTTGCGGATGCGCCCTTCGACCATCTTGTCGATGACGTTGGCGGGCTTGCCCAATTCCTTCGCCTGCTCGCTCAGCACCGCGCGCTCGCGCTCAACCACCGCCTGGTCGAGGCTCTCGACGTCAACGGCTTGCGGATTGGCGGCGGCGATATGCATGGCGACCTGGCGCCCGAAGCTCTTGAGCGCGTCGGCGTCGCCGGTGGATTCGAGCGCGACGATGACGCCGATCTTGCCGAGGCCGGGCGCCATCTGGTTGTGGATGTAGCTTGCGACCGCGCCCTTCTTGACGTCGAGATAGGCGGTGCGCCTGAGCGTCATGTTCTCGCCGATGGTGCCGATCATCTCCTTGATGGTGTCGGCGACCGTGCCCTTGCCGCCGGGGAACTTGGCCGTGGCGAGCTTGTCGAGATCGCCCTTGGCGCCGAGCGCCGCCTCGGCGATGCCCTTAGCCATCGTCTGGAAGGTCTCGTTCCGCGCGACGAAATCGGTCTCCGAGTTGACCTCGACGAGGGCGGCGTGATGTGCGTCGGCGGCGAGCCCGATCAGGCCTTCGGCGGCGACGCGCCCGGCCTTCTTGGCGGCCTTGGCGAGGCCCTTGGCCCGCAGCCAATCGACCGCGGCCTCCATATCGCCGCTCGTCTCGGCGAGCGCCGCCTTGCAATCCATCATGCCCGCGCCGGTCTTGTCGCGCAGGTCCTTGACCATGGTCGCTGAAATCGACATGCCGTTCCTCTAAATGGCTTGCGCCGTTAGTCCTCTTGCCCAGCCTCGGCCGGCTGAGCGGCTTGCTCGGCGGGCTTCGGCTTGCCGCGTGGTCCGCCGCCGCCGCCGCCGCGCCGATTGTCGGGCCGCCCGCGGTTGCCGCCGCCTGGACCTCTGCCATCGTTGCGCGGCGCGGGCTTCTTGCGGCGGTCGGGTCTCTGAGCGGGCCGCTCAGAGGGATCCTCCTCAAGCCCGGCCTCACCGACCGGCTCCTCCGCAGCGCCGAGATCGACGCCGACCGAGCCTTGCGCGCGCTCGATGCCGTCGATCGCCGCGCGCGAGATCAGGTCGCAATAAAGCGTGATGGCGCGTCCCGCGTCGTCATTGCCGGGGATCGGGTGACTGATGCCTTCCGGATCGCAGTTCGAATCGACGATCGCCACGACCGGCATATGCAGCTTGCGCGCCTCGGCGATAGCGATCGATTCCTTGTTGGTGTCGATCACGAACATCAGGTCGGGCAGAGCGCCCATGTCCTTGATGCCGCCGAGCGAGCGCTCGAGCTTGTCCTTCTCGCGGGTGAGCTGGAGCAGCTCCTTCTTGGTGAGACCATGGGTCTCGCCGGCCAAGAGCTCCTCGAGCGACTTGAGCCGCTTGATCGAGTTCGAGATGGTGCGCCAGTTGGTCAGCGTGCCGCCGAGCCAGCGGTGATTGACGTAATATTGCGCGCAGGACTTGGCCGCCTCGGCGACCGCCTCCGATGCCTGACGCTTGGTGCCGACGAACAGCACGCGGCCGCCTTTGGCCACGACGTCGGAGATGGTCACCAGCGCCTGATGCAGGAGCGGGACCGTCTGGGTCAGATCGATGATGTGGATGTTGTTGCGGGAGCCGTAGATGAACGGCGCCATTTTCGGATTCCAGCGATGGGTCTGGTGACCAAAATGCACGCCAGCCTCCAACAGCTGGCGCATAGTAATATTGGGCAGTGCCATTGGCCTGCTTGCTCCTTTTTCCGGTTCTGCCGCCGCGGGGTGAGAGACGGGCCCTGAGGCCTGTCACCGGAGCGAGCGCAAAGGCTTAGATGCCGATGTGACGCTTGATCCCCGCGTGTGAGATGGGCGGTTTATAGTGAGCGGAACCAGCCTTGGCAAGGCCCAGCGCCCGCGGAAGTTGCGGGTTTTGCGCCTAAAGCGCGCTGATCGCCGCCACGCCGTCGACCTGCTTGAGGGCGCTACGCTGCTTCGGCGTCGCGTCGATGCCTTGAGGCAGCACGAACTCGACCTCGCGGGTCTCATCGAGCCGGAGCACGAGGCGGAACTGGCCCTGGCCGCCGCCGCCGCCGAGTTGCTCGGCAAGCGGGGCGAGCGCGCGCGTATCGTCGAGATAGACCTTCATGCCGGCGTGGCGGGCCTCGGCGGCCTTCTCCAGCGAGACGATGCTCTGGACGCGCGTCTTGATCGCCTCGCCGTCGGGCTCGGCCTCGACGGTCAGCAGGACCACGGTCCCCGGCTCGAGCAGAGCCCGCGAGGCGGTCAGCAACTCCGAGAACAGCACCGCCTCGAACTGGCCGGTCGCGTCCGAGAAGGCGGCGAAGGCATAAGAATTGCCGGTCTTGCCCTTGCGCTCGCGAGCCTGCAGCACCGTGCCGGCGAGCGTGCCGACCACGCGGCGGGTGCGCGCCTTGGCGGCGAACTCGATCCAGGTCTCGGCGCCGAGCTGCTTCGAGCACCTCTTTGTAATCGTCGAGCGGGTGGCCGGTGAGAAAGAAGCCGATCGCCTCGAACTCGCGCGAAAGCTGATCGGTCGGGCTCCAAGGCTTCGCTTTTGGAAAGCCTTGCATCTGCCGCGCGGCAGGTCCTCCGATCGCTTCGGGCGCAGACATGGCCGGCAGGAACAAAGCCCCCTGACCAGCCTGGTTGTCTCGGTGAGCCTGCTGGGCGAGCGTCAATATGCGCTCGACATTGGCGAAGGCCGTCGCCCGATCGACACCGAGCTCTTCCAAGGCGCCCGTCGTTGCCAAAGTCTCGAGCGCTCGCTTGTTCATGGAATGAGGATTGATGCGGCGTGCGAAGTCCGACAGGTCGCGGAACGGCCCCCTCGCCTCGCGCTCAGCGCAAAGATGCTCGACCGCATGGCGGCCGACATTCTTCACCGCGGCGAGCGAATAGCGGATGGCCCCGTCGCTCGGCAAGAAGCCGACCTCCGAGCGGTTGACCGATGGCGGCTCGATGCGAATCCCGAGCCGGCGCGCTTCCTGGGCGAAGCCGTTCAGCTTGTCGGCGTTGCCCATGTCAAGGGTCATCGAGGCGGCGATGAACTCGGTCGGGTGGTTCGCCTTGAGATAGGCGGTCTGGTAGGCGATCAGCGCGTAGGCGGCGGCGTGGGATTTGTTGAAGCCGTAGCCGGCAAATTTCGCCACCAACTCGAAGATGTATTCGGCGCGCGCGCGGTCGACGCCGTTGCCCACCGCGCCTTCGACGAAGCGCGTCTTCTGCGCCGCCATCTCCTTCTTAATCTTCTTGCCCATGGCGCGGCGGAGCAGATCGGCCTCGCCGAGCGAGAAGCCGGACAGCACTTGGGCGATCTGCATCACCTGCTCCTGGTAGATGATGATGCCGTAAGTCTCCTTCAGGATCGGCTCGATCATCGGGTGCAGGCTCTCGATCGTCTCGCGGCCGTGCTTGCGATTGACGTAAAAGTCGATGTTGTCCATTGGGCCAGGGCGATACAGCGCGACGATGGCAATGATGTCCTCGAAGCGGTCGGGCTTCAGCTTGCGGAGCGCGTCGCGCATGCCCTGACCTTCGAGTTGGAACACCCCGACCGTGTCGCCGCGCTGCAGCAGCGCGTAGCTCGCAGAATCATCGAGCGGGAATTTGGCCGGGTCGATCGCTGCACCGCTCCGCCCGATCAGTTCGCGCGCCGTCTCGATCACGGTGAGCGTCTTCAGCCCGAGAAAGTCGAACTTCACGAGCCCCGCTGCCTCGGCCCATTTCATGCTGAACTGGGTCGCGGGCAGCTGGGCGCGCGCGTCGCGATAGAGCGGCACGAGCTCGATCAGCGGCCGGTCGGCGATGACCACGCCAGCGGCATGGGTCGAGGCGTGGCGATAAAGCCCTTCGAGCCGCTGGCCGATGTCGAGCAGCTTGGCCACGATCGGCTCGGCGTCGCGCGCCTCTTGGAGCCTGGGCTCAGCCGCTATCGCCTGAGGCAGCGTGATCGGGTTCGCCGGGTTCATCGGCACGAGCTTGCACAGCCGGTCGATCTGGCCATAGGGCATCTGGAGCACGCGGCCGACATCGCGGAGCACGGCGCGAGCCTGGAGCTTGCCGAAGGTGATGATGTGAGCGACGCGGTGCGCGCCGTAGCGCTCGCGCACATAGGCGATCACCTCGTCGCGGCGGTCCTGGCAGAAATCGATGTCGAAGTCCGGCATCGACACGCGCTCGGGGTTCAGGAAGCGCTCGAACAGAAGCCCGAAGCGGATCGGATCGAGATCGGTGATGGTCAGAGCATAGGCGACGAGTGAGCCGGCGCCTGAGCCGCGGCCCGGGCCGACGGGGATTCCTTGCGCTTTGGCCCATTGGATGAAGTCGGCGACGATCAGGAAATAACCCTGATAATTCATGCCAGTAATCACATCGAGCTCGAACGACAGGCGTTTCGCGTAGGCCTCTTCGTCGTGGCCAGGCGCCACGCCATGCTGGGCGATGCGCTGCTTGAGCCCGGCCTCCGACTGGCGCCTGAGCTCGGCCGCTTCGATCTCGCAGCGCGCGGCTGTCGCGGATGCGTCAGCGAGGAAGGGCGGCAGGATCGGCTCGCGCTCCATCGGCCGGTAGGCGCAGCGCCGCGCGATCTCGATGGTGTTGTCGAGCGCCTCCGGCAAATCGGCGAACAGCTCGCGCATCTTGGCGCCGGTCTTGAAATAATGCTCAGGGCTGAGCCGCCGCCGCTCGTCAACGGCGACGTAGCTCCCCGCGGCGATGCAGATCAGCGCGTCATGCGCCTCGAAATCCTCTGGCATGGCGAAATAGGGCTCGTTGGTGGCGACAATCGGAAGATCGAGATCGTAGGCGAGGCCGAGCAGTGCGGGCTCGACGCTGCGCTCCTCTGGCAGGCCGTGGCGCTGCAGCTCGACGTAGAGCCGGTCGGCGAAGATCGCTTGCAGCGCTTCGAGCCGGTGGTGGGCAAGCTCGGGATTGCCTTCGGCGAGCGGGAGGTCGATCACCCCTTCAGGTCCGCCGGTCAGAGCGATCAGGCCTTCGGCGTGGGCGGCAAGGTCGGCGATCGCGGTGACCACCTCGCCCGAACTCGGCCGCCGCGAAATAGGCGTTGGTCGAGAGCCGCATCAGATTGGCGTAGCCCGCCTCGTCCTTGGCAAGGAGCGCGATGCGGCCATCGGCGCGGGGGCCACGAAGCTCGGTCCCTAGCGTCGGCTCCTTCTCGGCGGCGAAGGTGAGCGACAGAGTGAGCCCTATGATCGGCTGGATGCCCGCCTCGGCGAGGCCTTCGGAGAATTCGAGCGCGCCGAACAGATTGTTGGAATCAGTCAGCGCCAGCGCCGGAGCGCCGTCGGCGCTCGCCAGCGCGGCGAGCTTCGGGATGGTCAGCGCGCCTTCCAATAGCGAATAGGCCGAGTGCACCCGAAGATGCACGAAGGGCTCGCTCTTCCCAGTCATTCGCTCCATTCCAGCAAGAGTCACCGCCGATGGATTCGGCACAAGCGATGACCCTTCTCCATCCGACATTTGTCCACCGTTTACATGATGCGTTCCGCCATAGTTCTTATTTTGTTCCACATGAAACAAAGCACGTCAAGCGCTTGGCGAGCCCGCGCAAGATACTGATTTTGCGAGTTAATCGTAGGAGGTCGGGATCAGCTGCGGGCGACTTTGGCCACGATTACCTCCTCCTCGACGAGGAGCCCGTCAGTGAGGCGCAGGGTTCGGTCCATGCGGGCGGCGAGTTCGAGATTGTGGGTCGCTATCACCGCCGCGACGCCCGAATTGCGGATGAGCTTCAACAGCTGCTCGAACACGCGCTCGGCGGTCGGCGGATCGAGATTGCCGGTCGGCTCGTCGGCCAGCAGCACCCTGGGCTCGTTGGCGACCGCTCGCGCAATCGCCACGCGCTGCTGCTCGCCGCCCGAGAGCTGCGCCGGGCGATGATCCCAGCGCTCCTCCAGCCCGAGCGATTTCAGAAGCTCCCTCGCCCGCGCCTCAGCCTTCTCCCGCGTCAATCCGAGGATGAGCTGAGGCAGCACGACGTTCTCCAGCGCGGAGAACTCAGGCAGCAGATGATGGAACTGGTAGACGAAGCCCACCTCCATCCGGCGCATGCGCGTCTGCTCGTTATCGGTGAGCTTGCCGCACTCGACGCCGTTGATGATCACGGCGCCCGTGTCGGGGCGCTCGAGCAGCCCGGCGATGTGCAGCAATGTGGACTTGCCGGCGCCCGATGGCCCTAGCAGAGCGACCGTCTCGCCAGGATAGAACGAGGCCGAGGCGCCCTTCAGCACCTCGATGCGGCGGGTCCCTTGCGTATAGCCACGCTCAAGGCGCTCAAGGCGGAGCTGAGGTTCAGGTTTGGCGCGATCCAATTTGGCCCCTACTCGTAGCGCAAGGCTTCGACCGGATCGAGACGCGATGCCCGCCAGGAGGGATAGAGCGTGGCTAGGATCGAGAGGATCAGGGCCATGATCACCACCGAGGCCGTCTCGCCTGAGTCCATCTCGGCCGGCATTTGCGACAGGTAATAGAGCTCGGCAGAGAACAGGTCGGTATCGGTGAGCCAGCCGATCAGCCGGCGCAGATGCTCGATGTTGAGACAGATCAGCACGCCGAGCGCGAAGCCCGCGAGCGTGCCGACGATGCCGATCGCGGCGCCGGTGATGAAGAAGATGCGCATGACCGAGGCGCGCGTCGCGCCCATGGTGCGCAGGATGGCGATGTCGTGGCCCTTGTCCTTCACCAGCATGATCAGACCGGAGATAATGTTGAGCGCGGCGACCAGAACGATCAGCGCGAGGATCAGGAACATGACGTTGCGCTCGACCTGGAGCGCGGTGAAGAACGTGGCGTTTCGCTGCCGCCAGTCGCTGATATAGATGCTGGGACCGCCCGCGGTGATGATCTTCGGCGCCAGCTCGCCGACCTCGTCGGGCGAATCGAGCACCACTTCGAGCACGGTCACGCTGTCGGGTTGATTGAAGTAAAGCTGCGCCTCGTTGAGCGGCATGAACAGGATGGACGCGTCATATTCCGACATGCCGATCTCGAAGATGGCGACCACCGGATAGCGCTTCACTCGCGGCGCGGTGCCGAGCGCGGTCGAGGCGCCGCGCGGGGTGAGCAACGAGACCTGGTCGCCCACGCGCACATTCAGCTCGTTAGCGAGGCGGCTGCCGAGAGCGACGCCGGGCTGCTTGTCGAAATTGTCGAGCGTGCCGAAGCGAATATTCTTCGACACCGCCTTGAGCTCTTTCAGATCCCGCTCGCGCAAGCCCCGAACCAGGGCGCCGCTCGAGGTCGACGGCGTCGAGATCATCACCTGACCCTCGACCAGCGGCAGCGCGTATTTCACGCCGCCAACCTGGCGGATGCGCGTCGCCACGTCGTCATAGTCGGTGAAGTTGGCGAGGCTATGCACGACGACATGGCCGTTAAGCCCGAGCATCTTATTGAACAGCTCCTGGCGAAAGCCGTTCATCACCGCCATGACCACGATCAGCGTCATGACGCCGAGCGTGATGCCGATGAAGGAGAAGCCGGCGATCACCGAGATGAAGCCCTCCCTGCGGCGCGCGCGCAGATACCGAAGCGCGATCATCCATTCGAAGGGTGAGAATGCCGGTGTGCCCTGCTCTTTGCTCATGCCGCTTCCCTCTTAGCTTCGGCGTGTGACGTGACCAGCCGATTCAAGGCGGATTCGAAGGTAAGACTATGGCGGGCACCGGTCGCCCGCTCTTTCAGCTCGATCTCGCCGGAAGCCAGCCCCTTCGGCCCGACAACGAGCTGAAAAGGCAGCCCGATCAAGTCCATAGCGGCGAATTTCGCCCCTGCCCGGTCGTCGCGGTCGTCATAGAGCACGCTAAGCCCGGCCTTCTCTAGGCTCGCGTAAATGTCCTCGCAGGCTTTGTCGGTGGCGGCATCGCCGACCTTGACGTTGATCAGGCCGACATCGAACGGCGCGACCGATCGCGGCCAGATGATGCCGGCATCGTCGTGCGAGGCCTCGATGATCGCGCCGACCAGGCGCGACACGCCGATGCCGTAGGAGCCCATCTGCACCGTCACCAGCTCGCCGCCGGGGCCCTGCACCCGCGCGCCCATGGCTTCGGAATATTTGGTGCCGAAGAAGAAGATATGGCCGACCTCGATGCCGCGTGCCGTCACGCGGTCCTTCTCCGGCACCTCTGAGGCGAAGCGCTCGGCATCGTGCTTCTCCGAGGTCGCGGCGTATTTGCCCGTGAAGGTATCGACCACGGAAGAGAGATCGCCGTCATAGTCGATATTGGCGCCGGGGGAATCGAGCGTGACGAGGTCCTTGTGGCAATAGACCTCGCTCTCGCCGGTGTCGGCGAGGATGATGAACTCGTGGCTGAGATTGCCGCCGATCGGCCCGGTCTCGGCGACCATCGGCACCGATTTCAGCCCCATGCGGGCGAAGGTTCGCAGGTAAGACACGAACATCTTGTTATAGGACTTGACCGCGTCCTCGACCGTGAGATCGAAAGAGTAGGAATCCTTCATGAGGAACTCGCGCCCGCGCATCACGCCGAATCGCGGCCTGATCTCGTCGCGGAACTTCCATTGGATGTGATAGAGGATGCGCGGCAGCTCCTTGTAGGACTTGACCGCGTCGCGGAAGATCGCGGTGATCAGCTCCTCGTTGGTCGGCCCGTACAGCATCTCGCGCTCGTGACGGTCTTTGATACGAAGCATCTCCTTGCCGTAGACCTCGTAGCGGGCGCTCTCCCGCCAGATCTCCGCCGGCTGGATCGTCGGCATCAGCAACTCGAGCGCGCCAGCGCGGTCCTGCTCCTCGCGCACGATTTGCTCGATCCTCTGCAACACGCGAAAGCCGAGCGGCAACCAAGAATAGATGCCTGCGCTCGACTGGCGGATCATCCCGGCGCGGAGCATCAGCCGGTGCGAGACGATCTCCGCTTCCTTGGGGTCGTCGCGGAGCAGCGGCAGAAAATAGCGGCTGAGGCGCATTGGCAGCTTTTCGGGCGTTAGGGGCGATCGCCGGGTGCGGCGCCCGTTGGAGATGAGCCGTGCCTGACGATGGAAGGCTCGCCTCCCCGCAAGGCCCAGGAAGCGGCTAATAACCTACTTTCGCAAGGCGAGGCAATCCTGGGAGAAAATGCGCGCGAGCCTGCGTTAGGCGCTTGGCGCTTCGCGCAATACGCGAAACGCATCGGCGGTCACGCGGTCGGCTTGTTGCCGCCACAATGCGCGCCAGCGAAGCATGCCTATTCTACAGGCAGAAGACGCCGCGATTGTTGGCAGCAAGAAAGCCCTATTTCAAAGCGCTTCCAAGCAATCCAATTCTGTCAAGGGGGGTGGGCAAGCATAAATCTACGGCGGTTGGCCACAATCGTGGTGACAATTTGGCGCGCCTCATCTAGGGTGCCTCACACAACGTCGGAGAGTTCGGGACCGGTAAACGATCTCGGGTTCAAGCGTTGAGATTGGACCAGGTCCAAGTCTTGGGAGGAAGTAACTCCAGGCGCGCTGATCATGTTGGAGCATGGGCGCAGCCGCTCTTTTGCCGGCATCCTCGACTTCGAAATCGATGGAGGAGCCTCGCTTAGGCAGGGGAGACAAGGAGTCACGTTACTGAAGCAAGGTCGATCAGGCCTTGCTTTTTTTTGTCTGCCGTCCGGCGCTCTCGCCCGCTACTGCACGTGCTCGTAGCGCGGGAGGAACGGGATGTCGTCGAGCGCGATCACGTGGTGTACGATGACCATGTAGAGCGCGGCGAACACGATGCTCGACACAATCGTGGTCGCCACCATCTTCGGCAGCAGATTGGTCACGTGCGGCGCGCTCTCGACCGCACCAGGCACCACTTTCTCCCCTTCCTCCTCCGACGTGCGCACGCCGATCGGCAGTATGGCGAACAGCACGATCCACCAGATGACCAGGTACATGGAGCCGGCGAAGAAGAGCGACATGCTTATGCCTGCTCGAGTTCGACCAGGGTGCCGCAGAAATCCTTGGGATGCAGGAACAGCACGGGCTTGCCATGGGCGCCGATCTTCGGCTCGCCCTGCCCCAGAACACGCGCGCCTTGCGCCACCAGCCGGTCGCGCGCTTGCTTGATGTCGGGCACCTCGTAGCAGAGATGGTGGATGCCGCCATTCGGATTGCGCTCGAGAAAGGCGGAGATGGGCGATTTGTCGCCGAGCACGCCGAGCAGCTCGATCTTGGTGTTGGGCAGCTCGATGAACACCGTGGTCACGCCATGGTCGGGCTGGTCGACTTCTTCCGACACATGAGCGCCGAGCGTCGTGCGGTAGACCTCGGCGGCGGCCTTCAGATCCGGCACGACGATGGCGACATGGTTCAAACGTCCGATCATCGAACTCTCCTCGCGTAACTATCAGCCCTATATCACCGTCAGCAGCACCGAGCACATCGGCTTCTTGCCCCAGGCTTGGTTGACGGCGGCGCGCACGCCGCGGCGGACCGCCTCGCTGACAAGAGCCGGATCCTTGCGTCGCGGCTTCGGGATGCTCTGAATGGTGCCGATAGCGGCGTCCCGGGCGATCGTGGCGAAGGATGTGCCGCGCGTGTCGGTCGCCGGCAGCCCGGTGACGGCCACTTCGGGATCGGCAAGCAGGCTCCCTTTGTCGGACAGCACCAGCGACACGGCGACCGAGCCGGCAAAGCTCAGCTTGCGCCGCTCGCGCACCTGGCCCTCGGCCTCCCGCGTCAAGATCGAGCCGTCGCGGTAGAGCCGTCCGACCGGAACCTCATCGATAATCGCGGCGGGGCCCGGCAGGAGCCGCACCATCGTGCCGTTCCGTGCCCTGATGACCTCGCTCACGCCGAGCCGCTCGGCGAGCTTGGCGTGCGCCTCCAGATGCCGCCCCTCGCCATGCATGGGGATGGCAATCTTGGCTTTAACCCAGCGATAGAGCTGCTCGAGCTCGCCGCGGCGCGGGTGGCCCGAGACATGGACGGCTGCGTCCTGGTCGGTGATGAGCTCGAGGCCGCGATCGGCGAGGCCGTTCTGCACGCGGCCGACGGCCTTCTCGTTGCCGGGGATGGTGCGCGAGGAGAAGATCACCCGGTCGCCCGGATCTAGCTTGACGTTGGGATGCTCGCCTTGGGCGATGCGCGCCATGGCCGCGCGGGACTCGCCCTGGCTGCCGGTGCAGAGCGCGACGACAGTGTCGGGCGGAAGCTTGGCGAAAGCCCTCTCCTCGTAAAACGGCAGGTCGGGGTCGAGATAGCCGGTCGCCTGCGCCGCCTCGATGACACGAAACATGGCGCGGCCGACCACCACCAGCTCGCGGCCGGCGGCGCGGGTGGCGTTCGCCACCGAGCGGATGCGCGCGACATTGGAGGCGAAGGTGGTGACCGCAACGCGCTGGCGCGCCTCGCCGATGAGGCGATTGAGCGTCACCGCCACGTCGGCCTCCGACGGCGACACCCCATCGCGGATGGCATTGGTCGAGTCGCAGATAAGCGCCGCCAGCCCCTCATCGCCGAGCGCTCTTAGCCGCGCTTCGTCGGTCGGCGCGCTCGTCAAAGGGTTCTCATCGAGCTTCCAGTCGCCGGTATGGAGCGCGGCGCCAAGCGGCGTCCTGATGATCACCGCCGAAGGCTCGGGTATCGAATGCGACATGGCGACCAGCTCGACATCGAACGGACCGATGGCGCGGCGGCCGCCCATGGGCATGATCTCGAGCGGAAAGCCGTCGAGCATGCCCGTCTCGGAGAGCTTCGACTTGAGCATCTCGGCGGTGAAGGGCGTGGCGTAGACGGGGACGCGGCCAAGCAGGGGCCAGAGATCGACCACCGCGCCGAAATGATCCTCATGCGCATGGGTCAGCAGCAGGCCAACGATGTTGCCGCGCTCCTCCTGGAGGAAGCCGATGTCGGGGAGGATGATGTCGACGCCGGGCTCCTGGTCGCCGCCGAAGGTGACGCCCATGTCGACGATCAGCCATTCGCGATGGCGGGCGCGGCCGTAGCCGTAGAGATAGAGATTCATGCCGATCTCGCCAACGCCGCCGAGCGGCACGAAAACGAATTCGGCCTTTCCGTCAGATTTTCGAGACATGTCGCGGCTGTGCGCCCTCACCGCCTCGAGAAGAAGACGTCGCCGGCGGTGACGCGGTATTCGCCGCCGCCGGGCATCAGCAGCCTGAGTGCGCCGTCGGCGTCGAGGCCGCCATACACGCCTTCGGCTTCCTGACTGCCGACGCGCACGGTCAAGGGACGCCCGGTGGGCCCGGCGCGGTCGAGCCAGGCGCGGCGGATGGTCGGGAAGCAGGCGCCCTCGCCCCAGCGGTTCAGCCATTCGAGCGTGCTCGCGGCGAGCGCTTCGAGCGCGTCTGCGGGCGTCACGGTCATGCCGTAAGTGGCAAGGCTCACGGCCGGCTGGGGCAGGTTTTCGGGGTGGCTCGCGAGATTGATGCCGGTGCCGATCACCACCACCGAGCGGTTCTCGTTGGCGCCACCGACATTCTCGAGCAGCATGCCGGCCACCTTCTCGCCGGCAAGCAGAACGTCGTTAGGCCATTTGAGCAGCACCTCCGACCGCCCCTCATAGGCGATCAGCTTGGCGATGGTGTCGAACGTCACGATGCCGGCAACGAGGGCGAGCTGGCTCGCCACCCGCAAGGGACAATTCAGCCCGATCAACAGGCTCGCGAACAGATTGCCGGGCTGGGAGACCCATTCGCGCCCGCCGCGGCCGCGGCCCTGCGACTGCCGGGCCGACCAGATCCACAACGGGCCGGGCTCGCCGGCGAGCGCGCGGCGGCGCGCCTCGGCATTGGTCGAGTTGACCGTCTCCAGCTTGAGCAAGCGATGGCCGCTCGGCAATTTGGGCGATGGCGATGAGATATAGCTCATTAAGACAATGACTTATCAGAACAGAGATTTCGCTGCCGCTTCGGCGACCGCAACCAGCGGCGCCGGGTAGACGAAATAGAGCAAAGTGAACAAGCCGCTCACCCCGAGCACGGCGGCAAGCGGCGCATCCATCGGCTCGAAGCGTTCGGCAGGAGCGTCAAAGTACATGATCTTGACGATGCGAAGATAATAATACGCACCGACGACGCTTAACAGCACGCCAATTACCGCGAGCACATAGAGGCCCGAGTGGATGGCGGCAAGGAACACGTAGAACTTGGCGAAGAAGCCCGCAAGGGGTGGAATGCCCGCAAGCGAAAACAGCAGCATCGCCAGCAGGAAAGCCATGGTCGGACTGGTGCGCGACAAACCTGAAAGCTGGTCGATGTCTTCGACCATGCGCCCGCCGCGCCGCATGGCGAGGATGCAGGCGAAGGTGCCCAGCGTCATGGCGAGATAGATGGCGAGATAGACGATCACGCCCTGCACGCCCTCGACGCTGCCGGCGGCGAGCCCGACCAGTGCATAGCCCATATGGCCGATCGAGCTATAGGCCATCAGCCGCTTGATATTGGTCTGGCCGATCGCCGCGAACGAGCCGAGCGCCATCGAGGCGATCGACAGGAACACCACGATCTGCTGCCACTGCACCGTCACCGCCGGGAAGGCGGTGATCAGCACGCGCACGGTCAGCGCCATGGCGGCAAGCTTCGGCGCTGCGGCGAAGAAGGCGGTGACGGGGGTCGGCGCGCCCTCATAGACGTCCGGTGTCCACATGTGGAACGGCACGGCCGAGATCTTGAAGGCGAAGCCCGCCATCAGAAACACGAGGCCGAAGATCAGTCCGAGATTGGCGCCTGACGGCTGCACCGAAGCGGCGATGGTGGCGAAGTCGGTCGAGCCGGTGAAGCCGTACACCAGCGATGCGCCGTAGAGCAGCATGCCCGAGGACAGCGCGCCGAGGACGAAATATTTGAGGCCGGCTTCGGCCGAGCGCGCGGAGTCACGCTTGAAGGCAGCGACCACGTAGAGCGCGAGGCTCTGAAGCTCGAGCCCGACATAGAGCGAGATGAGATCGTTGGCCGAGATCATCATCATCATGCCGGTCGTGGCGAGCAGAACCAGCACCGGGAACTCAAACCGCAAGCCCCCTGCCCGCCGCCAATAGTCGATCGACATGAGCAGCGCCGCCGCCGCGCCGGTCAGCGTGAGCAGCTTCAGAACGCGCGCAAAGGGATCGACGATGAAGCTGCCTGCGAACAGCGTCGCCGTGCCCTCGCCGCGGGCGACGAACATTCCGGCTGCGACGATGATGAGAATGGCCAGCCAGAGCACGAGCTCGCCCCGCTCGCGCTTGGTGGCGACGCCGACCATCAGCAGCGCCATGGCGCCGCAGCTCAGGATCAGCTCGGGAAGGATGATTTCGAAATTGAGGGTTTCGAGCATCGACGTCTGCCCCTCACGGCGCCAGAGCGAGTTGCGCCGCGAGCCGCGCTTGCTCGGCGGCGGCAAGGCTTGCGTGATAGGTCTTGATCAGAGCATCGACCGAAACGGCTGACGCATCGAGGATCGGCGCGGGATAGACGCCAAACAGGATGGTGAGCACGACGAGCGGGGTCATCACCGCGACCTCGCGCCAGGTCAGGTCGGTGATAAATTTGAGGCTCGCCTTCTCCAACTTGCCGAAGATGAGGCGGCGATAGAGATAGAGCGCGTACGCGGCCGACAGGATGATGCCGGTGGTGGCGAGAAAGGCGACCCAAGTATTGATGCGGAACGCTCCGGTCAGGCTCAGGAACTCGCCGATGAAGCCGGATGTGCCGGGCAGCCCGACATTGGCAAGCGTGAACACCATGAAGCAGAAGGCATAGACCGGCATGCGGTCGGCCAGGCCGCCGAAGGCCGCGATCTCGCGGGTATGCATGCGGTCATAGATCACGCCGACGCAGAGGAAGAGCGCAGCCGAGACGATGCCGTGCGACAGCATCTGGAAGATGCCGCCTTGCAGGCCCTGCATGGTGAGCGTGAACACGCCGATCGTGACGAAACCCATATGCGCCACCGAGGAATAGGCGATGAGCTTCTTGACGTCCTCCTGCGCGAGCGCGACCAGCGAGGTGTAGATGATGGCGATCACCGACAGCGCGAAGATGAGCGGTGCAAACTCGGCGGAGGCGAGCGGGAACATCGGGATCGAAAAACGTAGAAAGCCGTAGCCGCCCATCTTCAGCAGGATGCCGGCGAGGATCACGGAGCCTGCGGTCGGCGCCTCGACATGGGCGTCCGGCAGCCAGGTATGCACGGGCCACATCGGCAGCTTGACGGCGAACGAGGCGAGGAAGGCGAACCAGAGCCAAGTCTGCATCTTCGGTGGAAAGCCGTGGGTGAGCAGCGCCGGGATGTCGGTGGTGCCGGCCTCCCAGTAGATCGCCATGATGGCGAGCAGCATCAGCAGCGAGCCGACCAGCGTGTAGAGAAAGAACTTGAAGCTCGCATAGACGCGCCGCTGCCCGCCCCAGATGCCGATGATCAGGAACATCGGGATTAGGCCGCCTTCGAAGAACAGATAGAACAGCACGAGGTCGAGCGAGGTGAACACGCCGATCATCAGCGTCTCGAGCACGAGGAAGGCGATCATATATTCCTTCACGCGGGACGTGATCGCGATCCAGCTCGACAGGATGCAGAGCGGCATGAGGAACGTCGTCAGCAACACGAACGGCATTGAGATGCCGTCGATGCCCATGTGGTAGCTGATCGGGCCGAGCCAGGGCTTGATCTCGACGAACTGGAATTGCGCCGTGGTCTGATCGAAATCCCGCCACAGGATGAGCGACAGGCCGAAGGTGACGAGCGTGGTCCACAGCGCGATGAAACGCGCGTTGCGGAACGTGCTCTCGTCCTCGCCGCCGAGGATGGCGATCAGGAGCGCGCCGAACAGCGGCAGGAACGTGATGGTGGACAGGATCGGCCAGGCGTAGCTCACGGCTTGAGCCCTCCGCCGGCAAAGATGAAATAGGTGATCAGCAGCGCGACGCCGATCAGCATGGCGAAGGCGTAGTGAAAGATGTAGCCCGACTGGAGCTTGACCACGCGGTTGGTGATGTCGATGACGCGCGCCGCAACACCGTCGGGGCCGATGCCGTCGATGATCCTGCCGTCGCCGGTCTTCCACAGGAAGCGGCCGAGCCGTTTCGCCGGGCGGACGAAGATCGCATCGTACAGCGCGTCGAAATACCAGGCATTGAGCAGGAACAGATAGGCGCCGCGGAAGCGCTTGGACAGCCCGAACGGCACCAGCGGGTTGGTGATGTAGAAATACCAAGCGGTGGCGAAGCCTGCCGCCATGGCAAGCGTCGGCGCGGCCAGCACCCAGCTCGGCACCTCGTGATGCGGCTCGGCGTGGGTGACGAGCGAGCCCCGCCAGAACTCCTCTTGGCCGCTGCCGATGAAGAAATGCGAGAACAGCACGCCCAAGAGCAGCGCGCCGAGCGCGAGCAGGATGAGCGGCACGCCCATGGTCCAGGGCGGCTCATGCGCATGCGCGAGAACCTCCTTGGGCTCGCGCGGCTTGCCCTCGAAGACGAGGAACATCAGCCGCCAGGAATAGAACGAGGTCAGCACGGCGGCGATCAGGGTCAGCACGAAGGCGTAGGTGCCGACCGAGCTGTGCGCCGCGTAGGTCGCTTCGATAATGGCGTCCTTGGAGACGAAGCCCGATGTGAACGGGAAGCCGGTCAGCGACAGCGTGCCGATAAGCATCACGGCGAAGGTGAAGGGCAGCACCTTGCGCAAGCCCCCCATGCGGCGCACGTCCTGCTCGTGATGGAGCGCGTGGATCACGGCGCCCGCGCCTAGGAACAGCAGAGCCTTGAACGATGCGTGGGTAAACAGGTGGAACATGCCGGCGCCGTAAGCGCCGACGCCTTCCGCGGCGAACATGTAGCCGAGCTGCGAGCAGGTCGAGTAGGCGACCACGCGCTTGATGTCGGTCTGCACCAGGCCGACGGTCGCGGCGAAGAAGGCGGTGGTCGCGCCGATGATGGCGACGAAGCCGAGCGCGATCGGCGCCAGCTCGAACAGCGGCGACAGCCGCGCTACCATGAACACGCCGGCCGTCACCATGGTCGCGGCATGGATCAGCGCCGAGACGGGGGTCGGGCCTTCCATGGCGTCGGGCAGCCAGGTATGCAGCAGGAATTGCGCCGACTTGCCCATCGCGCCCATGAACAGCAGCAGGCAGATCAGCGTCAGCGCGTCGACCTGGTAGCCCAGGAACTCCATGGTCTTGCCGACCTGGTCGGGGGCCGAGGCGAACACGGTGTCGTATTGCACCGAGTTGAACAGGGTGAACACGGCGAAGATGCCGAGCGCGAAGCCGAAATCGCCGACGCGGTTGACGATGAAGGCCTTGATGGCGGCGTTGCAGGCTGACGGCTTGTGATACCAGAAGCCGATCAGGAGATAGGAGGCGAGGCCGACGCCCTCCCAGCCGAAGAACAGCTGAAGGAAATCGTCGGCCGTGACCAGCGCCAGCATGGCGAAGGTGAACAGCGAGAGATAGGCGAAGAAGCGCGGCCGGTGCGGGTCGTCCTCCATGTAGCCGATCGAGTAGAGATGCACGAGGCCCGACACCGTGGTGACCACCACCAGCATCACCGCGGTCAGCGTGTCGATACGAAGCGACCACGCCGATTTGAGCGCGCCGGAATCGATCCAGCGCAGCAGCTCGATGCGCTCCTCCTGGCCGTTCAGCGCCACCTGATAGAAGGCGAGATAAGACAGCAGCGCGGTGATCAGCACGAGCGTCGTGGTGATGACTTCGGATGAGCGTGCGCCGACCAGCCGGCCGAAGAAGCCGGCGAAGATCGCGCCGAGCAGCGGTAGGAGGAGGATCGCCTGATACATGCGCTGGCGCTCAGCCCTTGAGGAGGTCGATCTCGGCCACGTCGATCGTGTGCCGGTTGCGGAAATAGACGACGATGATGGCGAGGCCGATGGCGGCTTCCGCGGCGGCGACGGTCAGCACGATCAGCGCGAACACCTGGCCGACGAGGTCGCCATGGAAGGATGAGAAGGCGACGAGATTGAGGTTCACCGCAAGCAGCATCAGCTCGACGCTCATCAGAATGACGATCACGTTCTTGCGGTTGAGGAAGATGCCGAAAATGCCCAGCGTGAACAGGATCGCGGCGACGGTCAGGTAATGCGACAGCCCGATCGTCATGACAGCCCCCTGCCCGATTCGACCTCGACCAGCTCGACCGCCTCTTCGCGCGTTCGGCCGATCTGCGCCGAGATATTCTGCCGCTTCACGTCGCGCTTGTGCTGAAGGGTGAGCACGATGGCGCCGACCATGGCGACCAGCAGGATGAGGCCGGCAGCCTCGAACAGATAGACGTAGCGCGTGTAGAGGATGGCACCGAGCGCCGCCGTGTTGCTCATTTGCGCGATCGGCGGGGTGGGCGCCTGCGCCACGATCTCGGGCGCCGTCACCCAGGCGCCGACGATCAGCACCAGCTCGACCAGCAGCAGAAGCCCGATGGTGGCGCCGATCGGCAGATATTTGAGGAAGCCGGCGCGGAGCTCGGCGAAATCGACGTCGAGCATCATCACCACGAACAGGAACAGCACCAGCACCGCGCCGACATAGACCACGATCAGGATCATCGCCAGGAACTCGGCGCCGAGCAGCACGAACAGGCCAGCGGCGTTGAAGAAAGCGAGGATCAGGAACAGCACCGCGTGCACGGGGTTCTTGACGGAAATGACCATGAACGCCGCGCCGACGCAGAGGATGGCGAACAGATAGAAGAACAGCGCGCTCAGCATTATTGCGGCTCGCCCTTTAGACCCCCTCTCCCTAGAGGGGAGAGGGTTGGGGTGAGGGAGACGAATGATGCAGGAGCCGCGAAAGCCCCCTCACCCGGCTCGCTGAGCGAGCCGACCTCTCCCCAATGGGGAGAGGGTAAGTCAGCGCCGCCTCCCATATGCGAAATTCCCCTCACCTGTAAGGCGCGTCGAGCGCCAGGTTCTTGGCGATCTCGCGCTCCCAGCGATCGCCGTTCGCGAGCAGCCGCTCCTTGTCGTAATAGAGCTCCTCGCGGGTCTCGGTGGCGAACTCGAAATTGGGCCCCTCGACGATGGCATCGACCGGACAGGCTTCCTGGCAGAAGCCGCAATAGATGCATTTGACCATGTCGATGTCGTAACGGGTGGTGCGGCGCGTGCCGTCGTTGCGGCGGGGTCCGGCCTCGATGGTGATGGCCTGGGCCGGGCAGATCGCCTCGCACAGCTTGCAGGCGATGCAGCGCTCCTCGCCGTTAGGGTAGCGCCTGAGCGCATGCTCGCCGCGGAATCGGGGCGACAGCGGGCCCTTCTCGAACGGGTAGTTGATGGTCGCCTTGGGCGCCACGAAATATTTGAGAGCAAGCCAGAAGGCTGACAGAAATTCCATCAGCAACATCGACTTAACTGCGTCGCCGAGACGCTTCACGTGAGGCTCTCCTTCAGGCGCGATGCTGCCAGAGCTGCAATATCGCAGCGACCAGCACGACAAAACCGAGCGACAAAGGCAGGAAGACCTTCCAGCCGAGCCGCATCAGCTGGTCGTAGCGATAGCGCGGCACCATGGCTTTGACCATGGCGAACAGGAAGAACAGGAAGCACACCTTGAGGGTGAACCATAGCACGCCGGGAATCCAGGTGAAGGGCGCCACGGGAACCGGCGGCAGCCAGCCGCCCAGGAACAGGATCGTGCCGAGCGCGCACATCAGCACTACGGCGACGTATTCGCCGAGCATGAAGAGCATATAGGGGGTCGAGGAATATTCGACCATGAAGCCTGCGACGAGCTCGGACTCGGCCTCGAGCAGGTCGAAGGGCGGGCGGTTGGTCTCGGCCAGAGCCGAGATGAAGAACACTACGAACATCGGGAACAGCGGCAGCCAATACCAGCCGAGTAGGCCGAACCGGCTGTTCTGCGCCTCGACGATGTCGCCGAGATTGAGCGAGCCGGCGCACAGCAGCACGGTGATGATGACGAAGCCGATCGAGACCTCGTAGGAAACCATCTGCGCGGCGGATCTGAGCGCGGCGAGGAAGGCGTATTTCGAGTTCGATGCCCAGCCGGCCATAATCACGCCGTAGACCTGCAAGCTCGAGATGGCGAAGATGAACAGGATGCCGACATTGAGGTTCGCCACCTCCCAGCCGCGCGCGACCGGGATCACCGCCCATGCCGACAGCGCGAGGCCAGCGGTGACGAGCGGCGCCAGCAAAAAAATGCCCTTGTTGGCGCCAGCCGGAATGACCGGCTCCTTGAGTACGAATTTGAGGAGATCGGCGAAAGACTGCCACAGCCCCCACGGCCCGACCACGTTAGGCCCGCGCCGCATCTGCACAGCGGCCCAAACCTTGCGGTCGGCATAGAGCAAGAAGGCGACGATGATCAGCAGCGTGACGAGGATCGCCACGCTCTGCACCACGATTAGCGCGAGCGGCAGGCCATAGCTCGTCCAGAACTCAGCCATCGGTGCCGGTCGCCTTGTCGCCGGCGCCCGAATGCAACGCGCTCAAATTCGCCATGATGGCTGAGGCGCGCGCGACCGGGTTGGTGAAGTAATAGTCGTCGACCGCGTGGGCGAAGCGCTCCTTGCCGAGCTTTCCTTGCGTCTTGGCGAGGCGCTCGATCGCGCCGGCATCGGCCGGAACGATCAGGTCGAGCAGCGCCAAATGCGGATGTGCGGCATACATCTTGGCGCGAAGCTGCTGCGTCGTGTCGAACGGCAGAGGCGTGCCGAGCACGGCCGACAGCGCGCGGAGGATCGTCCAGTCCTCGCGCGCCTCGCCCGGCGGGAACACGGCACGCGCCGTCATCTGCGTGCGCCCTTCGGTGTTGACGTAGGTGCCGTCCTTCTCGGTATAGGCGGCGCCGGGCAGGATTACGTCGGCGCGATGCGCGCCTTTATCGCCATGGCTGCCTTGATAGATGACAAAGGCTTTGCCCAGGCGCTCCATGTCGATCTCGTCGGCGCCGAGCAGATAAACGGCATCGAGTTTGCCCTTGCCGGCGGCATCGAGCATCGCCTCGACGTCAAGCCCGTCCTTTCCCGGCACGAAGCCGAGATCGAGGCCGGCAACGCGTCCAGCGGCCGCGTGAAGAACGTTGAAGCCGTTCCAGGCGAGATCGGGCTTGAGCGCACCCATGGCGATAGCGGCCTTGGCGGCGAGCGCCAGCACTGACGCTCCGTCGGGACGGGCAAGCGCGCCCAGCCCGACGATCAGCATCGGCCGCTCGGCGCCTGCGAGCTTCTTCAGGAAGGGATGCGAGCCGTCGGCGATCTTGGCCAATGTTTCCGTGCCAGCGCCGAGATAATCGTGTGCATAGGTGAGATCGGCATCCTCGCCGATCAGCCCGACCGGGAGCTTGCCGCCGGTCTGGCGCCAGCGCTTGCGGATGCGCGCGTTCAGCACCGGCGCCTCGTGGCGCGGGTCGGTGCCGATGAGCAGGATCGCGTCGGCCTGATCGATGCCGGCGATCGTCGAGTTGAACAGATAGCTGGCGCGCCCGTGCGCGGGATCGAGCGCGGCGCCGTCCTGGCGGCAGTCGATATTGGGCGAGCCGAGCTGATCGGCGAGCAGCTTCAGCGCGAACATCTCCTCGGCGGCGGCGAGGTCGCCGGCGATCGCCCCAAAGCGCTTGCCGTCGAGCCCCTTGAGCTTACCGGCGATTGCAGCGAACGCCTCATCCCAGCTTGCCGGCTCAAGCGTGCCGTTACGCCTGACATAAGGGCGGTCGAGCCGCTGCGTGCGCAGGCCGTCCCACACATGACGCGCCTTGTCGGAGATCCACTCCTCGTTGATGGCGTCGTTGACGCGCGGCAGGATGCGCATCACCTCGCGGCCGCGTGCATCGACGCGGATGGCGCTGCCGAGCGCGTCCATCGTGTCGATCGAGGGCGTCTTGGTCAGCTCCCACGGCCGTGCGCTGAAAGCATAGGGCTTCGAAGTAAGCGCGCCGACCGGGCAGAGGTCGACCACGTTGCCCGACAGGTTCGACAGCATGCCCTGCTCGAGATAGGTGGTGATCTCCATGTCCTCGCCGCGGCCGATCGCGCCGAGCTCTTCGACTCCGGCGATCTCGGTCATGAAGCGCACACAGCGCGTGCAATGGATGCAGCGCGTCATGAAGGTGCCGATCAGCGGCCCGAGATATTTGTCGGCGACGGCGCGCTTGTTGTCCTGGAACCTCCCGGCGTCGAAGCCGTAGGCCATGGTCTGGTCCTGCAGATCGCACTCACCGCCCTGGTCGCAGATCGGGCAATCGAGCGGGTGATTGATCAGCAGGAACTCGAGCACGCCCTCGCGCGCCTTCTTTACCGTTGCGGAGTCGGTGATGATGGTCGGCGGCATGCCGTCGCGGCCGGGCCTCAGATCGCCGACGCTCATGGCGCAGGAGGCGACCGGCTTCGGCATGCCGGCGATCTCGACCAGGCACATGCGGCAATTGCCGGCGATCGACAGGCGCTCGTGATAGCAGAAGCGCGGGATCTCGACGCCGGCCAGCTCGCAGGCCTGGATCAGGGTGATGCCGGCCGGCACCTCGATCTCGCGATTGTCGATGATGAGCTTAGGCATGGTCGCGCAAGGCCTCTGTCACGTAGGCCCGGAATTTCGGCGTGTATTGCTCGAGGTAGCCGGAATTGATGAAGTGCGGCGACTGCAGATAGTGGCGATGCGGGCGGAGCTGAATACGCACCGCCGCCTTCCATTCCTTGGTCGGCGACACCTCCAAGATCTCCTCGCTCGCATTCAGCATGGTGTCCACGAACATCTCGTATTTCTGGAACAGTTCGAGGCTGCCGTCGACGGTCAACGCCGCGTAATCGAACGAAGCGAGGTTCAGCGTCGGATCGGAAAGCTTCGGATTGTCGAAAGCGAGCCTCAGGATCTCTCTCCACAGTTCATTGGCATTGGCGCGGCGCTCGGCGTTGCGGCTCTCCGAGATGGAGAGATGCGCGTAGATCAAGGCGGCGACGGCAGCCGCCGCCATCAGCACGTTGGCGAGCGTGACGGCATTGTCCCAGAGCCATTGCATGCACCGACCTACTCCGCAGCCACGGGAACCGAGGGGCTGAGTGGGCGCACGGCGCCGGCATCGATGCGCTCCTCGATCACGTGGCGGAAATGTCTGATCAAGCCCTGCACCGGCCAAGCCGCCGCGTCGCCGAGCGCGCAGATGGTGTGGCCCTCGACCTGGTAGCTGACCTTGAGCAGCATATCGATCTCGCCGAGCTCGGCCTCGCCGCGCGCCATACGCTCCAGCACGCGCCACATCCAGCCGGTGCCCTCGCGGCAGGGCGTGCACTGGCCGCAACTCTCGTGCTTGTAGAAATAAGACAGACGCGCGATGGCGCGGATGATGTCGGTCGACTTGTCCATGACGATCACCGCCGCCGTGCCGAGCCCGGTCTTGAGCGCTTTCAGGCTGTCGAAATCCATGGGCAGGTCGTTGCATTGGCTGGCCGGAATGCACGGCACCGACGAGCCGCCGGGGATGACCGCGAGCAGATTGTCCCAGCCGCCGCGCACGCCGCCGGCATAATGGTCGATCAGCTCGCGGAGCGGCACGCCCATCTCCTCCTCGACATTGCACGGCTTGTTTACGTGGCCCGAGATGCAGAACAGCTTGGTGCCGGTGTTGTTGGGGCGGCCGAGCGAGGCGAACCAGGCCGCGCCGCGGCGCAAGATGTCGGGGACGACGGCGATGGTCTCGACATTGTTGACGGTCGACGGCGCGCCGTACAGTCCGACATTGGCGGGGAACGGCGGCTTCAACCGCGGCTGGCCCTTCTTGCCTTCGAGGCTTTCGAGCAGCGCCGTCTCCTCGCCGCAGATATAGGCGCCGGCGCCGTGATGCAGATAAAGCTCGAAGTCCCAGCCATTGAGGTTGTTCTGGCCGATCAGCTTGGCGTCATAGGCCTCGTCGATCGCCGCTTGAAGGATCTCGCGCTCGGCGATGAACTCGCCGCGAATATAGATGTAGGCGACATGCGCGCGCATGGCGAAGCCGGCGAGGAACGAGCCTTCGATCAGGAGCTGCGGATCGTGACGCATGATGTCACGGTCCTTGCAAGTGCCGGGCTCCGACTCGTCGGCATTGACGATGAGATAATTGGGCCGCCCATCCGACTTGGTCGGCATGAACGACCATTTGAGCCCGGTCGGGAATCCTGCGCCACCCCTGCCCCGCAAGCCGGACGCCTTGACCTCCTCGATGATCGCCTCGTGGCCGCGCTCGACCATGGCCTTGGTTCCGTCCCAGGCGCCGCGCGCACGCGCAGCCTTGAGCCGCCAAGAGTGCAGCCCGTAGAGATTCTTGAAGATGCGGTCACTGTCCTGAAGCATCATCTGTCTTTCACGGGCTTTGTCTTGCGCCCCTTGGCGAGCGGCGGCTTGGGAACAGCGGTCTCCCGCTGATTGGCGGCGGCGCCGGGCCGCTTGGCCTCCGAGTCGGTCAGCGCCTCCGGCACCTTCGCTCTAAGCCGGTAATTCGGCGGCGCATCCTCGGGCAGCTCGTTCTTGTAGAGCTCGAGATCGAGCAGCGTGATAGCGCCGCCGATCGGCTCGGACGAGTGCCGCCCGTTCTGCGGTCCGGGGGTGATCTCGCGCCCCGCTTTCAGATCGGCGAGCAGCCGCGCCAGGCTCTCCGGCGTCAGGTCCTCGTAATAGTATTTGTTGATCTGGGCGACCGGCGCGTTGACGCAAGCGCCGAGACATTCGACCTCGGTCCAGGAGAACAGCCCGTCATCGGTCACGCGGTTCGGCTCGCCGATCAGCTCGCGGCAGGCTGACTTGATCTCCTCGGCGCCTCTGAGCCAGCACGGCGTCGTGCCGCAAACCTGCACGAAGTTCCGGCCAACCGGCGCCAGATTGAACATGGTGTAGAAGGTCGCGATCTCGTAGACGCGGATGAACGCCATGCCGAGCATCTCGGCGACATAACGCAGCGCGGGTTCGGGCAGCCAACCGCCCATCTGCTCCTGCGCGCGCCACAGCAGCGACAATACCGCCGAGGCTTGCTTGCCTTCAGGGTATTTCTTGATCTGGCTCTTGGCCCAATCGAGATTTGCCGGCGTGAAGGCGAAGCCCTCGGGCTGCTCGGCGGCGAGGCGGCGGACGCTCATTGTCTCAGTTCGCTTCTTGTTGCGTGACGGAGCCTCACCGGTCGATCTCCCCGAACACGATGTCGATCGAGCCGAGCACTGCGGAAACGTCGGCGAGCATATGGCCGGTGCAGAGGAAGTCCATGGCCGCGAGATGGGCGAAGCTCGGCGCCCTGATCTTGCAGCGATAGGGCTTGTTGGAGCCGTCAGACACGAGATAGACGCCGAACTCGCCCTTTGGCGCCTCGACCGCGGCATACACCTCGCCGGCCGGCACGTGATAACCCTCGGTATAGAGCTTGAAGTGGTGGATCAGGGCTTCCATCGAGCTCTTCATGTCGGCGCGCTTCGGCGGCACCATCTTGTGGTTCTCGACGCTGACCGGACCGATCTCGGTCGACAGACGCTCGCAGCATTGCTTCATGATGCGGACCGACTGGCGCATCTCCTCCATGCGCACGACGTAGCGGTCGTAGCAATCGCCGTGCTTGCCGATCGGGATGTCGAAATCGAGCTCGGCGTAGCACTCGTAAGGCTGGGATTTGCGCAAGTCCCAGGGGGCACCCGAGCCGCGCACCATGACACCGGAGAAGCCGCGCGCCCAAGCGTCCTCGAGCGTGACGACGCCGATGTCGACATTGCGCTGCTTGAAGATGCGGTTGTTGGTGAGCAGCGTCTCGATGTCGTCGCAGGTCTTCAGGAACGGGTCGCAGAAGGCATAGATGTCGGCGACCAGCTCGGGCGGAAGGTCCTGGTGCACGCCGCCAGGACGGATATAGGCCGCATGCATGCGGCTGCCGCTTGCCCGCTCGTAGAACACCATCAGCCGCTCGCGCTCCTCGAAGCCCCAGAGCGGCGGGGTGAGCGCGCCGACGTCGAGCGCTTGGGTGGTGACGTTGAGGAGATGCGACAACAGCCGGCCGATCTCCGAATAGAGCACGCGGATCAGCTGGCCGCGCTTCGGCACGGTGACGCCGACCAGCTTCTCGACCGCGAGCGAATAAGCGTGCTCCTGGTTCATCGGCGCGACGTAATCGAGCCGGTCGAAATAAGGCAGCGCCTGGAGATAGGTCTTGTGCTCGATCAGCTTCTCGGTGCCGCGATGCAACAGCCCGATATGCGGATCGACGCGCTCGACCACCTCGCCGTCGAGCTCGAGCACTAACCGGAGCACGCCGTGGGCGGCAGGATGCTGCGGGCCGAAATTGATGGTGAACTTGCGGTCGTCGCCGGCGCGCTTGCCACTCTCGGCGTCGATTTCAGCGTCGTGTGTGTCGATCTCCGCCATCATGCGTCGACCTTGCTTGCGGCTTTTGCCTGCTTGGCGGCGACGCCGCGATTGAAGCGGTTCCACGAGACGATGAAGCGCTCATGCGTGCCTGAGCCGATCTCGTCCACCCCGTCATGGGCGCTCACTTTGAACCTGGCGCGCGGGCCCCTCACCTCGATGCATTCGGCATCGACCGTGACGATCATGCCCGGCGGCGTCGCCGATTTGTGCGACACGTCGATATGGGTGCCGAGGCTGCCCTCGCCGTCGTCGAGATGGGGCGCCATCAGCTGCACGCAGGTCCATTCCATCAGCCCGACCATGAAGCCCGTGGCGAACACCTCGGGCATGGCGGCGAGCTCTGAGGATTCGGCATAGAGCTGCGGCACCGTCTTGCTCTTCGGCACGGTATAGGCAAAGCGGTGCTTGAGGCCCGCTGTGAGCGTCGGCTTCATGATTTGTCGCCCCGCTCGCGCGCTTCGCCGGCCTTCTCATCGCCGGGGATGGCGGCGTCCATGCCTTCCCACGGCGAAAAGAAGTCGAAGCTCCGATATTCCTGCATCAGCTTGACCGGCTCGTACACCACGCGCTTCAGCTCGTCGTCGTATCTGAGCTCGACGAAGCCGGTGAGCGGGAAGTCCTTGCGCAAGGGATGACCCTGGAAGCCGTAATCGGTGAGGATGCGGCGAAGGTCGGGGTGCCCGGCGAACAGGATGCCGTAGAGATCGAACGCCTCGCGCTCGAACCAGTCGGCGCCGGGGAACAGCCCCACGAGGCTCGGAACCGGGTGCGCCTCATCGGTCTTGATGCGCACGCGGATGCGGTGGTTCAGCCACGGGCTCAGCAGATGATAGACGACGTCGAAGCGCTGCTCGCGGTCGGGATAGTCGGCGCCGCAAATGTCGATCAGACAGCCGAAGCGGCAGAGAGAATCGTCGCGGAGCAGAGCGATCGCCTCGATCAGGTCGTCGCGCGGGATCTCGATGGTCAGCTCGCCGAGCGCAACCTTGGCCTCGACCAGCTTCGCGCCGAGGCGGTCAGAGAGATAGCCAGCAAGCTTATTGAGAGCTTCGTCCATCACGGCTCCAGGACGGGTTCGGACCGATCAGCGCTCGATGGTGCCGGTCCGCCGGATCTTCTTCTGTAGGAGGAGCACGCCGTAGACGAGCGCTTCGGCCGTGGGCGGGCAGCCTGGAACATAGATGTCGACGGGAACGATGCGGTCGCAGCCGCGCACCACCGAGTAGGAATAATGATAATAGCCGCCGCCATTGGCGCATGACCCCATGGAAATCACATAGCGCGGCTCCGGCATCTGGTCGTAGACCTTGCGCAAGGCCGGAGCCATCTTGTTGCAGAGCGTGCCGGCGACGATCATCACGTCGGATTGCCGCGGGCTGCCGCGCGGCGCGAAGCCGAAGCGCTCGAGATCGTAACGCGGCATCGAAGCCTGCATCATCTCGACCGCGCAGCAGGCAAGCCCGAACGTCATCCACATCAGCGAGCCGGTGCGCGCCCAGTTGATCAACTCGTCGGCGGTGGTGGTGAGGAAGCCCTTGTCGGCGAGCTCGTTGGAGAACACGTCGAAGCTGGTCGCGGCAGGGGTGATCAGTCCGCCGCTGCGGCCCTCTTTATCGAGATAGGCTTCATGGCCTAATCCCATTCGAGCGCGCCTTTCCGCCATTCATAGATGAAGCCGATAGTGAGAACGCCCAGGAACACCATCATCGCCCAGAAGCCGAACGCGCCCACCTGCCTAAACGCCACAGCCCAGGGAAACAGGAAGGCGATCTCAAGGTCGAAGATAATGAACAAAAGTGACACCAGGTAGAAGCGGACGTCGAATTTCATGCGTGCGTCGTCGAACGCCTCGAAGCCGCATTCATAGGCCGAGACCTTCTCGGGATCGGGCTTGCGCACGGCAATCAGGAAGGGCGAGACGAGCAGCGCCGCGCTGATGATGAAGGCGATGCCGATGAAGATAACGAGCGGCAGATAGGTCTGAAGCAGCTGGCCCATGGCTCTTCTTGCCACTTTTCTTGGGTGTAAGGGAGGCCAAAATGGCGGGAGTGACGGGACTCGAACCCGCGGCCTCCGGCGTGACAGGCCGGCGCTCTAACCGACTGAGCTACACCCCCTTACGGGCCGTCTTCGGCCAGAGGCGATCCTGCCTGCATGTACGGCGTGGGATTCGCCAAGTCAAGGCGAGCCGCGCCGATTAGGACATCGCCGGTCCGGCTATTTCGGCTCGCTCGCGCCCTCATCGAGGCTCGCGAGAATGTTCTGCGCCGCCGGGTCGCCAAGCTTGGCCGCCCCTTCGATCAGCGTCCTTCCCTGCTCAGGATTGCGACCGACGCCGTACTCGCCGTTGTTGTAGAAATTGGCCATGATCAGCATGGCACGGGTCGAGCCGCCGTCGGCTGCGCGGCGGATCATCCGCACGCCGTCGATCTGGTCTTTGGGGATGCCCTTGCCGTAGAGCTCAGCCATGCCGAACAGGAGCATGGCCGGGGCGCTGCCCTTATCGGCGGCCTTGCGCATCAGATCGGCAGCCTCCTGGTCGGGGGAGATGAAGGCGAGCGCCAGCAGCGCCGTGGCGTTGCCCTCGGCGGCGAAGGGGGCAAGCAAAGTCTTGGCCTCGTCCTTCTTGTCGCCGGCGATCGCGGCAAGCCCTGCTTGCAGAGCGAAACGCGGCTCGTCCGGATGGAGCGCCATCGCCTCCTTGCAGGCGGGCGCGGCGCGATAGAAATCGATCCGTCGCAAAGGGATGCGCCCATTCGTCAGGGCCGAACCCGGCGAACGGGTCGGCGGCCAGGCGGTCGCAGAGCTGCTCAGGTGGTTGGTCGGGGGCGATGGTGTCGAGGTCGAGGGGGAGGCTGCGTGGGCGCCAAGCGGCAGCAGGGCAAGACCAAGGGCAAACACGGCGGTAGGAGATAGGCGCGCATCGAGGGACCTCACGCTTAGAACTGGTGGGCGGTGACAGGCTCGAACTGCCGACATCCACGGTGTAAACGTGGCGCTCTACCAACTGAGCTAACCGCCCTGAAGATTAAGGGTGCGACCCCTCGTCTCTTCTCGTCACTTTGCCGTAGCCTCAATTGCCAGTTCGGCGCAATACCGTGTCGTACCTCACCGCCACGGGAACAAATGCCATGCGCCCCATTCTGCCTCGCCTCCTAGCCGTAAGCCTATTGGCCGCGTTATCCGCAAGCCTGCCGGGGTCGGCAAACGCCGAGGATGCGCCTGCCGGCAGCTATGAATGCTGGTATTTCAGCACGCCCCAGCCGCGGCAGAATTTCAACCTCAAGGGCGCGAGCTATACCGATGCGTCCGGCGCAAGCGGGTCGGTCGAAAGCTCGGGCGGCAAGCTCCACTTCAGCGGCGGCAATCTGAACGGCCAGACGGCGATCTACAAAGGCGGTAACCCGCCGACCATCAGCTTCATCGACGGCAACGGCGAGGAGCAGTTCTTCTGCCAGCTTGCGAAGTGATCGCGCCACATCTCGCCGCTTTCGGCCTGTTTGCCGCATTGCTGACCGAAGCTGCCGCCGCGAGTACCGCCGCCGGACCTTACCAATGCTGGTTTTACAGCACGCCCCAGCCGCTCCGGAATTTCACTCTGGAGGATCGCGGCTACATTGATGCTGCCGGTGTTAGGGGCTCAGTCGCCGTCTCGGGCAAAAAAATGCGGTTCAAAGGTGGCGCTCTCGATGGGCGAACCGGCATCTATAACGGCGGCAGTCCGCCGACCATTAGCTTCTACAATGCCGATGGCGAGCAGGTCCTGCTCTGTCAGCGCAGCAAAGCAATAAAGGCGAAGCCTCGCTTGAAGAAGCAAAGCTCCGCCTCTGAAAGGTTCAGTCCGCTTGAGACCTAGCTGTTGCAGGCCTCTTTGAGCGCCTTGCCGGCGCGGAATTTCGGCACGCGGGAAGCCGGGATCTGCACCTCGGCGCCGGTACGCGGATTGCGGCCCGTCGAGGCTTTGCGCTGCGCGACCTGGAAATTGCCAAAGCCGACGATGCGCACGGTGTCTCCGCCCTTCAAGGCCTTCTCGATGTTCTTGAACGTCGCGTCCACGGCTTTCTCGGCCGCGTCCTTCGACAGATCGGATTCTTTCGCCACATGGGCGACCAGCTCAGCTTTGTTCACGGGTCATCATCCTTTTGCTCGGCCCCAATCGGAGGGGGTTTTGCCCTCGAGGCCGCTTGGGTACGCTCCAATTCACAAACAAGTGGTGTATGACTGGCGCAAAAAACCCGGAAAATCAACAAAAATGGTCCGACTCGATTGCCCGAGCCGGACCACTAAAATGAGGCAAATCCGCGGCGTAAGCGGCGTTTGCCGGACCTCAATGAGCGGTGACGCCGGCGGGAGTCTCGTCCTTGGGCGTAACCACCTGGGCAGGCTCACGCGCCTCCTCCCATACGATCGGCTGCGGCATGCGGGTGAAGGCGATCTTCAGAACCTCCTCCATGCGCGATACCGTGCGGATATCGAGAACATTCTTAAGTTCGTCCGGTATCTCCGTGAGATCCTTGGCATTTTCGTCCGGGATGACAACCGTCTTGATGCCCGCCCTGAGGGCCGCAAGGAGCTTCTCCTTGAGGCCGCCGATGGGCAGAACCCGGCCGCGCAGCGTGATCTCGCCGGTCATGGCGACCTCGCGCTTGACCGGGATTCCGGTCATCAGCGACACGATCGCCGTCACCATGGCGACGCCGGCTGACGGGCCATCCTTGGGGGTGGCCCCTTCCGGAACGTGGACGTGGATATCCCGCTTTTCGAACAAGGGCGGCTCGATGCCGAAATCGACGGCCCGCGACCGCACATAGGCATTGGCGGCCTGGATCAATTCCTTCATCACCTCGCGCAAATTGCCGGTCACAGTCATCTTGCCCTTGCCAGGCATCATCACGCCTTCGACGGTCAGAAGCTCGCCGCCGACCTCGGTCCAGGCAAGGCCGGTGACCACACCGACCTGGTCCTCGAGCTCAGCTTCGCCGTAGCGGTATTTCTGCACGCCAAGATAGTCTTCAAGATTCTTGAGCGTCATCTTGATCGACTTCTTCTTGCTGGTGAGCAGCTCCTTGACCGATTTCCGGGCGAGCTTGGCCACCTCGCGCTCGAGATTGCGGACGCCCGCCTCGCGCGTGTAACGGCGAATGATCTCCTTCAGGGCATCGTCATCGAGGCTCCACTCGTCGGCCTCGAGGCCGTGCGCCTTGGTCATGGCCGGCAGCAGGTGGCGCCGCGCGATCTGCATCTTCTCGTCCTCGGTGTAGCCCGCAATACGGATGATCTCCATGCGGTCCATGAGGGCGGGAGGGATGTTGAGCGTATTGGCGGTGGTGACGAACATCACGTTCGACAGGTCGTAATCGACCTCCAGATAGTGGTCGTTGAAGGTGTGGTTCTGCTCCGGGTCGAGCACCTCGAGCAGGGCGGAGGCTGGGTCGCCGCGGAAATCGGCGCCCATCTTGTCCACCTCGTCGAGCAGGAACAGCGGGTTGATCTTCTTCGCCTTCCGCATCGACTGGATCACCTTGCCGGGCATCGAGCCGATATAGGTGCGGCGGTGGCCCCTGATCTCGGCCTCGTCACGCACGCCGCCCAAGCTCATGCGCACGAACTCGCGGCCAGTGGCGCGTGCGATCGACTTGCCGAGCGAGGTCTTGCCGACGCCGGGAGGGCCGACCAGGCAAAGGATCGGGCCCTTCAGCTGGTTGGTCCGGTTCTGCACGGCGAGATATTCGACGATGCGGTCCTTGACCTTCTCGAGCCCGTAATGGTCCTCGTCGAGGATCTTCTGCGCCTCGTCGAGGTCGCGCTTGATCTTGCCCTTGACCCCCCACGGGATGGTCAACAGCCAGTCGAGATAGTTGCGAACGACGGTCGCCTCGGCCGACATCGGGCTCATCTGGCGGAGCTTCTTCAGCTCGCCGAGCGCCTTCTCGCGGGCCTCGCGGGAGAGCTTGGTCTTCTCGATCTTCTGCTCGATCTCAGCGAGGTCGTCCCTGCCCTCCTCGCTGTCGCCGAGCTCCTTCTGGATCGCCTTCATCTGCTCGTTCAGGTAGTACTCGCGCTGCGTCTTCTCCATCTGACGCTTGACGCGGCTCCTGATCTTGCGCTCGACCTGGAGCACCGAGATCTCGCTCTCCATCAGCGTGAACACGCGCTCGAGCCGCTCGGAGACCGAAGTGATCTCGAGGATCTGCTGCTTCTCGGCGATCTTGATCGCGAGGTGCGAGGCGATGGTGTCGGAGAGCTTGGAATAGTCCTCGATCTGGCTCGCGGTGCCGAGCACCTCGGGCGAGATCTTCTTGTTCAGCTTCACATAGCTCTCGAACTGCGAGACGACGGAGCGAGCGAGCGCCTCGATCTCTTCCTCGGAGCCGACGCTCTCCTCGACGCGCTCGATCTCAGCCTCGAAATAGCTCTCGTTCTCGGTGTAGCGCTTGATCGAGGCGCGGCGCGTACCCTCGACCAGCACCTTCACGGTGCCGTCGGGCAGCTTGAGCAGCTGGAGCACTGAGGCGAGCGTGCCCATCTGGTAGATGCCGTCGGTGGAGGGCTCGTCGTCGGAGGCGTTCTTCTGCGCGACCAGCAGGATCTGCTTGTCGGACCGCATCACCTCTTCGAGCGCCGCGATCGATTTCTCGCGGCCCACGAACAAGGGAACGATCATATAGGGGAAGACGACAATGTCGCGGAGCGGCAGGACCGGATAGAGCTCCGGTGCACCCTCTGTGGTCGTGGACGGCTTGGTTTCGGTCATGGCAGTTCCGTCGCTTTCTTGCTAGGCGGAACCGTCGAGGCATCCCGCCGTTGTCTCTATAATCCCCTCCCCCAAGGGCCGGTTCGCGAGCCCCAAACTTACGGTAAACGAGGGTACCGGCCTTGTGGCTATTCGACGCCAGTTTGCTTAGGTGGCGACCGGAAGAGGTGCCGTCAAGTGTCCGTCGCCTCGGATATTCACCAATTTGAGCGGGATTCGCCCCATCCTACAAGCAGGAATGGTGCCATGTCCCCGACCATGCTCCCGGAAGCGTGGGATGCGGTTTTCCGACAGGATCGTGCTCAAACCAAGACCGAGGTGCGGTCCTATTCGGCCTGACCTGACGCGCGTTTAGGCGTTCGCGGCTAGGCGCTCGTTCCGAGCTCTTCGTGGCGGTCGGAGTAGATGCGCAACGGACGCGCCTTGCCTTCGACCACCTCGGAGGAGATCACGACCTCCTCCACGCCGCGGAGCGAGGGCAGCTCGAACATGGTGTCGAGCAGGAGGCCCTCCATGATCGAGCGGAGCCCGCGGGCGCCGGTCTTGCGGTCGATCGCCTTCTTGGCGATGGTGCGCATGGCCTCGTCGGCGAAGGTCAGCTGCACGTCTTCCATCTCGAACAGCCGCTGATACTGCCTGACCAAGGCATTCTTGGGCTCGGTCAGGATGCGCATCAACGCCTCCTCGTCGAGGTCGTCGAGCGTGGCGATGACCGGAACGCGGCCGATGAACTCTGGGATCAGGCCGAACCTGAGCAGGTCCTCGGGCTCAACCCCCTTGAGAATGTCGCCGGTGCGCCGATCGTCGGCGGCTTCGACCTTGGCGCCGAAGCCGATCGAGGTCGACCGGCCGCGGGCGGCGATGATCTTCTCGAGGCCGGCGAAGGCGCCGCCGCAGACGAACAGGATGTTGGTGGTGTCGACCTGGAGGAACTCCTGCTGCGGGTGCTTGCGTCCGCCTTGCGGGGGCACCGAAGCGACGGTCCCTTCCATGATCTTGAGCAGCGCCTGCTGCACGCCCTCGCCCGACACGTCGCGGGTGATGGACGGATTGTCGGATTTCCGACTAATTTTGTCGACCTCGTCGATATAGACGATGCCGCGCTGCGCCCGCTCGACATTGTAGTCGGCAGCCTGGAGCAGCTTGAGGATGATGTTCTCCACGTCCTCGCCGACATAGCCGGCTTCGGTCAGCGTGGTGGCGTCGGCCATGGTGAAGGGCACGTCGAGGATGCGCGCCAAGGTCTGCGCGAGCAGGGTCTTGCCGCAGCCGGTCGGGCCGATCAGCAGGATGTTCGACTTGGCGAGCTCGACGTCGGAGTTCTTGCTCGAATGGTTGAGCCGCTTGTAGTGGTTGTGCACCGCGACCGACAGCACGCGCTTGGCATAATCCTGGCCGATCACGTAATCGTCCAGGACGGCGCAGATCTCCATCGGGGTGGGCACGCCGTCGCGGGACTTCACCAGAGAGGATTTGTTCTCCTCACGGATGATGTCCATGCAGAGCTCGACGCATTCATCGCAGATGAAGACCGTCGGGCCGGCGATTAGCTTGCGCACCTCATGCTGGCTCTTGCCGCAGAAAGAGCAGTAGAGGGTGTTCTTCGAATCGGTTCCGCTCACCTTGCTCATTCGTTCATCCAGTTCTTCTTCGTCTTTAGGGCGCGCGTGGCGGAATTCCGCCCTTGCGCCAGCCTTCTTGTTTGCCGCCTCGCAAAGTGTGAGCCCCCTCCGTCCGAACCGGACGCCCAAAGTGCAATCTCAGCATGCTAGGGCGGCACTGATCAAGGATTGATTAAAGGCCAGTGTTTCCAAGAGGCCACAATCCCCAATGCCGACAGCCCTTGCAGGGTTCGTGCCTAGCCGACGCGACTGCCAACTTGCCGGCAATTCGCCGGTTAGCCCTAACGCGGGCCAGGCCCTAAACGCTTGCACCGCCGATGGGTCAGGAAACCGTCGTCAGCTTCTCGATCTTTTCCTCGAGCGCGTGGCGCTTGGTGATGACCTCGTCGATGAGGCCGAATACGCGGGCATCCTCCGCCGACATGAAATAGTCGCGGTCGAGGGTCCGCTCGATGGTCTCATAGGCCTGGCCGGTGCAGCGGACATAGATGTCGTTCAGCCGGCGCTTCATCTTGATGATGTCCTCGGCGTGGCGCTCGATGTCGCTGGCCTGGCCCTGGAAGCCGCCAGAGGGCTGATGCAGCATGATGCGGGCGTTGGGGAGCGCGTAGCGCATGCCCTTCTCGCCGGCGCAGAGCAGCAGCGAGCCCATCGACGCCGCCTGCCCGAGGCAGAGCGTGGCGACCGGCGGCCTGATGAACTGCATGGTGTCGAAGATCGCCATGCCCGAGGTGACGATGCCGCCGGGCGAGTTGATGTACATGGAGATCTCTTTCTTCGGATTCTCGGCTTCGAGAAAGAGGAGCTGCGCCGTGATCAGAGAGGCGACATAGTCCTCGATCGGTCCGGTGACGAAGATGATGCGTTCCTTGAGCAGGCGCGAATAGATGTCGTAGGCGCGCTCGCCCCGGTTGGTCTGCTCGACCACCATGGGAACGAGCGTGTTCATGTAGATATCGGCCGGGTTTGTCATCTTGTCGGTTCCAAGGGCTTAAGGGCGGCGGCGTCCGGGCGGGCATTGCCTCGCTTCAGGGACAGCGCACTTTCGCGAATCTCTAGGCTCAGACCCCTACATATGAGTTCAATGGGGCAAACGGAAGGGGGATGATAGTCCCTCTCCCCGGCGCCTAGCGCTCTCACTTCTTCTTTTTCTTCTTTGGTCCGTGATCGTGGTCATGCCCCTGATCGTGGTCATGAGCGTGGTCGTGCCCGTGATCGTGGTCGTGCCCCTCGTGGTCATGAGCGTGGTCGTGCCCATGGTCGTGGTCATGATCATGATCCTCGTCAGGGTCGGCGTAAAGCTCCTCGGCCGTCACCGTCTTGTCGGTGATCTTGGCGAGCTCGAGGATGTAGTCGATGACCTTGTCCTCGAAGATCGGCGCGCGAAGCTCGGCCAGAAGCTGCGGGTTGCTGCGATAGTAGTCGTAGACCTTGCGCTCCTGGCCGGGGAACTGCCTGACGCGCTCGAGCAGCGCGCGGCTCACCTCATCGTCAGTGACGTTGATCTGGTTGCGCGTGCCGACCTCGGACAGGACGAGCCCGAGCCTGACGCGCCTTGCGGCGATGTCGCGATAATCGGCCCTCGCCTTCTCCTCGGTCGTGCCTTCGTCGGCGAGGGTCCGCTTAGTGCGCTCGAGGTCAGCCATCACCTGGCGCCAGATCGCCTCGAACTCGTTGTCGACCAGGGTCGGCGGCAGCTCGAAAGTGTGGCCTTCGTTCAGGGCATCGAGCAGGGCGCGCTTCAGCTTGAGCCGCGATGCGCCGGCCCGGTCCTGCTCGAGGCGCTTCTTGACCGTGTCGCGCAGCGCCTCGACCGTCTCCACCCCGAGTCCCTTGGCGAAATCCTCATCGACGTCAGGCGTCTCGGGCGAAGCCACCTCCTTGACCTTTACCTCGAAGCGCGCCGTCTTGCCCGCAAGGCTCGTCTCGGGATAGTCGGCCGGGAAGGTCGCATCGACCTCGCGGTCGTCGCCCGCCTTGGCGCCGGTCAGGCCTTCCTCGAAGCCCGGAATGAAATTGCCGCTGCCAAGCTGGATCGGCGCGTTCTCGGTCGCCCCGCCGGGGAACGGCTCGCCGTCGATCTTGCCAACGAAGTCGATGGTGAGACGGTCGCCGGTTTTGGCGGCGCCCTCTTTCGGCTTGTAGCGAAGATTGGCGGCGCGGAGCCGGTCGATCGCCTTGTCCATGTCGGTATCGGTCACCGCGCCACGGGGCGCTCGAGCGCGATCTTGCCGAAATCCATCGCCTCGATGTGCGGCATGACCTCGAAGGACAGCGTGTAGGCAAGGTCGCTGGTGCCGGAGAAGATCTTGTCGATCTCGCCCTGGTCCTCGGGGAGGACGACCGTCGGCTGGAAGGCGGGGCGCTCGTCGCGCTGCGAGATCGCCTCGCGGCTCGTATCGGCCACGGCCTGCTGCACCACCTCGGCCATCACCGAGCGACCATAGACCTTGCGCAGATGCTCCTTGGGCACGTGCCCCGGGCGGAAGCCCTTGATCCGCGCGCGACCCTTGAGCTCATCCAGGCGTTCGGATAGCCGGCGCTCGAGCTCGTCAGCCGCGATGACCACCTTCAACTGGCGGCGCAACCCTTCAGTATTCGTTTCCGTGACGTTCATACCGCTTCAATCCACCGTGTGTTCGGCGCCGCTCCTGGCGCTTCGATCTTCAAGATAACCATCCAACGGGAAGTTGGTTGGTGCGGGCGGAGGGAGTTGAACCCCCACGGCCGAAGCCACCAGAACCTAAATCTGGCGTGTCTACCAGTTTCACCACGCCCGCTTGAGGATCGCGCGCTCGAGTGCGCAGGCCTTCGACCTCGCGGTCTATATCACAGCGGATTCCTCGGCTGCTAGCCAAAGCAACCCCTTGCCGCGCGCCTTTCCCTCTACTGCCTCGCGGGCCGCTCGTCTATGATGCTCCCCCTTTCCTTGCATGCCGCTCGCGATGCCATCCCTCCCGTCAATCCTGCCAATTGCTGGCCTCCTCGCCCTGCTCGCTGCCCCGCTTGCCGCCAACGCGGCGGAGGAAGACCGCTCGCAGGTCGGCAGCGTCGCCAAGGTCGAGAACCAGGCCTCGATCGTCGCCTCCTCGGCGGCAAAGCCCGCAGTGGTCGGCGCGGCCGTCCACATGAAGGACGAGCTTCGCACCGGCGCCAATGGCCGCATGCAGGTGACTTTCCTGGACGACACCGAGCTTACGCTCGGCGAAAATGCGAACGTGGTCATCGACCGCTATGTCTACGATCCCGACAAGGGGAACGGCGAGGCCATGCTGCAGACCACCAAGGGCGCCTTCCGCTTCGCTGCCGGTCGCATCAAGGAGCTCAAGGAGAACACCATCCTCATCACCACTGCCTTCGCCGATATCGCCGTGCGCGGCACCGCGTTCTGGGCCGGGCCGATCGACGGCAAATATGGTGTGCTGCTGCTGCAAGGTGAGGTCGCCGTGTCGAACCAGGCCGGCAGCGTGACGCTGTCCAAGGCGGGCGAAGGCATCAACATCGCCTCCCCGCTCGACGCGCCGGGCGCACCCAGCATTTGGCCAGAGGCCAAGGCCGCGCGCGCGGTCGAAGCCGTGACGTTGCATTAGCTCAGAGAGAAAGGCTTTTCGCCGATGAAGAAGATTGGCTTGCCGCTCGCGGTCGTCGTCTTGCTCGCGGGACTGTTCATCGCCTGGAGCTATCTGACCACCGAAAATAATGTCGGGGCGATCGAGGCGCGGCTTCCTTCAGAGGAGCAGCTGAACGCGATGTCGCCCGACGCGCTTGCCGCCATCAAATCCGAGCTCACGAGCGACTGCACGAAGGTCGCGGGCATGGCCAACAATCCGATTGCCCGTTACCTGCGCGGCGACGCCATCAAGAGCCTCGGCGAGCGCTGCGACCTGATCAAAGCGAGGCTCGGCTCGGTCGAGGGGCCTTAAGCCGATCCAAGTTTCGCCCGATGCGCGCAAAGTCATGCCAGCCGGACGGCGCGCCGCGCAATTTAGCTGGCTTGCGGCGGCCGATCCCGCTCATTAGTTTGCCGCATCGAGCCCGCATAAGACCACAAGGCCGCAAGTGTCCTACCGCAATGGCATCATCGAAGCGATCGGCAACACCCCGCTGATCAAGCTGAAACGCGCGTCGGAAGAAACCGGCTGCCTGATCCTCGGCAAGGCCGAGTTCATGAACCCGGGCCAATCGGTCAAGGACCGCGCCGCTCTGTTCATCATTCGCGATGCGCTGAACTCAGGCAAGCTCCAGCCGGGCGGCACCGTAGTCGAGGGCACCGCCGGCAATACCGGCATCGGGCTGGCGCTGGTCGGCAACGCGCTCGGGCTGAAGACGGTCATCGTCATCCCCGATACGCAATCGGACGAGAAGAAGCAGATGCTCCGCCTCGCTGGCGCCGAGCTGATCGAAGTGCCGGCGGTCCCCTACAAGGACCCCAACAACTACGTGAAATATTCCGGCCGCCTCGCCGCGGAGCTTAGCCGCTCCGAGCCGAACGGCGCGATATGGGCCAATCAGTTCGACAACGTCGCCAACCGCCAGGGCCATATCGAGACCACGGCGCAGGAGATCTGGAACGAGCTCTCGGGCAAGGTCGACGGCTTCATCTGCGCGGTCGGCACCGGCGGCACGCTCGCCGGCGTATCGATGGGGCTGAAGGAGCACAACAAGGACGTGGTCGTCGGCCTCGCCGACCCTAACGGCGCCGCGCTCTACAATTTCTACAAGCACGGCGTGCTCAAGTCCGAAGGCAGCTCGATCACCGAGGGCATCGGCCAGGGCCGCATCACCGCCAATCTCGAAGGTGCGGTGGTCGATCAGGCCTACCAGATCCCCGACGCCGAGGCGCTGCCCATCGTTTTCGACCTTCTGAGCGAGGAAGGACTGTGCCTCGGCGGGTCGAGCGGCATCAACGTGGCCGGCGCCATCAGGCTTGCGCGCGAGCTCGGTCCCGGCCACACCATTGTCACGGTGCTTTGCGATTACGGCACCCGCTACCAAAGTAGGCTGTTCAACCCCAAATTCCTGCGCGAGAAGGGGCTGCCGGTGCCACAATGGCTCGACCAGGGGCAGGAAGCGCCACCCAGCGTATTTGTCTAGACTTGGAACGGAGATGCGGATTTGCCGAAGACGCAGACATCTTTGATTGAGACCGAAGAGCTCGCCCGCGAGCTTCATGCCCCCGACCTCGTCATCCTCGATGCCTCCTGGCACATGCCGAGCGAAGGCAGGGACGCGCATGCCGAATATCTCGCCGAGCATATTCCGGGCGCGCTGTTCTTCGACATCGACGAGATCGCCGACACCAAGAGCGCGCTCCCCCATATGCTGCCGCCGCCGGAGAAATTCTCCTCGCGCATGCGGAGCATGGGCATCGGCGATGGATCGCGCATCGTGGTCTACGATTCGACCGGTCTGTTCAGCGCCGCGCGGGTGTGGTGGACCTTCCGCGTCATGGGCGTGCAGGACGTGAGCGTGCTGAATGGCGGCCTGCCCAAATGGAAGCGCGAGCGCCTTCCGCTCGAGAGCGGCGAGCCGACGGCGCGCACCGCGCGGCACTTCACCGCCAGGCGCAACGCCGATCTCGTGCGCGATCTCTCGGACATGAAGTCCCTGATCAAGGACCGCAACGCCGAGATCGTCGATGCGCGCGCCGCCGAGCGCTTCGCCGGTAAGGCGCCGGAGCCGCGCGCCGGGCTTCGCTCAGGGCATATTCCCGGCGCCCACAATCTCCCCTTCGGCAGGCTGATCGCCAAGGACGGGACGCTCAAGCCTGCGCCCGAGGTCGAGCGGTTGTTCGAGGAGGCAGGCGTTGATCTCAGCAAGCCGGTGGTGGCGAGCTGCGGCTCCGGCATCACCGCGAGCGTACTCGCGCTTGCGCTTGCCGAGCTCGGTCATCGCCGGACTTCGGTCTATGACGGCTCGTGGTCGGAATGGGGCGCCGATGAAAGCCTCCCGATCGAGACGAGCTAGGTACGCTCTTGAGGTTCCCCTCGCCTCGTTCAGCCCTATGAGCAAACGAACCGGGAAGCAGAAGGCCGAGACGCGGCTCGCCCATGTGGGTCGTGAGCCCGCGCGCCATCATGGCTTCGTCAACACGCCGATCTATCGCGGCTCGACCGTGCTGTTCCCGACGCTCGCGAGCATCGAGGCGAACACGCAGGACTTCACCTATGGGCGGCTAGGCACGCCGACGGTGAAGGCGCTCGAGGAGGCGCTAGCCGAGCTCGAAGGCGGTCACCGCACCCTGCTCACGCCGTCAGGCCTGTCGGCCATCGCCGCGACGCTGCTCGCTTTCGTCTCGGGCGGCGATGAGGTGCTCGTCTCAGACAGCGTCTATCAGCCGACGCGGCGCTTCTGCGATCACGTGCTGAAGCGGCTCGGCGTCAAGACCACCTATTACGACCCGCTGATCGGCGGCGCGATCAAGGAGCTGCTCAACGAGCGGACCAAGGTGGTGTTCACCGAGTCGCCCGGCTCGCAGAGCTTCGAGGTGCAGGACATCCCGGCGATCGTGAGCGCCGCGCACGAAGCCGGCGCCGTGGTGATCATGGACAATACCTGGGCGACGCCGCTCTTCTTCAAGCCGTTCGCGCACGGGGTCGATGTCTCGATCCAGGCCGCCACGAAATATATTGTCGGCCATGCCGACGCCATGCTCGGGGCCATCACCGCGAGCAAGGAGGCCGCGCGCGCGGTCGAGGCCTCGCACACCGATCTTGGGCTCTGCCCCGGCCCTGAGGATGCCTATCTGGGCTTGAGAGGCTTGCGCACCTTGGCCGTCAGGCTCGAGCGGCATCAGGCCTCTGCGCTCCTGCTGGCCAAGTGGCTGTCGCGGCGCCCAGAGGTCGCGCGGGTGATCCACCCAGCGCTGCACGGTGATCCGGGCCATGCGCTTTGGACGCGCGATTTCACCGGCGCCTCCGGACTGTTCGCCATCGTCCTGAAGCCGGTGCCGCGCGAGAACCTTGGCGCCATGCTCGACGGCCTAGAGCTGTTCGGCATGGGCTATTCGTGGGGCGGCTTCGAGAGCCTGATCCTGCCCTTCAACCCCAGTGCCTATCGCACGGCCACCACCTGGCAGGCCGAAGGCCCGGCCCTTCGCTTGCACGTCGGCCTGGAGGATGTCGAAGACTTGCAGGCCGATCTCGATGCCGGCTTCGCGCGGCTCGCCGCGCATCGCAAGCCGAAGGGAGGTTGAGGTCATGGACCTGAAGCTCCGCGGCAAGCGCGCGCTCGTCACCGGATCGACCGCCGGCATCGGCTTCGCCATCGCCCGCGGGCTCGCCCGCGAGCGCGCCGAAGTGATCGTCAACGGCCGCTCCGAGCAGAAGATCGCCGAGGCTATTCAGCGCATCAGCTCTGAGGTCGGCTCGACCGCGAGCGGCATCGCCGCCGATCTGTCGAGCGCCGAGGGCGTCAACCGGCTGATCGAGGGTGTCGGGCGGGTCGATATTCTGGTGAACAATGTCGGCATCTTCGACCCGGTCCCCTTTACCGAGATTTCCGACCAGGACTGGTTCCGCTTCTTCGAGCTCAACGTCATGAGCGGGGTCAGGCTGGCGCGCTCGCTGCTGCCGCCGATGCTCCAGCGCAATTGGGGCCGCATCATCTTCATCTCGAGCGAGTCCGGGGTGCAGATCCCGGCTGAGATGGTGCATTACGGGGTGACCAAGACGGCGCAGCTCGCGCTCTCCCGCGGCATCGCCGAAAGCGTGGCCGGCACCGGCGTCACTGTGAATGCGGTGCTGCCGGGACCGACCCGCTCTGACGGGATCGTCGACTTTCTGGCCAAGGTCGCCGCCGAGCACAAGACCGAGAGTGCCGCGGTCGAGGAAGAGTTCCTCCGCACCATGCGGCCCTCATCGCTGATCCGCCGCTTCGCCGAGCCCGACGAGGTCGCGAACCTCGTGGTGTTCCTTGCCGGCGAAGGCTCCTCGGCGATCACCGGCGCGGCGCTCCGCGTCGATGGCGGCGTGGTGCGCAGCATCGTCTAGCCTCGCGGACGCCTTAGCTCTAGTCGAGCTGATAGGCGACCAGCGAGTTGTCCAGCATCATCGGGATGAGCACGACCTTCTTGTCGGGGAGATAGGTCAGGTCGGCGCTGCCTTGGTTGAGGTCGAGCAACTGATCGACCTTGCCCTTGGCATCGACGCGATAGAGCGCGCCCTTGGCCCAGTCGGTGACGAGATAGCCCGCGGGCGCTAGCGGCTCGAGCCCGTCGAGATTGCCGATCGGTTCGCCCTTGCCGATCTTGCTGATGGCTTGAGTGTCGATGTCGACCGAGAGCAGGCCGGCGATCTCCTGCTTCTGCCCGACGCTTGCCACCTTGCCGAACGAGGCGACGATCAGCTTGTCGCCCTGGACCAACAGCCCGTTTGGATTGTCGAGATTGTCGTCGGCGAGCCAGGGCTCGAAGCTCCCGTCCTTGAGCCGCCAAATGGTGTTGGTCGGCGTGTCGGAGGCGTAGACCACTCCGTCCGGGCCGGCGACAACGTCGTTCAAGAACAGCGCGCCCTTGGCGGGGTAGCGCTTGACGATCGCGCCGGAGGCGGCGTTGATCTCGACCAGCTGATCGATGTCGGCCACGTACAGCGTGCGGTCGTGGAGCGCGAGGCCGGTCGGCGCGTCGAGCCCCTTGACCCAGTCACGCGTCACGATCTTGCCGTCGCCGTTCAGCTTGGCGATAAAGCCGTTGCCGTCCTTCTGCATGATGGCGCCGTTGATGTTGCTGACATAGATGGCGCCGGTGGCGGGATCGACGACAGCCGATTCCGGCTGGGCCAGACCCTTGGTCTCCCATAGCAGCTTGGGCGCGGCATCGGCCGTGGCCGAGGACAGGGCGACAGCGAGGATCAGTCCGACGACGGTCCGCATGATAATTGGCACCTCGGTCGCGAAGGAATTGGCGGTCCCGGAAGGATTCGAACCTTCAACCCTCTGCTTAGAAGGCAGATGCTCTATCCCTTGAGCTACGGGACCCCTTGAGGATCGGGAGACTATAGCCGAATCTCGTGTCAGTGCGTCCAACGGTCGGTCCGGCCGAACTTGAAATTCTCGGCATAGGATTTCGGTCTCACTTCCGAGCCCGGCTGCTCCTCGAGGCGGAAGGCGATGCCGTGACGCGTGGCGTAAGCGACCGCCTCGTCCTTGGTCGCGAAGCTCATGCGGACTTGCGGCCTGGTCTCCGCCGAGCTTGTCCAACCCATCAGAGGCTCGATGATGCTCGGCTCGTCGGGGATGAATTCCAGCACCCAGTCGCGCGTCTGCGCCTTGCCCTGCTGCATCGCGGTCTTGGCGGGCTTGTAGATGCGGGCGGCCATATCGGGTCCTCGTTCGACGGCGGCTCGGAATGGTCGGGGCAGCAAGATTCGAACTTGCGACCCCCTGCTCCCAAAGCAGGTGCGCTACCAGACTGCGCTATGCCCCGATTCCGATTCGCTCATGTTTGGCTGCACACCGGCCAAATGCCTGGCAGCCATTGGCGACATACATAGTTCGCCTGAGCCCCCGAGGCTAGCCTCTCTCCTTCACCAAAGCGCTAATGAGCGTATGCGCCGTTCCACCGTCATTCCGGCGGAAGCCGGAATTCAGCACAATGACCCTAAGTCTGGATACCGGCTTTCGCCGGTATGACGACCACCGCGGACCGGCGCTACTTCTTGGCGAGGCCGGGATAGATCACCTTGTCGCCGCGCTTCAGCCCGATCTTGCCAGCCTCACCCGGCATTCAGCTCGAGCACGCCGACAATGTCGCCGTCGGAGGGGATCAGCGTGGTGGAGAACGGCTCGGCATTCTGCTCGATGCGATGCACGCGCGCGTCGGATGAGATGAACACCATGTCGAGCGGGATGATGGTGTTCTTCATCCACATCATCGCGGGCTGCGGCGGGTCGTAGAGGAACAGCATGCCGTCATTCTCTGGCAGCGCGCGGCGGAACATCAGTCCGAGCGCGCGCTCTTCGTCGGTGACCATCACCTCGATATTGAAGCTGTGATCTCCGGTCGCGGTCTTGAGCACGAGCGTGCCGCTACCTGCGGCGAATGACGGCAGGGGTGCGGCGAGAAGCGCGAGCGAAAGCAAAAGCGCCGCGAGGTTGCGGCGCTTCGTCCGAAGATTTGCAGTCGTCAGTGAGAGGACGGACCCTGCGCGCCGTCCGGCTTCAGCTCCGCGGCCATCAGACCTTTCGGTCCCCTGCCATAGCGGACCATGACCGACTGCCCGGGCCTGAGCTCGGTGAAGCCGCAACGCCGGAGCGTCTCCATATGCACGAAGATGTCGAGGGTCTGCATGCCCCGGGTCAAGAAACCGAAGCCGCGCAGCCGGTTGAACCATTTCACCACCGCCCGCTCCCAGTCGCTCTCCGGGATGACGATGACATGGGTCCGCTGCGGCAATTGCGAGGGATGCACAGCCGTCGAATTGTCCATCGAGCGGATGCGGAACGCCTGCAAGCCCTTCGGCCGACGCAGCACCTCGCACACCACGCGCGCACCCTCGTAGGCGGTCTGGAAACCGTCGCGGCGCAGGCACGTTACGTGCAGGAGAACGTCGGGTAGATCCTCGTCCGGAACGATAAACCCATAACCCTTTGACGCATCGAACCACTTGATCGATCCTGACACTTCGAAGACATCAACTGTGGCCTCTTCGTCGCGTTGGGTATGGCCCTCTATACGTGGCGGTTCTTTCGCCCCCATGCCGCATTCCCCCGCTAAACTTTTCACGCAGCCGACCGACGCCCCACACACGAATTCGGCTGGAACACTCTCTTTGCGAACATAGCATCGCCGTAACGCGTGGCCACTGGAATTTTCCAAAGCATTCTTCCTTCTCCACAATTCGCGGGCGACTTCGACGCGACTCCGCAACGGCACATGCAAGCATCTGATCGACAAGCGAATCTTCTGACATATGCGCGCCCGCCGTATCGCATCCGCAATTTTGCACTTCGTGCGCGCTAAGACGACGCAAATGTCTCTGCCGTCGAGAGAAATTTCAGTTGTGAGCGGCCGAACCAAGGTCTTTGGACGCCGCGCAACGATGTTGCGTCAATTGGGCTCGGCAAGTGTGGAAAAGAGACACGACCGTGACGCGCTTGCCACACACCTGGCCGCGCGCTAATGAGCGGTCGCCTGTCGAGGCTCGCGCAAGCTTGAGCCGAGGCACGTTGCAAGGGTGCGCGTAAGGAGACGATGGCGATGAAATATCTACATACGATGGTGCGCGTTTCCGATCTCGATCGATCGCTCGACTTCTACTGCAACAGTCTCGGACTGAAAGAGGTGCGCCGCACGGAGAGCCAACAGGGGCGATTTACCCTGGTCTATCTGGCGGCTCCGGGCGATGAGGATGCCGAGGTCGAGCTTACCTATAATTGGGATCCCGAGGCCTATGGCGAGGCCCGCAATTTCGGCCATCTCGCCTTCGAGGTCGACGACATCTACGGGCTTTGCGAGCGCCTCCAGAAAAACGGGGTGACCATCAACCGCCCGCCGCGCGACGGCTACATGGCTTTCGTCCGCTCGCCCGACAACATCTCTATCGAGTTCTTGCAGAAGGGCGGCCCGAAGCCGAAGCAGGAGCCGTGGGCGTCGATGCCGAACACCGGTAAGTGGTAGGGTCGCACCGAGCTCCCGTCATACCGGCGCAAGCCGGTATCCACATTTCGGCCGTCGTGCATTGCGGGTTGGATTCCGGCTTGCGCCGGAATGACGCTGGCTGTGCGTTTGGACTGGTACCCCCTAGGGGAATTGAACCCCTGTTTTCAGGTTGAAAACCTGACGTCCTAACCATTAGACGAAGGGGGCGCGCCGGGTGAGGCTCGTCATATAGAAGGCCTTCCCGCGCCAGGCAAGACAGACCGCTCGCCGCGCCGTCTTAAGGCTCGGCGGCGTCCTCGATCAGCAGCTCGACGCTCTCGCGGCCCTGCCAGCTCGTGCGCCGCAAATGGCCCGTGACATGGAGCGACTGTCCCTCGCCCTTCAGCAGCATCTGCCCGAGCTCGGTGCCGGCGATGCGGAACGCGCAGGCTTCGATGCGGCCGCCGTCGGTAGAGGCCAGCGTGCAGCGGACATGAGCGTCCTTGATGCTCCGCACGCGCGACAAGCGATGCGCCGGAAAGACGAAGCGCGGCTCGGCATGGCCGGGACCATAGGGACCGGCGCGGTCGAGCAGGTCCATCAGCTCCATGGTTGCGCCGCGGGCCGACAGCGCGCCGTCGATGGAAAGCTGCCGGAGCGTGGCGGCCGAGGCGACCGGCGCCGCGAGGCGCTGATGCAGAAAGTCGTGCAGCGCCTCCTGCTTCCGCCGATCGAGCTTGAAGCCAGCGGCCATGGCGTGGCCGCCGCCTTTGATGAGCAGGCCTTGATGCACCGCCTCGCGCACGGCCGCGCCGAGATCGACCGAAGCAATCGAGCGCGCGGAGCCGGTCGCCGTGCCGTCAGGCTCGTGCGCGCGAGATGAAGGTCGGGCGGTGATAGCGCTCGGCGATGCGTCCGGCGATGAGGCCGAGCAGGCCCTTATGCCAGCCTTCGGCACCGAGAAAGAGCAGAGCGGCGTCGGGCGTGGCGGCGAGTGCTGCCTCGGCGCGGGCGAAGGCGTCCTCAAGCATGCGCTCCTCGATCGCCTTCCGCTCGGCGTTGAGCGCTTCGAGCTTGGCGGAGATGGTGCGCGCCTCGATATCGTCGTCGCAAGCGAGCAGCTTCGCGCCGAGATGCGATGAGCCCACCCTGCCGCCGGCATTGATGCGGGGACCCAAGATGAAGCCGAGCGTATAGGGGCTCGGCGCCGCATCGATGCGAGCGGTGTCGGCAAGCGCGCGCAAGCCGGCATTGTTCCTGAGGCGCAGCACCTTTAGCCCCTTTGCCACGAAGGCGCGGTTCGCTTCCTTGAGCGGCACCACGTCGCACACGGTGGCAAGCGCCACGAGATCGAGCAGGCCGAGCAGGTCCGGCTCGGCGCGGCCGCGATAAAAACCTTCGCGCCGGAGCACCCGCGTCGCCGCCACCAGGAACAGGAAGACGACGCCCGCCGCCGCAAGATGCCCCTGGCCTGAGAGGTCGTCCTGCCGGTTCGGGTTCAGCACGGCGTAAGCGCGCGGCAGCGCCTCGTCGGCCTGGTGGTGGTCGATGACGATGACCTCGGCCCCTGCCGCGTTGGCAGCATCGATCGCGGGCGAAGCCGTCGTGCCGCAATCGACGGTGAGGATGAGGCGCGCGCCATCCTGCACGAGCGACCGCAGCGCCTCGGGGGTGGGACCATAGCCTTCGGTCAGCCGGTCCGGGATGTAGGTCGCCGGCTGCTGCCCGTGGGCACGCAAATAGCGCTCGATCAGGGCGACCGAGGCCGCGCCGTCGACGTCGTAATCGCCGAACACGGCGATGCGCTCCTCTGCCGTGATCGCAGCGGCGAAGCGGGTCGCCGCGCGCTCCATGTCCTGAAGGCGCGCAGGGTCCGGCAGCAGCGTGCGGAGCGAGGGATCGAGATAGCGCGACACGGTGCCAATCTCGGCGCCACGTGCGGCGAGCACGCGCCCCAGCAGCTCCGGCAGAGCGTGCACCTGGGCGATCGAGCTGGCGAGATGAGCGCGCCCCGGCTCAAGCCGCTCGACCCAGCGATAGCCACGCGCCGAGCGCTCGACGCCAAGCAGCGCCGAAACCGATGCGCTGTCGGATAGCTGGTATTTCAGGGCTGCCGTCATGCCACGCTTTCGCTTGCTCGAAAGAAGCGAGTGTAGCTGATTCGGCCAGGCCGCCCCGAAAGGGGTCAGTCGAACTTGCTGATGTCGGGATGCTCGGTCCTGATCCAGCGCACGGTGCGGCTCGAAGCGCGCATCACCACGCTGTGGGTGAAGATCGCCTCCTTGGTGAAGCGCACCCCTTCCAGGAGCGAACCGTCGGTGATGCCGGTCGCGGCGAAGGAGAGATCGCCCGCAATCATGTCGCGTATGGAGTATTTGCGGCCGAGATCGTGAATGCCGGCGGCACGGGCGCGCGAGCGATGCTGCTCGCTGGCGGCGACCAGCCGTCCCTGCATCTGCCCGCCGATACAGGCGAGTGCTGCGGCGGCGAGCACGCCTTCGGGCGCCCCGCCGGTCCCCATATAGATGTCGATGCCGGTCTCGAGCGGCTCGGTCACGTGAATCACGCCGGCGATGTCGCCGTCGCCGATCAGGCGTAGCGCGGCGCCGGTTTCCCGCACCTGCTCGATCAGCTTGGCATGGCGCGGCCGGTCGAGGATGCAGACGGCGATGTCGGCGACCGGAACGCCCTTGGCCAGCGCCAGCGCCTTGAGGTTATCGGCAGGCGTGGCGTCGAGATTGACCAGCCCCTCGGGGAAGCCAGGGCCGATGGCGATCTTGTCCATATAGATCGGCGGCACCTTGAGCAGGCTGCCGCCCTCGGCGAGCGCCATGACCGAGAGCGCATTGGGGAGCGCCTTGGCGCAGAGCGTCGAGCCCTCGACCGGATCGACGGCGAGATCGACGCGATGGCCCGACGGGCCTCCGGCGCCGACCGTCTCGCCGATATACAGCAGCGGGGTCTCGTTCTCCTCGCCCTCGCCGACCACCACCACGCCCTGGATTGGCAGGCGGGCGAGCTCGCGATACATGGCGGTGGCCGCAGCCTCGTCGGCGGCGACCTCGTTGCCGCGCCCGCGCCACAAGGCGGCGGAAACGGCGCTCGCCTCGGTCACCCTAACAATGTCCAGCGCGAGCGCGCGGTCGAGCTCGGTCTTGGCCACCGACTTCAACACGGTAATTCCTCCCTCCCCGCACGCGATCATGGTCGCCGCATGTCGGGGTACACAACAATACTATCACATTCAGTATCACAGTTTTTCGATGCGGATCATCTGCGGCTTGGCATCGACATGCCCGTCGCGCTCGATGCCGGCCAGGGCCTTGCGGATGGCGGCCTCGGTGGTCTGATGGGTGATCATGACCACGGCGGCCGGCGAGCCCTTGTGCCGCCGGTTGATGCCGGGCAGCTCGGCCGGCGTGCGGCGCTGGACGATGCTCTCGAGCGAGATGCCCTGCTCGGCCATGCGGCTCGCGATCGCCGCGAACGCGCCGGTCCGGTCATAGACCGAGAGGCGGATGTAGTAGCCGCCCTCATGCGCGCGCATCTGCGCCCTCTTGTACGGCTGCAAGTCCTTGGCCGGAATGCCGAACGGCGGCACGATGTGACCCCGGGCGATATCGATGAGGTCGCTCATGACCGACGAGGCGGTAGGGCCGCCACCGGCGCCAGGCCCGATCAACATGACGTCGCCGACGAAGTCGCCGTCGACGGCGACGCAGTTCGAGACGCCATCGACCTCGGCGATCGCCGTATGTTTCGGCACCATGGTCGGGTGCACGCGTTGCTCGATGCCGCTCTCGGTGCGGAGCGCGACGCCGAGCAGCTTGATGCGGTAGCCGAGATCGCCGGCAGCCTCGATATCGGCGGGCGTGATCGACTCGATGCCCTCGACATAGACCGCCTCAAAGCTCGTCCGCGTGCCGAAGGCGAGGCTGGTCAGCAGCGCGAGTTTATGCGCGGTGTCGAAGCCGCCGATGTCGAAGGTGGGATCGGCCTCGGCATAGCCTTGCGCCTGCGCGTCCTTCAGCACGTCGGCGAAGGCCCTGCCCTCGCGCTCCATCAGCGTCAGGATGTAATTGCACGTGCCGTTGAGGATGCCGTAGACGCGGCCGATATCGTTGCCTTGCAGGCTTTCGCGCATCACCTTGACGATGGGAATGCCGCCAGCCACCGCGCCCTCGAAATTGAGCGCGACCTCGTTCTTCTCGGCGAGAGCGGCGAGCGCCGGACCATGCTGGGCGAGCAGTGCCTTGTTGGCGGTGACCACGTGCTTGCCGGCGCGCAGCGCCGCCTCGACCGCCTCCTTGGCCACGCCGCCCTCGCCGCCGATCAGCTCGACGAACACGTCGATCGAAGGGTCCTTGGCGAGAGCGACCGGGTCGCTCACGAAACGGAACGCGGAAATGTCGGCGTCGCGGTTCTTGCGCCGGTCCTTGGCCGAGACGGCGACCACCTCGATCCCCTTCCCTGCGCGCGCGGCAAGCTCGGGCCCACGCGCGGCCAGGAGCCGCAACAGGCCACTCCCGACAGTGCCGACACCGGCCAGTCCGAGCTTAAGTCCATCACGCATGGGAAAAGATCAGAACGTCCTGTTCGCCTTGGAGGCAATGGGAATGACGTTGTGCAAGGTCTTAGCGGCGTCTTGGAGGAACTTGCGGATGTTGCGCGCGGCCTGGCGGATGCGCTGCTCGTTCTCGACGAGCGCGATGCGCACATGGCCTTCGCCATACTCGCCGAAGCCGACGCCGGGCGACACCGCGACCCCCGCCTTCTCGAGCAGGAGCTTGGAGAATTCGAGGCTGCCGAGATGGGCGAACATGTCGGGGATCGGCGCCCAGGCAAACATGGTGGCCGGAGGCGATGGGATCGGCCAGCCGGCGCGGCCGAGCGCATCGACCAGGCAGTCGCGGCGGCGCCGATAGATCGCGCGGATGTCGTCGATGCAGTCCTGCGGGCCGTTGAGCGCCGCGGCGGCGGCCACCTGGATCGGGGTGTAGGCGCCGTAGTCGAGATAGGATTTGACCCGGGTCAGGGCGTGGATCAGCCGCTCGTTGCCGACGGCGAAGCCGACCCGCCAGCCGGGCATGGCGTAAGTCTTCGACAGCGTGGTGAACTCGACCGCGAGGTCCATGGCGCCGGGGATCTCGAGGATCGACGGCGGCGGCTCGCCCTCGAAATAGATCTCGGCATAAGCGAGGTCCGACAGAATGATCAGCTCGTGCTTCTTGGCGAAGGCGACGACCTCGCGATAGAAATCGCGGTCGGCGACGACGGCGGTCGGGTTGGCCGGATAATTGAGCACGAGCGCCGACGGCTTCGGCACCGAGTGGCGCACGGCCTTGTCGAGCGAGGTCATGAACTGCGAATCGGTGCGCGCCGGCAGATGCCGGATCACGCCGCCCGACATGATGAAGCCGAACTCATGGATCGGATAGGTCGGGTTCGGCACCAGGATCACATCGCCCGGCGCGGTGATCGCTTGCGCCACGTTGGCGAAGCCTTCCTTGGAGCCGAGCGTCGCCACGATCTGGGTATTCGGATTGAGCTTCACATTGAAGCGGCGCGCGTAATAGGCCGCCTGCGCCTTGCGCAAGCCGTTGATGCCCTTCGACGCCGAATAGCGATTGGTGCGGGGATCACGCACCGTCTCGACCAGCTTGGCGACGATGTGCTCCGGCGTCGGCATGTCGGGATTGCCCATGCCGAAATCGATGATGTCGTCGCCGCGGGCGCGCGCTTCAGCCTTGAGCTTGTTCACTTGCTCGAAGACGTAAGGCGGCAGGCGCTTGATTCTATGAAAGTCGTTGCTCACGAACGCGCGGGTCCCCGTCCCGACCAGACCCTGAAAGAGAATCACTCCTTGAACCATAGAACCGGGCCAAGGGGCAAGCCGTTCACGGAGCGATGGTTTCGCCCCAAGCGCCGGCTACTGAGCGGCCTTCGCCGGAGTTGCCGAAGCCGGAGTTGCCGAAGCCGCAGTTGCCTCTTGGCCGGCCTGCTGCGCCTGCTTGGATTTGTCGTTCTTGAGCTCGGTTATCGCCGCCTTCTGCTCCTCTTTGGTGAGCGTCTGGTCGTCGCTTCGCATCAGCGAAGCAAACGGCTTGAACCCTCGCTCAGACGGTGCGGTGTCGGCGCAGCCGCCGAGCCAAAGTGGCGCGAGCATCACCAGGATGCAGAACGGGTTTCTAAGTGGCATTGGCAGAAGCAGTTCCTGAAGCTCCCCCGAGGCGACTGGCAATCGCGCTCAGCATGTTATATTGCATAGCACAATGAGCTTTTGCGCGAAAGGCGAGTGGATACCGGTCTGGTCCGCCCAATTTCGCGGTCAAAATGGTTAATTGGGGGTAAAACAAGGACAATTTGATGCAGGAACGTAATAGCGGCGCCGGAACAACCGGGCCGGACGGATCTGAGCAAATCAACCAGTTCGATGCGCTTGCCCGCAACATGGTGCGGCTTTTCGACCAAGGCGCCAAAGTATTCTCGACCCTGGCGGAGCGCACTAGCGCGAACGGCAACGGCCCTTACAGCGCCGCGTCAGAGGTCAGCGAGGCGGCCAAGTCGCTCGGCGAGGTCGCCCGCCACTTCGTCGCGGAGCCGGCCAAATTCGCCGCCGCGCAAGGCGAGCTGTTCAAGAGCTACGCCGATCTCTGGGGCCGCTCGGTCCGCCGCCTCTGCGGCGAGGAGGTCGAGCCGGTGATCGTGCCGGAGCCCGGCGACAACCGCTTCAAGGACCCCGACTGGTCGAACGGGCAGTTCTTCGATTTCTGGAAGCAGGCCTATCTCATCACCTCGCGCTGGGCCGAGGACGTCACCCGCAACACCGAGGGCGTCGACGACAAGACGCGCAAGAAGGCCCTATTTTATCTGAACCAGATGGTCTCGGCGATGTCGCCGTCGAACTTCCCGTTCACCAATCCCGAAGTCGTGCGCACGACGCTCGCCACCAACGCCGAGAACCTGGTCAAGGGCATGCAGGCGTTCGCCGATGACCTGAACCAGTCCAAAGACCTGCTGCGCATCAGCCAGACGGATCTGTCGGCGTTCGAGATCGGCCGGAACCTCGCGGTGACGCCGGGCAAGGTCGTGTTCCAGAACGACCTCATCCAGCTCATCCAATATTCGCCGACCACCGAGGAGGTCTATGAGCGGCCGCTGCTCGTCGTGCCGCCATGGATCAACAAATACTACATCCTCGATCTCGTGCCGGAGAAGTCGTTCGTCAAATGGGCGGTCGGTCAGGGCTTCACCGTGTTCCTGGTGTCGTGGGTCAATCCCGACGCGCGCCTCGCGCAGAAGACCTTCGAGGACTATATGCGCGAGGGCATCCTCGCCGCGGTCGAGGCGGTCAGCCGCCAGACCGCGAGCCGGCAGATCAATGCGCTCGGCTATTGCGTCGGCGGAACGCTGCTGGCCTCGACCCTCGCCTACATGGCGGCCAAGGGCGACGACCGCATCGCCTCGACGAGCTTCCTCGCCGCGCAGGTCGATTTCAGCGAGGCCGGCGACCTGCTCATCTTCATCGACGACTCGCAGCTGAAGTCGCTCGAGGAGATGATGGCCGAGCACGGCTATCTCGACGGCGCGCGCATGGCGGCCGTGTTCAACATGCTCCGCCCGCGCGATTTGATCTGGCCTTACGTCGTCAACAACTATCTGCTCGGCAAGAGGCCGTTCCCGTTCGATCTGCTGTTCTGGAACGCGGACTCGACCAGGCTGCCGGCCGCCAATCACGCCTTCTATCTGCGCGAGTTCTATCATCTGAACCGCTTGAGCAAGGGCGAGATGCAGCTCGGCGGCGTGAAGCTCGATCTTGGCCGGGTGAACATCCCGATCTACGAGCTCGCCACCAAGGAGGACCACATCGCCCCTGCCCGTTCGGTGTTCATCGGCTCCAAGCTGTTCGGCGGACCGGTGCGGTTCGTGATGGCGGGCTCCGGCCATATCGCCGGCGTGATCAACCCTCCGGGCAAGAAGAAATATCAATATTGGTCGGGCGGGACCTCGGGCTCGCTCAACGACTGGACGGCGCAGGCGGCCGAAACTCCAGGGTCGTGGTGGCCGGACTGGGCGGCCTGGCTCGCGGCCTATTCGGGCGCCAAAGTTCCGGCGCGCGATCCGGCCACCGGTCCGCTCAAGCCGATCGAGGACGCGCCAGGGAGTTACGTGCGGAGCCGCGATTAGCGCGCGCAGTCTCGGTTCTCAACAGTGGCGATCTTCACGCCAGTGTCGGTCCCGACACCACCGGCGATGGCATCTAGGTGCAGACGAACCTCGCCAACAGCCCGGTCAACATCATCAACCAAGGCGACATCTCTGCCGAAGACGACGGCATCGACGCCAGGACCTATGGCGTCAACAGCTCTATCGGCGGCAAGGCCGGCATGCGGGTGAGCTGGTAGGCTCACGGAAACAGCGGAAGCTGCTCCAGCCCGAGCGTCTCGTCGAAGCCATGCATCAGGTTGAAGTTCTGGAGCGCCTGGCCGGCCGAGCCCTTGACCAGATTGTCGATGGCGGAGACGACGATGGCGCGGTCCTTCAGCCGGTCGGCAAACACGCCGATATGGCAGAAATTCGAGCCGCGCACGTGCTGGGTCGCCGGGATCACGCCCTCCTCGACCACGCGGACGAACGGGCTCGCCGCGTAGGCTTTGATCAAAGCGGCGCGCAGACCAGTCAGCCGTCGCCTTGCCGGACAACCGCACATAGCAGGTGCAGAGCTCGCCGCGCGACATCGGCACGAGATGCGGCGTGAAGTTGACCGTGACGGCAGAGCGCTGCCGCTGCCCCAAGCTCCTGCTCGATCTCGGGCACGTGACGGTGATTGCCGATGCCGTAGGGCGACAGCCCCTCGCCCGCTTCGGAGAACAGGATGTTCTGCTTGAGCGTGCGGCCCGCGCCTGAGACGCCCGACTTGGCGTCGATGATGATGTCGTCGGCGGCGATGAGCTTCCCCTTGACCAGCGGCAGCAGCGCGAGCAGCACGGCGGTCGGGTAGCAGCCAGGACACGCGACGATCCGCGCGCTCCTGATCTTGTCGCGATAGTGCTCGGTCAGCCCGTAGACCGCGCCCTTGAGCAGTCCTGGGTGCGCTGTGCTCGCCGCCATACCATTCGGCGTAAGTTTTGGGATCGCGCAGCCGGAAGTCGGCCGACATGTCGATGACTTTGACGCTTTCCGGCAGCTTGGCGATCTCGGCGTGAGCGGTACCGTGCGGCAACCCGCCGAACACGACGTCGATCTTGCTCCAGTCCACCTGATCGGAGGTGACGAGCGCGGGCAGATCGAGGCTCGCGAGATGCGGGAAGACTTGCGCCAGAGGCTGGCCGGCGTGGCCCTTGGCGATCAGCGCGGTGATCTGAATGTTAGGATGCCGCGCGGCAAGCCGCACCATGTCGGCGCCGGTGTAGCCGGATGCGCCGAGCACCGCTGCTCTGATGGTTTTCTTGCTCGCCATGGTGAGACTTTCAGGTCTCGGTCATTCCGGCGCAAGCCGTAATCCAGCCCAAGACTCATTGGGACAAGTGCTGGATACCGGCATTCGCCGGTATGACGCAGGAGGAATCGATGATGCAACGGCCAATCCGGCTTGCGCCGGAATGACGGAAGCCGCAGCGGCAACGCCTAGCGCTTGGAGAACTGGAAGCTCTTGCGGGCCTTGGCTCTGCCGTACTTCTTGCGCTCGACGGTTCGCGCGTCGCGGGTCAGGAACCCGCCCTTCTTCAGCACGCCGCGGAGCTCTGGCTCGAAGCGGGTGAGCGCGATCGAGATGCCATGGCGTACGGCGCCGGCCTGTCCCGACAATCCGCCGCCGCTCACGGTGCAGACGACGTCGAACTGGCCCTCGCGCTTGGCGGCGACCAGCGGCTGCTTCAGGATCATCTGCAGAACCGGGCGCGCGAAATAGACCGCGTGCTCCCTGCCGTTGACGGTGATCTTGCCGGGTCCAGGCTTCACCCAGACGCGGGCGACGGCGTCCTTGCGCTTGCCGGTCGCGTAGGAGCGGCCTTGCGCATCGACCTTCTTGACATAGACCCGCGCCGGCGGCTCGCTGCTCTTGAGCGGAGCCAGATCCTCAAGCGTCATCGTCTCGCTCATGGTCAGGCGCTCCTTGCATTCTTTGAATTGAGGGCGGCTACGTCGAGCTTCACCGGGCTCTGCGCCTCGTGGGGATGCTCGGGGCCGGCATAGATGCGCAAATTCCTGAGCTGCTGGCGGCCGAGCGGTCCGCGCGGGATCATGCGCTCGACGGCCTTCTGCAACACGCGCTCGGGATGCTTGCCGTCGAGGATCTTCTCGGCGGTGCGGTCCTTGATGCCGCCCGGATAGCCGGTGTGCCAGTGATAGACCTTGTCGGCGCGCTTGTTGCCGGTCAGAACGACATTGCCGGCATTGATCACGACGATGTGGTCGCCGCAATCCATGTGCGGCGTGAAGGTCGGCTTGTGCTTGCCGCGGAGCCGCTGCGCGATCAGGACCGCGAGGCGGCCGACCACCAGGCCCCCTGCATCGATCAGGAACCAGGACTTCACGATGTCTTTCGGGCTGGCGGAAAAGGTCTTCATGGCGGCTCTCTCGGTCGAAGGATCGGCGCTTCTAACGGCTTGCTTCGCCAGCGTCAAGCGAGGACGAAATCTATTTTAGATTCGGCTAGTTAGATATGTGGTGTAATAGTACCACATACGTCAACCCGGTCCCGAGGCTTCACTAGCTTAGAGTCTTTGGCCTTGGGCCTAGCGACGCGCGCCCTCCCCTCCGATATAAGGCGCGAAGCTTCGCGGAAACGCTACGAGTCGCTACCGAGATGAACGACAAGCCCATATCGACTGCGCACGGCGATGTCCTCAAGCGCGAGGACCAGGGCCCGGTCGCCGTGCTGACGCTCAATCGTCCCGAGGCGCGGAACTGCCTGTCGGAAGCGCTGATCGCGGCGGTCACCGGCGCGGTCAAGGAGATCGGCGCAAGCGATGCGATCCGCGCCATCGTCATCACCGGTGCTGGCAGTGCGTTCTCCTCGGGCCATGATCTCAAAGAATTGACGGCACACCGCAACGACAAGGACCGCGGCCGCGCCTTCTTCACCAAGACGCTCGATGCGTGCGCTCAGATGATGCTCACGATCGTGCACTCGCCGAAGCCGGTGATCGCGGCGGTCAACGGCATCGCCACCGCCGCCGGCTGCCAACTGGTGGCGACCTGCGACCTCGCCGTCGCCAGCATCGACGCGCGCTTCGCCACGCCAGGCGTCAATATCGGGCTGTTCTGCTCCACCCCGATGGTCGCTCTCAGCCGCAACGTCTCGCGCAAGGCGGCGATGGAGATGCTGCTGCTCGGCGAGATGATCGGCGCCGAGGAGGCGAAGGTCGCTCGGGCTCGTCAATCGCGTGGTCGCCGCCGACCGCGTGGTGAACGAGGCGGTCGAGCTCGGGCGCAGAATAGCCGAGAAGCCGAAGGCGACGCTCAAGATCGGCAAGGAGGCGTTCTACAAGCAGCTCGAGATAACGCTGGACGAGGCCTACGCCTACGCCTCTTCCGTCATGGTCGAGAACATGCTTCATGCCGAAGCCGAGGAAGGCATCGGCGCCTTTCTCGACAAGCGCGAGCCGCGCTGGCCGCGCTGAGCGAACACCCCTCGCCCCCACCTCCCCATGAACCACGACGCCTATAGCGACGCTTATATCAGGGACATTCTCGTGACGAACCGCATCATCGCCATGGTCGGGGCGAGTCCGAATGAGTCGCGGCCGAGCTATTTCGCCATGAAATATCTAAAGGCCAAGGGCTTCCACGTGATCCCGGTCAATCCCGGTCATGCCGGACGGCAGATCCTTGGCGAGACGGTTTATGCATCGCTCGCCGGCATTGAGGACAAGGTCGACATCGTCGACATCTTCCGCAACTCGCAGGCCGCGCTCGCGATCACCCGCGAGGCAATCCGGATCGGGGCCAAGGTCGTGTGGATGCAGCTCGGCGTGCGCAACGACGAGGCGGCGGCGATCGCGGAAGCCGCCGGACTGAAGGTGGTGATGAACCGCTGCCCCAAGATCGAGTATGGCCGGCTCTCCGGCGAGCTCAACTGGGCCGGGGTCAATTCGCGGATGCTGTCGAGCCGGCGGCCGATGCTGGGCGCCAAGGGCGTGCAGCATCGCGTGCTCAAGGCCGCGGCCGAATGATGCGCGGCCTCCGCGCCCTCATCCTCGCGCTGGCGGTGCCTTGCCTCGGCGCGCCGGGTCGCGCCGCGGACGGCACGTTTCTCATTCCCGAGACAGACATCATCAAGGCCATGCAGGCGGCGCGTGCGCGCCGACGACAAAGACTGGTTCGTCAAGCACCTGCATTATCCGGTGCGCTATTATGGCAAGACACTTCACATGATCCGCTCTAAGGATTGGTTCTTGAAGCACTACGCGACAATCATCGGTCCGAAGCTCAAGGAAGAGATTCTGGCGCAAGATCCCGAGCACTATCTCAAGAACTATCAGGGGCTGATGGTCGGCGAAGGGAGCCACAATATCTGGCTCGAGGAGTTTGGCGATCCGGGCTCTCCGGATATCGGCACCAACTACCAGATCATCACCATCAACAACAGCGATCGCTAGAGCGGACGAGGAGCAGCAGACATGACCGCGGACCGGAAGCCAGGCTTCAACACGCTCGCCATCCATGCCGGCGCTCAGCCGGACCCCGCCACCGGCGCGCGGGCGACGCCGATCTATCAGACCACGTCCTATGTGTTCGACGATGTCGAGCACGCGGCGGCTTTGTTCAATCTCGAGACCTTCGGCAACATCTATACGCGCATCACCAACCCGACCCAGGCAGTGCTCGAGGAGCGCATGGCGGCGCTCGAAGGCGGCACGGCCGCGCTTGCCGTCGCTTCAGGCCATGCGGCGCAGATGCTCGTGTTTCACACTTTGCTCGAGCCGGGCGACGAGTTCGTCGCCGCGCGGCAGCTCTATGGCGGCTCGGTCAACCAGTTCACCCAGTCCTTCGCCAAATGCGGTTGGACCGTGCGGTTCGCCGATACGACCGACGCCGGCTCGTTCCGCGCGGCGCTGACGCCCAAGACCAAGGCGATCTTCTGCGAGTCGATCGCCAATCCGGGCGGCATCGTCACCGACCTCGATGCGGTCGCGGCAGTCGCCAAGGAAGCGGGCGTGCCGTTCATCGTCGACAATACGCTCGCCACGCCCTATCTGATCCGCCCGATCGAGCACGGCGCCGATATCATCGTGCACTCGCTGACCAAGTTTCTCGGTGGGCACGGTAACTCGATCGGCGGCGCCATCATCGATTGCGGCACGTTCGACTGGATCGGCAGCGGCCGCTATCCGACGCTGTCGGCCCCCTCGCCGTCCTATCACGGCATCACGCTCGCCGAGACCTTCGGCAATTTCGCCTTCGCCATCGCCTGCCGCGTGCTGGGCTTGCGCGATCTCGGCCCTGCCATCTCGCCGTTCAACGCGTTCTTGATCCTGACCGGGATCGAGACGCTGCCCTTGCGCATGCAGCGCCATTGCGACAACGCGCTTGCCGTCGCCGAATTCCTGTCCCGGCATCCGAGAGTGGCGTGGGTGAATTATGGCGGGCTTCCCGGCAACGCCTATCACGCGCTAGCCAAGCGCTACGCGCCCAAGGGCTCGGGCGCGGTGTTCACCTTCGGGCTGAAGGGCGGCTACGATGCCGGCATCGCGCTCGTCAGCAACGTCAAGCTGTTCAGCCATCTCGCCAATATCGGCGACACGCGAAGCCTGATCATCCATCCCGCCTCGACCACCCACCGCCAGCTCAGCGACGAGCAGCGGGTAGGCGTGGGCGCCGGACCCGATGTGGTGCGGCTGTCGGTCGGGCTAGAGGATGCAGCCGACATCATCGCCGATCTCGATCAGGCGCTCGCTCTCGGCTGATGCGTCATCGCCGGCGTGTGGCTCGCCAGCCAGAAATGGTAGACGCCAGTGGCGAACACGGCGACCGCGCCGGCCTGATGCGCGAGGCCGAGCGGTATCGGCACGGCGAGCAGAAGCGTCCACACCCCGAGCGTCGCTTGCAGCACGGCGAGCAACGCGAGCGTCATGGCGCTGCCGATCAGCGTTGATGGCGCGCGGTCGAGCGCAAGCCAGGCGAGCTGGGCCAGCGTGCCGATGACCACCGTGTAGCCGAGCATCCGGTGGTCGAACTGCACGGTGAGCGGGTTCTCGAACAGGTTGAGATACCAGGGCGAGGCCTCGCCGAGCCCGCTCGGCACGAACGAACCGTTGATCAGCGGCCAGGTGTTGAAGCCCATGCCGGCATCGAGCCCCGCGACCAGCGCGCCGGCGAGCAGCTGAAGAAAGATCAGGCCGAGGATGCCGCAAGCGACATAGGTCGGAGCGCGCGAGCCTAGCGCGGGACCGGCCCGCCCGTAGCTGCCGACTCCGAACAGGAGCCAGAGCGTGTAGCCGAGGATCGACAGCGCCACGCCGAAATGCGCGGCGAGCCGGTAATGGCTGACATCGGTGCGGTCGACGAGCCCGCTCTTCACCATGTACCAGCCGAGCGCGCCTTGCAGCCCGCCCAGCACGAACAGGCCGAGCAGCTTCGGCAGCAGCGCGAGGGGAATGTAGCCGGCGATCAGGAAGCCGACGAAGGGCACTAGGAAGGCAAAGCCGATGAAGCGGCCGAGAAAGCGATGCGCCCATTCCCACCAGAAGATCGTCTTGAACTCATCGAGGCTCATGCCGCGCTTGATCTCGGTATATTCCGGAATCTTCTGATAGGCGGCGAAGGCCTTCTGCCAGTCGGCGTCATTGAGCGGCGGGACCGCGCCCATGATCGGCTTCCATTCGGTGATGGAGAGGCCCGAGTCGGTCAGCCGTGTCGCGCCGCCGACCAGGATCATGGCGAGAATGAGCAGCGCCAGCCCCGCGAGCCAGATCCTGAGCGCGCGGACATGCTTCGCCGGCATTCTCGCTTCCCCGCGCGGGGCGGCAACGCTTTGCGCTATGGTCGATGACATGCCGGCTGTCATAACTGGCGTCGGCCGCGAACTCAATCCAGAGCCGCCCTGCCCCTTTGCCGCACTCGCCTGCTAAAGGTCAGATCATGCCAGCACGTACACGCAAGTTGATCGGCACGATCGCACTGCTGATTCTCCTCGCTATCTACGTACCCGCGGCGGTGAGCATCGGTGCGAGCCATTTCGTGGCTGCGTCGTCCCTGGCTCAGCTCGCCTATTTCCTTGCTGCCGGGCTACTGTGGGTCATACCGGCGGCGCTCCTCATCAGATGGATGCAGCGGCCTGACTGACGGCACCGCGAAGGCAATCGGCGTGGGCAACGCAATATCCGTTGCCCGCCCTAAGCGGCGCTGACCTGCTGGAAGGGTTCCACAACGCGAACGGCGCGCCAGAGAGATAGAGCGCGGTGTAGGTCAGCGATTGGTAGTCGCCGTTTAGCGACACGCGCGGCAGCGCCCTCAGGTGCTGCCGATGCGCCGGGAACAGCATGCCCTTGCGCGTCGTCACCGCCGTCTTGAAGCCGGCCTCGTGGGCGAGCGCGAAGTCGCGCGGGCCGGCGCTGGCCGGATCGCCATAGGGGTAGCAGAAATGGATGGGGCGCGACCCGAGCTCGCGCTCGATGCGGTCGGCGCTACCGCTCATTTCCTCTAGCGCGCGCGCTGGCGACAGCTTGGCCACCGCGTAGTGTGCCTTGGTATGCGCGCCAACCGTGACGAGCGGATCGGCTGCCATGATCCTGATCTCGTCCCAATCCATGATCAGCCGCCGGCAATCC
>CAWBSA010000003.1:0-44957 GCA_963791255.1 uncultured Alphaproteobacteria bacterium | reverse complement strand
TTGGCCTTTTTGACCAGCACCTCGGCCTGGCGGATCGAGGCGAGGTCGATCAGCCGGCCGTCGAGCGACACCGCGCCCTTGCCCTCCTTGGCCGCCTGCTCCATGGCGGCGAGGATGCGCTTGCGCCTTGTCGACCTCGGCCTCGGACGGGCGTGAAGACCTCGTTGGCGAGCGCGACCTGCGAGGGATGGATCGCCCATTTGCCCTCGCAGCCGAGCACGGCGGCGCGGTTGGCCGCGGCCCTGTAGCCGTCGGCATCGGAGAAATCGCCGAACGGTCCGTCGACCGGGCGCAAGCCGTTGGCGCGGGCGGCCACCACCATGCGGGCGATCGCGTAATGCCACATGTCGCCCCAATGGAGTCGCGCGACCGTCGCCGTCCTTGTCGGTCAGCACGGCATAGTCGGGATTGGCGCCGCCGATATTGGTGGTGCGCGCCCGGGTCGAGGCGGCATAGTCGGCGACGCCGAAATGCAGCGATTCGTTGCGCTTGGTGCGCGGCGCGATCGCATCCACATTCTGCATGCCGAGCGCGGTCTCGATGATCAGCTCGAAGCCGATGCGCTTCTTGCGCGCCCTGGCCGCCTCGATCTGGGTGCACCAGCATGTCGACGGCATAGACGTCCGACGGCGGTGCCGACCTTGGGGATCATGATGAGGTCGAGGCGCTCGCCGGCCTGCTCCATCACGTCGACCACGTCGCGATACATGTAATGGGTGTCGAGGCCGTTGATGCGCACCGATCACGGTCTTGCTGCCCCAGTCGATGTCGTTGAGCGCCTGGATGACGTTCTTGCGCGCCTGCTCCTTGTCGTCGGGGGCGACCGCGTCCTCGAGGTCGAGGAAGACGACGTCGGCGGCGGACTTGGCGGCCTTCTCGAAGAGCGACGGGTTAGACCCCGGCACGGCAAGCTCCGAACGGTGCAGACGCGGGGTTGCCTGTTCGATCAGGGTGAAGCTCATGTGTCCTCCCTCCTACTCTAGCCTGTGGCGCCGAGACCGGCGGCAACTGTGTTGATGGATAGCAGCACTGCGGATTTGTAAGCGTCACGCTCGCGGTCATCAGCGGCGCCCCTGAACCGGCGCAACAATTCGACCTGCTCGCGATTGACCTCGTTGATGGTGGGAAGCCGCCCTTCGAGGGCGGCGCGGAATTCGGGGAAACGCTCGGCGACCCGTGCACCCCCGCTCACTTTCAGCACCATCTTCTGGGTCAGCGCAAGCTCAGTTTCGATCAACCCTAAGATGTTGGCCCGCACCCCCGCATCGGCAACCAGGCTGGCATATTCCCGGGCGATGTCGAGATCGACCAGAAGCAGCGTCTTCTCGACCTCGTCGATGATCAGCCGGAACAGGCGCGACTCCGCGAACATGCGGCGGAGCAGCTTGAGCCCCTCATCGCCCCGCACCTCGAGGAAGCTCTGGAGGGCGCTGCCGACCCCATACCAGCCGGTGATCACGTGGCGGTTCTGGGACCAGGCGAACACCCAGGGAATCGCCCGGAGGTCCTTGAGCGAGCGGGCGCCGAAGCGCCGCGCCGGGCGCGAGCCGATATTGAGCAGCGAGATCTCCTCGAGCGGGCTCGCCGCCTGGAAATAGGCGACGAGGTCGGGATGGCCGATCAGCCCCGAATAGGCGGCGCGGCTCGCCCCTGCCAGCGCCTCCATCGCGTCGTCGAACTCGCGGCTCGGCTGCAGCGCCTCCTCGCGCTCCGACTTCAGCGCATGCTCGAACACGCTCGCGGCGAGCAGCTCCATCTGATAGAGCGCCGTGCCCCGGTTGGCGTATTTGAACGAGACCACCTCGCCCTGCTCGGTGACGCGGAAGCGGCCCCTGATCGAGCCGGCCGGCTGGGCGGCGATGGCCCGCCCGGTCGGCGCGCCGCCGCGTGAGACCGAGCCGCCGCGGCCATGGAAGAAGGCGATCGCCACGCCGGCCTCGGCGCCGACGCGGGTCAGCTGCGACTGCGCCTTGGCGAGCTCCCAGTTCGAGGCGACATAGCCGCCGTCCTTGTTGGAGTCCGAATAGCCGATCATCACCTCCTGCACGCCGCCCTGCCACTTGGTCGAGCGGCGGATCAGCGGCACGGCGAGCGCCTCGCGCATGATGGCCGGCGCGGCGCGGAGATCGGCGATGGTCTCGAACAGCGGCACGATGGGGAGCGCGCAGATCTCGGTGCCGGCGGCGTCGAGGAACAGGCCGCCCTCCTTGGCGAGCAGGTAGGCGCCGAGAATGTCGTCGACCGAGCGCGTCATCGACAGGATGAACGAGCCGAACGCGTCGCGGTCGATCTCGCGCCTGACCTCTCCGGCCTGGCGGAACATGGCGATCAGCTCAGCGGTCTCGGGCGACAGCTCAGGCACCAGCCTGAGCGCGGTCAGCGGCCGCGACAGCTCACGCAGCAGCCACGCGCGCCACTCGCGGCTGCCGAGCTCAGGCGGGGTCGCATCGCCGTGGCCCGCGGTCGTCCACCACAGCGATTGCAGCGCCTCGGTCGTGCGCGTCGTGTTCTCGCGGAGGTCGAGCCTGACGGTGGAGAAGCGGAAAATCTCGACCGCGCGGCGCACCGGCTTGACGAGATTGCGGGCGATCGAGGGGCTGCCGCGCCTCGCTGAGAGCGTTCTCGATGATGCGGAGATCGAGGATCAGCTCATCGGCATTGGCGTAAGGGCCGCCGGGCCCGGCGATGTCCATGCCCTGGATGCGCGCCAGCGTGGCGTCGAGCTTGCGCAGCACCAGCGTCAGATATTGCCGGTAGGGCTCGCCCGGATTGCGCGTCCTGATCGTCTCGCCGTCCTCGCTCGCATCGAGCGAGCGCGACAGCTCCTCGCGGAAGCTCTCGGGCACCGGCAGCGCGCGCTCGGTGATCGACAGCGACTTGGCGAGCTCGACGAGCTTGTCGCGATAGTGGCGGAGTGAGGCAAGCGCGTTCTGCTTCAGCGTCCAGCCAGTGACGCGCGTGGTGACCGACGGGTTGCCGTCGCGGTCGCCGCCGATCCACGAGCCGAACTGGAAGAACGGCGCGAGCTCGAAATGCGTGCCGGGATAATAGTGCTGGAGCGCGCCGTCGAGCAGCGACAGCATCTCCGGCGCCTTCTCGAACAGGCTCTCGTCGAAGAAGTGAAGCCCTCTGGACACCTCGTGCTCGACCGTCGGCTTCTGCAAATGCAGCTCGCCGGTCATCCACACGAGCTCGATCTGGTCGCGGAGATCGCCGATCAGGGCTTCGCGCTCGCGCTCGGTCCAGCGCGGCATCTCGAGCTCGCGCAGCAACAGATAGATGCGGCGGTATTTCTCGAGCACGGTGACGCGCTTCGACTCGGTCGGGTGCGCGGTGATCACCGGGCGGATGCGCAAGCTCGACAGCAGCGCCTCGATGATGCGCGGCGGCACGCCCTCGGCCGACGCCTCGGCGAGCACATGGTCGAAGCTGCCGCGCAGGCTCGCCCGGCCGCGCGTCCGCTCGATCTGGCGGCGGCGGCGCATCGCGGCGTTCTGCTCGGCGATCGACAGAAGCTGAAACCAGATGCCCTGCGCCTGGAGCGCGCGGGCCATCAGCTCCGGCGTGAAATTGTAGATATTGGCGCCGCCCTTCAGCACCGGCTCGAGCTCGGGCTGATGCTCGCGCACCACCTCGACCAGGAGCTGAGAACAGGAGATCCGACGCCTCCTTGGCGGAGGTGCCGCTGACCAGCGCCTGCGGCGGCTCTGCCGCCTGACGCGGCGTCTGTTTCAACTCCTCGTTCATCGCAGGCTACGCACTCCCGATCGCGTCGATCGGCTAGACCCGGCTCGGGCCGAACGGCTCCAAGCGACCAGCGTCCCTTATAACGCAATCCATCCGGATGGGATCGTCATGCCCGCCTGAAATGCCGGGCACCACGCAAATATAACGATCAGAGACGCATATGGCCGGGCCTTGGCCCGGCCATCACGCGTTTGAAAATGCAGCCCGTCCCGCGACGGCCTCGCTCACGCGAAGGCCCGGCGCTCCGGACGCGACGCGAGCACGCCGGCAACGGTCGAGCCGAACTCGCTCGGATTGGGCGCAACCGTCAGCCCGCAGGACTTCATGATCTCGGCCTTTTCCGCCGCGCTGTCGCCGGCGGCAGAGATGATCGCGCCGGCATGGCCCATGCGCCGTCCCTTGGGGGCGGTGAAGCCCGCGACGAAGCCGATCACCGGCTTCGACATGTTGTCCTTGATCCAGGCCGAGGCCTCGGCCTCCTGCGGTCCGCCGATCTCGCCGATCATCAGCACGGCATCGGTCTCGGGATCCTCCTCGAACAGAGCGAGGTGGTCGAGGAACGACGATCCGTTGATCGGGTCGCCGCCGATGCCGACCGAGGTGGTGATGCCGATGCCCTTGGCCTTCATCTGCGAGGCGGCCTCGTAGCCGAGCGTGCCCGAGCGCGAGATGACGCCGACGCGGCCCTGCAGATAGATGTGGCCGGGCATGATGCCGAGCATCGCCTTGCCGGGGCTGATGATGCCGGCGCAGTTCGGGCCGACCATCATCGGCCGGCGGTCTTTGGGATAGCGCATCAGATAGCGCTTCACCCGCATCATGTCCTGCGCCGGGATGCCGTCGGTGATCGAGCAGATCAGCCTGATACCGGCGTCGGCGGCTTCCATGATGGCGTCGGCGCAGAACGCGGGCGCCACGAAGGTGATGGACGTGGTGGCGCCGGTCTGCTTCACCGCTTCCTTCACGGTATTGAACAGCGGCAGGCCGAGATGGTTGCCGCCGCCTTTGCCGGGGGTCACGCCGCCGACCACCTTGGTGCCGTAGGCGATCATCTCCTTGGTGTGGAAGGTGCCCTTGTCGCCGGTCATGCCCTGCACGAGGACCGGCGTGGTTTCATCGATCAGAATGCTCATGATATTTTCCTCCCGACCGGCCTAGGCCGCCTTTCCTGCCACGCTGCGATAGGCGGCAACCGCCTTGTCGGCAGCTTCCGCCAAGGTCTCGGCGGTGATCAGCTGAAGCCCGCTCTCGGCGAGGATCTTGCGGCCCTCCTCGACATTGGTGCCGGCCAGGCGAACCACCAGCGGCACTTTCACGTCGACCGTCTCGCAGGCCTGCACCACGCCCTTGGCCACCCAGTCGCAGCGATTGATGCCGGCGAAGATGTTGACCAGCACGGCGCTGACCTTGGGGTCCGACAGCACGAGCTTCAGCGCCGTGGCGATGCGCTCCGGGCTTGCGCCGCCGCCGACGTCGAGGAAGTTCGCGGGCCTCCCGCCGGCATGCTTGATCATGTCCATGGTCGCCATCGCGAGCCCCGCACCGTTGACGATGCAGCCGATCTCGCCGTCGAGCCCGATATAATTGAGATTGTGCTCGGCGGCTTGCGCCTCGCGCGGATCCTGCTGCGAGGGATCGTGCATGTCGGCGACGTTGTGGCGGCGGAACAGCGCGTTGTCGTCGAACGACATCTTGGCGTCGAGCGCGAGCACGCGATCGTCCTTGGCGACGACCAGCGGGTTGATCTCGAGCATGGTCGCGTCGCAATCGCGGAAGGCGCGATAGGCGTTCATGATGGTCGAGACCGCACTCTGCGCCTGCTTGATGCTCAAGCCGAGCTGGAAGGCGAGCTCGCGCGCCTGGAAGGCCTGCAAGCCCACGGCCGGCTCGACCACCACCTGGAGGATCATCTCGGGCTCGTTCTTGGCGATCTCCTCGATCTCCATGCCGCCCCGCTGCGAGGCGATCACGCGGATGCGCTCGGCTTTGCGGTCGAGCACGTAGCCGAGATAAAGCTCACGGTCGAACGGCTCGGCGACCTCGATATAGACGCGCTGCACCGGCTTGCCCTCCGGCCCGGTCTGGATCGTGACCAGCCGCTTGCCGAGCAGGGCCTGCGCCGCGTCGCGCACCTCATGATAGGTCTTGCACAGCTTGATGCCGCCGGCCTTGCCGCGCGCGCCGGCATGGATCTGGGCCTTGACCGCCCAGTTCCACCCGCCAAGCTCGGTCGCGGCGTAGACAGCCTGATCGGGGCTGAACGCGACGGCGCCCTTTGGCACCGGCACGCCGAAGCTCGACAGCAATTCCTTCGCTTGATACTCGTGGACGTCCACAGTCTCCTCCCTTGATCGACACGACCGCGGCATTCGCCGGAAGCTGTTAGCTCAGCTTACCCTTGACGATGCCATAGGCCTTTTCGGTTGATCCTTCCGCTCCAGCGAGGAGCGTCTCCAGTTCCTTGAGCTTAGCCTCAGCGAAGCCTTTGTCCGTTATCATTTTTGCGTTGGTGTAAACATTCAACGCGCCGCTTCGCAGTGCAGCATAGCCGGCGAGCACCGCGACACCGGCGTCGGAGATCACGTTGAGATTGCCCTTCTCGGACGCGACCAAGCCGAGATCGATCACCTCGCGCGCCGCGCGGCAGCAATGCAGCGGCACGTCGGTCGCCTGCTTGAGCGCGGCCTGGATCGCCTTATCGCGCGCGGCCTTGTCGGCGTCGCTCTCCTTGGCCATGCCGTAAGCGCCCATCACCGCATCGAACGCCTTCACGTCGTCCTGGATCATGCCGGTCAGCCTGTGGCGGAGCGCCTCGGCCTTGTGCAGCACGTCCTTCATCTCGCCCTCCACCTCGACATATTTCTTTTTGCCGATGGTCAGGTTGCACACCATGCTCACCAGCGCCGCGCCCATCGCGCCGATGATGGCGGCCGCGCTACCGCCGCCGGGCGTCGCCCCGCTGCTCGCGAGCGCATCTAGGAAATGCTCGATTGAAGTGTCCTTGATCTGCGTCATCACGCCATCTCTTTGGCCAGTGCGTAGATCTCCTCGGCGTCGAACACGCCGTCGGCGCTTTCGAACAGCTTGCCGATGCACGCGCGGTGCAGCTTCAATTTGAGGCCGCCGATGCCGAGCGCGCCGAACGCGAGCTTGCCGTGGCGGTCCTTGCCCTTGTCGGTCGCCTCGATGCCCTCGATGCCGAGCGGCGGCTGGGCGTTCACGTCGGCCAGCAGCTCGATATTGGGATTGTCCTTCCACGCCGAGAGCGGCAGGAGCTGGTAGCCGATGGCGCCGGCGGCGAACACGATATTGGCGTCTTTGGCCGCCGCGGCGCGGGAGGCGTCATCGGCGCCCTCGACCGCCTTGACCTTGACGCCGAAGCGGGCCTCGATCGCCTTGGCCGCCTGATCGCCCTTGTCCTTGGTGCGCGAGGTGATGGTGACCTCGGCGCCCTCTTGGCCGAGGAACGCAGCGGCGCGCATGCCGACCGGTCCAGTGCCGGCGAGCACGACCGCCTTCTTGCCCTTGAGCGTCTTCGCCTTGGCGAGCAGCGCGACGCCAGCGGCTGCCGTGGTGTTCGAGCCGTTGGAGTCGAGCATGACCGAGACGCGGAACGGCCCGAAGAACCGCTTCTTCACCGCCGCCAGCACCGCCTCGCCCTTCGGCATGTCGCCGCCGCCGACGAAGATCGCCGTCGACTGCTTGTCCTTGCCGCCGCGCGTATAGATGGTGCCGTCGACCAGCGCGCCGACATTGTCGGGGGTGACATTGGCGTAACCCGTCACGCGATCGGCGCCGCCGTCATAGGCGACGACGGTATCGAACACGCTCGGGTAAGCGTCGGTGTCGAACAGGAACAGCAGCTTCTTCATGGCGTGTGCTTTCGGGTTTACTCGACGACGTTCTGCGGCTTGCCGGCCACGAACGCCTCGACATTGTCGATGAGCTGATCGGCGAGGATCTGCATGGCCTCCTGGCTTGCCCAGGCGACATGCGGCGTGACGATCAGGTTGGGGATCGTGGCGTCGAGCAGGATGTTGCCTTCCTTCGGCGGCTCCTTGGTGAGCACGTCGAAACCTGCGCCGGCGATGGTGCCGTTCCGCAGCGCCTCGGCGAGCGCCGCCTCGTCGACCAGCCCGCCGCGCGCGGTGTTGATCAGGATCGCGGAGGGTTTCATCTTCTTGAGCTCGTTCGCCCCGATCATGTTCTTGGTCTCGGGCGTCAGCGGCACGTGCAGCGTGATGATGTCGCTTTGCGTCAGGATGGTCTCGAAATCGACCAGGCCCGGTTGCGGAAAGACGTCGTAAGGCAGCACCTTCATGCCGAGCGCCTCGGCACGCTTGCCGATCGACTTGCCGAGCGCGCCATAGCCGACGATGCCGAGCGTCGAGCCGGCCACGTCGCGGATCGGATGGGTCAAGAAGCAGAACTGGCTCGATTTATTCCACACCCCGTTCTGCACGTCTTTCGTGTAGGCGAACAGGTTGCGGCGGAGCGTGAAGATCAGCGCCAGCACATGCTCTGGCACGGTGTTGAAGGCGTAATTGCGGATGTTGACGATGGTGATGCCGTTCGCCTTGCAATAAGCCTTGTCGATGATGTCGGTGCCGGTCGCGGCCACCGCGATCAGCTTCAGCTTGGGCAAGAGCTTGAGCGTCGCGGCAGGCATCGGCACCTTGTTGATGATGGCGATGTCGGCGTCCTTGAGCCGCTCGACGATCTCGTCGTGCGTCCAGGTCGACTGATATTCTTTATAGCTGTGCGGAAAATTCGGACGGCGGACTTTGGCGTCAACCGACTCCCGATCGAGGAACACGATCGCGTGCTGCACTGAACCTTGCCCCTTACCTAGACGCCGCTCGGACACCGCCCGTCGCGACACGCCTCACCTTCTCCCGACGCTCGCGACCTGCGAGCGCCAAGCGGACCGGACTAAGTCAAATCAAGCGAGACCGGCTGTCGCCGATAGCGCCCCTCGAAGCTCTTATTCGGCGGCGACCTTGGCTTCCTTGGCCGCTTGCGCGCCGCGGAAATGCGCCTGCGCCGCCGCGACGCCAGAGCCGAGCTCGATCTCGATGCCGACATCGCGCATGGCCATCTCAGCGCCCGAGATGGCGCCAAGCAGCATCAGCTCGTTCAGGTCGCCCAGATGCCCGATGCGGAACAGCTTGCCGGCCATCTGCGACAGGCCAGCGCCGAGCGCGAGGTTATAGCGGCGATAGGCCCGGTCGATCACGTCGGCGCCGTTGAAGCCTTGCGGCACCATGATCGCGGTCACCGTGTCGGAATGCCATTTCGGCTCCTTGGCGCAGAGCTTGAGACCCCAGCCCTGGACCGCGGCGCGGGCGCCGCCGGCGAGATGGCGATGACGCGCATAGACGTTGTCGAGCCCCTCCTCCTGGAGGATGGCAAGCGACTCGCGCAGGCCGTAGAGCAGCGGCAGCGCCGGCGTGTAGGGGAAGTAGCCGGTCGGGTTCGCCCGCAAATAGTCGGCGAAATCGAAATAGGCCTTGGTGCACTTGGCATCCTTCATCGCCGCGAGCGCCTTCTGGCTCGCGCACACGATGCCGAGACCGGCCGGCAGCATCAGGCCCTTCTGCGAGCCGGTGATGGCGAGGTCGACGCCCCACTCGTCCATGCGGAAGTCGAGGCTCGCGACCGAGCTTACCCCGTCGACATAAAGCAGCGCCGGGTGCTTGGCGGCGTCGATGGCGCGGCGCACGGCGCCGACATCGCTGGTGACGCCGGTGGCGGTCTCGTTATGCACCACCATGACGCCCTTGATGGCGTGAGCCTTGTCGGCGCGGAGCGCCTCCTCGATGCGGTCGGGATTGGCGCCGGTGCCCCACTCCTCCTCCTGCACCTCGACCTCGAGCCCATGGCGGCGGGCGAGATCGATCCACAGATGGCTGAACTGGCCGAACCGCGCGGCTAGCATCTTGTCGCCGGGCGAGCGGGTATTGGTGAGCGAGGCTTCCCAGGCGCCGGTGCCGCTCGAAGGATAGATGAAGACCTGCCCGTCTTTGGTCTTGAAGACCTTCTTCGTCTCCTCGAACAGAGGCAGCGTAAGCTTGGGAAAGTCGGAGGAGCGATGATCCTCCATGGCGACGTGCATGGCGCGCAAGATGCGGTCCGGCACATTGGTCGGTCCCGGCACAAATAGAAAATTGCGCCCTGGCCTTCTTGCTCCAGCCATTCGTCTTCTCCCCTTAAGGATTTCTTTGGCCTGACCGGTGGTCGGCCAATTGATAATTCGCGTGGAACAGGGTGTTAGCGTCACCCCGTCAACCTTGCAACTCCTTTTGCCCTTAAAATAGGCCGGTGATGCGGCCGTCCTTGCCGAGCTCGATCGAGTTCGCTGCCGGCACCTTCGGCAGCCCCGGCATGGTCATGATGTCGCCGCACACCACGACGACGAACTCGGCCCCCGCCGACAGCCTCACCTCGCGGATCGGGATGGTGAACCCGGTCGGCGAGCCCTTGGCGTCGGCATTGGTGGAAAAGCTGTATTGGGTCTTGGCGACGCAGATCGGAAACTTGCCGAAGCCTTCCTTCTCCAGCTCGGCGAAGCGGTCCTTCACGGCCTTGTCGGCGGTGATGTCGTCGGCGCGGTAGATCTCGCGCGCGATGGTGCGCGTCTTCTCCCACAGCGACATGTCGTCGGGATAGAGCGGCTTGAACTGGCCCTTCTGCGATTCCACGGTGCGCACCACGGTCTTGGCGACCTCGACCGCGCCCGCGCCGCCTTCGGCCCAATGGTCGGCCATCACGCATTCGACGCCGAGCTTGGCCGACAGCTTCTTCAGCAGCGCGATCTCGCCCTCGGTGTCGCTCGAGAAGCGGTTGATCGACACCACCACCGGCACGCCATATTTCTGCAAATTCTCGACGTGACGCTCGAGATTGGCGAAGCCCTTCTCCAGCGCGCCGAGATTCTCCTTCTTGAGGTCGTCCTTGGCCACCCCGCCATGCATCTTGAGCGCGCGGATGGTCGCGACCAGCACCACGCATGACGGCGTGAGCCCGGCCTTGCGGCATTTGATGTCGAAGAACTTCTCAGCACCGAGATCGGCGCCGAAGCCCGCCTCGGTCACCACATAGTCGCCGAGCTTGAGCGCGGCCTTGGTGGCGATCACCGAGTTGCAGCCATGCGCGATATTGGCGAACGGACCGCCATGGATGAAGGCCGGGTTGTTCTCGAGCGTCTGCACTAGGTTCGGCGCGAGCGCATCCTTGAGCAGTGCCGCCATCGAGCCGGCCGCCGACAGATCCTTGGCGGTGACGGCTTTCTTGTCGCGCGTCTGGCCGATCTGAATCTGGCCGAGCCGCCGCTGGAGATCGTCGAGGTCGGATGCGAGGCAGAAGATCGCCATCACCTCCGACGCCACGGTGATGTCGAAGCCCGCCTCGCGCGGGAAGCCGTTGGCGGCGCCGCCGAGCGAGGTGACGATGTCGCGGAGCGCGCGGTCGTTCATGTCGACGGCGCGGCGCCAGGAGATGCGGCGGATGTCGATGTCGAGCTTGTTGCCCCAATAGACGTGGTTGTCGATCATCGCCGCGAGCAGATTGTTGGCGGCGCCGATCGCATGGAAGTCGCCGGTGAAATGCAGGTTGATGTCCTCCATCGGCACGACCTGGGCATAGCCGCCGCCGGCCGCCCCGCCCTTGACCCCGAAGCAGGGGCCGAGCGAAGGCTCGCGGATGCAGACGATCGCCTTCTTGCCGATGACGTTCAGCGCATCGCCCAAGCCGACCGTGGTCGTGGTCTTGCCCTCGCCGGCAGGCGTCGGGGTGATGGCGGTCACCAGGATCAGCTTGCCGTCGGGCTTGTCGGCCAGCCCCGCGATGTAGTCGAGCGAGACCTTGGCCTTGTAATGCCCGTAGGGGATCAAGTCCTTGGCCGGGATGCCGAGCTTGTCCTTGGCGACTTCGAGGATCGGCCGCATATGTGCGGCCTGGCTGATCTCGATATCGGATTTCGGCGACTTGTGCTGATCGTGCGCAGGCTTGCCCGGTTTTTCGGCATCTTCACGCGGCTGAACTGACATAACTCATTGATCCCCAATTGATTAGCCTCGCGGAAGACGCGGACTTTTATTGCACCAGGCTTGAGCAAACTAATTCATTCGCTTGCCTTCTTGCAATCGTCTGTGCAGTTTCATCGCCCAATTCTGGGAGGGAAAGCCGTTCAAGATGAAGCCTGACATCCTGCTCAAGGCAATGTTCCAGGCGGCTGTCGAGGCTGCCTTGCCCTCGCTTTGCGTGCCCGCCCATCTGCCGCCCCGTCCGAAGGGACGGACCGTCATCATCGGCGCCGGCAAGGCTTCCGGCGCCATGGCACGCGCGCTCGAAGATGCCTGGGACGGGCCGCTCGAAGGCCTGGTGGTCACCCGCTACGGCTACCGCGTGCCGACCAAAAGGCTGGAGGTGGTCGAGGCCGCCCACCCCGTCCCCGATGCGGCCGGGCGCGAGGCGGCGCGGCGCATCCACGAGATGGTGCAGGGACTGAGCGAGGACGACCTCGTGCTCTGCCTCATCTCGGGCGGCGGATCGGCGCTGCTCGCGCTGCCGCCTGACGGCTTGAGCCTCGAGGACAAGCAGGCTGTCAACAAGGCTCTGCTCAAATCTGGCGCGACCATCTCCGAGATGAACACCGTGCGGAAGCATCTCTCCGCCATCAAAGGCGGGAGGCTTGCCGCTGCCGCCTACCCGGCCAAGGTCGTGGCGCTGATGATCTCAGACGTGCCGGGCGACGATCCCTCGATCATCGCCTCGGGCCCGACCGTCGCCGACCCATCGACCAACGAGCACGCGCTCGGCATCATCGAGAAATACGCGATCGACGTGCCGGCAAGCGTGCTGAAGCGCCTGCGCACCGCCGACGAGACGCCGAAACCCGGCGATCACCGGCTCGCCCGCGTCGAGAACATCATGATCGCCACCCCGCAAGCCTCGCTCGAAGCCGCCGCCGAAGTCGCGCGCAAGGCCGGCGTCACGCCGGTGATCCTCGGCGATTCCATCGAAGGCGAGTCGCGCGACGTGGCTCTGGTCCATGCCGGCATCGCCCGGCAATGCAAGCTGCGCGGCCAGCCGGAGAAGCCGCCTTGCGTGCTGATCTCCGGCGGCGAGACCACCATCACGCTCAAAGGCAAGGGCAAAGGCGGACGCAACACCGAGTTCCTGCTGGCACTCGCCATCGCGCTCGACGGCATGCAGGGCATTTATGCGCTCGCCGGCGACACCGACGGCGTCGACGGCAGCGAGGACAACGCCGGCGCGCTGATCTATCCCGACACGCTCGCCCGCGCCGCTAAGGCCGGCATCAACGCCAAGGCCATGCTCGCCGACAACGACCCGTGGAATTTCTTCAATGCGATCGGCGATCTGTTGGTGACCGGCCCGACCCTCACCAACGTCAACGACTTCCGCGCCGTTCTGATCGAGAAGGGTTGAGGGTTGAGTGTCTTGTCGTCATTCCGGCGAAAGCCGGAATCCAACGCAAGACTCGCTAGCTCACCGGTTGCGCGAGGGCTGTTTTTGTCGACTGGATACCGGCTTACGCCGGTATGACGGGGGCGGCGAAGATGATGAGCATCGCCCGGCTGATCGCAATCGCCTTGCTGATGCTTGCCGCATCGCCCCTGCTCGTTGCGGCGAAGCAGCAGAGCGCGACGGACTATGTGCTGTCGCTTTACGATCCCGACGCGCTCGGCGGCACCGCGCGCTACACGCCGCGCACGCAGAAGCTCTGGGACGACTGCTTTCGCATCGCCAAGAAGAACGGCGATGCCTGCATGGACTTCTCGATGATCGTCATGGGCAACGACTTCGACCTGAGCGACGTCCACGCCGTGTTGATCAAGGAGGACAAGAAATCGGCGGTGGTCGATGCCAGGTTCAAGAATTTCGGCAAGGCGACCTCCGTCACCTACGAGCTCGTCCGCGACAAACGCGGCTGGATGATCGCTGAGATGCGCTCCGGCTGCTACCTGCTCACCGAGGCGCTCCAGCAGAGGGTGACGTGCTGAGGCGAGCTTAGCGCGGCTTCTGCTTGCGGGGGCCGACCTCCTGGCGCAGCGCAACGATCTCGCCGCGGAGCGCCTTCAATTCGCGCATCAGCGGCGCGGTCTCGTCGTGCACCATCTTGCGCTCCGCCTTGCGCTCCGCGCTCTCGTTCTCGGCATGCTCCTCCTGGATGGCGTTGACGATGATGCCGATGATGAGGTTGAGCACGGTGAAGGTGGTGACGACGATGAACGAGATGAAGAAGATCCAGGCGTAAGGGTGCTTGACCAGGATCGGCCTGACCACGTCGTCGACCCAGCCTTCCAGCGTCATCACCGTGAACAGCGTGAACAGCGAGCGGCCGAGCGTGCCGAACTGCTCGGGGAAATCGCTGCCGTAGAGATTAACGGCCATCACCGCCGCCACATAGAAGATGAGGCCGATCAGGAGCAGGATCGAGCCCATGCCGGGCAGCGCCCTGATCAGGCCGCCGACCACGCGCTGCAGCGCAGGCACGGCGGTGATCAGCCGAAGCAGACGCAGTACGCGAAGCGCGCGGAGCACCGAGAAGGCGGCCGTCGCCGGCGCCACCGCGACCCCGACCACCACCATGTCGAAGATGTTCCAGCCGTCGCGGAAGAACGCGGCGCGCTGCACGAACAGCCGCGCCAGGATCTCGACCACGAAGATGGCGATGGCGATGCGGTCTATCGCGATGAGCAGCGGGCCGTAGCGCTCCATCGCGCTTGCGCTCGTCTCGAGCCCGAGCGTCACGGCGTTGATTAGAATGAGCGCCATGATGACCCGCTCGGTCAGCGGATTCTCGACGACCTTGCGCAGCCAGTCCATGCTTAGACGCCCCCCAACGGCAGCACCATACTCCATACCTCGTCTCGATGGAGAGGTCGGCGTGCCGCAGGAGAAGCCCGCCGCGATGGCCGCGGCGGGCGATGCTCTGCCGAGCTCCCTTGTGGGGAGGGAGGGGGGTAGCTCGGCAGCAACACGGTGTCGATGACGTGGATCACGCCGTTCGACTGCATCACGTTCTTGATGGTGATCTTGGCGGTATCGCCCTTCGCATCGACCACCCAGATCGCGCCATCCTTCATCTCGAAGGTGAGGTCCGCGCCTTCGACCGTCTTGAGCGTGGCCTTGCCGCCGCCCTTCTTGATCATCTCCATCAGGTCGTTGGCGGTGATGCGGCCGGGCACGACGTGATAGGTCAGGACCTGGGCGAGCTGGCCCTTGTTCTCGGGCCTGAGCAGCGTGTCGACCGTGCCGGCCGGCAGCTTGGCGAACGCGTCGTTGGTCGGCGCGAACACGGTGAACGGGCCCTTGCCCGACAGCGTATCGACCAGATCGGCGGCCTTGACCGCAGCCACCAGCGTGGTGTGGTCCTTCGAGTTGACCGCATTCTGGATGATATTCTTGGATGGGAACATCGGCGCGCCGCCGACCATCACCGTGGTCTCCTTGGCGAAGGTCGGAACGGTGTCGAGAGCGGCGAACGCAAGACCGGCGGCAGCCACGCCGGCGAGAGTGAATTTCACGAACTTCATAACATCCTCCTGTTTGTGAGTTGTCCCTTCGGGGGGTACGGGCGGAGTTACGGCGTGCCGCGCGCCGCGGATGCAGCGACGGCCGATGACGTTTTCGTGAGTCGCAGACGCCGTAGCTAAAGCGCGGCGAGCTTGCCGTTGGCGATGACCGGGCCGGTCGGCTGTCCCGTCGGCGAGCCGCCGAGCGGCTCGACCGTGATGGCGAGCACCGAATCCGCCGTCACATGCGGCCTGAGCTCAGGCGGCACAATGACCTTGACCGGACGCTCGGGATCGATGAGGCCGAGCGAGTGCGGCTTGCCGCCGGCGGGAATAACCCAAAGCTCGAGCGCGTGCTGCTCCTGGCCCGTCAGCAGCGCCGCCGGAACGATGGTCAGGCTGCCGTCGACGGGATTGGCGGCCGCGAAGAATCCAGACTTGCCCGATGACTCGTCGAGCTTGGCGACCAGCGGCGGCCGCAGTGTCGGGGCTTGCGCGACATAGATCAGCCCGGCGAGGCAGGCGACGGCGAACGCGCTCGCGGCGATGGCCAGCCCACGCCAGAAGGCGAGGCTCCGCCACAGCCCCTCGCCGCTCCGCTGATCCGGCGCGGCGCGATCGAGCGCGGCCTCGATGCGCGACCAGAGATGGGCCGGCGGCGCAACCGGAGCGACGCTCGCGGCGAGTCCGCCGAGCCGCTCTTCCCAGAACGCCACCTCGGCGGCGAAGGCAGGACTGCGGGCGATCAGCTGCTCGACCGCGCGACGCTCATGCGCGTTCAGCACGCCGAGCACGTATTCGGCGGCGATCAGCCGCTCGCGCTCCGCAAAGTCTGTCGTGCCGGTGTCGCTCATCGCTCCAGACATGCTCTCAATTTGGCAAGCCCGCGCCTGATCGTGCTCTTCATCGTGCCGAGCGGGACGCCCGACACCCGCGCCAGCTCCTCGTAGGTCGTGCCGTCGATGAATGCGGACCTGATCGCCGCCGCCTGGCGCCCTTCGAGCTCGCCGAGACACGCGTCGAGCCTCGCCTGCTCCTGGCCGCGCTCGACCATTTCCTCGGCGAGCGGCGCGGGATCCGAGACGGCGTCGGCGGCCTCGATCGGCTCCGACCGCCGCGCTACCGTGCCGGAGCGCAAGCGGTCGATCGCGCGATTTCGCGTCAGTGCCACCAGCCACGTGATCGGGCTCGCCCGCGTCTCGTCGAACGCGCCGGCCTTCCGCCACACGGTAAGGTAAACCTCCTGGAGCACGTCTTCCGCCTCGCTTCGGTCCTTCAATATACGGAGGCTGACGCCAAAAAGCTTCGCGGCGGTCTGGTCATAGACGAGGCGCAAGGCGGCGCGGTCGCCGGCCGCGACCCTGCGGATCGCGGCAGCAAGCTGCTTGCGCCTCGCCTCTGTATCCATGCCACTCATCCAGCGAATCTTGCCTAAGAACGCGCCATTCCTTAGCGCGAGCACCCGCGACTGTCTCTAGCCGAGCGCGAGCCCCTCGGACATTCAATTTCGCAGTTGCGAATTGAGCCCGGCACGCTACTCTCGCGGCGGATCGGGCCTAGGGTTTGGCCGTGATTCTCGCGATTCGGCTGCACGGCGCGCGCAAGATCTCATCTCCGTCTTGCCGCCGCCCGCCACGGAACAGTCGAAATTGGATTGATTATGGGGCGCGGCCGGTCCGAGGGGTGGGGTAGCCGCTTTACTGGTGATGTCTCCGCGCAGCGTCGTTCGCGCATATGGCGGAAGCGCCAGGCACGAATGCGCCAGATTGGGTGAGGGAATCGAATGACGCTGAGACGTGCCGGTCTTGGCCTCCTCGTTGGAGCGATCCTATGCGCTCCTTCGGTCGCGACGGCGGGGCCTGCGCTCGTGTTCGAGCCCTATAACGGCACCGTCTTCTACGCCGAGGATCCCGACGTCATGTGGTTCCCGGCCTCGCTCACCAAGCTGATGACGGCCTACGTCGCCTTCCAGGCGCTGAAGGACGGCAGCATCAAACCCGACACCAACATCATCTGCTCCAAGGAGGCGACGCAACAAGCCCCGAGCAAACTCTGGCTGAAAGAGGGCGAGGGCATCACCCTCGACCTTGCGCTCAAGGTGCTCATCGTCAAATCGGCCAACGACGTGGCGGTGATGATCGCCGAAGCCGTCGGCGGCAGTCAGGACGCCTTCGTCGCCAAGATGAACGATGCGGCGCAGCATCTCGGCATGACGCGCACGCATTTCGTCAACGTGAACGGCTTGCCCGCGGAGGGGCAGTACACCACGGCGCGTGATCTCGCGCGGCTGGCTCGCGCCATCATCGTCGAGTTCCCCGAGCACCTCGACCTGTTCACCACGGTCCAGGTCCAAGTCGGCAAGCAGATGATCCGCACCCATAACGGGCTGCTCGTCAGCCTGCCCGGCGCCGACGGGATGAAGACCGGCTTCATCTGCGACTCCGGCTTCAATATCGTAGCGAGCGCGACCCGCGACGGACGCAAGCTGGTGGCCGTCGTTCTCGGCGAGCAATCGACAGCCACGCGACGCGTCCGCGCCACCGATCTCCTGGAGAACGGCTTCAAGCGCTATTTCTGGAAGTCGCTGTTCGGCACGAGTCTCGACGGGCTCGCCATCCAGGCCTCGCTCAGCGACACGCCGGCGCATCTGTCGGACAGCATCTGCGGCGGCGGCAGGCCGGGCAAGCCGGGCCGCAAGAAGGCGGTGATTGCGCGCAACAAGCCCAAGGGCACGCTCGACCTCGACGCCGAGGAAGCGGTCAACGCCACGACCGACGCCGCTGCCGCTGTCACCACCGGCGCGGTGAAGGCGACCGCCGGCGCCGCCTCGTCAGCGGTCAAGGCCACCAAGAAGAGGCTGCGCAAGACCGTGACGAGCGGCGCTAATTGAGCCCCCGTTTGACCTCGCTGTTCCCTCGCTTGGCTGTGCTGATCGTCGCCGTCTGCCTTGGCGCAAACCTGGCTAACGCCGCCGAACCGCCCGACAATGTCGCGCAAGCGGTCACCGACGCGGCCCAGGCCTGCAAGGAGATGGGCGGCACGCCGAACACCGATAAGGTGTTGAGCGTCTCCGACCTGAACGGCGACGGCGGCGAGGATTGGATCGCCGATTTCGGCAAGATGCAATGCAAAGGCGACCTCAATCCGCTCTGCGGCAACGGCGGCTGCACGGTGCAGATCTATTTCTGGGACGGCGATACCGCCTGGGACATCGTGTTCGAGGATCTGCTCAAGACCTACAAATTCGGCAAAGCCGGCGGCAAGCCGATGATGTACGTGACGACGTCCGGCGATGCTTGCAACAAGCCAACCAACGAGACGTGCAAATACACCTATCGCCTCGACAAGGACGCCGTCGTCCCGGTGAAGTAGCAGCGCGCTCGAGCACGAAGGTGGCGCTTAGGACGCCCCGGCCTTGGCGGCGATGGCCGCCTCGATCACGCGCTTGGCTTCCGCCGAGCTCCAATCGGCGGGGCCGATCAGCCGGGCGATCTCCTTGCCGTCGCGGTCGAGCACGAGCGTGGTCGGCATGCCGACCGCCTTCAGCGCGGCGAATAATTTGCCCGTTGGATCGGTGTAAAGCCCAAGATGCGTGGCGCCGGTCTCGGCCAGGAAGGCGCGCGCCTTGTCGGGTCCGCCTTTGTCGATATTCACCGCCACCACGGCGAAATCCTTGCCGCCAAGCTCGGTCTCGAGCTTGTCGAGCGCCGGCATCTCCTCGCGGCAGGGCACGCACCACGTCGCCCAGATATTGAGGAGCACGACCTTGCCGGCGAAGTCGGCGAGGGTCTTGGTGGCGCCGTCCCCGTCGGCGAACGCGAACGGCGGCAGATCGAGCGGTTTCGGCCTGACCAGGAGCGCCGCCATGGCCCCCTTGTTGAGGCCTGAGAGCGGGCTCGACCCCGCCGCCGTCGCCGGGTGTGGCCGGCTCCGACGGCGTAGAGTCGCCGGTCGCTTGCGGCTTTCCATTGTCAGAAGGGGCAAAACTCACATATACCGTGCCGAATCCGGCTATCGCCGCGAGCGACCCAGCGACGATAAACATGGCCGGCGACGCGGCGCGTTTTGGTTCACTGCGTTCGCTCAATTTCCCGCTCACGCTCTTGCCCAGGCCTGACAGCGATGACCAACACCATGTGGGGCGGCCGCTTCGCCGCAAGTCCCGCCGAGATCATGGAGCAGATAAACGCCTCCATCGACTTCGACAAGCGGCTGTGGCGTCACGATATCGAAGCCTCCAAGGCGCATGTCGCCATGCTCGGCGCGACCGGCATCCTGTCCAAGAAGGACGCCCAGGCAATCGCGCGCGGACTGGACACGATCGCCGCCGAGATCGAGGCCGGCACGTTCACTTTCTCGCGAGCGCTCGAGGACATTCACCTCAACGTCGAGAATCGCTTGCGCGAGCTGATCGGGCCGGTTGCCGGCAAGCTGCACACCGCGCGCTCACGCAACGACCAGGTGGCGACCGACTTCAAGCTCTATGTCAGGGACGCGATCGGCGCGCTTCAGCACGCGATCGGCGCGCTTCAGCACGCGCTCGCCGAGAAGGCGCTCCAATATGCCGGCGCGGTGATGCCCGGCTTCACCCATCTCCAGACGGCGCAGCCGATCACCTTCGGCCATCATTGCCTCGCTTATGTCGAGATGCTCGGGCGCGACCGCGGCCGCTTCGCCGACGCCGCCAAGCGGCTGGCTGAATGTCCGCTCGGCGCGGCGGCGCTCGCCGGCACGAGCTTCCCCATCGACCGGGAGATGACGGCGAACGCGCTCGGCTTCGACGCCCCCGCGGCGAACTCGCTCGACGCCGTCTCCGATCGCGACTTCGCGCTCGAGACGCTAAGCGCCTGCGCGATCGCCGCCATGCATCTGTCGCGGCTCGCCGAGGAGATCGTGCTGTGGACCTCGCCGCAATTCGCGCTCGCGCGGCTGTCCGACAAATACACCACCGGCTCATCGATCATGCCGCAGAAGCGGAACCCCGACGCCGCCGAGTTGGTGCGCGCCAAGACCGGGCGGATCGCCGGTGCATTCCAGGCGCTGCTGATGGTGATGAAGGGCTTGCCGCTCGCTTATGCCAAGGACATGCAGGAGGACAAAGAGGGCGTGTTCGACGCGCTCGATTCGCTTGCGCTCTCCCTCGCCGCCATGACCGGGATGGTCGACGACCTCGAGCCCGACCTCCCCGCCATGGCGCTCGCCGCCGCATTAGGCCACTCGACGGCGACCGATCTCGCCGACTGGCTGGTGCAGAAGCTCGGCCTGCCGTTTCGCGAGGCGCATCACGTCACCGGGCGGATCGTGGCGCTTGCCGACGCCAAGGGCGTCGAGCTCAAGGCCCTGTCATTGGCCGATTTCCAGTCGGTCGAGGCGCGAATCACCAAGGACGCCTTCCAGGCGCTGGATGTCGCAGGCTCGGTCAAAAGCCGCAAAAGCTATGGCGGAACGGCCCCAAACAATGTGCGCAGCCAGGCCAAACGGTGGATAAAGCGTTTGGCGAAGGAGGGCTTGTCGCGATAAAAGGGATAGTTGAAGGGCCGGGAAAAGGCCCGAGGGACAGGGGCACGACCATGGGAAGCGCTTTGCGCATCCTTTTATCACTTTTGCTCGTGGTGTCGGTTGGGCTTAGCGCCTGCGGGCGCCGCGGCTCGCTCGACCGGCCTAAGCCCGCTTATCCCGAGGCGGCAGCCGACCCGTCAACCAAGATGTCGAAGGTTCCGGCGCGTAGCCTATGGATCGACCGACTGCTGCAATAGACTGATACTTTCTAAAATGCACCATTTCGCCTACCGGCGCGGCGTGTCCCACGAGAACGTGCTCCACGCCGAGGAGGTCGACCTTGCCGGCCTCGCCGCCGCGGTAGGCACACCCTTCTATTGCTATTCGACGGCGACGCTCGAGCGGCACTATCGCGTGTTCGCCGACGCCTTCGCCGAGATGCCCGGCACGCTCGTCTGCTATTCGGTCAAGGCCAACTCATCGCTCGCCGTGCTGGCCACGCTCGCTCGCGCCGGCGCCGGCATGGACGTGGTGTCTGAGGGCGAGCTTCGCCGCGCGCTTGCCGTGCGCGTCCCGCCGGAGCGCATCGCCTTTTCCGGCGTCGGCAAGACCAAGGCCGAGATGGCGCACGCGCTCGATGCCGGCATCTTCGCCTTCAACGTGGAATCGGAGTCCGAACTTCGCGCGCTGAGCGAGGTGGCCGAGGCGCGCGAGCAGAACGCCCGCATCGCCATCCGCGTCAATCCCGACGTCGACGCCAAGACCCATCACAAGATCGCCACCGGCAAGGCCGAGAACAAATTCGGCGTACCGTTCGCCGAAGCCCCTGCGCTCTATCGGCTGGCGGGCAAGCTCCCGAATATCGAGGCGGCCGGCGTGCACATGCATATCGGCAGCCAGATCACCGATCTCTCCCCGTTCCAGAACGCCTTCGCCCTGCTGAAGGAGCTGATCGGCACGCTGCGCGCGCAAGGCGCCAACATCGCCTTCGCCAATCTCGGCGGCGGCCTCGGTATCCCCTACCGGCTCGACCAGCCGACGCCGCCTTCTCCGGCTGACTACGCGCGGCTCGTCAAGGAGGAAGTCGGCGATCTCGGCGTGCGGCTCCTGTTCGAGCCGGGACGCATGATCGCCGGCAATGCCGGCGTGCTGATCTCGCGCGTACTCTACGTGAAGCAGGGCTCATCAAAGACCTTCACCATCGTCGATGCGGCGATGAACGATCTGATCCGCCCGACGCTGTACGAGGCCTATCACGAGATCTTGCCGGTGATCGAGCCTTTGCCCGGAACGCCGACCGTTGTCAGCGACGTGGTCGGCCCCGTATGCGAGACCGGAGATTATCTTGCGCTCGCGAGACCCCTGCCCGCGCTCCGTCCTGGCGAGCTCATTGCCGTGATGACGGCCGGCGCCTATGGCGCGGTGCTCGCCTCGGAATATAATTCGAGGCTTCTGGTGCCCGAGGTGCTGGTCGCCGGCAGCCGCTATGCGATCACGCGGCCGCGCCCGAGCTATGACGACATGCTGGGCAAAGAGCGCCTGCCGGATTGGCTCTGACCACCATTGATCGAGTGCCGCAGCCTCCATTTCGCCCGCATCGGTCCGCTAGATTACCGGACTGTAACTTACGAACGCCCCCCGCTCCCGTGCTAAAGAAGAGACGATGAAATCGGTGTTCAAACCGAAGCCGACCCCGCCAGCTCCGGCGGAGGATCGCACGCTCGCCAAGCGCTTCGAAAGCCGGGTGCGCCTGAGCTGGCTTGCGCTGCTCTGCGAGCGCGTCTGGGAGGCGCTGCTCTGGCCGTTCCTCGTCGTCAGCGCCTTCCTCGTGGTGACGCTGCTCGACCTCTGGAGCATCACGCCGCCGCTGCTCCATCGCGCGCTGCTCGGCGCCTTCGGCCTCGCGCTCGCGGTCTCCTTCCTGCCGCTCATTCGCTTGAGCCTGCCGACCCGCGAGGAGGCGCTCCGGCGGCTGGAGCGCAAGGCCGACATCAAGCACCGCCCCGCGTCATCCTATGAGGACCGCCTCGGCACCACGCCCGTCAAGGAGACGGCGCTGCTATGGGCGGCGCATCGCGAGCGGCTGTCCAGGCTGATCGACCGCTTGCGGCCGTCCTGGCCCGACCCCAGGACCGACCGCAAGGACCCCTACGCCATCAGGGCGCTCCTTCTCATCGGCCTCGTCGCCGCTCTGTTCGCGGCCGGCGGCAATGGCTGGGACCGCTTGCGCGCGGCATTCTCCCCGGCGGCGAGCAGCGCACCATCGCTGCTCAGGCTCGATGCCTGGGTGACGCCGCCCGTCTATACCGGCGTCGCGCCCATCGTGCTTGCCGACGGCAGCGAGACGATCGGCGCGGGCGCCGAGACGTTCCGCGCGCTGTCGGTGCCGGAGCGGAGCGAGCTTGTCGTCCGGGCGCATGCGCCGCAAGGCGAGAAGGTCACGCTCGCCACCAGCAACGAGGACGGCTCGCATGCGACGCTCGCCGAGCCCAAGACGGGCAAGGCCGGCAAGACCGAAGGGCTGATCGAGTTCAGCGTGGCGCTGAACGAGCCCGGCAGCGCCGACGTGAAGATCGGCGGCAAGACTGTCGCCAAATGGCGCTTCGACCTGATCAAGGACGAGGCCCCGACCATCAGCCTGATGGGCAACCCGACCACCACCCCGCGTGGCGCCTTACGCCTCATCTATCGCGCCGACGACGATCATGGCGTGGCCAATGCCGAGGCGAAGTTCGCCCTGGCCGAGGGCGAGGATGCCGGCATCGCCGCCCCGCCGATTGCCCTGCCCCCGCCGGTGATCGTTGCGCCGCCGGTCGCGGCAGCGAAAGACGCGAGCGGCAAGGACACCGCCACCAAGACCGATCCGCTGCTCGAGCCGCCGCTGATGCCGCTGCAATTGTCGCGCGCCAACGCGAAGCGCGTCGAGGGCCGCGCCACGCAAGACCTGACCGCCCATCCCTGGGCCGGGCTCAAGGTGCGCATGACGCTGGTCGCCCGCGACCAGGCCGGACAGACCGGGATGAGCGCGCCTTACGAGTTCGTCCTGCCGGAGCGGCAGTTCACCAAGCCGCTCGCCAGGGCGGTGGTCGAGCAGCGCAAATCACTGGTGCGCGAGCCGGACTCGACCGAGAGGGTCGCTCGCGCGCTCGACGCGCTGACCATCGGCGGCGAGAAGGTCAACGAGGACAGCCTCACCTATCTCTCCTTGCGCGACGTCTATTGGCGGCTGATGAGCAATCCCTCGCGCGAAGCCATCGGCAGCGCCGTCGATCAGCTGTGGTCGATTGCGCTTCGCATCGAGGACGGCGATCTGCCAGAGGCCGAGCGCGAGCTGAAATCGGCGCAGGACGCGCTGTCGCAGGCGCTCGAGAAGAACGCCTCGCCCGAGGAGATCAAGCAGCTCGTCGACAATCTGCGCGAGGCGTCTGTCGAAATATATGCAAGCGCTCGCCCAGCAGGCCCAGGACAAGGGCAACATGGCGAAGCAGGACAAGCAGAGCGGCGACCAGCTCGTCTCGCAGCAGGACCTCGACAAGATGCTGAGCAATATCGAGAAGCTCGCTCAGTCAGGCTCCAAGGAGATGGCCGAGCGCATGCTGTCGGAGCTCAAGGACATTCTCGAGCGCATGCAGGCCGGCAACATCCCCGAGAACGCCAAGCAGCAGCGCGCGAGCAAGATGATGAAGGACCTGAACGACGTCATCTCCAAACAGCAGAAGCTGCTCGATGACACGTTCGAGGCGAAGCGCCGGCAGAGCGACAACGACGGCCAGCAGCAAAGCCAGCAATTCGATGTGAGCCCGCCCGGGCAGCCGCTCGATTTCGGCCCCGGCATGAGCATGGCTCCGTTCTCGGAGATGCCGGGAGAGGCGCAGCAAGGCCAGGTTAAGGGCTCGGGCGAATCCGGCAAGAACGGCTCGCCCCAGGACCAGGGCAAGATGGAGATGGGCCAGCAGCAGCCGGGCGGCGGCAAGAACGGCCAGCTCGCCCAGCGCCAGCAGGAGCTGCGCGACAAGCTGCAAAGCCTGATCGACCGCTTCCGCATGGAAGGCGCCGAGGCGCCAGAGCAGTTCGACGGCGCCAAGGACTCGATGAACGACGCCAAGCAGGCGATCGGCAATGACAATCTCGACCAGGCCACGCAGCAGCAGAACCAGGCGCTCGACAGCCTGCGCAAGGGCGCGCAGGCCATGGCCGAGCAGATGGAGCAGGGCGGCGAGATTCAGCAGGGCCAGGGCCCCGGCAATAACGGCCGCGACCCGCTCGGCCGGCCCGACCGCTCGAACCGGCCCGATCTCGGGCTGTCGGTCAAGGTGCCCGACGAGATCGACATCCAGCGCGCCCGAGAGGTGCTCGACGAGCTTCGCCGCCGCCTCGGCGACCCGCAGCGGCCGGTGATCGAGCTCGATTATCTCGAGCGGCTGATCAAGCCGTTCTAGATGCGAAATCCATCCAAGTTGAACCGGAATTTCGCTCTAGATCTTTGTCTCTGACGCATAATCCAATCCGAAAAGTCGGTAACTTTTCGGGATCATGCTCCAGCCGCTTCTACCGGAAGAAATAGGCGAGCAGCGTGAGCAGGCTGATCGACCCCAGCGTGCCGAGATAGACGCCGACCAGCACGCCCTCCGGCCAGCGGTCCATCGCCTTGCTGCGCAGCGCCTGGGCGATCACGACCGGCGGGATGATCGCGCCGATCACCGCGAAGATGAGCATGAGCGTGGTCATGGCGGCGACACCTCGCCGATGAACGGCAGCTCGCGATAGCGGTGCGCGAGGTCCATGCCGTAGCCGACCACGAACACCGGCTTGCAGCGAAACCCGATGAAGTCGGCCACGATAGTGGCGGCGCGCGGCACGTCCTTATCGAGCAGCACGCAGGTCCTGACCGACCGGCTGCCGCGCGCGGTGAGCATCGCCTTGGCGAATGCCAGCGTACGCCCTGAATCGAGAATGTCGTCGACGATCACCACGTCGCGCCCGCGAAGCTCGCTCTCGACATCGCGCAGCACGCTGACCTCTCCTCCCGACATCGTGCCGGAGCCGTAGCTCGCGAGAAACATGAAGTCGATCTCAGGCTGGAGCCCCTTGCGCTGGAGCGCCCTGATCAGGTCGGCGGCGAAGATGAAGCTCCCTTTGAGCACCGCGACGATAATGAGATCGTCGAGACCGAGCGCCGCGATCTCGCCCGCGAGTCCATCGACCCTGGCGGCGATCGTCTCGGCGCTGTAGAGCGGCGTGATCGACGGCGCCGCGGAGGAAGCCATGCGCGCTGCTCAATTGGCCTTGGCGAAGCGCACCATGACGCTGCGGACATTGCTCGGCGGCGAGGGAATCTGCCGCAAGAAGGCAGCGTGCTCACCGGCGGCAAGCTCGTCGGCCCCGGTCTCGGTGGTCCACTCGGAGATTTCGGCACCCTTCTCGTCGCGAAGCGCGATCACGACCTGGGGCACCGCGACCGGCGACGAGGTGCCGTTGACCACATCGCCCTGGATCTCAAGCACGGACTGGCCGCCCTCGTTGCTCCAGCCATAGCGCACGCCCTCGAAGCTGAGCCCGCTCGCGGCCGGCGACCCGTAGAGCTTCGCGGCGCCGGGCAGGATCGAAAGCACCGCTCCTTTGGCGAAGATGAACACGGCGGCGATCAGGCCGATAAACAGGATGAGCCCAAGCCAGCCCATGGCGAGGACGCGCGACGGCGCCTCGACCGGCGGATGCTCGACGGCGTCGGCGGCCATGGCGGCAAGTTCGGCCTCGGCTGGTGGGACATCCGGAAAGGCAGGCGTTTTGGCCGCTGGCGCGATCGGCACGGGCGCAGGCGTGCGCTTGGCCCGGAGCCTGGCAAAGATGCCCGGCCCTTTTTCGCCGGGAAGCACGCCCTCGGCCGCCATGGCGGCCTCGGCGTTCATGCGCTCGACCTGGGCGGCGACGTCCTCGTCCATGCCGAAATCGGCGTCTGACGGGGGCTCTGGCACCGAGACCGCCAGCCGTTCGCTGAGGCTCGGCTCGGGCTTCGGCGCGATGCCGGCAAAGCCGCCGAGACCGCCAAGCCCTGAATTGACCGGCGCGGGCTTCGGCTTGGGCGCCGCTTTGGCGGCAGGCGAAGGCGGCGGCATGGCGAACGGGTTGTCCGCCGGGACCCTGAAGGGGCTGTCGGCCGGGAGGCCGAAGGGATTGTCGGCAGGGACTTTAAGCTCGGGAACGGCAGGCGCGGGCGGCGCAACGACTGGCTTTGCCTGCCAGACGTTGCCGCATTTCGAGCAGCGAACCTTGCGGCCTTCAGGCGGGAAAACGGCCGCCGTCTCGTAGCGCGTCTCGCATGCCGGGCAGATAATGAGTGTTGCCATCGGAAAAGCCAAAAGCCGGCCGCAACTGTCTATTCTGCGGCAGCCCCCATGTCGTTGCCCAATTCCATTGATACCGGACAGTGAGTTCAGCATAAAGAGCGAAGTCGCGGCCAATGTTAAGAGGCTTTAGGAAGACGGGTGATTCGCTTTGACAATGTGGGGCTCCGCTACGGTTCCGGCCCCGAAATCTTGCGCGACGTCACCTTTCACGTGCTTCCCGGGTCCTTTCACTTCCTGACCGGACCGTCGGGAGCCGGCAAGACGACGCTTTTGCGCCTTCTTTTCATGTCGCTCCGGCCGACCAGGGGCCTGATTTTCGTTCTCGGCGAGAACGTGGCCAAGCTTACCCCTGGCGCCCGCGCCCAGCTCAGGCGCCGGATTGGCATCGTTTTCCAGGATTTCCGCCTGCTCGACCACTTGACCACCTGGGAGAACGTGGCGCTTCCGTTACGGGTCATGGGCAAACGCGAGTCCGATTATCGCGACGACGTGACCGACCTGCTCCGCTGGGTCGGCCTCGGCGAGCGCATCGACGCCTACCCCGCGATCCTCTCCGGCGGCGAGAAGCAGCGCGCGGCGATCGCCAGGGCCGTGATCGCCCGGCCCGAGCTGCTGCTCGCCGACGAGCCCACCGGCAACGTCGATCCGGTGATCGGCAACCGCCTGTTGCGCCTGTTCGTCGAGCTGAACCGGCTCGGCACCTCGGTCATTATCGCGACGCACGATCATGCCCTGATGGACCAGCTTGCCGCTCCCCGCCTCACCCTGCTCAACGGCCACCTCCAGATCCGCTAGGCGCCCGTGACCCTGCTCACCGACATTCGGGAATATCCCTGGACCAGCCTGCTGGCGGGACTGTTGCCGGCGAGGCTCGCCTCGATGTTGCCGGCGCGCTATCGGACGCGGTCCTCGCAGATCGTGCCGTCGGCCTCGATCGCCGGCAATGCGCTGACCGTGGTGATCGCCATCATGTCGTTCCTCGCCTGCCTCACCGCCGGCGCCGTCTACATGGTCAACCAGTCGGCGCAAGCCTGGGTCAACGACATCGCCAGCGAGATCACCGTCGAGCTCGATCCGATCAACACCGCGGACATCGAGAAGAAGATGACGCTCGTGTCGCTGTTCCTCGCCAAGCAGAAGGGCATCACGCAGGTGAAGCCGCTCACCGCCGATGACAGCGCCAAGCTGCTCGAGCCCTGGCTCGGCCAGAGCCCGGCCATCTTGGCGCTGCCGATTCCGCGGCTGATCGCGGTTGAGATCGATCGCTCCAACCCGCCCGACATCGCCCTCATCAAGGACGCCCTCACCCAGAATTTCGAGGGCGTGACGCTCGACGACCACCGCCGCTGGCAGGCCGAGATCAAGACGCTGACGCGCTCGGCCGCGCTCGGCGGCCTCGCCGTGCTCGGCCTGGTCGCCGCGGCCACCATCGCCGTCATCGTCTCGGCGACGCGGAGCGCCATGGCGACCAACCGCGAGATCATCGAGGTGCTGCACTTCGTCGGCGCCAACGAGCGCTTCATCAGCAGCGAGTTCGAGCGCCATTTCCTCGGCCTTGGCGTGCGAGCCGGTCTGGTCGGCGCGCTTGCCGCCGCGATCGCCTTTCTCTTGCTGCCGCTGCTCACCCATATGCTCGGCGGCGGCATCGTCACCGCGGCGGAAACCGAGCGTCTGATCGGCACTGGCGAGCTCGATCTCTCTGGCTATTTCCTCTGCATTCTGGTGGTCTTCGTCATCGCCTGCCTGTGCATGGTCACCTCGCGGCTCGGCGTGATCCGCGTGCTGAAATCCTACGAGTGACCGCTTCGGATTTCTCATCCAAATGCAGCAAACCCGGTTCCACGGCCCTGCATTTTCTGCCTATTCTGCGTCCGCCTGGCAGCGTTGGGGTAAGCGGTGAAGGAGGAAGAAGACGATAGACCAGGACGCTTCAGCGGCTTCTTCGGTGGGGTTAGGCTCCTCTTCGACGGGCTGTTGCTGCTCATGGTGCTGTTCTTCATGGGCTTCGCCGTATTCGCGACCGGCATCGAGCGCGCGCCGCGCGCGCCGTCGCGCTCGGCCGACGGCATCACCGTTCTGACCGGCGGCGCCGACCGCATCGACCAGGCGATGAAGCTGCTCGCCGAGGGCAAGGCGAAGCGCGTGCTCATCACCGGCGTCTTTCGCACTACCACCAAGGACGAGCTGAAGGAGCTCGCCAGCCAGGGCGATCAGTATTTCACCTGCTGCGTCGACCTCGACAAGGAGGCGCGCAACACCATCGACAACGCCACCGAGACGGCCGAATGGGTGGCGCAGCATCATTTCGGCTCGGTGATCGTGGTGACCTCGAACTATCACATGCCGCGCGCGCTGGCCGAGCTCGCCCGCGCCATGCCGAACGTGACGCTGATCTCCTCGCCGGTGATCGACAAGAACGTGCATCTCGATCATTGGTGGACCTATCCCGGCACGACCAAGCTGTTGATGTCGGAATATCTGAAATATCTGCCGGCGCTCGGGCGGCTCGGCGCCACCAGGATCGCGCTGATCTTCTTGCCGGGTGAAAAGGCGGCCGTTCCCGAGCCGTAACGGTCAATCGCCTGGAGCATGATCCCGAAAAGTGGGCACCGGTTTTCCGAAAAGATCGTGCGCAAAAGGAAAGCCAGAGCGAAATCGTGATGAACCTTTAGGGATTTCACTCTGATGGCGCGCTCGCTGCTCTTCAACGTGCTGTTCTACGTGACGACGACGCTGTTCGTCGTGCTCGGCAGCCCCTTGCTGTTCGCGCCGCGGCGCTGGGCGATGGCGGCGCTCGCGGTGCATTCGCGCTTCGAGCTGTGGCTGCTCGAGACGATCGTCGGCACCAGGCTCGAGGTGCGGGGCAAGGATAAGCTGCCCACGGGCGCCTGCCTGGTCGCCTCCAAGCACCAATCGGCGTGGGAGACCTTCGCGCTCATCCCGCTGTTTCGCGATCCGGCTCTGCTCATGAAGCGCGAGCTGTTCTGGATCCCCTTTCACGGCTGGTTCTCGACGAAGTTCGAGATGATCCCGGTCGACCGCGACAAGGGGCCGTCGGCGCTCCGCCGCATGCTGCGGGAGGCCAAGGGCCGCGCCGCCGCCGGCCGCGAGATCATCATTTTCCCCGAGGGCACGCGCCGGGCGCCCGGCGCGCCGCCCGACTACAAGACCGGCGTGGTCCTGCTCTACGCTGCACTGGGGATCCCTTGCGTCCCCGTGGCGCTCAATTCGGGGCTGTTCTGGCCGAGGCGAAGCGTGATTCGGCGCCCCGGCACCATAATCGTCGAGTTTCTCGATCCGATTCCGCCGGGGCTGCCGCGGGCCGAGTTCCTGGCGCGACTCACCTCTGCCATCGAGACCGCCTCAGACCGCCTACTCGCCGAAGCAAACCCCAAGAAATCCGGCAGTATGCAGGGCGTTAACCTTTGAGTGCTTGACTGAAGCTTGGCGAGAGTTCTACCTTTGTTCCAGAGATTCGTAGCGGGTCGTGTCTTGAATTCGTCACCAGTCAACCCATCTGATGATTCGAATTCACGGTTAACGGACGGAATTCCTATGTGGATGCGCAAAGTCGAAGCCCCCGAGTTTGACGAGTTTGGTCCGGCCGATGAGCCGGCCCTCGTTTGCTCGGAAGCCGCCTTCGCCCAGGCCTTCCACTATTGGCGTGGGGCCTCGGGGCGGCGCTATCTGCATAGCGTCTACAGCCTGATCGGCTGCCCTGCTCTGCCGCGCACCAACTACATCCTGGTCCGCCGCTATGACGATGGGCGCCGCGTCGCGCTCACGTTCGGCCAGACCAAGGATGAGGCGGTGACCCTCAATCTCGCCCATCTCCGCCACGAGGGCGCGAAGATCGGCGCGAACGAGGTGCATATTCACCTGCTCGCCGAGAACGCCGACGACCGTGTATCGGTCGAGGCCGACCTGACCGCCGCGCATATGCGCCGGCTCCAGGCCGACGCCGCTTAGGTTCACTCTAACGCTTAATGCTTCGCCTCTCCTTTCCCCAGCGGGGAGAGGGCTTTCCGCCGCGACTAGCGCGAGCGACGCTTTCGCGGCGCTCACCGCGGAGCGCGCATGGCGGGAAGGATGAGGGGGCTACGGATCACGACACAGATCCCCCTCACCCGGTCGCATTCGCGGCCGTCCTTCTCCCCGGTGGGGAGAGGAGAAGCGAGACTGCCGAACCCTTGGCGGGAAAACTAGCGGCGGGAGAGCTGCTCGAGGCGCTGCTGCATGGCCGAGAGCTCGGCCTTGAGCGTGGCGATCTCATCGTCGGGCTTGCCGAGCAGCACCTGGGTCTCGCGGGGCTCGGCTTCGTGCTCGATCTGAACATTGCCGTCCTCGGTGCTGCTTCCCTTGGCGAAGGGGGTGAACAGTCCGAGCGCCTTCTCGAAGGTGGCGAAGTTCTTGCGCACCTGGTCCTGCATCGCCTCGAACGCGGCGGTGCCGAACGTATGGGCGAATCGCCTGCGGTATTGCTCCTGCTGGCGGGTCAGCGAATCGAGGCTGAACTCGAGATAGCTCGGCACCAGTTTCTGCATGCTGTCGCCATAGAAGCGGATGAGCTGGCGCAAAAAGCCGATCGGCAGCAGGTTGGTGCCGCGGCTTTCCTGCTCGACGATGATCTGGGTCAGGACAGAATGGGTCAGGTCTTCGCCGGTCTTGGCGTCGTAGACCACGAAGTCTCGCTCGCCCCGCACCATTTCGGCGAGGTCCTCGAGCGTCACATAGGTGCTGGTGTCGGTATTGTAGAGCCTGCGGTTGGCGTATTTCTTGATGATGACCGGCCGGCTCTCCTGGTCAGCGTCCCTTGCCACGTGTCTTGCGCTCCTACGCCTTGGGGCCCCGTCCCAAGATTACTTCATACCGCAACTGCGAGATCAGTAGCACGTTCTTTGTGCACAGCACCAGAGGCTTTGCCGCAGCCTTAATGAGGGCTCGAACCCTGGGCTTCCCCAAAGGGAATCACTACGTTATGACCTTTCCTCCTTGTGGGTGTTGGAGATCGGCATGAGAGACGAAGAGATTGTCATCGTCAGCGCGGCGCGGACGCCGGTTGGCTCCTTTAACGGCGCGCTGTCGAGCGTGCCGGCGCACGTGCTGGGCGAGATCGCCATCAAGGCGGCGCTCGAGCGGGCGGGCGTGGCCGCCGCCGATGTGGATGAAGTGATCATGGGCCAGGTGCTGACGGCTGGAGAGGGCCAGAACCCTGCGCGGCAGGCAGCCGTCGCCGCCGGCATTCCTATGGAGGCTACTGCTTTCGGCATTAATCAGGTGTGCGGCTCGGGTTTGCGTGCCGTTGCGCTCGGCGCTCAGCAGATCGCGAGCGGCGATGCCGACATCGTGGTCGCCGGCGGGCAGGAGAGCATGAGCATGTCGAAGCACGTCGCCCATTTGCGCAACGGCCAGAAGATGGGCGCGCTCGAGCTCATCGATTCGATGATCAAGGACGGCCTGTGGGATGCCTTCAACGGCTATCACATGGGCACCACCGCCGAGAACGTCGCTCGCCAGTGGCAGATCACCCGCGAGGACCAGGACAAATTCGCCACCGGTTCGCAGAACAAGGCCGAGGCCGCCAAGAAGGCCGGCAAGTTCAAAGACGAGATCGCCTCCGTCACCATCAAGACGCGCAAGGGCGAGACGGTGGTGAGCGAGGACGAATATATCCGCGAAGGCGCCAAGCTCGAGGACGCGGCGAAGCTCAAGCCCGCCTTCGACAAGGAAGGCACCGTCACCGCAGCAAACGCTTCGGGCATCAATGACGGCGCCGCCGCTCTGGTGCTGATGAGCGCCAAGGAAGCCAAGAAGCGCAAGCTCACCCCGCTTGCCCGCATCGCCTCGTGGGCGACGGTCGGCGTCGATCCAAAGGTGATGGGCTCAGGCCCGATCCCCGCCTCGCGCAAGGCGCTCGAGAAGGCCGGCTGGAAGCCCGGCGACCTCGACCTGATCGAGGCCAACGAGGCGTTCGCCGCCCAGGCGCTTGCCGTCAACAAGGATGTCGGCTGGGACACCGCCAAGGTGAACGTCAATGGCGGCGCCATCGCCATCGGCCACCCGATCGGCGCTTCGGGCGCGCGCATCCTCACCACGCTGCTGCACGAGATGAAGCGCCGCGACGCCAAGAAGGGCCTCGCCACGCTCTGCATCGGCGGCGGCATGGGCATCGCCATGTGCGTCGAGCGGGATTGATCGCTCGACGAGTGTCATTCCCCGCGAAAGCGGGAATCTCACCGGTCCGAGTTTTCTTGACGAGGTGTTGTATTACTGGATGCCCGGCTCAACGCCGGGCATGACAGTTTGATTTGAAGAAGCCAGGCGCCAAAGAAGCGCTTCTAAGGGAGGACGCTATGGGAAGGGTGGCTCTCGTCACGGGAGGAACGCGCGGTATTGGTGCCGCGATCTGCAAGGCGCTGAAGAAGGCCGGCTACAAGGTCGCCGCCAATTACGGCGGCAACGACGACGCCGCCAAGGCCTTCAACAAGGAGACCAAGATTCCGGTCTTCAAGTGGGACGTGGGCGATTACGTCGCCGCCGAGCAGGGCATCGTCAATGTCGAGAACGAGGTCGGTCCGATCGAGGTGCTGGTCAACAATGCCGGCATCTCGCGCGACGCCATGCTCCAGAAGATGACGCACGAGCAGTGGGAGCAGGTGATCCGCACCAATCTCGATTCGCTGTTCAACCAGACCCGGCCGGTGATCAACGGCATGCGCGAGCGAGGCTTCGGCCGCATCGTCAACATCTCCTCGATCAACGGGCAGAAGGGCCAGCTCGGCCTCGCCAATTATTGCTCGGCCAAGGCCGGCGTGATCGGCTTCACCCGCGCGCTCGCGCTCGAAAGCGCGCGCAAGGGCATCACCGTGAACGCGATCGCACCGGGCTACATCAAGACCGACCTGCTCGCCGGCGTCTCGGAAGAGGTGATGAAGTCGATCGTCGGCCAGATCCCGGTCGGGCGTCTCGGGCGAAGCCGACGAGGTCGCGCGCTGCGTGGTGTTCCTCGCCGCGGACGAGGCCGCCTGGATCACCGGCTCGACGCTCACCATCAATGGCGGCCAGTTCATGGATTCGGACGCGGGCTCAACGGGCGTCCGGCGAGCCTCTCCAGGGGGCGAGCTCGAAGCCGGCGAAGTCGAAGCCGGGTGCCACGGTGCAGCCGGTAAGCGTCCAGGCGCCGAGGCTTCGTGCCGACTGCCACGCACCGGCAGGCACCGCCGCATGCGGGTGCTCGCCCTTGAGCCAGTCCGGACCGAGCCGATAGTCGTGGCGTGTTTCGCCTTGCTTCACCTCGAGCAGGAGCGGCGCCCCGCCATACCAGTGAAACATCTCGGCCGCGTCCACGCGGTGCCAGCGCGACACCTCGCCCGCTTTCAGGAGAAACAGGATCGCCGTCGAATGCGAACGGCCCTTGTGGCCCGGCTCGTCGCGAAACGTCTCGCGGAACCAGCCGCCCTCGGGATGCGGCTTCAGCCCGAGATGGGCGATCACGTCGTCGGCTGTCAGCGCTTCAGACATGGCTCAGAACTTGTCCTTGCGCTTGCGGATCTCGCCGAAGATGTCGGCGAGCTCGCGCCCCTCCATGTCGAGCCGCTTCTGGATGGCCGGGCTCGATGGGCGCAGGAAGGGGTTGGTAGCGAGCTCCTGGGCGATCGTTGTCGGCAACGCCGGCTCGCCCTGCTCGGTGAGCGCAGCGACCTCCGCCGCGCGCGCCCGCAAGGCGTCGTTCTCGGGCTCGATCGTCAGCGCGAAGCGGCAATTGTTGTTGGTGTATTCGTGGCCGCAATAGAGCTTCGTCTCCGGCGGCAGCTTGGCGAGCTTCGACAGCGACGACCACATCGTCTTGGCGTCGCCCTCGAGCAGCTTGCCGCAGCCGACCGAGAACAGCGTGTCGCCGACAAAGACGATGCCGTCGTCCGGGAAGAAATAGCTGACATGGCCCTTGGTGTGGCCTGGCGTCTCGATCACTTTCCCCTTGGCGCTGCCGATCTCGATCGTGTCGCCGTCCTTGAGTTGAATATCGATGGCCGGGATCGAGCCGGCCTCCTTGGCCGGTCCGAGAATGGTGCAGCCGGTCATGCGCTTAACGATGGCGTTGCCGGCGGTATGGTCGTGGTGATGGTGCGTGGTGAGGATATGCGTCAGCACCCAGCCCTTGTCGTGCAGCGCGGCGAGCAGCTCCTCGGCGTCCGGCGCGTCGATCGCGGCGGTCGCCTCGATCTTGGGATCGTGGATCAGGACGCCGTAATTGTCGCTGCGGGTCGGAAATTGATAAATTTGCAGATTGGCCATTATTCACTCTGATGTTTCTTCCCTAGAGCTCGGACCCTACCACTTCCGCGATGCGGGTTGAAACCAACCCGCGAAGAGCGGACAACGAACTTTAAACGCTGGGTCATGACAGTTCGACGATGCAACTCGACGTGGTCGACCTCAAGGATTTCTACGCGCGCCCGCTGGGGGCCGTGGTGCGGCGCCTGCTCGGGCCGCGCATCAGGGCGCGCTGGAGCGAGGTCAAGGGCGCGCGCGTGTTCGGGCTCGGCTTCGCCACGCCCTATCTCGCCGCCTTCAGGGGCGAGGCCGCGGTGCTCGGCGCGCTGATGCCGGCCGAGCTCGGCGCCGTTCCGTGGCCCGAGCAGGGCCAGTCGCTGAGTACGCTCGTCGATGAGACCGAACTGCCGCTCGACGACGAGAGCGCCGACCGCATCCTGCTCGTGCACATGCTGGAATGGTCGGAGAAGTCGCGCGCCCTGCTCCGCGAGCTATGGCGCGTGCTGGCGCCGAACGGCCGCCTGCTGCTCGTCGTGCCCAACCGAAGGGGCCTGTGGGCGCGCGTCGATACCACGCCGTTCGGCTATGGCAGCCCGTTCAGCCGCTCGCAGCTGACCAAGCTGCTGAAGGAAGCAATGTTCTCGCCGGAGAATTGGGAATATGCGCTCTACATGCCGCCGTTCGACTGGCGCGTGCTGCTCAAATGGCCGCTGTTCTGGGAGCGGCTAGGGCTCGTGCTATGGCCTGCGTTCTCCGGCGTGATCCTGGTCGAGGCGACCAAGCAGGTCTATGCCGCCGTGCCGGCGCGCGAGCAGCGCAAGATGCGCCGCCGCATCGTGCCTGTGCCCGCAGGCGTCACACCATGCGCCGAAAGCTAGCGCGACAGCAGGAACACAGCCTGCTCGCCGAACAGGTTCTGCGCGAAAAGCGGCATGGCGACGCCGAGCTTGTAGCCATTGGCGTTCAGCGCCACGGCGCGCTCGATCTTGGCGCCCACGTCGTCGCACAGATCGACGAAATCGTTGATCGTGCAGAGATGGATGTTGGGCGTGTCGTACCAGCGGTCCGGCAAATTATCAGTGCGCGGCATGGCGCCTCCGAACATCAGCGCGGTCCGTACGCGCCAATGGCCGAAATTGGGGAATGACACCACCGCGCGCTTGCCGATGCGGAGCAACTGCTCGAGCACGTGGCGCGGGCTATAGGTCGCCTGGATGGTCTGCGACAGGATCGCGTAGTCGAAAGCGAGGTCGGGGTAATAGACGAGGTCGGTGTCGGCGTCGCCCTGGATCACCGACAGGCCCTGCGCCACGCAGGAGTTCACCCCGGCTTGGCTGAGCTCGATGCCGCGGCCGTCGACGCCCTGCTTGTCGGCGAGGATGCGGAGCAGCATGCCGTCGCCACAGCCGATATCGAGCACGCGCGAGCCCGGCGTCACCATGTCGGCGATGAGCAGCAGGTCGACGCGCGCCGTCTCGGTGTTGCGTACGGCCTTCGGCGGCACGTTCACATTCATGGCCGTGCCCCGTTTGCGCCGGGGAAGATCACGCCGCGATGGCGCGCTGCGGCCGACAGGAAGCCGCGGATGGTGTCGAACAGCTCAGGCTCATGCAGCAGGAAGGCGTCGTGGCCCTTGTCGGACTTGATCTCGACGAAGCTGACATTGGCGGCGACCGCGTTCAGCGCGTGCACGATCTCGCGGCTCCCCTCGGTCAGGAACAGCCAGTCCGAGGTGAAGGAGACGAGGCAGAACCGCGTCTTGGTGCCGGCGTAAGCGTTGGCGAGCACGCCGCCATGGTCGGCGGCGAGGTCGAAATAATCCATCGCGCGCGTGATGTAGAGATAGGAGTTGGCGTCGAACCGGTCGACGAAGCTCACACCCTGATGGCGAAGATAGCTCTCGACCTGAAAATCGGCATCGAACCCGAACGTCACCTTGTCGCGATCCTGGAGGTTCCGGCCGAACTTGGTGTGCAGTGCCGAGTCCGACAGATAGGTGATATGCGCGGCCATGCGCGCAACGGCGAGGCCCTTGCGCGGGCTCTTGCCCTCGTCGAGATAACGGCCCTGGCACCAATCCGGATCGGCCATCACCGCCTGACGGCCGACCTCGTGGAAGGCGATGTTCTGCGAGGAGTGGCGCGCGGCGCAGGCGATCGGCACGGCGGAGAACACGCGGTCCTTATAGGTCGCGGCCCATTCCAGCACCTGCATGCCGCCCATAGAGCCGCCGAGCACGCACAGCACCTGCGCGATGCCGAGATGATCGAGCAGTCGCGCCTGCGCCCGCACCATGTCGGCCACGGTGATCACCGGGAAGTCCGGCCCGTAGGGTCGTCCTGTCGCCGGATTGATCGAGCTCGGCCCGGTAGAACCCATGCAGCCGCCGATGACATTGGCGCACAGCACGAAATAGCGGTCGGTGTCGATCGGCTTGCCCGGGCCGACCATGGTCTCCCACCAGCCGGCCTTGCCGGTGACCGGGTGCAGATTCGCGACATGCTGGTCGCCGGTCAGAGCGTGGCACACCACCACGAGATTCGATTTCTCGGCGTTGAGCGTGCCGTAGGTCTGATAGGCGACGCAGAACGGCGCGAGCGCGGTCCCGCAGTCGAGCGGCAGCGGCTCGTCGAAATGCACGATCTCGCTTTGCGGCTCGGCGATCTGCTTGAGCCGCAAAGAATGATCGGTAAAAGCGTGCGCCGTCGGGGTCTCGCTCATCTCAGTTCCGCACTCGGTCTCCCGCCGGGCCACTAATCCACAGCTCGGGGTTAGCTAGGAGCTTAGCAACGAAAGTCAATCTTTTCTTTGCTTTGGCCCAAGAAATGCCCCAAGACAGCCGCCTCGCGAACCAGAACCAGGAGAGCCAAGATGACCGCCAAGCGTGGGCCGATCCCGCGTCAAGGCATTCTCGACATCGCGCCCTACGTGCCGGGTACGAGCGCACTCCCTGGCGCGCAGCCGGTCATCAAGCTGTCCTCCAACGAGACGCCGTTCGGGCCCTCGCCTGCGGCGGTGGAGGCCTATCTTGCGGCGGCGAGCACGCTATCGCTCTACCCAGACGGCTCGGCCAGGCCGGTACGCGAGGCGCTCGCCAAGCTTTACGGCCTCGATGCCGGCCGCATCGTGTGCGGCGCGGGCTCGGACGAGCTCCTGAACCTGATCGCCACCGCCTACCTCGGACCGGGCGATGAGGCGATCTACAGCGAGCACGGCTTCCTGGTTTACAAGATCGCCATCCTCGCGCGCGGCGCGAAGCCCGTCATCGCGCCGGAGAGCGACCTCACCGCCAATGTCGACGCGATTCTCGCCCGCGTGACGCCCGCCACGCGCGTGGTGTTCATCGCCAACCCCAACAACCCGACCGGGACTTATCTCGCCTTCGACGAGGTGAAGCGCTTGCGCGAGGGCCTGCCCGAGCGCGTGCTGCTGGTGCTCGACGCGGCCTACGCCGAATATGTGCGGGCCAACGACTATGAGGCCGGCATCGAGCTGGTCGCGACCACGCACAACACGGTGATGACGCGCACCTTCTCCAAGATCTACGGGCTCGCCTCACTCAGACTCGGCTGGGTCTATTGCCCGGCGGAGGTGGCCGCCGCGCTGAACCGCATCAGGGGCCCGTTCAACGTCTCTGGGCCGGCGATTGCCGCCGGCGTCGCGGCGCTGAAGGATCAGGCGAGCGTGCAGCGCTCAGCCACGCATAACGAGACCTGGCGCGCGCGCATGGCCGAGGCGCTCTCCGCACTCGGGCTTGGCGTTACGCCGGGCGCGGCGAACTTCCTCCTGCTGCATTTCCCGAAAGGAAACGACCACTCGGCTCAAGAGGCCGACACATTCCTGCATGGGCGGCGCATCATCCTGCGGCGCGTCACCGAATACGGCTTCCCCGATGCGCTTCGCCTGACCATCGGCACCGACGACGACAACAACGCCGTGCTCGAGGCGCTGCGCGCCTTCATGGGCGCCAAGGGCGGCGCGCGCAAATGACTGAGCCCCTGTTCGACACGCTCGCCATCATCGGCCCGGGCCTGATCGGCTCGTCCATCATGCGCGCCGCCCGCGCTCGCGGCGCGGTGCGGACCATCGTCGCCACCTCCCGCTCGCCCGAGACGCGCAAGCGCGTCGTCGAGCTCGGCATCGCCGACAAGGTGGTTGAGACCAACGAGCAGGCGATCGAAGGCGCCGATCTCGTCATCGTCTGCGTCCCGGTCGGCGTTTGCGGCCAAGTCGCCAGGGAGATCGCGCCTCACCTCAAGTCAGGTGCGATCGTGTCCGACGTGGGTTCGGTCAAGGGCTCGATCGTGCGCGACATGGGCCCGCATCTGCCGAAGACCGTGCATTTCGTGCCGGCCCATCCGGTCGCCGGCACCGAGCATTCAGGTCCCGATGCGGGCTTCGCCGAGCTGTTCGAGAACCGCTGGTGCATCTTGACGCCGCCCGAGGGGACCGACCCGCAGGCGATAGAGAAGCTCGCCGCGTTTTGGCGTCTGCTTGGCGCCAATGTCGAGCAGATGGCGCCCGATCATCACGATCTGGTGCTCGCCATTACCAGCCATTTGCCGCATCTGATCGCCTACACCATCGTCGGCACCGCCGACGAATTGCAGACGGTGACGCGCTCCGAAGTGCTCAAGTTCTCGGCCGGCGGCTTCCGCGACTTCACCCGCATCGCCGCCTCCGATCCCGTCATGTGGCGCGACATCTTCCTCGCCAACAAAGACGGCGTGCTGGAAATGCTCGGCCGCTTCAACGAGGATGTCGCGGCCCTGACCAAGGCGATCAGACGGGGCGACGGCGAGGCGCTGTACGAGCACTTCGCCCGCACCCGGGCCATCCGCCGCGGCATCATCGAAGCCGGCCAGGACACGGCAGCCGCCGATTTCGGCCGCCCCCACACCCACGAGAATTAGGGCAGAGCGTAGCGTTGGGTAAGGCGACCGATCCGAACAAGGACGTCATGCCCGGGCGAAGACCCGGGCATCCAGGGCCAACAAACTCTGAGCAAGAGGTCCTGGATCGCCGGGTCAAGCCCGGCGATGACGTGGCACGGGGGGAGCTGTGGGTGTTCGGCTACGGCTCGCTGATGTGGCGGCCAGGCTTCGCCTTCGAGGAGCAGGCGCCGGCGCGGCTGATGGGCGCGCATCGCGCGCTGTGCGTCTATTCCGTCGTGCATCGCGGCACCGAGGCGGAGCCGGGCCTGGTGCTCGGCCTCGACAAAGGCGGCGCCTGCACGGGGATCGCCTTTCGCGTCGCGCCCGGCGTCGAGGACGAGACAGTCGCTAATTTGCGCGCGCGCGAGCAGGTCACCGACGTCTATGTCGAGCGCTCCCGGCCGATCACGCTGCTCGATGGTTCGAACCGCCGCCTTCGCGCGCTCTGCTATCTGGTCGACCCCAAGCACCCGCAATATGCCGGATCTCTATCGCTCGAGCAGCAGTTGCGCATTGTCCGGAACGGCAAGGGCCAGGCGGGCGGCAATATCGAATATGTGCTGAACACGGTCCGGCATCTGGAGGGCGTCGGCGTGCACGACCCCCTGCTCGCGGCGCTCGCCGCGCTGCTGACCACCGGCTAGCCGGCTAGACCGACTTGGCCTCGCCGGTGTCGGGATGCTCGGTCTTGGCAAGCACGGTCTTGGCAAGCACGGTCTTGGCGAGCTCGGGCGCGCCGAAGAAATAGCCCTGCATGTAGGCGACGCCGGCATTCTCCAACAGTTTCGCCGTCTTCTCGTCGCCCACCCATTCGCCGACCGTGACGATCCCGAAATTGCGCGCGAGGTCGATCAGCGTGCGCACGAACATCTCGTCCTCGGCGTGGGTGGCGAGATTCTCGATGAACGAGCCGTCGATCTTGACCATGTCGACGCCGAGCAGGCGAAGCGAGCGGAACGAGGTATAGCCGGCGCCGAAATCGTCGAGCGCCACGCGACAGCCTAACGCTTTGAGAACGCTTACAAATTTTACGGTCTCGGCCAAATCCGAGATGGCTGTGGTCTCGGTGATCTCGATCGTCAGCCGCTCGGTGAGCGCTCGCTGCTTGCCGGTGAAGGCTTCGAGACCGCGCAGCCATTGCGGGTCGGTCGCGGTCGCCGCCGAGAGGTTGAGCGCGAGCTTGATGCTGGGCATTGCGCGCAGCAGGTCGATGGCGAGCTCGAGCACGCGATGGTCGATCAGCTTGGCGAGCCCGAACTGCTCGGCGACATGGATGAACTCGGAGGCCGACGCAATCGAGCCGTCGAGCCGCTTCATGCGCAACAGGCACTCGTAGAGCTCGGGCTCGTGGCTGCGCGAGGTGACGATCGGCTGGAGCGCCAACATCATGCGGCGGTCGTTCAGCGCGCGCACGATGTCGTCGGCGATACCGACGGCCCGGCGCCGCTCCGAGTCACGCCGCTCGCAAGGTTGGTAGAGCGAGAAATAGCCGTTGCGGTTGTTGCGCGCGAGGTCGAGCGCCTGGAGTCCACGGCCGATCGCGGCCTGAGCGTTGGCGGCATGCTCGGGCAGCAGCACGGCGCCGACCGATATGCTCGACGCCACCGCGCCGACGCTCGTATCGATCACGCTGTCGCGAACGGTCGCCATCAGCCGTCTGGCGATGGCCTCGACGCCGTTGGCGTCGCAATCGTGCAGCACCACGCCGAATTTGTTCGAGGAGAACCGGCCGATGCAATCCCTGCCGCGCAGCGCGCGGCCCAAGCGGCGGCCGACGATGGCGATCACCTCATCGCCGACGTCGAAGCCGTAGGTCTCGTTGATCAGAGTGAGGTCGTTGACGCCGGCAAGCAGGAACGCGCCCTTGGACGGAGCGCGGCCGGCGTTCGACAGCAGCAGCGTCAGCTCCTCGGTCAGGCGGGTGCGGTTGAGCTGGCCGGTGAGCTCGTCATGGCTGCCGAGATAGAGCAGCCGCTCCTGCTTCTCGCGCCGGTCGTCGATCACCCGAAGCGTGCCTTGCGCATGCTTGGGGCGCGAACTCCTCGTCGATGAAGCAGACGCCGCTGTCCTCGATCCACAGCGCCGCCCTGCCGCGGCGCCCCTCGGGGAGGAAGCGGTAGTGCAGGCAATATCTGACCTCGGTCCCGGGCTGGACATGCGCTCCGCCGGTGATGCCGTCATAGCGGCTGCCGGCATGCTCGGGATCGACCAGAAGCGCGAACGCCCTGCCCTTGCCGAGCTTGAGCGGCTCGGAGATACCGAGCACCTCGGGCGCATTCTCCGCCCAGTCGATGCGGTCGCTGGCGAAGTCCCAGCGATACGCCGTCTCGCGCACGCTTTTCAGGATGTCTTCGAGGTCGAGCTTCTGCTCGGGCCGTGGCGAGGCGCAGCAATCGTCGCCGCGCTGGCTGAAATCGACCACGCTGGCAGCGCTTTGCACACGCACCGGCGGCACGTGGCCAAGCTCGGCTAGCTCCTTGGCGGATCTATTCAACTCGACGCCCCTCTTGTCGCACGCGGCGCCTTTTCGGCGCTTTCCCTTGCTGCGAACGCTACGCAACAAGATTTAAGAAGGGCTTTCTCTACGGCGCGATCGCGCAGGAATGACGGCGGAAGGAAGATGCACACGCCCATTCTTCGCCGGTTGGTTGACAAAAGCTTAGGGCGGCCGGAGAGCGCGGAAATCCGGCGCGTTGCTTCACTCCGGAGGGGCGACCGTATAGTCGCGGCGCGCGGCGTTGATGGTGACCGAGAAGCCGGCGACCACATCGGTGAGTGCCATCAGCGTCAGCAGAAAGAAGGTGGAGGTGGCGGCCCGGTCCCAGATCAGGAACAGGATCAGGCAGGCGACGAACACCATCATGGAGAAAGCGTGATCGACGACCGAGGCGCCGCCGGTACGGGTCGCCTTCAGGATCTCGAAGAACAGCAGCCCGAGACCGACCGTGACCAGAATATCGCCCAGCGCGATCTGCCAAAGCCCGAGCGACGGCATGGTGACGGTGAAACGCGAGGTGTCGAAATCCGCGCCTGAGCCGGCAAACGCCACATAGGCGACCACCGGGATGAGGAGCAGCGGCACGGCCGCCGTCCAGCTCCGCCGCTCGCGCCTGCGGACTGGCTTAGCTTCCGGCGCCGGTTCCATCATGACGGATCGAGCCTCTCCGAGACGGCGGCCCGAGCGCGCCGTTCAAGCGCGACGCGGCTTACGCCTCTTCCTTGACCTTTAGCACCTGACGGCCGTGATAACGGCCGGATTTCAGGTCGATATGATGAGGCCGGCGAAGCTCGCCTGAATCCTTGTCCTCGACATAGGTCGGCGCCGCAAGCGCATCGTGACTTCGCCTGTTGCCGCGCTTCATGCGCGAGGTTTTTCTCTTCGGAACAGCCATGATTGTTTAATCCTGTCAGCGGCTCCCCCAACCGGCGAGCCTTCGTGGCGCCCTTATAGTGGCAAAGTTTTCGGCTGGCCAGAGCCGTTGCCGGGCTTTGTCAGGGCTGGGAAAGGACGCAGCCCGAGCGTTTGGCGATGGTCGGCATGCGGAGTTCGACCGCCCGCGCGATCCGAAGCATGCGTAAGCTCGGCTTGCGCGGATTGCGGAGGATTGGATTGGGCAGGGTAGCGGCGAGCAGAACGGCCTCGTGGCGGGTGAGCTGCGCGGCGCTCTTGCGGAAATAATAGCGGCTCGCTTCCTCGGCGCCGTAAAGGCCCGGGCCGAACTGGGCGACGTTGAGATAGACCTCCATCATGCGCTTTTTCGGCCAGATCAGCGACATGACATAGGCGAGCGGCAGCTCGAACGCCTTGCGGATATAGCTCCGGCCGTTCCACAGATAGACGTTCTTGGCCACCTGCATCGGGATGGTGCTCGCCCCGCGAATGCCGCCGGCCTCGATCGCCTCGCGCAGTGCCCCCAGATCGACGCCCCAATGCACGCAGAAGCGCCCGTCCTCGCTCGCGATCACGGCAAGCGGCAGATTGGGAGAGATGTCCTCGAGCGGCACCCACTGCCGGTGCAGTGTGGCACCGTGAAGCTTGTCGGCCAGCATCACCGTGGTGATAGGCGGGTTGACGAAGCGGAACACGACGATCGAGAGGAGAAGGAGCGCGAGGCCCGCGAGCAAGGTGAACGCCGCGCGCCAGAGCCAGGGATGCCCCATGCGTCTCGAGGAGCGCTTTCGGGGACGCGCCCCTGAGACCGCTTGAAATCACCATATCCCCCGCGTTTTACCCCTCGGTTGCCGCACCGAGCAACGTGGTATTAGGGTAATGCTTAGCAACGATTTGCGGCAGAGAGCCGCCCTCATTCGCCCTATCCCCAAGATGGAATTCCAAGAACAGCTCGGACGTGCGGCAGGGCTCGTTGAGGCGAGGCTCGAAGCCTTGCTCGGCGGGGCGCAAGCCGCGCCGGGCGCCGAGGCGGATACCCTGGCAGAGGCCATGCGCTATGCGGTGCTCGGCGGCGGCAAGCGGCTCAGGCCCTTCCTATTGATGCAGTCCGCCGCCCTGTTCGGGGTGGGCGAGGAGGCATCGCTCGACGCAGGCTGTGCGCTCGAATGCGTGCATTGCTATTCGCTGGTCCATGACGATCTGCCGGCGATGGACGACGACG
>CAWBSA010000002.1:0-138661 GCA_963791255.1 uncultured Alphaproteobacteria bacterium | reverse complement strand
CGCCCTCTCGACGCTGTCCGGGCCCGACGACGTCCGCTTAGTCAAATCTCGGGTTACGATTGTCTAGTGGACCTCGGGCTCGGCCGAAAAGAGTAGCCTTCTGTCTTTGCTTCGGAAGCCGTCGCTTTCGGCGATGACGCGTATCTCTTTAAAACCGCAGTCCGTCAGGAAAGCTCGTACGAAGGCCTCCTGCCCCTCCTCCATTTTCGGAAGAATGCCAGACCAGTCCTCTTCTTCGGAGGTGCCTATCTCGAAAACTAAGACCTTGACCGTGCGTGCCGAAAGCGCCCGCACGAAGTCTCGGCCCGCGGCCAAGCCCTGGTGCCGGATAACGTGATGCACGACCGACGTGCAGATCACCGCATCGAATTGAGGGAGTGCCAAAATATCGCTCGCACCAACGAATGCGCTCATAATCGCCGTGCGCTCAAGCCCATCGTAGAGTCGAGCCAATTCGGAAATTAGCACCCGCTCGGAAGCCTCGATGCCGACGGCAAAACATTTGAGGTCGGTCGCGGCGCGCCGAAGGAACCAGCCTTCCGCACAGCCGACGTCGAGGACATTAGCGATCCCATACTGCTTCAAGACCGTTGCGATCGCCCTCCAGCGGCTCTCGGTCTCGCGCGCGTTTTGATAACGGCGCCCACCAATCTCGACTGGCTCGTAGGGCCTCGTGCCGGCCTTCGCCAAGCGAAACGCGAGCCGGACGAGTCCCCGGGCAAGGCGGTATCTGCCCTTCCGCAATTGATGCCGTAGCCGCTTGCCGAAAGATTCCGGCCGCGCACTAGGCTTTCGAATTAACTCCGCCTCAACAGGCTCGCATCGCATCGGCATCTTTCAGGGTGAACGCCTGGACCGCAAGAGCTCGAATGTTGCACGATCTCCCGATGTAGAGCGAGGGGCCACAAAGAGAAGTTTGGTATCAGGCCTCTGTTGACGCATACGCTCAAGATGCGACCTCCACAATTCATACCATCGACCGAGCTCGTCGGGTGTTTCGTAAAGCCGGATCAGGCGAAGCTGGTCCAGCTTTAGAGGCTGCTGGGTGCGCTTGAGACGGCCGCGAAGAAAAATGCGAACTCTTCGGCGAATGACCTTGAGCGGCGATGCCTTTACCCACCACTCGTCCTCGTTCCGTTGTACAAGTCGCGCACGATACTGCTTCAGCAAGAGCTCGGGCTCCGGGATAAGCGTCGCTACGGTCACCGACGCACCGGCCCCGCCGAGCAGCTTTAATGCTGGATCCGAGGCATAGTCGCCGAAACCTCTGGAAAAAGGGCGCATCGTATTGTAGTGCACGACGAGGCTTGCCACTTTTAAGCGCTGCAACCCGAGCCCCCATCCTCTTGAATCAAGGTCGTTGGCGGCGAGGCGCGGCCAGGTTTCTGCTCCACTCGGCAGCATTTTCGCAATTGGCGGATCGAGCCGTCCTTCGGCGAGTTCCCGCATGAACGTGCTCTTCCCTGCACCGGCCGGCCCAGCTATGACAAGCAGTTGCACAGGCATCACCTTTGACCTGACGAGTTTCTGCTACCTTTCGTCCGAAGGCGGGCGGGGGCCCGCGGAAGCGCAGGCTCGAAATGATTGTATCCCATAAACACAAGTTCGTTTTTCTCAAGACCAAGAAGACGGCCGGTACGAGCATTGAACTCGCACTGAGCGCAATCTGCGGCGATAAGGACATACTTGCGCCTTTAGCGCGCTCAGAGGAGGTGCTGCGCGCCCAACGCGGGGCACAAAACTGGCGGCTTCACAGCTGGTGGGGAAGTCCGCGGCCGATCTGGAAACGTCGTTGGTTCAAATTTACCGCTCAGGACTACGGCTTTTACAATCACATGCCGGCCAGCGAAGCTCGTTCGCTCCTGTCCGACGATGTCTGGCGCAACTATTTCAAGTTCAGCTTCGATCGAAATCCGTGGGATCGCCAAGTCTCCTTCTATCATCAGCGTTATCGCAGGCGTCCTAAGCCTCCCTCTTTCGATGAGTTCTTGCGCAGCGACCGGCATGCGCGGCTCAACAACTATGAAATTTACAGCCTGGGTGGCGAGGTCTGCGTCGACTTCGTCGGCCGCTATGAGAATCTGAAAGAGGATTTTGACCGTATCCTTCGCCAAATCGGCATTTCAGACTCGCTCGAGCTTCCTTGCGTTAAATCCTTCACACCAATGCGCGTCCCCTATCAGATTTATTATACGGACCAGACCCGTGACCTCGTCGCGGAATGGTACAGCCGTGAAATCAATCTTCTCGGTTACGCGTTCTAAGTCCTCTCGGAAGCGAACATGATCGTCTCACACCGTCATCGCTTCATTTTTATCAAGACGAACAAGACAGGCAGCACGAGCATCGAGGCGGCAATCTCACAGCTGTGCGGGCCGGAAGATATCATTACCCCATTCCGTGCGGACAATGAGCCATACCGGCAAGGAGGCCACCCGCGGAATTATCGGATTGAGCATCCACTCAAGCCGAAACGGTCGCTCTGGCGAACGCTGCTCCGCCGCCCTGAGCGCTACTATCATCCTAGCGTTGGCTACTACGAACACCTGCCGGCGTGGCGCGCGCGTGCCTATCTCGGGGAGGAGATTTGGAAGCAATATTTCAAGTTCGCCTTCGAGCGGAACCCATGGGACCGGCAAGTGTCATGGTACTTCTACAAGACCAAATCGAAGGCTCGGCGGCCGAGTTTTGAGCATTTCATGGCCAGCCGGCAGCAGGCTTATGTGGAAAATTATCGGCTTTACACGATTGAGGGCTCCCTCGCCGTGAATTTCGTCGGTCGATACGAACAGCTGGAGACTGACCTCTGCAAGGCACTCAGCATGATTGGCTTGGAGAATGCCGTCGATCTCCCTCGTACGAACGTGTCGAGCACACGCGCGCGCGATTATCGCGACTACTATTCCCCGCAAACGAGAGCTGTCGTTGGGGAGTGGTATGCCCCTGAGATCAAACTCCTCGATTACGAGTTTTAGAGCTCCGACGCCGCGCCGATGAGAGACCCCCTTGGCTTGCGGCGAAGGGCAAAGTGGCCAGGCACACTCCGCGTTAAAATTACTGCAAGAGAACTGCCATTGTCCTGTAATGCTGCCGGCTTAGCGTCACCATGCGCAATGTTGGCCCGGCATTGCAGGCAGCAATGATCATCATCTTGCATGAGCATAAATTCGTCTTCTTGAAGACCAAGAAGACGGCCGGCGCGGCGATCGAGGCTGCGCTCTCCGAGCTATGCGGGCCGTCCGACGTGATCACGCCCTATCGCGAGGAGAGCGAGCAGGACCGCAAGGGCCTGCCGCCGCAGAACTACCGCATCGACCATCCGCTCAAGCCGAAGCGGCCGCTTCTCCGCAGGCTGCTGCTGCGCCCCGAGCGCTACTACCACCCGAGCGTCGGCTTCTATGAGCACATGCCGGCCTGGCGCGTGCGCGACTATGTCGGCCCCGAGGTGTGGCGGAGCTATTTCAAGTTCGCCTTCGACCGCAACCCGTGGGACCGGCAGGTCTCCTGGTATCTCTACAAGACCAAGTCGAAGCGCTCCCGCCCGAGCTTCGAGCGCTTCATGGCGAGCCGGGCCCGCGCCTTCGTGTCGAACTACGCGATCTACACGATCGAGGGCGCGCTCGCGGTCGATTTCGTCGGCCGCTACGAGCGGCTGGAGGAGGATCTGAACGCGGCTTTGGTCAAGGCCGGCGTCGTGGGTGGCGGCGTGAGCGTGCCGCACACCAACGTCACGCCCAACAAGGATTCGGAGCGCAGCTACCGCTCATATTATTCGGACTGGACACGCGACCCTCGTCGCCGACTGGTACGCGCCGGAAATTGCCCTGCTGGGCTACGGGTTCTAGCTCCGCCGCGTCGTCAAATCCCTTCGCGCCGCGACCAGGCTAGGGCGCGTGCGAAACCGGACGAGCGGCAGGCTGCTATCGTGCAGCGTGATGTTTCTTGGCGCGCGGAGGCGCCTCAGCCGACGAACAGTAGATCGCCTCGAAGCTGCCCGGCTCGGCGATGCAGTGGTGATGACGGTCCAAGACCGGCGGATTATAAATTCCCGTGGCGGCCAAAAATGGCGCGGCCATGATTGCAATGACGAGCGACATCCGACCCTCCCTCTCATGTGGCGGAGCCCACGCCCCCCAGCGAGAGTACCACCGCTCCGGGCTCACGCCATGCTCCCACTGAAATTGCTTGGCGATGTTGCCCGCCGGGCACAGGCCGCCTTTCAGGTCCGGCGCGGCAGCCTTCGCTCTGCTTCGCGAGCGTAGAGTGGTGGGCCCGGGAGTTGTCCCACACTCGAGCCAAAACAATGGCTTCGATCAAGGTGCGGGCGTAAAAGGCCGTTTGGCGCACAAAGGAAATTTTCGGTGGTCCCCGCACTACTGCGCTATCCTGAGTCCGGGAGGGTAGCGGACAGCGGAGCAATCCACGAAGCGCGAGTTTGTAAATGGGTCTATTCGCAGACCGATTTCTTTCGATCTTGAAGGTCCAGATGCAAGTGAGTCCGATGGATGTCATTGGCCTCCGGGCCGAGCACCGTCGAGAATTCTTTGCAGCCCCCGTCATGCGCGAGTCGTAGAAACTTGCCTTTGGCAACAGCTTCGGAATCGCCTGCCGAGGCAGAGCTTTGATCGGCGCTGGCCGCGCTTGGCACCGAAGCCGTGATCTCTACCACGTCGCTTATCGTGCTGGCGTTCTTCTCAGCCGTCGGCTTGCCGACCGCGTCCGTATTACCGGCAGCGGCTTTCTTTGCCCTCGCAGCAGTGATGACGTCTCGCTGCGTAGGACCCCAGCCGTGCGTAACGTCGATCTTTCTACCATCAGCAAGCACAAACATTGGCAGATCGATGGCGTTGGCAAAGGCATGTTGGCTGAGGTGGCCACTCGGTTGGTTATAGACGTTGCGGCATGCGTACGACGAACCAATGACTTTCGATACCGGCGATGAGAACGCCTCTAGTGCCGCGGGCTGGACAGTTTCCCTAAGCCAGCGCTCGAGCCCGACCACCATGGCGCAGTCAAGGACGAGAGGAGGATCAAATGCGACCTTATCCTTGTCGCCGATGCTCTTCAGCAGCACCGGCGCCGGTGTGCCGCAGTCTCCACTCCTGATAGGTTCCAGGGAAGCCAAATCAGCAGTCACGGGCGCTAATATTTGCACGCACTGCATTAGCGCGGTTTCGATCTGCTTGTCGGTCCAAGCCGCGGCGGGTGCCTGAGGCGCTGGATTACCGCCCTGCTCTACTGACGGCGCCCCCGGCAGCCAATTTTTTAGCGGCGCAAGCCAATTTTGCGCCGCCCCAGACCACAGGGACGCAGTCAACGCAGCCAACAAAGCAAAACCGCATACCGCGATAACGGACACCAGATTCTGGAAGCGTGGCCCCTCACCCATATTCATCGTGGTATGGTCACTTCAACCGGTTAAGAGCTAATGTATCCGACCTAAGGCATCGATTGGGTGAGGGAACCGGAATGTTGCTGAGACATGCGGGTCTTAGCCTCGCCGTCGGAGGAATCTTGACGATTCCTTCGATCGCTTCCGCAACCCCGGCCCTTGTCTTCGAGCCATATAATGGCACCGTCCTGTACGCTGAGGATCCCGATGCCCAGTGGTTCCCGGCATCTCTTGCAAAACTGATGACTGCCTACGTCACCTTCCAGGCGCTCAAGGCCGGCACCATCGCCCCCGATACCAAGGTCATTTGTTCGCGAACCGCGGCGCTGCAATCGCCGTCGAGGCTCGGACTTCCGGTCGGCGGTTCAATCCCGCTCGACATCGCGCTCAAGGTCCTCATCGTCAAGTCTGCCAATGACGTCGCCGTCATGATCGCCGAGGCGGTAGCCGGCAGTCAGAGCGCGTTCATCGCACGCATGAACGAGGCAGCGCAGCAACTCGGGATGACCCGGACGCATTTTGCCAACGTCAACGGCCTCCCTGATGAACGCCAAGTCACCACGGCCCGCGATCTGGCCAAGCTCGCTCGCGCCATTATCGTCGAGTTTCCTGAGCACGCCGATCTCTTCTCGTCGATCCAAGTGCAGGTGGGCAAGCAAACCATGCGCACCCACAATGGCCTCCTCATCAGCTTCCCTGGCGCCGACGGCATGAAGACAGGCTTCATTTGCGAGTCCGGCTTTAATGTCGTGGCGAGCGCCACTCGTGGTGGCCGCAAGCTCGTCGCGGTCGTTCTCGGCGAGCCGTCAATTGCATCGCGCAACGACCGCACCACGGAGCTCCTCGAAAGTGGCTTCAGGCGCTATTTCTGGAAATCACTGTTCGGGTCCAGCCTCGATGGGCTTGCCATCCAAGCCTCGCTGAGCGACGGTCCGACGCATCTGCGCGACAGCGTGTGTGGAGTGGGGAAGGTTAAGTCGAAGGTTAAATCGGGCACGTCCAAGATCCACGGACCAGACGCTCGGGATAGCAACGCTCCGGCGGACGCCATTGGCGCTGGTGAGCCCAATTGAGCGCTTCTGTGATCCAGCACATCGTGTACCAGGCTTGAACCATGCCAGGCTATCGAACGAAACAGGAGGTTCGGATTTGCGCTCTCCGTTGCAATGATCGACGCGGCAGAAGGACTCACAGTCCGGCGGCCGGAGTCACCAAGCCCCGGCTGCCGATACTGAGGAGTAATTAGGGCGTTTGATTCCTCGACGCGATGAAACCCCACACCAACAGGATGAGGATGGCGCCCACCGTCGCGCCAATAAGTCCTGCACTCTGGCCTTCTTGATACCAACCAAGAGCCTGACCAAAGTAGGTGGCGACGAAGGCTCCTACGATTCCCAAGGCTGTTGTGAGGATGAAGCCCTGAGGCTCGTGTCTGTCGCCAGGGGTTACAAACTTAGCCAAAACACCAGCGACAAAGCCAATTAGGATCGTCCAGAGAATCCACATTTCCATCTCCTTCGATGAAGCCGCGTGAGGATTCCGTTCCCCCGTACGGGCATCGGCCCTTAACGTCTCATTAACGATAAAAAGCGCAGCGTTCCATTTGTATGCATCCGCCAGTGCAGCGGATTAAATGACGCCGCATGGCGGCTCATACCCTTGGAGCAGCAAATGTCTCACACCTCGCGCTATGTTATTTGGGTTCATCGCAGCCCGAAGAGTTTATTCGGTGGCGCTTCAAACCCGGTAATACGCAATGGCGCCCTTCTTTTCTTCAACGACGAAGGGCCAGCGCGCATCGAGTGCGACCGACTAAACGCCCACTCCGGCAATCCTCACGTCCAATACACAATGCAGTTTGTTGATGGGTCTGCAGCAGCTTCAGATTCCAACGCCGGAAGATTGGGAGGCTTGGTCCAGGCTTCGCCTTAGTACGGACCGCTCGGGTCGATACCAAAGGCCAGTTAAGTTGGGTAAGCCAAATTGCTGAAGGGAACAGCGCATGTTCACGCGGGCGACGCGAACGCAGTTTGAACTCAAAGACGGTGTGTTCATCCACGAACCCACGCAAGCGGAGTTCACGCCGCATCCTAATCGCGAGGGGTCATTTCTAATCTGGACAGGCAATATCGGCGCGCTTCTGCCAGGGGGCGAACGCTACGAATACGCCGACGTTCTGGCGATGATGAAAACGGTTTGGCGCGAGATCAACCTTGCCAGGTCTCGGCAAAGACCCGTTTACGCTTAAACATTCGATACTCGCGCACGGGGTGCGGGCGAAGGACGAAAAAGTCATTTTACTACAATTACTTATTTTTAGATTGGTGGGCCCGGGAGGGCTCGAACCTCCAACCAGACGGTTATGAGCCGTATAGTTCGCACATGACAGTGCGAAGCATGGCGTAGCATATCGCCTCATTTCTGATTTAAAATCAATGGGTTATTGCGCACTTCCCCACACATCGCTTATCATCGTGTGCCATCGAATCGCGGGTAATTTGTTGACCCAGTGTTGACCACGGAGCGCGACGTCTTGAGGTGCCGGCTTACTGATCGCAGTGTTAGCGCCCTAAAGCCGCGCGCCCAGCGCTACGAAGTTTGGGACGAAATTGTTCCAGGGTTCGGCGTGCGTGTGGACAAGATCCGCAAATCCTTCGTACTGGTCAAACGTCTCCCTGGCGCGAAATACCCGACACGACGGGCGATCGGTCAATATGGCGTTATCAGCCTGGCGGATGCACGGGATACGGCTCGAAAAATGATCGGTCTCATCGCCAAGGGGATCGACCCAGCCGAAGAGCTACGACGCGCGCGGCAATGTGAAGACAACAATCGTGCCTGCATGTTTGGTGCAGTGGCGGAGGACTACATTGCAGGCCACCTCAGCGACAAGAGAAGGGGAAAAGTAGATGCGCGGGAAATACGGCGCGAGCTGATCCCGTATTGGTGTGAGCGCCAGATTGGCGAAATCTCACGCAGCGATGTGATTGCGCTGATACGACCATTAGCTCGTCGAGCCCCGGCGACAGCCCGCAACATTCTAGGTCACGTGAAGGGGATTTATTCCTGGGCGATACACGAATGCCGGCGCGTCCGCGCGGCTGAGCAGAAATTTCCATCGGAAGACGCGGAAAGACGCTCTTCACTAGCGTGCTTGTCTGAGCTCTGAACGCCGAGTTTTCAAGTGCGACGGCAGCGCCATCGCCAAACAGCATCGCGCCCGCGATGAGAATCCGCACGACTGATGACGTTACTAAGGGCGATCGAATCATTACATCGAGCCCACTCGATTAACGACGCCTAGCGCTGCTGGAGTTTAATCATGAGCTACCCGTTTCACATGTTTTTGTTCAGCTCCATTAAAAAGCATTGACTTGCCCCATGCGAAGGAAAAGTCTGCAAAAAGTGAGTCGTGGAAGTGCAGCGACATCAAAACCGAATGGGAGGAAAACTATGGCGACGATAAAACGCACCGCGCGCAAGACGGCACGCACTGCCCGCAAAACTGGACGTAAGGTGGCGCGCGCTACCCGCAAGACGGGACGCAAGACGGCACGCACTGTTCGCAAGACGGCACGTACTGCTCGCAAGACTGGACGTAAGGTGGCACGGACTGCCCGCAAGACGGGACGCAAGGTGGCACGTACTGTTCGCAAGACGGGGCGCAAGGTGGCAACTGCCCCCAGAACGGCTAGCTGACTAAGCGTAAAACCCCGGCCTTACCGACCGGGGTTTTCTTCAAAGTGCCGGCTTAGGGCACACATCCGAACGTTTTGGGTTCGCGGCTAATCGGTTAGACCGGACTTTTGCACCTCAAATGGTGTTCGGTTTTGTGAGAAAAGCTGTGCGGCTGATTTTCTGATTCGGTTTTTTCTTAGATGGATTACTCGCAGCCCACGCGGAGACGGCTCTAAATTCTCCACTTCGGTCCAGGTCCACGCCAACCGAGGCTATCTCGCCGAATACATCCCAGCACATTCAGCCGACCGAACGCTATCTGCACTGTGCTAGGATTTACCCATGGCCGATAGTGGTCCATCGCGGCTGTCTAGCCCGGGCCGGGTTCTAAAGTGAAGGGGCTGGGGTCCATCCCGAGAAATCAAGTCGACTTTGACGTTGTGGTGATCGGTGGAGGCCACAATGGCCTCGTTTGCGCGGCCTACCTCGCTCAAGCAGGACTAACGGTAAAGGTACTCGAACGGCGGTCGATTGTCGGAGGTGCCGCCGTAACCGAGGAATTTCATCCAGGTTTTCGAAACTCGACAGCGGCTTACGCCGTGAGCCTGCTGAATCCGAAGATCATCGCGGACTTACACTTGGCGCGGCACGGGCTAAAAATTGTCGAGCGGCCCGCCATGAATTTCTTGCCGCTCCCCGAAGGCAATTACCTGTTGACCGGCGACGGACGCACGAAAGCTGAGATCGCGAAGTTCAGTTCCGCAGATGGAGAGCGCTACGATCAATACTGCGCCAGGCTGACGGTCATCGCGGACACGTTAAGAGAATTGGCACTACGGCCGCCACCCAACGTAGTGAAGGGCTATGGGCTGCGCGCGCTTCGTGAGCTTGGCCGCGCAGCAAAGCTCGGGAACGACCTACGAAAACTCGATCTGGAATCACAGCGCATTCTTCTCGATCTCCTGACCAAGCCGGCCGCGGACTTTTTGTCGGAGTGGTTCGAAAGCGAACCCATCAAAGCTTTGCTCGGCTTCAATTCGATCGTAGGCACTTACGCTAGTCCCTTCGACCCAGGCACGGCCTACGTTCTTCTCCATCATGCCTTTGGCGAGGTGAACGGAAAGAAAGGTGCATGGGGACATGCCATTGGGGGCATGGGAGCGATCACCCAGGCGATGGCAAGAGCTGCCATAGAACACGGCGCGGAAATCGAGATCCAGGCAGACGTCAATGAGGTCCTTATCGAGCGGAATAAAGTGGTGGGCGTAACGCTGCAGGATGGCCGAGTGGTTAGAGGCCGCGCCCTGGCCGCCAATCTCAATTTGAAGCTGCTTTACACGCGCTTAGTACCATCGTCCTCGTTACCTCCCGAGTTCCTGACGCGGATGAAAGCTTTCAAATGCATCTCAGGCTCGTTCCGGATGAATGTGGCGCTCTCAGAGCTACCAAGCTTCACCGTGTTGCCAGGAACAATAGCGCAGGCTCATCATGGTGCCGGTATCATCATCGGGCCGAGTCTCGCCTACATGGATCGAGCTTACCGCGACGCCAAGGAAACTGGCTGGAGCCGGGAGCCTGTGATCGAAATGGTCATACCCTCGACCTTCGATAGCACTCTCGCCCCTCCTGGAGCTCATGTCGCTAGCCTCTTCTGTCAGCACGTGGCACCGGAATTGCCTAACGGCAGGTCGTGGGAGGATGCCCGAGAGGAAGTCGCCGATCTCATCATCGAGACCCTCGACCGTTATGCGCCCGGCTTCTCCAAAAGCGTGATAGCGCGACAAAGCCTCAGCCCGCTGGATTTAGAGCGGGACTTTGGACTGGTGGGCGGAGACATATTCCACGGGTCCCTTTCGCTCAACCAGCTCTTCTCGGCCAGGCCTATGCTTGGCTATGCGGATTATCGAGGACCAATTCGGGGACTTTATCATTGTGGATCGGGCGCGCATCCAGGGGGTGGCGTCACGGGCGCGCCGGGTCATAACGCTGCGAAAGCCATACTCTCCGATCTAAGACTAGGCTTCTCGCACCTGCAGTGAGCCGAGTGCCCGCCCGACGGTATGTTCCTGCGGGTCACTGGATTAGGAGCTGCACTTGGGACACATGCAGCCCATGGGCCTTATGACGTCGGCGAAATACTCTTTCCCATAGTGATACGCAAGTTCTTCACCTATTTTGATCGCGCGCTTCGCCATGATGAACACCCTTCCCCTACGAATTTTAATCTCGCAATTGGGTCGACAGGAGTGATTGATGAAGCGTGCAGTATTTTTCTTGTTCCAACCGTTTATCGTCGTTTTCTTGGTGACCTTAAAGAGGTAGCGGTTCCAACTGTGAAGCCACTCTTCTTCTTGGAGTGTGGGGCCGACATATTCGATAATACAGGCTCCTTTGGGAATGGGCTCTAGCGCAAACAAGCCGCGCCCCGCATGGGCACGCTTAACCGCAATGCGGTAACTCCCGGTAGCGAGCCTCGATGCCTCCTCAACCATTGTTGTCTTCCACCTTGCTCATCCTGTGCGCCGAATTTTCGCGGAGTACGCGGCCGGAAAATCGCCACGCAGAATAGCCGCCGACCTTAATCTCGACCGCATACCTTCTCCCCGCGGAGTCCAGTGGAACGCATCAACGATCAACGGTCACCGCGGCCGACGCAACGGCATACTGCAAAATGAACTCTACCGCGGACAAGTCGTCTACAATCGAGTGCGGATGGTGAAGGATCCGGAGACCGGCAAGCGCATTTCCCGCATTAATGCCGAGAAAGAATGGGTCCGCGCTGAGGTTCAAGAGTTGAGGGTCATTTCCGACGAGCTCTGGGAGGAGGTCCAAAAGACACGGAGCCAATGGCTCGCCGCTCCTCTCCGCTCACTTGGAAATAGGGGCACCGAGCCAAACTATGCCCAGCAAATGCATCTACCAAGCGACTTGGCGGGAGCCGGGCTGGCCCACCCCGCACTCGCATCATCACGCCTCCCCCGTGCGTCCAGCTGCGCTCAGGAGAAGAACCCCCGTCATATCTCGGTGTGTCGGTCAGCGGGTCGTTCTCAGGGTGGCGACGGCCAATGGCTCGCCGCCCTTCCTCTTTGAGGTGTAACGGATGAAGCCCGAGGCCAAAGAGAACCTGATCGCACCGATACTCGCCGTCGCCATTACCATCCTAGGACTAGGAGATGCGAATGCCCCGGTCACTTAGGCCGGGGCTTTTTCGTGCGTGTGGTCAATGATTATTATTGTCGCAATCGCGGTTGCAAATTGTCGCAGACGTAGATCAAACTCTGCCCACGGGAAAGGTTACGGAGGAGACCTTCGTCATGAAATTCACGGCGCTTTTCTCGCACCGTCTCCGTTCACTCCAGGCTTGCAGTGCATTGCTGATCGCGACTTTCGGCTGCACTCTCGTCATTTCAGAGGTGACGGCGAGGACGTTTCGCGATCCTTATGGCGGTAGCGGTACTGACCACGCCAGCGATGAGTGCACACCCGGCAAATATTTCGTCGGTGTGGTTGGAGCAACCGGCGCGTGGATCGACCAGATCGCCGTGCTGTGCGCCGAGGCCAAGTCTGACGGCACCTTTGGCCCTGCGAAAACCATCGCTTCGCGCGGGGGAACTGGGGGAGCGCTGCACCCCGCGGTGCTTTGCCCGAGAAATCAAGTGATCACTCAGATCAAGGTGTGGCCTACAGAGGACCGGCAGGTGGCTTCGCTCGATTTGGCCTGCGTCGGGGGTAATGTGCCCACCACTTGGCTCCAGTTCGGGGGCACCGATCCTCGTCCTAATGGTGGCCATAAGTGTGATACCCAAAATTGTCTGAAAGGTGAGGCCGCCACAGGGCTCAACATCAACTACGGAAAACATGTGAACGGCATCGGGATCATTTGCGACACGTTCAAGATCATCCCCGGAGGCGAGGCCGCCTCGGCGGGGGCTAATCCTCCGCCCTCCTGTCCAGAGGGCCAGATCCTCCACCAGGGCAAGTGCGAGGTGGTGGGGGTATTGCCGGGTACCACGACGGGTACGGGCGGCGGCTTCATTCCAATGATTCCCGAGCCGCTGTTCGTCACGGTGTTGCTCGACGTTGACGCCTACACCAAGCCGGGCGGCGCAGATGAGGATAGGAAGAAGGACGCGAACGGAAACAACGTCACTCTGACAGCGGGCACCCAAAGCGTGACCGTCCTTGAGAAGAAGGCGCCCTGGTTCCACGTAAAGTGGCCGGGTCAAGATGGCTGGGTCTACAGCGGCCCAGGCTGGGTCTCGCTCAAACTGCCATGAAAAAGGAGTGAGCCATGAGTCGTTCTGTCGCATTGCCGCCTGCCAGTGATCGCCTTCGCGCTTGCCGGCGCGATTGCAATGCTTCTACCGGGCACCTCCGAAGCAAAACGCGAGGTCACTGCCGAGTGCAAATGGTTCGGCACTGCACCGGCTTGCGACGGCGAATGCCCTAAAGGCTGGACCCTGATGAAACACAGCAAAACCGAGGGCGGTCGGCCCTGCTGGACCGGGTCGAGGGTCCGTTGCTGCGACTTTCAGGAGCACTGCGTCCCCGACTACGACTCCACCTATGATCCGAATGCGAAGCGCACTTACCAAGGCCATATTCAGTGTCAGCAGTGCACAAAATGGGGCGAGGATTGCAAGTTCAAGGGCGGTTTCAGCACGGCCTGCAGCCATTACATTTGGTACAATTGCGGCGAGGCTCCGCATCCTTCCTCGACCGGCCACAGCCCTACGGGCGACCCCATCATCGTCCCCGATGGAAAGCCGGATCCCAAGCCGGATTGCAGGCCGCCGCACATCGAGTACGACAACGGCGTCTGCGGCTGCCCCGAGGGCACCAAAGGCGCTGACTGCGAGGTGCTCATCGTCCACTGAATGGAATCGGACGCATGAGGTCTGCTGCTCGGCTAACGTGACGGTCGGCATCTTGCTGATGGCCCGTCAATTGCTCACCATCGATTGGCGTGGAAGGGAAATGCAGTCATGAGATACGCCGCGGTATTGACCTGTTTGCTTGCTGTTCCGGCGCTTATCACGCACACGAGCGCATTCGCCTGTCCGCCGCAAACCGTGTTTTCAGCTTATAAGGGAAGCGGCTTGTGTCTTTTCTCAGGCAGAGGAAAGCTCACCGCGGCACATTGCGTGCAAACTAACGCCTCCTGCCCGGAAGAGATGGAGCGCCATTACAAGGCCTCCGACCCCGACCATATTTATTGCTGTACAAAGGACGCCTATGGACTTTATGGGTCGAACTGCGCCATCTCGCAGTGTGCCCAACTCCTAACCGCTGTTTCGCCTCCGAAAGAAGCCGTCAGAGTTTTCAGAAATTGCGTAATCGGTTGCAATGGCAGCCGCGAGTTCTACTGCCCTGATGGTCGTCTGATTCCAACTGGAACCAAATGCTGACCCAGCACCGTCGGCACGCCGCCTCACTGTCAGAGGGTCTGCGGACCAGGCAAGGTTCTTGTCGATCAGTCCTGCTAAGATCCCTGCCACCCAGGAACTCCCAGTGCGCCACCAAAATGCTTCTGTCCGGCCGACTCCGACTGGGACGATGCCGCAAAGACGTACAAGGAGCGGCCGAAATGCACCGGCGCATGAGATGCGAATCCCCTGGTCACTTCGGCCGGGGCCTTTTGAAAAGACGGACTTGCTGTGAGGGAGGTGGAGATGGAGAACTCGATAGGACGATTGCGTCTGCTTCTGGCAGCCGTCATCTTCGTCGCGCTCCTGCCGCTCGGCGTGGCCGACGCCAAAGACTGGAAGCCTGGGGATCGCGGGGCATGCCCCGGGATCAGCCCGAAGGACGGCAGTTGCAAGAGGCCCTATCTATGCGAACCTACGAATTGCTATGGCTGCGTCCGGTATAGTGGCGACCTGAAATGCGTGCAGGTGTGTGCTGCCTTCAATGCCCCGGAGTGTAAAGTCGCACGAGACACTGGTAAGCCCATCAAAATGCCTCGTGCGTCCCATGAGAACGCGCCGTCGCAACCGTCCGACGAGACCGTCACAGGAAGATACAAGCCCGTGGGCAGCCTGGGTGTCCACCACACTCAGTGATGGACCCCGCTCCACGACTCCATCGAGTTCGCTAGCATCTGGTCGCGCTTCATGCCTTAACGGAGAGATGCGATGAAGAAGATCACAATAGCTTTTTGTCTTGTGGTGGTATGCTTGCTTGCTGGGGTTACCCAAACGCTCGCAGAGAAACAGTGTCCCGAATATACGGCGTTAGTGAACGGTGCATGTTTGCCGACTCCTGGGTATCGGAGCATCGATAAGCCATCGAGCCCATCTGACGAGACACTGAATACGGGGCGATACAAACCTGCAAAGAAGCTGGGTGTGCACCCCAGCGGATCGCCGAGCGGCGAGCAAGTTTGCCCGAAGGGCTATACAGGCACTCCGCCCAACTGCGCCCCCCTTGTGCAGGATGGGAAGAAGATCATCTTTTTCTGATGCTCAGCGGACCAGCCGCCGCAGGGGAACGATGACAGTTACGGGTTCGCGTGCATTGGCACACCGGTCCGACGGAGAACACTGATGAACTCGAGATGGTCCTTCGCCTTAGCTTTGTGCCTTGGCGTCTTGGTTTTTTCTCACGCCGACGCGGACCACCACCAAAAGAAGAATAAGGACAATGGCGGCAAGCTTACGCAATGCACCATAGTAAGCGATAAGGGTGGCATGGGCTGCGTCGCGCCGCAGAAGCTGGTTTGTCAAAAAATGGAGAATGGGAAAAAATGTTGCGGGTGCGTGCCCGACAAGAACGCTCAGGCACCCGCAGGCGGGACAGGCCCCGCACCTGCTGTGGTTCAAATTTGCTGCAACGCCAACCTTACGGGCCCCGGCAACGGGCCGAAGATTTGCTCTACCGATAATACGCCGCCGTCGACAGAGGCCGAAATGCGGGCCCTCTTCGAAAAACTGTACCCGGGGAAGGCCGCCACTACCTGCGCTCCCGAGTGCCGTTCACCAAACGGCGCGACGGCTGCGAAGTATTGCCATTGAGCGCCAATGAGAGAGGATGCACCGTGAAAGTAGGCAGGGGTTGTCTCGCAATTGCGTTTGTCCTCGGCTGCGCTAGTTCAGCTTCAGCCGGCACGATAACGGCGAAATGCCAGGGACAGGACGGCGACAAGCCGTACGCGATGACGATGGTGTACGAGGGCGACGACAGCGGCACGCTGAAAATCAGCGGGTCGTTGGGCGATATAAGCTTCCCCGCCGCCAAAAGAAGCCGGCACAGCGTCACGGCAGGCGAGACGATAGACGCGACTCAGATTTGGGGCGGTGCCGAGGTCCCGCTCGTCGTGCCGGATAAGGCGGCGATCGAAGCTTGCGTCAAAAGAAAGCTGCCACCCGACCAAGTCACCGATGCCGATATCGTGTTCGTGACGATTCCGTCCTGCGCCGCGGCGGCGCCGCCGACAGCGCAGCCCATTCCGGTCAAGGTCTACGCCGAGTTTACCTACCTCGATCCCGAAACAGTGCTCCCGGTCTTCAAGCGCACCTATCTCGAGAAGACGGACCTGCCCGGGGGGACGCTCACGCTCGAGATCCCGCCGACCGCACAATGCACGATCGAGTAGCTAGCTGACGCCGTAAATAGCGTTCCCCTCTCCCATAGCAGTCGAACAAAGGGATTAATCGGGTCACGCTTACTCGCATCGCCAAATGCGTCTAAGGCCACACGCGTAGGGCATTGGACGAAATCGTAAAGCGTAGACGCCGCAATTGGCATACAGACCCTACCCGATCGCCCCACTGCCATGCTTATTCGCCAGATACAGCCAGCACGACCCGCTGAACATCCTCAGCAGTCAATAAGCCCGCCCCTTAGTGACGCGACCAACTTCGCCGACCTGGGGGGCCGCTCACCGTCACCACCCAGTTGCGCAATATCGCTTCCGACATAGGACTGCACGTCGAAGGGTTGTTTGCGAACTATCATAGCTGTCCCTCAGAGAAGGCCCATAAGCGGAGCCCGGCCAAGCGCGCCGCCTCCCAGGTAACTGGGTGCCTTCCCCACTCGCATAGCGATCGCCTGGAGCCTGATACCGGCTTGGCCGGGTAGGCAACAGCCCAACAGCCTAAGACCAGGATTGCGACCGCCAAAGCCAAGGGCGCTAGCGCCATCAGCTTTTAGGCAAGGACCGCCGCCCGTGGCCCCGGCAGTCGGCACAATGCCGCATGCAATGCCTGATGCTCGTTTAGTGCTCCTGTAAGGGCTGGCAAAACCACCCTTAAAGCCTTGAAAAACAGGTGGTGGGCCCGGGAGGGCTCGAACCTCCAACCAGACGGTTATGAGCCGCCGGCTCTAACCAATTGAGCTACGGGCCCCTGAGGCTAAAAGCTGAGTGCAATCAAAGTCAAATTCGCTCTCCCAATTTCCGCCTCATAGCAGGATTCCTCTCCCGGCGAACAGATCGAAGCAGGGGCGTACTCCTTGGCGCATGATCTTATCGGAAAACCGGTTTCCACTTTTCCGGATCATGCTACGGACCGCCCGTGGGGATGCTTCGCGCTGGGTCACGCCAACGCCACCACTCACGAGGGATCCCCATGACATCGACGGCGCGGAAAACGCTTCTCAGCCTGCTCGTCCTTATGTTTGCCGCCGCACCCATTGCCGGCCAGACGGCGCTTGCCGACGATCACGAGCCGCAAAAGCGCACCATCACCATCCAGGGCAAGGGCAGCGTCAAGGCCGCGCCCGACAAAGTGAGCGTCAGCGCCGGCGTCGAGACCGAGGCGCCGAACGCCAAGGACGCTCTCGCCAGGAACACCGTCGCCATGACCAAGGTGGTCGACGCGATCAAAGCAGCCGACATCGACCCCAAGGAGATCCAGACCACCAATTTCTCGATCAGCCCGCGCTACGAGAACCGCGACGACGGCAAGCCCGCGCGCATCATCGGCTACACCGTGTCCAACGCCGTCTATGTCACCACCCATGACATCGGCAAGCTCGGAACCATCCTCGATCAGCTGGTGACGGCGGGCGCCAACTCGATCGGCGGCATCTCCTTCGACATCGACAAGCCCGACGAGCTGGAGAACGAGGCGCGCAAGGCCGCCATGGCCGACGCCATCGCCAAGGCGAAGCTCTATGTCGCGGCCGCCGGCGCCGAGCTCGGCCCGGTCATGACCATCGCCGAGCAAGGCGGCTACACGCCGCGCTCGATGGCCGCGGCGCCGATGATGGCTGAGGCCGCCGCCAAGCCGGTCCCGATCGAGCCCGGCACGCAGAATGTCGACATCGAGGTCCAGGTCACCTGGGAGCTCAAATAAGGCGCCGAGGCGCCGGCTGATCCAGATCAAGGCGAACGAACCGCCTCGCCCGATAGTTTAGCTGGCATGGCCACCCCCAACGCCAAGCCGGCCCGGCATGCCGATGCGCATACGCGCGACCGCGCCTTCATGGTGGCGCGGCATCTCGAGGCGCGCGGCATCTTCGATCCTCTGGTGCTGACCGCCATGGGAGAGGTGCCGCGTGAGGCGTTCGTGTCGGAGCCGCTGAAGGAATTCGCTTACGAGGACTCAGCGCTGCCGATCGAGGCGGGCCAGACCATCTCGCAGCCTTACATCGTCGCCCGCATGGTCGAGCTCGCCGAGCTCAGGGCCGGCGACAAGGTGCTCGAGGTCGGCGCGGGATCAGGCTACGCGGCCGCCGTGATGAGCCGCATCGCCGGCAAGGTCTACGCCATCGAGCGCCACGAAGAGCTTGCGGCCCAGGCCCGCGCCCGGCTGAAGGGGCTCGGCTACGACAGTGCCGAGATCATCTGCGCCGACGGCACCAAAGGCCTGCCCGAGCACGCACCGTTCAACGCCATCGTCGTGTCGGCCGGCGGCCCGCGCGTGCCCGAGGCGCTCAAGCGGCAATTGGCGGTCGGCGGGCGGCTGGTGATCCCGGTCGGCCGCGGCACGCATCAGACCCTGCTCCGCGTCCACCGCACCAGCGAGGACGACTATATCGAGGAGGATTTCGGCGGCGTCACTTTCGTGCCGCTGATCGGCGAGGAAGGCTGGGCCGAGCCGGCAGAGGCCAAGAGAGAGACCAAGATCGACGCCGAGACGTCGGGCTACGCCTCGGGGCTGCTTGATCCCCTCGCAGCGCGCCAAGGCGCTCCGCACCACGCTCAGCCATCTCATCGCCGAAGCTGCCGAGCCGTTCGGCGATCTCGGCGAGCTTGCCGCCCTTGCCGAGCGCTTCGCCGGCAAGCGTGTCGTGCTGCTCGGCGAGGCAACGCACGGCACGGCGGAATTCTACGACGCGCGCGCGGCGATCACCGAGCGGCTGGTGGCAGAGCACGGCTTCAACATCGTCGCGGTCGAGGCCGATTGGCCGGATGCCGCGATCTACGACGCCTATGTGCGTGGGCTGCCCCGGCCGACAGTGCCGAAAGCGGCATTCACCCGCTTCCCGACCTGGATGTGGCGCAACGGCGAGGTTGCCGCCTTCCTCCGCCGGCTCAAGGACATCAATGACGGCCGCGCTCCCGACCGGCGCTGTGGCTTTTACGGCCTCGATGTCTATAGCCTGTCAGCTTCGATCGAGGCGGTGCTGCTTTATCTCGACAGAGTCGATCCCGAGGCTGCGCGGGTCGCCCGCGCGCGCTACGGCTGTCTCGCGCCGTGGCGCGCCGAGCCGGTTCGCTACGGGCGCATGGCGCTGTCACGCGGCTATGCGCTGTGCGAGAAGCCGGTCACCGACGCGCTGCTCGAGCTGCTGCACAAGCGGCTCGATTATCTCGTCAAGGACGGCGAGGACTTCTTCGCCGCCGAGCAGAACGCGCGCATCGTCACGGCCGCCGAGCAATATTACCGCGTCATGTATTATGGCGACGCCGTGTCGTGGAATCTGCGCGACCAGCATATGTTCGACACGCTCGAGCGGCTGATGGCGCATCGCGGGCCCGACGCCAAGGCCGTGGTGTGGGCGCACAACTCGCATATCGGCGATGCCGAGTTCACCGAGATGGGCCAGGTCAGGGGCGAGCACAATATCGGCCAGCTCGCCCGCGCCCGATTCGGCGAGAGCGCGGCGCTGATCGGCTTCGGCACCGACCGCGGCACGGTCGCCGCCGCCTCGGACTGGGACGGCAAGATGGAGATCAAGCGCGTGCGCCCGGCGCGCGATGACTCATATGAAGGCCGCTCGCGCGATGCGGATATCCCCGCCTTCTTGCTGGAGACCGGCGCCGGCCAGAAAGAGCATATCCGCGCCGAGCTTGCCGAGCCTCTGCTCGAGCGCGCCATCGGCGTGATCTACCGGCCCGAGACCGAGCTTCTGTCGCATTATTTCCAGGCCGAGCTGTCGCGGCAATTCGATGCCTGGATCTGGTTCGAGGAGACCCGCGCCGTCGCCGCCCATGGCGAAGCGCATCCGCACGGCCCCGACGAGACCTATCCGTTCGGGCTGTAGCGCAGGTTTTCCAGGGCAATTCTCCCCAGCGACGCTTTCCATTATGCTGCGGCGGCCGTTCGCCCCAGCCCTAAGAGGTGCGTCGATGAGATTCACGCTTTGCGCAGCTTGCTTCGCCCTGGGCTCGCTGCTCGCGGCAAGCGCGCCGCAGCCTGTATACGCCCAGTCGCAGATCGACATCGCCTATGAGGCACCGGCCGACGCCGCGTTGCGGCCGATCTACGATCAGCTCCGGCAACAAGGCGTTCTGCAAGAGCTCCAGCTCTTCATGGAGCCGTTGCGCCTGCCGCGGAAGCTGACCGTCAAGACGGCGCAATGCGGCCCGGACCCCGCGCCCTATGCGCCAGGCGGTCCCGTCGTCGTCTGCTACGAGGCGCTCGACCAAGTTGCCAAGCTCGTGGCGCAACACTCGCGCGATCCCGCCTATCAGCAGACGCTGATCTACGGCGCCTTCATCGAGACCGTGCTGCATCAGATGGCCCTCGCAATTTTCGATACGCTCGGCGTGCCAGTCTGGGGCCGGGAGTACGACGCCGCCGACCGGCTCGCCGCGCTGATCATGACGCAGTTCGGCGAGGACGTGATGCGGACCACGATCGAGAGCACCACGCAGATCTTCCAATGGTCCGACAAAACCTGGACCGGGCGCGATTTCGCCAGTGTCGCGTCACCCGACGCGCAGCGCTTCTACAATTATCTCTGCGTGGCTTACGCCGCCTCGCCTTACGACTACGGCTATCTCGTGCGCGGCGGCACGCTGCCGAGCGAACGGGCCGACCGCTGCGACGGCGAATATCAGCAGATCAAGAAGGCCTTCAATCTCAGGATCATGCCCTATGTCGATCCCGATCTCCTGGTGAAGGCGCGGGCGCGGCGCTGGTCGGTCTCGCCTCCAGGCGGCAACGGCTAGTCGCGCGATCCAAGCGCATGCATCAGCCAGCATCCCTTCAATCCTCTGCCACGGTCCATGTCATGACATCGATCCTCAAGCTCTCGAAACTCGCGATTGCCGCCGCGCTCGGATTCGTGGCGCTCGCCTCTCCGGCGGTCGCGCAGGTCGCGCCGGAGTTCAGCAACAGCAAGATCGTCGTGATCGAGGAGGATGCGGGCGACCGCGGCTACTGGACCACGACGTTCGACACCTTCCCGCCTGACGACAAGCGGAAGCCGATGGCCGAGCAGCGCAGTCAGATCAGGCTGCAGATGATGGAACGCCGCGTGCTCGAGGAATATGCCGAGTTCCTGTCGCCGTTGCGGCTGCCGCACACGCTCAAGCTGTTCGCCAGCGATTGCGGCGGGAAGAATTGGGACAGCCCCTACTACAACCCGTACATCCACGCGATCAACATGTGCTACTCGTTCTTCGCCGCGAGCAACAAAGACGCCGACTACCTGCTGGACCTTCAGGCGAAGGGCAAGTTGTGGACGCCGGTGTCGCGCGAGCAATATGTCGCCGGGCTGTTCACGGCAGTGCTCATGCACGAGACCGGGCACGCTCTGTTCGACCAGCTCGACATTCCCGTGTTCGGCCGCGAGGAGGACGGCGCCGACGAGGTCGCTGCGTTCCTCGCGCTTCAGTTCAACAAGGAGACGGCGCGCACCATCATCAAGGGCTTCGCCTATATGTGGGCGCTGTCCGGCGATCCGAGAACCCAGGCGATGGATGTCGACGATCCCAATTACCCGAAGGACCCCGATAAGCAATGCTGGGTCGACCCGTTCTGCGCCTTTTCCGACGAGCACGGGACGTCGAGCCAGCGTCTCTACAACACTCTGTGCATCGCCTATGGCGGCGATCCGGCGACGTTCCAGGACTTCGTCGACTCGGGCTGGCTTCCGCCCGAGCGGGCCAAGAATTGCGGCAAGGAATACCAGCAGATCAAATTCGCCTTCGAGAAGACGATCCTGCCGTTCGTCGATCAGGAGCAGATGGCGAAGGTCCGCGACCGGCAGTGGTTCCAGCCGGCAGAGCTCCAGGAAAAGTAAGCCCCCTCGCCCGCTACGGCGTTCAAATCATTGCCGTTTTGTAACGATTTCGACGCGGAGTGGCGTGCTAAAAATGCCTCGCCGAGGGAAAGCGAAGATTTCGGATGGGAATGCGCTGGCTGACACTTCTCCTCGTCGCGGGTCTCGCGGCCGGGGCCGGCTATTACTATTGGCTGGAGCAAGCCGAGGCCAAGCTCGACATTCAGACAGTCCCCGCCACGCGCGCCGATGTGCGCCGGGTGGTGTCGACCTCGGGCACGGTGCGCGCGCTTGGCACCGTCGATATCGGCTCGCAGCTCTCGGGCAATATCGGCGAGCTCAATGTCGACTTCACCAATGAGGTGAAGCGAGGCCAGGTGCTGGCCCGCATCGAGCCGTCGACCTTCGAGACCAAAGTCCGCGAGGAGGAGGCCGGTCTCGCCATCGCCACGGCCAATGTCGATTTGCAGCAAGCGACCGTCGAGAAGGCCGAATCCAATCTGCACAAAGCCGAGCTCGACCAGCACCGCGCCCAGGAGCTCGTCGTAAAAGGCGCCGGCACTCAGGTCACGCTTGATACCGCCATCGACGCACAGCAAAGCGCGACGGCCGAATTGGCCATCGCCAAGGCCAATGTCGAGAACGCCAAGGCCACTTTGGCACAGCATCAGGCGACGCTGGACAGCGCCCGCATCGATCTCGAGCGCACCTATATCCGCTCGCCGATCGACGGCGTGGTCATCGACCGGACGGTCGAGGTCGGCCAGACGGTCGCCGCGAGCCTCCAGGCGCCGAAGCTGTTCACCATCGCCCAGGACCTCTCCCATGTGCAGATCGAGGCCCAGGTCGACGAGGCCGATATCGGCCAGATCGCCAGCGACAACGCGGTGAGCTTCACGGTCGATGCCTATCCCGACGTGACCTTCCAGGGGAAGGTCACGCAGATCAGGCTGGCTCCGGTCGCGCTGAACAACGTCGTGACCTACACGGTGGTGATCGACGCCGACAATCCGCTCGGCCGGCTGTTGCCGGGCATGACGGCCAATGTCGAGATCGTCACCGGCGAGCACAAAGGCGTGGTGACCGTGCCGAACGAGGCGCTGCGCTACCAGCCGCGCGGGCCGGCGCAAGCGGCGCTGGTGCACGACGGGCTCTCGACCGGCGTCGTCTCGCTCGGCGAGCGCGGCAGCCGCATGCTGGGACGGCTCAAGACTGAGCTCGAGCTGACGCCCGAGGAGATGGGCAAGATCTCGACCGCGCTGGAGGCCGAGTTTGCGGCGATCAAAAATGCCGGGCCGCCGGGAGCCGGCGCCTCGCAGGACGATGCGCGCGAGCAGGCCCGCATGCGCATCGCCAAAGTGCTCCGCTCGGCGTTGAGTCCCGACAAATACAAGAAGTACGAGGAGATGGCGCGGCAGAGGCCGAGCGGCCCGCGGCGCGTGACGCTGTGGTCCTACGAAGGCGGCTCGCTCGTGCCGCGCGAGGTGAGACTCGGCCTTGCCGACCAAAATGCCACCGAGGTGGTTGAGGGCTTGGCCGAAGGCGCCGACGTGGTGGTGCGCGTGCGCGAGGGCGCGCCGTGACAACGGACGTGCCGCAGATCGTCGCCCGCGATCTGGTCAAGACCTATACTCTCGGCGGCAGCGTCATCGGCGCGCTGCAGGGCGTTAGCGTCGAGGTGCCGCGCGGGGAATATCTTGCCGTAACCGGGCCGTCGGGCTCGGGCAAATCGACCTTCATGCATCTGATCGGCGCGCTCGATACGCCGACCAGCGGCTCGCTCAACATCGAGGGGCGCGAGCTCGAAGGTCTGAGCTCCGACCAGCTTGCCGCCTACCGCAACGAGAAGATCGGCTTCGTGTTCCAGACCTTCAATTTGCTGGCGCGGACGAGCGCGCTCGACAATGTCGTGCTGCCCCGCCTCTATTCGCGGCACGGCCATGCCCGCGCGCACGACAAGGCCAAGGAGTGCCTCGCCAAAGTCGGGCTCGCCCATCGCGAGGACCACCAGCCGTCGGAGCTCTCGGGCGGGCAGCAGCAGCGTGTGGCGATCGCCCGCGCGCTCGTCAACGACCCGCATATCATCCTCGCCGACGAGCCGACCGGCGCGCTCGACAGCCGCACCACCGAGGAGATCATCGAGCTGTTCGAGCAGCTGAACGACACCGGCATCACCGTGATCATCGTCACCCACGAGCCCGACATCGCCAGGCGCGCGCGGCGGCGGCTCACGTTTCGTGACGGCAAAATCGTCGAGGATGCGTCATGAACATCCTCGCCTCGTTCAGGGTAGCGCTCGTCGCGCTCAAGGTGAATGCGCTCAGGAGCTTCCTCGCTATGCTCGGCGTGATCATCGGCGTCGCTTCGGTGATCGTCATGGTGTCGGTCGCGAGCGGCGCTGGCGAGGCCATCGAGGCGCGCATCAAGGCGCTCGGCACCAATGTGCTGGTGATCATGCCGGGCTCGTTCACCTCGGGTGGACGGCGCGCCGGGGAAGGCACGGCGGTCGCGCTGTCCGAAGGCGATCTCGCCGCCATCCGCGCCAAGGTGCCGAGCGTCGCCGGCGCCGCCGGCATGGTGAGCGGCTCGGCGCCGATGGTGGTCGGCAACGCCAACTGGACCACCTCGGTCAACGGCGTGAACGCCGATTTCCTGGAGGTGCGCGACTGGGCGCTCGCCGAAGGACGCAGCTTCACCGACACCGAGCTCCGCTCCGGCGCCAAGGTCGTAATCTTAGGCGCCACCACGCAGCGCGAGCTGTTCGGCTCGGCGCCACCGCTCGGCGAGCAGGTGCGCATCAAGAATGTGCCGTTCACTGTGGTCGGAACGCTCACCACCAAGGGCCAATCCGGCTTCGGCACCGATCAGGACGATACCGCGCTGGTGCCGCTCTCGACCGCGAGGCGGCGGCTGTTCGGCGCCGAGCAGACCGTGCCCGACAATCTCCGTCAGATCATGGTCGAGGTCGCTTCGGCCGAAGCGATGGGCGACGCGCAGGAGGAGATCGAGACGCTGTTGCGCGAGCGGCGCCATGTCAGGGCCGGCACCCCCGACGACTTCCAGGTGCGCAATATGGCCGAGTTCATCCGCGCGCGGAGCGAGACGCAGAGCATCCTTTCGGTGCTGCTCGGTGCCACCGCTGCCATCTCGCTGATCGTCGGCGGCATCGGCATCATGAACATCATGCTGGTCTCGGTCACCGAGCGCACCAAGGAGATCGGGCTGCGCATGGCGGTCGGCGCCAGGCGGCGGGACATTCTGAACCAGTTCCTGATCGAGGCGGTGACGCTGTGCGTGACCGGCGGGCTGATCGGGCTGCTGATCGGCGGCAGCGCCGCAATCGCCATGTCGATCTGGGGCAATTGGCCGATCGCGCTCAAGCCGGGGCTGGTGCTGATCGCCCTGCTCTCGGCCGGGCTGGTCGGAGTGTTCTTCGGCTATTACCCGGCGCGGCGCGCCTCGATGATGAACCCGATCGACGCGCTTCGATACGAGTAGGTGAGACTCTCGGACCTCCTCATCCTCGTGAAGAATTCGTCCTGGCCGACCGACCATCTGACGGTCAACGGACCGGTCACCGGCACGACCACGATCTACGTCAACAACCTGAACACGAGCGGCGTGGGCGCATACACGGGCCAGGGCAACAGCGACGGTATCTCGCTGGTCTCGTCCTCAAGCAATCTCGCCTCCAATGCCTTCCAGCTCGGCGTCAACACGCTGAGCGGGCTGCGCGAGGTGATTTCCGGCGCGTTCTCCTACCAGCGAAGATGCCAACTCGGCGATCGGCCGGCTTGGTCTCCAGCTCCAGGACACGGTGTATAGCGCCGGCGGCACTGCCTATACGCCTTACGTGAACTTCAACGTGCTGTCGGAGTTCGAGGGCGACAACAAGACCAAGGTGTCAGGTACCGCGCTCGTCGCCGACCTGGAAGGCACCTGGTACGATGTCGGCGCCGGCCTCACCGCCGCCATGTCCGACAAGCTCGCTCTATACGGCACCGTCGACTACAAGTTCGGCGACGTCGAAGGTGTCGGCGGCACGGTCGGCGCGCGCATGCGCTGGTAGCCGCCAGCAAAGACATCTTCTCCTGCGAACATCGGGGCCCTGCTCGTCAAGAGCGGGGCCCCTCCCCTTTTCGGCTTAGGATTTATGCCGGGGAGTTGCGCTAAGGTCGAGGTTCTCGCGGGGAATTCGCGAGTCCACGCTCAAACATGAGGACCGGACCATCATGCAATTGCCCGAGATCGACCCGATGGTCGCGGTGGCCGTCATGGCGGCGACCGCCTGCACCGACGCTGTCTATGTGATGTTCACCAATGCCGTGGTCAGGCGGCGGCGCCTGCCCGCAGCGAGCTGGAGCAGCATCTGGTATCTGCTCTCATCGTTCGCCGTCATCTCGTATACCCACCACTGGGCCTACGTGCTGTTCGCGGCGGCCGGCTCGTTCGTCGGCGCCTATGCCTCGATCAGCTTCCTGCATCCGGGCCCGATCTATCCCACTCAGCCGCCCGGCTCCTCGCCGCTCTGAGCCTGGCGATGAGGCCACTGCTTCCACATCCTCGTTATATATCGCCGTGCACAGGCTGCTGGTCGCCGCCTTCACCAAGGGGAACGCTCTCCCCTTCCTGACCGACAAGGCGCTGCATGTGCTGTTGTGCGGTCTAAGGTCTTGGCAGGCATTCGGACGATCAAGGATTTCCTGCGCCGTCATGGCGCAAAGCTCCTCGACGCTTGCAACAGGTTCAGCATCATGAGCTTTGGTTTCGTATCGCTCTAGGCGACCACTGAGGACATAGCTCGTCCTGGTCGACCAACCAAAGGATGGGTCGCGCCACAGAGGGGTCATGTCTAGGTGTTTGCGCAGGCCAGCAATGGGGTCGGTCATCTTTTCCTCCGTAAGCTTAATTCCCCCACCAAAAACCACCCGAAACTCGGCCCCAGGCGCATCGGGATGCGGGGGATGCGGCGGATTGACCTTAGCCGCGTTTGGTTCCTGCCGCTGGCTCAAAGATGTGAGAAAAGATGTCGAACTCGCGCCTTTTCGCTGAGGATTACATGCGCAAACGTCTTGTCATTCGGCTGGCTTTTCTTCCCGTCGCCGTCGCAATTCTTGTCCTCCCTTTCTTCTTCAACGCAAAAGCGGCCACGGACTGCCCCGATGGCACCACCTTCCGCGAGGGAGCCTGCTGGCCAACCAATTGCCCGCCAGACATGCTCGGCACGCCCCCTCACTGCCAGCGGACGTGCGAACCCCCAAAGATTCTTGTAGAGAGCGAATGCTGGGATCCGTGCCCAGCGGGCACCATCGGCACGCCGCCCAACTGCGCCTGTCCTTCTGGGCAGGAGTGGGATGTCGCGGCCAAGGTGTGCAAAGAGCGCCCCAAATGCCCCCCGGGCATGGTGGGAAATCCGCCCAACTGTGCGTGCCCCGACGGAACCGAAGCGTCGAATGGATCCTGCCAAAAGTGCGAGGCTGGCCGTGTGACGATCAACGGTAAGTGCAAGTGCCCGCCCGGAACGGGTATCACGTCTGGAAAATGCCAAAAATGCCCGGGCGACTACGTGCCGGTTAAGGGCGTGTGCGATTGCCCGGCGGGGACGATCCAGTTCCCAAGTCGCAGCGAGAATTGCGCAAAGGCTAACCGCATCGTCTGCTATTGGCGGGGAACGGCGCCCTTCTGCGACGGCTCCTGCGAAGCGGGCGAGGAATTTGTGGGGAGTGGCCACTCCTCGTCCGCGCAAAATGCGGGCGCTGAATATAGTGGCGGTTTCGGTTCGAGCTGTAGCACCGGCTCCAAGTTCCTGTGCTGCCGTCCCGAACGCTGACGTCCGCGGAAAAAAGAAGCCCAGCAGAGGTGATCCGACCCGGCCTCCTGTCGCCTCGATGCCGGAGGCTGGTGCACGCGGCGCTGTCCGCGGCTATGTTCCGCAAAAAGGGCGCCGACCAAGCCGACGCTTTAGCCCTTCGTTCCCCATGCCCGCCCGCTCGCATCTATCTGCCGCCACGGCTTCACCGATAACAGCGGCGAGGATAAGCTATAATGCAAGCGCCGAGGACAACGGAGGAAACAGTATTGACCAAAGTCGCGTCGTTCCTTTTCTCCCTAATCCTGGGCGGCACCCTTGTTGTCCATAACCTTCCACCGGTGGGATCGAGCGCACTTGCTTTCGAGCCGATCCATCAATCGCTCATCGTGAAGATAAAGAAGGACAAGGATGACGACGACAAGCCGAAGAAGTCCAAACCCTTCAATTGCAAGAAAGCGAAATGCGACCCGGGCGAAGTCAAGCTCGATAAGCCGAACATTTACGGCGCGTGCTGCCAGGTAGGAGCGGAGCCGCTGAAACCTAAGACAGCGCCAGCTGAGCCAGAAAAATGCAAATTCCCGGGCGAGGTCGGGACGCCGCCGAATTGCACTTGCCCCGCGAACACGGAATTTCTCGGATACAAGGGATGCGTCAAGGTAAGATACCCGTCCGTCTGCACCGGCGACAAGCCTTCGCAAGCAGCCGAGGATTATTGGGCGGCGCAGAAGAAGGACTGCAAAGGCACTTTCACGTGCTCCACTAAGGGCGATGAGAAGGAGTGCTGCTGCACAGAAAAGGTCTACGACGAGTGAGCCTCGCGGTCCCCTCGGCCGATGCCACGGTCAGCACACTAGGCGTCGGCGCGGCTGCAAATATGGGCGCCGGCCGAAGCCCGACGCCTAGCACCTCGGACTCCAAGTCCGCCCGCTCGCGTCTGTCTGCCTCCACGGCTTAACCGATAATAGCGGACCGCCGCAGTCAGCGCAGCGCAGCCGGCGCGCGCCAGCGCATCGAACGTGAGGCCCATCGAGATTTTGGGAAGCTGGTCGATCTGTCGAAGCCGGATCACGCGACAGCGCGGGCAGTGGGCCTCGACGTGCGAATAGCCCTCCCGCGGCGAACTCCTCGATGGTGGCGTGGAGAGGGTCCAATCGGTCAAGCTCTGCGGCCTTCAGCCCGGTAGTCGAGTACCGCCGGTGCAGCAGCACACGAAACGGTTGGTGGAGAGGTCAACTGAGCAGTGCGAATGTCCGCCATGTCCTCGCTCTACGTTCTCGCAATACCATACGAAAGAGTTCAATTCCTTTTGCACAAGGTTGTACCGGCAGTAGCGTGGCCAGCTCTCGTCGGACGGTTTCGAGGGCTTCAGCGGGTCTTTGGCTTCTGCCACGCAGAGCGGCGCGAAGACGGCGGCGGCAGCCAGAAGCAAACTCAATCGTCCCATCGAGTTCTTCATCTCAACCTCCCTGCACGTGCGGCCAAAGCCAAAGACTACCGGCGTCGTGGGCGGGAGGGAACGGACATTTGGCTGAAAGTGAAGTCTGAGATGTGCGTGTAGCCCTCGGCGGCGAACTCCTCGATGGTGGCGTGGAGCGGGTCCATCTCCTATTTGAAACACGCCCATGAGATCGAATCGACAGGTGACTCGCACGCCTCATTGGACACAGGGCTATAGCCTTTAGCCTGCATGCACTTCAGCACATGGCCGATAGCGGCCGGGTCGTGTGATAATTGGAGCTTGCTTACTCTATAGAGCTGCATTGCTTTTTCTTGACAGTCAGCAACATCGCGCGGTCGGTTATCGCTACATGCGCCCAGTGTGCCAACCATCGAAATCAAGACGATCGTACTGGTCCTCATTTTTGCCTCCCGCACGGCTCCCATCCCCAAACATACTAAAGCAAAAAGGGCGCCGACCGAAGCCGACGCCCTTGTGTGGGCTAACCTTCCCAAGCAGCGTCAGCAGGCCGCGTCGCAAAGAAGTGGGCAGGTACGGTAGGATTACGCTCAGTTGTCAAAGGGAGGGTTCTTTCAATGAAGGATTATCGCGCCGTATTTCTTATTGCATCTGGTTTGATTGTTGGGGCTGTCTGCGTCGCGCAGGCCAAACAGAGTGACGCGCGCCATTGTGCAGACGATTATCGCAAGTTCTGCCACCAATGGGGGCTTGAAACAAAGGGCCTGGAAAACTGCATGCGCAAGCATGGAGACAAGCTGAACAATTCATGCATTGCCGCGCTAGTTACAACGGGCCAGGTTACCCAGGCCGAAGTCAATCGCCGAAAGGCGGCGCTCGGCCGATAAGCCAAAGAAGAAGCCCGGCAGGGGCGAACCGACCGGGCTTCTAAAATTGACGCGGTTGCCGCGGGAGGCATTGACCGCGCCGCAGAATAAACACCCGATTTTGCGCCTCAGTTCCGGCGACTGTCCAATTCAGTCGAGTGCCCCGGACGAAAAAGCCCCGGCCTGAGTGACCGGGGCTGAGTGGTGCGGGGACGTTCGGACACCGAACGCCCGTGCTGATTATATCCGACGATGCGAGTGCGGACTATCCCGCTGGCGTCACGAACAACTCAAGGAATGCTTTGGCATCCTCGTCCCAAGCGTCCTTCACCATCCAAGTCGTGAGAAGGTAAGAAGCCTTCAGCCTAACCTCCTCTATCGAGCTACACGAATGATCGCATAGGGCTTGAAAGGCATCCTGCATGGCATCGTTGGCGGCTTCCCATTTTTCGTCGTACTCGAAACTGACCAGATTCAAGAAACGGTCAACCTGTATTGAAAATGCAGCGTCCGCCACGCGGTGAGCGTCCACGAGAGCACGAAGCTCCGACGCATCCTCCGCGACCCTGCAAAGTCCCACAGCGGGGATAGCCGTCACGACGGCGGCAGAGCCGGCGATGACGGAACGGCGGCTGAGGGGGTTCATGACCAGACCTCATCCATCCGAGCCTTGGCGTCCTCGATGGTGCAACTACCAGCCGCGACATCCTCCATGGCTTGAAGCAACACGGCCTGCTGCTTCGGCGTCAACTTTACGATCGCTCCTATGAACTGCTGCGCTTGCTCGATCTCGCGTTCCGCTTGTGGCATTGCATCCTCCGTCTGGTGTTACCTCTAGGGTTACCTACAGAGGAGGGTTCGGCCAGCTAGCGCTTTGACTTAATTGGCGAACCGCAATGCAAAGATTTTGCTCGCCTATCACACCACCCCGGTCGAGGCGGCGGAGATCGCCAAGGAGGCTGGCGTCAAGCTGCTGGTGCTGACGCACGAGGTGCCGCCGCTCAGGAACGCTTTGATGCGGAAGATGTTCATGCGCGGCGTCAAGGGCGCGCGCGGCGACGGCGACACCATTCTCGGCCATGACGGGCTCATGATCTCGCTGCCTGCGGACCAGCAGAGCTTCACCACCAAGCGGCTGTTCTAGCGCTCAAGCAGCGAAGCGGTAGCGCATAAGGGAATTCCCTCTAGCGCGAGAGCCTCTGCTTGTTCGCCCTGACGATATTGCGATAGCGCCGCACCACGCGGTCCATCGACGCGCCGGAGGCAAGGCTGCCGGCGGCTTCGGCGAGCGCGAAGCCCTTCTCGGCGATCATGCGTTGGGCCTCGATCTGACCGGCCGGGCCGCCGGCGGCGAGCTTCATCCAGCGCAAGGTCATGACCTCCTGCGCCTCCTGGCAGAGGCGCGCGGAATTGAAGGCGAAGTTCATCCAGGCGGTGAACATGGTTGCTTTCCCCCCAAGCCGGCGCGCTCTCACGGCGCGGCCGGATCGGGGTAATATAACTGTCATGACCGCCCTTGTCGCGGGCAGCCACACCTTTTTGCCGCGATGCCGCAGCAAAAGTGATGGCCGGGACGAGCCCGGCCATCACCACGCGGGTTAAAATCTGAGCAGTTGCTAACGGCGGCCGACCAGGAAGGCGCCGATCAGGAAGCCGAAGCCGACCGCGAGAGCGAGCGTGATATGCGGATTGTCGACCGCGCGCTCATGCACCTCGTCATAGGCCTCGGAAGCGGCATCGCGCGCCCGGCCATATTGCTTGCCGGCGCGGCGCGACACGTCGGAGGCGTAGTCGCCGGCCTTGCGCGATACGTCCGAGGCGAACTCGCTCACCTGATCGCCGATCGAATCGCCGATCTCCTCGGCGGTCGCTTTGGCGGAATGGGCCGCCGACTTGACGCTCTCGCGCGCCTCCTTGGCGGCCTCGGAAGCATGGCGCCCGGCGGGCGAGTTGGCGGCATTGCGATAGGCTTGGCTGGTCGTGGTCATCGGAGAAGCCTCGTAGCGTTGGGCCGGCAGGGCGCGGGCCGAGATTGCTGGCGTGTGAGCGGCTTAACTTGCGGAGCTGCCGAATGTTCCTTAGCCTCGCGCCATGAGCGATTGGACCTTCGGCGCGCTCAAGGCGCGCAACATGGCGCTCGAGGCTTACTGCCAGAACGCCGAGTGCCGCCGCTTCTTCGCCTTCGATGTCGACGCGCTGATCGCTTCGTTCGGGGCCGATTATCTCGTCGCCGACATTCCGCAATTGGAGTGTCAGGTCTGCGGCGGCGATCTTGCGATCAAGCTCGCGCTGCCGGGCCCTGACGCGTGACCGACGCGCTGCCCGCAGATCTCCTGACCTGAGCCCTGCTAACGCCAAATTTGGTGCATTTTGTCGCGGCCGCGGCAGAGGGAACGGAGCCGCGTCCCGCGACGTTAGGGGAAGCGGAGAGACTTTGGCTCGAGAGCCTTGCTCGAGAGACTTGGTTTTAGTGCAACAGGAATCGTCGATGACCGACGCTACAGTTTCGCGTGCGCCGCGACGCATCGTGTGGGCTTGGCTGCTGCCGGCCGCCGCGACCTTCGGCATCGTCCTCGCCACGATCTTCGTCATCCACGCCCAGCAGATTTCGGTTCGCGATAGGATCGCCGAGCCCTCGCCGACATCCTCGCCACCTGGGCAGAGCGAGCGGCGCAAGACCCCTCCCCTGCAGCAGCAGCAAAAGGACTACGCCGCGCTGCCCAAGCCCGAAGCGCCGCAGCCGACACGCAAGAACCCGTTCGTCAAGGCCAATGTCAGCGCGAAGGCCACGCCTGGTCTCGCCAAGCCCCAGATCGCCAAGCCCAAGAGCGCCACCGGATCGCAGCCAGAGACCGGCCGCGCCTCGTGGTACGACTTGGCTTCCGCCACCGCGAGCGGCGAGACCAATGATGCCGACGATCTGACCGCGGCGCATCCGACGCTGCCGCTCGGCACGCACGTGCTGGTCGAGAATCTCGACAATGGGCGGAGCGTCGTGGTGCGCATCAATGATCGCGGGCCGTTCACGCAAGACCGCATCATCGACGTGTCGAAGGCGGCAGCCGCCAAGCTCGGCATGGTCGCTGCCGGCGTCGCCACGGTCCGCGTCAGCCGCGTCGAGGCGGCGCTCGCCGCCGACAACCCCACCCCGCGCTAGCGCATACCTCCCTTGCGGGGAGGCCCGGCGGCGCGCGAGCGCAACCTGCCCCGCCACTGAATTGTCATTGCCCGGCTCGACCGGGCAATCCAGTAACCACCGGCCTTCGCGATAAAGACCCGCTGCGATTACTGGATGCCTGCTTTCGCGGGCATGACAACACCGCTCAGGCAAGCGGAGGGTCGGCTACGCCGCGGTGGCGGCGGCCTGCTCGCGCACAACAGGCGCGGCCTCCTTGCGCAGCTTCACGCCGAACTTCTCCGTGCGCCGCACGTTCGTCGCCGGCGTACGCATCGAGCGCCCGTCGAAATAGGCGCCCGCCTCGACCGCCAAAGTTTGATGCTGGATGTCGCCGACGACATGGGCGTTGCGCTTGAGCACGACCTCGCCGCCGCGAATAGGACCCTCGACCCGGCCGTTGACGACGATGCAGTCGGCCTCGATGCCGCCCGCGATCGAGGCTTTCGGCGAGATCACGAGCGAGGTGCAATGCAGATCGCCCTCGATATGGCCGTTGACCTCGACCAGGCCCTCGGCCGTGACCGAGCCTACGATTTTCAGTCCTTCGGCGATGATGGTGCCGCGGCGCTTGAACCAACCACTGAACATGATGACCCCCTGACGCGATACGAGTGACGCGATACTGACCCCACTCCCCTCACCCGGCCGACATTGCGCAGCGGCCGGATTTGGTGGAGTGCGAGAAGCACAACTTTGCGGATGGGGGAATGTTCCAGGGCTCTGCGGGTCGACTCCTAGCCCGCCTCGTTGGATGCACCAGAGCAATGGCGCCGGAGGGGCGCCGGCTTTAGCTTAGCATGGCTTTCGGGCACCGGCCTCACGCCGCTATCACGCGCCGCCCTCGAAGCGCTAACGGATTACGCGGAGAGATTTGTCGTCCATAAGATCGCGAAATAGTTTTGTGGCCCCACTTGTTCCCGGCACGTAATTGTCTTCGTTAAAATCAACGTCTCTCAACTTAACCTGCTTAAAGAGACTGAAGAATTTATCCTCCGACACGACTTCATCCGATGTCGTGAAATTGCGGTAGGCCGGTCTCAAGAAACGCATTAGTGCATTGTATCCATTTGTCCTGTTTAGGATATTTCCCATGCCCGTAGAGCCCCAAGCCTCCGGCCAGCGCCTTTTTACCGCTCCGAAGTAATTAAGCATTATTTCGACGATCTTATCCTCTTCGCTGCGAACAAAAAATCCGCGAAATATGCGTTTTTCATCCCCAGGTTCAAGAGTCCAAGTTCCTCCTCGCCTGCCAATATCACGATCTTCTACCGGATCGCTTGTTAGATAAGGAAATAACGCGCCCACAACCGTAGCCTGCAACAAGGTCTCTCCCGAACGACCCGGTGTAGCGACACCTAATCTCTTGATTTTGCCCGGTCAAGCCGGGCAATGACACTCTTCGGAAAGGCTAGTTGTCGAGGAAGCTTCTGAGCTTCCGTGACCGGCTCGGGTGCTTCAGCTTGCGCAGGGCCTTGGCCTCGATCTGGCGGATGCGCTCGCGGGTCACGCTGAATTGCTGGCCGACCTCCTCGAGCGTGTGGTCGGTGTTCATGCCGATGCCGAAGCGCATACGCAGCACGCGCTCCTCGCGCGGCGTGAGGGAGGCGAGCACGCGCGTGGTGGTCTCGCGCAGGTTCGACTGGATCGCCGCGTCGATCGGCAGCACCGCGTTCTTGTCCTCGATGAAATCGCCGAGATAGCTGTCCTCCTCGTCGCCGATCGGCGTCTCGAGCGAGATCGGCTCCTTGGCGATCTTGAGCACCTTGCGCACCTTCTCGAGCGGCATCGCCAATTTCTCGGCGAGCTCTTCCGGCGTCGGCTCGCGGCCGATCTCGTGCAGCATCTGGCGGGAGGTGCGCACGATCTTGTTGATGGTCTCGATCATGTGCACGGGGATGCGGATGGTGCGGGCCTGGTCGGCGATCGAGCGGGTGATCGCCTGCCTGATCCACCAGGTGGCGTAGGTCGAGAATTTGTAGCCGCGGCGATATTCGAACTTATCGACCGCCTTCATCAGGCCGATATTGCCTTCCTGGATGAGGTCGAGGAACTGCAGCCCACGGTTGGTGTATTTCTTGGCGATCGAGATCACCAGACGCAGATTCGCCTCGACCATCTCCTTCTTCGCCTGACGCGCCTCACGCTCGCCCTTCTGCACGATATGCACGATGCGGCGGAATTCCGAGATCTCGAGCCCGGTCTCGGCGGCGAGGCGGTGAATCTCGGCGCGGATCTCTTTCACCATGCCGCGCTCGTCATGGATGAAGTCGGCCCAGCCGCGCTTCTTCAGCCGCCCCACCCGGCGGAGCCAGTTGGGGTCGAGCTCGTTGCCCTGATATTCGGTGAGGAAGTCCTCGCGGTGGATGCGATAGCTCTCGGCGAGGCGGAGCAGCCGGCCCTCATAACCCATCAGCTTCTTGTTGATGTCGTACAGCGTCTCGACCAGGCTCTCGATGCGGTTGGTGTTGAGCGAGAGCGACTTGATCTCGACGACGATCTCGTCCTTGAGGACCTTGTAGCGCTTCTCCTGGCCGGTCGAGAGGCTGTCGTTCTTGAGCGCGCGCTCGACCACCTGGTCCTGGAGCTTGCGGAGCTTCTTGTAGTTGGTGGCGACGAGGTCGAAGGTCTCGAGCACCTTGGGCTTGAGCTCGGCCTCCATGGCGGCGAGCGAGAGCGAGTTCTCGAGATCGTCCTCGTCCTCCTCGAATTCTTCCGGTGCCGGCTCCTCGGCCTCGTCGTCGCCGGTGCGTGGCGGCGCGGCTTGCGGTGCGGCGTGGCCTGGCTGACCGGCGCCGTTGACGGCGGCGGTGCCGTCGCCATTGGCGGCTTCGCCCGGCAGCGGCTGGGACGGCCTGGGCTTGGCGTCAGGGCCCTGATAGGTCGCTTCGAGATCGATGATGTCGCGGAGCAGAATCTTGCCTTCGTTCAGCTCGTCGCGCCAGATGATGATGGCCTGGAAGGTGAGCGGGCTCTCGCACAGCCCGGCGATCATCGCCTCGCGGCCGGCCTCGATGCGCTTGGCAATGGCGATCTCGCCCTCGCGCGACAAGAGCTCGACCGAGCCCATCTCGCGTAAGTACATGCGCACGGGATCGTCGGTGCGCTCGGTCGGCTCGGCCTTGGTCTCGGTCTTGGCGATCGGGGTGACGGGCGCGACCGGTCGCGGCGCGGCCTCGGCGTCGGGCGCGCCTTCCGGCGTCTCCTCGGCCTCGTCGGTGTCGATGACGTTGATGCCCATGTCGGACAGCATCGACATGGTGTCCTCGATCTGCTCGGAGGTAACCTCCTCCGACGGGAGCACCTCGTTCAGCTCGTCATAGGTGACGAACCCGCGCGCCTTGGCGGTCTTGATGAGCTTCTTGACGGCGGCATCCGACATGTCGAGCACGGGGCCATCGGCTGGCTCGGCTTGCGGCTGCTCTTGATCCTCGGCTTCAGCGGTCTTTGTTGCCATTCATGTTACTCCGAAGCGCAAATTCCAGTGGGACCGCGCATTGCCTGGCATTACGCGTCCCATAAGGCGTCAAAACATGTCAAAGGCGGCGCATTTGCAGCACGCCTAACACATGCGATTAACGGGCGTTCCGTTAATCGTCAATTAAGCATGACCGCCGCACCCGCCGTGACGCCAGATTTCCTTTACTGGCGGCAACTGCCGGCTCGACTGTCCTGCTCCCTATACAACTCAGCCCCAAAGGGCTCGACAGAGACTATAAACGTGCCGTTACTTCGGCTGGACTATGCCCGTGTCGGGTCCGCCGACTGGTCTTGTCGATAGTCGCGGGCGGTCGGCTTGCGCCTTTATCCCGGCTTGAAGCGCGCGCCCCGCCCCGAAAATCTCGAAGGTCGCGCGGTCATTGCACGTCTTCAGCATGAGGTGGCGAGGGTGTTAACGCCTGTCAAGGCCCGCGCCTCCGGGCATGCGGATTTTCTTGCTCTCGACTTGGGTCAGGTGCGGAAAGCCTGTGCAAGAACGAGGCCGGTCGGGGGTGAAATCACTCCTGCCGGGCCGGCCGGTGGCCCCGCCGCCACGAGCCCTTCTCGCGCATGACTTCGGCGATCTTGTCCTTGAGCCGCTCGCTCGAATCGCGGTCGCCGGCATCGTCGGCGGCATGCTGGCTGCCGACGCTCGCCACCTGCTGCTGAAGCGTGGCGAAGCGCTCAAACTCGGCCTCAGACAGATCGGATAGGTGATCGGCGCCTTCCTGGAGCTCCCGTGACAGCGCCGGCAGCGCGCGGAATCGATAGATCAGATCGGCGAATTGCAGCTCGACCTCCTCGGGCGGGGTTTCGGGCTGAAGGAAGGCGATGCGCTTGAAGGCGCTTTCGCGAGCGAGCTGGGCGAGCAGCTTGGCGTGGCTGCTTGCCTGCAACGTCTCAGAAAGCTGTTCGCGGCTCGTGCCGTCGCCCTCGAAGATGGTGCGGGTGATGAAGCCGAGCAGCGCGGCGAGCCGCTTGTCCTTGATGTCGAGGCTCGCAACCTCCTCGGCGAAGCGGTCGAGCAGCCAGGGGTGATTGGCAAGCGCGAGCGCGATGGCGGTGGCGAAGCCGCGCGGCGAGGGCTGCGGCACCGTCCCACCTCTTGCCGGGGCCGAGGCTGAGCCCGCCGGGCTAGGCCCCCGCGCTGGCCGCTCCCGCCACAGCGCGAAGAGCCGGTTCTTCACCTCGCGGCGGTAATGGTCCTTGACCCGCGCATTGCCGATTTGCCCAAGCAACGCCTCCAGCCTCGCCTCGAACGCCGCGCGGCGCTCGGGCGTATCGACCGGCTGCTCGGCGCGCTCGCGAAGCCAAAGCACGTCGATCAGCGGGCGGGCCTGCTCGAGGAATTGGGCGAAGGCGCGAGCGCCCTGGCTCCTGACCAGATCGTCGGGGTCCGAGCCCTGCGGCAGGAAGGCGAAACGGAAGGAATGGCCTTCGCGCAACACGGGCAGCATCCGGTCGATGGCCCGCGCGGCGGCCGCCTCTCCCGCCCGATCGCCGTCGAAGCAAATGGTAGGCTCCGGCGCCAGCAGCCAGAGCTGCTCCATCTGGCGCTCGGTGAAGGCGGTGCCGAGCGTGGCGACGGCGTTCGGGAAGCCGGCCTGATGCAGCGCGATCACGTCCATATAGCCTTCGACCACGACGAGCTCGCCTCGGTCGAAGGCGGCTTTCCGCGCGCGGGCGAAGTTGAACACGGTCGAGCCCTTGTCGAACAGCTTGGTCTCGGGCGAGTTCAGATATTTGGGCTCGGCGTCGGGATCGAGCGCGCGGGCACCGAAGGCGACGACGCGCGCCTTCACGTCGAGAATGGGAATGGTGAGGCGGTTGCGGAAGCGATCGTAGGTCGGGCGCCCGTCATCTGGCTTGACGAGAAGCCCCGCCTCCAGCAGCTGAGCCTCGGTAAATCCGCGTTTGGTTAGAGTCGCTTTCAGCACGTCCTTCGCATGCGGCGCGAAGCCGATGCGGAACTCCTTCAGCGTCTCGCGCGTCAGCCCGCGGCGCTCGGCATAGAGCAGCGCGTCGCGCCCCTCGCGCGACATAAGTGCTTCCTCGAACAGCAGGGCTGCCGCTTCGAGCGCATCGAGCAGGCCGAGCCGTTCCTTGTTGGAACGCTCGTATTGCGGGTCGGGCTTCGGCATGGCAACGCCAGCCTCGCCCGCGAGCCGCTCGACGGCTTCGGGGAAGCTCAAGCCCTCCGTCTCCATGACGAAAGTAAACACGTCGCCGTGCTTGCCGCTTGAGAAGCAGTGATAGAAGCCCTTCTGGTCGTTGACGGTAAAGGACGGCGTCCGCTCCTTGTTGAACGGCGACAGGCCCTTCCATTCGCGACCGGCGCGCTTCAGCGGCACGCGGCGCGACACCACCTGCGACACCGGCAGCCGGGCCCTGATTTCATCCAGAAACGAATCGGAGAACTTCATCGCTCACAGTGACGACGCTTTATCCGTGCGGACTACGGACTTCGCGCGTTGATACCCGATATTCACGGGTTAGAACATACAGGGAACACGGTTATCCCCTTGTTGGCCTGCGACATGGCGAACCCCCTCGGCGTCAAATTCCCCACCCGGGGTTCCGACTCTCGCTTTGCAGGGAGCCGCGCGCAAAAAAGCCGAGCGGCTCAACCACCGCCCGGCTCAAACCGTCTAAGCGTTCGCTAAGCGTTAGTCCTTGGTGCTCGCATTGGTCAGGGCCGCCTCCCCGGGCGCGACAAGCGCGAGGGTCGAGGCGTCGGCACCGCACAGCAGATTGACGGACTGATGCAGCCCGCTCTCGAGCTGGATCATCTCGCCAGGGCGCAGGGTGACCTTGATGCGAGACGAGGCATAGGGCGCCTCGACACCGGCGTCCTTCCAGACGATCGCGTTCACGGCGCAGGAGCTGCGCTCGGGAACGAAGAAAGCGATCAGGCGCTGGCCGCCAATGGTGGCAAGGATTGGCTCCCGCGGACCGACAGGCCCGACATTGGTGGTCGGATCGTCGGCCCGGGCTGACGCATTGACAGTCAGAAGCGCAAGAAGCGCTCCGGCGGCGGCGGTGGCCGAGAGGGTAGAACGGGAGAATAGGACCATGATTGGTCTCCTTTTCGAATCGAGCACGGAATCATGCTGTGCTGCATTGCACAATCAATATCGCAGTGCGGTGACAAAATCATGGTGCGGTGCAAGACAAATGGCCGCGGGATGTTCCCGATGGGGCGATAGGCGTTTCGTATGAAGGGATGTGCAGCTCAATGCCCGGCGGCGCGTTTGCGCCGACCATCGCTTCAATCGTCGGGGCTGAACTGAATGGCGCTCGGGCGGACTTCGAGCTCGAGGTCGGTGGTGCCGAGCCGCTTGCCGGCCACAAACCCGTCAAGGTCGAAATCCCGCATGGCGGCGGCGGCAAGATTGAGCCGCAACAAGATCTCGGTGCTGAGATCGTTCTTCGCCGCCTTCGCGATGCGGTTCCAATCGTCGAACACCGACACGCCGCTCTCGACGGTTGGCGTGACGGAGAGACGGACATCGACCTTCAGCTCTTTTCTCTCGTTCGCGAGGCGGTCGATGGAGATGAAGCCCGCGCCCGGCGTTGCATCGGTCACCGTGACGGGGGCGCAAAGCGAGGCGCGATCGAGAAGATAGAGGCGGGCGACGTCGCCCATGCGCCAAAAGCTCCAGCTCGCCTTGGCGTGCGCCGCGAAGATGTCGGCAAAGGGGAGATCACGGCAGAAGTCTGGGCACTCCCTGATCCTCGCCGCGCCGCCCTCGCCGAGAACGTCGTGCCAGCCAAGGCCGATCGGAAAGAGCTTGTTGCCGTTTTGCAGACGGAACTCGAAGCGCATCAAGTCGCCCGGGGTGACGCCGTCGCCTATTCGAGCTTAGCCTTCACCGCGGCGCTCGCCTTAGCGAAGTCCATCTGCCCGGCATAGCCCGACTTCAGCTCGGCCATCACCTTGCCCATGTCCTTGACGCTGGCGGCGCCGGTCTTGGCGATTGCCGCGGCGATCGCCCGCTCCATCTCGGCGCCTGAGAGCTGCTTCGGGAGGAACTCGCGGATGATGACGATCTCCTCGCTCTCCTGCTTGGCAAGCTCGGCGCGGCCGGCATCGGCGTAGATCTTCTCCGATTCCTCGCGCTGCTTGATCATCTTGGCGAGCAGCTCGAGCAGTTCGGCGTCGGTCGCCTCGCCCTTGCCGGCCGTGCGCGCGGCGATGTCGCGGTCCTTGATGGCGGCGCTGACCAGCCGGAGCGTCGAGATGCGGCGCTTGTCTTGGGCCTTGGTCGCAGCCTTCAGGGCGGCGGTGATGGTCTCGCGCATGGACGAAGGATCACGGTTTTTGCGGAAGGAAGTTTCCAAAGTAATCGAGCGGGCAGACGCAAGCAAGGGATTTTGCGCATCTAACCTATTGTTCTAACAAGTAAATATTTATAGCTGTGGGTTGACTGCGCATGACGGCGTGACGTAAGAGGCTAGGCGGAGCTGGCGATATTGGGCGCTAGCCTTGACGTTGAACTCGGTGCACCCGAACTTGCAACCGGCGGCCTTGGCCTCGTGCCGCCAATAAGAGCCATGAACGATTACTCAGAAGCGCTGGCCGGGGAGGCCGCCACTTCGCGCGCGCGCGCAGTCTCGGGTTGGGCCGATGAGGCGCCGACCGCGCTGCTGGTGCTCGCCGACGGCACCGTAATCCCCGGCAAGGGCGCCGGCGCTGCCGGCATCGCGACCGGCGAGGTGTGCTTCAACACGGCGATGACCGGCTATCAGGAGATCCTGACCGACCCGTCTTATGCCGGGCAGATCATCACCTTCACCTTCCCGCATATCGGCAATGTCGGCACCAATGACGATGATCTGGAGAGCGCGAGCCTCGCGGCCGCGGCCGGCGTGCGCGGCTGCGTGCTGCGCGCAAGCATCACCAAGCCGTCGAGCTGGCGCGCGCGCCAGGACTTCAACGACTGGCTGAAGGCGCGCGGCATCATCGCCATCACCGGCGTCGACACACGCGCGCTGACCGCGCTGATCCGCGAGAAGGGCATGCCGAACGCGGTGATCGCGCACGCGCGCGACGGGGTGTTCGACCTCGTCGCGCTGAAGCGTGCGGCCGCCGCCGCCCCGCCGATGGAGGGCCTCGATCTCGCCAAGGACGTGTCCTCGGGTCAGAGCTATACGTGGGACGAGACCGAGTGGCTCTGGGAGAGCGGCTACGGCCAGCAGGGAACGCCGCAGTTCCATGTGGTCGCCATCGACTACGGCTTGAAGCGCAACATCTTGCGCGAGCTCGCCACCGCCGGCTGCCGGCTCACCGTGGTGCCGGCGACGGCCACTGCCGAAGAAATCCTCGAGCGGAAGCCCGACGGGGTATTCCTGTCCAACGGTCCTGGCGATCCGGCGGCGACCGGGGTGTACGCCGTGCCGGAGATCAGGAAGCTGGTCGATTCAGGCCTGCCGGTGTTCGGCATCTGCCTCGGCCATCAGATGCTCGGCCTCGCGCTTGGCGGCAAGACCGGCAAGATGCATCAGGGCCATCACGGCGCGAACCATCCGGTGAAGGACTTCACCACCGGCAAGGTCGAGATCACCTCGATGAATCACGGCTTCGCCGTCGACCGCGACAGCCTGCCCGCTTCGGTCGAAGAGACCCACGTCTCGCTGTTCGACGGCTCCAATGCCGGGCTGAAGCTCAAGGGCAAGCCGGTATTCTCGGTGCAGTACCACCCCGAGGCCTCGCCGGGTCCGCAAGACAGCCACTACCTCTTCCTCCGCTTCGTCGAGATGATGAAGGCGCGTAAGGGCACGAGCTCGGCAAGCTGATGCCCAAGCGCACAGACATAAAGTCCATCCTGATCATCGGGGCTGGGCCGATCGTGATCGGCCAGGCCTGCGAGTTCGACTATTCCGGCACGCAAGCCTGCAAGGCCCTGAAAGAAGAGGGCTATCGGATCGTGCTGGTGAACTCCAACCCGGCCACGATCATGACCGACCCGGGCGTCGCCGACGCCACCTATGTCGAGCCGATCACCCCCGACTTCGTCGCCAAGATCATCGAGAGGGAGCGCCCCGACGCGCTGCTGCCGACCATGGGCGGGCAGACCGCGCTCAACACCGCGCTCAGCCTGGAGCGGTCGGGCGTGCTCAAGAAATTCGGCGTCGAGATGATCGGCGCGCGGGCCCCGGCGATCGACAAGGCCGAGGACCGCGAGCTGTTCCGCAAGGCGATGGAGAAGATCGGGCTCGAGACGCCGCGCTCGCGGCTCGCCGACGCGGCCTCGCTGAAGCGCGCCGACCGCGAGAAATACAAGAATGAGGTCGCGCGCATCGAGGCCGAGTTCTCCGACCCGGAAGCGCTCGCTTCCGCGCGCGCCGCTTTCGACGTCGACTGGTCGCGGCGCGATAGCGAGCGGCGGCGCCGCTATGTCGAGAAAGGCCTGATCGAGGCGCTCGAGGCGGTGCAGGATATCGGCCTGCCCGCCATCATCCGCCCCTCGTTCACGCTTGGCGGCACCGGCGGCGGCATCGCCTATAACCGCGAGGAGTTCATCGAGATCGTCGAGCGCGGTCTCGACGCCTCGCCGACCTCCGAGGTGCTGATCGAGGAATCGGTGCTCGGCTGGAAAGAATACGAGATGGAGGTCGTGCGCGATCACGACGACAACTGCATCATCGTGTGCTCGATCGAGAATATCGATCCGATGGGCGTGCATACCGGCGACTCGATCACCGTCGCGCCGGCGCTGACGCTGACCGACAAGGAATATCAGATCATGCGCAACGCCTCGATCGCGGTGCTGCGCGAGATCGGGGTCGAGACCGGCGGCTCGAACGTGCAATTCGCGGTCAACCCGGCCGACGGCCGTCTCGTGGTCATCGAGATGAACCCGCGGGTGTCGCGCTCGTCCGCGCTTGCCTCCAAGGCGACCGGCTTCCCGATCGCCAAGGTCGCCGCCAAGCTCGCGGTCGGCTACACGCTGGATGAGCTCGCCAACGACATCACCGGTGGCGCCACGCCGGCGAGCTTCGAGCCGACCATCGACTATGTGGTCACCAAGATCCCGCGCTTTGCCTTCGAGAAGTTCCCCGGCGCCAAGCCGGTGCTCACCACCTCGATGAAATCGGTGGGCGAGGTGATGGCCATCGGCCGCACCTTCCCCAAAGTCGCTGCAAAAGGCGCTTCGCTCGATGGAGACCGGCCTGACCGGGCTCGACGACATCGCCTTCGAGGGCCTCGGCCAGGGCGACGACAAGAACGTGATCCGCGCCGCGCTCGGCACGCCCTCCCCCGACCGGCTGCTCAAGGTGGCGCAAGCGCTCAGGCTCGGCTTCGACGAGGATCAGATCTACGAGGCCTGCGCCATAGACCCCTGGTTCATCCGCCAACTCCAGGAGATCATCGACTGGGAAGAGCGGGTGCGCCAGCACGGGCTGCCGACCACTGCCGCGCAATTCCGCGCACTGAAGGCGATGGGCTTCTCCGACGAGCGGCTTGCCAAGCTCTCGGGGCTCCAGCCGAGCGAGGTCGCAAGCCGCCGCCGGGCGCTCGACGTGCACCCGGTCTATAAGCGCATCGACACCTGCGCGGCGGAGTTCGCCTCGCCGACCGCCTATATGTACTCGACCTATGAGACGGGCTTCGCCGGACCGCCACAATGCGAGGCGCGTCCGTCGGACGCCGAGAAGATCATCATCCTCGGCGGCGGCCCGAACCGCATCGGCCAGGGCATCGAGTTCGACTATTGCTGCTGCCACGCGGCGTTTGCGCTCTCCGCCACGGGCTTCGAGACCATCATGGTCAATTGCAATCCGGAGACGGTGTCGACCGACTACGACACCTCGGACCGGCTGTATTTCGAGCCGCTGACCGAGGAGGACGTGCTCGAGATCGTGCGCACCGAGTCTGCCAACGGCAGGGTCAAGGGCGTGATCGTGCAGTTCGGCGGCCAGACGCCGCTCAAGCTCGCCCAGGCGCTGGAGGATGCATCGGTCCCGATCCTCGGCACCTCGCCAGAGTCGATCGACCTCGCCGAGGACCGCGACCGCTTCAAGGCGCTGATCGAGCGGCTCAAGCTCAGGCAGCCGCGAAGCGGCATCGCCCGCTCCAGCGCCGAGGCTAAGGCGATCGCGGTCGAGATCGGCTTCCCGGTCGTCATCCGCCCCTCTTATGTGCTCGGCGGCAGGGCGATGGAGATCGTCCACGACGAGACGCAGCTCGCCCGCTACATCGCCGAGGCGGTGGTCGTATCGGGCAAGAGCCCGGTGCTGATCGACTCTTATCTCCGCGACGCGATCGAGGTTGATGTCGATGCGATCGGCGACGGCACGGGGGAGGTGTTCATCTGCGGCGTCATGGAGCATATCGAGGAGGCCGGCGTGCATTCCGGCGACTCGGCCTGCTCGCTGCCGCCGCATTCGCTGAAGGAGGAGATCATCGCCGACATGGAGCGGCAGACGGTCGAGCTCGCCCGCGCGCTGAACGTGGTCGGGCTGATGAACGTGCAGTTCGCCATCCAGAACGACGACATCTACATCCTGGAGGTCAACCCGCGCGCCTCGCGCACCGTACCGTTCGTCGCCAAGGTGGTCGGACTTCCCATCGCCGGCATCGCCGCCGAGATCATGGGCGGCAGGACGCTCGCCTCGTTCAATCTGAAGCGGCCCAAGCTCAACCACATCGCGGTCAAGGAGGCGGTGTTCCCGTTCGCCCGCTTCCCCGGCGTCGACCCGGTGCTCGGCCCCGAGATGCGCTCCACCGGAGAGGTCATGGGCATCGACCGCGACTACGCCATCGCCTTTGCCAAGAGCCAGCTCGGCGGCGGCTCCAAGCTCCCCCTGTCAGGCACCGTGTTCGTCTCGGTCAAGGACAGCGACAAGGAGAAGGTGGTGGCGCCGATCAGGGAGCTCGCCGAAATGGGCTTCCGCATCATCGCCACGCGTGGCACCAAGCGCCATCTCGACGCCTACGGCATCCCGACCGAGAAGGTTAACAAGGTGCTGGAGGGCCGCCCGCATATCGTCGACGCCATCACCAATGGCGAGGTGGACATCGTGTTCAACACCACCGAGGGGGCCAAGGCGCTGGCCGATTCGTTCTCGATCCGCCGGTCGGCCTTGCTCTACCATATCCCCTATTATACAACGCTCGCCGGCGCGCTGGCCGTTACCCAGGCTATTCGGGCGCTTAGGGCGGGCAGCCTGCAAGTCGCCCCCCTGCAAAGCTATGTCGGCGAGGCTTCCAGCAAGCTCGTCGAGACGGCTTAGCAAGTCGTACAAAATCAACAAATTCTTGACTTGGACCGGGCAATTCCTGGACATTAGTCCAGGGGGGACCCCAAGGAGCTTTGACGGACATGGACAAGGTGCCGATGACCGTAGAGGGCTATGCAGCACTCGAGGCTGAGATCAAGCATCTCAAGACCGTCGAGCGCCCTCGGATCATCAAACTCATTGCCGACGCGCGGAGCCATGGCGACCTCTCGGAGAATGCCGAGTACCACGCCGCCAAGGATCAGCAGGGCATCACCGAGGCGCGCATGGCCGACCTCGAGGACAAACTGTCGCGCGCCGACATCATCGACACGTCCAAGCTCAAAGGCGATCAGGTGATGTTCGGGGCGACCGTGACCCTGGTCGATGAGGACACCGACGAGAAGGCGAAGTACCGGATCGTGGGCGAAGTCGAGGCCAACGTGAAGCAAGGCAAGATCTCGATCACCTCGCCGATTGCCCGCGCCCTGCTCGGCAAGCGCAAGAAAGACATTGTCGAGGTGTCGACGCCAGGCGGCGGCAAATCCTACCAGGTGCTCAAGGTCGAGTTCAAATAGGCGAGCGGCCGTCACGGCCCGCACGGCGGCGATTTACTGCGCCCGGAAGATGGCTTTGGGGCGTCGTTGGCGCCGTGCTAAGGAAGCCTCCGGGGGACCAACAAGCGATGACGCCTGATGCCTCAGATCTTGCCATTCATCCTATGCGGCGGAGCAGGCACGCGGCTATGGCCGTTGTCGCGCGAGGCATACCCCAAGCAGTTCCATAGGCTGACCGGCCCCGACACGCTGTTCCAGCAGACCTGCAAGAGGCTGACCGGTCCGCGGTTCGGCGATCTCTACGTGCTGTCCAATCACCGCCACCGTTTCCTCGTCGCCGATCAGCTCGAGGAGATCGGCGCGCAGGCAGGGCGCATCGTGATCGAGCCGGAGGGCCGCAACACGGCGCCTGCCGCCTGCGTCGCCGCGCTGATCGCCGCGGGCGAGAACGAAGACGCGCTGGTGCTGCTCGCGCCGTCGGACCACATGGTCGGCGACAAGGAAGGCTTTGCCCGCGCGATCGAGAGCGGCGTGCCGGCGGCCGAAGCCGGCGCCCTCGTCGTGTTCGGGGTGGAGCCCGACTGCCCGCATACCGGCTACGGCTATATCGAGACCGAGGCGGGCAACAGCGTCGATCTCAGGGTGAAGCGTTTCGTCGAGAAGCCGAAGCTCGAAGTCGCGGAAGCCTATCTCGACGCCGGCGGCTTCTACTGGAACGCGGGCATCTTCCTGTTCAAGGCGAAGACCATGCTCGACCTCCTCGCCACCCATGCGCCGGAGATCATCGAGGCGAGCCGTAAGGCGCTCGACGGCGCGACCGCTGATCTCAATTTCCGCGTGCTCGACGGCGTCTATCGCGACGCGCCGTCGATCTCACTCGACTACGCCGTCGCCGAGAAGGCCGGCAACATCATGCGCTGCGTGCCGCTCACGACCACGTGGAACGACGTCGGCTCATGGTCGGCGCTGTGGAACTTCATGGACAAGGACAGCAACGGCAACGTGGTCCAGGGCGAAGGCCAGATCATCCTCGAGGACACGCGCGGCAGCCTCGCCTATAGCGACCATGCCTGCGTCGCCCTGGTCGGCGTCGAGGACCTCGTGGTGGTGGCCATGGAGGACGCGGTGCTGGTCGCCTCCAAGGAGCATTCCGAATCGATCAAGCGGGTGGTCGATTATCTCAAGGGCAACGGCGGCGACCTCGCGCTCCAGCACAACCGGGTGTACCGGCCGTGGGGCTGGTATCAGAGCCTCAATCGCGGCGACCGCTATCAGGTCAAATGCATCATGGTCAGGCCCGGCGGCAAGCTGTCGCTGCAGAGCCACCATCACCGCTCGGAGCATTGGGTGGTGGTGACCGGCACGGTCGAGGTGACGCGCGGCGCCGACGTGGCGATGCTGAGCGAGAACCAGTCCACCTATATCCCGATCGGCGAGAAGCATCGCCTCGCCAATCCCGGCAAGATTCCCGCCTTCCTCATCGAGGTCCAGTCCGGCGCCTATCTCGAACGAGGACGATATTGTCAGGTTCGACGACATCTACCGGCGGAGCTCGACCGAGTAGGCCGGCTCGCACGCGCGGCGTTTTGGCTATAGACTGGCGGCATGGCGCTCGCATTAGCGCAATCGCACCACCGCCTCGGCGGGACGCTCGCTTTGCTCGGCATGGCATTCTATGCCGTCCTCATCCCGTGGCACACCGTGTCGCAGGCGAACCTCGCGCTCGCCGGATCGCCTCTCGCCCTCGTTGCCGAGCCGCCATGCCACAGCGTCGCGGGGGCGCCCGGCGAGACGACGAAGGGCTCGCATCCCGCCGGCAAGACACACTGCCCGATCTGCACCGGCTTCGCCGCACTTCACCTAGCGCTCGCCTCGGCGGCGATCGCTCTCCCCGCCCCACCTGAACTGGGCGCCGCGCGTTTCGATGCCGCGCAACAGCATGTCGCGGTGCTGCCGATCGCCGCGCCACACAGCCGCGCGCCACCTCCCCTCGCCGTCTGACTTTAGCGACTGCCGCCCGCGATCAGCGCGAGCGGCCGCCTTCTCCCGCACGTCTGCGCGAGCAAATTCCATGCGAGACCTGGCCCGCGCTTCAATTCGAGGAATGCTATCATGCGCACCATTGCTTTGCCGTTGCGCTCGCGATGTTCGCGAGCACGCCAGCTCTTGCCCACGCGCATCTGACCGGCTCGACGCCTGCCGCCGACGCTAAACTGGCAGAGACGCCGGCGGAGGTCGTTATCGACTTCTCCGAGTCGCTCGAGCCGAAATTCAGCGCGATCGAGGTCGATGACGCGAAGGGCGCGCGCGTCGACAAGGGCGATGTGCACATCGCTCCCGGCAACGCCAAGCGCCTGGCGATCTCGGTCAATCCGCTCGCGCCAGGACTCTATAAGGTCGTCTGGCACGTCACCTCGACCGACACCCACAAGACGCAAGGAAGCTTCAGCTTCAGCGTCGGCAAGTGACCTTCATCGGTCAAGGAGAAGCGACATGTCGGGCTTCACTTCGCGCCATCGCGCTGGCGCTGGTGGTCCTCATCTTTGGTGCGATCCCTGCCCTCGCGGGAGGAGCGATCACGCTCGAAGATGCGTGGTCGCGGGCGACCGCCGGGACCGGCGTCGGCGTCGGCTATTTGACCATAAAGAATGGCGGCGACGCGCCGGATCGGCTGGTCTCGGTCAAGACCGCGATCGCCGACAAGACCGAGATCCACCAGACGCAGATGGTCGACGGCGTGATGCGGATGCGGCCCGGTCACCGACGGCGTGCCGATCCCGGCGAACGGCACGGTCGTGCTCGGTCCGAGCGGCTATCATCTGATGCTGATGGATCTCAAAGCGCCGCTGCAAAAGGGCGAGACCTTCAAGGCGAGCCTGACCTTCGAGCATGCCGGCACGATCGAGGCGACTCTTCCATGTCGGCAGCGCCGGGGCGTCGGGGCCGGACGATCCTCCCTCGGACTCGCCGAGAAGCACCAGCACTGAGATCGCTCCATGCTGCTTGTGCTCACGCGCTGGCTGTTCGTCGCGAGCCTGTTATCGAGCTTCGGCGCGGCGCTGTTCTTGCGTGTCGTTCTGTCCAGCGTCGCCCCGAGTATCGAGCGGCGCTGCCGGTGCGTCATTGGCGTGAGCATCGCCGTCGCGCTCATTGCCGGTCTCGCCTGGCTGCCTGGTCGAAGCCGGCGCGATGGCCGAGACGGCCACGCTCGCCGAGACGCTCGGCGCGCTGCCGGCGGTCCTGCTCGGCACGTGGTTCGGCACCGTGCTGCTTGCCCAGGGTATCGCGCTAGTCGGAGCCGGAACGGCGCTCGCCCTGTTCCCCCGGCGGAGCGCCCTCCCCGCCGGACTGGCGGCGGCAGCCACTTTGCTCGAGGCCGGCCACAGCCACGCCTTCGCCATGTCTGATGCACCGAGCCTGCTGCTGCTGTCGCAAGCGCTGCACCTCCTGGCGGCAGGCGCATGGCTTGGCGGGCTCGTGCCTCTGCTCATCGTGGTGCGGCAGGCGCCGCTCGATGCGGCTCAACACGCGGCGCGCAGCTTCTCGACGGTCGGGGCGGCTTGCGTCGCGGTGCTCATCGTCACCGCGCTCTATCAAGGCACGGTGCTGTCGGGCGGCCTCGCCGGTCTGACCGGCACGGGGTATGGCGCGATGCTGTTGATCAAGGCCACGCTGTTCGCGCTCCTCATCGCGCTCGCGGCGATCAACCGGCTGGGGTTAGCGCCCGCACTCACAGGCCCAGCCGGCAGAACGAAGCCGGCGCGCTCTTAGCCTCAGCATCGCGGTCGAGACGGCGATCGGCCTTGCCGTGGTGTTTGCCGCAAGTGTGCTCGCAAGCCTCGAGCCCGGCATGCACGCCGGCTGACCTAGGTCAACGCTCGACGCGCGAGGGCCATCACCTCGCCTCAAGCCTTCGTGAGACTGCATTGCCAAGCGCGCAGTGCTCGGCGAATCTGCGCGCGACAACCGAAGCGCGCGGGGGTAGCGAAGAAGAAGTTCGCCTCAATGTCGAAGATCTGCCTGGCTGAAATTGCCCTGCTCTGCACTCTGTTGGCCGCTACCGCAGTGGCCGCGGTCGAGAGTCCGTCGACCCAAGGCTACATGGATGCGATGTCCAAGATGCACGAGAGCATGATGGCGGTGCCCTATAGCGGCGACGCCGACGTCGATTTCGTCAACGGCATGATCCCGCATCACCAGGGCGCGGTGGCGATGGCCAAGGTCGAGCTGCAATACGGCAAGGACCCCGAGATCAGGAAGCTCGCCGAGGACATCGTCGCCGCCGAGGAGAGCGAGATCGCGATGATGCAGACCTGGCTCCAGGCCCACGGCAAATAGAGGCATGTAAAGAAGGACTTGCGGGTTTCCCGGATTCCGGCGCATCTGGGCGCGCGGCGCGCGATCCAAACCTGAGAGGGACCCCATGAGAGCTTCCCGCCTGCTTCTCGCTGCCATTTCTGCCGCCCTTCTCTCGCCGCTTCCGGCGCTCGCGGCCGGCGCCGACGGCGCCTTCGACTGCAAGATCGAAGAGGGCGGCAAGGCCTTCGGTAGCCTCGGTCTCGAAGGCAATACCTATATCTTCGCCAATCCCAGCGGCGAGAGCGGCAAGGGCGCGATCGCCTATCAGGACGGCGCCGACACCCCGACCTTCGTCGTGCTCAACGGCGCGCTGGTGAAGGTCGGCACGCTTGGCGGCTGGCTCGATGCCAGCATTCCGACCGAGCCCGCGCTCACCCTGATCGATGCGCTCGGCAACCGCGTTTCCTGCCAGCCGCGCGACGAACAGAAATAGTTTTCTCCGGCTGCGGTTGCGCGAACGGCTGCACGACGCAGCGTAAGCCGCTATCATAAACCGGACCTTCGTCGGAGCCGGCGCGCCTATGCTGGACAAGCTCGAATTCGTAATCGCTCTCGCGCGCGAGCGGCATTTCGGCCATGCCGCCGAGGCCTGCGGCGTGAGCCAGCCGACCTTCTCGGCCGGCATCAAGCAGCTCGAGGATACGCTCGGCGTGCTGCTGGTGCAGCGCGGCTCCCGCTTCCAGGGCTTCACCCCTGAAGGCGAGCGCGTGCTCGACTGGGCGCGCCGCATCGTCGGCGACACGCGCGCCATGCGCCAGGAGATCGACGCGCTGAAGCGCGGCCTCGCCGGCCATATCCGCATTGCCGCCATCCCGACCGCGCTCGCCATGGTGCAGATGCTGACCACGCCCTACCGGGCGCAGCATCCCGACGTGAGCTTCACCATCCTGTCGCGGAACTCGATCGAGGTGCTGAGCCTGCTCGAGAATCTGGAGATCGACGCCGGGCTGACCTATCTCGACAACGAGCCCTTGGGCCGGGTGCAGACGGTGCCGCTTTACAGCGAGGATTACCGCCTGCTCGCCGCCGCCGACAGCCCGCTCGGGACGCGCGACAAGGTGACCTGGGCCGAGGTCGGCAAGGTGCCGCTCTGCCTGCTCACCCCCGACATGCAGAACCGGCGCATCATCGAGCAACTGCTCAGGCAGGCGGGCGTCCGATGTCGCACCCACGCTCGAATCGAACTCCGTCGTCGTGCTGTTCGCCCATGTGCGCACGGGCAAGTGGGCGAGCATCATGCCGGAGAAGCTTGCCCAGGTGCTCGGACTGACCGAGAAGGTGCGCGCCATACCGATCGTCGATCCGGTTGCGTCGCACTCGATCGGGCTGGTGGTGCCTCACCGCAACCCGCTGACACCATTGATCAATGCGCTGGTCGCCGAGGCCAAATTGCTGGCGCCGATCCTCAGCGGCTCAGGTCCGCTGAGCGGAGCCGCCGGCGCCAAGCGCGGCAAGGCCAAGATCACCGGATAGGATGGCCGATCGAATCGTCGACGGCAGGCTGCCCCAGCCTCACGATTTGATTCCTCAATCGGGCGATACGATATTGTAATCAAAGAGAAATTGATCGCCCGTCGGGTTGCTTAATGGGGCCGGTGGGCCTATCTGACGGGAGAGCGCTTCGGACCCTTCGGTGGCAGCGCGATGGAGCTGTCACACGATAGAAAATCCTGATCGGGTGATTGGCCTGCTTTATTGATTTCACACTGTTTTCTTTTCATTTTCGAGTCTCGGATAGAGCAGCTGGGCATGCCTCGATACGAAGCTTGGAACGTTGAGCGCGCTGGCGAAATCATCGCCGGCAAAGCGCATATGGAGGGCGCCGCCCTCCCCATCCTGCATGAATTGCAGGAGACGTTCGGCTGCGTGCCGGAAGCCGCCGTGCCGCTGATCGCCGAGGCGCTGAACCTGTCCCGCGCCGAGATCCACGGCACCGTCACCTTCTATCACGACTTCCGCAAGGAGCCGCCCGGGACGGCGCGTGCTGAAGCTCTGCCGCGCCGAGTCCTGCCAGGCGGTCGGCGGCGATGCGCTTGCCGCGCGCGCCGAAGCAGAAGCTCGGCGTCGAGATGGGCGGCACCACTGCCGATGCCCGTGTCACGCTCGAGCCGGTCTATTGCCTAGGGCTCTGCCACTCTTCGCCGGCCGCCATGCTCGACAAGCACGTATTCGGTCTGCTCGACGAGGCGAAGCTCGATGCGCTTCTGAAGGAGGCGCAAGCGTGAGCGCGCGCATCTTCATCTCCCGCGATTCAGGTGCGCTGTGCGTCGGCGCTGAGGAGCTCGCGACCGCGTTCCGCAAGGCGTTCGAGAAGCGCGGGCTCGATGTCGAGATCGTGCGCACCGGCTCGCGCGGCATGTATTGGCTCGAGCCGCTGGTCGAAGTCGAGCGGCCCGAGGGCCGCGTCGGCTATGGCCCGGTGCGTGTCGGCGATGTCGACGGTCTGCTCGACGGCGGCATGCTCGACGGCAAAGCCACAAGCTCGGGCTCGGCCTGGTCGATGAGATTCCCGTGGCTCAAGCGCCAGACCCGGCTCACCTTCTATCGCTGCGGCATCGTCGATCCGCGCAGCCTCGAGGATTACAAGGCGCATAACGGCTATAAGGGCCTCGAAAAGGCGCTTCAGAGTCGGATCCAAAGCGATCGTCGAGGAGGTGGTCACCTCCGGCTTGCGCGGCCGCGGCGGCGCGGGCTTCCCGACCGGCATCAAGTGGCGCACCGTCGCCGACACGCCACCGCAGCAGAAATATATCGTGTGCAACGCCGACGAAGGCGATTCAGGCACGTTCGCCGACCGCATGATCATGGAGGGCGACCCCTTCGTGCTGATCGAAGGCATGACCATCGCCGGGATCGCGGTCGGGGCGACCAAGGGCTACATCTATATCCGCTCGGAATATCCCGACGCGATCGAGGCGATGGACATCGCCGTCAACCAGGCGCGCAAGGGCGGCATGCTCGGCCGCCGCATCGCCGGCTCGGAGTTCGATTTCGACATGGAGGTGCGCGCCGGCGCCGGCGCCTATGTGTGCGGCGAAGAGACCTCGCTGCTCGAAAGCCTCGAAGGCAAGCGCGGCGAGGTCCGCGCCAAGCCGCCGCTTCCCGCGCATATCGGCCTGTTCGGCAAGCCGACCGTGATCAACAACGTGCTGTCGCTCGCCACAGTGCCGATCATCATGAGCGAAGGCGGCCCGCATTACCGCGATTACGGCATGGGCAAATCGCGCGGCACCATGCCGATCCAGCTTGCCGGCAACATCAAGCATGGCGGGCTGTTCGAGACGGCGTTCGGCATCACCCTCGGCGAGCTAGTTGATGACATCGGCGGCGGTACGCGTTCGGGGCGTCCGGTGCGCGCGGTGCAGGTCGGCGGCCCGCTCGGCGCCTATTTCCCGCGCGAGCTGTTCGACACGCCGTTCGACTACGAGGCGTTCGCCGCGCGCGACGGGCTGATCGGCCATGGCGGCATCGTGGTGTTCGACGACAGCGTGGACATGGCCAAGCAGGCGCGCTTCGCCATGGAGTTCTGCGCCATCGAATCGTGCGGCAAGTGCACGCCCTGCCGCATCGGCTCGGCCCGCGGCGTCGAGCTGGTGGACAAGATCACCAAGGGCGAGGACCGCGCCGCCAATCTGATCGTGCTCGAAGATCTCTGCAACACCATGAAGTTCGGATCGCTTTGCGCGCTGGGCGGGTTCACCCCCTACCCGGTGATGAGCGCTCTCACGCATTTCCCCGAGGATTTCGGCGCTGAAAAGAAGCGCCTCGCTGCTGCCGAATGAGGAACGCGACATGTCGATGACCCAGGAAATCGATTACGGGACCCCGGCCTCCAAGGCCAAGAAGGAGGTCACCCTCACCATCGACGGCGTTGAGGTCAGCGTGCCCGAAGGCACCTCGATCATGCGCGCGGCGATGGAGAGAGGCACGCAGATCCCGAAGCTCTGCGCCACCGACATGCTGGAATCGTTCGGCTCGTGCCGGCTCTGCCTGGTCGAGATCCAGGGCCGCAACGGCACGCCCGCCTCGTGCACCACCCCGGTCGCCGAAGGCATGGTGGTGAAGACCCAGACCGACCGGCTGAAGCGCCTGCGCAAGGGCGTGATGGAGCTCTATATCTCAGAGCACCCGCTCGACTGCCTGACCTGCTCGGCCGCCGGCGATTGCGAATTGCAGGACATGGCCGGCGCCGTGGGCCTGCGCGAGGTGCGCTACGGCTATGACGGCGAGCGTCATCCGAACCCGGGAATCGACGCGTCGAACCCCTACTTCACTTTCGAGCCCTCCAAATGCATCGTCTGCTCGCGCTGCGTGCGCGCCTGCGAGGAGGTGCAAGGCACTTTCGCGCTGACCATCGCCGGGCGCGGCTTCGGCTCGGTGGTGTCGCCGTCGCAGCAGCAGCCGTTCCTCGATTCCGAATGCGTATCGTGCGGCGCCTGCGTGCAGGCTTGCCCGACCGCGACGCTCAACGAGAAGAGCGTGATCGAGATCGGCACGCCCGAGAGCACGCTGGTGACGACTTGCGCCTATTGCGGCGTCGGCTGCTCGTTCAGGGCGGAGATGCGCGGCGATGAGCTGGTGCGCATGGTGCCGTGGAAGGACGGCAAGGCCAATCACGGCCATTCCTGCGTCAAGGGCCGCTTCGCCTATGGCTACGCCACCCACAAGGACCGCATCCTGAAGCCGATGATCCGCGCCAAGATCACCGATCCGTGGCGCGAGGTCTCGTGGGAAGAGGCGATCGGCTACGCGGCGTCTGAGTTCAAGCGCATCCAGGCCAAATACGGCAAGAGCTCGGTCGGCGGCATCACCTCCTCGCGCTGCACCAACGAGGAGACCTTCCTGGTGCAGAAGCTGATCCGCGCCGCGTTCGGCAACAACAATGTCGATACCTGCGCGCGCGTCTGCCACTCGCCGACCGGCTATGGGCTGAAGACCGCGTTCGGAACCTCCGCCGGCACGCAGGACTTTGACTCGGTTGATGAGTCCGATGTGATCCTGGTGATCGGCGCCAACCCGACCGACGGCCACCCGGTGTTCGCCTCGCGGATGAAGAAGCGCTTGCGCGAGGGCGCCAAGCTGATCGTCGTCGACCCGCGTCGCATCGACCTCGTGCGCACGCCGCATATCGAGGCCGATTATCATCTGCCGCTGAAGCCCGGCACCAACGTCGCCGTGGTCACCGCGCTCGCCCATGTGGTCGTCACCGAAGGCCTGTACAACGAAGCGTTCGTTCGCGAGCGCTGCGACTGGGACGAGTTCCAGGACTGGGCGACCTTCGTCTCCGACGTGCGCCACTCCCCCGAGGCCGTTGAGAAGATCTCGGGCGTGCCCGCTGACCTGATCCGCGGCGCGGCCCGGCTTTATGCCAAGGGCGGCAACGCGGCGATCTATTACGGGCTCGGCGTCACCGAGCATAGCCAGGGCTCGACCACGGTGATGGCGATTGCCAATCTCGCCATGGCGACCGGCAATATCGGCCGGCGCGGCGTCGGCGTGAACCCGTTGCGCGGTCAGAACAACGTGCAGGGCTCGTGCGACATGGGCTCGTTCCCGCACGAGGTGTCGGGCTATCGTCACATCTCAGAGGATGCGACGCGCGCCATGTTCGAAACGCTGTGGGGCCGCCCGCTCGACTCCGAGCCCGGCTTGCGCATCCCCAACATGATCGACGCCGCGCTCGACGGCTCGTTCAAGGGCCTCTACATCCAGGGCGAGGACATCCTCCAGTCAGACCCCAACACCCAGCATATGTCGGCCGGTTTGGCGGCAATGGAATGCGTCGTGGTGCAGGATCTGTTCCTGGTCGAGACCGCGCATTACGCGCATGTGTTCCTGCCCGGCTCGACGTTCCTCGAGAAGAACGGCACCTTCACCAACGCCGAGCGCCGCATCCAGATGGTGCGCAAGGTCATGGCGCCGCTCAACGGCTACGAAGACTGGCAGATCACCGAGCTGCTATCCAACGCGCTTGGCTATCCGATGCATTACAATCATCCGTCCGAAATCATGGACGAGGTCGCACGGCTGACCCCGACCTTCGCCGGCGTCTCCTACCAGAAGCTCGACGAGCTCGGCTCGGTGCAGTGGCCGTGCAACGAGAAGGCGCCGGAAGGGACGCCGATCATGCATATCGGCGGCTTCTCGCGCGGCAAGGGCAAGTTCGTCATCACCGAATATGTGGCGACCGACGAGAAGACGGGCCCGCGCTATCCACTCTTGCTCACCACCGGGCGCATCCTCTCCCAGTATAATGTCGGCGCGCAGACGAGGCGCACCGCCAACGTGGTGTGGCATGAGGAAGACCGGCTCGAGATCCATCCGCACGACGCGGAGAATCGCGGCGTTCGCGACGGCGACTGGGTGAAGCTCATGAGCCGCGCCGGAGAGACCTCACTGCGCGCGCTGATCACCGAGCGCGTGGCGCCGGGCGTGGTCTACACCACCTTCCATCACCCCGACACACAGGTGAACGTCGTCACCACCGAGTTCTCCGACTGGGCCACCAACTGCCCCGAATACAAAGTGACCGCCGTGCAGGTCATGCCGTCGAACGGGCCGTCCGAGTGGCAGGAGGAATATGAGGAGCTGTCGCGCCAGGCGCGGCGCATCGCCGAGCCGCTGGTGGCCGCGGAGTAATGGCTCTGATGCAGATCAGCCGCCCCTGCCCTGACGTCGGAGGCTCAACGCGCCATGTCGCCTGACCGTCTCGTCTATATGGCGAACCAGATCGGCAAGTTCTTCGAGGTCCAGCGCAAGGACGAGATCGTCCCGGGAATCGCCCATCATATCAAGGCGTTCTGGGACCCGCGCATGCTCAAGGCGATTTACGCCTATGTCGATGCGGGCGGCGACGGTCTCGACCCGCCCGTGCGCGAAGCGATCCTGCATCTGAAGAAGCATGGCCACAAACCTGGGGCCGCGCCAGAAACGAGCTTCCAAGGAACGTAGCAACCCGCGTAAGGTGTAAGCTGTATAACAGCCTATACACCATGGGACCTACGATGCTGCTCAACACAACGAGACGTACCCTGCTTCGCCTCGCCGCTGTCGCAGCGTTCGGCCTCGCTCTCCTCCCCACCCTTGGCGCCTACGCCGACGACCAGAGCAAGAGTTCGACGGCCGCCACGACGGCTACGGTCAAGGGGCCGCTCGAATTCGCCGCGGCGAGCCTCAAGGATGCGCTCGATGCCGTCAACGCGGCGTGGCTCAAAGACAGCGGCAAGGAGGCCGTGCCCTCCTACGCGGCATCCTCGGCGCTCGCCAAGCAGATCGAGCAAGGCGCTCCGGCCGACATTTTCATTTCGGCCGACGAGGATTGGATGAACTATCTCGCCGACAAGAAGCTGATCAAGGCCGACACGCGCTTCGACCTGCTCGGCAACACTCTGGTGCTGATCGCGCCCAAGGATTCCAAGATCGAGACCAAGATCGCGCAAGGCTTCTCGCTTGCCGAATTGCTCGGCGACGGCCACCTCGCCATGGGCAATACCGACTCGGTGCCGGCCGGCAAATACGGCAAGGCGGCGCTGACCAAGTTGGGCGTGTGGGATGCCGTGGAGGACAAAGTCGCGCAGGCCGACAATGTGCGCGCGGCGCTCAAGCTGGTATCGACCGGCGAGGTCCCGCTCGGCATCGTTTACGGCACCGACGCCAAGTCCGATCCCAACGTGAAGGTGATCGATACTTTCCCCGAAGGCACGCACCCGCCGATCATCTACCCCGCGGCGATCGTCGCGTCCTCGACCAACGCCGACGCTCCGGCGCTGCTCGCCTATCTCAAATCGGCGGCTGCGCAGAGCATCTTCAAGGACCAGGGCTTCAAGATCCTGCTGAGCTATTAGAGGCTCGAACGGCCCCGAAAATGCAGCGAGCGTCATGGCCGGACTTGTCCCGGCCATCCACGTCTTTACTGTGTGGATGAAATTCGTGGTTGCCTGAGACTTCGCCCGGGCATGACTGAGTCTGAATAAGCGGGACGCTTTTGTGTTTGCACTCACACAAGAAGAGTGGACCGCCGTTGAGCTGTCCTTGCGCGTGGCGACGCTGGCGACGATCGCAAGCCTTCCAGTCGGCGTGGTGGTCGCCATGGTGCTGGCGCGCGGGCGATTCTACGGGCGCGCACTGTTCAACGGGCTGGTGCTGCTGCCCTTGATCCTGCCGCCGGTGGTGACGGGCTACGTGCTGCTGCTGCTGTTCGGCAAGAAGGGGCCGCTCGGCGCGTTCCTCGCCGACAATTTCGGCATCGTGCTCGCCTTTCGCTGGACCGGCGCGGCGCTGGCCTGCGCGATCATGGGCTTTCCGCTGATGGTGCGGGCGATCCAGCTCTCGGTGGAAGGGGTCGACGTCAAGCTCGAGCAGGCCGCGGCGTCGCTCGGCGCGAGCCGCCTGTTCGTGTTCCTGACCGTAACCCTGCCCTTGATCCTGCCCGGCATCGTCGCCGGCGCCATCCTCTGCTTCGCCCGGGCGATGGGTGAGTTCGGCGCCACGATCACTTTCGTGTCGAACATCCCCGGCGAGACGCAGACCCTGCCGACGCTGATCTACACCTTCACGCAAGTTCCGGGCGGCGATGCCGGCGCGCTCAAGCTGACGCTGCTGTCAGTCGCCATCTCGCTCGGCGCCATCCTCGCCTCGGAGGCGTTCGTCAAGAGTGTCGGCAAGCGGGTGAAGGCCTGACGCCCTTCGGTTGGAAGCTTAAGGCATGATGGCGACGCCCCAGGGCAGCCGCCCGACGGGCACCGACTTCTCGGCCTTCTGCGACGCGACGTCGATCACCGTCAGGTCGTTGGTGAGGCCGTTGGCGACATAATATTTCTTGCCGTCGGGCCCCATCTCGCCGTGCCAGGGACGCTGGCCGACCAGGATGTAGTTCACCACCTCCTTGGTCGCGGTATCGATCACGGCGACGCGGTTCGCGGGCCCGAGCGCGACGAAGGCAAATTTGCCGTCGGCGGTGAAATCGATGCCGACCGGCTGGAGCTGCTCGGGGCGGACGCCGGGGACGTCGAAGGTGATTTTCTTGGCCACTTTCCAGGTGGCCGGATCGACGATCGAGACCGTGCCGCCGACCTCCGAGGAGACCCACAGCTCCTTGCCGTCATGGGTGAACTTCGCCTCGCGCGGGCGCGAATCGACCAGCACGTTGGCGATCAGCTTCATCGTGGCGTTGTCGATGACATGCGCCATGCTGGTCGACTCAGAGGTGGCCACGGTGAACCTGCCGTCGGGGCTGACGCCCATGCCCTCGGGCTCGACGCCGACCGGGAACCTCGGCCAGAACGTCGCCGCTCTTGATGTCCATGATGGTAACGAGGCTGTCGTCCTCGTTGGCGATGTAGATCTTCTTGCCGTCGGGATCGATGGCCATCAGCTCAGGATCCGGCCCGGATTCCAGCTCGCGGCTCTTCTCCAGGGTCTTGGTGTCGATCACGTCCATGATGTCGCCGTCGCCGGCGGCCACGAACAGTTCCTTGAAGTCGGGGCTGAGCACGATGCCGCGCGGGCGACGCGACACTTTGATGGTCTTGATGACCTCGAGCGTCTCGCCGTTCACCACGGTGATGGTGTTGTCCTTCTCGTTCGAGACGAAGATGGTGGTGGCGAAGGCCGGGGCAGCGAAAGCGAGCAGCGCCGCCGTGGCGCAGGCTGCGCCCAGAATGATGCGGTTCATGGATCTACCTTTGGTCACTGGGTGGGGAACTTGCACTTGGTCTCGGGCTTGTCGAAGCCGAGCGTGTCGGTGAGATTGGTCTCGTGCAGGAAGCCTTCCTGCGGCGAGACCGAGACGGGAACGCGGGGGCCACCGCCGAGAATGATCGGCTGGCGGAGCTGGTGGTCCCAGGTGCGGAAGCTCATCGCCTGTCCCTTGAAGCCCTCGAGCTTGAAGGCAGGCGAGAGCAGATAGGCCTTGACCTCGGGCGGCGTGGTCTTGCCGGAGCGCATGATGCCGTCGGTCAACGCCCGGCCGCCGAGCCAGGCGGTGTAGTCGCGCTCGACGGGCCTGCGCTTGGCGAGCTTGGGCAGCCCGTTCTGGAAATGCATGGCGCCGTATTCGGTGTAGGACGGAGTCCCAGGCGAGCGCCTGGAGACCTTGCGTCCCGACCACCGGGCGCGGCAGGAACGTGCGATAGGCGACATAGTCGCCAAATCCCTCGTCGGTGTTGATCACCCACACCACGTCGTGGTCGGGCGCGTCCTGCAGCTCGCCGGGGATCTGCGACTGCACCTGCTGATAGCCTGAGTCGGTATTGCGAGCGCCGGGCGGCAGGTCGTAGACCTTCTCGCCGACGATCTTGGCGCCGAAGCGCTTGGCGGTGCGCTGCACCTGGGCGAGATAGTCGAGATCGGCCGGCGTGCTGCCGTGAAGGATGAACCAGCGCGGCCATTTCTTCCAGATCAGGTACTGGCCGAGCGCATCGGCGCGCATCGCCCAGTCGGGTAAAATATGGAACACGTTGGAGCGGCAGAGCTCCTGGCGCAGCGCCTCGTCGTTGGAGCGGATATTGACGATGATCGAGTTCTTGGCCTCGGGCAGATCGGCGACGGCGATCAGGTCCTTGGCCTCGAGATCGGCGATGATGAAGGCGTCGCCCTTGGCGAGAATTTCCTTGGCCTTGGCGACCACGTCGCCGTTCGCCGGCACGATCGCCTCGACCAGCTCGAAGCTGAAGCCGACGAAGCGTCCGGCCTGGACCGCCTCCTTGATGATCAGCCGCGCGCCCTGGATGCCTTTATCGAAGATCGGCTTCTCGGCGTAAGAGAGCGGCAGCGGCTCCTCATATTCCTTGCCGAGATAGACGATCGGCACGGTGGCCTTGATCGGGGGTTCGCCAGAGGGCACCTCGGCGGGGTTTCGGCTGGAGCGCCGCGGCCGGAGCAGGTGCTGCGGCGGGCGCGGGTGCGGCGGCCGGAGCGGCAGGCGACGCGGCGGGAGTAGCCGGGGCAGCCGGAGCCGCGGCGGGCGGCGCTGCCTGCGGCGTCTCGGCGCCGGCGGGCCGAAGCTGCAGCCAGGATGCGAGGAGGAGCGTTGCGAGGACGGCGCAGACCTGAAGGCTGCGCCTTGAACCGGAGACTGACGAACTCACCATATGCCTAGGCTTTGCTCTGTGACGCTTCGACCAGCAGGATTGAGAACGGGGCTTGCGCACCCTTAGGGCGCGCGCCTGGCGCGCGGCGATTATGTTCCAGAGATGCCGCCCTATGGCAATCTGCACTGCACAATATGGCAATCAAAATGCCGGTTTCCAGCGCAGGAATTTGCCTGGAATCCAATAGATCGGCAGGAAAGCTCCCGAGGCCTGGCAATCTTTATACCAAGCCAGGCGACATGGAGATGCCGCAAGCCAAAGCCGCCAAGCTGCGAACAGCTTGGCGGCTGGCAATTCAACCGAAAGTGACGGCGGAAGCGCCTAATTGGGCGGCGGCGCGTAGACCGTAGGCGGCTTCATGGAATCGGGGTTCACCGAGCGGATCCAGGCGATGATCCGCCACAAATCGTCGGATGTCTTGATCAAGCTGCCGAACGGCGGCATCGGCCCGACCACGTTCTCGGAGCCCTTGCGGACATAACCGTCGGCCTTCAGGCCGTCAGATCCCAGGCTGACGAGGCGGAACAGCGTGTCGTCGTCCCTGCCATAGACCCAGACCTGATTGGTCAGAGGCGGGCACATGCCGCCACCGCCACCGCCGCCGTGGCAGCCGTTGCAGCTCAGCCCCATGAATTTCTTGTGGCCGGGGTCGGCCATCTCCGCGATCTTGTCGTTGTAGGGGTTATGCAGACCGCCTTTGGGCGTGTTCTTGACGAGATCGAGCGGCGGAGTGGTGTCGTCGGCCTTGCAACATTCGCCGCCAGCGGCAGCGCCGGCATCGGCGGCAGGGGCCGGGGTAGCGGCCGGTGCCGCGCCTGCATCGCCGGCCGCCGGCGTTCCCGCCGACGCCTTGTCGTCGGTCGCCTTGGCCGGCTCATCGGTCGCGCAGGCCTTCCAGGCGAACGCGCCCATGCCCGCAATGAACGTTATTGCCAAAAGTCCAGTGGTGAGTTTGCGCACAGTTCGTTTCCTTACCCTAGTTGCGATTTGTTGAGTCATTGATGAAATCGCTTGCTGCCGAGGCGGTTCCTCTCAACCGAGATGCGCTTCGATGAGCCGGTTTTCCGGTTCTTTGTAGAGATCAGTGTGGGGTCTCCCAGACGGATGCCGATGAGGGATGAGCCAAAATCGGGCGCATATTGCTTCCCGACCCAATGCTTGTCTTGGAAAAACGCGTTGCCGCGTGGAGGTCATAACCCAAAAAAGCGAGCGGATCGAGAGCGTCCAGGGGCCGCGTGCCGGCATTTTTCCCTGGCGCATGGGTTAATCATCAATTGGTGACGTCGAAATCCATGCCGTCGAAGGTGTAGCGCGGCACTTGCGTCCAGATGCCGTCCTCCTGCACCGGGACCTTGTGAATCTTGACGTCGTCGACGGCGAGCTTGCCGCCCTTCTGGTTCACCCAGAAATCGATGTCGTAATATTCTTCCTTGCTGCCTGATTTGCGGAAGTCGGTGCACACGAAATAGTGCCCGTCCTTCTTCAAATGACGCACCGGCTGGTGGATCTCGATGAAATCGAGCGGGATGGTCTCGCCGGTCTTGTCGTCCTTGAGCTCGAGCGCGCCCTTATCGTCCTTGTGGGTGGCGATATAAGTGTGGATCGCGCTCATCACCTGCCAGGCGCGGGTGACTTCCATGTCGCCAGGATGCTCCTGGACGGGCAGCCACCACCAGGCCACGGGAAGGCGCGTGACCATGATCCAGCCGTCGCCGTCCTGCTTCGGGCCTTTCTGCACCCTGATGTCCATGAGCGTGAGGCCGGAGTCCTCGGGCTTGAACCAGAAATCGATCGCGTATTGCTTCTTCGGCTCGTCCTTGTCGTGGAAGATGACATTGGCGAACCAGCCATAGCCCTCCATGCCGCGCACGATCTTCACCTTCTCGAATATGAGGTTGAGATCGGCGTCGAGCTTGGGATCGTGAAACACGAAGGCGCCGTCCTTGGAACGGTCGGCGATCACCTTGTCGACCGCCTGATTCACATCGGCGTCGGTGTAGTCCTTGGCTGCGGCGAGCACCGGCAGCGCACAGCAAAGAGCCACGGCGATGACCGTGGCTCCCGCTCGTCTCAGAATTCCAGCGAGCACAGTGATCATTACTGGCTCGTGCTCTTGGGCTCACCGGTCGGCGTCGGTGCGGCGCTCGCGGCCTTGGCCGTGGCGAGCACCTTGATCGCCTGGGCAGCCTCGAGATTGCCGTTCAACTGCGCGACATCGTTCGCGGTCTGGCCTTGATTATTCTTGGCCTCCGGATCGGCGCCCGATTCCATCAGCAGCCCGATCATCGGCGGGTTGTTATGCACCGCGGCGATCATCAGAGCGGTCATGCCGGTGGTCGACTTGGCGTTGACGTCGGCCTTGCGCTCGATCAGGCCCTGGGCGAGATCGATCGGCCGCGTGCTGCCGGGCATGAACCGCGCGCCTTCGGCGGGAGCCGACTGGGACGCGGCGATCATCAGCGGCGTCAGACCGTCGACGCCAGAGGCCATGCTTGGATCGGCGCCAGCCTCCATCAGGGCCTTGGCCGCCTCATATTTGTTCTCGGCGAGAGCAAGCGCGAGCGGGCGAAAGTCCTGCGGACCGGGCTCCTCGATCTTGGCGCCGCCGTCGAGCAGCGCCTTCACCGTCGGCACATGGTCGCGCATTGTCGCCGCGATCAGCGGCGTCATGGCGTTGCCGTCGACGAGGTTGGGATCGGCCTTGAGGCTGAGCAGCAGCTTGACGGTCGCGTCCTGGCGCTGCCGTGCGGCGTTGGTCAGCGGCGTATAGCCTTGGCTGTCCTGCTTGTTCACGTCGGCGCCCTTGCCGACCAGGAACTTGATGCGCTCCTGATCGTTGGCGATCACCGCATTGCTCAATTCCTGGGTGATGTCGGCGCCTTCCTCCAGCCACTGCTCGACACGCTTTTCGGTGACGATCTGGTCCGGAGAGGCGAGGTCTGGACGCGCTTTGAAGTCCTGCTGGTTCAACGCGATGTAGCTGCCATGCGCCGGCAGGTCGCCGGGCACGACGCATTTCGAGCACTTGACCAGCGGGACGCCGTAATCCCTCAGGATCTTCTCGATCTCGTCCTTCTTATCGTCGAGGGCGAATTCGAGCATGTATTTGAGGAAAGCGTCGGTCTTGCGCACGCCGATGGCGAGATCGAACTCGAGCGGCACCGTGTCGTCCTGAAGATTGACCGGAAGGATGGTCAGCGGCTCGCCCTTCATGGTCTTGAGCCAGCCGGCAAACGGGCCGAACACGCCGGCGACGTCGAGATCGCCGTTCAACACCCGCTGCACCGTCCACCACGGCTGATGCTCGGGCACGAGATCGGCGTCGTGGCTCTGCACTTGCAGCTGAATGTTGTCGACGATGCCGCGCTTGGCGAGAGCCGCGCGCAGAGCCGAGGTCTGGAACACGCCGATCTTCAGATCTTTCAGCTTCGGATCGTCGAGCCCGGTGAGCTCAAGACCTTTGTCGTTGCGATAGGCCAGCACATAAGTCGTCTTGTAGACCGGAACCGTGGTCAGCATCGGCCCGTAGTTGGCCGGCATGTCGAACAGCACGTCGCACATGCCCTGATCGAAGGTCTGCCGGGTGAGACCGCGCTCCAGGAACGGGCGCCAGTTGAAGGTGACGCGCGCGCCGAGCGCGTCGCCGAGAACCTCGGCCATCTTGTTCTGGAAGCCCTCGCCCTTGATGTTCGACAGCGGCATGTTGCCGGGGTCGGCGCACACGGCGAGGTTCTTCAGCTTCTTCGCCTTGTAGGCCGCCTTGGCGGCCGCCCGAATGGCAATCTGCTCGCTCGGGGTGAGATCGTCATAGTCCTTGCTGAGATCGCGCTTGACCTCCGGCGCGGCCTGCGCCGGCAACGAGCCGAGGCCTAGACCAGCCAGACACAGTATGAGCGTCAGGATGCGTGGGGACATGGGGGGCACGGGCGTTTCTCGGGTTTGTTGTCGGGGATGCGCGGGGGTCAGGGGGCCCGAAGTTGCGCAATCTACCCAGATAGATAAGGCAAAAGCGCCCGGTACCACAAGGGTACCGGGCGCCTTTTAATCTTCCCGTAAGGTTAGACCTTACTCCATGACGCGGAAGACATTCAGCTCGCCACCCTGCGGGATGGTCGACAGCTGAGCGGCCTTGGTCATGGCCGTGGCGCCGATAGCGCCAAACTTGTCGTCGAGGTCAAGACCAGCGACAACCGGGAGGCCGATCCAGCCGCCGATGCCCGAATAGACACCAACGTACTGCTTGCCGCCGATTTTCCACGTGGCCGGGTTGCCGATGATGCCGGAACCAAGCTTGCGGCTCCACACGATCTTGCCGGAGCTCCGGTCGACCGCGCGGAAGTCACCACCGAGCGAGCCGTAGAACACCAGGCCGCCATCGGTGACCATGGTGCCACCCCAGTTCGGATAAGGATCCGGGATCTCCCACAGCGTCTTGCCAGCAAGAACGTCGTACTTCTTGATCTTGCCAGTCGTGCCGGGCTTCTCAGGATACATGTACACGTTCGCGAACACGTAAACCGTGCCCTGGTTCGTGTGCGTGCGCTCCTGGGGCTCCAGCTCCATGCACCAGTTGTTGGTGGGCATGTAGAAGATGTTCGGCTCCTTGGGATCGACGGCACCAGGCTGCTGGTCCTTGCCACCCATGGCAGACGGGCATGCTTCCACATTACGGCCAACCTCAAGCGGAGAATGGTCGCGCACCTTGACCGGACGGCCCGTCTTCATGTCGACCTTCTCGGCCCAGTCCGTCGTCACGTACTTCGTGGCGCGGAGCAGAGTGCCGTCAGTGCGATCGAGCACATAGGCGAACCCATTACGATCGAAGTGGGTCAGGGCTTTCACCTTCTTCCCATCGATGTCCATGTCAGTGAGCATGTTCTCGTTGATGCCATCATAGTCCCACTGATCGAAGGGGGTCATCTGATAGGCGAAGACTGCCTCACCGGTGTCAACCTTGCGGCCGAAGATCGTCATCGACCACTTGTTGTCGAAACCACCAGCGTTGCACTCCTCATGCGACTTGTCCGGGCAACGATAGGACGGGCTCCACAGGCCGGGGTTACCGGTCGAGTAGTAGACCATCTTCAGGTCCGGATCGTAGCTGTACCAGCCCCAAGCGGCGCCGCCGCCGATCTTGTAGTCCTCGCCCGGGAAGGTCTTGATACCCAGGTCTGAACCAGCCTGACCGTACTGCGGGTTGGCTTTGTTGGTGTCGGCCGTCAAGCACACGTCCTTATCGGAACCAGTGCTTTGGCAGGTCCACGCAACCGAGCCATCCTTGAGGTTGTAAGCCACCATGCGACCGCGAGCTGCGAACTCATCGCCACCGAAGCCTTCGATCACCAGATCGGCGGCGATCAACGGAGCGGGGGTGATGGTCTCGCCCTTCTCGGGCCAAGCATGCTTCACGACCCAGACTTCCTTGCCGGTTTGGCCGTCAAGGGCAATCAGGAACCCGTCGAGGGTGCCGTAGACAAACTTGCCGTCGGCAAAGGAACCACCGCGATTGACGGTGTCGCAGCAAGCCCGCGGAACAGCAAACTCGTCACGATCGGTCTTCTTGACGTAGTTCCAGACCTCTTTCGGATGGTCAGGATCGGTCAGGTCGAGAGCCTGCACCACGTTGCAGTTCGACATGGCGGGACAGCCGGAAACCATGAACAACATGGTCTTGCCGCCAACGTCCTTGATCACGAGGGGCTGGCCCTCATGACCGCGGAGGGCGTTGGTGCCCTGCAGCCAGATCATCTGCAGCTTGCTGATGTTCTTCGTGTTGATATCGGCCAGCGCGCTGTGGCGCGTCAGCGCAAAGTCACGACCGGGGGCAGGCCACTGGTCGGGGTCCTTCATTCTGGCAAGCTGCTCCTCATCGGAGCCTGCCATCGCCTGGCCGGAAAGACCCATCGTCACTGCGACGATGGCCCCAGCCAGAACACCAAACTTCATATTCATATGCTTTCTCCTCTCCCTAGCTACTCAGTTCACCGAACGAAAGCTGAGCTATTGTGATGTGCGCGGGATGCGTTTCCCCCTTTGCATGTACGCAAAGAGAGCACCGAGCCCTTGCAAGTTTTCAAGTTGTCACTGTGGATATGGGAGGCAATCCCAAAGCGCTGAAGCAGATAAACAGCCTCGCGCCCGCTCCTGGCGGCGGGTCCTCCGATGAACACATCACGCGGTGACACCTCACGAGGAATCACAACCTAGAACAGAGTTTGACGCAGGGGTTATCGAATTCTCGATGGAAACCGGCATCCCACCCATTGCTAAGCTGCCCGCTCATAATTGCCAAATGTAATGGCTTTGCAAGTGAAAAGTGCTCACGGCAATAAAATGTACCAAATCGCAATTCTCTTCGCTGCACTGCATCAAGTTTCTTAAGGCGCGCTTCCGCTGGTGTCGCACAAATTTCGCGCAATTTGTGTGCAGCTGCAACTGTGCTGCACAATTTCAGTCGTCGGATGGAACAGTTCATGAATCATCACGGCCACTCGACAGATGGCGCAGCGTCTTAACGCGGTGTCGCAGCGAGCGAGTGCGCAGTGCAAAATAGACGCCCGATGCCGACGGAAGGTAGGCTGCGGATTGCAAGTAAGGTGGCAGGCTAGAATTGGTCCGCTCAGGTCCAATCCTTCGACGGCTTGGCGGTCGCCGACGGAAGATGCTGGATGGCGATGCGCATCAGCTCGGGCAGAGTGCGCACGCCGAGCTTCGCCTTGAGCTGCGTGCAGGTGTTGGCCACCGTCTTGTAGCTCACATGCAAATGCTCGGCGATGACGCCGTAAGGCTTGCCCTCGGCGATGAGCGCAAGCGTCTGCAGCTCGCGCACAGTCATGCGCCGGAGCGGATTGGTCGTCCCCCTCGCCTCCATGAAGGCGACCTCCGAGGCGAGGTCGTGGCTGAGATAGGGTCGGTTCTCGCGCACCCTCTGAAAGGCCTTCACCACCTCCTCGGAGGAGGTGTCCTTGAGCACGTAGCCGGTAGCGCCGACCTCGAGCGCACGGCTTACGATCACGGGGTCGGAATGCATGGTGAAGACCAGGATCGGGGTCTTGGCATCGTGCAGACGAAGCCGGCGGATGAAGGACAGCCCGCCGAGCGCGCCGGTCCGCATGGCGAGATCGACGATGATCACGTCGGGCTTCTGCGTGCGATAGAGGCGGAAGCCATCGGCCAGGCTTTGCGCCTGGACGATCTGCTCGACGCCGGCATCCTCGAGCAGCTGGCGGCAGCCTTGCAGCACGATCGGATGGTCGTCGATGACGAGGACGCGGCTCATGACATCTCTCCAACGAGCTCTGGGACTTTTGGTTTTTCGGCGCTCGCCCGTTGCACCGGTATCTCGATGTGAAGCATGGTTCCCTTGAGCGGCGCGCTCTCGATCGTGCACGACCCGCCGAGCGAGCGCACGCGCTCGGTCATGGTGGTCAGGCCGAAGCCCTTGGGAGTCTCCGGCGCGATGCCCTTGCCGTCATCGCCGATGCAGAGAGCGAGCTTCGCGCTCGGCCGCTTGCCGTTCCGGCGTGCGGCCGGCTCCTCGGCAAGGTCGATGGTGAGATGCTCGGCGTAGCCGTGGCGAATGGCGTTGGTGATGCCTTCCTGAATGCAGCGATAGAGCGTGAGGTCGATCGCCTCGCCATAGGAATCGGCAAGCCTGCCGAGCGAGGTCTGCACCTCGGTGCCCGGATGGCGGCGCTGGAAGCCGACGATCAGCTCATCGAGAAGCTCGGCGAGCTTGACGCGGCCGAGCGGCCCGGGCCGGAGCTTCTTCAAGAGAGCGCGGTTCATCAGCTTGAGACGTTCGGTGATCGAGAGGATCTCGCCGACGCGCCGCGAGATCTCGGCAGTGCGCTTGTCGGGGAGCTGATCGACGAGGTTCTGGATCGAGGAGGCATTGGCGGTGATGCCGAACAGGCAGGGACCGGCCTCGTCGTGCAGCTCGTTGGCGATGGTGCGGCGCTCCTCCTCCTGCACGGTGATGAGCTGGCGATAGAGGCGGCTGTTCTCGTCGCGCGCGGTATCGAGCGCGACCGCGAGCGTGTTGAAGCGCTGGGTGATGACGGCGAGCTCCTTGATCTTCGGCGGATCGAGCCGCGTCGCGTAATGACCCTCCTCGAGATGGAGCATGCCCTTGGACAGCGAGGCGAGCGGATCGAGCATGCGGCCGAGCACGACATAGAGAACGGCGAGGATGACCGCATCGAGCGAGAGCCAGACGATGGCGAGCGAGGAGAAATCGTTCCAGGCCTCGGCGATCTCATCGGCCGGCTCGCCGACGATCACCACCGGGCTCGAGCCCTCGGCGGCAACCACCCGCACCGCGCGGCCGACGAGCTGTGGCCTGACCAGGCTCGCGAACCAGGTCGGCACGTAGGGCTCGACGCCGGCCCCCTCGCCTTGCGCCGATTGCGGCGACACGAATGTGAGCTGGCCGATCTCGTCCATGAACATGATGCGGACGTGACGGAGATGCTTGAGCTGGAGCGGCAGTTCCTGATTGAGCTGGCTAATCTTTCCCTGCGAATCGAGATCCTTGATGGTGGCCTCGACGAAACGCTGGGCAACCTCGAGCGAGGCTTCGATCTCGACCCGCGTTGCCGTACGGGTGTTGAGAATCGAGACCCCGCCGGCCACAAAGGCGGCAAGAAGATTAATCAGTCCGACGGCGACGAGAAGTTGAGTCCGGACGGGCCTGTCATACCAAAGCTTTTGCAGCACGCTGTTCAAGTCTCCACGGCGCCAAGCGCCCTGCCCGACCACGCGCTGACACGCGTGATCCGATGCAAGTCTCGTTCCTGTTTCCTTAGAACATCCCTGGTCTTTCGTCTCCCGCTTCCTCATCTTTTGTTGGAAGCTTTGGCAGGGAGTCGCGGGAAAGAGGCAGTCCATGTCGGAAGTGGCGAAAAAGCAATGGCAAGCCAAGCAATACGATTGCCGAATCTTCCCGACAAATATTGGGAGGCTGGCTAAAGACGCCGTGCCCCGCTCGCTCTAGCCTTCGCGGGTCGTATCCGGGTGACACCTCACGAGGTCATCCAGACGACACCGGACAAGTTGATCTCGTCGGCGAACCGTAGCTCTCAATCGTCTCCTTCCCATGAGCTGCGGCATGCGATCCAGGCATCGCCGGCGCGGGTGGGGGTGCGGCCTAGCGCTGCACCCCTAAGCCTCCCGATCGCTAACCGCCTGTAATTCCAGCACCCCCTGATCGCCTTCGCCGGCAACGCGCTGCTACCGGCTTGCCGCGAATCACCTCCGGCAATACCAAGCGCCGTGCTGGCCGGCGCGGCCCCGCGCCAATGCGGCCGATGCCGGGCGGCACATAAGAACGGCGACTGCGTAGTTTCAAACCTGTCCACTTTCTAGGGAGGAGTGCCGACATGAGAATGATCACGCTCACATCGCTTACGCTTCTGTTCGCCGCCGGCGGCTTTGCCGGCAGCGCCTTTGCGGCCGACGTCGCGGTTCCCGCCGAGAAATGCGACGCTGCTTGGGCAATGGCCTCGCCGAACGGCGATACGATCGCCAAGGACGCCGCCGTGCCGTTCGTGCTCGATTTCACGATGGTCGATTCGAATAAGGATGGCGCGATCGACGCCGACGAGTTCAACAAGGCCTGCTCGGCCGGCGCGGTCAAAGCAGACGAAGCGACCGTCAACGACATGAAGTAGCCGGCCAACTCGCGAACATTCCGAGGTGTGCCGGGCGCAAGGGCCGGCACACCTCGTTTCATCTCTGCATCGCTCCCCTACTGGGTGATCGCGACACCCCACGGCAGCCGCCCGACCGGCACCGACTTCTCGGCCTTGAGGCTCGCGACATCGATCACCGTCATGTCGTTGGTGAGCCCGTTGGCGACGTAGAGCTTCGACTGGTCGGACGAAAGCTCGAGATGCCAGGGCCGCTGCCCGACCAGGATGTATTGCTTGACCTCGTAGGTCTTGGGATCGATCACCGCGACGCGGTTGCCTGGGCCAAGCGCCACGAACAGATATTTGCCGTCCTTGGTGAACTCCATGCCGACCGGCTGCAACAGCTCCGGACGCACGCCGGCGACCTCGAATCTGATCTTCTTCTTCACCTTCCAGTCCGACGTGTCGACCACCGAGATGGAGCCGCCGACCTCCGACGACACCCAGACCTCCTTGCCGTCGGGCGTGAACTTCGCCTCGCGCGGACGGGTATCGACCAGGACGTTGGCGACGATCTTCTCGCTGGCGTTGTCGATGACATGCGCCATGCTGGTCGATTCCGACGTGGCGACGGTGTATTTGGAATCGGGGCTGACGCCCATGCCCTCAGGCTCGACGCCGACGGGGATCTCGGCTTTCACCTCGCCGCTCTTGGTGTCCATGACCGTGACCATGGAGTCGTCCTCGTTGGCGATGTAGAGGATGCCGCCTTTGGGATCGACGGCCATCAACTCGGGGTCTGGCCCCGAGTTCGAGCTGGCGGGTGACCGCGAGCTTGGACACGTCGATCACGTCCATGATGTCGCCGTCGCCGGCGGCCACGTAGACCTCCTTGCCGTCGGGGCTGGCGATGATGCCGCGCGGACGGCGCGCCGTCGGGATGGTCTTGATGACCTCGAGCGTCTTGCCGTCGATCACGGTGACCGTGTTGTCCTTCTCGTTGGACACGAAAATGGTATCGGCCAGGGTCGGGCTTGCGGCACCTAGCAGAAGCGTAGCGATCGTCGCTGACAGGATGGGGCGTTTCATCTCCGGTACCTTTTTTGTCTATTTTGGAAACTTGCACTTGGTCTCGGGCTCGTCGTAGCCGAGCGTGTCGGTGAGGAACTTCGGGTGCAGGAAGCCTTCCTGCGGGGACATCGACACGAGCGAGCGGGCGCCGGTGATCAGCATCGGCTGGCGGAGCTGGTGGTCCCAGGTGCGGAACGAGAGCCCCTCCCCCTTGAAGGCGGCGACGGTGAACGCGTCGGAGAGCAGATAGGCGCGGATGCTGGCGACGTCGGACTTGCCGCCGCGCGTCACCGCCTCGCCGATCGCGCGTACGGCGATCCAGGCGGAATAGTCGCGCTCGGTCATGATGCGCTTGGCGAAGCGCTCGAACCGGTGCTGCATCTGCGTGCCGGCATATTGCTCATACGATCTGTGCCAGGCGACGGCGGTCAGGCCTTGCGTGCCGACCACGGGGCGCGGATCGTAATCGCGGTACGGCACGTACTCGCCGAAATGCTCGGTGGTATCGACCACCCAAAGCACGTCATGCTCGGGCGCGCCTTGCGTCACCTCGGGCATCTGCGTCTGGATCTGCTGATGGCCTGAATCGGTGCGCGGGTTGGCGGTATCGAACTTGTATTCGCGCTCCTCGACGATCTTGCCGCCGAAACGTCCGGCGGCGCGCTCGACCGCCGCGTCATAATCCTTGTCGGACGGGGCGACGCCCTTCAGCACGAACCATTTGGGCCATTTCTTCCAAATGAGATATTGCGCCAGCGCGTCGGCGCGCATCGACGAACTCGGCGCGACATGGAAGATGTTGGAGCGGCATTCCTCGCCGCGCAGCACGTCCTCGCTCAGCCGGATGTTGAAGATGATCGAGTCCTTGGCCTCGGGAAGGTCGGCGACGGCGAGCAGATCCTTCTCCTCGAGATCGGCGATGATGATCGCGGGGCCGTCCTTCAATATCTCCTTGGCCTTGGCGGGGACGTCGCCGTCGGCCGGCAGGAGATCCTCGACGAGATCGTATTCCTGGCCGAGAAACTGGCCGCTCTTGTTGTTGTCCTGAATGGCGATGCGCGCGCCGGCGAGGCCGTTATCGGTGATGACAGGATCGACGAGCGAGAGCGGCACCGGCTCGTCATAAGCCTTGCCGAGATAATGGATGACGACCTTGACCGTGGGCGGCGCCCCCGGAGCAGGTGCTGCCGGCGGTTGGGCGTCGTCGGCGGCGCGCGCGCCATAGGCGATCAGCGCGAGGAACGCAGCGAGCGCGACGAGCGAAGCGAAGGAACGCAGGGAAAAGACGAAAGGAGAATTGGGACTCTTCACTTGGGACACTTGAGCAAGGTGGACGATTGCGAACCATCCAAGCTCAGACGTCACTCACGCATCGGAAGCGCGCGCTGCCTTGGGGGCCTTGATGGCGGAGCGAAGGCTAGCCGATAGGCCCTTGGAAGCGTTGCCAATCATGGCTGGCAAGCGCAGGAGAAAGAAGCGGGAATTGTCCCGAGCTATCTTGCCGATTATTCCCGCTCGCGCTTGCCTGCGACTTTATCGACTGCGACGCTATGGCTTGATGGCGACGCCCGTTGAGCCTTTGGCAAATTCAGCTTGGCTGGAGGGAACGCCCACCGCCTTCACCACGGCGTAGATCGCTGGAATGACGATGAGCGTCAGCAGCGTGGACGAGACCATGCCGCCGATCATCGGTACAGCGATGCGCTGCATGAGCTCGGCACCGGTGCCGTGGCTCCACATGATGGGAAGAAGTCCCGCCATGATCGCCGCGACCGTCATCATCTTGGGGCGGACCCGCTCGACCGCGCCGGACATGATTGCGGCGTAGAGATCGCCCCGCGTGAACTCGCGCCGCTCGGCCGCTCGCCGCTCCTTCAGCTCGGTCAGCGCATTGTCGAGATAGATCAGCATGACCACGCCGGTCTCGGCGGCGACGCCCGCAAGCGCGATGAAGCCGACGGCAACGGCCACCGACAGATTGAAGCCGAGCCACCACATGAGCCAGAAGCCGCCGACGAGCGCGAACGGAACCGATAGCATGACGATCAGCGTCTCGGTGATGCGTCGGAAGTTGAGATAGAGCAGCAGGAAGATGATGAGGAGCGTCACGGGCACGACGATCTTGAGCCTGGCCTCGGCGCGCTCGAGATACTCGAATTGACCGCTCCAAGTTGCGTAGTAGCCCGGCGGGAATTGCACCTCGCTTGCAACGGCCTTCTGAGCGTCGGCAACGTAGCTGCCGATGTCGCGATCGCGAAGGTCGACATAAATGTAAGTGGCGAGTTGCGCGTTCTCGGTGCGGATGCTCGACGGTCCTTGCGCCAGACTGACCTTGGCGACCTCGCCGAGCGGCACGGTCCCACCCCCGCTCGTCGGGATCAGAACCTGGGTGGCGATCGCCTCTGGATCGCTGCGATAATCGCGCGGATAACGGATGCTCACGGAGTAGCGCTCGCGCCCCTCGACGGTCGTGGTCACCGGCTCGGCGCCGAGCGCCATGGCGATCACATCCTGCACGTCGCCGACCATCAAGCCGTAGCGGGCCAGCTGCGACCGGTCGGGGTCGACATTGAGGTAGTAGCCGGCAACGGCCCGCTCTGCGTACGCGCTCGACGTGCCCGGCACCTTGCGGATCACCGCCTCGATCTGACGCGCAACTTTGTCGATCTCGCCGAGGTCCTTGCCGAATACCTTTACACCGACCGGCGTGCGGATGCCGGTGGAAAGCATGTCGATGCGCGCCTTGATCGGCATGGTCCAGGCATTGGAGACGCCGGGAAACTGTAGCGACTTGTCCATCTCGGCCACGAGCTTGTCCACGGTCATACCGGGGCGCCACTGATCTTCGGGCTTCAGGTTGATGACCGTCTCGATCATCTCGGTCGGCGCCGGGTCGGTCGCGGTTGAGGCGCGGCCGGCCTTGCCCCAGACGGATGCGACCTCGGGGAAGGACTTGATGATCTTGTCCTGGGTCTGGAGCAGCTCGGCCGCCTTGGTGACCGAGATACCGGGCAGCGTGACCGGCATATAGAACAGCGTGCCCTCATTGAGGCTCGGCATGAACTCGCTGCCGAGCCTCATCGCCGGCCAAACGCTCACGGCGAGCACGACGAGGGCGATGAGGATGGTAGACACCTTGAAGCGAAGCGCGAGCTTGATCACCGGCCGATAGATAAAGATCAGGAACCGGTTCACCGGGTTCTTGTGCTCCGGAATGATACGCCCGCGCACGAAGACCATCATGAGTGCGGGCACGAGCAGCACCGAGAGCATGGCGCCTGCGGCCATGGCAAAGGTCTTGGTATAGGCAAGCGGCTTGAACAGTCTGCCCTCCTGCGCCTCCAACGCAAAGATCGGGAGAAAGGAGACGGTAATGATCAAAAGGCTGAAGAATAGCGCCGGTCCGACCTCGACCGCCGCCTCGATCAGCACCTCTGCTCTCGGCTTTTCGGGAGGTGCGCGTTCGAGCCGCTTATGCGCGTTCTCGATCATGACGATGGCGGCGTCCACCATGGCGCCGATGGCGATAGCGATGCCGCCCAGGCTCATAATGTTGGAGCTGAGCCCCAACAGCCACATGCAGATATAGGCGATGAGCACGCCGAGCGGCAGGGTGATGATGGCGACGAGCGCGCTCCGCGCATGCAGCAGAAAGACGATGCACACCAGCGCGACGATGCCGCTTTCCTCCAGCAGCGTCCGTTTCAGAGTGTCGATGGCGCGGTTGATGACGTCCGAGCGGTCGTAGACGGATTCCACGCTCACGCCCTGCGGCAGGCTCGGCGCGATTTCCGCAAGCCGCTCCTTCACGTTCCGGATTACCGACAAGGCATTCTCGCCGAAGCGCTGGAGCGCGATGCCGGAGACCACTTCCCCTTCCCCGTTCATCTCGGTGATGCCGCGGCGCTCGTCGGCCGTGAGCTCGACCCGAGCCACATCTTTCAACAGCACGGGCACGCCACGGTCGCTCTTGACCACGATCTGCTCGAGGTCCGAGAGAGACTTGATATAGCCCCGGCCGCGGATAGCGAACTCGGTCTCGGAGACCTCGACGGTGCGACCGCCGACATCCATGTTGCTCGCGCGGATCACGTCTCTGATCTTGGAAAGCGGAATGCCGAGAGCCTGTAGGCGCCGCGGGTCGACCACGACACTATATTGCTTGACGAAGCCGCCGACGCTCGCGATCTCGGACACGCCCTCGGCCTTGGCGAGCCCGAAGCGGATCGACCAATCCTGGATCGTGCGTAGCTCGGCAAGGCTCTTCTGCGACGCCGCGCACGACATATTGGTAGACCCATCCGACCCCGGTCGCGTCAGGGCCGATGCTTGGCGTCACTCCCGCCGGCAGGCGTTGCGCGGCCGAGTTCAGATATTCGAGCACGCGCGAGCGCGCCCAATAGAGATCGGTGCCATCCTCGAAGATCACATAGACGAAGGAGACGCCGAAGAAGGAGAAGCCGCGCACCACGCGCGACTTCGGCACGGTCAGCATGGCGGTCGTGAGCGGATAGGTGACCTGGTCCTCGACGACCTGCGGCGCCTGGCCGGGAAACTCGGTGTAGACGATGACCTGCACGTCGGAGAGGTCGGGGATCGCGTCGAGCGGCACGCGCGATACGGCATAGATACCGGCCAGCGTGACACGAAGATTGTTGCGAGCCCGACCAGGAAGACATTGCGCGCCGACCAGCGGATGAGCGAGGCAATCATGGCTTGCGTCTCCTGCTGGCCGAAGGCTTGCAGCGCGGCGCGCAGATTGCTTTCAGCGTCGATGAGGAAGTTGGCCGATGTGACGATTTCCTCGCCCTGCTTCAGGCCATCCGTCACCTCGACATAGCCTTCGCCACGGCGCCCGAGCTTGACTGCGCGCGGCTCGAAGCGGCCTTCGCCCTTGGCGACGATGACGACTTGACGCGAACCGCTGTCGATCACGGCGCTGTCGGGAACGGCGGCGACCGGCGTGTCTTCCTTGCCGGCCTCGAACACCACATCGGCATACATCGAGGTCTTCAGCAGCCCATCGCGATTGGACAGCTCGATCCGCACCGGCAGGGTGCGGGTCTCAGACGTAAGCTCCGGATAGATGAAGGCGACCTTGCCCTCGATCGGCTGGGTGCGCATCGCGCGAAGCGTCACCGTCACAGGCATGCCGACCGCGATCGAGGCGATGTCGGCTTCGGCGACATCGGCGATCACCCACACGCTGGAATGGTCGGCGATACGGTAAAGCTCGTCTCCCGCGGCCACGCGCTGGCCATCGACGACGTTCTTCTCGATCACGTCTCCGTCGGACGGCGACGGCCAGTCGATGGTTCTCGGATTGGTTCCGCTCTTGCGCACCTCGTCGATGCGGTCTTGCGGTACGCCGAGATTGCGCAGGCGGAGCATCGCACCTTCGAGCGCCTTTTCGGCCTCGGCGCCCGGCATCTTGCCGAGCGACCGCACGGCGACAATGAGATCGGTCTGGGCGGACTGGATCTGCGGGCTGTAGACGCGGAACAGCTTTTCGCCCTTGACGACATGCTGGCCGGCCTTGTTGACGTAGAGCTCTTCGATGAATCCGTCGGTCCTGAGCGTGACGATGGTCAGAAGCGCTTCGTCGTGCTCGACCCTGCCCACCGCGCGCACGTCACGGACGATCTGCCGGGCCTCGACCTTCTCGGTCCGCACTCCGCTTCGCTGAACCTTGTCCAGGCTCACCTTGACGGTGCCCGGCTCGTCCTGCTCGTCGGCATAGACGGCGATGTAGTCCATGCCCATTGGGTCTTTCTTCGGCACCGATGAGGTGTCGGGAAGGCCCATCGGGTTGCGGTAGTACAAAATCGTTCGCTGGCCCGATTGGTCTGGAGCCGTGGGCTTGTCGGCAGCCTGCGCCGCGACAGACGAAGGCTGGTGGACAGACCAATAAGCGCCGGCTGCGCCGGCTGCGAGACCGGTAGCCAATAGCAAAAGTCCATGCAGACGCTTCATGGCGCGTCTCCCGAATCCTCGTTGAGCGACCTCTTCGTCTCCGGACGAAGCGGAGCGAACTCGCATGCCGGCCGGACGCGAAAGCGCCGAACTGACAGGCTTTTCAGCGAGTGATTAGACGCGTGGAGGAGGTAGCGGAGGATTGTGCGCGGAGTTGCGCATGAACGCCTCGGCAGGCAAGGCGGCCTGCGAAGGTCGCAAGGGGCGCCTGAGGAGTATTTCAGCCGGCGGTGTCGACCAGGCACTGGACGAACATTTAAGTTCGCAGCCGGCGAGCTTGGCGCACTTGCCCTGCTGGTCGCAACCCCGCCCTTCGGGGCAGCATTCCGGTGATGCCGAAACCAGCGAAGCGCCAGACGAGACGGCGTGCGCGCTTGCGCTCGCGACGGGCAAAGCGCCGATCGCGAGGGCTGTGAACGCAACGATTACGGCGCGCGCTATCTTCATCATTCCAAGGAGTATCCGCCGCTCGACCTTGCGGTCAAGTGACAGAGCCGTGAGCCTATTTTGCGGCTTAACGGCGTCCTATGGCTTGATGGCGACGCCCCAGGGCAGCCGGCCGACCGGCACCGACTCCTTAACGTCGTCTTGGCTCTTATGCGTCTTGCCGTCGATCACCGACACCGTGCTCGTTGCTCTCGCCGACGGCGACGTGCGCGGCGACCCTGTCGGGCGCTGACCTCCAGGTCCGAGGGCGCCGGCGTGACGGTGCATGTCATCAGCTACATGCTGAGCCACATGGGCGGGCTGTCGACCGGAGGGTCGGTCAGGTGTCTCTCGGAGACGACCGGCGGGCTGTATATCGCCACCGAGACGACCGAGGAGCTGGTCGCGGCCTTACGGCGGACGCTCGGTTGCCCGGTCATCTCGCGGAGATAGAGCGGCTCAGGTGGCGCGCTTGCCAAAGGCGACGATGCCGGCCACGGGCACGACGAAGCCGATGGTCACGGCGGCGATGGTGAGCGCGGCGAGGTCGGCATAGGAACCGCGGTCGACATGGAACAGCAGGTTCAGATATTTGGTCTGAAGCTGCCCGGCGACCAGCGCGACATTCATCAACGACGCCATGAGAGCGAACCAGGTGGCGCGGCGCCCGGCCGGGGCGTTGATCGCCACAAGCGTGAGCGCGGGGATCATCGACAGCTCGGCGAACGGCGAGGCCACCGTGGTGTCGACCAGCGCGATGGCGCGGGCGCCGAAGTCGAACGTCTCCTTGGTCCACAGATCGAGACGGAGCGCCAGCGCGATGCTCGGCAGTGACAGGATGGTGCCGAGAATGGTGACCCACAGCAGCACCTTGGCGATCGGTTGGCGGGTGATGACGTCGGAGAACAGCCAGGCGCCGGCGAGACTGAGCCCCGCGCCGATCTGCGCCAGCGTCCCGTAAAACGCCTCGTCGAAGCCGAGCACGTCGATGGTGAACCAGCGATAGCCCTCGCCGACGCCCGGGCTCGCGCGGAACAGGAAGATTACCAGCGCCGCATAGAAGATGCGCTTGCGATGCACCTCATCGACATCCTCGGCGACGCGATAGAGCATCGAGGCGATGACGGTGAGCGAGATGAGAAAGACGATCTCCTGGCCGAACGGCACGCCGCCAAGACCGATGGCCAGGACCGCGGCGCCGAACAGGAGACCGCCGCCCAGGATGCGCCAGTCGATCGGCTTGCTCGCGGTCGCGTCGAGCCGGACGAGCATGGCGCCGGTGAGAGAGGTCGCCGGCACGGCGAGGCCGAGCAGGAACACGGTCTCGTAGCTGTAGACCTGAGCGAGCCAGCCCGAGAGGCCCGCGACCGACAAGATCCCCGACCAGAGCGCAAGCCGCCCCAGCACCTGCACCAGGCCGAGCTCGCGTTGGATCTCGGCTTCGGGCTTCGGCGTTCCGTCGGGGCGCAGCCGCTCGACAACCTCCGTGGTCATCGCGTCGGCGATGACGTCTTGCAGCACGACGCCGATGACGATCGAGGAGCTGCGCCGTCACGTAGAGCGCGTTCTTGCTGGCGAAATGTGATCCATCCGCCGGCGGCGCCGGCGAGCAGCACCATGCCCGATGCGACCAGGCACGCGCCGATGAACACATAGGCCCGGCGCTGCGAGCCCAGGATTGGCACCGAGTTCGGCGAGCTGGCCGAACACCATCTTGATGGTCCAGGGCAGCGTCAGCCACACGCCGATGGCGGCAAGCTCGGCGGGGTTGAGGGTCAGCGCCTCCTTGATCCAGAACGCTTGGGCGATGCCGACCAGGCCGAGCGCGCCATAGGCGTAATAGATCATGAGCAGCGGCAAATAGCGGAGCCGCATGGCGCGGATCGGCGTGAGAAAGGCGCGCTTGAGCTTGTCGGAGAGCGAGCGGGCACCGGGCGTGCTGCTCGTTTCGGATGCGGCGGTCATGCCGTTTTCCATAGCAGCCTGAACAAGGAATCGTCTTCCGGCCTTTCGCCGATCCGTGACGCGATTTGCCCTATTGCTGCCCGCTTGATTTCCCTCAAGGTTCAGGCCGCTACGGTCTGGCGTGGTTTGTCACGAAATGTTCAGGCTACGCACCGTAAGAATTCGTCGAAACAGATGGAGTGAGTGGGGGCCTTGAGCGGCCCGCGCATTGGCGCCAATGACGATTCGCAATCTCGAACACGCGCTTGCCCCGCGCTCGGTCGCGTTGATCGGCGCGAGCGCGGAGAAAGGCTCGGTCGGCAACGTCCTGACCGAGAATGTGCTTGCCGGGGGCTTCGCCGGACAAATCTATCTCGTCAATCCGCACGCCAAGGAGATCGCCGGCCATCCCTGCTTCGCCTCGGTCGGCGCTTTGCCCGAGGCGCCCGAGCTTGCGGTCGTCGCGACGCCGCCCAAGACGCTGCCGGGGCTCGTGGCCGAGCTCGGCGCCAAGGGCACGCGCGCGGTGGTGGCGATCACCGCGGGGCTTGGACCCGAGCTGAAGCAGGCGATGCTCGATGCCGCGCGTCCCTATTGCCTGCGCATCATCGGCCCGAACTGCCTCGGCATCGCCGTGCCAGGCCTCGGCCTCAACGCCAATTTCGGGCTGAGCCGCCCGCGCCCCGGCAAGCTCGCCTTCCTCTCGCAGTCCGGCGCGCTGGTGACCGGCATTCTCGACTGGGCTGAAGCGCGCGGCATCGGCTTCTCCTATGTCGTGTCGATGGGCGAGATGGCCGATGTCGATGTCGGCGACCTGCTCGACTTTCTTGCCGCCGACGTGGCGACGAGCGCCATCCTGCTCTATCTCGAGACCATTCCCGCCGCGCGCAAATTCATGTCGGCGGCGCGCTCTGCCGCGCGCGCCAAGCCGGTGGTCGTGATCAAGTCCGGCCGCTACGCCGAATCGGCGCGTGCGGCGGCGACCCATACCGGCGCGCTTGCCGGCGGCGACGCCGCGGTCGGCGCAGCGTTCCGCCGCGCCGGGCTGGTGCGCGTCGAGGAGCTCGAGGAGCTGTTCGCCGCCGCCGAGACGCTGACTGCGCTTAAACCGGTCGCCGGCAACGAGCTGCTGATCCTGACCAATGGCGGCGGCGCCGGCGTGCTCGCGGTCGACGATCTCATCCAGTCGGGCGGCAAGCTCGCGCCGTTGAGCCAGGGCCTGATCGCCAATCTCGACAAGGTGCTGCCGGCCAACTGGTCGCGGGCGAACCCGATCGACATCATCGGCGATGCCTCGCCTAAGCGTTACGCCGACGCGCTCGATGCAGTGCTCGCCGACAACCGTGCCGACGCGCTCCTCGTCATCAACTGCCCGACCGCGCTCGCCTCGTCGGGCGACGCGGCGCAAGAGGTGATCGATGCGATCTCCCGCGCCAAAGCCAAACGGACACCGCCCATCCTGACCAACTGGCTGGGCGAAGGGGCCGCCGCGGAGGCGCGGCACAAGTTCCAGGACGCGAATATCCCGAGCTACGCCTCGCCCACCGACGCGGTCAAAGGCTTCCTTTATCTGTGGCGATACACCAAGGCGCAGGAAGCATTGATGCGGACGCCACCGCGGGAGACCGAGCGAACCCGGGTGGCCGGCGAGGCGGCGCGCTCGATCATGCGCGCGGCGGCGGCGGCGGGGCGCACGATGCTGACCGAGCCGGAAGCCAAGGCCGTGCTGTCCGCCTATGGCATCCTAACGGTAGCGACGCGGGTGGCAGCCTCTCCGCAAGAAGTAGAAGACATCGCCACAGGTCTCTTGCAGCAGGCGCCGGCGTTAGCGGTCAAGATTCTGTCCAAGGACATCTCCCATAAATCCGACGTCGGCGGCGTGCGTCTCGGCTTACGGTCGGCGCAAGACGCGGCTCGTGCTGCCGAGCAGATGCAGAAGCGTGTGAAGGAGCTTAAGCCGGACGCGCATCTGGAAGGCTTCACCGTGCAGCCGATGGTGGCGCGGCCCGGGGCACACGAGCTCCTGATGGGCATCTACGAGGACCGTCTGTTCGGCCCCATGATCCTGTTCGGGGCTGGCGGCACGGCGACCGAGATCATTCACGACACGGCGGTGGCGCTGCCGCCGCTCGACATGGAGCTTGCTCGCGACCTCATGGGGCAGACCCGCATATTCAAGCTGCTCCAAGGCTACCGCGACCGGCCGCCAGCCGATCTTGCGGCCATCGCCGAGACGCTCACGCGGCTGTCGCAGCTCGTCGTCGATTGTCCGGCGGTCAAGGAGCTCGATATCAACCCGCTGCTTGCCGACGAGATCGGCATCATTGCGCTTGACGCGCGAATCCGCATCGAGCCCAGCGAGGTCGAGAAGGATGGCCCCAATCCTCGGCTGGCCATCAGGCCCTACCCCGATCAATGGGAAAAATGGGTTGCGAGCAACGATCACGAACGGGTCTTCATTCGGCCGATACGGCCCACCGACGAGCCGCTCCTTGCCGCGTTCCAGACCAAGTTGTCGCCGGAAGACATCCGCTTTCGCTTCCTCGCTCCCCGCAAGGAGTTCTCGCACAAGACGAACGCCCGCTTCACGCAGATCGACTATGCTCGCGCCATGGCTTTCGTGGCTCTGAGCCAGGACCAGAAGGAACTGATGGGCGTGGCGCGGCTCGAGGCGGACCCCGATTATGCGAGCGCCGAATACGCCATCATCGTGCGCAGCGACCTCAAGGGCCGTGGGCTGGGCTGGGCGTTGATGCGCCACCTCATCCACTATGCCGAGAGGGAGGGGCTGCGTGATCTGCACGGCGACGTGCTCGCCAGCAATCAACGCATGCTCGATATGTGCCGGGAACTCGGCTTCGAGATCGCGGTCGATGCCGACGACGCCTCGATCCGCAAGGTGAGGCTGAGGCTCCCCGCCGGCATCAAGAACGCGGCGCGGCTCGATGCCGAGCCCGCTCTGTAGGCGTCGGGTCTACCGCAATGGCGGGGCGAGATGCGGTGCCAGCTCGTGGTCGGGGACCTTGGTGAGGTCCTTCTGCAAGCCGTCCGCGACCAGCCGCGCCATGCTCTTTGACAGCTTCTCCTTGAGCTCGGTCAGCACGCGAGGCGGCGCGACCAGAACCAGCTTCTCGAAACGCCCACGCTCCTGCTCGCCGTCGATCTCGCTGGCAATGTGCTTGACGAAATCCTCTTTGGCGGCCGAGTGCAGATCGTGGCGCGGCTGGGCCGCGTGGCGCGCGGCGTTGGCGCTCTCGTGGACCCGCGTCGGCCGATCGGTGCCGAGATCATGCGAGCGCTCGTAAATCTCGGAGGAGACGAAGCTCGCGATGGTGTGGAAGTCGCCCTCCTCGCCGCGCGCCACGAAACGCGCCCTGCCCCCGTCGGCGATCACGTAGAGAATCTTCGGTTGTTTCATGAGGTTCCGATCCCTGGATGGAAATTGCTGGGGCAGACACTACCACGCCCGGCAGCATTGGCCCCGCGCGACACGGCGCCTCGATCGAAGCTTGGTTGATCAGGGCTTATCGCGCAGGCTGAGAATATAGGCGGCGAGGTCGGCAAGCTCCGCCTTGGTGAGCGGAATCTGCGGCATCGGATGCTTGGGGAGGATGATATGGGCGGTGACGTCGCCGGCCGTCTGGCCTTCCATATTGGCGATCTCGTGGAAGCTCGGCACGTCGGCGTTCACGTGGTCCTGACCGCTCGCGACGAGATGGCAATTGGTGCAGAGGCTCTCGGCCAAAGCCTTGCCGTGGACCGGGTCGGGCTGACCGGGGATGGGAGCGGCGAGCGTCGCGCCGGCGGCGAGCAGTCCGAGACATGCAAACACAACGGCAATACGGGTTCTCATAAGAAATCCTGGCCTCCCAGCCCTCTACGCATCACGCATATATAGAGTATCGGAACTCTCGGGGAGTCTCAGGCGGCCATGGCCTTGAGCTTGCCGGCGTCGAGGAGATGCACGCGCCTAGCCGATTCGAGCCTGATCTGGCCCATTTCCTTGAGCTCGGCGAACATGCGCGACACCGTCTCGAGCGTCAGGCCGAGATAGTCGGCGATGTCGTGACGCGGCATGGCGAGGTCGAGCACCTCAGTTGCGCCGCAGCGGCCGGACATCTCAAGCAGGAAGGCGGCAAGGCGCTCGAGCGCGTTCTTCCGGCCAAGCAGCATGAGGTGATCCTCGGTGTGGCGGAGGCCGATCATGGTCCGCGTCAGGAGCTCGCGCATCATGCTGACGGATGCGCCGGCGCTGAGCAGGCTCTGCCATTTGAAAGCGATCAACTTAATCGGAACGACAGCCTCGGCTGAGGCATGATGCAGATCGCCAATCTCGAAGCCGAACATGTCGCCCGGCAGATGAAAGGCGCTGATCTGGCGGCGGCCATCGGGCAGGAGCTTCGAGATGCGCACCACCCCCGACACGACCTTATACACATAGCCGGCGGCCTCGCCTTCGGCGAAAATCTCGGCGTTGCGGCCAAAGGTCATTGGTACGCCGACGGGAGTAAATGCCTCTGGCGCGGGAGCGGGCTGCTTCCGGCTGACCGGGAACCAGCTCTGGAAGTGAGGCTGAAGGGCTTCAGGGATGGCGATCTCGGATAGCATCGTGATTCTCCCATGGAATGGAGTGCCCGAATGCGATAGGTACGCCTCGCCGGATGGCGCGGATATTCGTGACCGTCACTTAAGGAGAACTACGTAGACGGGGATTGCGGGTAGAGCCGGCCGAGGCCTGGGCGCACGTTAGTGCCCATCACTTTCCAGATCGCCTCAAGCAAAACCCCGCCGAACAAGGGCTTTTCGACAACTTTGGCGACGCCCGCGGCGCTCGCGCGGTCGAGCACGCGCCGCGTCAGCGCCCCCACCAGCAGCACCACCGGCATGCCGAGATCGCCCAAAACCGGCTCATCCTCGACCATGCGGGCGAAAACGTCCTGGTCGAGCAGGAGGCAGCCGGGCGCCTCGCTCGCGGCGACCGCGGGCAGCAGCGACAGCTCGTCGCAAAGCTTCACCGCGAAGCCCTCGAGCTCCAATGAAAAGCGCATGGAGTTGGCCAGGACTCCATCTCCGGTGGCGATGAGGATGGTTCCGGCCTTCGACACGTCTCTCTCCTGCGCGCGCTACGGACGCCTTACGCAAACGGTCTCGATGGAACGGGAGGCTACGCGCGAGGCGAGCCGTCGCTTTGAGCTGCGTCAAATTGTGTAAATTGCGCCAGACACAGCGGCGGCGGCGGGCGGCTAGCCGGCGCGGCCCGCCGGCCTAAGATCGGCCACGATCGCCATGCGGATCAGCTCCGACAGGCTCTTAGCCTGCATCTTGGCCATCAGATTGGCGCGGTAGACCTCGACCGTGCGCGGGCTGATGCCGAGATTGTGAGCGATGGTCTTGTTGGCATGACCGGAGGTCAGGCCGTCCAGCACCTGCCGTTCGCGCTCCGACAGCAGCGCGAGCTTGCCGGCAATGGCGGCGCGATCGCCGCCGCCCTCATCGTCGCCGCGCTCGAGCGCGGCGCGGACCGCATCGAGGATCGCCTGCTCCTCGAACGGCTTCTCGATGAAATCGACCGCGCCGGCCTTCATCGCTTCGACGGCGAGAGGCACGTCGCCATGACCGGTGATGACGATGGCCGGGAGACCTATCGTTCTCGCGCGCAGCTCGCGCAACAGCTCGAGCCCGGTCATGTCCGGCATGCGCATATCGGTGATGAGGCAGCCACCCTGGATGCTCGCGAGCGCGGCAAGGAAGGCGGTCGCCGAATTGTAGAGGCGCACAGGCAGCCCCGCCGAGCTCAACAAGAAGGCGAGCGACTGGCGCACGCCGTCGTCGTCGTCGACGATATGCACCACGCGCTCGACCGTCATTCGGGAGCGCCTTTCTGCGTGGCCGGCTCCAGCGTGAAGCGGAACACCGTGCCACCGCCTTGGTTCGGCTCGGCCCACATCTCTCCACCCTGCGCCTCGATGATGCGTTTGGAAATCGACAGCCCGACACCCATGCCGGCCGGCTTGGTGGTCACGAAAGGCTGGAACAGCCGGTCGGCGATCTCCTTGGCGAGACCATGGCCGGTATCGGCGACGGCGACCTCGATCATGCCTTTGGCGCCGGGCGCCGTCGTCACAACGAGCTCCTTGCGGTCGCAGCCCTGCATTGCCTCGATGGCGTTACGCATGAGGTTGAGCAGCACCTGCTGGATCTGCACCTTCTCGACCAGCACGAGCGCGAGCCTGGTATCGAAGCTGAACACGGTCTTGACGCCCTCGTCCTTGGCACCGACCAGCGCCAGCGCGCTCGCCTCCTCGACCAACTTGTTTATGTCCTCGGGGCACCTTTCCGTCTCGCCGCGGGCGACGAACTCGCGAAGCTGGCGGATGATGCTGCCGGCCCGCAGCGTCTGCTTGATGGTCTCGGCGAGCGCGTCGCGGATCTTAGGTGCGTTGGGATGATCGACCGGCTCGAGCAGCCGGCTGCAGCCTTGCAGATAATTGGAGATCGCCGAGAGCGGCTGGTTGATCTCATGCGCCAGCGTCGAGGCCATCTCGCCCATGGCGGTCAGGCGCGACAGCCGGGCGAGCTCGGTCTGCAACTCCTGCAATTGGTGCTCGGTCTCCTGGCGCTGGGTGAGATCGCGGATGAAGCCGGTGAAGAAGCGCCGGTCGCCCGACTTCATCTCGCCGACCTCGAGCTTCATGGGAAAGGTCGAGCCGTCCTGGCGGAGCCCGGTGACGACGCGATCGATGCCGATGATGCGCTTCTCGCCGGTCAAGAGGTAGCGGGCGATATAGCGGTCATGCGCCTCGCGGTGGGGCGCCGGCATCAGCAGGGCGACGTTCCTGCCGACCACCGCTGCCTCGGCATAGCCGAACAGGCGCTCGGCGGCGGCGCTGAAGGACTGGATGGTGCCCTTCTCGTCGATGACGATGGTGGCGTCGGGCACGGCATCGAGGATCGAGCGAAGATGCGCCTCGCGCGCCTTCAAGTCCGCTGCGTGCCTGCGGCTTCTGATCCTGGTGCGGCGAAGCTGCTCGCCGATCCAGGAGATGCCGCCGCCCACCACGGCGAAAATGACGGCCTCGAGAATCGCGGGACCGGTGAGCCTGGCGCTGCCGATCAGGAGCAGGCCGAGGATGACGCTGAGAGCCGTGGCGAGCAGCCCTGGACCGAGCCCGCCAAAGCCCGCGGCGATCAGCACGGCTGGGATAAAGATGATGAAGGCGGCGCGGTCCTGGAGCCAGGGGTGCAGGCCCCAACCGAGCAAAAGCATGAGTCCGACGGCGGCAGGCGCTGCCCAATAGTGGGTGGCCGAGGCCGCGGGGTCGTGCAGCACGCTCCAGAAGCGGTCGAGCCCCTTCCCGTCCGGGCTGCTCTTTATCGGTCCATGCATGGGGCGAATTGTAATCCCGGAGACGTTAATTACGGAACATATGCCTACGTCACCGTCGTGAGGTACAAGACTGGCGAGCTGAACCGCGAACCAAGGAGGAGACCATGGGCTCTCGAGACGCCGATATGCCAGATCATGTTGTCCTGAAAGAGGAAGTGCAGAGGATCGCCAAGCATCTGGCGACACTCCGTCAAGATGTCGATGCTCTGGCCGGATCGCTCAAGAGCGCCGGCGGCCATCAGCTCCATCGCGCCCAGGACAAGGCGGGCGAGGCGCTCGGCACCGTCGAGGAGGCCGTCAGGCACGATCCCCTGGCCTCGCTCGGCATCGCCGCCGGGATCGGATTCCTGCTCGGCATCGTCATCGCGCGCTAGGAGCCTGCCTTGTCTCTCTGAGGCTGCCGTACGCGGAGCGGACCTAGGCGCGCGCGTGGCGATAGAGGAGACGCTTCACGCCTTCGACGAGAAGCAGGTAAGCCGCAACGGCTGAAACCAGAAAAAGATAGAAGGCGGGCGGCGGCTCGACAAAGCCGAACAGAGCGCCGAGCGGCGTCAGTGGAATAAGAAGTCCGATCAGTACCACTCCAAGGGTGAAGAATCGTCAGAATCGGGTGCGGCAGGCTCCGCCAGGGCGCCTTGCGGGTTCTGATGACAAAAATGACAAGAGACTGAGTGGCCAGGGACTCGATGAACCAGCCGGTCTGGAACATCGGCTCGCTCGCGCCAAACAGCCAAAGCAATGCGAAGAAGGTGAGGAAATCGAAAAGCGAGCTGACCGGTCCGAGCACGAGCATGACGCGCTCGATGAACTCAATGTTCCAACGCACCGGCTTTTGCAGCGCCTCGGCATCCACGTGATCGAACGGCACGCCCACCTCCGAGACATCGTAGAGCAGGTTGTTGAGAAGGACCTGGGTCGGCAGCATGGGCAGATACGGCAAGAACAGGGCCGCGCCCGCCATGCTGAACATGTTGCCGAAGTTGGAGCTCGCTCCCATCAGGATGTACTTGGTCACGTTCTCGACCGTGCGGCGGCCTTCGATCACGCCGTCATGCACGACGGCGAGATCGCGCTCGAGCAGCACAAGATCGGCTGCCTCTTTGGCGACGTCGGCGGCGCTGTCGACCGAAATGCCGACATCCGCCGCATGCAGCGCCGAGGCGTCGTTGATGCCGTCGCCGAGAAAGCCGACAACGCTGCCGGCATGCTTCAAGGCTAAGAGAATGCGCTCCTTCTGCTGCGGGCTAACGCGGCAGAAGAGATTCACCGATGCCACGCGCGCGCGCAGCGCCTCCTCGCTCATGTGCAAGAGGTCCGGTCCCGTCAGAGCGCCCTTAACCTCCATGCCAATCTCATTGCAGAGATGGCGCGCCACCTGCTCATTGTCGCCGGTCAGAATCTTGACCTCGACACCGATAGCAGCAAGCGCCTTGATAGCGGAAGCGGCGTCGGCTTTCGGCGGGTCGATAAAGGTGACGAACCCGGAAAAGGTGAGCTTGGCCTCGTCGCTGACGACGGCACGGTCATGGCTCGTCATGGAACGGGAGGCTACGGCGAGGACGCGATAGCCCTCTTCACCGAACTGGGCGAAGAGCTGCAATAGCCTTTGGCGCTCGCGAGCGTCGAGCGCCTGCCGCACGCCGTCGGCTGTCTCATACTCCACCGAAAGCTGGATGACGTCCTCCGGCGCGCCTTTCACCACGAGGAGTCGCGTCGCGCCGTTGTCGATGAGCACCGATACGCGCCGACGTTCGAAATCGAAGGGCACCTCATCGATCTTGCGCCAAGCCGCGATATCGAGCTGCTGATGGCCAAGGATCGCATCGTCGAGGGGACTCTTGATGCCGCTCTCAAAGGCGCTATTGAGATAGGCCAAGGAGAACACTTTCTCGCTGACGGTACGGTTGGCATCGACGTGGCCGGCCACGCTAATGCGGGACTCGGTCAGCGTGCCGGTCTTGTCGGTGCAAAGCACGTCCATGGCGCCGAGATCGTGAATAGCGGCAAGACGCTTGACGATGACGCGGCGGCGAGCGAGCCGACTTGCTCCATTCGCCAGGGTCACCGTAACCACCATGGGCAGAAGCTCCGGCGTGAGGCCAACGGCTAGCGCCAGAGCGAACAGTAGCGATTCAAGCCACGGCCGATGGAACACCACATTGGTGAGCAGCACGAACAGCACGAGGAAGATGGTCAGGCGCAGCATCAGGAACCCGAAGCGTCGAATTCCGATGGCGAACGCGTCGGGGGGCCGCTGCGCAGCGAGCTCTCCGGCGAGCCCGCCAAGCTCCGTCGCCCGCCCCGTTCGGCACACCACGGCGCGCGCCGTACCACTGACGACGGACGTACCCATGAACAGAAAATTCGACGCGCCAGACACTTCATCAGCGGGAGCGGCAAGATCGCCCGCTTGTTTCTTAACCGGATAAGCCTCGCCGGTGAGCATGGCCTGGTTTACGAAGCAATCGCGTGCACTCAGCAATCGGCTATCACCCGGGACGACGTCACCGGCTCTGAGCTCCACCACGTCCCCCGGCACCAGCTGGTCGAGGTCAATCTCACGGCAAATGCCATCGCGGAGCACTTGCGCCTTAAGTCCAACGGAGCGGCGCAACGCATCGACGGTTGTCTCGGCTCGGCGCTGCTGGACGACATCGAGCACCAAGCTCAGAAGGATGATGGTGACGATAATAGCGAAGCTCGTGACCTCGCCGGTCCACGCCGAAAGCCCGCTGGCAAAGAGCAGGATTAGAATCAGCGGATTGGCGAGCCGATCGAGAATTTGCCGCCACAGTCGGCGGCGACGGCGAACCATCGCGTTATTCGGGCCGTAGACGGCGAGGCGGCGCTTGGCTTCGGCCTCGCTAAGCCCGCCGGGCGTTGTCCCAATCTCGCGGAGCAGTCCGTCAAGCGGCAGGTTCCAGGGAAGGACTCTGAACCATGGTTCCGGGAAGGACGGCCGGGGGTTTTGTCACGGAAAGAGGCGTCAGTGCGCCATCAGCACTGGGACTTTGGTGTTGCGCAACACATATTGTGTGGCCCCGCCGAAGAGCCGCTCGCGCCAGCGCCACCGTCCGTAGGCGCCCATGACGAGCAGCGCGCCCTCGCCGGCGGCGGCGTCGCGCAGAACCTGGCCGACCTCGTGCGATTGAAGCGGGAACCGCACCAGCTCGACGCTCGCGCCGCCTTCGGTCAGATAGTCCGCGATCATGGCTGCCGTCTCGTCGTCGCCGTGCTCGGTGACGCTTAACAGCCTGACGTGTTTCGCCTCTGCCAGAAAGGGTGCGGCTGCGGCAAGCGCGCGCACCGCTTCGACGGCATCCTTCCAGGCGACTACGACGGTCTCCGCGCTGACCGCGCGCGTCCCGGCAGGCACCATGAGCACGGGCCGTCCGGACTGGAACAACGCCGCATCCCGGGCGCTTGCGAAGAACGCGTCGTCGCCTCCATCGAGGCTCGGCAGCATGGTCAGATCGGCGCCCTTGGCGTGCATGGCGACGATGGTGGCGACGAGACCTTCGATATCGCGCAGCCCAGCGCGCACTTTGGGAAAGGCTTGCGCCGTCTTGGTTAGCCAGATCTCGGCCTGCCGTTTCTCGAGCGCAACCTGCTTCTGACCGACGTCGATAAGCTCCTCGAAATAGAACGGGCTGAGCTCGGTCGCGTAAGGCAGCCGGTCGGTCGGCGCCGGGCAAGGATGCAGGACCTCGAGCGCGGCGCCCGAGCGCTCGGCGAGACGGAAGGCCGAAGCCGCGCATGCCTCGGTCGTGCCACGCTGATTGATGGGAAGCAGGATCTTGACGAGTTTCACCGCGATCTCTCGTCAGCGTCGCGGCCTTTGAGGCTCAGAATGTAGGCGATGACGTTCAGCATGTCGTCCTTCTCGACGATGATGTTGGGCATGGTCGGGTGCGACGTCTCCATCCACACGCGAAGCGCCGTCCCGGTCACGCCCGGCCGGTCGGCGACCTCGCGGAATCGCGTCGCCTTGTGAAGCGGCGATGCCTCTGACGAGATGCCGTGACAGCCCGAACAGTATTGCGTCGCGTATTCGAAGCCGGCTTGGGGATCGCCTACGTCGCCGGCCGCAAACGCGGCGGGATCAGTCGCGAGCATGAGCGCAAGGCTCATCAGCAGAGGACGCATCGTGCGCTCCTTCGATCACGCGTCTGCCGAACCCCCCCCTCGCCGGCTCCGCAGCTCACCCCGTGCGTAGTTAAGCAATCATGCAGCGAATGCGCGCCTTGATGCGTGTCAAGGTCGCGGCGCCGAACCCGCGGAATTCCTCGACTCTTGACGCAACTCAATGAACGTCTACCAACATGCACGCATTCTGGAGGCTGAAGGACGCAGGCGGGCGGAGGGGCCAGCTAAGAGGTCAGTCATGAAAGTCAAAGATATGATGCATCGCGGCGCGGAGTTCGTCGCGCCGAACGCAACCCTTCAGCAAATCGCCAAGAAGATGCGCGACTTCGATGTCGGCGCCATCCCGGTGTGCGACAAGGGCAAGCCGGTCGGCATCGTCACCGACCGCGACATCGCCATCAGGGCGCTCGCCGACGGCAAGGACCCAGCGAAGGTCGAGGCGCGCGAGGTGATGAGCCGGAACGTCGTGTTCTGCCGCGACAGCGAGGAGGCTGAGGACGCGCTCAGGATCATGGAGGACAACCAGGTCAGGCGGCTTCCCGTGCTCGACGAGGGGCACAAGCTGATCGGCATGGTGAGCATCGGCGACATCTCGCATGCCCTGTCGCAGGAGATGACCGGCGAAGTGACGCGCGCCGTCTCCGCCCATCATCGCTAGAGCGCGCGCCCCGCAACCCGAAAGAGAGGCGAGAATGCCGATCCCGCTGCAAATCAGCTTCCGCAACATGGACCCATCGCCCGCGGTCGAGGCGCGCATCCGCGAGAAGGCGGCCAAGCTCGAGCGCTTCCACGACCGCATCGTCAGTTGCACCGTGGTGGTCGAGGCGCCGCACCGCCACCATCACAAGGGCAAGCTGTACAGCGTGCACGTCAATATCAGCGTGCCGGGCAAGGACGTGGCGGTCGACCGCGCCAAGCCGATCGACCATGCGCATGAGGACGTGTATGTGGCGGTGCGCGACGCCTTCGATGCCGCGGTGCGGCGGCTTGAGGATCACGTCAAGCGGAGGCGCGACAGCGCGAAGAGCCCGGCGAGCTAGGCGAGCATGACCCGGAACAGTTGCAGACTTTTCGGACAAGATTATGCGTCAGAGACAAAGATCTAGAGCGAAATCCGGATTCGAATTGGCTGGATTTCGCTCTAGAGGCTTACGCTTTCCAGAAGGACTTGGCGGCCGCGAAGCGCGCGAAAGCTTGGTCGGTTGCTTTGAGCATGCGCTCGCGCGCGGCATCCTCTTTGACCGGGTCGGGAATTGCAGAGTTGGCCGCCTCGTCGCCCAACAGGTCGTGGCGCGTCTCGAGATCGTTCAACCCGCCGAGCGCATCCTGCAAATCCTTGAGCGCTGAGAGAGTCTCGGCGCGGCGCTTGACGTTGTTCTCGCCGGGGAAGGTCCTGGCGAAGAACTCAGTGGCATAGCGCAGCCGCTTGGCGCGGATGCGCAGCCTGTGGCGCTGATGGGCGCTGCGTTGGCGGAGGTCGGCGCCGCGCTTCTTGATCTGCTTAGAGAGCCGGGCGAGCTCGTTGGCGGCGTGCTGGGCGATCGAGCTGCCGGCCGCTGCTTCCTTCGCTGCCCAGGCGCCGACCTCGACCCATTCGGCAAGATCGAGCAGAGCGTTGCGAAAACGGTCCGACCTGACCGAGCCCGCGGCGCGGGCGTAAGCCGACTTGCGCCGCTCCTCGAAATCGCGATGGGCGGCGCTGACGCGCTCGTCGCCCGGATGCGCCGCCTGGAGCGGCATCAGCACGTCGGCGGCGAACACATCGAGATCGCGCGCGGGGCCAAGCTCCTGGGTGATCCATCTGAGCTCGGCCCTGATTCGCGCCTCGTCGCTCCCGGCAAGCATGTCGGCGAAGATCGCGATCGCCGCGCGCAAGCGCCTGAGCCCGACACGCATCTGGTGCAGCGCCTCGGCGCGACCCGCGCACATCGCCGGCTCGTTGACGATGATCTGGCGGAGGCAATTCCTGGCTATGGCGCGGAACGCGTCGGCGCTTGTCCTGTCGGGCTTGATGTCGAGGTCGCCAGCCTTCTCGACGGCGAAATCGGCGTCGGCGAGGAGCTCGAAGCCGCGCTCGGCCTTGGTCTTGACCGCGAGCCTGAGCGGCACCGTCGCGGCAAGCGCGCGGGCGAGGTGGAACAGCGCCGCCGTGTCGCCTCGCTTGAGCTCGAGCTCGACCTCGGAGATCGGCGTCGCGCGCGCTCCGGCCACGATCTCGCCCTGGTCGATCGCGACCTCGATCTCGCTGCCGCCATCGGCGAGGCGATGCAGCGTCCGGCGCATGCGCGTCTCGAACAGAGGTCCGAGTGCTGCCCGAAGAGCGGGCGTCAACAGCCTCTCGAGTGCCGTGCCTTGCGCGGCATCGAGATCGGGGGCGAGCCCGCGAACTTCCGTCTCCCACTCGAAGCGCTCGAACAGGTCCGCCGCGCTCTGCATCGCCTTAATGGTCTGGAGATAGCGGCCGCGAGAGCAGCGCACGCGCAAGAACACGCCTACCTTGCTGAGCGCGCGATCGGGCGTGTCGAAATAGATCGAGACCAGCTCCTGTTGCTCGGGCGCGCCGAGGCGGTTCGCGACGAGCAGCGGGTGAGACTTGATCTTGGCGGCATCGGCGGGATCGAACTCAAGCTTGAGCTCGATCTCCTTCGTGTCCTGCGCCGACCCAACTCCGACCACAGCAAACAACTCCGGTTACGCGATACAACCTCAAGCGCCGGCATGACGCCGCCCGGACGGCGCAGGAAAATATGGGGGTGCCGACGCGAATATGGATGCCGACCTGGCGGGACCAGCGATCGGCGTGCGGCGACAAAGCCAATATCTTACTGTCACAATCAAGCCTGTTCTCCCGGCCGAGCCGCCGTGGCAGTCGCGCAGGCCGATGTTCAATCCGCCACTCGTATTCCGCCAACGTCTTGATGCCGGGCGGCGTCTTCACGCCATGAATCGATCTCAGCGAGCATTGCCTCGGGGCGCTCCGTTACGATCTCGCGCTGGCCCAAAAAGACCTCGCCGGTATCGCCGTCGATCGAAATCCAGTCGCCTTCCACGAGGGCGACTGGACCGATCTCGGCCCTTCGCGCGGCCGCATCCACCACCAATCCCGCGCAGCTCACGACGCACGCTTTGCCCATCTGGCGCGCGATCAATGAGGCATGCGCGGTGCGTCCGCCCATCGCCGTGAGCGCGCCTGAGGCGGCGGCGAGGCCTGGACTGCCGGAGATATCGACCAGCTTCGGCGCAACGAGCGCATGCGCGTCGAGGATGGAGATCTCCCCTGCTCGCGGATGGGTGATGTAGAGGCTGTTGCGGTAGGGGGACGCCACAATCATTGCCGGGCCGGGCGCGACGATGAGTGTCGCGACCTGCGCGTCGGTCGCGGTGTCGGTTACCGAAACGTCCGCGCCGCCTTGGTTGGTGACATAGAGGAGCGGTGCGGTGGGTTTCGCCTCGGCGCCGAGACCAGGGCTGCTTGCTGCCAGGCCGCAGGCGAGCAAGACGGGGAGCAGCCTCTGGCGCATGGTCGTGCTGATGCGGTTCGGCGCGCTTGGCAGGCTTTAATAACGCTGAACGGTGGCTGCGCTCAAGCTCGGAGCTTGGCCTCGGCAAAGGCCGCGACCGGCTTCGGCGGCGCAACTGGTGCAGGACGGCGCGGCGCGTTGCGGATCATGCCGGCGGTCGGCTCAAACATGGCATCGTCCTCGGGCGCCAGGAATTCGACCCGGTCGCGGCCGCCGCGCTTGGCCACATAGAGCGCCGCGTCGGCCCTGCGGAACAGCGCGTTCAGATCGCTGTGCAGGTCGAGGTCCGAAGCGGCGCCGACGCTCACCGTGGCGCCGACCGGCAAGCCGTCGACAAAGGCGGCGGACTTGGCGAATGCGCGCCGCACGGCCTCGGCCGATGCGACCGCCGAGGCGGGATCGGCCCCCGGCAAGATGGCCGCGAATTCCTCGCCACCCAGCCGCGCGACGATGCTGTGACCGTTCAGATGCTCGGCGGCCTTGGTCGCGAAGAGCTTGAGCACTCCGTCGCCAAAGGCGTGACCGAAGCGATCGTTGGTCTGCTTGAAATGATCGAGATCGAAGATCAGAACCGAGATCGGTCCGCCCAATATGCCTCGCTCTTGCCCGATCGCATCGGCGACCTCGAACAGAGCGCGGCGGTTGGGGAGCCCCGTCAACGGATCGGTGAGCGCATCGACCCGCTGCTCCAGTTCCTGCCGCTCCTTGGCCATCGACAGCACGATGAACGCCAAGGCGATACGGAGCAGAAGCGTGAGCAGGATGAGAGTCGGGAACCAGCTCGAGGTGAACACCGCGAACGCCTCGTGCATCGGCTTGATCAGATTGAGCAGCAACCAGGACAGAAAGCTGAAACCGCTGACGATGAGAAGCGTCACCGCCGGCCAGCGCGAGGCGAGCCGCTCGCCATTCGCGTGCGACAGCTCGAACGCGGCGGCAAAATTGTAGATTGCCGACAGTGTGAAGGCGACGAACAGGCGGTCGTCGAAGTTCTGGAGATATCCGGAATGGGCGATGAGCAGGAAGCCGACTGGACTGACCAGGGTCCAGGCGGCATTGATGCTCCGGCCGGCGAATTGCCGCGACGCCTGCCATTTGATGCCGTCAGACAGGACCATGGCTGCGGTGCCGATGGTGACGAGGTCTGCGTCGTTCTGGAATGCGGCTGCGCCGGCGACGACGACGCCGGCGCTTTGCAGCAGAAGCGCCAAGCCCCACCAGCCGACGAAGACGCTCTCATGCTCCCGCGCCCAGGTGAAGACGAGGACAATCCCGAGCACCGCCGTCACCGTGACGCTTGCGGCCGAAATCGTCAGCATGTCGAGATGCATGGTGGTGCGCCCGGAAGCGTTCTGTCGCCCGAAAACCGAGCAGGGGATTTGACCCTCGGATCACCCTAAGGCACGCTTCATCACGACCGGCTTTATCGGCCAGCGACAATTTCAGTGAAATTTTAGGAAAATGCGCGCCGCAATCAGGCGTTGAGCAGCTTCATATAAAAGCACTTGGCGGCGCGGGCGCCGAACATGATCTCGGCGATCATGCGGCCGCTCAAGCTGCCGGAATGCTCGAAATCGACATTAGCCGCGACCACCCGTCCCTCCCTGCCGACCAGACCGCGCTTGAATTGACGCAAGCCTTCGCTGAGGCTTTCGCCCCCGAGGTCATACCAATGGTAGCCGCGCTTGCCGAGATGCTCGATCAGCCACCATTGCAGCGCGTAGCCGGCGTTCAGCTTCAGCATGGCGTTGTCGCTGCCGCCGAACAGATATTGCGCGGTGTCCCCGGCGAGCAGAATTGCGGCGCCGACCACCGGCTCGCCGCGATGATAGGCGGGCGCAACGTGCGGGCGGAGAGCCGGCGGAAGATTGCGCGAAAGCTCGGGCAACAGCAGCGCATAGCCCTGATCGTGGAACTTCTTGCGCCGCCTGAGCGAGGTGTTGAGGCCGATGAAGCCGACCATGTCGGCCGGGCTGTCGCCGACGGTGATCTGCAAATCGTGGCCGAGCGACTTGCGAAGATTGCGCAGCCAGCCTTGGTCGAGACTGTCCATCTGCCGCTCGCGGTCGATGCGGAGATTGACGAAATAGCGGCTCGGGTCGGGCGATCGCCGCAGCGTGCGGAAGCCCTCGGCCTTGAGCATGCCCGCCTCCACTTCCGAGAATTCAGGATGGAAGCGCGGCGCACCACGAGATGATGGCCACGGCCGATGCAATACTCGGCCCTGACGGCCTCGATCGCAGCGCAATAAAGGCGCGCATCCTGGGGAGCGTCGCGGCGGCGCCAGAACGGGCCACCGCGGAGATAAGCGAGCCCCTTGGCGAAGCCGGGCTGGGTGAGGACGGCGACACGCGCGCCAACCACGACGTCGTCGCCTTGCACCAGCGTCAGCTGGCTGATCCGGCCCTCGCCCCAGCGGCGATTGGAGAAGGCGGCGGTCTGGTCCAAGCTCACATCATCGAAGCCCGCGATCAATTCATCCCAATTGCCGGGAGCGCGCTCGTCGACCAGGACTTCGATGGTTTGGCTCTTGGGCGCGGCTCTGCCCTCCCTCCCCTCCTCGTGTCTGAACGCGGCCGCGATGCTCATGATGCGTGGCCTCAGGCCCGGTCCAAGACGGCATTGGCGGGAGCGGCAGCCGCTCCGACACTCTGCGTCACAAGCCGGGGCAGCGGACCGCTGCGCGAGCGGCGGCTCAAAAAGCGCGGGCGGCCGCTCCAGGCGTTGGTGTCGAGCGTCGCATCGACCGACCAGCGTTCTAAGCGGCCTTCGCCGGACGCATGAGCGCCGAGCAGCGCTTGAAATGTTTCGCGGCCAACCATGTGCAGGTTGCTCGCGCCGGGCGCCGGCGAGGCCCAGCGCACCGATCTGAGTGCAAATCCCCAATGGGAGAGATGATGATGCAGGACCGCCAACGCCACCATCGAGGCCTTCTTCGCGCGGTCGATCTGGCCTCGGCGAAAAGCCCCTGACCGATGGCGATGCCGTAAAGGCCGCCTACCAGCGTGCCGTCCTCGGCGCGGACCTCGACCGAGTGGGCATAGCCTTGCTCGTGCAACGCCAAGAAAGCGCGAGCCAGATCGGACGAGGCTTGCGTCTCGGCGGCGTCTGCTTCGCCACATGCCGCAAGGATCGCGCCGAAATCCTCGTCAAAGCTCACGCGCAAAATCTGCTCGCGGAGAAGACGCCGCAACGGCGCGCCGATCCTGAGCTCCTAGGGGGCGATCGCTTCGCGCTTTGCCGGAGAGACCCAGGCAAGGGGATTGCGATCATGCCCGGGCAACAGCCCGCGGCGATAGGCGTCGACGATTGCAGCCGCTTCAAGCTCGCCATCGCATCGCTCAACTCCGGACGCTGAAGCGTACGGCTCTGCCTGAAGGTCTTCGACGGGCTGGCTCGGGCTCGTTGCTTTCCCAGCGATCGGCGCGGCGCCGCGCGACAACAGTCGGCCGGCCGCGCCCTTGCCCCATCTCGCGAGCTTCGTGCGCAACGGCCCGTGGCCCGCAGAATCCTCCGGTTCGGCAATCGTCAGATGATGTGCGTTAGCGAAGCTCACCGGCCGCCTCCCCATTGCCGTACATGGAGCGGCTGAGGACGATTCACCGCTTACTTGGCCAGATTGCAACCAAGGAGCGTCCTATCTATGCCGCGTGTCTGAAAGATAGCCACCTGAGGCGCGCGACGTCAGCTTCATCCTTTACATCTGGTAAACGGGCGCGCCGTTTCGGGCCTCCGCGCGCTCATTGGGCGTTGACCGGCTAAGGCTCGACCTCGGCCACGGCGCGCTCGTCGAGCGCGACGGTCTTAACCAGGGCATATACGCGATCGCCGCGCTCGAGCTCGAGATCGTCGATCGCCTTGCGCGTGGCGAAGGCGAACAGTCTGCCCTCGCCGTCGAGCTCGATGGTGACGCCGGCGAGCGGGCCGTCGCCGGTTTCGATGGTCGCGACCTTGCCGGCGAGCGTGGTGCGTACACTCAAGCCGCGCGCCTTGGACGTGGCGAGCGTCACGTCGGTCGCCTTGATGACGATGCGCGCCTCGCGTCCCGAAGGCCCGGCAAGACCGGTCAGCCAGATCGTGCCGGCTGGGTGCTTAATCTCGGTCAGGCCGAAAGCCGTGTCGGTCGCGCCGAGCCGCCCGGTCACCACCGATGACCGCTCGAAGCGGTCGACCCCGGCGGCCGCGAGACCTTGACCGAGCACGTCCTCGACTTTGCCGGTGGCGACGACGCGGCCATTGTCCAGCATCACCACGGTGCCGGAGAGTCGCGCCACCTCGTCGATCGCGTGCGAGACATAGACGATCGGGATGCGGAACTCGTCGCGCAGCGACTCGATCAGCGGCAGGATCTCGAGCTTGCGCTCGATGTCGAGCGAGGCAAGCGGCTCGTCCATGAGAAGCAGCTTCGGCGACGACAGCAGCGCCCTGCCGATCGCCACTCTCTGTTTCTCGCCGCCTGACAGGCGTCCCGGCCTGCGCTTGAGGAGATGCTCGATGCCGAGCGTCTCGACCACGCGGCTGAAAGCGACGCTGCGCGAGGTCTTCGGCGCGAACCAGTGGCCGAACAGAAGATTCTGCCTGACGCTGAGATGGGGGAACAGGCGCGCGTCCTGAAACACGAGCCCGATGCGGCGGCGATTTGCGGGCACGAAGATGCGCTGGGCGGTATCGACCAGGATGCGGTCGTCGAGCACGATGCTGCCGCGATCGGGGCGCGCCAGCCCGGCGATCAGGCTGATGGTCATCGACTTGCCGGCGCCGGAGCGGCCGAACAAGGCGGTGATGCCGGCATCGCTCGCGAAGGCGGCCGCGAGATCGAACGCGCCAAGTTTGAGCGCGACGTCAACACTGATCATGCGGCACGCTCCGTCGCATCGTCCGACATATATATCTCCTATATCTCCCCTATATCTCCCCTATATCTCCCGCGCTCCCGCGGCCTTTGGGCGGAGCCCCTCCTGTTCGCCTATTCGCTGAGCAGTCGACGGAACAGATCGGAATTGGGACAGAAGTCCTGGGGCTCGGACGCCGGCTTGCCTTCCGGCACGAGCAGCCAGTCCCGGCAAGTCCCAACGCAGGGACAGGCGCGGCACTTGGCGCGCGCCTCGACATAAGATTGCCCGCCATCCTTGCCGATCAGCGCCAGGGGATCGACGCCGCACCGCGCCATCATGTCATCCATCAGCGCTTGGCGATCGATTCGCGGCGCGAGCGGTCGGCGTCTTGCGGGTGTCAGCCGGCATGGATATTCCTCCCTCTACCGAAACCCGCCTCTTGAACCGAAGGGGAACGGATTGGAACTAAAGAAGAATCGACGCGAGCGCGAGAACGGCGAGGCCCCGATGCCCGAAACGCGAGCGGCCTGGGCACCTCGCCGCCTAATTTGTCGCCACCTGAATGCGCGGCTCTCGTCGGGCGACCGGACCGCCCTGTTGGCTAAAGCAGCGTCAGCGGTTCGCCTCTGCTGTCGACATGTCCTTGCTCCCGCGCGTCCTTGAGAGCCTGGGACAGGGCCGAATGGAAATTCGGCATGTTGATGACCTTGTGGTCGGGGCCAAGATAGCTCTCGATCAAGGCGCTTGCCGTCCTCGAAGCCTCGGCCTTCATCTTCTCCTGGAAGGCGGCTTCTTTCTCGACAAACGCGGTGACGTCCTCTGCATGCTTACTCATTGGGATTCTGCTCCCTCACAACGGTTGAGTCCCCCCGAGGCAAATGAAACAGGATTTGGCGACGCCCGGCAAGGCGCGGTCAAAGACGGCCGGCTGAGCCTGGCAAAACGCAAAAAGCTAAGCTTTGTGATGCTTGTGCGGATTCGCGTGCTGCGCGCAGCTGACACAGATGCAGAGCGGGTCGCATTGCAAGGCCGCGCCCTTGGGACAGAACATCCCTTGCCCGGTGCAATCCGCCTTCTCGACCGGTGAGAAGCTGTCGGCCTGGCGCTTAAGTCCCTCAACGGCGACACCCATGGTTGCGTTGGCCTCGAAGGCATAGCCCGCGCACAGCAAAGCCGCTCCGGTCGCGAGCAGAATAACGATTTTGCGCATCTCTCCCTCCATCGCACGCGGATCGACAATCCCGCACGTCTGAACCAGGAAATTTTATCACGCGCACGGTCCTCAGGGGTTGCTACCGATCGGCGCAGCCGACCTGGTTGGGGTCATCGCCAGGCCCCGCCAACGGTGACCGCGCAGCCTAGTCGGGCACGCTCAGCCGGTAGCCGACGCCGGTCTCGGTCAAGATGTAGCGCGGGCGCTCGGGGTCCGGCTCGATCTTCTGGCGGAGCTGGCGCACATAGACGCGGAGATATTGCGGGTCGATCGGCGCCGCCCACAGCTCCTTCAGCAGGAATTTATGGGTCAGCACTCTGCCGGCGTGCTGCACCATGAGGCGCAGCAGCTCGTATTCCTTGGGCGACAGCTTCACCATCTCGTCGCCCTTCTTGACGATGCGGCGCACGAGATCGACCGACAAATCCCCAAGCTTGAACAGAGGCCGCTCGCCCTGAACATGCAGCTGGTGGCGGAGCGCGGTGCGGATACGGGCGAGCAATTCCTCCATGCCGAACGGCTTAGTGACATAATCGTCTGCGCCGAGATCGAGCGCTTCGACCTTGGCGGTCTCGTCGCCACGGCTCGACAGCACGACGATCGGCACATCCTCCCGCCGCGCGCGAATTTGCCGGAGCAGATCGAGGCCTTGCATGTCGGGAAGCCCGAGATCGAGAATGACGAGGTCAGGCTTGTCGGCCATCAATTCGAGTGCGGCCTTGGCATTCGGCGCATCGAGCGTCTGGTAGCCCTGCGTGCCCAGTCCGGTGCGGAGCAGCTTGCGGATCGGCGACTCGTCGTCGACCACCAGCACCTTGATTGGCGTCGCGGTCATGCGGCGGTATCCAGGCTCTCATGTCGCTTCGGGATCGGCAGGGTGATGGTGAACACCGCGCCTCGCCGGTCGGGACGGTTGGCGGCGGCGATCGAGCCGCCGAGCGCGTCGATAAAGCCGCGCGCTATCGCGAGGCCAAGCCCGGTGCCGGCCGGCACGCGATCCTCCTTGTCGGCGCGATGGAACTTCTCGAAGATGCGGTCAAACTCCTCGTCGGGGATGCCGCTGCCCTCGTCGGCGACTTCGAGCTTCACACTATCACCCTCCTGCCAGCTCTCGATGCGTACAACGGTGCCGGGCGGCGAATATTTCGCGGCGTTGTCGAGCAGATTGAACAGGGCCTGCTCGAACAGGACCGGGTCGAGGTCGAGCATGGGAAGGTCTGAAGCGGTCTCGACCTCGACCGAGTGCCGCGCCAGGATCTTGGTGGCACGGCCGAGCACCGAACCGACGATCTCGCCGATGTCGTGACGACCGGCATTGGGTTTGATCGAACCCGATTCGAGCCTGGTCATATCCAGCAGATTGGCGATGAACCGGTTCAGCCGCTCCGATTCCTCGATGATGGTGGTCAGCAATTCGGCTTTCGCCTGGTCGCTCAATTCGCCGGGAAAGCCCTTGAGCGTGCCCGCCGCGCCGATGATCGCGGCGAGCGGCGTCCTCAAGTCATGCGAGATCGAGGTGAGCAGCGCCGAGCGGAGCCGATCGGCGTCGACCCTGCGCTTGGCAGAATCGAGGGCGTCGACGAGATGGATCCGCTCGATGGCGAGCGCCGATTGGTCGATGAGCGCGTCGAGCAGGCGGCGCTGGTCGGGGGTGAGAAGCGCACCCTGCTTGTCGCTGTCGATGCCGACCACCCCGATCGCGCCGCGGCCGGTGCGCATGGGGAGGAACAGCCGCTTGGCGCCCGGCAAGGTGTCTGAGCCGCGGCCAGCGGGACGGTCGTGCTCCCAAGCCCAATTCGCCGCGGCGAGGTCGGCTTGGTCGAGAATGTCCTCGGGCGGGTAGCCGGCCTTGACGGCGATCGCGCCATCCTCGGGCAGAAGCAGAACGACCCTCACCTTGAGCATCAGGGCCACCTGATAAGCGGTCGCCCACAGCAGGTCGTCGAGCGTGGCGACGCCGGCAAGCTTGCGGCTGAAGGCGTAAAGCGCATCAGTGGTACGCGCCCTTGCCATGGCCGTCACGGCCAAGGCGCGCGCCCGGCTCGCGACGTTTGACACGATGACCGCGACCAGCGTGAAGAACAGAATCGCGATCACGTTGCGCGGGTCGGCGACCGAGAAGGTGTAATAGGGCTCGGTGAAGAAGAAATTGTAGCAGAGCGCCGACACCAGGCTGGCGAACAGCGACGGCCACAGGCCGAAGCGCACGGCAATCACGACGATCACGGTCAAGAAGACGAGATCGGTATTGGGAAGCCCGATCCATGGCCACAGCAGCTCGCTCACGCCGACGGCGCCGAACACGGCGAGCGCGGCGGAAAGATAGGGACGAGCTTCGAAGTGGGGCGGTCTTTCGCCCGACACAGCCTTCGCGGCCGGCTCGCGGCCCGTGTCCTCCCCGGCAATGACATGCACGCTGATATTGCCGCATGCGCGCAACAAATCGCGCACGACCGAACCATGCAGAAGCTCGAACCAGCGCGATCTCGACGACTTGCCGACGATCAGCTGGGTGATGTTGTTGGCCTGCGCATAGGCCACGACGTCATCGGCGATGCGGCGATCGCCCCCGGGAATGGTCACCACCTCGCCGCCGAGCGCCTGGGCGAGGCGAAGCGTGTCGGCGATCCGGTCACGCTCTTCCTCGGTCAATTGCAGGCTGCGACTCGACTCGACATAGAGCGCGGTCCAGGCGGCATGCAGCCGGTCCGCCAAGCGCTTGGTGAAGCGCACCAGCCCCGCCGCGCGCGGCTCCTCGCTGACGCAAACGAGCAGCCGCTCGCCGGCCGGCCACGGTCCCGAGATCGCATGCGCCTGCATCTCAGCGAGCAACTGCTCGTCGACCCGCTCGGCGGTGCGCCGCAAGGCGAGCTCGCGCAACGCCGTCAGGTTGGTCGGCGCGAAGAAATGCTCGAGCGCCTTTTCGGCCTGTTCGGGGACGTAGACCTTGCCTTCCTTGAGGCGCTGGACGAGGTCGTCGGGAGTGATGTCGACGAGCTCGATCGCGTCGGCGCGGTCGAGGATTGAATCGGGCACGGTCTCGCGGACGCGCACGCCGGTGATCTGGGCGATGACGTCGTTCAAGCTCTCAATGTGCTGGACGTTTAGCGTGGTGTAGACGTCGATGCCCTTGCCGAGCAGCTCCTCGACATCGAGATAGCGCTTGGGATGGCGGCTGCCGGCAGCATTGGTGTGGGCGAGCTCATCGACCAAAGCTAGCCCCGGGCGGCGCGCGAGCAGCGCGTCGAGGTCCATCTCCTCAAGCCACCGGTTCTTGTATTTCAGCCGGTGGCGCGGAAGGATTTCGAGTCCTTCGAGCAAGGCTTCTGTTTCTGTTCGGCCGTGCGTCTCGACGATCGCGGCGACGACATCTTTGCCGTCTTTGCGTCTCGAGCGCGCCTCCTGGAGCATTTCATAGGTCTTGCCGACGCCAGGCGCCGCGCCGAGGAAGATCTTCAGCCGGCCGGCGCGGCCGTCCTGCCTGTTCGCCATAGCAAGCAGCGCATCTGGCGAAGGGCGCTCTCTTGGCTCACGCCGCTGGTCAGCCATGAAGCTGGGGTCCTTGCGGGGGCGCAAATCCCCCGCACCTCACTGAGTGCTAGCGCGATCCAAGGCAAGGTTCAGCGCAAGCACGTTCACGCGCGGCTCTCCGAGGATACCGAAGGTCCGACCCTCGATATGCTCGGCGATGAGCTCGCTCAAGCCATTCTCCGGCATGTTGCGCGCCTTCGCAATGCGCGGCACCTGAAAATAGGCGGCAGCGGGTGAAATGTCGGGGTCGAGCCCGCTGCCCGAGGTGGTTACTAGATCGGTCGGGACCGGTGCCGACGGGTTCTCCTGCTTCAGCTTCGCCACATCGGCGGCAACGCGATCAATCAGGGCCTTGTTGGTCGGCCCGAGATTGGAGCCCATCGAATTCTGGGCATTGTAAGGCGCCGCGACGGACTTGCTGGGATCGTTGGGGTCGGGGCCAAGCGTCGCCGAGGGGCGGCCATGGAAATAGCGGTCGCTCGCGAATTGCTGGCCGATCAGCTCAGAGCCGATCACGTTACCGTCCTTGTCGATCAGGCTGCCTTGCGCCTGATGGGGGAACAGCAGCTCGGCCACGCCGGTCACGGCCAGGGGATAGATGAGGCCGGTGATGATCGTAAGGGCAGCGAGCAGGACGATGGCGGGGCGGATTTCTCTCAACATGGGTGTTGCTCCTTAAGCGAGGTGCAGGGCCGTAACTAAGAGGTCCAGCGCCTTGATGCCGATGAACGGGATGATGACGCCGCCAAGCCCGTAAATCAGCAGGTTGCGGCGGAGTAACGGCCCGGCGCCGATCGGACGATAAGCGACACCCTTTAACGCCAGCGGAATGAGCGCGATGATGATCAACGCATTGAAGATGATCGCCGACAGAATGGCGCTTTGCGGTGTGGTGAGATGCATCACGTTCAACGCCCGGAGCTGCGGATAGAAGGCGAGGAACATGGCCGGGATGATGGCAAAATATTTCGCCACGTCATTGGCGATCGAGAAGGTCGTCAACGCGCCGCGGGTCATCAGCAGCTGCTTGCCGATCTCCACGACCTCGATCAGCTTCGTGGGATTGGAGTCGAGGTCGACCATGTTGCCGGCCTCTCGCGCCGCCTGCGTGCCGGTGTTCATGGCGACCCCCACGTCGGCCTGAGCCAAGGCAGGAGCGTCATTGGTGCCGTCGCCGCACATGGCCACGAGCTTGCCCTTGGCCTGCTCGGCACGGATGAGCTGGAGCTTATCCTCGGGCGTCGCCTGGGCCAGGAAATCGTCGACCCCTGCCTCTGCCGCAATGGCAGCCGCGGTCATCGGATTGTCGCCAGTGATCATGATGGTGCGGATGCCCATGCGGCGAAGCTCAGCGAAGCGCTCGCGGATACCGCCCTTGACGATGTCCTTAAGGTGAATGACGCCGAGCAGCTTGCCGTCTTTGGCCACGGCAAGCGGCGTGCCGCCGGATTTGGCGATCGCATCGGCGATCGCGTTGATCTCGCGCCCGGACTCGGTGAGTCCCGCCGCCGATTTCTTGCGCTTGTCCGCCGCGGCGTTGCCATCGAGATATTTGAGGATGGCGTCGACGGCGCCCTTGCGGATCCATGAGTTGCCGATGTCGACGCCGCTCATGCGGCTCTGCGCCGTGAAGGGAATGAACTTCGCGCCCAGCTCCTGGAGGTCGCGGCCACGGATGCCGTGCTTCTCTTTCGCCAGCACGACGATGGAGCGGCCTTCGGGCGTCTCGTCGGCAAGTGATGCGAGCTGCGCCGCATCGGCAAGCTCTCGATCGGTTACCCCAGAGACAGGCCTAAACTCGGCAGCCTGCCGGTTGCCGAGCGTGATGGTGCCGGTCTTGTCAAGCAGGAGCGTATCGACGTCGCCGGCGGCCTCGACCGCGCGGCCCGACATGGCGAGTACGTTGAAGCGCACCAGCCGGTCCATGCCGGCGATGCCGATGGCCGACAGCAGCGCGCCGATTGTGGTCGGGATCAGCGTCACGAATAGTGCGACGAGGACGATAATCGGGATCGCGCCACCAGCATAAGCGGCAAAGCTTGGGATCGTCGCGGTGGCAAAGACGAAGATAATGGTCATGCCGGCAAGCAGGATGTTGAGCGCGATCTCATTCGGCGTCTTCTGGCGCTCCGCGCCCTCGACGAGCGCAATCATACGGTCGAGAAAGGTCGAGCCCTGTGCTGCCGTGATACGCACCTTGAGCCAATCCGATACCACCAGCGTGCCGCCGGTGACCGCCGACCGGTCGCCGCCCAATTCGCGAATGACGGGAGCCGACTCGCCGGTGACGGCCGCCTCGTTGACCGAGGCGATGCCCTCAATCACCTCGCCGTCCGACGGAATGAGGTCGCCGGCCTCGACGAGCACGATCTGGCCTGGCGCGAGCTCGCCTGCTGGGGTGGGGACGACGAGCCCAGTCTTCTCATCGACGATGAGTTTGGCCTTCGTCTCCTCGCGAGTCTGACGCAGGCTTGCGGCTTGCGCCTTGCCGCGGCCTTCGGCTACCGCCTCGGCGAAATTGGCGAACAGCACGGTGAGCCACAGCCAAAAAATGATTTGGAAGGTGAAGAGGAGATGCTCGCCGCCGTTCATCCAGTCGCGGACGAAGATGACGGTGGCGAGCGCAGCGACGACTTCGACCACGAACATCACCGGGTTCTTCATCATGGTGCGCGGGTCGAGCTTGGCGAGCGCCGAGCCGATGGCCGGGACGACGATATTGGGGTCGGTCAGGGAGGTGACCGGCATCCGCTTGCGTATCTGCGAGGTTTGCATCGATGCGACTCCGTTTAGCGCGGTCAGAACGCCTGGCCTGCGCGCATGGCGAGCTGCTCGACGATCGGGCCGAGCGCGAGCGCCGGGAAGAATGTGAGACCGGCGACGATCAGGATCACGCCGACGAGCAACCCGACGAATAGGCCGCCATGCGTTGGGAATGTCCCCGCGGACGCGGGAAGCGTCTTCTTGGCCGCGAGCGAGCCGGCAATGGCCATGGCCGGGATGATCATGAAGAAGCGGCCGACGAACATCGAGACGGCGCCGGTCATGTTGTAGAACGGCGTGTTGCCGGTGATGCCGCCGAACGCCGAGCCGTTATTGGCGGTGCTCGAGGTGAAGAGATAGAGGATCTCCGAGAAACCGTGCGGCCCAGGATTGGCGATCGAGGCCACCGCCGATGGCAGAACCGTCGCGACCGCCGTCCAGCCGAGAAACATCAGCGGCAGCACCAGAATGGCGAGCATCGCCATCTTGACCTCCTTGGCCTCGATTTTCTTGCCGACATATTCCGGCGTGCGTCCGACCATGAGCCCGGCCACGAAAACCGCGATGACCACGAAGATCAGCATGCCGTAGAGGCCGGCGCCGACGCCGCCGATGACGATCTCGCCGAGCTCCATGTTGATCAGCGGGATCATGCCGCCGAGCGGAGTGAAGCTGTCATGCATGGCGTTTACCGCGCCGCACGATGCGGCGGTCGTGATGACCGCGAACAGGGCGGACAGCGGCACGCCGAAGCGCACTTCCTTGCCTTCCATATTGGCCGGATCGAGCCCGAGCGCCGTCAAATTCGTGTTGCCCGCGGCCTCAGCCCAGTAGCAGACGAAGACGCCGGCAAGGAACAGTGTCGCCATGGCGGCGAAAATCGCCCAGCCCTGGCGCTGGTCGCCGACCATGCGGCCGAACACGTTGGTAAGCCCCGCACCGAGCGCGAAGATCGAGACGATCTGGAGCAAATTCGACAGCGCCGTCGGGTTCTCGAAGGGATGCGCTGCGTTGGCGTTGAAGAAGCCGCCGCCATTGGTGCCGAGCATCTTGATGGCGACCTGCGAGGCGACCGGACCAACGGCGATGGTCTGCTTGGCCCCCTCCAGCGTGGTCGCATCGACATAAGCGCCGAGCGTCTGCGGCATGCCCTGCCAGACCAGAAACAAGGCGTAAGGAATGCAGATGGGAATGAGGATGTAGAGCGTGCAGCGGGTCACATCGACCCAGAAATTGCCGACCGTCTTTACCGAGGCACGGGCGAAGCCGCGGATTAGCGCGACCGCGAGCACGATGCCGGTCGCCGCCGACAGGAAGTTCTGATGCGTGAGGCCGACCATCTGCACGAGATAGGACAGCGTGCTCTCGCCACCATAGTTCTGCCAGTTGGTGTTTGTGATGAAGCTGACCGCCGTGTTGAAGCTGAGATATTCCGGCACGGCCGCCATGCCTTGCGGGTTGAATGGCAGAGCGCCCTGCAGCCGCAGTAAGGCGTAGAGGATGAGAAAGCCGCCGACATGAAACAGCAGCATGGCAACCGTGTAGCCGAGCCAGCTCTGCTCGCGGGTCTCGTCGACGCCGCCGAGCCGATAGAGTCCGATCTCGACCGGCCTGAGTAGCGGCGAGAGGAACGTGCGTTCGCCGTTGAACACGCGCGTCATGTACCAGCCGAGCGGCTTCACCAGCGCGACGACGATCGCGCAATAAAGAACGATCTGAATCCAGCCGTTGATTGTCATCTGGGCCGCTCCCTAGAATTTTTCGGGCCGGAGCAGAGCGTAGGTGAGGTAGCCGAGTAGGCCTGCCGTCACGAGCCCAGCGAGCCAATAGTCGAAGACCATGGCCGCCTCCTACAAACGGTCGCAGACGATGGCGTAGCCAATCGCCGCGACAAAGAGACCGGCGCCGATGGCAAGCATGACGAGGTCCAACATGGGGTCACTCCGCCGAAGGATTTCGCGGCGCGCTCGACGGGTCTGCCGTCCTGCGCCGCTTGGCGAAGAGCTAGTCCGATGTGGCGTATGTTTTCGAGACGGCCGCGCGGGCGCTCTTATAGGAATTTCATAAGTGGACCGGCCGCTCGACCCTCGCCACCAAGTCGCGTGGACAATGGCCGCGGTAGCGGTTTCGTCCTCCGCCTGCGCTCAACTCCATTCGTTTCAACATCATAGCGCGCCCGCCGAACAGCGGCATTGAAGGTGTCTAATCCTGGCGATGAGCGCGGCTTATGATTGGCCGTCATGGTCCCCGCACGGCGTTTCACCCCTGAGCTTGATCTGGCGCAATGACTGCCGAGCGCTCTCTGCCTAGAAATGGATCGTGGATAGCCGCGCGCGCTCGCAAGGAGAGACCGGCGGCGGATTGGGAGGGGGAGTGATGACAGGCTCAAGGCTCCTTTGGCCGACGCGCGAGCAGTTGCGCCGCCGGCGGCTCTGATGGACAAGATGATGCAGAAGCGCGGCGCTGACGCAGCCGTGGTGCGCAGCATCGATGGTGGCATGGCTTTCGTCGAGGCGCAGGCCAAATGCCGCTATTGCCGGCACGAAGAGGCGTGCCGCCGCTGGCTGACAGTGAAGGCGCCGCGCACATCCCCGGATTTCTGCCCGAACGCTGCGTTCTTCTCATCTTGTCGCGAGACTTGCGCGACCGGGTAGTGCGGGTACTCATGCCAAGCGCTTCGCTTCCAGGTGGCGAAAGAAGGCCCCCGTATCGAGTCCCTTGCCGGTCGCGTGTTCGATGATTTCCTCTGCCGGCAAACTCTGGCCGATCCGGTGAACATTGGCTCGCAGCCAAGCCAGCAAGCCGCCAAACTCGCCGCGCTGGATTTCGTTCTCCAACGAATGCTCGCGCGCATAGGTCTCGGCGAGCTGCGCCGCGTAGAGGCTACCCAACGTATAGGTCGGAAAATATCCGAACATGCCGAGCGACCAGTGCACGTCCTGGAGCACGCCTTCGCGGTCCGATGCCGGCCTTGCCCCGATCAGCGATGCGCTGCGCTCGTTCCAAACCGCGGGAAGATCGCCGACGCCGAGCGAGCCCGAGACCAGGGCGACCTCCAGCTCGTAGCGGAGCACGATATGCAAATGATAGGAGACCTCGTCGGCCGCCACGCGGATCAACCCCGGGCGGACCAAATTGACGCGCCGGTAGAAGGTCTCGGCGTCGAGCCCCTTGACTGCGTCGGGGAACAATTTCTGCAAGCTCGGGAACACATAATCCCAGAACGCGCGGCTGCGGCCGACATGGTTTTCCCACAGGCGCGACTGGGATTCCTGCAATCCCATGCTGGGCGCTTCGGCGAGCAGCGTATCGGCATCGTTCGGATCGAAGCCTTGGTCGTAGAGCCCGTGCCCGCCCTCGTGTAGAGCAGCCAGCACCGCGGTCGATAGGTCGCGCTCGTCGACGCGGATCGTCAGGCGCACGTCGTTGGTGCCGGCCATAAGCGAGAACGGATGGGTCGAGCGGTCGAGCCGCCCACGCTCGAATTCGAAGCCCATGGCGGCGAGCAGCTGCCGGCACAATTCCCATTGGCCGGCTTCGACGAATCGATGCCCGGCCAGCAATCGGTCGGGACCCGTATTAGCTTCGCGAACCACTGGCACGAGAGCATTGCGCACCTCGTCCAAGACGGGATCGAGACGCGAGCGGGTCATGCCGGGTTCGTGCTCGTCGAGCAAAGCGTCGTATGGCTCGCCAGCACCGGCAAGCGCCTGGGCGCGTTCGCGAACCAGCGCAACGAGCCGATCGAACGCGGGCGCGAACAGTGCATAGGCGTCCTTTTTGCGCGCCTCCTCCCAGGCGCCGAGCGATTGCGATTTTGCATTGGCGAGCTGACGCACCAAATCTTCCGGCAGCGCGAGCGCATGGCGCCGCAACCGCCGGAGCAGCGCAAGCTCGCGCGACAGGCGCACATTGCCCTCTGACTGCGCGGCGACCTCCTCGACCAGATCGCCAAGCCGGTCCGATACCAGCATCGCATGGCGAATGCCTTCGAGCGTCGCCAGCTGCCCACCGCGTTCGGCGCGTCCCGCGGCCGGCAGCATGGTCTCCTCATCCCAGTCGAGCAGCGCGATCGTCTGCTCGAGATGGCGAAGCTCGGAGATCTGCGCTCGCAGCGATTGCGCCAACGCCTCGGAGCGGGCGATGGGACGGCTCGGGATGCGCAGCTCGGTCGGCGCTTCGGCCTCGAGCACCGCGGCAAGCCCACCGCGTTGCGCGACATTGACGACCTGCTTTTGCGAAACCCGGCACATCGTCCCGAGGCCGTTCTCGGTCGCGGCAAACCCCATCACCGCATAAAACGGCTCGCCAAAGACGCGACCGTCAGGGCCGAGAACCGGAAATTCGTGCACCGGAAGACGCGTCGCACTCTGTACCACCCATGAGTTTTCGGGATCGGCGGAATGCAACACCGCATCTTGCAGAGTCTGCTCCCACGCCGCCTGCTCCGTCGCGGCGCCGAGCATGACGCCGGCGCCGCCATAGGCGCGGTTGGGCTTAAGCACCAACAACTCGCGGTTGCGGCGCGTATAGTCGAGCAGGTCCCCTTCCCTGTCGTCGGGAAGCGTCGTGCGCCGATCGCCGACCACGCGCGTCCACAACACGTGGCGGCGGAACAGCCTGCGGTCATCGGCGCCGAAATATTGCTCGGCGATCACCCGATCGGTCAGAATCTCGAAGCAGCTCTTGTGGTCGAAATCGCCGACGATCGATGAGACCACGCGGTTCTGCCGAAACAGCAGACGCATCGCATCGAGCGGGCGACCGATCTGCTTTTCCAGGTCGACCAGCTCGCGCATCTCATAATCGCGGTAGGCGACATCGATCCGCACGTCCTCGTAGAACACCTCATCGCCCTCCACGCGCAATTCGCTGGGGTCGGCGTGAGCGATGGTCAGATTGTGCTTGCGAGACAAATAATCGCTCAGCACCGATTGCTCGTTCGGCCCGTCATGGACGTATTTCGCCTCGATGAAGCAGAGCTGGCACGAGTCGCGTCCGATGGTGCGCGCGTGGTCGATCAACACCTGAATGAACAGATCGCGCTGATCCCTCGGCATCTCGATGACGAGCCCCGGATCGTGGCCGAGCAGGGTCGGCACGATGTCCCGCATCACAAGCTGCTCGGCAACCGGCGCGAAATGAATACCGCCGACACCGGACAGATTCGGCTCCATGAAATGCAGCGAATCCTGCCAGCCGGCGCTGGTGAAATCGCACACCGCGTCGAGCCGGCCATAGATCGAATTGAAGCCGCGGTGCGCCTTGGTCCAGGTGTCGCGAAACCAGCTCTCCTCATCGGGCGTGATGGCGAGGATGGACCCGATCCGCTCGTCTTCGAGATAGAGGTCGGGCAGCCGCTTGAGCGCCTCGATGAGCTGGAGACAGACATGATGGACGTAGCTGAGCTGCTCCTGCATGACGAGCAGCGGGCGAAGCATCAGGCGGATGGGCTCTTCGACACCCTCATGCTCGTAGATCATCTGGTTGGTTCGTGCGTCGGCGCGCAAGCGTTCGTCGATCCGCGCGAAGGTCGCGTCGGTGACATAATTTGTCGCCCGGCATATCCGCGCTTCGAGCGTGGCGCCGGAAAGCCCGAGGGCTTCAGCAGGACTGAGGACTGGCCGCATTGTGTTGAAACACCGGGAGGGAGGTTATGGCGTTGAAGGGAATTATCTTGCGCGCAGCCTTATGCGCCCGGTCGTACCGGCGGGCAAGTCAGCTCGCCGAGGTCGCGGCGAAGGCTGGGCGAACGAGGCCGAGATCGTGCTCGGGAACGACATCAACCTCGACTTTCAGCGCCTGCTCGCCGGGCGCCAGCATCACGCCGTCGATCGGGGCGACGTCGGCGTAGTCGCGCCCTATGGCGAGCGTGATGTGATCGTCCTGTACCAGGGTCGCATTGGTGGGGTCGAAGCCGATCCAACCCCGTTCCTTTCCGCACCATACCGACACCCAGGCGTGGGTGGCGTCGCAGCCTTCCAGACGGGGACGCCCCGGGGGGGGAACGGTCCGCAGATAGCCGCTCACATAGGCGGCCGGCAATCCCAGGCCGCGGAGACCCGAAATCATGATGTGGGTAAAGTCCTGGCAAACGCCACGACGGACCGCAAAGGCCTCGCCCGGGAGCGTTTTGACATTGGTGGCGTCAGCGTCGTAGGTGAAGTCGGCGCGAATGCGGGTCATCAATTCGGCCGCCGCCTCGACGATCGGCCGGCTCTTGCTAAAGCTCAGCCTCGCGTAGTCGGTGATCGCCGGCAGGATCGGCGTTCGCGCCGTGGGGTAGAGATAGGCGGCCGGGCTGTCGGAATCCAACGAAGCGATCTCGAAGCTGCACTCCCGCACGGTCTCCCAGGCGGGGCTGTCAGCGGGTGGCGCGAATGGCGGCGCATACACGTCAACCCGGGATTTGGCCTCGATGATCAGGTTGCGGTGAGGCTGGTCGATCATCACCGTGAGCATCAACTCGCCGAACGGGCCGGTTCGCTCGATGCTCCGCGAAGGCCGCGGCGTGATGGCGATGGCATTCGCCAACACCGTCTGCACGGTTGACGACTGCGGCGACAAGCGCAGCACGCACCACGCAAACGTCGCCGCGCTTTCGTAGCGGTAAGTCGTCCGGTGACGCAGATTGTAAATCACGCGAGCGCCGCAAGCTTGATGGTGGGTACGGCGTTGGCCCCTTGCAGAAAATAGCGGCTGGTGACGGCGTTGGAGAGCCGCATCAAAGCCTGCTCGAAGGCGAGCATCTTCTCGGGCGTAAGGCCTTCGGCATCGGCGGTCTCGATCTCTGCCGCCAGCGGAAGCAGGATCCGGCTTGGCTGTTCCAGCATCCCGTCGTCCAACAGCGACGGCAGCTTCGCGAGATGGTCCTTCAAGGCGAAGACCTGGAACGCCAGCGACCACGTATTGTAGGGATCGAGCATGACCATGTCGCGCACAGGGGTGAGCGCCACGCCTTCGAGATAGCGGGCGCGATAGGTGATCTGGCTATCGGCGAGGTCGAGCAGCAAATCGAGGTCGTCGAACGTCGCCGCGTCGTCGGCGAGCGCCCGGGCGAAGCGGCAGCTATTGATCCCGCGCTCGATCCTCCGGCCCATATCGAGAAAGCGCCAGCCCGCGCCCCGATTCATGTTCTCGTGCGCCAAGCCGGAAAGCGCCGCGAGAATCTGCAGCGCGCGTTCAGCCTGCTGGAGGACTTCGGCCTCGGACAGCAAATTGCTTCCGCCCTCGAGCAGGCGTCCGTGCAGATTGAGCAGCAAAGTCCAGAAGTCGGCTGATAATCGTTCGCGCATGCTCGAGGCGGTGCGGCGGGCCTCGCTCACCAAGTCGACGACCGAGCCGGAAGCATCCTGATCGTGCAGAGCATCGTTGGCGGCATCCAGCGCGCCGCGTTCCAGCGCCTCCTCGTCCAAGGCGCCCCAGGCGATCAGAAGTCTCTGCAGGCAGTCGAGAGTCTCGCCGGCGCTATGCAGGGCCGCTTCGGAATCCATCAGGCTGGTGCACAGGCTGCGCACCAGACGCAAGGTGGCCTCGGCGCGCTCTAGGTAGCGGCCGAGCCAAAAGAGATTGTCGGCGGCGCGGCTCGGCAGATGGCCGACGATCCGCCTCACCTTCACGTGTTCCGTGTCGGCAAGGAGGGTAACCCGCTCGACCGGCTTGTCGGCGATGACCCAGACGTCGGAGGTGCGGGCTCCCCCTTCCATGGAGATGGCCCGGACATCGGGCCGGTCCGACGTGCGGCAGAACCCGCCCGGCATGATGCGGATGCCTTTTGGCGTGACCGCGGCGTAAACCCGCAAGACGAACGGTGCGGGCTCGAGGCGCCCGTCACGCAGCACCGGCGTGGTCGAAAGCTGCACCACCTCCTGACCGACGAAGTCGCCGGGCCGCTCGCTAAAGCGTGACAGGAAGGCGGCGCGTTCCCGCGACGACAGGTCGGCCATCAGGCGCGGCCTTGACGAGGTCCCGTCAGGTCCCGGGTCGTTGAAGGCCGGCGCGATCACTCGGTTGTCCAGGTCGTTCTCGACCAGGTTCCGTTCGGCCGGCTGCCCGCACCACCAGGTCGCGACATTCGGCATCATGAGCTCCTCGCCCAAGAGCCGGCGACAAAGCTTCGGCAGGAAACCAAGCAGCGCCTTCGACTCCAACACGCCGGAGCCCGGCATGTTGAGCACTGCCACCCCGCCGCTCCTGATCGCCTCGAGCAGACCGGGCACGCCGAGCCGCGACGCGCTGTTGAGCTCGAGCGGGTCGATGAAGTCGGCGTCGACACGGCGTAGGATGACGTCGGCCCGCTTCAGACCGGCGATGGTGCGGACATAGGCGCGGCCGTCGCGGACAACCAAATCGTCGCCTTCGACGAGCAGAAAGCCCAGATAGCGCGCGAGATGGGCCTGCTCGAAATAGGTCTCGCTGTAGGGCCCGGGGGTCAGCAGGCAGATTCGCGGATCGCTGCGTTCGGCGGCGGCGGCCAGGCCTTTGCGCAGCTCGTCGAAGAAGGAAGCGAGGCGCTGGACGTTCATCGCGTTGTAGAGGTTGGGATAGGCGCGTGACAGGACGAGCCGGTTCTCCAGCGCATAGCCCGCGCCCGAGGGCGCCTGGGCGCGATCGTCGAGCACCCACCAGCGTCCGTCCGGACCGCGGCCGAGATCGGCGGCGTAGAGTTGCAGATAGCGACCGCCGCGCGGCTTGACCCCGCGCATAGCCCGGATGAAATCGTTGCTGCCGGTGACGGCGGCGGCCGGTAGTGCGCCATCGGCCAGCAGGCGCGCCTCGCCGTAAAAGTCTTGGAGCACCGCCTCCATCAGCCGTGCCCGCTGCTCGACACCATCGGCGATCTGCGCCCACTCGGCCTCGCCCAAGATCAAGGGCAGCGGGTTGATCGGCCAGCTTCGCTCATTTTCCTCGCCATAGATCCGGTATGACACCCCGGTATCGCGGATATGCCGCGTCGCCATGCTGAAGCGGCTCTTGAACTCGCCTTCCTCATATTCGGCAAAATCGCCGAGGAAGCCGAGCCAGTAGTCGCGCGGGCGTCTGGTGGAATCCAACAGCTCGTCGGGCACGCCGGCGATCGGCCGATATCCGCGCAACCATTCGGAGAGGCGACCGGCGGCCGCAGCGCCTAGGGCCTCTTGTCTGCGGACTGCACTGGATCGCTTAGCGGCCAACTCGGGTCCTCAAATCGAGGGTCAGGGGAAATTCGCCGGTCACCTCCGCAGGCGGCGGCGTCACGCTGCCCGGGCTGTGCCCATGCTCCACGAATCGCGCCTCGCGACGCGCCTGGGCTTCGTACGAGTTGACCGGGAATGTATCATAGCTTCGCCCGCCGGGATGAGCCACATGATACACGCAGCCGCCGAGCGACCGGTTGTTGGCGCGGTCGATAATGTCGAAGGTCAAAGGCGCGTGCACCGGCAAAGTCGGGTGAAGCCCTCGCGGCAGCTTCCAAGCCTTGTAGCGAACGCCCGCCACGGCCTCCATCGAGACACCGGTCGAGGTCATCGGCAGCGGCCGGCCGTTGCAGGTGATCACGTGGCGCTCGGGATTGAAGCCGCTCGCCAGCACTTGCAGCCGCTCGACCGAGGAATCCACGAACCGCACCGTGCCTGCGCCTGAACCTTCCTCGCCTAACACGTGCCAGGGCTCCAGCGCATGACGGAGCTCGAGGCCGACGCCGCCATACTCGACACGGCCGTGCACCGGAAAGCGAAACGCTCTCTGCGCTTCGTACCATTGCGGATGGAAGGCGTAGCCCGCCCGGTTGAGGTCGGCGAGGATTTCGAGCAGATCGCTCCACACGAAATGCGGCAGCATGAAGCGGTCGTGCAGCGCTGTGCCCCAACGCACCATGCGGCCGGTCTGCGGCTCGCGCCAGAACCACGCGATCAACGCGCGGATCAGGAGCTGCTGGGCGAGGTTCATGCGCGCATCGGGCGGCATTTCGAATCCACGAAATTCGAGCAGGCCGAGCCGACCGGTCGGGCCGTCAGGCGAATAGAGCTTGTCGATGCAGATCTCGGTGCGGTGGGTGTTGCCGGCGACGTCGGTGAGCAGATTGCGCAGCAACCGGTCCACCAGCCATGGCGCGACCGGCGCATCGGCGCCGGGTTCGGGGATCATGCCGAGCGCGACATCGAGCTCGTAGAGCACATCGTGGCGAGCCTCATCGAGACGCGGGGCCTGGCTGGTCGGGCCAACGAACAGACCGGAAAACAGGTAGGACAGCGCCGGATGGCGCTGCCAATAGAGCAGCAAGCTTTTCAGAAGGTCCGGCCGGCGCAGGAAGGGCGAGTTGGCCGGGCCCGATGCCGCCGACAACCACGTGGGCGCCGCCGCCGGTTCCGGTGTGCCGCCCGTCGATCATGAACTTGTCGGCGCCGAGCCGGCATGACGCGGCATCGTCATAGACACCGGTGGTGATCGCGACAGCTTCGCGCCAATTCTCGGCTGGCTGAACATTCACCTCGATGACGCCGGGATCGGGGGTCACTTTAAGATATGAGAGCCTGATGTCGTCGGGCGGGGTGTAGCCTTCGATGCGGAGCGGCATCCCTTCGGCGGCGACTTCGAGCTGAGCAACCAGCTCGAGATAGTCCTCCACCCGTGCGAGCGGCGGCATGAACACGCAAAGCACGCCGTCCCGCGCTTCGATCGCGATCGCTGTCCGCACCGCCGGCTTCTTGGCGCGGAGCTTCGTGGCCGGCTTTTTCGCCCGACTTGCGCCGGACGCTTGCTTGGCGGCGGAGGACGGCGCGCGATAGATGGCATCGAAGCTCGGCAGCTTGCCGCGCTCTTCGTAGGGGTCCACCGGAACGATATAGGGATAATCCTTTGGCTTCAGCGGGGGCAGCGACCCGAGCGGCAGGCGCAAGCCGACCGGCGAGTCTCCGGGGACCAGATAAAGCTGTCCGCGCTTGAACCGCCAAGCCTCGCTCAGCCAGCCTTTGCCCTCGGCCCTGCCGACCGCGCGACGGAGCGGCAGAACATAGCCGAGCGGCTTCGACAGACCGCCGGCCATGGCGCGGCGAAGCGCGTTGCGGGATGAAGCGTAGTCGATTGCGGTGTCGTTCAGCTTGACGCCCTTGGGAAGATCGCCTTCGGTCTTGATCCAGTGAAGCGGATCCTCGCGCGCCGGAAGCGCCTGCTTCGGGTCGACGCCCAGCCTGACCGCCAGCCGCCGGATCAGGGCCAAGGCATCTGACGCCGTCGCCGGCTTCTTTTTTTGAGTCGTGGAATCTACCGCGCCCCGCCATACCGGCTGACCGTCGCGGCGCCAATAAAGCCCGAGCGCCCAGCGCGGCAGAGGCTCGCCCGGATACCATTTGCCCTGGCCGTAATGCAGCATGCCGCCAGGGCCGAAGCGGCTCCTCAGGCGATCGAGCAATTTCGCGGCAATGACTGGTTTGGTCGGTCCCGAGGCGTCGGTCTGCCATTCGGCGGCCTCGAAATCGTCGACCGAGACGAAGGTCGGCTCGCCGCCCATGGTCAGCCTCACGTCCTGGGCTTGCAGGTCGGCCTCGACCCTCTCGCCAAGCCGGTCGAGCGCGTCCCAACCGGCATCGTCGAACGGCCGGGTGATGCGGATGGTGTCGACCAGCCGCGAGACGTCCATCTCGAACTCAAAGGCACACTCTGCCTTGCTGACCCCGCCGGCGATGGCGGCCGACGACCGGTAGTGCGGCGACGCCGCGAGCGGCAGGTGGCCCTCGCCGCATAACAGGCCTGAGGTGGCGTCGAAGCCGATCCATCCCGCACCGGGAATGTAGACCTCGGCCCAGGCGTGCAGATCGGTGAAATCGGTGCGGGTTCCGAGCGGTCCTTCGGTCGGATCGATGTCGGCCTTGAGTTGAATGAGATAGCCGGAGACGAAGCGGGCAGCGAAGCCGAGACCTCGCATCATCTGGACCAGCAGCCAGGCACTGTCGCGGCACGACCCTGATCCGAGCGACAGGGTCTGATCGGGGGTCTGAACTCCCGCCTCCATGCGAATGACATGGGTGACGGTCCGCTGAATCCCCTCATTCAGGCCGACCAGAAAATCGATGGTGCGCTTTCCGGCCGGCTCCAATGCAGCGACTGCCGCCTCGAGCAGTAGCCCGCCGTCGTCGACATTCATATAGGCCGCCAGGTCGCCGCGCAGATCCTCGCTGTAGCTAAACGGCAGGGTTTCGGCATAGGGCTCGATGAAGAAATCGAACGGATTGATCACCGACATCTCGGCCGTGAGGTCGACGGTAACGCTAAGCTCCGTCGTCCGCTCCGGAAACACCAGCCGCGCCAGCCAGTTGCCGTGGGGATCCTGCTGCCAGTTGATGAAGTGCTCGGACGGCGTGACCTTCAGCGAGTAGCTCGGAATCCGCGTGCGGCAGTGGGGCGCGGGCCTGAGGCGCACGACATGCGGGCCAAGGGTCACCGGCCGGTCGTAACGATACCGGGTCACATGATGGAGTGCGGCTACGACCGACAAGGCGATCTCCTGGTTCGAATTTGGCTGGGCTTCATCGCGGCGGCCATTAGTGACCAAGCTCGCGCGCCCGCACAAGGGCTGAGCAACTCCCCTCACCCTATGGTGGATCGTTGAGCGTCGACAATCAGTGGGCCAGAGTAATCCCCAAGTCGACTCTAACGTCCTTGCAAGGGAGGCGGCACCCCGACACGACGCCACCCCGCAATAATCCGCTCAGGCCGTGACCTCGCGCATGAGGCCATAGATATGTCTCTCGCAAGGCGCATATTCGGACAGAGCGAACAGCTGCTCATGCGTCGCGATCTCCAGCCCCTTCTTGAAAATCGAGCGGGATGATCTCGCGCATGCGGCCGGGATGGCGCGACATGAAGATGACTCAGCTCCTGCATGCTCCGGCGCGTCTCGGCATCGAGCGCACCGAACGGCTCGTCCATCAGCGCGATCTCCGACGAATTGGCGAGCATGCGGGCGATGGCGACGCGCTGCCTCATGCCGCCAGAGAGCTGCGTCGGGTAAGCGCCCTTCATCCGTGTGAGGTGCGCGCGCTCGATGAACGCCTCAGCCCTCTGGCGGCGCTCCTTCCTGGGGACACCGTTGATCTGCGCCTCGAGGTGCTAAACAGCGCCGGCGCATGGGTCGACGCCCCTCCCCGCCCCTCCCCGGCGCGCTCGTCGTCAATATCGGCGACATGATGGAGATCTGAACCAACGGCGAGTTCGTCGCTACCTCGCATCGTGTGCGGCCGCTTAAGCAGGAGCGTTTCTCCTTTCCGCTGTTCTTCGCCGTCGACTACGACACCGAGGTCAAGCCGCTCGACCGGTTCGTGACGGGGGAGCGGCCGGCGCGCGCCGGGTTGACCGCCGGCGAGCACCTGTTCGCGCAGACCGCGCAGAGCTTCAACTATCAGAAGGCGCGGCTCGCCAAGGGCGAGATCAAGCTGCCGGAGACCTACGTGCCTCTCTCCTTGTTCGGGCGGACGGCGAAATATGCCGGTTCAGACCAAGGATAGGGGGGTCGCTTGCCGAGCCGCGCATCTCATCTAGAGTCAGCTTCCGCCGCGCCCGCCTAGGCCGGGGCGCGCGCCCATAACGCCTTCAGATTGTCGTAGGCGTTGCGCGCGAGACGATAGAGTTGCGGATAGGCGGCATCGACTTGGCGCGCCAGTTCCGCCTCGTTCATCACCGGCCTGATGTGCCGGGCCCAATTGGCGACGGTATCCTTCGTCACCTCGATATGAAACTGAACGCCATAGGCGTGCGCGCCATGGCGAAAGGCCTGAATGGCGCAGGCCTCATTCTCGGCAAGCACGGTGGCGCCCGGCGGCAAGGCAACCACTTCCGCGCCATGCCATTGGAACGTGGTAATGGGATCGCTCAAATCGCGCAGCAAGGGATCGCGCGCGCCCTCTTCGGTCTTTGATATGTGATGCACGCCGCGCTCGGGAGATCTTGCCGGCTGCACGCTTCCCCCGAGCGCATCGGCGAGAAGCTGATGGCCGAGGCAAACCCCGAAAAACGGGCGCCGCATGACCACCACGAAGCGGTGGATCGCAGCCTTCTCGTCGCGCAGCCAGGGATAGCGATCCTCCTGCCACACATCTTGCGGGCCGCCCATGACGATCATGCCATCGAAGGGATCGAGCGCCGGAATCGATTCGCCCTCGTCGAGTTCGACCACCTGCCAGGTGGCGCCATCGTGTTCAAGGAACGTACTGAAGACGCCGAGATGCAAGATCTCTTCATGCTGCAAAACGAGAATATGCATGGGCAATCCCTTCTTGCGCTAGACTGCCGAAGCCATCGAGCCGGATCAAGGGTCAAGCCGAACACGCTTGAAGTCATGCCAATTCTGGCGGGGAAGCTTGATATTCCGCCTAGAAGCTGCGGGGAGAAAGTGCTCCGCTCCGCTTGCCACTTTCGATTCCACCCGATGCCGTTCTAGAATAGCCGACCGTCCCTGAGAAGAAGGATGAACGCACCATGCCCGGCAGACTGGCAGGCAAGATCGCATTGATCTCGGGCGGCGCGACCGGCATGGGAGGCGCCTCGTCGAAGCTGTTCGCGGCCGAGGGCGCCAAGATCGGCGTTGTCGACCGCAACGAGGAAGCGGGGCGTGCCGTCGTCGCCGAGATCGCAGCAGCGGGCGGCACAGCTATGTTTGCGGCCGCGAACGTCGCGAACGAAGCCGAAGTCAACGCGGCAGTTGCAGCCGTCACCGCGGCGCTCGGAGCGCCGAATGTGCTCTTCAATCACGCCGGCTCCATCATCATCAAACCGTTCCTCGATACCACGCTCGCGGACTGGGAATGGCTGATGGCGGTCAACGTCACCAGCATGTTTCTCATGACCAAGGCCGTGCTGCCGGGGATGATCGTGGCTGGCGGAGGGGCGATCGTCTGCACGTCGTCGATCTCGGCCATCGCCGCGACACCGAGGGAGGTCGTCTACAATACGTCGAAGGGTGCCTGCCACATGTTCGCTCGCTCGATCGCCGTCGAGTATCGCGACCAGAACATCCGCTGCAATGCCGTCTGCCCGGGTTTCGTGCGCACGCCGCACGGCCTGCGCGAGGTTGCCGAGCTCAACAAGCTTGGTGTCGACATGTCGGACGCGGCCCTGGCCGTTCAGCAAGGCCGCATTTGCGAGCCGGAGGAGGTGGCGCGCGCTGCTCTGTTTCTCGCCAGCGACGAGGCGAGCTTCATCAATGGCGCGCATCTCTTCGTCGACAACTGCTTTACCGCGGTGTGAGCCCGGCGAATCGAGTTGAGGGCCAAGCCGTGTCTCAATTTGACGTCGTCGTTGTCGGCTTGGGCGCGGTTGGCAGCTCTGCCCTATTTGCCTTGGCCGGGACCGGGGCACGCGTGCTCGGCATCGACCGGTTCAATCCGCCACATGCCTTCGGATCGAGCCACGGCGAAACCCGGATCACCCGCCAAGCGATCGGCGAGGGTCAGGCCTATGTCCCGCTCGTCGTTCGGTCGAACCAGATCCTCGACGGGCTCGGAAGCGAGTTTGGAGAACCGCTGATCGAACGATGCGGCTTCCTGCTCATCGCGAGGAACGATGCCACCACAAGCTGCCATGGCAAGCCCGGTTTTCTGGCAACGACCGTGGCGGCGGCGCAGAGATTTGCGATCCCGCACGAATGTTTGACAAGCTCGGAAGTTGCCTATCGCTTTCCCCAATTTGCCGGCCTTTGTGGCGACGAGGACGCTTATTACGAGCCCGGTGGCGGTTATGTACGTCCCGAGCAGACCATCGCCGCTCTGCTATCCGGCGCCAAAGCGCGCGGCGCAACCATCAAGACCGACACCAAGGTTCTATCGATCGTGCGCGACGGCAGCGGCTTCCGCGTTAAAGCTGCAGCTTTCGATGTCCTGGCCCGGAGTGTCATCGTAGCAACCGGCGCGTGGGTGTCCGAGCTCTCGCCTTCTGTGACAGCACCGATCGTCAGAATATGTCGCCAAGCACTCCACTGGTTTCCGGTCACCGATCCTTCGCTTTACCGCCTTGGCCTCTGCCCCACTTTCTACTGGACGCACGGCGCTTCCTCGGCCGATCAATTTTACGGGTTCCCCCCGATAGACGGCTCTATCAAGGTCGCGGCCGAGCAATATACCGAGACCTGGGATCCCAACGACCTTTCCAGGGACGTCGACCCTTCCGAGCAACTCCGAATGAGCGAGGTTCATGTTGCCGGCAGATTGGCGGGCGTGGCCGCTCTGCCAACGCGGTCGAAGGCATGTCTGTACAGCGTGACGCCAGACTTCGACTTTGTCGTCGGCGAAGAAGGCCACCCGGATTTTCACGTGGTATCCGCCTGCTCCGGGCACGGCTTCAAGCACGCGCCCGCCGTCGGCGAGGCGGTCGCGATGAAGGCTTTGGGCATCAAAGCGACCTTAGACACATCCTTCTTCGATGCGACCCGCTTTTGATAATATTGCGGCTTGGCTTGGTCACTCGGGATAAATCTGCGGTTCGATGAGGACGCCACGGGAGAAAAGCGATGGCGGGTGAGGCCGCACTTTCTCATGAGGATCTGTTGCGCCGGCTGCAGGGCCTAGCGGAGCGAGCCGTCAGGCGCTACGCGCTGCCGGTCACTGCCACGCTGCAGCTGATCAACCTCTCAGAGAACGCGACCTACCGTGTGGAGGATTCCGCGACTGGGTCCAAGTGGGCGCTGCGCGTGCACCGCGAGGGGTACCACTCGCGGACGGCGATCGCCTCCGAACTTCAATGGCAGATAGCGCTAAAGGCATCGGGCGCCGCGATCACGCCGACCCCAATCCGAGGCATCGACGGAGAGTTCATTCAGACCGTCGCCCATGAGGGCCTGCCGAGGCCGCGCAACGTCGTTCTCTTTGCGTGGGAAGAGGGGCAGGAACCCGCCGCGACAGACGCCGCCGGCTTCGAGACTTTGGGAGAGATAGCCGCCCGCATGCACGCCCACGTGCGCACGTGGCAGCGGCCGCCCTGGTTCGAGCGCCACAGCTGGGACTTCGAAACGAGTCTCGGCGAGCGACCGCATTGGGGCAGGTGGCATGATGGAATGGGAATCACCCGCGACGCCGTCGAAACGATCGGCGAGACGGTCCGGCTCATCGAACGGCGTCTTGACCGATTCGGCAAAACGCCCGACCGGTTCAACCTCATCCACGGTGACATGCGTCTCGCCAACCTGCTCATGGACCGTGGCACGATCAAGGTCATCGACTTCGACGACTGCGGCTTTTCCTGGTTCCTGTATGACTGCGCAACAACGGTGTCATTTTTCGAGGACAATGCCGAAGTGCCGGAGCTGCTGGATGCGTGGGTGCGGGGCTATCGCCGGGTCGGCTCACTGTCCGCCGAGGAAGAGGCCGAAATCGATACCTTCGTCATGCTGCGCCGTCTTCTGCTCGTCGCTTGGATCGGCTCGCATTCGGAGACCGAGCTCGCTCAATCCATGGGCGTCGCCTATACGCAAGGGACGCTTCCGTTGTGTGAGCGCTATCTGTCGCGTTTCGGCGAGGCGCGCCGGCATCGTTAGGAGCCCGACGCGCGCAATGATCCGCACGCCGCTAAGCCTGGGCGAGCGCGTCCAAGCTTTCCGGAAGAATTTGGCCGCCGTCGATGATGATCGTCTGGCCCGTGATGTAGGCGGCCTCTTTAGACGCCAGGAACAGGGCGGCATAGCCGACATCCTCAACCGTCCCGAGCTTCTTCAACGGAATTGAAGCCGCCATCGAGCGCTCGTATTCCGGCCCGAGCGCGATCAAGCCTTCGGTCAGGATATTGCCGGGCAGCACCGCATTGACAGTGATGGCGTATTTGGCGAGCTCGATGGCGACCGTGCGCATGAAGCCAAGCTGACCCGCCTTGGTCGCGCCGTAATGGGCCCATCCGGGAAAGCCCGTGACCGGCCCTGTTATCGAGGACGTGATCACGATGCGGCCCTGGTCCGATTTCTTGAGGTGCGGCAGGCAAGCCTTGATCGGAAGAAAGGTGCCCCTGAGGTTGGTCGCCATGACGTGGTCCCAATCTTCCGAGGAGAGATCCTCGATCTTGGTTTGCGGGAAAATGCCGACATTCGCGCACAGGATGTCGACGCCGCCGTGTGCGGCGACGGCCGCGTCGGCCATGACTTGCATGTCTCCGATCTTGGTCACATCCGCGGCGAGGCCCCTCGCCGTCCCGCCGGCGCGGCGCAACTCCTCGGCGCAGGCTTCCGCCTCATCGAGATGGCGGGACACGACGAGCACCTTGCCGCCGCTGCGGGCAAAGACCGTCGCGATGCCCTTGCCGATCCCCTTGCTCGCCCCAGTTACGATGACGGATCGGCCTGCGATCGATGTCAGCATGACGTTTCTCCAGAACTCGCGTCGATAAAAGGCACCATTTGCAGCAAGGGCGGGCGCCGCCTCCGCAACGCCCGCCCGAATTTACATCTTTTCGCGGAAATCGTGCCGCGAACATTAGACGTTTCCAGCCGCTACCCGTTGAATACGAGACGACCGATCTTGGCGTGAACCTCGGGTGCCGCGACCCTCAGCACCAGGCCCCAGACGAAGCCCCAGATGACGATGGCGAGCGCAATATAGGGAATGTTGCTGCCGAAGCTGCCGCTGCCGCCGAACGTCGCCAGATTAACGACCAGGAGGTACACGAGATAGACCTGGGCGACAAATGCGATCAACGGAGCAATCAGGCCCGGAATAACTCCGACTTCGCCGGGATGGTTCTTGCGGAAGTAGACGATGATCGCGATCGACACGATAGCCTGCAGAATGAGCAGCAGCATGGTGCCGAGAATGGCGAGCATCGTGTAAATGGCGACGTAGGCCTGAGCGTTTGGATCGTCGGTTCCCAGGAAGTAGGCGAAGAGTCCAACCCAGATGAGCGCCAGCACCGACTGCACCATGGAGGCGACATGCGGGCTCTTGAATGTGGGGTGCGTCTTGCCTAGAACGCGCAGGAACACACCCTCGCGACCGAGCGAGTAGGCATAACGAGCTGCCGTGTTGTGGAAGGCCATGCCGCAGGCAAAGGAGCTCGTTAGGATCAGAATGCTCATCAGCTCCTCGGCCCAGTGGCCGACGTTTTGCTCCATCGGCGCCAGGAAGAAATTGCCCGAAATCCTTCACGGCCTTGGCGAGCATGTCGCCTTCGGTCGGGTAGGAGGAGATCGCGCACCAGCTGGTGAAGATGTAGAACAGCCCGAGCCCGATGACTGAGTAATAGAGTGAGCGCGGAATGATGCGCTTCGGATCGCGCGATTCCTCGGCGTAGTTGGGCGCCATCTCGAAGCCGACCCAAGACCAGAACGCCATGAAGATGCCGACCGCCGCCGCGCCGGTCGCGATGTCCACATCGCCCACCTTCTGCGCGGCAACCGCTGTGTTGACGTTGAGGACGTTGAGAGCCTCGACATTGAACTTCGACGTGCCCGACATGATGGCGCCGGCATCGAAAATCAACAGGATGATGACCTCGAGAATAAGCGCAACACCGAGGATCTTGACCGAAAGCTGCACGTCCCGGTAGCTCAGGATCGAGATCAGCACGATCATGAACACTGCAAACCAGATCCAGGAAACATTGACGCCAAGATTGGTCTGAACCCATGCGTTGGCAAAGTAGGCGAAGAGACCGCATAGCGATGCCTCGAAGACGCTATAGGAGATGAACGACGCCATGCCCGCCGCCATTCCCATGTCGCGTCCGAGCCCGAGGCTGATGTAGGAGTAGAAGCCGCCGACGCTCGACACCTTCTGCGCCATAGCCGCAAAGCCCACGGAGAAGATGGTCAGCACGATCGTGGCGAGCAGGAAGGCGGCGGGGACGTAGATCCCGTTGCCGAAGCCCGCGGCGAACGGAACGTTGCCGAGCATCGCTGACATCGGCGCCGCGCCGGTCACGGTCAGGAATAGAACACCCAAGAGCCCGACCGCTTTGCTGTGGAGCAGGTCGATGTTCTTTTCTTTGTGGACTTCGAAACTCTCCTGCGCCTCGAGCGCGGCAGCTGAGCGTTGCGTCATGATGGTTTGTCCCCCGTTTTGGCCAGTCCGAAGTTGCAGCTGGCGGTGCCGGCTGACCCCTTGTTACCGGCCCGTTCGAAGCCATGATGATCTTGTTCTGCCTCCGAAACAAGCTCGGGCGACTTTGCCCAATCTCTATGCATAAGCGGCAGGTCTCACCCTGTTGCTCGTTGCAGAGCTTTCCGTCCGTTTGGAAATTGATCCGCCTCGTTTATTTGGGCCCCAAGCCCATGATCGCCTTGAGCTCGGCACTCGACATGACGTGGCAGTAGATCATGTTTATGATCTCGAGCTCCTTGCGATGAAGCTCCTCCGTTCCGGCAGCGCAGCAATCCTCGACCACGACGACGCTGAAGCTTTCGTCGGCCAGGCTGCGGACCGTCGAGGACACGCACTGGTCGGTGAAAATACCGCAGCACACAACGGTCTTGATACCGAGATTGGTGAGGATCAGCCGCAGATTGGTCCCAGTCAGGGCGCTGTCGGTCGTTTTCGTCACCACGATCTCATCGCCTTGGGGCTGGAGCTCAGCAATGAGTTGAGACGGCAGCTCGTCCTTGGGCAGAAGCAGATTGTTCCAGCCCGGCATCTTCTGCGACAGAGACCGGTCGCGGCCGTTCTTGGTATGGCACGCGATGCGCGCGAAGACGCATTCGTACCCGTTCTGGCGAAATAGCCCGAGCAATTCCCGCGTACGGGGAATGACGATTTCGTGCATCCGTTCGTGGAAGGGACTCCACGCATCATAGCGGCGCTGCTCATCGGCAGACAGCGAAGCTCTGTCCGGCCGCGTGAGATAGGTGTTCTGCACGTCGATGACGAGGAGCGCCGTGCTCTCCTTGGTGAGGCTCGGATCGGCGGGCTCGGGGGCGCCGTCGTAGTAAATCGACCGATAGCCAGTCTTCCAAGTCATTCCCGGCCTGCTCAGAACCGCTTTTTGAACAAGCCGCGCCGCTCGTAAACCGCGGCGGCCTCTTCCACAAACGCCGCGATGCCCTTGGCTCCATATTGGTCGCGCAGCTCCCGGGCTGCCGCGAGCAGCGCCTCCTGTGATTGAGCGCGGCCAGGACGCAACAGCTCGTAAATGCGCATGATCGTGTCTTGCGGCACGTCCACGAGCTCGGCGCCACGCTCGAAATTCGCGGCTAACGTGCCTCGCCCGGCGGCGCGGGCGATCTCCGCCTGCTGGCACAAAGCCGCCGCGGTGATGCGCAGGTCCTCGAGCGTGACGCGGTCCTCAAGCAGGGCCTCGAGCGTGAGCTCATCGAGGCCCTTGCCGCGCTTTCCGCGCACGATCTCGCGGCGCTTTTCCGCCAATGGATAGTCGGCGATGGTCAGCGCTTGCTTGCTCATGCGGTGCTTCCCGGGAAGGTGACCTCGACATCCTCGGGCACGGCACCCTCAGAGGTCAATTCGGTCTCGATGGCATAGATCAGCGCCACACGCGCATGATAGCGCGAGCCCATGGCCTCACCGCGCGTCGGCACCACGACCGGCTCCGGCATTTCGCCGAGCGCGTAGGCGGCGGCGTTAGCCCCCATGCGCCGATAGTGCTCGAGCCTGGTGATCGGCGAGTTGGAGAAAAGCTCGAGATTGTTGTGCGGGAGGCGGTCATTCTGGTGAATGACCGCAGTGCCCTTCGCCTGGATGCCAATGCCGACGCCTGACCCCGCGAGGCGGGCGGCGCTGAGGCCCAAAAACGATGTGTCGGCCGTGTGCTTCATCCTGACGACACGAGCCCTCGCCCCGCCTATCGTGATGCCATCGATCAGCTCGCGCAGGATTGCGGACAGGGGATGCCCGCCAACGGTCTGGAAGAGCTTGATGCCGAACGCGGGGCTCACCCCGATCACGACCTCACGGCGATCGTTGCCCGCCGCGGCAGGGCCCATCGTCCGGTAGCTAACGCGTTTGCTCTCGGCGGCCTTGTGCACGGCCTCTGCTCTCAGCACCTCCTCGCGCGTGAGGACGTCGCGGATCGCCACGATCTCCTCGCGACGCGCCTCGCTTAGGCGGTATCCGGTGCCGGGCCCGAGATAGTCATTGGGATCATTGATCGCGCTGATGATATGGCCGTCGCGGACCACCGCAGACGTTTGCAGGTAATCGCCGGAAACGCGTAACCTCAAGAGCTTTAGGAGATTCTCCGCCTCCTCCGCAAAGCCGCGCCTGGCGAGAGCCTTGATCACGTCGACGACGGTGATCGCGCGCTCCTTGATGCTCTCGCTGATGGCCACCACGTCGCGGGGCAAATAGCTTTGCGTCTCATCCGATCCCGACGCGGCGACGACGCTGCTCTTCATGTCCTCGCTCGGTTGCCCAAGGCCAAGCTCCTCGAGCACGGCGCTGATCGCTTCGACGGCGCGCGTTCGCAGCGTAAGGACACGGGTTTCCTCGACGGGCGTCAGACCGCCGTCGGCCTCGAAATCGCGCTGGAGCACGAGATAGTCCTCGAGCTCCTCGCCGTTGAGAAGAGACGCATTGAAGGAATTGTCGTATTTTAGGATCGAGCCGAACCCCGAGCATATGAGGTCGGAGCCGGCGATGAGAAAGGGCAGGATCTTGGCCCCGACGCGGATCTCGGATTCGGTCGCGCGCGCGTCATTGCCGGAGGCACATTCTAGATCGAGCCAGACGGCGATCAGATTCTCCGCCATCAGCTCGCGCATTCCACCCGGGACAGTGCAGGTGATGGGCGCCCCATCGATGCCGCCATTCTGCGTGCCCTGCACACCCATGGCGCGCTGAAGACAGAGGCAGCGCGCCTCCAGATAGAGCAGCGACTTCTTCTCGTGGAAGCCCATGAGCAGCTCCGACCCGGCGCCCGAGGTGCAGCGCATCTTGATGCCGCGCGAGGCATAGGCGGCCGCGAGGAAGGCTTTCGACCACGGCGTGTCGTCGCCATCGATGAAGCTCTTCTCGGTGCCGTAGACCGAAACCGTCTCGGCATAAGAGGTAAATCCGGCCATGCCGATCCTGAGCTCTTCGGCCTCCTCGCTCGAGCACTGAAATAGCGTTCCCCAACGTCCAACCGCCGCCCCGACCGCGCATGACACTGCGTTCGACCAAGCATTGCGCGCGACTCTCATCGTCGTCTCGACCTCGTCGAATCCGAATGCGACCGCGGTCGCGGCATCGGCGGCCATCTGCAGCGGATCGTCCTTGGCATTGGTCACGTGCGCCTGATTGCCGGGCGTCTTGCGGGCACGCATCTTGCTGTAGGCGAAGGCGATCTCGAGCGAGGAGAGCTGGGCGACGACCTCGGCGAGCTTGGCCGGCGTCATGCCGTGGGCGAGCCGCACCAGCTCGCTGCGCGGCACGTTCATGTCGACCAGCATTCGCGCCACCTCGGACGATGGCCGGCCCATGGCTTCAGGGGCAATCTCCGGATCGATGTGATAGCGGGCGATAAACGTGTCGATCATGTCGAAGTCGGCGACGCCGACGCCGTCCATCACGTCGATGCCGCCCGAACCCAATGTCAGTCCCGGCTTTGGATCGTGACGGCTGGCAAAGGCGGAGAAGCCGTTCTCGGCGTCCTCGACCGCGAATTTGTCAAGCCGAAGCGGGCGCTCGTCCCAATCGGAGAAGCGCTTCCAGCGATTGGCGATCGTGCGCGGTTCCCCTGTCATGCTGGCTCTCATAAGCGGAGATCGATGTCACCGGGACGAGTATATATATAGAGAGTAGTTTAGCGGCGCCGAAGCGCATTTGACAGAGAAGTCCGTGGGCATTCCGGCGGATTGGGCGAATTGAACGATGGAAACGGACTGATCGAGTTTGGAGGCGAGCGGAGCCCCGCAGAAATGCGTCGTGCGGCTTGAGGTCATGACAGCGACACCCAAAATTCTCGAACTCAACGCGTTCGACATGCGAGCGGCGGCAGGTCTCGATCCTGACGTGGCTTGTCTCGTTGCTCGCCGCAAGGCCGTGTTCGGTCCGACAGCGATGCTGTTCTACTCACGCCCCCTCAATCTCGTTCGGGGCGAAGGGGTTTGGCTCATTGATGCCGACGGCACGCGCTATCTCGACGCCTACAACAACGTGGCGTCAGTCGGCCACTGCCATCCGCGCGTCGTCGACGCCGTGTCGCGGCAAATGGCGACCCTCAACACACACTCCCGTTACCTCTGCGAGATCGTCTGCACCTATGCCGAAAGGCTGTTAGCGACGCTGCCGCGCGAGCTGTCCAATATCGTCCTGACATGCACGGGGAGCGAAAGCGTCGACCTCGCGCTGCGCATCGCACGCGTGGTCACGGGCGGCTCCGGCGTCATCGTGACGGAGAACGCCTATCACGGCAATACGCTGGCCGTGACCGAAATCTCCCCCTCGTCGGCGAGCGCCGAGCCGCGCAATCCGCACGTCTTTCTGGTTCCGGCCCCCGACACGTATCGAACCGAGTCCAAGGACGTTGGGCCGCTCTTCGCCGCCAACATAAGGATGGCGATAGGGGCCATGAAGCGAAAGAAAATCCGCTTCGCCGGACTGGTTGCCGATAGCATCTTCTCGAGCGACGGCATCTACCCGGGCGAGCCCGGATTCATGGCCGAAGCCATCGCGATCGTCCGCGAGGCCGGTGGCGTGTTCATTGCCGACGAGGTGCAGCCGGGCTTCGCCCGCACCGGCGAAAGGATGTGGGGTTTTGAGCGTCACGGCCTCGTGCCCGACATGGTCGTCATGGGTAAACCCATGGGCAACGGCTACCCCATGGGCGGGGTCGTGGTGAAACCGGATCTGCTCGAGACCTTCGGGGCAAGTGCCGGCTACTTCAACACGTTCGGAGGAAGCCCGGTCGCCGCCGCTGCCGGACTCGCCGTCTTGGAGACGCTCGAGGCCGAGACTCTGCAACAGAACGCGCTCGAGATCGGCGCCTACCTCTTGGCTGAGCTAGATGGCGTCGCCCAGCGCTTCAGCCAAGTTGGCGACGTACGGGGAAAGGGACTTTATGTCGGCGTCGAACTCGTGCGCGACCGCAAGTCGAAGACGCCGGACAAGGGCGCCGCAACCCGCGTCGTGAACGCGCTACGCGACCGCAATATCCTGGTCGGCATTGCCGGCCCTCATGCCAACATCCTCAAGATCCGCCCGCCGCTCTGTTTTGAGCGGGACCACGCCGACCTTCTCGTCAAGGCGCTTGCTGACTCTCTCGCGGATTTATCCTGATCACCTGATTCCCTCGCCCTTACCTCGGCGCGTCGAATGGTTGAGTCGTGGATGGTGGCTAAGAGCATCAGGCTCCAAGCATTCAACCCGGTCCCTGGCCACGCGCGCCTTACGCCGCGCACGTTCAATTGTGCGTCTGCTAGGAACGCTCGTCGCCGCGAGACCGCCACCAGGCAGTGAACGCTGGCGGCCGAAACCGTTGCGGCTATGCGGTTCGCTCGATCTCTCGCTTGGAGAACACAACGCCGATTTCCATGTCCTCGCCATCATCTGCCTTGTAAACAAGATCATCGACCGCCACCAGGCAGTGAACGCTGGCGGCCGAAACCGTTGCGGCTATGCGGTTCGCTCGATCTCTCGCTTGGAGAACACAACGCCGATTTCCATGTCCTCGCCATCATCTGCCTTGTAAACAAGATCAAAAATACTGACCGCGGTTCTAAGCCATTTCGCACGATCATCTAGAAACCAAACACTGTTGGCTTTTGGTAGCCGCTCCACCAGCGCCTGAATAAGGAGGTCGGTCGACCGCTCGGGCTCGTCAGGGTCACTTTTGTGGGCGACTAGAATCTTCGCTGCCAAACTTTCTCGCGGCTCTACTTTTGGCATCATGATGCGGCTTTTGGAATCCGGGGGTTTGTTGTCTACTTGCTGCGGCTGGTGCTGCACGCTGAGCGGTATTTCCGAAACGAGTGTGGTCATGACGCGTCTCCCTCACGCATTACTGTCCCCAGGGCGAACTGGAAGCCGACGGCCTGCAACGAATTGCAGGGGGTAAACCGGCACTAGTTCCCTTTGTGAAACGTTGCCCAACCGGCTGCAGTTCCCTCCCAAAGGCTTGGCCTTAACCGCTCCGAAAGCGCCGTCGCTGTATGTCTACGTACGTCCTGGCAATACCACCGGGAGGCGTAGGTCATGCACGTAAAAGTCGCCATCACCTTAACTTCAGCGCTTCTTGCCCTCGCAGGAGGCTGTTCCCGCCCTTGGCAAGCATCCACGCCTGACTCAACACCACTAAATTCCACGCCCTACGGACAAACGCGATACTCGGATTCATTCGACCCACCTTCACAGTACCCGGACGGTGAACGGCCTCTGTCACCGAACCCATCTGGCCCTGTGTCGGAACCGCAACCGCCACCTGCGTGGCCGGGGGCACGCAAGGTCAAAACGATCACCATTCCGGCCCCCACCGCACACCAATAGTAACGGTGACACATACGGCCGAGCTTCTTCCGCTTTGCCCAAAGTGGGGGCAGCTCAATGACCGCAGCATGTCCGCTAGCGAGGCTGACCACCACCAGCTTAGCTCGACCTCGGCGCACAAAGAGGCCCTTCATTCGGCGCCAAATCGAGATTAAACTCATCACATGGGTTTGTTTCTCGCCGCATCGAGGGAAAATCGGGGATGAGGCGGTTCCTGCATGCGATTGCGCTCTTCGTCGTGGGCCTCGCTTGCGCCGCGAGTGCGCCAGCATTCGCCAATATCCTCATTCAGGTCGACAAGCCGTCTCAGACCATGACCGTGTCGGTTGACGGGCAACCGATTTACCGCTGGCCGGTTTCGACCGGAGCTACCGGTTTCTCAACTCCTGATGGGTCCTACACGCCTTTCCGCATGGAAGTCATGCACTACTCACAGGAATGGGACAATGCCGGCATGCCGCATGCGATCTTCTTCACCACGCGAGGTCACAGCATCCATGGCTCAGATCATCCCGGCCTCGGTACGCCCGTCTCCCACGGCTGCGTCCGCCTCTCTCTGACCAACGCCACCACGCTATACGATCTCGTGACGGCGGAAGGCATGGGCAAAACCACTGTCATCGTGAGAGGGGACGATCCTCCCGGCTTTTATTCGCCGAGCCAGCCACCGCAGCAGAAGCGGCCTTTTGCTCCCTTCGGAGGCCTTTTCCGCTTCTGACTCGGCTGCAATTCTTGACTTTATGGCCTCGCTAAAGGCCGGGATTTGGCTAGAGAGCACAACATCGATCGCGCGCCCTCGTGCCTGAGTGCTCTCGCAGCGTCTTACGGCTTATCAAGGCTCATACGACGACGCGTTTGCGCATAACAGTCGGCCGAAGCGACATCCGATTTGACAATGTTCAGTCGGTCACGAAAGCGCGCACAGGTTTTCGCTGATCTTTATCCAACCAGTTGCGCGTGACGCACCAGAACGTATCGTTCGTCCCTGCATTGGCGTTTATACACGCCTCTTCCGTTTTGTAGTCCGACTTCGCGACGCTGAGTACCGGTAAGTTTTTGACCAGCATTAGATACACGCATATCCATTCCACAGCAGCAACCCTTTCGCACGTAACATTGGCTCAGTGACTATGGCACGGCCAAGCGGAGTACGGTCTGGGTGAAATCGTGCAAATGTCTGCTTTTGGCACCAAGCGCACTCCTCGCCGCGCAGTCGTGAGGTCCGCTTCTAACCCTTGGCGCTCCCTTCGAGAAATACTCCTTCAGCAGCGCGCGATAGGCGTGCGCCTCAAGGAAGCGCGATACCCGGCCCCGAGATGTCTACGCAGCCACTCGATGCCCATTCTGTTGGTCACGTTGCCGCGCGTCACGAGGAGGTCGCGGATTCACGAGCTTGAGAGCCGAAGTCCGCGGCCGATGCATATCGATACCACCTTCATTCCGCTTGCTCCCGGCAAAGTTTTAGTCAACCCGGAGTACCTCGACCCCGATAGTCTCCCCTTCATTTTAGAAACGTGGGATATTCTGGTTGCGCCTCACCCGGATCCCGTCGAGTGCATTATGACGAGACTCTCGATGTGTAGCCACTGGACGAGCATCAATGTGCTCATGTTGGATGAGCGGCGGGTGGTGGTGGTCGACAAATCTCAAGTCACACTCATAAGGGCGCTGAAGGATTGGGGGTTAACTCCCATCCCGTGCGCATTTTTGAGTTACGGACTATTCGGCGGCTCATTTCACTGCGCCGCACTCGATGTCCATCGGCGCGGCACCCTGCGGTCCTATTTCTAAGCACGGCGTGCCTCCGAATGATTGTCGCGATAACATAGGGGCGGATCTATTCGCCGAGGGCGTCATCCACGAGGTGCGCCAACCTCGTGATATCACAGATAGTAAGAGACCGTTGACGTTGCCGAAGGATACCGATCTTCGCGAGCCGATTAAGTTCTCGGGTGACCGCTTCACGATGCGTGCTGGTTCGGCTCGCGAGCTCCGCATGCGTCGGCGCGGGCACGATCTCGACGCTGTTGCCTCTGCACAGAGACATCCTAGCGAGACGCAAAAGCTCAGACTGCACCCGATGACGCACGGCGAGTGTGCTGAACTCGTAGACGCGCGTCGTCAGCTCTCGGATCTCGCGAACAAAATGCCTGAGCAGCAGGGCACTAAATTGCGGCTCGCTTTCTAGGAGCCCACGAAATGCAGCCGCCGGGAGTGCCGCGACGATGCAGCTTGAGCGGGCCTCGACGTTTGCCGAACGGGGACGCCCATCGATGGCGGCATACTCCCCGAAGATGTCCTTCGGACCAAGCTCGCGGTAGCTGACCTCCTTCCCCTCGGCGGAGCGGATGGTCACGAAGGCGTGCCCGGTGATCATGAAGAACACCTCATCTGAGGTGTCGAGGTGATCGATGATCAACTCTCGCGAGGCGTATTCGCGCCAGACGCAGTGGCCCTGAATTTTTTCCAGCGTCTCCGCCAGCAGGCCTTCAAAGATGGCGATGTTGGCCAGCGAAAACCTTCTGCGTCTCGTTTCCGACAGAGGGGCTGCCATTGAGATGGCCCGAGGTTAAAGCATGCCTATCTTACTGCACTCCGCCGCCGGGAAATAAGCAAAACCCGTGGCATTTGCCACAGCGAAAACAAGTGGAATCCGAGATGCTGCCTCACGCTCACTCGAGATGGTCTTGAGCAGCGCAAACGTAAAGGAGAGAAATCATGTTTGCGAGAAACAACACCTGGCTGCTAACCATGACGGCATTCGCAACCTTCGCCGCCTTCGCCGCCATCAGCTCCGCCCGCGGAGAGGAACCGATCAATTATCTCGGACCGGCCGGCCCTCACCAGCCTATCCTCGCACCCGTCGGAACGAAGCGTGTCATCGCCTACTACCTCCCCGACAACGGCCGCTGCGCGCTGCAAGCCATTGTCTGGAACCCCGCGCACGACGACAGCAACCCCGAGCGAGTTCGCGTCACCCTCGGCCCGAAGCAGATGATGCACATCGATGGTGACCCAAGCCACTCGCTCAACCTCCGCTGCGGCGACAACGCCGAGCAGCTTTCGGTTGTTGACAACACCGAGGAGATCGCTCTGGACGCCGCGAACTAACTGATAAGGAGACGCAGTTTTGGCGCAACTTGAGGTAATCTGAGCCCCTCAGGCTGACGAACTGAGGGGCCTTTTTTGGCCGGGACCTGCAAACAGGGAAAACAGCGGGCCCAACAGCGAATTCGAGAACGTCTGCTTATTGACGCTAAGCGGACATCGCGGCCTCCCAAATGCGCGTCCGCTTCTGACCCAAAGTAGACATCAACCCTCGTATTGAATGCTTGTGCGTAAGCACTAGGCTGTAAGCGAATCTCCTGGAAGTCTGCCGGGAATCAGGTTGGTGAGCGGCCTTTCTTGCGACCGCG
>CAWBSA010000001.1:0-36590 GCA_963791255.1 uncultured Alphaproteobacteria bacterium | reverse complement strand
GCCGCCTTTGCGGCTGTCGCCCGTCGCTTGCGCGTAGCGGCTGCTTTGCGCCCCGCGGCGCGACGTTTCCTCGTTTGTGCTGCCTTCTGCCCGGATGTGAGCTTCTTGGTCACTGCCACTTGTCGCCTCCCCATGTGAGTTGCGTCTCTACTGTAGCACACGGGAAAGTTGACCGACGCTCAAGCTTCTGACCAGCGGCGTCAGTGCCTTGGGTGACTGCTGATATCGGCTTTGGTCTAGCTAGAAGGAGCAAGAAGGAGCCCCCCGGTCTGAACCCGAGGGGCCTTTAATAAGGGCGACATACAGACCTCCTGATTTGGAGTGAGTTTACTGGGCAGCCCCGGCTGCAATAAACGCTTTAGGGTCGACGACTTTCAGCGTCTTGGCACGGTCTCCGCACTGGAGGCTCATTGTCTCGTTGTCACTGCTGTCGATATTAACTATCGCGCGTGGATCAGGCTGACGCGAACGCGCGTCGCTGTGGTCAAGCCCGTTTCGGCGTCCGTCTTCTCATAGACCACCGCGTTGACGGCGCAGCGACCTTTGTCAACCTCGTAGAACGCTATTGCCCGCTTGCTGCCAAACGTCATGAGGATCGTGTCGTTGGGCCCGACGGGCCCCGGTATCTGGGGTATTTTGTCCGCGCGAGTAGATGTATTGGTTGCGGCTAGGGCAGCTATGGCGCTTGCCGCAGCGAAGCTCAAGAATTGGATCTGAGTGAACGGGTACATGGTACGACCTCCCTTAGTTCGGTTGCTCAAGACCATCTTGAGCGAGGCGCATTATCGGACGCCTCCCCGAATGGCGCTGTGGCATTTGCCACAACGAACACTTTTTAAGTGGGGGCGACGACATGTCCGATCTGGGTCAGAAGCTGACATGGCAGTGGTCCCATCGAGATGTCCGCTTGGTGCCATAAGCGGACCTCGTCGCGCTGCGCGTAGGCGATGTCCCGCCTGCATTTTTCCAAATGCGTCCCCACACCAAAGCATTCACGCTACTATGTCGACTTTAGAGTGACGGCTTCATTGGTCGGCTTGCCACCGCGGCCGGTGGAGGACGCCGGCCGACGATGTCAGTTACCTTCGCCGGAACTGTAAGAGGTTTTCCCTGCCTCTTGCTCCAATCCCTACCGCGCGTCAGTCTGGCGAGCCAGTCGGCCTTTCGCAAAACCAGGCTGCATGTCCGGCTCATCCCATCAGCGTGGGCGTCAGCCTACCAAAAAGGATTGACCCGGAAGCCACCCATCGCGAGGAACGCGATGAAGGCTGATGCCATGGCGGCCAGCATTGCGCCAGCGGCAACGATGAACGCCGCAGTCGCTCTTAATTTGGCGCTCGCCGCTTCTTCCAGCGCCAACTTCGCAGTCTGTTGTGCCGCGACGACCGTATTCACCTGTTCCGCCTCGAATTTCCGTCTGAGAACGTAATGTTGGACATCAGACTGGGAGTCGTCGCCCCACACGCCAGCTGCAAGGCCCGCCTCGATCTGCTCGACCGTGAGGGCGTCTAGCTCGGCGAAGAGATGTTCACGGGTCACGGTTATGCCCCTGTCGGATTTAGTCTAACAGAGACTTTAGCAGGAAGTTGTCGTATCCGGCGCCCGCAAGCGCATATCGCGTCGTTTGAAGCGTGCGCGACGCCAATTCCATACGGAAAGTCCCGGCATCGCGTCGGTGGAAGAAGGTTGACGCAGCTGTCCCTAGCCCTGACATGTGCCGTCGGCACGGTCAGCTGCCCTTCGAGGATCCAAAGGCTTCGCAGCTACAGATTAGCGCGCCCAGCTCGCTGTCATCACATTTGAAGTGCGATTTGCAACTGCCAGATTTTTGCAAAGCAACACAATCTGCACCGCCGACGCACGCACATCTGCGTTCGCCACGTGCGGTAACGAAACAGTTGAAAGCGGCGTGAGCATTTAAAGGTATTGAGGCGATCGTTAATGCAATCGCCGCGACAAGTCGGGCACCGCGCATTGCAGCCCCCTGGCCTCAAAACGTTTTGCTCCGGGCAGATCTTAAGTAATAGCACCACCCTCAGCGGTGGGCCATCATCCGTCTTGGCAGGTGACGCCAGGCTCCACATGACACGGGGAGCATCAAAGGGCTCCCAGCTGCAGACGGCACTCGCCAAGCGCGCGTTGCGTGCTCCAGCCGACTGGGGCGCCCCCAAGTTCTCTCCCAGTGATGGGTCTCCTTTGGTGACCCTGACCAGTGGGCACTCAGCGCCAACCCACTTGACGAGGCGAACAGGGCCCAAAACACGCCAGGCCGCCGGCCAAGCCGACGCCCTCGATCATCCAGCGATCCAGCAAAGCTACATGCTGGCCTTCGAGCACGTCTTGGTGGTGGTGGCATCCACTTCATGTGCGCCTTCACGCAAGCATTCTTGGTTGTTGGCACTGCGTCTGCCGCGAGCACCCAGCGTCAGCAGTTCCGCTGTTCGGGAACTTTTCGGCTGACTGTGAGTTGACCACCGTCCTTGGGGGGGATGGGCCACATGTTTCAGGCATTGCTCACGAAGCGAGCCACAAATCGCGCATACAAAAGATCTGTCGACGAGTACCTCACTGTCCTGTTCGGCGGCTTTCCTGACGGCTTATTGCCCTCGCTAAGGCAACGAACCGGCAATTGGGGCTCTTGCGGCAAGGTCAGGTCGAAGGCACCAATGCTCGCTCCTGCTCCATGCAAGTGGCGGTCCTCCTTGTTAGGGCGATCATCGGTCGCTTGAGCAAACGCGAACGCCAAGAACTCGCACGGGCTTTCCTACAGAATGACGCCAGCAACCCGACTTACAAGGGCTTCAAATTCATGTTTCAGGTCGTGGAGCAGTCGGCGTCTCGCCCGCCCTCGTTTCGTACTTAAACAGCGAGGTAGCAGGGCAGCTTCGTGGCATGTCTCAGGAAGCAATTTTCAACTCATGGGTGGAAGCGCAGATAGGCGGCGTAATCGGCCAACTGCGAGAGCGATGCCTAGAGGAAGCAGGGCGCAAGAGAGACCTCTGGCAGTGAAGCCGAATAGGCACGCGAGAGAGCGAACGTCCGCTTTGGGTCAAACGCCGACATCGACCTAGCGAATCTGGAACGTCCGCTTAGTGCCAGAAGCAGACATTCTCTCTACCCTAGTCCCAATGGACTTTCCCGAAGGTCGACCTCGCAGCAGATGTTGGTCGCCGCCTGCGGGCCAGCAGAGGTGGCATCAGTTTTTGAATTGTAGCGCGACCGTGAGCCCCGATTTGTTGTCAATGAGCTCGATACGCGCGGTATGGAGCTCAGCTACGGCAGCGACCAAGGCAAGTCCAAGTCCGCTTCCTGGCGAGCTTCGGCTGTGTTCCAGCCGGTAGAAGCGCTTGAAGACGTTTCTGCGTTCATTTTCGGGGAATCCCCGGCCCGTTGTCACCTACCTCCGCGAATGGTCCTTGGTGACGATGCGCAAGGGAGAGGCTAACCTTCTCGCCATCTGGCGTATGGCGTAGCGCATTTTCGATCAGATTGACGAATAGCTGGGTGAGGAGCTCCTCGATCTCCGCGAACGTGAATGTCTGGGTCGATTGAGGAAACGAGGGCTTTACCGATATCCTCGGCAACGGCGGAGTATGTGATGGCTAGGTTTGCCAGGAGCGAAGATAGATCGAGATCAGAGAAATTTGCTCGGCGCGTGCCCAACTCGATCTGCGCGATTCTCAGAAGGGCGCCGAATGTGGACAGAGCCATGTCGGCGTCCTGTATAGCCTGGTCGACTGCCTCCTTATACTCTTGGACTGAGTTTGCTTCTGAGCGGACGCCTTCAAGTCGCTGCTTCAGTCGGCTCAGTGGTGTCCTTAGGTCATGTGCGATGTCATTTGAGACCTGTTTGAGGCCATCCATCAGACCCTGAAGACGATCGAGCATGTCGTTCAGATTGCGCCCGAGTTGATCTAGCTCATCACCAGATCCGGTGGTCCGAATTCGATCGGCGAGATCACCCCCCATAATTGCGCGCGTGGTCCGGTTGATTTCGTCGACGCGGCGCAGGAAGCCTTGACTGAGTACGACGCCCCCAGCCAACGCGAGTAGCAATGTAGCTCCTGTCGCCCACGCGAATGAGTCCGTTATCGCCTCCTGCGCTTCGTCTATTCGGGAAGCATCTGTCGCGATCGTCAAGTACTCTCCGCTAGGCAGTCGACGCCCCAATGCAAAAAGCACGGGGTTGGAGTGTTCGCCCGTTGCGTCGTTGTCCTCGTTCTCTTCATCATCGACCGGCGCCTCACGCCATCCTTCGAACATGCCGAGATTCGCAAGGTTGCCTGCGAGAGAGCGTCCTAGTGGGTCTTGAAGGCCGTAGTAGAAAGGCTGTGGCTTTCCGGAAGCGAGGCGTTGCTCGATCTCGGTGGAAAGTTTGCCTGGCTGCCCCGTCGCAGACTTCGCTTCAAACGATGCCATCTCGTTCTGGAGCGACAGTCGAACTTGCTCGCGCAGTGCATTCGTCGTCGTCCAGTAAACGATGCCAAAGAGCATGGCGGTGGATGCGGCGAAGAGACCTGCATAAAGGGCCGCCAAACGGAAGCTGCTCGTGCGGATGAATTCAGGCGTCTTCACGGATGCAATAGCCCGAGCCGCGCACCGTATGGATCAGGGGCTTCGCGAAACCTTGATCGATCTTGCTCCGCAAGCGGCTGATATGGGTCTCGACAACCGTCGTCTGCGGATCGAAGTGGAATTCCCAGACGTTTTCTAGAAGCATGGTGCGGGTCACGACACGCCCAGTATGGCGCATCAAATACTCCAGCAGCTTGAACTCCTGCGGCTGCAACTCAATTCTCCTACCGCCCCTTGCCACGCTTCGCTTCAGGAGATCGAGCTCCAAATCGGCGACCTGCAGGAAATTTTGGATTTCAGCCAGTGGCGCCCGGCGCGCTAGTGCATTCACCCGGGCAACGAGCTCCGCGAAGGAAAACGGCTTGATGAGGTAATCATCCCCGCCGGCCTCGAGCCCCTCTACACGATCGTCGATGCCGCCGAGCGTTGTGAGAAATAGCACCGGCGTCTTCACGCCTGCGCCGCGAATGGTCTTGACGATACCAAGCCCGTCGAGGCCTGGCAGCATCCTGTCGACAATCATGACGTCGTAGTTTTCGCCAGCGGCAAGGAAAAGCCCGTCGCGACCGTTTGGGGCATGATCAACAACGTGCCCATGCTGGCGCAGGCTCCTAATGATATGCCCTGCCGTGACGTCGTCATCTTCGATCAAGAGAAGTTTCATGTGTGCTGTGCATAGTTAGAGATCGAAGTTTGGGTGGACCTGGCCGGGACCTTACAATCCTGTAAAGTCGCCGATACAGCCACTCGATCAGCGACCCGCAATTTAGTCTTGACCGTGCCAGAGCAGCCAGGCGAGCGAGCGCTCCGAGAAACGCAATCCTTACACCCAGAGGCCACTCCCCAATTTGGCGGCTTGGCGACGGAGCTCGCCTGTTGGGATTTTACTTCGTCTTTTCGCTGAAATGTGCGCGCTCCGCCAGCCGCCTGTGCCGGCTTACCAATTTGTAAGGCTCTGGAAAGCCAGCCCCACAGTGGTTCCTCTATGCTCATTGACAGCCCGTGAGCCTGTCGCAGCGGGGCCCTAGATGCTAACTTGGAGGAGCTTCATGACTAAGATCAAATACCTGACCTACTGTTTTGCGATGCTCGCATTAGTGTCTCCCACCAGCGCCTTCGCCTATTCCGGCGAGAAGCTCGCAGCAAACGCCAAAATCACAATCGACCAAGCCCGCTCAATTGCCTTGAAAGCTAATCCCGGCACGATAACCGACGAGGAGTTGGAAAAGGAAAAAGGCGGCAGTGGCCTGCGCTACTCCTTCGACATCAAGAGCGGCGGACACCTCTACGAAGTCGGCGTCGATGCGCAGACGGGCGACGTTCTCGAGAACACCAAACAGGGTCGTCATCCCGACTAGGGGCCCTTCAATTGGGAAATGAGATGACACGCAGTGCTGAGCACTACGCCAGTAGTGCTCGGCATTACGCCAGTAAAGTCCCTGAGGTCACACTCGGCTTTTGGATCGTCAAGATCCTCGCCACCACGCTTGGCGAGACCGGTGGTGACACCGTCACCATGACCTGGGATTTGGGCTATCTGGTCGGAACGGCTATTTTTTTGTCGGCCTTGCTCGTCCTGGTAGTCATCCAAATCGCGGCCAAGAAATTTTACCCCTTCCTTTACTGGTCCACGATCGTTGCCTCGACGACGGCCGGGACAACCATGGCAGACTTTGCAACACGCTCTTTGGGGATCGGCTACACGGGAGGATCATTGATCCTGTTCGCCTGCCTCATGGTGGTGCTCGGCCTGTGGTATTGGTCGCTCGGCTCCATATCCGTCACGACCGTCAACACGCCAAAGGTGGAAGCCTTTTATTGGGCGGCGATCACATTTTCCCAAACCTTAGGGACTGCCCTTGGGGATTGGATCGCCGATGCAGGCCTCGGCTACGGAGGGGGAGCGCTCGTATTCGGCGCCGGACTGGCAGTACTCGCTGCGACTTATTTTTGGACGAATGTGTCGCGAGTCCTGCTGTTCTGGGCGGCGTTTATCCTGACCCGACCGCTTGGCGCCACCGTTGGCGATTTTCTCGACAAGCCCATAGAACATGGTGGGCTCGCCTTGAGCCGTCCAATAGCTTCGGCGGTCATCGCGATTCTCATGATCATCCTCGTTCTCGTTCTGCCTCAAAGGGCAGGCAGTCATCCCGGGGAAACTCAGAGGATGGCATAGGTGAAAAACGCGCCGCTTTCCGTCAAGGAGCCCTCGACGTGATCTGGACGACCGCAGCACCCGCGGTGGCAACAGCATTCCTAAGCTCGCTTGTCGAAGCCGTTGAGGCGTTGACGATCGTGCTAGCGGTGAGCTTTGTCCGGGGTTGGCGGCCGGCAGGGATCGGCGCCATCGCCGGCTTAGGTCTTCTTACGCTGATTGTGCTTGCGCTTGGGCCCTTGCTGGATCGGATTCCGCTGCACTCACTGCAGCTCGTCATAGGCATCCTGCTACTGCTTTTCGGGATGCGCTGGTTGCGCAAGGCCATTCTGCGTGCCGCTGGTGTCCTTCCGCTGCACGATGAGGCGAAAGCCTTTACAAGTGAGACGCAAGAGCTACGCGATCAAGAGCATCGCCACGAGGAGCGACTAGACTGGCTGGCCGGGCTTGCGAGCTTCAAGGCAGTCCTGCTCGAAGGACTGGAGGTCGTGTTCGTCGTCATCGCCGTGGGCGCGGGACGAGGTCTCGTTGGGGCGGCGAGCCTTGGCGCGCTCGCCGCCTGTTTAATTGTAGTCGCCGCAGGCTTTGCCCTACATCGTCCTCTGGCACGAGTACCGGAAAACACACTGAAATTTGCGGTCGGCGTACTGCTTTCATCGTTTGGAATATTTTGGATCGGGGAAGGGCTTGGCGTCCCGTGGCCAGGTAAGGACCTAGCTATCCTCGCGTTTATCGCTTTATTTCTGACGACAGCACTTTCAGCCGTCGCCCTCGCGCGGCGCGGCAGCCCAGAACGGCATTTATCATGACAACGCTCGCCACTGCCTTCAAGGCAGTCATCGGCTTGTTTGTCGACGATGGCGCGCTCGCCCTGGGGATCGTTGGAATCGTCCTGCTCTCCTGGATCTTCGTAGTCCTTATGCCCGAATTACCGCTCGTCTCTGGCGCCATGCTTTTGGTCGGCTCCCTTGTCGTGCTTTTCGCCAGCGTCATGAGAGCAGCGCAGAGGTAAGTTACTCCAAGGGTCGATGAAACACGGTTATCGTTCGATTGTGTTCTTCAAAGAGGACGTTCGCTTTGGGTCGGAAGTAGCGCCGCCCCGTTTGAGTTGGTCTGCTAAGTGTCAAAACCGGAACCAACAGAGAGGAGCGCAGTGATCTATGCGCTACAAGGCGGACGAGTCCTCTTTCTCAATCGCGCCGCGATGTTGTAGCCAAGTCGCAACAAGCCAACACCCTGCCGCCCAGGCCGTTCCAATGCACCATCCGGCTAGCACGTCCGTTGGCCAGTGGACGCCAAGGTACACGCGCGTGAACCCGACTAGAAGCACAAGGATAGACGCGACAGCCAGCACGTAGAGTTTCATGCGCCGCCGTTTCTGCACGCGCGCCAGGAGGGCACCGATCGTAAGATATGTAACCGTGGCCATTGTTGCATGGCCGCTAGGGAAGCTGAACGAGTTCACATTGACCAAATGTGAAACAAGATCTGGGCGCGGCCGGGCAAAACCGAATTTCAGCAGGCTTACCAAAACCGCTCCGCCAATAATTGAGAGAGCGGCGAAGAAAGCAGTTGCTCGTTTACCGTCGATCCAGAGATAGCTGACAGCGGCAATCGTGATGAGCGTCAACACCGTGGGGCTACCCAGACTGGTGAGGTCACGGCACATCGTCTCCACCCAGTCAGGACCGATTGGATTTGAAAGGTCGTTTGGATCACGAAGAGCCAAAAGGATAGCCTGGTCGGCGCTGCCCGTATCGCCTTCGCGCATTTCGCTTAGGAGCTTGAGGAATGTGAAGCTGGCGGCCGCGAAGACAAAAAATGTCGCGAGAACATCCAATTCCAGATAACCGGAAAACCTTTGCCGCCAATTTCCTGACAGTCTCATGATGAGATCCCTAAGTTCGATGACCCATTGGGCCGCCTTCCCATGAGGAGCAGCCTTTTTATTCTCCATAATCCTAACGCCGGTTCGACCGCGCGCCGTCACTATCATTCGATCCTGACCCTGTTGAGGGACGCGGGAGCTCACGCTGAACTCGTGGAAACGAGCCGTCATGGGGAGGGCATGAAGGTGACGGCTGAAGCTGCTCTTTCGGGGAACTTCGATGCAATCGTGGCCGCCGGTGGCGACGGAACCGTGCACGACGCCGCCGAGGGTGTTCTCGGAAGCACCACGCCGCTCGGCATCATACCCATGGGGACTGCTAACGTTTTTGCTCGGGAGGTCGGTCTACCCTTCTCACCGGAACGCATTGCGAGCACGCTGCTCCACGGGACGGCACGGGCCATTCCAGTTGGTCAGATCAATGCCAGGCCCTTTCTGTTCGTAGTGGGCATCGGTTTCGATGCGGAGGCCGTCGCTCATTTTGAAGCCTCGGGCACACGTCAATTGGGCCAGATAGGGCTCCTTGGTCCAGTCATCCGAACCCTTGCTTCTCATTCCGATCACGCACTGCGTGTGACAACAGATGCTTGCAGCAGCGAAGCCCAATGGGTCATTGTCACGAGAGTTCAGCGCTATGCCGGCGGTTTGCTTCTGAGCCGGGATGCCCACATCACCGGAACGAAATTGTATGTGGTGAGATTTGGTGGGCGCGGAAAGCTGGTTCGACTGCGCCAACTCTCGGCTCTCGCTTGCGGCCTTGTCCATTATGATCCAGACGTGACCATTAAGCCAGCGGAATGGGTACGAGTGGAGAGTGACGCGCGAGTGCCTGTTCAAGTTGATGGAGAGATCCTGGGCACCTTGCCCGCTATGATCAAGCTCCACCCAGAGCGGCTACAACTCATTTTTCCGCGCGACCCCTGACAAGGACCGAGCTTGCGTCGATCCTCCTTTGCATGTCCGCTTTGGGTCAGAAGCGGACGTCAGCAAATCCGCTGAGATGGTCCGCTGCAATCGACAAAGGGCAAGGGCGGCAAAACTAGCTACGACCCTCCATCCCGAGAAACGATATCCCCGAGAACACAAGGGGAGAGGGGAACAAGGGCGAGCCCACGACCAATCCGTCAGCTCCTGATGAAGCCGACGATGTCCTTGGTCTTGGCGAGGATCGGATCGGCGATGCCGTGGGCGCGGGCGGCGCCGTCGGCCAGGATGCGGTTGATCTCGACCGGGTCGGCCATCAGCCGGCGCATCTCGGTGCCGATCGGCGTGAGCTTGGTCGCGGCCAACTCGGCCAGCGCCTCCTTGAACTTCGAGAAGGTCGCGTTGCCGTAATCGCGCAGCACCGCGTCCTTCGAGGTCTCGGCGAGGCCGGCGAAGATGCCGACGAGATTGTCGGCCTCTGGCCGCGACTCGAGCCCCTTCACCTCGGACGGCAGCGGCTCGGGATCGGTCTTAGCCTTCCTGATCTTCTTGGCGATCGCCTCGGCGTCGTCGGTCAGGTTGATGCGCGTCATGTCGGACTCGTCCGACTTCGACATCTTGCGTGTGCCGTCGCGCAGGCTCATGACGCGCGTGGCAGGCCCGGTGATGAGCGGCTCGGGCAGCGGGAAGAAGCCGGCCGGATAGCCTTGCCGCGCGATGGTCTTGGCGAAATCGTTGTTGAACTTCTGGGCGATGTCGCGGGCAAGCTCGAGATGCTGCTTCTGGTCCTCGCCGACCGGCACATGGGTCGCGTGATAGAGCAGAATGTCGGCGGCCATCAGGTTCGGATAGACATAAAGCCCCGCGCTCGCGTTCTCGCGGTCCTTGCCCGCCTTCTCCTTGAACTGCGTCATGCGGTTCAGCCAGCCGATCCGCGCCACGCAGTTGAAGATCCAGGCGAGCTCGGCGTGGCCCGACACCTGGCTCTGGTTGAAGACGATGTGGCGGCTGGGATCGATGCCAGAGGCGATGAACGCCGCCGTCACCTCGCGGGTATTGCGGGTCAGCTCGTCGGGGTCCTGGAACACGGTGATAGCGTGCAAATCGACCACGCAATAAAGGCAGTCATGCTCGGCCTGGAGCGCCACGAACTTGGTGATGGCACCGAGATAATTGCCGAGATGAAGATTGCCGGTCGGCTGCACGCCCGAGAAGACGCGCGTCTTGGTCTTGTGCCGTGTCTCTTGCATGGCCGGGTTATGGCTTGGGGCTTGGCTTAGCGCAAGCACTGGCGCCGTCCCTCCCGCAGGAGCTCGCCGGCCCCGGGGAGAGCGCGGCGACATCCGCGCCGCGCTCTCTAAGGGCTCAGGGATCACCTCTTCCTGGTGATGACAACTTCGAGATAGGCGCTGGGGACGACGAGCGTGCCGTCCTTGGCGACGTTGAATTCGTCGAGCAGGGTGTAGAGATCGGTTTCAAGCGCCTCGCCTGCCTTCGGATCAATTGCCGCGAACGCCTTCAGGACCGGGCCGTAATAGGTGCGGAAGACTTCGACCCAATGCTTGGGCGATTTGTAGCGGAAGGCGAAATCCTTGGTCTCGACGGCGACGGTCGCTTTCGCACCGAACAGGTCGTCGAGACGGCCCTTGGTTCCCCACAGCGCCGGAGACTTTACGCCCGGCGCCGGCGGCACATATCTGCCGATGGCCTTGAATAGCCTGCCGATGAAGCCCTCGGGCGTCCAATTGGCAAGGCCGATTTTGCCGCCCGGGCGGCAGACGCGGATGAGCTCGCTCGCAGCCTGCTCCTGATTCGGGGCGAACATGACGCCGAAGGTCGAAAGGACGACATCGAAGCTCCCGGCCGCGAAGGGGAGATTTTCCGCGTCGGCCTCCTGAAAGGAGATCGGCAGGCGATTGGCTTCGGCGCGCTGGCGCCCGCGCTCGAGCAGCGCGCCGACATAGTCCGTCGATACGACGTCCGCGAAGCGGCGGGCCGCGGCGAGCGTCGCATTGCCGTTGCCGGCGGCAACGTCGAGGACGCGCTGGTTGCTGCGAAGATCGACCGCCTCGCACAGCATTTCGCCGACGATCTGCAACGTGGTGCCGATCATGGCGTAGTCGCCCGAGCCCCAGGCGATCTGCTGGCGACCCTTGATCGTGGCGAGATCGACGGTGGCTGGTCTGGTTGTTTGAACGTTCATGGTTGGGGTCCTTCAGTGTTTGGGCGCCGCCATCTCAGGCAGCTTCGCTTGCGTCGGCCGGGTCGTCGCGGACGACGATGGTGGTGACCACCGGGAAGATCTGGTCGCCCGGCATGCCGACGCGCCGCGCGTGCTCGCGGATTGATTCGACGTCGCGCGCCTGATAGATGCACACCGAACCGAACCGGCTATCGGGCTCCTTGACCACGTAGCTGCGGATCCAGCGCACCCGGTCCGACATTTGATCATTGCCAATTTTGGCCGCCTTGGCGCCGATGGCCTCGACTTCCTTGAGACTCGCCCACGCGCTGGGGCGGCGAATGACATAGAGGTCCATGACTTGCTCCTTCGTGCTGTAAGGGCCGCGCAACGGGCGCGACGTGTCAGGCCGTAGCTAGGCGGGGTGGCTTCAAACGAAAATGATCGAGCGTCCGCAGTTCTTGACCGAGCGTCCGAATTTGTTCGAGACCCCGCTCTTACCCGCAGGTGCCTTCCATCTCGCGGATTTGCTCGGCGATCTGTACGGTGCGCTGAGCCATGGCGAAATGCAGACGCTCGACCATGCGCCCTTCGACCACGATCACGCCCTTGTTGGCATTATCCTCCTGGCCGAAAGCATCGATCACCTTGCGTGACCATTCGACCTCTTCGCGCGTGGGCGAGAAGATCTCATTGCACGGCCACACCTGGTTCGGATGAATCAGCGTCTTGCCGTCCATGCCCAGTGTCCGGCCGCGCTCGCATTCCTCGCGCAGGCCAAGCTCGTCCTTGAAGTCGTTGTAGACCCCATCGATGATATCGAGCCGGTAGGCCCGGGCGGCGACGAGGGTCATGGCGAGCCACGGCACGACGGCGAAGCGATCATGCAGCGCGCGTGCCCGCGATTCCTTGATCAGATCGTTGGTGCCCATGACCAGGCAGCAGAGCCGGTTCTCGGCATAGACCGCGGTCGCGGCGATGGTGCGCGCATTCAGGATCGCCATCGGCGTCTCCATCATCGCCCACAGCCTGATCTTCTCGGGCGCATGCACGCTTTGCAGTATCTTGGCGGCACTGATGATGTCGCCCGGGTGCACCACCTTGGGCACGAGAATCGCGTCCGGGCGGGCGTCGCAGGCGGCGATCAGATCGTCGGTCCCCCACGGCGTCTCGAGCGCGTTGACGCGGATCACCACTTCGCGCCCGCCATAGCCGCCGCCTTTGACCGCGGCGCAGACCCGCGCGCGGGCGAACGCCTTCTCATCCGGCGCCACGGCATCCTCCAGGTCGAAGATCAGCGCGTCGGCGGGAATGGCCTTGGCCTTTTCCAGCGCCCGTTCGTTTGAGCCCGGCATGTACAACGCGCTTCGCCGCGGCCGTCCCTGCATCGCAATACCCCACCTCGTCTTTGCTGCATTGCAACATAGACGAGACGGGCGCCGGTCGAAACAAACCTTTAGGCCCTGATATCCTTGAGCAGGTTGCGCCATTTGGCGGCGCCGAACAGCTCCGCGGCGGCGAGATAGACGAGGAGCCCGCCAGCGACGAGGGCGAACAGGGCTGCCGCCTGCGCGAAGATTCCCTTATCGGCCGCAAAGTAGGGAGCGAGCGCCCGCGCCATCAGCACGAGCGCCCCGCCCATGCTGATCGTCGCCGCGAGGATGCCGAGCAGCGCCCGGCGAAAGCCGGCATCGAGCGCGAACTCGCCCCTCCGCTTCAGGCTGGCGACGAGGAGGCCGACATTGAGCCAGCCCGACAGGGTGGTGGCGATGGCGATGCCGGTGCCGCCGATCGCCATGAACAGCGCGAAGCTCAGCACCACGTTCACGCCCATGGCGATGGCGGCGAACATCATCGGCGTCTTGGTGTCCTCGCGGGCGAAGAAGCTCGGATGCAGCACCTTGATCAGCACATAGGCGGGAAGTCCGAGCGCCAGCGCGGCCAGCATCCTGGCGGTCGCTTGCGTATCGGTGGCGGTGAACGCGCCGTGCTCAAACAGCACGCGCATGATCGGCGTTGCGGCAAGCAGCAGGGCGGTCGCGGCGGGCAACGTCAGCAGCAGCGCAAATTCGAGCGCGCGGTTCTCGCTCGCGATCACCGCCCGATGATCGCCGGAGCGGAGCTTGTGGCTGAGATCGGGGAGCAGCACGACGCCAACGGCGACACCGATCACGCCAAGTGGGAGCTGGAAGATGCGGTCGGCATAATAGAGCCAGGACACGACGCGATCCTGCAATGTGGCGATGATGGTCGAGATCACGCCGGTGAGCTGGCCGATGCCGCCGGCGACGATACCGGGCGCCGCCAACGCGATCAGCCGTTGCATCTCGGGGGTGAGCCGCGGGCGCGCGAACGGCACGCTCACGCCGAACCGGGCCGCGGCGAAGGCAATGACGAGAATCTGCAGTAGGCCAGAGATGGCGACGCCCCAGGCCAGCACCACGCCGGCGTGGCCCTGATCTTCATTGCCGCTGGCGACCAGGCCGAGCAGTACGATGATGAGCACGATATTCAGCAGGCTCGGGGTGAACGCGGCGATGGCAAAGCGCCCAAGCGCGTTGAGTACGCCGGTATAGAGCGCGACCAGCGACATGCAGACGAGATAGGGCAGCGCGATGCGGGCGAGCAGAACCACGAGGGCAAACTTCTCGGGGTCGTCCCTGAAGCCCGGCGCGAGCAGCAGCATGAGCCAGGGCATGGCGATCTCGCCAAGTATGGTGAAGACGACGAGGATGAAGGTGAGACCGGAGAGCGCCTGGCCGGCGAAGGCGCGCGCCGCCTCGAGCCCGTCGGTGTGCATGCGCCTGGCAAAGAGCGGGATGAAAGCCGCATCGAACGCGCCTTCGGCGAACAGGCGGCGGAACATGTTGGGTATGCGGAACGCGACGAAGAACGCATCGGCCACGAACGAGGTGCCGAGCACGGCGGCGATAAGCACGTCGCGCACGAAGCCGAGCACGCGGCTCAGGATGGTCATCGCGCCGACGGTGGCGAAGCCGCGATAGAGCTTCATGCCTCTATCAGGCCGGGACGAGCGGTGCGTCGTTGCGGGCTTGCAGCACCTTGGTCAGGCGCTCGCGGATCGCCGCCTCGCGGCTCGAACTCGTGATCTTCTTGCCGGTCAGGTCGGTCACGTAGAACACATCGACCGCCTTCTCGCCGAAGGTGGCGATATGCGCCGAGGCGATGTCGAGATTCATGTCCGAGATCTCGCGGGTCACGTCGTAGAGCAGGCCGGGCCGGTCGAGCCCGTTGATCTCGATCACGGTCAGAGCGTCGGACAGATTATTATCGATCACCACTTGCGGCTGAACGGTGAAGGCCGAGAGGCGCGGCTTGGGCTTGCGCTTGGACGACACCACCTCGGCCAGGCGCGCCTCGCCTTTCAACAATCGCTCGATGGTCTGAGCGATGCGCTTGGCGCGACGCTCCTCGTCCTCGGCCTGGTCGAACTCGCGCTCGAGATGGATGGTGTCGAGCGCCATGCCGTCGCGGGTGGTCGAGATCTGCGCATCGACGATGTTGGCGCCAGCGCCGGTGCAGGCGCCGGCAACGAGCGCAAGCAGGCGCGGATGGTTGGGCGCAAGCAGGGTGATCTCGGTCACGCCGCGGAAGGCGTCGGTGGCGATATGGGTGACCAGGGTCTTGCCTTGTGCCTCGGCGTCGCGGACCAGCTTGGCGTGCTCGGCGATGACGTCGAGATCGGTTCTCAGCCAATAAGACGGGTAGTGGCGATCGATGAAGCGCTCCAGATCGTTGCGCGGCCAGCCTGCCAGCCGCTCGCGCAACGCATCCTGGGCGCGGGCGACGCGCTCGCTCCGGCTGAGCGTCAGGTGCCCGCCACCGAGCAGCGGCTCGGTCTCGAAATAGAGCGTGCGCAACAGCTGGCCCTTCCAGCCGGTCCACACCCCAGGCCCGACCGCCTGGATGTCGGCGACGGTCAGCAGCAGCAGAAGCTTCAAGCGCTCGCGGCTCTGCACGATGGCGGCGAAGTCGCGAATGGTCTTGGGGTCGTTCAAATCGCGGCTCTGGGCGAACAGGCTCATGGTCAGATGATGCTCGACCAGCCAGGTCGCGGTCTCGGTCTCGGCCGGGGTGAGCCCGAAGCGGGGCCCGAGCTCGCGCGCGATGCGGGCGCCGGCGACCGAGTGGTCCTCCTCGCGGCCCTTGGCGATGTCGTGCACGAACGCGGCGACATAGAGCGCGCGGCGATTGTCGATGGTGCGCACGATCTCCGTCGAGACCGGGTGCTCGATCGAATGCTTGCCGCGCTCGATGCCGGACAGATAGCCGATGGTGCGGATCAGGTGCTCGTCCACCGTGAAGTGGTGATACATGTTGAACTGCATCATCGACACGACGCGGCCGAAATCGCCGATGAAGCGGCCGAGCACGCCGGCCTCGTTCATCTTGCGCAGCACGCCCTCGGGGTCGCGCGAGTCGGTGAGCAGGCGAAGGAACAGCCGGTTCGCCGTCGGATTGTTGCGCAGGTCGTCGTCGATCAGGCGGAAATTGGCGCGCACCTGGCGCAGCACCTCCGGCGAGAACGAGGCCTGGTTCTCGTCGGCCGCGACGAACAGGCGGATGAAGTTCACCTTGTCCTTGGCGAACACGTCCTTGTCGATGGTGTAGATGCGGCCGTTCTCGATGCGGAAATCGGAGGTGCGGCGGAGCCTTGCGCGGCGGCGCCAGCTGAACGGGGCGAGGATGGTGTCGAGCGAGGGCAGCGACTTCAGCTGCTTCATCTCGAGCGCAGAGCAGACGATGCCGGTCAGCTCGCCGACCTCCTTGGCCACCAGGAAATAGTGCCGCATGAAGCGCTCGACCGCGCTCAACCCCGCCTTGCTGCGATAGCCGAGCCGCTCGGCCATCGGCTGCTGGAGATCGAAGCCAAGCCGCTCCTCGGGCCGGTCGGTGAGGAAATGAAGCTCGCAGCGCACCGTCCACAGGAAGCTCTCGCAGCGGCGGAAGCTCCGATATTCGTGTTGCGTGAACACGCCGGCCTCGACGAACTCGGCCTCGGCCTTGTCGGGATAGAGATGCTTGGCGAGCCAGTGCAACGTGTGCAGATCGCGCAAGCCGCCTTTGCCGTCCTTGATGTTCGGCTCGACCAGATAGCGCGAGGCACCGGCGCGGGCGTGGCGGGCGTTCTGCTCGGCGAGCTTGGCCTCGATGAACGGCCGCGCATTGCCGTCGAGCACCTCTTTGCGAAAGCGGTGCTCGAAGTCGGCGTAGAGCGCCTCGTCGCCGAGGATCAGCCGCGCATCGAGCAGCGCCGTGCGGATGGTCATGTCGGAGTGGCTGAGCCGCACGCATTGGTCGATGGTGCGGGTGGCGTGGCCGACCTTGAAGCCCAGATCCCACAGCAGATAGAGCATGTATTCAGCGACGCTCTCGCCCCAGGCGGTCTGCTTGTAGGGCAGTAGGAACAGGAGATCGATGTCGGAGCCCGGCGCGAGCAGGCCGCGGCCGTAGCCGCCTTGCGCCACCACGGCCATGCGCTCAGCGGTCGAGGGATTGTCGGCGCGGTAGACGTGGGTGGTGGTGAAATCGTAGGCGAGCTTGATCAGAGCGTCCTGGAAGGCCGAGAGCCCTTCGGCGCAGGTCCTGCCGTCGCCGTCAGCCTCGAGCTGGCGCCTGGCCGACGCGTAGGCCTCGTCGACCAGCTGGCGCAACCGCTCGACCAGGGCCTTGCGCAGCGCGTTGTCCTGGCCCGAATAGGCATGGGCAAGCTCGGAGGTCTCCACGCGCAGGAGGTCGAGGTCGAAAGACGGGGCGTGTCTCGGTGCGGGCTGGTCCATGGCGAAGCGTCAGTATGGTCTAGCACATGGCCCGTTTACAGCTCGCTAGCAAGCAAAGCTTTGAGGCGGTAAAGCGCGTCCAGCGCCTCTTTGGGGGTCATGGCGTCGGGGGAGAGGCCTTGGAGCGCCTGCTCGATCCGGGAGGCTTGGTCGGGCTTGGGCAGGGCGGCGCCCTTGGCGGCCCTGAACAGCGGCAAATCGTCCGCAAGCTCTGACGGCTTGGGGCGGCCGTCGGTCTTCTCGAGGGCGCTCAACACCTCATTGGCGCGGCCGAGCACCTGGGGCGGCAGCCCGGCGAGCTTCGCCACATGGATGCCGTAGGAGCGGTCCGCCGTGCCCTGCACCACGCGGTACAGGAACACGATCTCGTCGCACCATTCCTTGACCTCGACCGTGGCGTTGGCGGCGCGGGGCAGCTTGTCGGCGAGCGCGGTCAGCTCATGGTAGTGGGTGGCGAACAGCACGCGGCTGCGGTTCACCTCGTGCAGATATTCGAGCGTGGCCCAGGCGATCGACAGCCCGTCGAAGGTCGCAGTGCCGCGGCCGATCTCGTCCAGCACGACGAAGGACTGCTCGGTGGCCTGATTGAGGATCGCGGCGGTCTCGACCATCTCGACCATGAAGGTCGAGCGGCCGCGGGCGAGATCGTCAGCCGCTCCGACCCGGCTGAATAGCCGGTCGACGATGCCGATATGGGCGAGGCGCGCCGGCACGAACGAGCCTGACTGAGCCAGCACGACGATCAGAGCGTTCTGGCGGAGGAAGGTCGACTTGCCGGCCATGTTGGGTCCGGTCACCACCAGGATGCGCGTCCCCTCGCCCGCTTCATCGTCACCGAGCTTGCAATCGTTGCCAACGAAGCTCGCGCCGTCGCCGCGGCGCAAATTCTGCTCGACCATCGGATGACGGCCCTCGTCCACGGCGAACACGAGGCTTGCGTCGATCTTGGGGCGCACATAGCTCTGCTCGATCGCCAGCTCGGCAAGTCCGGCATAGTGATCGAGCTCGGCCAACGCCGCGCTCGACGCTGCGAGCGTCTGTTGCTCGGCCAGCACTTGGTCGCAGAGCCGGGCGAAGAGATCGAGCTCGAGAGCGAGCGCGCGGTCGGCCGCCTGGGTGATGCGCGCCTCGAGCGCGGCAAGCTCGGGTGTCGAAAAGCGCATGACATTGGCGAGCGTCTGGCGGTGGATGAACGTCTCGCTAAGTGGTGGCTTGCCGAGCGCCCCGGCATTGGCGGCGGTGACCTCGACGAAATAGCCGAGCACATTGTTGTGGCGGACCTTGAGCGACTTGATGGCGGTCGCCTCGGCATAGGTCGCCTGCAAACCGGCGATGACCTGACGGCTGCCGTCGCGCAATTTCCGCTGCTCGTCGAGATCGGCACTCGCGCCGTCGCTGATGAAGCCGCCGTCGCGCGCATTCACCGGCAGGCTCTCGGCGAGCGCCGCCTCCAGCGCCTGCTCGACACCGGCGGGCGAGGCTTCTAGGTGTTCGGCGATCGAGCCGAGCTCGCGCGGCAGGCCGAGCGCGCTGCCGGCACGGATGAGGCTTGCGGCCAGCGCCTTCGCCGAGCGAATGGCGTCGCGCACCGCGCCGAGGTCGCGCGGACCGCCGCGCGCCAATGAAAGCCGCGCCAGCGCGCGGGCAAGGTCCGGCGCCGCCTTCAGCTCCTCGCGCAGCATCTGCCGAAGCCGCGGCTCGTCGGCGAGATAGGACACCGCATCGAGCCTTGCGTTCACCGCTTCGACCGCGGTCAACGGACTGCCGAGCCGGCTCGCAAGCTCGCGTGCGCCGGCTGCCGTCACGGTGCGGTCGATCGCGGCGAGCAGGCTGCCCGCGCGCGAGCCCTGGTTCGAGCGGACCAGCTCGAGATTGGCGCGGGTGGCGGCGTCGATGACGAGCAGGCTTCCGGCGCTCTCCTTGCGCGGCGGGCGAAGCAGCGGCGCTTTGCCCACCTGGGTGATCTCGACATAGGTGAGCAGCCCTGCGAGCGCGGCAAGCTCGGCGCGGCTGAACTCGCCGAACGCATCGAGCGCAGCTACGCCGAGGCGGGATTTCAGCAAGCGCTCGCCCTTCTGCGAGTCGAAATGGGCACGTGGGCATGGCGTCAGCGCGGCGCCGGCCTCCTCGATCCTGGCGCGGAGCTTGGCATCGCCGGCGAGATCGTCGCCGACCAGAACCTCTCCCGGCTTAAGCCGCGCCAGCTCGCCAGCGAGGTCGCTTCCGCGCACCGAAGCCGCGATCAGCTCGCCGGTCGAGATGTCGAGCGAGGCGAGCGCGAGCAACGTCTCGCCGCCCTCTTGCGCTCCGCGAAACAAAGCGGTCAGGAAATTATGCGCGCGCGCGTCGAGCAGGCTCTCCTCGGTGAGCGTGCCCGGCGTGACCAGGCGGACCACGTCGCGCCGCACCACGGATTTCGACCCGCGCTTCCTGGCTTCGGCAGGGTCCTCGAGCTGCTCGCACACCGCGACGCGATGGCCTTGCGCGATCAGCCGCTGGAGATAGTCGTCGGCGGCACGCACCGGCACGCCGCACATCGGGATGTCCTCGCCCTGATGCTTGCCGCGCTTGGTGAGCGCGATGCCGAGCGCGCGCGAGGCGATCTCCGCGTCCTCGAAGAACAGCTCGTAGAAATCGCCCATGCGATAGAACAGCAGGCAGTCGGCGTTGGCCGCCTTGATCTCCAGAAACTGCGCCATCACCGGCGTGGCGCCGTCGAGCAGCGGCGCTTGCGGGCGGCTCTCGAACGCTGACAGGGCCTCGCTCGCCATCTCGTCTCTCAAAGCATGCCCCTCAGTCGCTCCGAGCGGCCAGTATGCAATGGCAAGGCAGGAGGTGGCGAGCGTCGTGGTCGCCGGGGAAAGGGGCTTTTCCCATGCCAAGGCGTCCTCTAGGGTGCGCCGCTGGCGGCATGAACGGCCGCGACAAGGAGATTTCATCATCGTCCGCCCGTCAAAACGCGCGCCCGACGCGCTACGCCCCATCAGCTTCGAGCGCGCGGTGTCGCGCCATGCCGAAGGCTCGTGCCTGGTCCGCTTCGGCGAGACCCATGTGCTCTGCACCGCGACCGCCGGCGAGCCGGTGCCGCCATGGCTCAAGGGCCAGGGCCGCGGCTGGGTGACGGCCGAATACGGCATGCTGCCGCGCGCCACCACCGAGCGTACGCGGCGCGAGGCCTCAGCCGGCAAGCAGACCGGGCGCACGCAGGAGATCCAGCGCCTGATCGGCCGCTCGCTCCGCGCCGTCACCGATCTTGCCGCGCTCGGCGAGAAGCAGATCATCGTCGATTGCGACGTGCTCCAGGCCGATGGCGGCACGCGCACCGCCTCGATCACCGGCGCATGGGTCGCGCTGCATGACGCGATCGGCTGGATGGCAGCGCGCAACATGATCAAAGCCAAAGTCTTGCGCGACCACGTCGCCGCCGTCTCGTGCGGACTCTATGGCGGCGAGGCCGTGCTCGACCTCGACTACGCCGAGGATTCCGAAGCCGACGCCGATGCGAATTTCGTCATGACCGGCACGGGCGGCATCGTCGAGGTGCAGGGCACGGCCGAGACCGAGCCGTTCAGCCAGGAGCAGTTCGACAAGCTCATGCTGCTCGCCCGCCAGGGCATCGCCGAGCTGGTGTCGTTGCAGAAGCTCACCGTCGCTTGAGCGATGGTCGGCGAACTCAAGCGTGGGGATAGGATCGTCGTCGCCACCCATAACGAGGGCAAGGTGCGCGAGCTGGGCGAGCTGCTGGCCCCGCTCGGCATCGAGACCGTCTCGGCCGGAGCGCTCGGACTGCCGGAGCCCGAGGAGACCGGCGCAAGCTTCGCCGCGAATGCCAGACTGAAGGCTGAGGCCGCGGCGTCCGCCTCGGGCATGACCGCAATCGCCGACGATTCGGGGCTCGAGGTCGCGGCGCTTGGCGGCGAGCCCGGCATCCACTCGGCGCGCTGGGGCGGACCAACCAAGGACTTCGGCCTCGCCATGGAGCGCGTCAATCGCGCGCTGGAGGCGAGCGGCGCCGCCGACCGGCGCGCCAATTTCACCTGCGCGCTGGCGCTTGCCAAGCCGCATGGCGAGACCAAGGTGTTTACCGGCAAGGTGTGCGGGACGCTGGTCTGGCCGCCGCGCGGCAAGCGCGGTTTCGGCTATGATCCGATCTTCGTCCCCGACGGCGAGAGCGAGACGTTCGGCGAGATGGACCCCCATAAGAAGAATTCGATGTCGCACCGCCAGAAGGCCTTCGACCAACTGCTTCAGGCAAGCTGGGCCGACGATGAAGCGATAGCTTGGCGCTCGCAGACGACCTGACGCGCCGCAAAGCGACGGCGAGCCGTCGGCGAGCCGTTCGGGATCTATGTGCATTGGCCCTTCTGCCGCGCCAAATGCCCCTATTGCGATTTCAACTCGCATGTCCGTCACGGCGGCATCGACGAGAGCAGGTTCCTTGCAGCCTATCTCACGAGAGCTCGGCCATTTCGCGTCGCTCGCGCCGGGGCGCACGGTCTCCAGCATCTTCTTCGGCGGCGGCACGCCATCATTGATGCGGCCCGGCAGCGTCGCGGCGATCCTCGACGCCATCGCCAAGCATTGGCGCATCGCGCCCGACGCCGAGATCACGCTCGAAGCCAACCCGACCAGCGTCGAGGCCGAGAACTTCGCGGGCTACCGGGCGTCGGGCGTCAACCGCCTGTCGCTCGGCGTGCAGGCGCTCGACGATGCGAGCCTAAAAGCGCTCGGCCGCCAGCACAGCGCCGACGAAGCGCTCGCCGCGCTCGCCCTCGCCAAGCGTCATTTCGCGCGCGTCTCGTTCGACCTGATCTATGCGCGCGAGGGACAGACGGCACGCGCTTGGGCGGACGAGCTCAAGCTCGCGCTTGGTCACGAGGCGGATCACCTCTCGCTCTACCAGCTCACCATCGAGGACGGCACGCCGTTCGCCGCGCGCCATGCGGCGGGCTCGCTGCACGTGCCGAGCAGCGACGTGGCGAGCGCGCTCTACCAACTGACACAAGAGCTATGCGAGGGCGCCGGACTGCCGGCCTACGAGATCTCGAACCACGCGCGCCCCGGATCTGAATCGCGCCACAACCTGATCTATTGGCGCGGCCACGACTATGCCGGCATCGGCGCCGGCGCGCATGGCCGTATCACCGCGCATGGCGTCAAGCGCGCGCTCTCAACCATCAAATCGCCGGAGGGCTGGCTTGCCGAGGTCGAGGCGCACGGCCACGGGCTCGTGAGCGACGAGCCGCTGAGCGCCGAGGAGGCTGCCGAAGAATATCTGCTGATGGGCTTGCGTCTCGCCGAAGGGATCGACCTCGACCGGCTCGCCGCGATCGGCGGCCGCGCGCTGGACGAGACCCGCATGAGCGCGCTCGAAGGCGACGGCCTGGTCACCCGCAACGGCTCCCGCCTCGCCGCGACGCCGGACGGCCGGCTCGTGCTGAACCGGCTGATCCTCGAGCTCGCCGCCTAATAAGACGAGGCGGTGGTGAACGAGCTCGGCGCCGGGTCGATCACGGTAGGTCCGCCTTCATGCACTTCGAGGATGGCGAGACCGCGCTCGCAGGTGCCGTCGGACAGGAGGCGGAACAACCCGTCGATGCCGGCGAAGCCGCTCGAGCGGGTGAGCTGGGCCGAGGAATAGCGCTCGCCCGGCGCGCCCTGCGACAGCGACACGGCGAGGCTCACCGCGTCATAGGCGAGGCTCGCCAGCCGCGGGGGCGCGGCGCCGTACGTCTTGGCGTAGCGCTGCGTGAAGTTGCTCCAGCCCTTGGGATCAGGCGCCGGATACCAGCCGCCGACCAGCGCCCGCTCGCTGCCGATATTGGGATAGTCCCACTGCCCGGTGCCGAGCAGCTGGACGTGGGCGCTGGTCACATCGCTCGAAGCGAGCAGCGGCGCGAGCGAAGGCAGGTCATCGCGGCCAGCCGGTATGAACACCGCATCGACGCCGCTGCCCTTGACCGCGGCAGCCACCTGGCGGACCGGCCCGAGCATGGCGTTCGAGTTGCCCGAGGGGAACCCGGCGTTGACGGCGATCTGCCCGCCGCCAGAGGACGCTGCCCTGCCGAAGGCCGCCTCGGCGATCCGGCCATAGGGCGATTGCGGGACGAGCTCGGCGAAATTGCGCTTTCCGCGAGCGGCGGCGAACGAGACGATGCGCGGCACGTCGCGCCCGGCGAGGAAGCTCAGCAGATAGACGCCGCCGCCGGCGACCTTCTCGTCGCTGGAGAACGCGATCACCGGGATGCGCGCCTGGCGCGCGACCGGCGCCACCGCCTCGACCTCCTGCGCGAAGAGCGGCCCGAGGATCAGCTCGGCGCCCTCATGGATCGCGCTCTCGGCGGCGGCCCGCGCGCCTTCCGGCGTGCCTTTGGTGTCCTTGGGCACGAGCAGAACGTTCGGGTTGTCGAAGTCGAACAGGGCGAGCTCGGCCGCCTGCTTCAGCGCCTTGGCGATGCCTTGCGTCGGGCCGCCCGCGCCGATCGGCAGCAGCACCGCGACCTTCACCGGGGTACCGGTCGCGCCGGTAAAGCTTGGGCCAGAAGGTAATCCTCCGCTGCCGCCGCCACAGCCCGAGAACAAAAGCGCCACGGCCACGCTCGCGAGTACGAGCCTGATGGCGCCGAGATGGCGACCGATACCGGACGGAAGGCGCATGTCCCCTTTTGCTCCAGGGCGAGGCGCAAGCATGGGCGGCCCTGGCCCTTGGCGCCCGGACGAATCTTGCCCGCGACTGTGGCTCAAACGTGATGGACGAGACGCGACTATATCACGTAACGTTTTTGCGCCTAGGGCGCCATCGCCCTGTCCTTGCGCCGCACCAAATCGATTCGGGCCGAGGCAACATTCGCGGGCATGCGCGTGCAAGATCAGCGCGACGAGGAACGGGACGAGGCGGCTTCGCACCGGACGATCGCGCGCGCGAGCGAGGTGCTTCAGGAGCTGATCCAGCGGCCGCTTCAGCCCGGGCTCTATCTCGTGGCGACGCCGATCGGCAATCTCGCCGATATTTCCTTGCGCGCGCTTGCCGTGCTCTCCCGCGCCGATCTCATCGCCGCCGAGGACACCCGCCACTCGAGGAAGCTGCTCAACCATTTCGGCATCTCGGGCGAGCTCACGCCCTATCACGAGCACAATGCCGAGCGGGAGCGCCCGAAGCTGATCGCGCGGCTCAGCGCCGGCCAGGCCGTAGCTCTGATCTCAGACGCCGGCACGCCGCTCGTCTCCGACCCCGGCTACAAGCTCGTGCGCGCGGCGCTCGACGAAGGCATCGCCGTGACCAGCATCCCCGGGCCCTCGGCGGTGCTCGCGGGCCTGACCGTCACGGGGCTGCCGACCGACACGTTCCTGTTCGCAGGCTTCCTGCCGCCGAAGTCGGGCCCGCGCCGCAGCCGGCTCGAAGAGCTGAAGGAGGTGCCGGCGACGCTGATCGTGTTCGAGACCGGGCCGCGGCTGGCCAAGAGCCTGACCGACATGGCGGCGGTGCTCGGAGCGCGCGAGGCGGCGATCGCCAAGGAGCTGACCAAGCTGCATGAAGGCGTGACGCGCGGGACGCTCGACCGGCTTGCCGGTGGGATTGAAGACGACGAGACGCTGAAGGGCGAGTTCGTCGTGGTGATCGCCCCGCCGCAAGACGACGCGACCGAGATCAGCGACGCCAAGATCGTCGAGCAGCTCACGAAGGCACTGAATATGGAGAGCTTCCGCGACGCGGTGCGGAGCGTCGCCGAGGTGCTGCAAGTGAAGCGCTCGCGCGTCTACGAGCTCGGGCTCGCGCTGCCGCGCAAGCGCGACTGATCATGCGAAGCGCGCGGGTCAAAGCCTATCGCAGCGGAGTGCTCGCCGAGGCGATCGTCGCAACCCTGCTCCGCGTCAAAGGTCACCGCATCGTGGCGCAGCGCTACAAAACGCCGGTCGGCGAGATCGACCTGGTCGCGCTCAAGGGCAAGCGGCTCGCCTTCATCGAGGTGAAGCGGCGAAAGACCCGCGAGGACGCGGCATGGACGCTCCCCTCACGGCAGCGGCGGCGGATCGTGCGCGCCGCGCAATATTGGCTTGCCGGCCACCCCACTTATGCCGGCCACGACATCGCCTTCGACGTGGTGCTGACCGCGCCTTGGGCCTGGCCGCGCTATATCGCCAACGCCTTCCCGGTGTGACGGTGACTCGTCTATAAGGATCGCCATGGCCCTCAAGGTCGCCTTCCAGATGGACCCGATCGAGCGCATCGATATTCGGGGCGATTCCACCTTCGCGCTCCTGCTCGAGGCGCAATGGCGCGGCCACGACGTGTTCTACTACACGCCCGGCAATCTCTCGCTCCGCGACGGCAAGCTCATTGCCGAGGGCCACAGCATCACGGTCGAGGACCGGCCCGGCAATCATTACCGGCTGGCGCATCCGAGGAGCGTCGACCTGGCGGAGTTCGACGTCGTGCACCTTCGGCAGGACCCGCCATTCGACATGGCCTATATCACCACCACGCATCTGCTCGAGCGGCTGAAGCCGAATACGCTCGTGGTCAACGATCCGGCATCGGTGCGCAACTCGCCGGAGAAAGTGTTCGTGCTCGACTTTCTCGATTTGATGCCGCCGACGCTCGTCACCCGTTCGCCCGAGCAGATCCGCGCCTTCCGCGACAAGCACAAGGACATCGTGGTGAAGCCGCTCTACGGCAATGGCGGCGCGGCGATCTTCCGTCTCCAGCCCGGCGATACCAATCTCAACTCGCTGATCGAGCTGATGGGCATGACCTTCCGCGAGCCGATCATGGTGCAGCGTTATGTGCCGGCCGTGCGCAAAGGCGACAAGCGCATCATCCTGGTCGACGGCGAGATCGCGGGCGCCATTAACCGCGTGCCGGCGGCCGACGAGACCCGCTCCAACCTGCATGTCGGCGGCACGGCCAAGCCGACCACTCTCACCAAGCGCGACCAGGAGATCTGCGCGCGGCTCGGGCCGGAGCTCAAGAAGCGCGGGCTGATCTTCACCGGCATCGACGTGATCGGCGACTACCTCACCGAGATCAACGTCACCTCGCCGACCGGCATCAGGCAGATCGCCGAATTCGGCGGGCCCGACATCGCCGCCATGATCTGGGACGTGGTGGAGAAGAAGGTCGCGGCAACCAAACGGAAGAGGAAGGCGTGACGGCTTCGGATCCAAACTGCCTTGGCGCCAAGTTCGACGCCCATACCGACGCCGAGTTCAACACGCGCGATATCGAGGCGACCATGGCTACCATGGCCAATGCGCCGCACGTCACGCACGTGCCGACGATGACCGGTGGATTCGGGCGCGACGACGTGCGGCGCTTTTACGCGACCTGGTTCATCGGGCACTGGCCAAAGGACACCGAGATCACCCCGCTGTCGCGCACCGTCGGCGAGGATCGCGTCGTCGACGAGGTGATCATCCGCTTTACCCATGATTGCGACATGCCGGCGATCCTTCCCGGCGTTAAGCCCACGGGGCGCAAGGCTGCAATCCCGTTCGTCGTTGTGGTGGGCTTTGAGGGCGGCAAGGTCCAATTCGAGCGCATCTATTGGGACCAGGCGAGCCTGCTCGCGCAGCTTGGGCTGATCGACGCCGCGAAGCTGCCAGTATCGGGCGCAGAGCAAGCGGCGCGCGTGCTCGATCCGAGCCTTCCCTCCAACACGCTGATCCTGAGACGCTGAATTTCCGTTAGGTCTTCGGCTTACGCTTCTGCGGTGCGCGCTTCCGCGCCGGCCCGGCCTTGGGCTCGGGCGGCGCGGCCTTCGTTTCGATGTGCTTGACGGCGGCCTTGTGTTGCACCGCTGCCGGCGCGGGCGCCTGTTTGCGCTTCCTCAACAAGGTGCACCAGCCCTGAAACGCGACGCCGGCGCCCCAGCCGAGCGCCACCCAATAGAACCACCACACCTTTGGCGTCAGCGTGACGTTGACGAGCAGGAGCACGAGCACGACCGCCACATAGGCGAAGAGATGCACGGCGAAGGCGCGCGCCTTCCTGTCGACGAAGATGCGCTCGCGCCGCCGCGTCTTGCGGAGCAGAAGCGCGAAGGCGTGGGTGGCGACGGCGACGCCCCAGCCGATCAGCACCCATGGCCACCAGAGATGCTGCGGTGTCAGCCCGAGATTGACGGCGGCCGAGAGCGCCGTGACGGCGACATAGGCCACGAGATGGAAGAGGAAGATGCGCATCGACAGGTCTTTGAACATGCTCAACTCCTCGCCCAATCCGATCCTAAATTAGTCTTGCGAGATGTCTGCTCGTTGATCCATCGCAAACATGTTCACTGATTGTTCTTGCGATTTTGCTCGTCTTCGCTAGAGTAAGGCGCAATCGGTACGGGGGTTTAGCGATGTTCGCGCGGGTCACGACGGTCGCTTTCGAGGGCATCGAGGCGCGCGGCGTCGACGTGCAGGTGCAGATCGGCCCGGGCGTCCCCGCCTTCACCATCGTCGGCTTGCCGGACAAGGCCGTGGCCGAAAGCCGCGAGCGGGTGCGCGGCGCGCTGAACGCGATCGGGCTCGGCCTGCCGCCGAAGAGGATCACGGTCAATCTCGCTCCCGCCGACCTCCCCAAGGAAGGCAGCCATTACGACCTGCCGATCGCGCTAGGGCTGATGGCGGCGGTCGGGGCGATCGCGCGCGACGCGATCGAAGGCTTCTGCGTGCTGGGCGAGCTTGCGCTCGACGGCTCGATCGCGACGGTTGCCGGCACGCTTCCCGCGGCGATCGGCGCCAACGCGTCTCGACTAGTGGGCTGATCTGCCGGCCTCGTGCGGCGCCGAAGCCGCCTGGGCCGCCGTTCCGACATGAGCCGATGTTCGCGCCGTGACCATGCGACGTGAAATCGTCAATCACTTCAAGGGCTGCAATCGTTTGCGGCTGGCCTGAAGCCGACGCGCCGTTATCCCGCCGACGAGGCGCCTTATGCCTGATCTGAGGACATTAAGCGGACAGTAGACCGCGCATAGCGATGCCGCTCGAGGTCGCCGCCGCCGAGCGGACATAACCTGCTGATGATCGGACCGCCTGGCGCCGGCAAGTCGATGCTGGAGCGGCTGCTCTGCCCTGATCCTCGCCGCCGCTCGAGCCTCGGAGATGCTGGAAGTGAGCATGATCAGGAGCCTTGCAGGCGATCTCGCCGGAGGACGAATCGGCCGCGTCCGCCCGTTCCGCGCGCCGCATCATTCGGCGAGCATGGCGGCTCTGGTCGGCGGCGGCTCGCGGCCCCGTCCAGGCGAGGCGGCGCTTGCCCATCTCGGCGTGCTGTTCCTCGACGAACTGCCGGAGTTCCACCCCCAGGTGCTCGATGCGCTCCGCCAGCCGCTCGAGACCGGAGAGACGGTGATCGCGCGCGCCAACCACCGCATATCCTACCCATCGCGCATCCAGCTGATCGCCGCCATGAACCCGTGCCGCTGCGGGCGCGCGGGCGAGCCGGGCTATGCCTGCCGCCAGGGGCGGTCTTGCGCCGACCGCTACCAGGCGCGCATCTCCGGGCCGATGCTCGACCGTATCGACCTCCAGATCGAGGTGCCCGCCGTCTCGGCCGCCGATCTCGTCCTGCCGCAGGCGTCAGAGGGCAGCGCCGAGGTGCGGGGGCGCGTCGCGCTTGCCCGTGTCATCCAGTCCAAACGCTATGCGAAATTTGGCTGCCAGCGCATCCGCACCAACGCTGAATGCGACGGGACGCTGCTCGATGAGATTGCCGCGCCCGAGGCGGCCGGGCTCACGCTGCTCCGCGACGCCGCCGATGCCCTCGCCTTGAGCGCGCGCGGCTATCACCGGACGCTCCGCGTCGCCCGCACCCTTGCCGACCTCGACGGCGAGGAAAAGGTCTGCCGCATCCATATCGCCGAGGCTCTCAGCTATCGCGGCGAGACGCTGAGGCGCGCCCAGGCCGCCGCTTAAGATATTGATTTCACAAAGTTTTATGCCGCTCGCAGGGGTGCCTCGCCACCCTGCTAAAGCCTTTCTCAAACATTCTCTGCTTCACTCCTGGCCAAGAGAAGCCGCCGGCAACGACCGGCAGCAGGCGAGTGGCGTCAGTGAAGTGGGTCGAGAAGCTTACGCGCGCGAAGCGGCGCGGGGAGCGCGCGGGGCTGATTGTCAGCGCCCGGGCAGCGGCGCCCCGCGAGTCCGGTGAGCTAATTTCGGATCGCTCCGGCACGATCGTGCTTCGTACCGCGCTCGCTCTGTTCGCCGCCTCGCTCCTCATCCTTTCGCTGGCCACGCTCGGCCCCACGCTGACGCTCCCGATCCTCCCGCTCGTGCTCGCCGTCGCCATCGCGGTCGAGCTTCTGGCGGCGCGGCGCGACCGGAGCGGCAATGAGCGGGTCGCTTCGCTGTCAGACCGCCTCGATGCGAGCCTCGAATCGCTCAGGGACCTGCAATGGGAAGTGCGCGAGCGCGAGGCGCTTTATCGCGACCTGCTCGACCACCAGGGCGACGTCATCCTCCGCCGCGACGCCGACGGGCGGCTGTCCTTCGCCAACGACGCCTTCTGCCGGACCTTCGGGCTCGCCCGGGAGGCAGCGCTCGGTCAGGTGTTCCGCCTGCCGCTCGCCAATACACGCCGACGATTTTGCCGTTCCGCCGTTCCCGCCGCGAGGCGGAGAGCGGCAGAACCGCGTGGTCGAGCTTGCAACCGAAGACGGCCCTCGGTGGTTTGTGTGGGAGGACTTCACCATCCTCGACGGGGACGGAAGGGTGAGCGAGATCCAGAGCGTCGGCCGCGATATCACCGAGCAGCGTGCCTCGGAGCTTGCGCTCGCGGTCGCACGCGACGAGGCGATGGACGCGAGCAAGGCCAAGTCGCGCTTCCTCGCCTCGATGAGCCACGAGATCAGAACGCCGATGAGCGGCATTCTCGGCATGACCGGGCTTCTGCTCGACACCGAGCTGTCGCCCGAGCAGCGTACCTATGCGCGCGCCATCTCGACCTCGGCCAAGACCTTGCTGTCGCTGATCGACGAGGTGCTCGACTTCTCCAAGATCGAAGCCGGCAAGATCGAGCTGCGCGCCGCACCGTTCGAGGTGGCCGACGCCGCCCAAGGCGTGATCGAGCTGCTCGCGCCGCGCGGGCGCGACAAGGGGCTCGAGATCGGCTGGCTGGCGGCGCCAGATCTGCCGAGGACCGTCATCGGCGACGAGATGCGCGTCCGCCAGATTCTGATGAACCTGATCGGCAACGCCATCAAATTCACCGAGAAGGGCGGCGTGGCGCTCACCCTTCAGCAGATGCCCGGCGCGCCGCGCCACGCCGGCCAAGCTATGCTCCGCTTCGCCGTGCGCGACACGGGGCCTGGGGTCCCGCCAGACGCGATCGAGCGCATCTTCGCCGAGTTCGAGCAGGCCGATCAGGGCCCGGCGCGGCGCCATGGCGGCACCGGGCTCGGGCTCACCATCTCCAAACGCCTGGTCGATGAGATGGGCGGCCGCATCTCCGTCGCAAGCGTGCCGGGGTCGGGCGCCACCTTCACCGTCGATCTGCCCTTCGCCATGCCGGGCGAGGTCACCTTGCTTGGCGCGGGCTGGCCCCAGCCGGAGGCTGGCGAGAAGGTGCTGCTCGTGCTCGAAGGCGCGATCGAGGCGGCCCTCGTCGGCGATCTCCTGGTCGGGATGGGAGCCTCGGTCGCTCGCGTCAGGCTCAAGGACGCAAGGCGCATCGCCGCCGGCGCCGCGGCGAACGGCGTACCCTTCACCGCGCTCCTGACCGACAGCGCGGCGATCGAGGCCGGCGCCGCGCGCCTCCTGTCGGAGCTTCGTCATCCCGCCCGCGCCGTGGTCATCGTCGATCCGGCCGAGCGCGGCGACCTCCCGTCGTTCCGCGCCGAAGGGTTCGATTTCTATCTCGTCCGCCCGATCAGGCCGCTGTCGCTTCTCGTCCAGCTGTTCGGCACACAAGATGAGCAGCAGACGAAAGTGGCCGAGGCGCTTGCCCTCACGCGCCCCGCGCTTCGTGCCGTGCCCGATGACGCGGCAGGCGTGTCCATCCTGCTTGCCGAGGACAACGACATCAACGCGTTGCTCGCAACGACCGTGCTCGAGAAGTCCGGCGCCCGCGTGGTTCGCGCGCGGAACGGCGAGGAGGCAGTCGCCAAGGCCCGCAACGCTCTGACCGACTCGCCCGGCAAGGGCTTCGACATCGTGTTCATGGACATCCACATGCCGGACATGGACGGCCTCGAGGCGGCGCGGCGCATCAGGGGACTCTATCCCGACGACGCCCTGCCGGCCGCGGGACGGCCGCCGATCGTGGCGCTGACCGCCAATGCTTTCGCCGAGGACCGCGCCGCCTATCTTGCCGCGGGCCTCGACGATTACCTCGCCAAGCCGTTCGAAAAGGCCGACCTCGCGGCGCTGTTCGCCCGCTGGGGCGGCAAGGATAGCGAGGCCGCGCAAGGCGCTGGGCTCGGCGCCGCCTGAGAGTTTCGGCGAGTTCGGGCGCGAAGCTGTGCGCCAATCCCCAGACTGTCACATAGGCTTCGAATTGGTTTGCTAACCCGCTTTCGTTATGGCCGAATCGGGTTCAGTCGCCGCGGGTGGGGGTTGCATCGGTCGCCCGCGGTACTAAATCCTCCCCAACGGGCCTTTTCATGCCTATGAAGCCAGCCACTGGACGATTTGCGGGCAGATTTCGCGGCAGTGCAATGTTTCCAGGACTGATGTTCAAGCCGAGCCAGGGGGGCATGCTGCCCTTCATGGGCAAGCGACGCTTCAATGTCGGCGCGCTCGGCAAACGCTTTCAGCCCCCCAAGATCTACGGCAGCTTCGGCTCGCTCGAAGTGCGACTCGCGCGCAAACGGAGCGAGATCCGCCGCGCCCAGCGTCTCCGCTACAAAGTGTTCTACGAGGAGATGTCGGCCATTCCCGGCGCGCTCGCCATGCTGTCGCGGCGCGACGAGGACGCCTATGACGCGGTGTTCGATCATCTGCTGGTGGTCGATCGCGGCGACGCAAATGACGGTCGGCGCTGGCTGCGCTCAAAGGTGGTCGGCACCTACCGCATGCTGCGGCAGGAGGTGGCCGAGCTCAATGACGGCTTCTACACCCAGGGCGAATACGACATCGCCCCGCTGCTCGCGGCCAAGCCCGACTACAGCTTCATGGAGCTCGGCCGCTCCTGCGTGCTCAAGCCCTACCGCAACAAGCGGACGCTCGAGCTGCTGTGGCAGGGCGTGTGGTCCTATGTGCGCGAGCACGGCGGCGACGTGATGATCGGCTGCGCGAGCTTCGAGGGCACCGATCCTTCGGCGCATGCCGAGGCTCTGAGCTACCTGCATCATCACGCGCTCGCGCCGGAGGATTGGCGGGTGCGCGCGCACGAGCATCTGCGCGTCGACATGAACATGATGCCGCGCGAGGCGGTCAACGTGCGCGCCGCCATGAAGGCGCTGCCGCCGCTGATCAAGGGCTATCTCAGGGTCGGCGCCTATGTCGGCGACGGCGCGGTGATCGACCATCAGTTCGGCACGACCGACGTATTCGTCATCATGCCGGTCGAAGCGATCAAATCGCGCTATTTCGACCATTTCGGCGCTCCCGACGAGCTGACCACGGCTGGCGCGGCCGCATCGCTCCCGCTTAACTAGAGCGGGCGGAAGTCGCGACGTTTGACGCGCGGGTTGAACCGGATTTCGCTTTAGATCTTTGTCTCGCGCAGTCCTTCCGAGTCGCAACTTTTCGGGATCATGCTCTAAGTTGACCCCACAATGCGTCACACCGACTTAAACGAGGTCAGAGCCGCGGCCGAAGCCTTGCCGCTTCGCCAGCTGAACGAGCGCTCGCGCGAGATCTTCAAGCGCATCGTCGAGACCTATCTCGCCACCGGCGAGCCGGTCGGCTCGCGCAATCTGTCGCGCGCTTTGCCGATGACGCTGTCGCCGGCCTCGGTGCGCAATGTCATGTCCGACCTCGAAAACCTCGGCCTGATCTACGCGCCGCATACCAGCGCCGGCAGGCTGCCGACGCAGACCGGGCTTCGCCTGTTCGTCGACGGCCTGCTCGAGATCGGCGACATCACCGAGGAGGAGCGCGGCCAGATCGAGAGCCGCATGGCCGGAGGCGGTAGGCGCCGCGCAGCCGAGGACTTCCTCGCCGAGGCGGGCGAGATGCTCTCGGGCCTGTCGCGCTGCGCCGGCGTGGTGCTGGTCGACAAGCAGAGCAAGCGGCTGAAGCAGGTCGAGTTCGTCAATCTCGGCGAGGGCAAGGCGCTCGCCGTGCTGGTGAGCGAGGACGGCGACGTCGAGAACCGCATCATCTCGGTCGCCGAAGGCCTGCCGCTCTCGTCGCTGAACGAGGCCACCAATTACATCAATGCGCGGATCGGCGGCTTGACGCTGGCCGAGGCGCGCGGCCGCATCGAGCGGGAGATCGAGCAGCGCCGCGCCCAGCTCGACGAGCTCACCGCGCGCGTCGTCACCGAAGGGCTCGCGACCTGGTCGGGGACCGCCGACGACAGCAAGAGCCTGATCGTCTGCGGCCGGGCGCATCTGCTCGAAGACGTCAAGGCGATGGAGGACCTCGAGCGGGTGCGGCTCCTGTTCGAGGACCTCGACGCCAAGAAGGACCTGATTCAGCTGCTTGGCCTCGCCGAGCGGGCCGACGGGGTGCGCATCTTCATCGGCTCGGAGAACAAGCTGTTCTCGCTGTCGGGCTCCGCTCTGATCGTCTCGCCGTTCGAGGATACCGAGCAGAAAATCGTCGGCGTGCTTGGGGTGATCGGCCCGACCCGGCTGAATTACGGCCGCATCATTCCCATGGTCGACTACACGGCGCGGCTGCTCGGGCGCCTTGTCCCTTGATTTTTGCCGCGCCACGGTCGATATCCCGCATGACTCCCGAGTGAAACCGCTTTCGCCGAGGCGCTGCATGCCCGACGACACAACCGATCCGCGTGAGGCCAACGGGGATCAGGCAAGACCTGCCGACGCCGCCAAGGCCGGAACGCAAAATCCCAACGCCGATCCTGGCTCGCAGGTCGGCGCCGATCTGAACGCGCTCCTCACGGAGAACGCGGACATGCGCGACCGGCTGCTGCGCACCATGGCCGACATGGAGAATTTGCGCCGGCGCACCGAGCGGGAGAAGACCGACACGGCGCGCTATGCCATCTCCAATTTTGCCCGCGACGTGCTGACCGTCGGCGACAATCTCAAGCGCACCATCGAGCACGTGCCCACCGGCGCCGCGGCGCAGGACCCCGCGCTCAAGAGCTTCCTCGACGGGGTCGAGATCACCGAGCGCGAGCTCTTGAACGTGCTCGAGCGCCACGGCGTGACCCGCATCGAGCCGCTCGGCCAGCGCTTCGACCCGAACTGCCATCAGGCGATGTACGAGGTGCCGAACGCCGACGTGCCCGACGGCACGGTGGTCGATGTGATGCAGGCGGGCTACACGATCGGCGATCGCTGCCTGAGGCCGGCGCTGGTCGCGGTCGCCAAAGGCGGCGGCAAGGCCGCGCCGCAGCCGCAAGGCCAGGGCAACGGCGCGCCTGAGCACAAAGCCGCCAATGACGACTTCCCCGGCGGCACGACGTCCGGCGACTGATCTCGAGTTTAAGTCAAACTCACGCCGTCTTAGTCACACGCCGCAGAGTGAGATTGAAGCGGCCGCCTTCGGCAAGCAGCGTGGACGTGCCGGGCAGGATGCGGTCGATGCCGTGATGAGCGAGCCGGTCGTCGCCGCCGAGTACCACAACGTCCCCTGACCGCAATTCGAACGCACGCGTCGGGTCCTTGCGCGATTTGCCGCCGACCCGGAAGATCGCCGCGTCGCCGAGCGACACCGACAGCACGGGCGCGGCGAAATCCTCCTCGTCTTTGTCCTGATGCAGCCCCATCTTGGCGCTGCCCGCGTAATAATTGACGAGGCAGGCTTGCGGCGGCGCAGCGTATCCCGCCACCTCCTGCCAGAGATCGAGCAGCAGCTTAGGCATCGGCGGCCAGGGCTTGCCGGTCACGGGATGCGTCGCCTGATAGCGGTAGCCGCGCTCCTTGTCGGTCACCCAGCCGAGCTCACCGCAATTCGTCATGCGCACCGACATCTCTTTGCCGGAACGCGGCATGGTCGGGGTGAAAAGCGGCGCTTCAGCAATGATCCGCCTGATCTCTGTCAGCAAAGCGGCCTGTGCCGCTCTATCCAGACATTCAGGAAAATGCTCCACGTCCCTTTGCTCCGCCGCATGGCTGCCGTACCTTCAAGCTATAGCCGATCGGCGGGCGGCAACCCAAAGGAGCGACACGAGTGGCGAGCGAGGCGCGGAAGCTCAATCCTGACGGCTATGTTCACACGCGGGACGCCGAAGAATATCGGCGGCTGCGCGACCAGGCGGCGATGTGGCAAAGCGCGACCGAGAAGGTGCTCGATGCGGTCGGCCTGGCAGCCGGCATGAGCGCGCTCGACGTGGGCTCCGGTCCCGGCGTCGTGATGCGCTCGATGGCCAGTCGCGTAGGACCCGAGGGCAGCGTCACCGGCATCGAGATCGACGCCAAGCTCGGCGCCCAGGCGCTCGCCGACCTCCGCGCCGAAGGCGGCGCCAAGTTCACGCAGATCGACGCCGACATGCAACAGCTCGATATGGTCAAGGGCGGCCCGTTCGACCTCGTCTATTGCCGGCTGTTCCTCATGCATATGCAGGACCCGGTGGCGGCGCTCGAGAAGATGGCGGCCTGGACCAAGCCGGGCGGCGTGGTCGCGGCGCAGGAGTTCGATTTCGGCTCGATCGCGATCGAGCCGCTGTGCCCCGCCATGGGCGAGTTCAATCGCCTGTTCGAGGGCGTGTTCAGAGCGCATGGCCGGAACTTGAGGGCCGGACGCCAGCTCCCCATGCAGTTCGAGGCGGCCGGGCTCGGGCTTCCCGACGGCACGCTTGCCGAGGCAAAATTCATCCCGCTCAAGGACATGGCGGCGATGTTGATCGGCGTTTACCAATCGCTGTTCGCGTCAGCCGCCGAGCTCGGCATGGCCGATCCGGTCCGCGCCGAGGCCTTCAAGGCCGACATGGCGGAGGCCGCGGAGGACGGGCGCTATTACTGCCTGACACCCATTCTGATCGGTGCCTGGAAGCGTCTT